>NZ_JBMPZA010000001.1:0-43994 GCF_049368575.1 Priestia sp. 40
AAGGGGGATTCCTTTTTTTATTATTAATTTTCTAGTGAATCAATCTGAGATTGAGCCAGTTTTTAAGTCCTGAACGAGATTAATTAGTTCACTATCTGAACGTATAAAGATTGTTAAAATTGCGATAAATACGTTGGTGCTAGAAGGTGCAGTAAATAGAAAAAAATCTCCTTGCTTATCAAGGAGATTTTTTTATCTTATTATTATATATTTTTTCTTCGATGCTCTCTCCATAGTGAAGTTAGTTCTTCTGACCAATATTTATAATCAAATACTGCTATATGTTTGCTAGGCATAAAAACATTTAAAAGCCAATTAACCCTCAATTTATCTCTGAGGCCTATCGTTTTATCATTTTTGCAGCAGCCTTCATCACAAGGTTTATCGTGTATTTTGTAAGGAATATTTTTAACGACTAATCCATCTTTTACACGTTTTGTGTATTCAATTCCTATAATCAAATATATCACTCCTCGCAGTAACTTCTATCTCCATAATCATATGTCTTAAGAACTTCTTTAATCATATCTATTTCATTTTTTAATCCCTTATCAACAAATTAAAATAGCATATAAAAAAGAGAGTCAATAAAAATGGACTGCTCATCTCTGTTATATAAATGAGGGGAGGGAAAGTATTTTTTAATGAAAGGGTAAGGAAGGCAGAAGCCAAAAATAAAAAAGCCCTGCTGTAGGGCTTTTAGATTAAGCAACTTTTGATGCAACGACAATTACTTTACCGTGATCTAATTCTTCTTCATAGCGTTCAGCTTCTGGCTGTGATAATCCTAGCGAACGCATTTTGGCGCGAAGCTCGTCTCCTCGAGAACGAAATACATTCGCAATTGAATCAAATACACCTTGCTCAGAAAGACCGATAGTGCTTGTGTTTGTTGCGGCTGTTAAATCCTCGGAGCGATCCTGATGGTGTGCAAGTAAATAAACTTCATCTTTTGTAAATCCTTCACGCAAAAATTGTTCAATTGTATCTTTTGCCTGTACCCCATTTTCAACTACTTTTACATTTACCATTTCAAAAAACCTCCTTGTATGATAGACAGCTTTCTGCAATACGTTTAGTAATGAAGAGAAGTTTAATTAACTTGTCTTCTTGTTTTGTGTATACACGTTATTGAAAGTGATAAAACCTATTTTATAAAATTGAGTTAAAAAGTCTAACATACAAGGAAGATAAAAACCTTTGTTATTTATGAGGAGCACCTGGCGGATAATAAGTAGGAGGGTACTTTAGCCAGCCTTTTTCTTGCATCAATTTTTTGACCTTTACGCCAAACAATACTTTTTCGGTATGAAATTTGAGCCACATCGTTCCAAGATCTTCTCGAATGGCCTGACTAATGTTTGTACTGCACATCACAATATTTGAAGCTACTTTTACTGAAATCAAATTCGAAATTTCAGTATTGGTTGCTTTTGCACCAAGAGGGATATCTTGTGAGTTCGATTCAGGCTTAGCAGCCGGGATTTCAGAAAGAGGGAGTCCTTCTTTCAGCATAAAGTGCTTAAGAGCATCCAACTGAGATTCTGCCAAATCTTTTGATTCGTTTACAAGTTTGACTAATTCTTTATCAGTTGTAGTATGTAAAGATGTTTCAAGCGCAGGGATTTCTTCTGCTAAAGCTGTAAAATAAAGCCAACACCCCATTGCTTCACCAATGTGCAAAGGAGGAAAATCGTCATTATGTGTGGATTTTAAGTACGTAAGAAGTGATTCCATTACATTCATTTGCTATGCTCCATTCTGTCACAAAATTTTCGCATAGTTAGTATGACCTTTCTGAATGTAATATAAACACTCTAGTGGTAAAGAAGACATGGGCGTATTTTTAAAACTTTTTTTAAAAAATAGTATTAGTATAAAAGATTGTAAACAGTCCGATTCTTTTTTTAAAAAATAATTACAGTGAAACTGGACGTTTAAATAGAAATGTCACAGCAAGCGCGGATTATAATCAAAGCAAATGGTTTTTTCTATGATAACTATGATACCAGGGTGGGAGAAACATATCATTATAAAGGTTATTGTAAAAGTAATATTTTTATAAAAATGAAAATTCCGCACTTATCTTTTTAGTCTTTTACCCTCAAGGGACAGAACGAACTCCAAAAAAGCCTAGATCTTAAACAGCTAAGATCCAGGCTTTTTGCATACATAAAAATAGAGAAATTTAAGATGAAAGACGTTCTTTTTGTTTTTCATAAACAGAAGTAGACTCGTTCCATGTATATCGACCGTCTTGTAATTGAATGGTTGCGCTGAATGGACAGTCTATTGACGTTTCTGCGTCATCTAAACTACTTTCAAGTAAACTTTTTTTAAATCGAAGCAAATCTTCTTTTGAAGCAACTCGAAAAACCATTTCTAATGTAAGATCATCGTCCATTGCATTGTGTAATTGACTAATACTTTTGCGGAATTCTTTATTATATTGGAGCATAATTTTAATATCTGCTACGCAAGCAACACCAAACACATCTTTCACAACAGACTCAACCGTTAACTGTGTTGTCGAAGCATATGTTGAAATATTACGCTGTGGATTTTCTAAATAATAAATCGTTTCTACAGGATGTCTCGTGATAAGCACCTCTTTCCTATTCTTAAGTATACAGGAAAAAAGAATGGAATGGGGAAAGATTTTTAGGAAAGGAGTCCTGACATACATAAAAAGACTGTTTGTAATAGGAAAGAGAGTTATAAATTGAGGGCTTTTCGCTTATCATTTTTGCTATAACCTTAAATCAACGAATTCTGTGCAACTTCCTATAAGATTTGATAAAATAAAACTCTACGTCTCAATTCTTTCCAATGGATCCCTCAACTACTATTTCTACTTATTTTAAAGGAGGACGCTATTTTGCAGTTTGAACAGGCTTTAACACATTTACAGTCCTATTTTGGCTATGATTCATTTCGAAAAGGACAGGAAGAGTCGATTCGTTACGTTTTAGAAGGGCACAATACAGCTTGTATTATGCCGACAGGAGGAGGGAAATCACTTTGTTATCAGATTCCTTCATTGCTTTTAGAAGGAACGACACTGGTTATTTCTCCGTTGATTTCTTTGATGAAAGACCAAGTGGATACGCTGAACGCAGCTGGTATTCCGGCCACGTATATTAACAGCTCGCTGACGCATACGGAGGTGCAGCAGCGCTTGGAAGAAGTGGCACTTGGCGAGTATAAGTTGCTTTATGTAGCGCCGGAACGACTGGAGTCACCTCAATTTTTAGAACAGCTTCAAATGCTTCCTATTCCGCTTGTAGCGGTAGATGAAGCGCACTGTATTTCACAGTGGGGTCATGATTTCAGACCGAGTTATTTGCGTATCAGTGATCTAATTACCAAGCTGTCTAACGCTCCGATTGTGATGGGGTTGACGGCTACTGCGACGCCTCAAGTGCGTGAAGATATTTGCAGAGCTCTTCATATTAATGAAGAGTACACGGTGATGACTGGGTTTGAACGTGAAAATTTATCGTTCGCCGTGGTGAAAGGTCAGGATCGAATCAGCTATATCGATCAGTATATCCGTAAAAATGATCAAGAAGCAGGCATCATTTATGCCGCTACGCGTAAAGATGTTGAAGAGCTTCACGCTAGGTTGCAAAAATCAGGAGTTAACGTATCGAAATACCATGCTGGTATGAGCGCAAACAGCCGTGATGAAGAGCAGAACCGCTTTCTTCAAGATGACGTTCAGGTAATGATAGCCACGTCTGCCTTCGGAATGGGGATCGATAAATCGAATATTCGCTTCGTTCTTCACTATCAGCTTCCAAAAAATATGGAAAGCTATTACCAAGAAGCAGGACGTGCTGGTCGTGACGGACTTCCAAGTGAGTGTATTGTGCTTTATTCACCTCAAGATATTCGCGTGCAGCGCTTTTTGATTGAACAGTCAACGTCGAATCCTAAAAAGCAGATTCAAGATCTTGAAAAGCTGCAAAATATGGTGAACTACTGTCATACAGAAGGCTGCTTGCAAGCGTATATTCTTCATTATTTTGGAGAAAGTGAAGCGCATGAATGCGGGCGCTGCAGCAACTGTACGGATGATCGTGTAGAAATAGACGTAACGGTTGATACGCAAAAAGTGTTATCTTGTATGATTCGTATGGGCGAACGTTTTGGTAAAATGATGATCGCTCAAGTGTTAACGGGTTCTCGAAATAAAAAAGTAGTGGATTTTGGTTTTGATAAACTGAAAACGTACGGCGTCATGAGCGATCGATCCGCTAAAGAAGTGAGCGATTTTATTGAGTATTTGATTTCAGAGCAGTTTATTTTAGTAGGACAAGGGTCATTTCCTACTTTATCCGTAGCGGCCAAAGGAAAAGGCGTGCTTCTTGGAACGGAAAAAGTAATGAGAAAAGAACAAATGGAAGTGAAGCAAATTGTCCAAGATGACGAGCTGTTTGCTCATTTGCGCTCCGTTCGAAAGCAGCTGGCAGACGAAGCCGGCGTGCCTCCTTTTGTTATTTTCTCAGACGATACTCTTCATGATATGTGTACAAAACTTCCGGTAACGCTTGAACAGTTCGCCACTGTAAAAGGAGTGGGAGAACAAAAACAAGAGCGATACGGAGAACGATTCACTTCTGAAATCAAACAGTTTTGTGAAGAACATCCAGATCGAAAGCGAGAAGTGTCAGCGCCTGCTCCGAAAAAAGCAAGAGCTTCATCAAAAGAAGGCTCTCACTTAATGACGTATGAGCTATTTCAGCAAGGCAAATCGTTAGATGAAATTGCTGAAGAACGTGAGTTGAGCCGTATTACTATTGAAAATCACTTGTTTAAATGTGCGGAAGAGGAAAAAGAAATTGACTGGGCGCCTTTTCTTTCGGATGATGACGAACAGCTTATTTTACAAGCCGCTTCGTCAGTAGGTGATGAAAAGTTAAAGCCAATCAAAGAAGAATTACCTGAAAACATTACTTATTTTATGATTAAAGTAGCGTTATTCAAACGAAAAATGAAGCAGATATCTTAGACAAAAGCTCCTATTAAAGGAGCTTTTTGTGTTGAATAAGGGAGTTTACTGATAAAATAGAAGAAATAAATATTTGAAAAGTCAGATTAAATGAAAAGGAGTACTGCACTGAGATGATTGAACGAGAGCTTGAAGCTATTTTGCATGCTTCTAACGACAATATCGTCATCACTGATGAAAAAGGGTGTATTTTACGAGCGAGTCAAAACTGCTGCGATATATACGGGTATGAGGTGTCAGAGTTAGTGGGACAAACCGTATATGAATTGCAAGACCGCGGGATATTTTCACCTTCCGTTACGATTGAAGTGTTAAAGAAAAAGAAAGAAGTACAGCTGATGCAAAAAACAGAAACGGGCAAAGTTGTAATGGCAACCGGTATTCCCGTGTATGATGAACATCAGTGTATGAAAAGAGTAATCAGCTTTTCGCATGATTTAACAGAGCTTCAGCGCTTAAAAGAAGATTACCAGCAGCTCGAAGTGAAAATGAAAACATATCAGCTAGAAGTGGAAGAGCTTCGTGAACAGCAGTCAAATGAGATGGTCATACGAAGTGAATCGATGAAAAAGGTATGGTCGATTATTAATCGCGTGGCAGACAGCGATGCAACGGTTGTGCTGCTAGGTGAATCGGGTGTTGGTAAAACGGCTTTTGCCCGTGCTTTACACTATGGAAGTGAACGAAAAGAAGAGCCTTTTGTTGAAATTAACTGCGGAGCCATTCCAGCTAGTTTGTTCGAATCTGAAATGTTTGGATACGAAGCAGGCTCTTTTACAGGTGCAAGTACAAAAGGGAAAATAGGAAAGTTTGAATTAGCTCATAACGGTACGCTTTTTTTAGATGAAATAGGAGAGCTTCCTCTTGATATGCAAGTGAAGCTGTTAAAAGTGCTGCAAGAAAAAACAGTCACTAAAATTGGAAGTGAACGAGCCAAACACGTAAACTTCAGGCTGATTGTAGCAACAAATCAGCCGCTTGAAGAAATGGTCAAAAAAAGAACGTTTCGCGAAGATTTATTTTATCGCTTGCACGTTATTCCGATTACCATTCCTCCACTTCGCGAGCGAAAAGAAGACATCACGGCACTGCTTTATCACGTGTTACATAAACAAAATGAAAAATATAACATGAAGAAATTTTTTCACGCAGAAGCATTAAATCTACTTCTTGAACATCAGTGGCCTGGAAATGTTCGCGAGCTTGAAAATACAATTGAACGCCTTGTGCTAACAACGGATGAAAACAGTATCTCGCCTCAAGACCTCCCGTTTTATTCAGAAAATGGCAGCAGTGAAAAAGAAGAATGGGAGTCTCTTGACACGTTAACCTCCCAGGGAATGACGCTTCAGCAAGCACTTGCAGAAGTGGAGAAAAACTGGTTGATTCGCGCTTATCGACAGTGTCAAACAACGTATGAAATGGCAAATACATTAGGAATTAGCCAGCCTACGGTTGTAAGACGTTTAAGAAAATACAATATTAAATAATGAGATTTTAATTCATTATGAATTAACTGATTCAATACTGAATCAGTTTTTTTGTTTTGATTCTATTATGAATTAAAAATCGTCCATAATTGCGCGGAATAAGGCGATAAAAATTGGCATGCATTTTGCATTAGTAAAAAGTATCTAAATAAAAAGCGTCAGTATCTAAAATAATGATGCGGCGCTAATGAATGAAACCCACTAGGAGGAATAAATCATGCCAAAATATCAGCCGAAAAATTCATTTGAATCTCCGCGTTTTTGCGGACCACGTACATTTATGAGACTTCCGTACGTAGAACAAGTAAATTCAGAGATGGATTTTATTGTAACGGGTATTCCATTTGATTCAGGTCAATCTTTTCGAACAGGAGCACGTTTTGGACCGGAAGCTATTCGAGATTTCTCCATTTTGCTTCGCCCGTATAACCCAGAACAAAAGATTAATATTTTTGATTACATTTCAGGCGTGGACTACGGTGATTTGTCAGTTGTTCCCGGATATATTTTAGAAACATATAAAAAAATTGAAGAAGGGCTAGCACCGGTTGTGAATGAAGGTATTATTCCTATTTCACTAGGTGGTGATCATTCGATGACCCTTGGTGAACTTCGTGCGATTGCAAAAAAACACGGACCGGTAGCACTTTTACAGTTTGATGCTCATTCTGATACGTGGGATAGCTATTTTGAACAAAAATACAATCACGGTACGGTATTCAGACGAGCAATTGAAGAAGGGTTAATCGACGTATCGCGCTCGATTCAAATCGGTATGCGAGGCGGTCTGTACGGCATTGAAGATTTAGAAGATGCAAAGAACTTAGGTCTAGCTCTGTATACGACAAATGAATATAAAAAACTGGGCGTTGAAAGAATGCTAGATATTATTCATGAGCGTGTAGGAGAAGGACCCGTATTTTTATCGTTTGACATTGACTTTTTAGATCCAGTTTACGCACCGGGAACAGGAACACCTGAAGTCTCAGGTGCAAGTATTGACGATGCGCTTCAATTCGTTCGAGGCTTAACAAATATTGACTTTGTCGGTTTTGATTTAGTGGAAGTACTGCCAGCTTATGATCATGGTCAAATTACAGCAGCAGCGGCCGCTAATATTGTCTATGAATTTATCACGCTTATTGCGTTAAGGAAAAAAGCAAAAGAAGAAGAAGCGCTGTTAGTAAAAGCACGCGACTGAATATAAACAAGACGTTAAAAGTGGGAAGGTACTATTATCTTCCCACTTTTATATAAGAGTTTTCTATAAGGAGCGTTTGACTATGAACGGGCAAGTAAATGTAAAAATAGATAAGAAGCAAGTAAGACCATTTAAAAGAGAAATAATCAACCCAGCGACCAATAAAATCATAGCGGAAGTGTTTGATTCGTCGCTTCAACAAGTAGAGGAAGCGGTAGGTAAAGCAAAGCAGGCTTTTGAACAGAGTGAATGGAAGAAAAATAAGTCACTGCGTGTAGAGGTGCTTACGAAACTAGCAAATTTATTAGAAAATGAAGCGAGTATATTCGCTGAAACAGAAACATTAAATACAGGCAAACCGATAAAAGAAGCGCAGTTAGATATTGAAGATACAATTAATTGTTTAAAATATTACGCAAATTTAATAGAAGAAAATCAGCCGTGGAAAAAGAACATGTTTGACGACACAAACAGTAAAATCATTCAAGAACCTATTGGCGTATGCGCGCTAATCGTTCCTTGGAATTTTCCTTTGCTGCTTGGCATGTGGAAGCTGGCTCCTGCCTTAGCAGCTGGAAATACGGTGGTGTTTAAGCCGTCAGAATTAACGCCGCTTTCTTTTTTAAAGTTAGCTTCACTATGTAAAAAAGCTGGTATACCAGAAGGCGTGTTTAATTTACTTACGGGAGACGGTGAAGTGGGAAGTACGCTAGTTAAACACAATGACGTAGCCAAAGTCTCTTTTACAGGAGGATCAGAAACAGGCAAACGTATTTATCAGCAGTGTGCAAAAGAAATGAAAAGAGTTTCGCTTGAACTGGGAGGGAAATCTCCGCTTCTTATTTTTGAAGATAGCGAAATTGATATTGCGGTAGACTGGACAATGTTTGGCTCGTTTTTTAATCAAGGACAAGTGTGTGTAGCTTCATCGCGTATACTCGTACACGAATCTATTTATAAGCCATTTCTTTCTGCTCTTACGGAGGCTGTTGCTACTATAAAAATTGGTAATCCGTTAAGAGAAGAAACGGAGATGGGTCCGGTTATTAGCAAGGAGCATCTGAATAAAATACGGGATTTTATAAAGCTAGGTCAAAAAGAAGGTGCGAATTTATTAACGGGAGGAACGTTAATCGACTGCGAAGGTGGAAACTATATAAAGCCGGCTGTGCTCGTTGACGTGAAGCAGCATATGAAAGTCGTACAAGAAGAAATATTTGGTCCGGTCATTACTGTTCAATCTTTTTCAAGTGAAGAAGAAGCCCTAGCACTTGCCAACGGCACGAGATTTGGTTTAGCTGCAGGAATTTTAACGAATGATGTAGCGAAAGCAGAGCGAGTTGCTGAACATCTTCAAGCGGGAACGATTTGGATCAACGGCTACCATACGCCTCATATTGAAACGGCTTGGGGCGGTTTTAAAGAAAGCGGCATTGGCCGGGAGTTAGGTCCATCAGGATTAGCTGCTTTTACTGAAACAAAACATGTGAATACAAATTCCAAGCTAGCTCGAGCCAATTGGTATCAATAAAAGTGAAAGGTGGAAAAGCAATGACAACAAAAAGTGGTCTCGCCCATGATGATGTGCAGCCGATTGCAATGAATAAAAGAAGTATGGGCTTCTTCTCTACATTTTCCATGTGGATAGGAGCCAATGTGGTAGTAACGACTGTTTTTACGGGAATGCTGTTTGTACCCGATATGACCTTTTTAAAGGCATTATTTATTATTGTGCTTGGCTCTTTAGTTGGTGCTATACCGCTCGTGCTGATGGGGAATATCGGAACTCGCACCGGTCTTCCAACCATGGTTTTAATGAGACCAGCTTTTGGGCAAAGAGGGGCTATGCTTCCTGCTGCTGTTAATCTTATTACATTAATAGGATGGGCATGGATTCAAGCCTACATGGCAGGGCTAAGTTTAAATCATGCCGTCACCTTTTTGACCGGTTACAGCAATATCAATCTATTTACAATTCTTACTCAAGTACTAGTAGTAGCTATTTCTATATACGGACACAAAGGCATTGAAGCAACGGAAAAATTAGTAGCTACGCTTATGGTCATTTTAGCAACCGTTGTGTTTAGCTATTTGTTTATCGAATTTGATGCAGCAAAATTAATTCAAATGAAAGCAAGCGAAAATCCTGGTATTACAGGAATGTTAGCTTTTGATATTGTAGTAGCTACAGCTTTTACGTGGATTCCTATTGTTTGCGATTATAACCGAAACTGTAAATCTGAAAAAACGGGAATTGCGGGAACTTATTTAGGCTATAACGTTGCGACTTTGATTGCGATGGGATTAGGAGCAACGGTTTCCGGCTTTTCAATTCTCGGAAATATGACGCAAACGTATGACCCGGTAAATTTAATCGGCGCATATAGCCCGCTGTTAGGATTAGTAGCAGCCATCGTCATTTTTTTATCGGTGTTGTCGACCAACGTAATGGTACTGTATAGCGCAACAATGTCTTATTTATCTATTTTTCCAAAGCAGCGCTTTTGGATACCGGCACTAACGATGGGAGTTGTCACAGTCCTAGGTTCTTTATTAAAAGAGTGGTTAATGACAAATTTTCAAAGCTTTTTGCTTATGATCGGCGTCTTATTTATTCCTATTATTGCGATTGTTCTTGTTGATTATTATATCATTCGCCGAAAACACTATGACATTTCAGCTATTTTAGATAAGGAAAATAAAATATACTGGTATATAAAAGGATTTAACCTTCATGTGTATGTATCATACGTAGTGGGGGCTGTATTTGCCTATTATTTTACGTACGTTCACCCGCTAGCCACAGGCGCAACAATCTTAGCTTTTTTATTTACAGGTGTTTTACACGTATCGTTAACCAAGCTTTCACAGCTCTCCATCACTTACTCAAAGGGAATCGACAGAAATGCTTGATAGATATTTTAAATAGACTGAATTATCTAAAAAATATCAAAAGCTCCTGTTTAAAGGAGCTTTTTGCCTTGAAAATAGGTGAGAAATAAGCAAAAGCATGGGAAAGAGAAGTTCTTAATCTAGCTTCAAATAAAGTGGTAACAATGTATTTGATTCTATAAGGGGTCTTTTCTATAATAAATGTAGGAAAACTTTCCGAAGGAGAATTTTATGCTCGAATTAGAGGCTATTCAAGGCAGGGCCATTGAAAAAACTAAGCATACATTGCTACAGGATATAAAAAGCGTATTAGGTGAACAAGACGAATGTCCGGATTTAGAGACGTATTTAACAGACAGGCACTCTTTTATTAAAAAAGCCTGGGGGACTGCGTGGAGAAAAATAGTTGTTTCTTCTGTATCTAAGAAAAACAGAAAATCGTATTTAACAGAAAGAGGCTTTGAGATAAAAGGATATAAACCTCAAGCTATCGATAAGTTATTTGCTAAAGAAACGAGAAAAGGTATAGAATTTGATGCTTTTTCTTGGTTAGAAAAGCAGTACGGAAAGGGCAATAAAGCAGAGTGGCTATCTCTATACGGAGAAGCAAGAGTTGAATTTGCCAAAAAAGAAGAAGAAAGAAAAGAGAAAGAAAGACAGCAAAGTATTAATGATCGAAAAGCTAGGTATCAATTACAGTCAAATTTAGAATCAGCTCCTATTTTGGAATCAAACAAAGAGCTGTATTACCTACATATAAGAGAAAAGCTTTCATATCAGCTATCAAAAGACATTGAAACAAACTCAAAGTATATTGAAAACTATGCGCCGCATACTGAGCTTGAAGATGAATTAATAGAAAACGGTGATTTAACACGTCATGATTATGAAACGGTTCATGACTTTTTTCAAGAGCTCACCGGGAACGTAAGCTCAGAATTAGACAGATATTCAACGATTATCTTGTTTGAAACGTATGAGGATGTATACGAGGTATTTATCACCGATAAGATTTATGAAATCATTCCAACTATGATTATGGATGACCTTCCTGCTTCATTTAAAGAAGAATATAAATCTTATACAAATGCTTCGGTAACACGAATTGATATTATAAAAGCACTTAGAAGTGATTTATCGGATTTGGTCTATGAATATAAAAGAATGCTTGTAGAAGAAAAGCTTTCCGATGTACTAGAAGTTTCAGATCACAATTTAACGATCGAAGAGCATCAAGAAAGATATCAACAGCAGCTGGAACAAAGACGATTACAACAAGAACGTGAACGTGAAGAAAAGAAAAAGCTGATTGAAGAAGAACAGCGACAATTAAATTATATTTTTGGGGCCGAATACGAAATGGACCCAAGAAAAGAAACGGAATACATTCTTCATCTCGGTGATACAAACACAGGAAAAACGTATACAGCATTAAAGTCATTAAAAAAAGCTGCTTCGGGTAGTTACTTAGCGCCGCTTCGCCTGTTAGCTTTAGAAGTTTTTGAAAAGCTGAACAAAGACGGAGTTGCTTGTTCATTAAAAACAGGTGAAGAAGAAAAGATTGTTGAAGATGCTCAGCACATGGCCGGTACCGTAGAGATGTTTAGTGAATTAGAACATGGCGATGTAACAGTCATTGATGAAGCACAAATGATTCAAGACAGAGACCGAGGGTTTTCATGGTATAAAGCCATCACCCGAGCCAATGCCAAACAAGTTCATGTGATCGGAAGTTTAAGCATTCGAAGTATGTTAGAAGAGATGTTAGACGGTGTGATCTCAGAAATTTATGAGTATGAAAGAGATATACCTTTAAAAGTAGATCTTCGAAAGTTCAAAATTGAACAAGTGAAACCCGCAGATGCTTTAATTGTTTTCTCGCGTAAAAAGGTGCTCCAAACAGCGGCTAAGCTAGAAAAAGATGGTCATAAAGTTAGCGTGATTTATGGAAGTATGCCGCCTGAAACAAGAAGAAAACAAATTGAGCAGTTCATTCATAGAGAAACAAATGTCATTGTGTCTACAGATGCGATTGGAATGGGATTAAATCTTCCAATTAGACGAATTGTGCTTTTAGAAAACATGAAGTTTGACGGGCAAAAGAGGAGATTGCTGACTTCTCAAGAGTTAAAGCAGATTGCAGGTCGTGCTGGAAGGAAGGGGCTCTACAATGTTGGAGAAGTTGCATTCGCTAAAGATGCAAAGCAAATGAGAGAACTATTATTTTCAACAGACGAGCAAATCAGCAAATTTTCAATTGCGCCTACTTCAGATATGCTAAGAAGATTTAAAGAATATCATCATGACCTCGGAACGTTTTTTGACATGTGGGCTAAATTTAAAAATCCAAAAGGTACACAAAAATCAAACCTGGCACAAGAACGTGAGCTTTATGAGGAAGTGAAAGACACGCTGATTGAAGCGAAAATGCCAATTGTTGATTTATATGGCTACTTGCAGCTTCCTTTTTCAGCTAAAGAAAGCTCTTTGAAAAAGCAGTGGGTGGCTAGCATGAATGCGATTGTTAACAGAGAAGAGTTACCTGAACCAAGGATAATAGAAGGTTCACTGGAAAAATTAGAGCTGTCTTATAAAGCGATTGGCCTGCATCTTTTATTTCTATATCGAATGGATAGAAGACCGGAAGCTATTTACTGGGAGCGTGTCCGAGAAGAGCTTACAGATAAAATCCATAACGTATTGAGAAAAGATATGAAAAAATTTAAAAGAACATGCAGTGCGTGTTCTAAAGACCTTCCTTGGAATCATGATCATGCGATATGCGATTCGTGTTTTCATAAAAGATTTCGCAGAAGACATGGGGACGACTACGATTTTAATTAATAAGATATAGAGATAAAAAAGAGGCTTGTATAAACGTATGTTAGTTGAAGGAAGATCCGAACGATAAATCGCTCGGATCTTTTCATTGTGATAGTGAACATAGGTTTCATGTATGTAGAGGCTTCTAGCGGTTGATTGGAGGGCAAGGCGAAGACTCCTGAGGAAAGTCAAGTCTTGCACGGAAATAAACTGCGGTGTCACAAGCAGTTCAGCTCATGTATCCCATTTATTCGTCTTTAGATTGAATTCGTTTCTTTATGTCTCAATCTCATTTTTTATACAGACTTTTAATTTTTTTGCTGCGAATTTCTGCGCCAAAGCAGATTTTTGTAGAAAAAAGGCGGAAATGTATAAGCGGTCATCTTGTAAAAAGAGCAATAAATTATTATGATATAAGATGGAACTTATATTTTAAAGGATTCCGTGATTTTTTTGTTGGGCGGACGTGTATTGTCTTAGAGTAAGTTTGCTATCATTCATTATGTTAAAAGCAGCACTTTTAAATAGAGATACGGTTCGTAATAGAAGGGAAGAGGATGATGACAAGTCATAACAAAGAAAACAAAGCTGCAGTCGAGCAGTATAGTAAAGGGAAAATTTTGTGGCAATTAACCCGTCCTCATACGCTAACAGCATCGTTTGTACCCGTTTTAATTGGAACAGTTCTAGCTATGTTTTATGGCCATGTGAACGTTTGGATGTTCCTTGCGATGCTTTTTTCATGTTTGTGGATTCAAATTGCGACGAACTTATTTAACGAGTACTATGATTTTAAACGCGGGTTAGACACAGAAGACTCCGTAGGAATCGGAGGAGCCATCGTCAGACACGGAATGAAGCCGAAAACGGTATTAAATTTAGCACTGATTTCTTATGGAATTGCTCTTATTTTAGGCGTATATATATGTGCAAACAGCAGCTGGTGGCTTGCTTTAGTTGGATTAGTAGGTATGGCGATTGGGTATTTGTATACAGGCGGACCGCTTCCGATTGCGTATACGCCGTTTGGAGAATTATTTTCAGGTCTTTGCATGGGCGCGATGTTCGTGTTGATTTCATTTTTTATTCAAACGAATACCGTAACGTCTGAAAGCATCTTTGTATCACTTCCGATTGCGATTTTAGTAGGCGCGATTAATTTGTCTAACAACATTCGTGATATAGAAGAAGATACAAAAGGTGGACGACGTACGCTAGCTATTTTATTAGGTTCTAAAAATGCGATCAGATTTTTAGCTGCTTTGTTTGGCATTGCGTATATTTGGACCGTTGCATTAGTGGTATTCTTCGATATTAGCCCTTGGATTTTCTTAGTGTTTCTTAGTGCACCTAAGCCAATTCAAGCCGTACAAGCATTTGTACGCGGAGAGCTTATTGCGATGAAAGCAACCGCGCAAACAAATACGTTTTTTGGATTTACTTTATCAATTGGATTATTAATTGGCTATTTAGTAAGCTGAGTGAGTGGAAAAAGCCTGTCTTTTTAAAGACAGGCTTTTTGTTATGCTTCAGTTATTTTTTCTTTTACTGCGCTAATAAATGCGTTCATATTTTCAGAAGATGAGAAGCTGGCTTGAGCTTGTTTTGGTCCGCCGCCGCCTTTTCCATCGTAAAGCGGAAGCAGCTCTTTATAAAGCTCTCCGCATTTTACCACACTGCCGCTGTGAGCCAGTAAGACTTTTTGATCACTTGAAAAAGCAAAAAGAAGCGTCGTATCAGGCGTTTGAAGCAGCTGCTTTGTCAAAGCTTGCACATCTTTTAATGTACGGTTTTCAAAGTGATAGTACAGAAATGAACCTTCTTTTTTTGCTTCTAGTTCACTCGCTAAATAAGCAGCATTTTCATTTTTTAATTCTTCTAGTTGTTTTTGCAGCTCTTTTTGTTCAGTCTCCAATTTTTTAATGCGTTCTACAACTAATTCACGGCTTGTACTGAATTTGTTGCTAAGTTCTGCTACGATTTCTTGAGACTGCTGATAATCAGCTAATGCACGCATACCGCATTTAAAAAAGAGGCGTGTATTGCCGCGCTGCTTTTCTGTTTTCGTAAGTTTAATGAGACCCAGCTCTCCAATTTGGTTCACATGAGTACCGCAGCAGGCAGAAACATCAATGCCTTCAATTTCTACGATGCGTACCACTTCGTCTTCTAGCTCGGGCACTTTGCGAAGCGCAAGAGTATGTAAGTCTTCCTTTTTCACTTCGTACGTTTTAATGGGGCGGTTGCTGTAAATAGCGTCGTTTACAACTTTTTCAATGTGTAATAGCTGCTCATGAGATAACTGAGGTACATTTAAATCAATAGAGACAGCGTCGCTTCCTAAATGAAAGCTAACGGTGTGAATATCGTATGTATCGATTAATAGAGCTGAAAGTAAGTGCTGTCCGCTATGCTGCTGCATATGATCAAAGCGGCGATGCCAGTCAATTTCACACGTGACGTTCGTTTGTGCAGGCAGTGTATCAACGAGATGATATACTTCTCCATTTTCTTCGTAAACATCTTTTACCTCAATTCCGGCAATAGTACCGTAATCAGAAGGCTGTCCACCGCCTTCTGGATAAAAAGCAGTTTGTTTTAATGTTAAAGCGTAGCCATTTGAAAGAGCGCGCGTCTCTGTCACTTCTGTTTCCCACGTTTTTGTGTAGGGATTGCTATAATAAAGTCTTTCTGTCATGTTCATCATCCTTTCTACTAAAACCATATCTAACTTTTTCTATAGTATCAGAAATATGTTTCTTCGAACATGGATAAGCTAACTTGTAATAATAAAACTGGGTGGGACATATGAAAAATACTGTTTATATTTATACGCGGGATTTAAAAAGAATTTTCACCAATTGGGCGATGATTATCATTGTGCTGACGCTTATGATTCTGCCGTCTTTTTACGCATGGTTTAATATAAAAGCATCTTGGGATCCATACGGGCGGACTGAAGGTATTGCCATTGCAGTAACGAGCGAAGACGAAGGTTCTACGATAAGAGGGCAGCACGTAAACGTGGGAAAAGATATTATTGCAACGTTAAAGAAAAATAAAACGCTTGGATGGACGTTCGTCTCCAAAGAAAAAGCTGATCACGGAGTAAAGCACGGTGACTATTATGCAAGTATTGTTATTCCAAAAGATTTTTCACAAAAGCTTGGTACGGTTCTTCAAGATCGTTTGGAAAAGCCGGTCATTCTTTACAAAGTAAACGAAAAAATAAACGCCGTGGCGCCTAAAATTACAAGCAAAGGAGCCAGCAGCTTAACACAACAGATTAGTGAAAAATTCGTCAAAACAGCGAATGGAGCCATTTTTTCTGTTTTTAACGAACTAGGTATTACCCTGCAGCGGGATTTGCCGACCATTCAACAAGTTGAACAACGGATTTTTGAGCTTGAAAATCGTCTTCCTGAAATTAAAAAAGTAATTAATGAAGCGAATGATACCACTCAAAAAGCTGGAGCTATTGTATCAAAAGCTCAGGCCGCTCTTCCTGAAGTAGAGAGACTAACAGCTGACGGCGCACAGATGACTCAGCAGCTAAACACTTTTTTAACTAAAAGCGATGAAATTTTAAAAAACGCTGAGCCAACGATCAACGAAACGCTGCATCGTGTTCAACAACGAGCTCTCGGAGTGCAAGAATTGAAGAATCAGCTGATGGAAAAAGATATCGCACCGGCTGAAGTCAGCGCAGCAGCGGAACAGCTAAAAGTGCAGTTAACAAAACAAATTGCTGACATAGGAGAGATTCTTACGCTTCTTACGGGTTTAAATACGGTGTCTCAAGGGAACGTCCTTTCACCGGTTATTACTCAAATAAAAAGTGTACATGCGCTTTTACAGCAGCAGCTGTCGGATGTAAACGACTTGCAGCAGCAAACAAAAAATGGAGATGCTCCAGATCCAAGTGTGCTTGAGAAATTCAGTTCTCGTACCGACCAAGCTGTTTCTAAATTAAATACGTTAACGAATTCGTATTCTTCTACGATTGTACCGGCTGTTGAACAAGCAATCAAAGAAGCGAAAGATAAAACAGCAAGCGCAAACTCACTGCTTGAGGAAGCCAATAAAAGCATGCCGGATGTTTCTAATGTGCTGTCTAAAACAGCGAGTGGCATTTTGCTCGGACAGCAGGAGCTTGCGAAAATAACAAAAGACTTTCCGCGAATTGAACAAAACGTGCACAATATAGCGGATAAAATACGCGAATTTCAGCGAAAAGAAAACATTGAAGATATTATTAATTTGTTGAAAAATGATGTACAAAAAGAAAGTGATTTTTTTGCTAAACCGGTTCTTTTAAAAGAAGAAAGACTTTATCCTATTCCGAACTACGGATCGGCTATGTCACCGTTTTATACAACGCTTTGCTTGTGGGTCGGGGCTTTGCTGTTAGTTTCAATTTTAAGCGTAGAAGTAGCCGATGAAGAGCGGTTTAAAAGCTATGAAGTCTATCTTGGAAGACTTTTAACGTTTTTGTCTATTGCTCTTGTGCAAGCTTTTATTGTGACGCTAGGCGATTTATTTTTAATCAAAACGTACGTCGTAGATAAAGTGCCTTTTATCTTTTTAGGCTTGCTGTGCAGCTTCGTATTTATGACGATTGTCTATACGCTTGTTGCGATATTTGGCAATGCAGGAAAAGCAATGGCGATTGTTTTGCTTGTGCTTCAGCTTTCCGCTGCAGGCGGTACATTTCCGATTCAAGTCGTGCCTGCTTTTTTCCAAGCACTCAATCCGTTTTTGCCATTTACCTACGCAATAAGCATGATGAGAGAAGTTGTGGGAGGCATGTTAGCGGATATAGTAAGAAAAGATGTTACCGTTCTACTTTGCATTTGGCTTGGCGTGCTGCTCGTTGGCATCTTCCTTCACAAGCCTCTTAGTAAAACGAGTGCAAAACTAACAAAAAAAGCGCGTGAAAGTAAATTAATTCATTAAAAAAACGTTTTGGGTTTCCAGACAGAACAAAATGCGGTAGTGTAGATAGAAAGGAGTGATAAGCATGGGTATATTAGATGGACTATTAGGAAATGCATCAGAAGCAGATATAAGAGGAACTGAAAAAGACTTGCAAAATATCTTAATTGCCAACGAGCGAGTGGAACAAGCATATAAAGTCATTCGCGATTTGATGGTGTTTACAACGAAACGCTTAATTATCGTTGATAAGCAAGGAGTGACGGGAAAGAAAACAGATTATCATTCCATTCCTTATAAAACGATTACACATTTTAGCGTAGAAACGGCTGGAACGTTCGATTTAGATGCCGAATTAAATATTTGGGTATCAGGTTCTAGCGCGCCGATCTCAAAAGAATTTCGTAAAGATAAAAGCATTTACGACGTGCAAAAAGTATTAGCATCTTATGTATTGGATTAAAAAGTTGAGCCATGAAAAATTGGCTCGACTTTTTTTGTGTGTAAAACAAGAAAGCATAGCAGTCTTGCATACAGTCGTTTGAAAATACTCAGGCTGTTGTCCATTCCTATTTTCACTTTACTCATTACTGAAATGCATGAAAACGATTTACATAATGAATTATACAGAATAAAAAAACCGTGATATGCTTTTTTTAGAGAAAAAAGGAAGTGACCAACTGTGAGCTATACCGTAATTGGAACATCGGCTTTTCGCAAAACAAATGTTGCACTTTTTGCAGCAGGCTTCAACACATTTTCAATTTTATATTGTACACAGGCCATTTTACCTGAATTTTCTAGAGAATTTGGGATATCCCCGGCTTTTGCGAGTTTATCTCTTTCGTTAACAACCATCACGCTTGCTGTTAGTATGCTTTTTTTAGGTTCTTTATCGGAAGTGTGGGGACGAAAGAAACTGATGGGCCTATCGTTAATTTTTGCGTCATTGCTATGCATCATGACAGCATTTAGCTCTACCTTTGAAACGCTGCTAGTTTTTCGCGTTATTCAAGGAATCGTGTTAGCAGGGCTGCCTTCTGTGGCCATGGCTTACTTAGGAGAAGAAATTGAACCCGGGAGTTTAGGAAAAGCGATGGGGATTTATATAAGCGGAAACGCCTTTGGAGGCGTAGCGGGAAGACTTATGACAGGAGTGCTCACGGAGTATTTTAACTGGTCGGTAGCTCTTGATGTTGTAAGCGCAATCAGCTTATTGGCCACATTTGTTTTTTTTATGAACTTGCCTGATTCACAGAACTTTACTTCTCGGTCATTTGAACTTAGGCAGCTTACCGGCTCTCTTCGCAGTCATCTTCAAGATAGAGGGATGCTTTGTCTTTTTGCTATTGGTTTTGCACTGCTTGGAAGTAACGTAGCTTTATACAATTATATTGGATACGCTTTATCCGCTCCTCCGTATTCTTGGAATCATACGCTTGTAAGTTTTATTTTTGTCATTTTCTTTGTAGGAGTATTCAGCTCAGTCTGGATGGGGACGCTGGCGGATCGATACGGTCGGAAAAAGGTGCTGTTATGTACGATTGCTGTTACGCTTATTGGTTCAATCGTTACGCTGCATCCGATTTTATGGATAAAAATTACCGGGCTTTTGCTGCTGACGTTTGGCTTTTTCGGAAGTCACTCCATCGCAAGCAGCTGGGTAGGAAGAAGAGCAACGCATGACAAAGCGCAGGCTTCGTCTTTATATTTGTTTTTTTACTATGCAGGATCAAGCATTGGAGGGACTGTGGCTGGCTTATGCTGGAGCGCGTACGGCTGGAAAGGTGTGATTGCTTTAATTGGTGTGTTTCTTACAACAGCCTTGTTCTTAGCTGTTCGTTTATCAAAAATGCCGGCTCAGCAGACGCACGCTCACTAAAAAAAGAATGTAAAGACATGTATGGCTATTATCTTAAAAAAGAGGCTGGAGCAAGAGCATCTTAGCTGAAGGAAAATCCGAACGCGTTTGATTCTTGATTAAGAATCAAACGCGTTCGGATTTTTTTATTTTGATGGTGAGCGCTAGTTTTATGTACTAGCTCCTTTAGCCAGTTTGTTCGTCTTTAGATTGGATTGATTTCGTTATGTCATAATCTTTTTTCTTAGTTTAAAAGCTGAATAAAAAGCTCCGCTACTTTTTTATGAGCGCTGTTAGCAGGATAGATATAAGAAAAACGGCGCTTAAAAGGAGCGGTGTTAACATTGAGAATCGACAGGTGCTTTTGTTCTACATCTTCTTTAATAGCACAAAGCGATAGCACAGACATTCCTAAATCGTGAACAATCGCTTCTTTAATTCCTTGATTGCTGCTGATTGTTAGCATGCTTTTCATTTTTAAACCGTTGGACATTAGAACGTGATCTAAATATTCTCTTGTTCCAGAGCCTTTTTCACGCGCTACCCACCGCTGATTTTGTAAATCATCAATTTCTACTTTTTTAAGCTGAGCCAAAGGGTGATCCACTGAAGCAACGATGGCAAGTTCATCGTCCATAAAGGATTGAATATGTAAGTCGGACTCTTCCGTGTGACCTTCAATAAGCCCTACATCTACTTTGAAATGACGAACAAGCTGAGCAATTTCTTTTGTATTACCGATCGTCACTTCTACATCAATATCAGGATATTGTTCACGAAGCTTTGCTAAAAAAGAAGGAAGAATATATTCGCCAATCGTAAAGCTGGCGCCAATCGTTAGCATTCCTTTGACACGGTGATGATGTTCGTAAATATCTCGTTTCGTATGCTCATATATTTGAATCATTTGTTTAGCACGATCGTATAAAATTTCGCCGCTGGGTGTGATTTTTAACATTTTAGGTGAACGCAGGAACAGGGAAGTTTGAAATTCTTTTTCGAGATTTTTGATGTGTACGCTTACGCTTGGCTGTGAAATCATTAATTTTTCCGCAGCTTTTGTAAAGCTTTGCTCTTCTACAACAGAAACAAACGTCTTTAACGCATCATAGTACATAGAGTATGGCTCCTTCTATATTAAAAAAATTAATTATAAACATTATAAAACATTATTATGGTAATAACTAGAGGCACTTGGTTAAGAAAAGTAAAACAAGGTGCTGACTTAAAGGAGTATGTTTGCTTACAACGAAGGAAGCCTGCGTAATTTGTTTACAGTTATTTTTATTTTATCTATAAAGCTATTAAACACTTTTTTGTCATCTATTTGTAACAAAAGTAAAAAAAGTACTTGTTTTTTCCAAAAAACATACTATAATATTAACTGTAATACGATAAGTAATACAGTTAATACACCTAGTACACACATCATGATTTTGGGTAGATGAAGGGAGGCAGACTATGTTCGATTTAGATATTCGTAGTCGTAAGCCGATATACGAGCAATTAGTAGATAAATTGAAAGAGCTTATTATCCATGAAGTCTTTAAGGCCGATCAAAAGCTTCCATCTGTTCGGCTGCTAGCAAAAGAATTAACGATTAATCCAAATACAATTCAAAAAGCGTATCGTGAACTAGAACATCAAAACTATATTTATTCAGTTCCAGGCAAAGGAAGTTTTGTAACGCCTCAAGTTGATACACTAAATAACGAGAAGGTGAAAAAGATGAAAGAAGAATTAGTAAAGCTGTTGGCAGAAGCTATGTATTTAGGGATGGATAAAGATGAAATTCTATCACTTATTTCACAGGCTGAAAAAGCAGTAAAAGGAGGAAGCGATAGTGATTGAACTGAAGGGGATAAAAAAAGAGTTTGAAGAAATGGAAGCTCTAAGAGACGTCACGCTTTCTATAAAAAAAGGATCTATTTACGGACTGCTTGGCTCCAACGGTGCAGGAAAAACAACGCTATTAAAAATCATTGCGGGTATTTACAAGCAGGATCACGGAAAGATCGCAATAGACGGCGAGGAAGTATTCGAAAACGTTGGTTTAAAAGAACGTCTTATTTTTATGCCAGATTCTCTTTATTTTTTCCCTCAAACAACGATTAAGCAATTAGCGTCTTTTTATAGAAGCGTCTATCCGACTTGGAACGAAGAGAGGTTCCAAAAATTAAAAGAAGCTTTCCCAATTCAATTACATAAAAAGGTACATAGAATGTCCAAGGGAATGCAGCGTCAAGTAGGTTTTTGGTTAGCGCTGTCTGCTATGCCTGATGTACTTATCTTAGATGAGCCGCTCGACGGTTTAGATGCGGTAATGCGTCAAAAAATCAAAAACCTTCTTGTTCAAGACGTGGCAGAACGGGAAATGACGATTTTAATTTCGTCACATAACCTGCGAGAAGTGGAAGATCTGTGTGATCATGTAGGCATCTTGCATCACGGTCAATTATTAATTGAAAAAGAGCTCGATGATTTAAAGTCTGATGTGCACAAAATTCAAGTTGCATTTGAAGGAGATGTGCCGCTAGCGCTTTATGACACGCTAGACATTTTATATCAAGAAAAACGAGGAAGCGTCTTGCTTTGTATTGTTCGAGGAAAGGAAAAGCACTTAGTCAACAAAGTCCGATCGTATAAGCCTTTAATTTTTGACATCTTGCCACTTACGCTGGAAGAAATCTTTATTTATGAAATGGGGGATGTGGGTTATGCAATCGAAAACATCATCGTTTAACCGCGGCATGTGGATTCAATCTATGAGAAACGTGGGATGGATTGGGCTTGTATACTTGCTAGTACTGCTGTTCGCTTTACCTTTACAACTGATTTTTACTTTCACAGGAAAGGTAGAGCCTTATATAGAAAAACCAGATACGCTATTTAACGTATTGGATGGGCTGGAATTTGTGTTTATGTTTGTTGTACCAGTGTTACTTGGTATTTTCCTATTTAGATATATACAAACGAAGATTGCGGCTGACTATATTCATAGTTTACCAATTAAGCGTTCTACGCTGTTTCATCAAAATATGCTTCTGGGCGCGTTGGTTTTAGTTGTTCCTATTTTAATTACGGGAGTCGTTACTTTTGCCGTTAAAGGAGTTTTAACCGTTGAGGATGTTTATACAACAGGAGATGTTCTAAGCTGGGTGGGTTACAGTATTTTAATTAATTTATTTGTGCTGACTGGAACTGTTTTAGCGGGAATGTTCACCGGAATGTCTGTCCTCCAAGGAATCTTTTTATATGTTCTATTTCTTCTACCCGGCGGAATCTCTTATTTAGCTATATCCAATGTAAAGTTTTACTGGTACGGCTATGCGTATGACTATTACGTGAACAAAAATGTTGACAGCCTTGTTCCGTTTTCACACGTAGCGCAAATGGTAGCTCATAAAAGCTTTTCTACTAGTGCATTTGTCTATATTGGACTCATTGTCTTATTCTACATCATTGCTTTAATCACCTACCAAAAAAGAAAAGTAGAAGCTGCTACGCAAACCATTTCAGTTAGCTGGTTAAAACCGGTATTCGTATACGGAGTAACGGCTTGTTCACTCATGTTAGGCGGATTTTACTTTATTAGCATGAAAGGTGAATTTTCATGGATGGTCGTGGGCTATATTATTGGTTCATTAATAGGCTATACAGTTGCTCAAATCATTTTAAATAAAACGTGGCGTATCTTTACGAAATGGAAAGGGTATCTAGGCTTTGTTATAGCTGCAGCTATTGTGGGCTTTATCATTCATCTAGATGTGTTCGGCTATTCTACTAAAGTGCCAGCAGCTTCAGAGATTGAAAGTGTATATTTCGATGAAGATATATATCCATTGACTGATAAACCTGAAAACTATGCAAATGGAATGAATGGCTATTATGAAGCTCCATATTATTATACAAGTAAAGAAACGATTGAGAGTGTTCGTCAGCTGCAAAAACAAATTACAGCATCTAAAGATAAGAAGCTGGATCCTGATAAACAAAGTGAAATAGAAAGCAGAAACGGGAAAATAGCTGTATTTGCTTATAAATTAAAAAATGGAAAACAAATGGTCCGAGAATACTTTATTCCATTTTCAGACTATAAAGCTTTTTATAAAGAAATTGCAGAAACAAAAGAATACAAAGAAAATTTCCATCCGCTTTTACGAACAAAAAACACGGATAAAATTAAAAGCGTGAGTTTTTCTGTTCCAGGAAAGTCAAATTCAATCAACATTACAAATCCAGATAAAGTACAAGAACTTATACACGTAGTCAAACAGTCGATGATGAACGAAACGTTTGATGAAATGTACAGCACAAAAGAAAGCTGGGCTTCAATTGAGTTTATGGATGGAAAAGGACAGTACGTACAAACTGCTTCTTGGGATAAGTCTTATAGCGAAGTAGAAGCATGGCTGAAGAAAGAGCATTTATATGAACGTGCTCGCCTGATGCCAAAGGATGTAGAAAAAACCGAAGTGTTTAAAAATTCTTCTCATCTTAAAATCGATTATCGTCTTCAAGAAGAGTTTACATCTTTAACGAAGGATGAGAAAGCAATTAAAGTAAAAAACAATCAGCAGGTAGAAACACTTCTTCAACATGCGAACTTACGAGACACGGGAGATTATCTTGTTGCTTTTTATTACAAAGATCAAGTAGATACTCCTCAGATTTATATGTTGAATGAAAATGAACTGCCAATCGAACTAAAAGAAAAACTAAAATAGCAAGGGAGAACTTATTATGTGCGGCGAGGAATTACAAGATTATTTAAATCAGGTGCTGGCTTATTTATTAAAAAATGGCGTGAATAGACAAGACGCTGAAGATATTACGCAAGAAGTAGCATTAAAATATTTAGAAAAACAAGAAATGGTCGATCCTGAAAAAATAAAAGCTTGGATGTTTCGCGTCGCATTAAATAAGCGCTGTGATTTAGGAAGGCGTAAAATGGTGAAAGACCGCTATACGTCTTCCTACAAAGAAGAACCCGTTATGTATACGCCTATTCAGCAGGTGCTCAGAAATGAAGAAGCGGCGGAATGTCAGGCGATTTTAAATCAATTGAATCCTAAATATCGCAATTTACTTCTGTTAAAATATGGATTAGGATTTAAATATGAAGAAATTGCCGAGTTATTAAATATGCAGATGACTACGTTAAAATCAGCTCTTTACCGCGCGCGCAAATACTTTGTGAAGGGATATAATGAAGTCATTTAATATAAATGAAACAGCAGCAGTTTGTGAAAAAGAACTTCTTTACACAAACTACTGCTGTTTTTTCGTATTTTTCTTCTTTGGACCGCATAGATAATCAAACTGATCGCACAAAAAGCTAAAGTGATCTCAATCACATCAGTATAAGAAGATGTCGTGTTAAAAAAGAAACCGAAAATAAATAAAGCCAGCGTCCAAATGAAACCGAAAGAAAATGAGACTTTAATGTAATGACGATGCTTCATTCCGCTTGCTCCGAGAAAAAAAGGCATCACATGTCGCATTCCTGGTAAAAAGTAGCTTGCGATGATGGCGTGAGATCCATATTCTTGAATCGTTCGCTCAACTTTCATCACATTCTTTTCCCATCGCGGGCGTTTTAATAGCGCAAGCGCCTGAGCTGAAAACAGACTGGCTATCAAAAATTTAAGATACAAGCTAAGCATCATGCCGCTGTAGGTAAGTATAAAAGCTGGAATATACTGAACGGATGGAGACGTAGCCTGACTGCCTGCAAGCATAATATATACTGGGTCAGGAATCGGAGTAAGGTTGGCTCCGACTAAAATGATAAAAAAGAAATATCCGTAGCCTAATTGGTTAATGGCTCCGATAAGCTGATCAATCAAATTTTCTTCCTCCTTTCTTCATTAGAATACGAGAGAGTGACACACAGTGTTCGCTCAAAATAAAAATAAAGTATAGGTACGCACAACTTAGGAAAAAAGAGTTATAATAAATAAGAATGTACGTTCTTCTTTCGGGGATTAATTATACAGAAAGAGGTGATAGTATGAAAATGATGTACCCTAAAAACGGCAAAGTTATTCTTCATATTGATGCCAATGCTTTTTATGCATCTGTTGAAACCGCACATGATCATACGCTCAAAGATAAGCCTCTTGCTATTGCTGGCAATCCAAAAGAACGAAGAGGAATTGTTGTAACCTGTAACTATATTGCTCGTAAACGCGGAGTGTATGCGCCTATGCCTCTTTGGGAAGCGAAAAAAAAATGCCCCGAGCTGGTTGTTATAAAACCTAATTTTCCATTATATCGCCAAGTGTCCAAAAACATGTTTGATTATTTAGTAACCATTTCACCTCTTTTAGAGCCCGCTTCAATTGATGAAGGCTATTTGGATATTACAAACTGTGCTGAATTAGGCTCTCCTCTTGACATAGCAAAGTCCATTCAGCAGCATTTAATACAGACGCTGCAAATTCCTGTGTCAATTGGAATCGCACCGAATAAATTTTTAGCCAAAACGGCAAGTGATATGCAAAAACCTTTAGGAATTACCGTTCTTCGAAAAAGAGATGTCCAAACAGTTCTTTGGCCAAAAGCCGTAGAGGAAATGCACGGAATCGGTAAGAAGACAGCTGAAAAGCTAAATGCGATTAAGGTGGTGACGATCGGTGATCTAGCAAATGCCGCTCCCGGTCTTCTTAAACAAACTCTCGGAGTAAAAGGAGAAGTGATGAGAGACCGAGCGCGGGGCCAAGATGATCGACAGGTGAACCCTGATCGCCAATCACAGTTTAAATCAATTGGAAACTCTACGACGCTATCTCAAAATGCAGTAGATGAACATGAAGTTCTGCCTATTTTAAATAAACTATCGCACTCAGTAAGTTCTCGTATGAAAGCAAAAAAAGTTGTAAGCAAAACGATTCAGTTAACGATACGATATAGTGATTTTAAAACTATTACTCGAAGCCAAACTATCTCTAAAGCAATTAGCGAGCCAAACGATCTTTTTCATTACAGTGCAGTATTATTTCAAAAGCATTGGAACGGAGAACCGATTCGTTTATTGGGCGTAGCTGCTCTTCAAGTGAGTCACCAACTCCAAGAAGAAGAACAGTTGGATTTGTTTACATACGGAGAACAAGCAAAAAAAGAGCCTTTATACAAAGCGGTCGAAAGTTTGCGTGAAAAATATGGAGATAACATTATTCAAAGCGGTTTAAAAAAACAAAGAGGAAAAGAAGAGAGGTAACTCTCTTTTTTTTGTATAAAATAATAGGTTTACACTCATTATAGAAGGGGAAGTACATTACTATCACGGTAATCAAAGTGATTACAAAATGAATTTGATTGCGACTTTTTTGATTGTCTGCAATGAAATTACATAAAATAATCTATGAGGTGATCTTATGTCAGACGTACTATTTACATCTAAAGCAACAGCCGTTGGAGGCCGAGATGGTCGAGTTAAATCAGATGATGGTATTATTGATTTAACCCTTGTAAATCCTTCTCCAAATAACAAAAAAGAAGGAACAAATCCCGAGCAGCTGTTTGCAGCAGGATATTCTGCTTGTTTTGACGGTGCTCTAAATTTAATCGCTAAGAAACAAAAAAAAGACATTGATTCGTCTATTACTGCAGAAGTAAGTCTACTAAAAGACCACACTGATGATGGCTTCAAAATTGGCGTGGTGTTAAACGCTCATATTAAAGGCGTTTCACAAGAAGTAGCTGAGAAGCTAGTAGAAGATGCACATCAATTCTGCCCGTATTCTAAAGCAACGCGTGGAAATGTTAGCGTAACGTTAAATACAACGGCTGAGTAAATAAAAAGCGCCTGGATTTTTCTTATATCCAGGCGTTTTTTTATGTGCAATTTTATATGGTCTATTTTTGATTGTACGTATGCAGTGATTGCAGTAACTCCTGCAGCGTTTCTTTCAACTTTTCTAATTCTCCCTGTGACTTATTTGTCATACTAAAAACTTCTTCTGGAATATGACAAGCTTTATCACGTAATTTTTTTCCTTTTTCGGTTAAACTAATAAAAACAACGCGTTCATCTTCATGAGAACGCTCACGAATCACTAATTCTTGATCCTGCATTCTTTTTAGCATAGGAGTAAGGGTGCCTGAATCCAAATACAGAAGTTCGCCCATTTTTTTCACGCTGAGTGTTTCATGTTCCCATAAAACAAGAAGGGCTAAATACTGCGGATAGGTTACTCCTAATTTATCGAGCAGCGGCTTGTACACCTTTGTAATTTCTCGAGACGTGGCGTAAATTGAGAAACAAAGCTGATTTTCTAACTGCAGCTGCTTATAAAGTTGTTCCATTCATGTTCCCTCCAGTCTATTGCTTTTTATTTAATTATACACAATTAAATAGTGGTGTCCAATAACGCTGGGTGAAAAAGTAATCAAGCTGTAAATAAAAAATGGGAATTTTACATATACTAAGAAAAAAAGGGAGCTGTGCACATGTATTTTGCAAAAAAAGCCGTAGAAGAAGAAGTAGATCAAATGATGGATACGACTGTATATGCGTGTCAATCTGAATCATGTAATGGGTGGATGAGAGAAGATTTTGTTACGGTTGATTATAACTGTCCGATGTGCGGAACAGGAATGTCGCAGGAAGTACGCGAGCTGCCGAAAATTAAGTATGATCACCAATTTTATAATAAATAAAAAAGAAGCAACTGCTTCTTTTTTATTTTTCACTAAAATTTCATTAAGCTGAGCTAAACTAATAACCAACATACGATGAAGGTGAGGAATATCAGAATGAATCAAGGGAACTTTTTGAAAGGTTTATTTTGGGGAACCTTATTTAGTATTCCTATTTGGATTTCATTGTTTGGCTGGTTCCGCATTTTATCACATCTTGCATAGTTTCGTTTTATAAATCGTCATACGCGCCCTTATCTTTCTATTTCCGCTATAATAAAGGTGATAGAAAAAATAAGGAGCTGTTCTCATGATTCAATATAAAACGGAGCAAATGACGGTTTTTGAAAGCGCACTATTTCAAACAACATCTGCAGTGATTGAAACAAAAGACTGTGTGATTGTTGTTGATCCAACATGGCTTCCTCACGAAATTAATGAAATTAAACAGCATGTTCAAGAGATCTTAAATCATCGCAAGCTGTATGTGTTTTTTACTCACGGAGATTTTGATCACGTCATTGGGTATGGCGCTTTCTTAGAATTAAATGCCATCTTTATCGGTAGCAAATTTTTAGAACATCATCCGGACAAAGAAGAAAAAGTTCAAATGATTAAGCAGTTTGATCATGATTATTATATAAAAAGATCTCATGATATTATATTCCCGGAGCTGGATATTGTGGTAACCGAAAATGAACAGCACATTACTTTAGGCGAAACATCCATTACCTGTTATTTTGCAAAAGGTCATACAAACGATGGACTATTTATGATTGTCGATAATTCAATATGGATCGCAGGAGATTATTTATCGGACTTTGAATATCCGTACATATATGAAAGTGTAAACGATTACCGCGACACGCTTGCTACTGCGCAACACATTTTAGCTAAGCACCAAAATCTAACGCTAGTTCCCGGACATGGAAAAACGACACATCACCGAGCTGAAATTCAAAGACGAGTGGAAATGGCCAGCTCTTATTTAGATGAACTGCAAGCTGCAGTGAAAGAAAACAATAAAGAAGCGCTTGATAAGCTAAACGACAAATTGGCATTTCCATCTGATTTCACGGCACAATGTCATCAAAAAAATGTTGAAATTATGAAAAGAGAATTGCTGTTATAGAAATCGAGTGTACATTCATCCCGTCGATATTAGTCGATGTTAAAAGTAAGAAACCGCATCTTCTGTTGGAGATGCGGTTTCTTACTTTCCTTTATTTATCAATTAAATGAAACTTTTTCCTTTTTATATCCGTTTATATAAATAAGAAATTATTTTATTTATAAAGGAGTATGACAATGGGGAAAAACGGTTGTGTAAAATGTGGACATACAGAAGCAAAAACAAAAGAAATTGCTACAACGGGAACGGGACTGTCTAGATACTTAGATGTTCAGCACAATCACTTCACAGTGGCATATTGCACGAGCTGCGGGTATTCAGAGCTATATAATAAATCATCTTCAAGAGGCAGCAATATTATTGACTTATTTTTTGGAGGATGAAAATGAGTATCGACCTTATTGAAATCCACAAAGACCGGCGCGCTTCCTATTTAAATCTGCTATTAATAGGGGATGAAGACGAAAAAATAGTGAAGTCATATATAAATGAAGGTTCCTTATTTACCATTGTGTATAAAAAGAAGGAGGTAGGAGTTGTGCAGTGCCTCACCGATGAAGAGGAATCGGCAGTAGAAGTAAAGAATATCGGTTTAAAAGAAGCATACAGAGGAAAAGGAATCGGCAGCAAAGTCATTAAAAAGTTAGAAGTACTGTATGAACGTAACCAATATTCTAAAATGATTGTAGGAACAGCGGACTCCAGCCTTGAAAACATAGCATTTTATAAAAAGGCAGGCTTTTATCAAAGCGGTGTCAAAAAGAATTTCTTTTTGCAGTACGTTCCACCGATTTACGAGAATGGCTTGCAAGCTATCGATATGATTATGTTTGAAAAAAAATTAAAAAGCAGAAGCGACTAACACGCTTCTGCTTTTAGTGATTAATCTAAAATTTGAAGTTTTACCGTTTTGCGTCCCCAATTTAAAGCTGAGCTCTGAGATGCCATAAATAAATCAACGCGAGTACCTTTAATGGCACCGCCAGTATCTCCAGCAATTGCTTCTCCGTAACCTTCTACGTATACGCGAGAACCTAATGGAATCACGCGAGGATCAACTGCAATTACTTTTCGATTAGGATTTGACCTTAAGTCGATGCCTGTAGCAGTGATTCCGCTGCAGCCCGCACAGTAAGCAGTATAAGCTGTTGCTTCAACCGTAATCTCTTTCGAAACCGACTTACTTTCTTGCGCTGGAGCAGGTGCTGGCGTTGAAGTCGACGGTGCTGAAGTTGACGGTGTTGAAGGAGCAGCAGGTGATGGCGTTGATGGTTTCGCCTGAGCTGCAGCTTGTCCGCCTACTTGTAGCACTTGATTAATGTAAATCGTATTAGACGATAAGTTATTCCACTGTTTTAATTGAGAAATTGAAATGCCGTGTCGCTGTGCTACGCTCCACATTGTATCTCCAGGCTGAACTTTGTAACTTTTACTGTTGCTAGGAGCCGGGGATGCTTGCGTTCCGTTTGTTTTTTCTTGTACAGGTGCTGAAGGTGATGATGAAACAGTTCCTGTTCCGTTTATTTTTAATACTTGATTCACATAAATTAAATGACTAGATAAGTTATTCCACTCTTTTAGCTGCTGTACAGAAGTACCGTTGTTTTTAGCGATACGATAAAGCGTGTCACCTGATTTTACTGTATATGTATGATTTGAAGATGTTGTAGTTGGAGTTGAACTAGATGAAGAGTCAGTAGATGTAGATCCAATTTGTAATGTTTGGTTTGCATAAATTAATGTCGAAGAAAGACCATTCCACTTTTTTAAGTCCTCAACTGTTACATTATGCTGCTGTGAGATGCTGAATAACGTTTCTCCAGCTTTTACTTTATGCGTGTCTGTGTCAGCTGATGCTGCGTCTGCAATTCCAATTGATACTAAAGCTGTAGCTCCTAATGTAAAAATGTGTTTTTTCATCTAATATTTCTCCTTTATTTCCAATAGTTGTCTCTTATTCTATCAGCAATATGTAACAAACTCATGACAAAATGGTGGGTTTTATATTACAAGTTTGTAACAATACGTCTAAAGTTATAGAAAAAACGCGGTTTTTTTATGATTATGATGAAAAAAGTCTTAATTTGTCTGTAGAAATAGAATAGTGAAAAAGGTGTTCTCCTTTTATAAAAATGAAGAAGAAAGAAGCTATGCTATATTCAAATGACGTGATAGAATAGACAAGTTAGAAATGAACGGATAAAAAGGGAGTTAGACATCTATGGAAAAACGCTCTATCTCTTCATATTTAAAAGCATGGGTGCGCGCACTTTCAATTGAGATTAATTATATGAAGAAACACGGCGGAGAAAAGTATACGGTAGGAAAAGGAGAGTACTTAGGGCAGCAGGGAGATGCGTATCTTTACCGGTTTGAACGCACAGCCGATTTATACCTTTTTGATGGAGCTCAGGTGCGCCTCGTCCACCAGCATAAAGAAAGTAAAGGAGAAGTTATCGGAACAGAAGGATTTGATTTGTACCTTAAAATAGATGCGTTTATTGGACAAGAAGTAGACGAACTCGATATATATAACGAACCATGGGAATTATTGCAGGCTCTCATTGATAGACTCACGGAAGCAAAAGATTACAAGCAAAAAATAGTAAGAATCAAACGTCTTATGAGAGGCGATAGTCCTGTTCGTCATAAGGAGTATACGTCTAAGAACACTCTTCATGAAGTGTTGCTGCGAGCGCGTTATAACCGTACTACTTATATTTGGGGGCCTCCTGGAACAGGAAAAACATATACGCTGTCCAAAATCGCGGCAAGCTATTACCGGAAATCAAAGCGGATCCTGTTATTATCTCACAGTAATGCAGCGGTGGACGGTTTGCTGCAAGAAACTGCACGTCAGTTAAAAAAGAAAGAAGCTTGGAAAAAAGGAAAACTCATTCGATACGGAGCAACAAAAAGCAGCGGCTTAGAAAATATAAAAGTAGAAGAAGTCATTGGAGAAGATGATCCTGATTTAGCTCAGGAGATGCGGGAGCTACAAGAAGAACGAGTTTACTTAAGCAGGTATCCCAATAGAGCTCACCAGCTTCAGCAAGTTAACAAAAAGCTAAACGCCCTTCGTAACAAGTGGATTGAAGCGGAGAAAAATGTGTTTGATCAAGCGTATATTGTAGGCACTACTTTATCAAAAGCGGCTATTGACCGATTACTTTATCAAAGTGAATTTGATATGGTTGTGGTAGACGAAATTAGCATGGCATACGCACCGCAAATTGCTTTTGCAGCTACGTTAGGAAAACGAATTGTCGTATGCGGGGATTTTAAACAGCTTCCCCCGGTATCTCAATCTTCTCATGCTGAAGTGAAGAAGTGGCTGCAGCGAGATTTATTTGAGCAGACGGGTCTTGTAGAGCAAGTAGAAAGCGGTGATATACACCCGCATCTTTTTATGTTGACGAAGCAAAGAAGAATGCATAAAGATATCTCGGCTTTTACAAATCGCTATATTTACAGCAATCGAGTAGGGGATCATCCATCTGTCACAAAAAGTCGAGAAGTAGTAGCAAGCAGCCGGCCGTTTGCTCATGAAGCAGCGCTTATGCTTAACATTGGTCAGTTGCATTCTTCCGCTATGCGAGATGTCGTTTCCGGCTCACGCTACAATGTGATAACGGCTGTTTTGGCGGTAAGTTTGATGCTGCGGGCACGCAAAGCTTCTTCGGCTACTATTGGCTATGTGACTCCTTATAAGTCTCAAGCTAAATTGATCAATGCCTTTCTTCAAGATATTGAACCAGCTAGCGATATAATTGCAGCAACCGTACACAAATTTCAAGGCGCAGAACGAGATATCATGATTTTTGATACGGTCGATACAAAGCCGCAGTCAAAACCAGGTTTACTTTTAACAAATGAAAATAGCGATCGATTGGTAAATGTAGCGGTGACGCGTTCAAAAGGAAAATTTATGATGCTTTCAGACGAGTCGTTTGCCCAGCAGCGTGTACCAAAGGAGCGAGCGTTATGGAAGCTGGTCAACCACTTTAACGAAAATCAAAAAGTATACCAACCTCAGCAATTTTTAAAAGAAGTCATTCAGCATCCTAAATTGATTTGGTACCATCCAGCGAACAGCAGTCAGTTAAAAAAAGACTTATATCAAGCTCAGCAGCAGATTTTATTGTGTATTCCTTATGCTTCCCTTGTCCCTCAAGAAATAAGGGATATGTTACATTCATTCAAAGGTGAAGTGACCGTTCTTACTCGTGAACCAAAAGAAGTTCGAATTGACGGCGCTCATGTCATTTCATCTGCTGTTCCGATGTCACTGCTTATCATCGATGAATCCACTATATGGATTAATATGCCTTACGGCGGAAAAAATGAAGCGTTTATGGCAGCTAGAATTGAGTCAAAGCTAGGCGCTAAACAGCTTATTCGGTCAATTGACTTTACCGAAGATAAAACAAGAAATCAAGAAACAAAAATGTATATAGAAACAAATAAACCACAATATTCTTTGAGCAATTACCTTCGCAGCTGGGATCGCTGTGAATCTTGTCAGCATATGCGAGAAGTAGAGATAACAAAAAAAGGAAAAGTAAGGTTTATTTGCTATTATTGCGGGAAAACAAGTGGGGCAACACGTTTATTAGTTGAGAAATATTTAAACTACGTACATGCTGTATGTAAAGTATGCAAGCAGCCGATGAACGTAGAGTATAATGAAAATAAAGGCGTCTACGCATGTTGTCCATCGTGCAAAAATGAAGTTTTGCCTAGAGATTTATTGTAACTTTAAGAAAAGGGCGTGATCTTATCGTTTACTCTCGTAATGTAGCGGCTTTAGCTGATTGTTTGCTAGAAGGAGACGTTCAAAAAAGCTGGCTGCTCATTGCTATATATAGAGAAGAAGGCCATTCTTCAACTGACGTATACACGTTTCTGACAGAAGCAATGTATGAGATAGGGAAAAGGTGGCAAGAAAATAAAATTTCAGTCGCGGACGAGCATTTGGCTACTGCAACCTGTGACTATGTGTTAACTCGCTTTCAGCTATCACAGCATCAATTGCTTCAGCGCCATCGAGCACTTCTTTTTTGCATTGAAGGAGAAGAGCATTACTTAGGCATTAAAATGATTGCAGGACTTATGAGAGAGCAGGGATGGGAAGTTAAAAACTTAGGAGCAAACTTGCCGCTGCCGTTTGCTCTAAAAAGCATTGAAAGATGGGATCCTGATGTAGTATGTTTGTCCGTCTCACAAGTGCATTTGCTGCCGGATTTACAAAAATACATTGCTGAGATTGAAAGCATGGCGCAAAGTCCTCTTGTATTAGTGGGCAGCAGGCTTCTCAGCACGCATGATTTATCGGCTTCAGGATCTTCAAAAACTATATTCATTAATCATATTCAAGCTTTTAAAGACTGGCTTCTAATCAACAATAAAGAAAGTTCGACGCAAGATAAAATGTTAGTAATGGGGGAAGAAATATGATCAGTTTGCCGATTCAACACATTCCGGTTCCAATGTTTTTACTCAATAAAGACAACGAAATAATTGAATTTACACCAAGCGTCACGAAAAATTTCCCGCCTGTTCAGAACTTTTTAGATTTAGTTGATGAAGACAGCCAAGAAAAAGTAAAAAGAGCACTCCAGGGAAAGGAAGAAGTGCAAATCGAAGTAAATATGCGCACCTTTTCTAACCCAGTTGCTCTTTTTGATTTTCATTTTAAGCCTGAAGCCTATCATTCGCTGCACGCTGTTTTCTGCTATCCTATTCATGAGCATATGATGAGTGTTCAATCAACCCTTCAACAGTTTCGCTCTATGCTTATGCAAGACTCATCACAAGTAAACCAAGATTTTTCAGTCAGGGAAACAGATGTAGAAACGGCGAAAAAAATGCAGCTAGTTGATCTTCAGCGTCATTTTCGAGAAATGAAAACAAATGTGCTAACCATTCAAGACCTCCTAAGTATTATCCGCTCCGACGTAATTGAAGCAGGGAAAGGAGAATATATTGAATTGGTCTCTACACATTTGTTTGACATTCAAGATTTAATTAATCGGGAGCTTGACTGTTTAAGACAGAAGAACAAAGTACATTAAGAAAGCGGTAATCGAATTTCTACCGTTGTTCCTTTTCCTTCTTCACTATCATACGAAATGCTTCCTTTATGATTACTAATGATTTTGTGACTCACCATCAATCCTAATCCTGTTCCTTTTTCTTTTGTTGTATAGAAAGGCTCGCTAATTCGTGTTAATCGATCTTTCGGCATGCCTTTTCCTTCATCTATCACTTGGATGACTACTTGATTTGTATCTGGATCAAATTTAGATACCACTAGAATAGACCCGGGGTCATCCATCGCTTCAATAGAATTTTTCACCATGTTGATAAATACTTGTTTCATATCTTTTTCAATACAATGAACAACAGGTAATTTTTCTTCAAAATCCGTTGAAATAGTAATGTTTTTAAGAATGGCCTGTGTATGCAGTAGTGTACACACGTCTTGAAGAATTAAATTTATCTGCTTATTTTCATATTTTACGACTTCGGGTTTGGCTAGAATGAGCAGTTCGCTAATAATCAGTTCTAAGCGGTTAAACTCGGACATCATGACATCCATATATTCTTTTTTATACGTTTCTTCTTGCATCATAAGCTGTAAAAAGCCCTTTAATGATGTAAGAGGGTTTCGTATTTCATGGGCAATCCCAGCAGCCAGTTGCCCGAGTGCTGATAGCATCTCTGAATTTTTGAGCATCATTTCCGACTGTTTGCGCTGTGAAATGTCTTCACTTAACCCAATGTAATGGATGATTTCATCCTGATCATTTTTAACAGGCATTAAGGCTAACTGTTCCCAAACGGTTTCCCCGTCTTCTTGAACGTAGGAAATTTCTCCGTTCCATTTTTCTCCTCTATATACTTCGTTCCAAATTTTAGGGAATCTTTTAACGCCTAGCTTTTTAGTATATAAGTCATAGAGGTGTAGCCCAAATACTTCCTGCGGCGCATGCTTTTGCTCCATGAATTTTTGATTAATGTACTTAATTTTACCTTGATGATCGGTAATAAAAATGCCGGTAGGGCTATGAGCTACTGCAAATGATGTAATAGCCAATTCCTCATTGGATCGTTTAATTTCTGTAATGTTAATAAACGTAATAACTACACCGTTAATTAAATTCTCATTCGTACGATAAGGCATCATTTTCATGCTGTACCATTGGTTATCGTAGCTTTGAATTTCTTTTTGAAGGGTGTTATTTGTTCTTAAAACATGCATTGCATCCTCGATTAGATGGTCATACCTAAAGTTATGCGAAATATGAAAGAAAGGTCTTCCGATATCTTGATGTAGAACGTTGATTACCGTTTTCGTTTCCGGCGTAAATAATTTAATATTCAGCTGCTCGTCTAAGAAAATGGTAGCAATAGTTGTACTGATTAATAAATTATCAATATCGTTGTTTAAGTCCGTTAATTCTTCAATTTTGCGCTCGTACTGGTTGTTAACACTAATTAATTCTTCGTTAACAGACTGCAATTCTTCATTTGTAGACTGCAGCTCTTCGTTAGAAGCAATCAGTTCTTCGTTTGTTGACTTTAGCTCTTCATTTGCTGTTTCCAGCTCTTCAATCGTCGTTTGCAAATGCTGCTGCGTGTAATGAAGCTCTTGCTCTAAATCTACTACAAGTTCACTAATAGAACTTGTTTGATTAAGAAATAAGGGCTCTTCTTTATCAATAATGGCACCATCTGTCTGTTCATCAAACATAAGTAAGTAAAGAGAGTGATTTGTTGGAAGAGCAGATATTGTAATATTAAAACGGCGCTGAACGTTGTTTATGACAAACTCAATGTGCTGACAGCATACGCTCATACCTTGCTCTTTTACACGTTTAATAGCTGCTCCAATGGCTAAAGAGACGTGAACTGGAACCATTTTGAAAATCGTATAATTAATTTTGCCTACAGGAACGTTAATAAGCTGAGTCGCTTCTTTTGAACAAAATATTACTTCATTGTATTCATTTAATACAAGACAAGGGCTCATAAAGTGATCAATCATTGATTGATACATCTCATCTAATTTAAGCGAAGGAAGAGGCTTATAAAGTTGACTTGGCAGCGGCACGCTAGAGAAATCACCTTCATGCAAGTTGGATTTCGAAAGATTAAAAGCTCCCGTAATTTGTCGGCTGGACTGTCCGGAACGCTTAAATATTTTCCATTTACTGTTGATAGGGCGGAACAAATCAGACAAATTTCCTGTTGTTTCACTAGGACCTAAAAAAAGTACGCCTTCTTCTGTCAAAGAAAAATGAAAAAGAGACAGAATGCGCTGCTGCAGTTCAGCTTGGAAATAAATCATCATGTTTCTACAGCTAATTAAATCAACGTTTACAAAAGGCGAGTCTTTTCCTATATTATGCGGGGCAAAAACAATCATTTTGCGGATTGTTTTTTTGACTTGATAACCACCGTGTTTTGTTTGCTCAAAATATTCATTAATTTGAGATGCTGAGAAGGAATGAACTTCCGCTTCTTCATAAATGCCTTGGCTCGCTCTTTTAATTGCATGACGATCGATGTCTGTAGCAAAGATTCGGACATCGAAATAACGGTTGATTGTTGATAAATAGTCATGAAGCAAAATAGCTAATGTGTATGCTTCTTGACCGGTAGAACAACCTGCTACCCAGATGCGGATTTCATCTTCTTGACTATGAATCTTTCTTTCTACTAATTGAGGGATGACTTGTTCTTCGATAATAGAGAAGGCTTCTCTATCTCTAAGAAATTGCGTCACTCCAATCAGCAGGTCTCGCTGCAGTTCGACGATTTCTTCGGCTTCTTTACATAAATAGTCCCGGTACTCTTCCATCGTTTGAGAGGGTGGGTCGAGTAAAGCCATTCTTTTTTCGAGTCGTCGCAGCACCGTATTTTTTTTATACATAGAAAAGTCGATGCCTGTTTTTTTCTTTATTAATGAATAAATGTATTGCAGTGTTTCTTCATTATATGTAAATTCAGTTTGGCTGACATGCGTTTGCACAAGGTCAGGCATATCAGCAGGAGAAAGGATATAATCAGCAAGGTGTGCATCAATAGCGCTTAGGGGCATATCTCTGTACTTCGCTGTGCTTTCATCTTGTACAAGTACAGTGCCTCCGTACTCTCGTATCGTTTTTGCTCCTCCTGTTCCATCACTTCCTTTTCCCGATAAAATAATGGCTGTGCATCGATGTTTTTTTGCAGCAGCAAGAGAATGAAAAAAGGCGTCAATTGGATACTTTACCTGATCATTTTCTTCATAAGGACGAAGGTGAAGAGTATGATCAACAACGGTCACATAATGATGGGGAGGATTTAAATAAATTGTGTCTTCTTGTAAAGTCATCCCGTCTTGTGTCAGTTCGATATTCATTCCTGTTTTCTTTGCTAAAAGTTCTGGCATAAAGCTTTTATATTTAGAGGAAAGGTGTTGTACAATAATAAACGCCATTCCATTTGGTGAAGGCATATTAGCGAAAAACTGCTCAATAGCTTCCAACCCTCCGGCAGAAGCGCCAATTCCCACAACGTGTAAATCCTGTTTCTCTATTCCTTCTGTAGACGATGGAACTGTAGAAAACGAGTTGTTCTTCATAATAGAACCTCCAATAATGTTTAGACACTTCGTAGATTGTATGTCGTTTTGTCTATTTTAATGTCGACAGCACAGCATGGTTTACATCAAAAGTAAATTTTTCTAAAAAAACCAAGATGCTGGTACATAGGTTCATTTTAGCAAACCTATTATATTGTTCAAATAACGTTTTCAAAATTCCTCTATTTTTCGTAAAAAAATTTTAGAGTCAAACTATATAGTATGCCCCGATTTTCTTTATATAAACGTATTTTTATAAAAAAAATCGGTTTTTTTTTCGTAAAAAATTATTTAAAAAAGTTTTGTTTGCGCTTACATATGCATAAGGTTATACGCTCAAGGAGGAAAAAAACGGTTAAATCCAACTTGACACTCTTTTTCAGCATGTTACTATAGGAACCGTTGAAAGAAACGAGAACAAAAATACGAACAAATGACAGGGGAGATTTGATGGATCAAAAACAAAAAGTTGCTTTTTTAGGTGCTGGATCAATGGCAGAAGCGATGATTTCTGGTATGGTCAATGCAAAGAAATTACCTGCTGAAAATATTATCGTAACAAATCGCAGCAATGACGCGCGACTGCACGAACTTGAAAATAGATATGGTATCAAAGCAGTAAAGCGCAGCGAGCTGAAAACAGATGACATTGATGTTTTTATTCTAGCGATGAAGCCAAAAGGCGCTGAAGAGGCATTAAACGAATTAAAGCCTCAAATCAACAAAGACCAGCTTGTCCTATCTGTTCTTGCAGGGATTTCGTCTTCTTACATGGAAGAGTTATTGCATGATGAACAGCAGGTCATTCGAGTGATGCCGAATACATCAAGTATGATTCAGCAATCAGCAACGGCTATATCTCCAGGTCAATATGCTGCAATGGATGCTGTGCTAACAGCAAAAGAGCTGCTTTCTGCAATTGGAAAAGTGTACGTGATTGATGAGCCTCAAATGGACATTTTTACAGGAATTGCCGGAAGTGGACCCGCTTATTTTTATTTCCTTATGGAGCATATCGAAAAAGCAGCTAAAGAAGAAGGTCTCGATCCTGAGCTAGCACGTGAAATTGGCGCCCAAACCATTTACGGTGCAGCAAGAATGATGATGGAAAGAGATGAAACGCCGACGGAGCTTCGTGAAAATGTGACGTCTCCAAACGGTACAACAGCAGCTGGTTTAGACGCCTTAGCTAAACACGGCGGCGGAGAAGCAATGATGCAAGCAGTTAAAGGAGCATCAAAGCGTTCAAAAGAAATGAGTGCTCAACTACAAAAAGTGGCAAGTACTAATTAATTCGTCACTTATCTTCTTCGTGAATTCCTCACCACAAAAAAATAATCATAAACAAGAAAACATACAGAACACACTAGGAGTGATTTGATGAGTCCCGACAATAAGAAGCGGGTTGTAATTAAAATTGGAAGTAGTTCATTAACAAGTTCACACGGTGAAATCAGCAGAAGGAAGCTCGAGCGCCTTGTGGATCAAGTCGTAGACTTAAAAGACAGCGGTCATGAAGTGCTATTGGTTTCATCAGGAGCTGTAGCTGCAGGATACCGAAAGCTCGGCTGCTTAGAGCGACCTAGCTCTTTACCTGAAAAACAAGCAGCTGCCTCAATCGGTCAAGGACTGTTAATGGAGGCTTATTCGGAACTGTTCCTATCACACGGATACGTTGCTTCTCAAATCTTAATTACAAGAGACGATTTTTCAGACGAAAATCGTTACAACAATGCACGAAATACAATCAACGTGCTGTTAGAACGCGGCATTGTGCCAATTGTCAATGAAAACGACACGGTAACCATCAATCGATTAAAATTTGGCGATAATGATACACTTTCAGCTAAAGTTGCTGGACTAGTGGATTCCGACCTGCTTATTATTTTATCGGATATCGATGGCTTATACAGCGCGGACCCTCGCCAGGATCCAAATGCAAAATTAGTCCCTCACGTAGGGGAAATCACGCAAGAAATCGAAGAATCTGCAGGAGATTCAGGAAGTTCAGTTGGAACAGGCGGTATGCGCTCGAAAATTGACGCGTTCAAAATCGCTATGGCGTCAGGAATTCCAGCATTTTTAGGAAGAGCTGGTGTGCCAAACATTTTAACACAAGCGGTTGACGGAGATGCAACAGGAACGTATTTTGAATCTGAAGATGATTCTGCGAACCTTAATCAGAAAAAGCAGTGGATTGCGTTTAACTCTGGTCCTGAAGGGGAAATAGTAGTCGAAGATGCCGCGAAACGTGCAATTATTGAAGATAAAGAGCCTTTACTTCGCGAGCATGTTAAATATATTAAAGGCCACTTTAGTGAACGAGCAGTTGTACGTATTCTAGATAAAGAAGAAAATGAGCTGGCTCTGGGCGTGACAAATTATTCATCTGATGAACTTGCACTGAATGAGCCAATTGATCAACCGATTGTAGACAGCGAAGGTCTAGTGTGTCACTTAGAAATTCCAGTACCGGTCGGTTTGTAAGCAAACATGCTGTAAAGAAAAGGAGCCCTTCCTTTTCTTTGCATGATTGCATTTACCTCTTATGCCTCACACTTTAAAATCAAACAAAACTAAAACGAATCCAGGAGTGATTTGGTGTTACAAACAAATGAAAAGTATTCAGTAGAAGAACAAGCTATTTTAGCAAAAAAAGCAGCTAAGCAATTAAGTTTACTAACAACAAAGCAAAAAAACGATGCGTTGTTAACGATTGCTTCTACACTTGAAAGCAACACGGAGTATATTTTAAAAGCAAATGAAGTAGACTTAAAAAACGGAAAAGAAAAAGGTTTTGATGAAGCGCTTATGGACCGCCTTGCTCTTTCAGTGGAACGTGTAAAAGAATTTGCAAACGGCCTTCGTGAAGTTGCTGAGCTAGATGATCCAACAGGGGATATTTTATCAAGCTGGACATTGGATAACGGTCTAGATGTAAAACAAGTACGCGTGCCTCTTGGCGTTATCGGAATGATTTATGAAGCACGTCCAAACGTAACGGTAGATGCAACAGGGCTAGCGTTGAAATCTGGAAATGCTATTGTGTTAAAAGGCGGCTCTTCAGCTATTTCATCTAACCAAGCTATCGTGGACATTATTCATAAAGCTCTTGATGAAACGCCAATTCCTAAAGAAGCCGTACAGTTTATTTCAAGTACAAATCGTGCGGCTACGCAAGAATTATTTACAATGAAAGAGCATATTGACGTGCTGATTCCGCGCGGAGGGGCTTCATTGATTCAAGCGGTCGTCAATAACGCAACGGTTCCCGTGTTAGAAACGGGAGTCGGAAACTGTCATATTTATATCGATGAACAAGCTGATGTTAAGAAGGCCATTCCGATTTTAATTAATGCAAAAACAGATCGACCAGCGGTGTGTAATGCAGCAGAAACGGTTCTTGTACACAAAAATTGGCTCGATTCTCATAAAGATGAATTGATTCAAGCATTCAACGATCGTAATATTGAAGTATATGGTGATAAAGCGACAGTGGGTGAAATTCCTGGAGCAAAACCAGCGTCTGAAAAAGACTGGGCTGAAGAGTATTTGCGCTTAGCAATTGCGATGAAAGTAGTAGAGAGTGTGGATGAAGCGATTGACCATATCGAAACATATGGAACAAAACACTCTGAAGCCATCATTTCAGAAGATGAACAAGCCGTTTCACGCTTTATGTCTTTAGTGGATGCAGCCGCACTGTATCATAATGCATCTACGCGTTTTACTGACGGAGGAGCTTTAGGATTTGGAGCTGAAATTGGGATTTCCACTCAAAAGCTTCATGCACGCGGTCCCATGGGACTTCCTGCACTTACGACAATTAAGTATATTATGAGTGGAAACGGACAAACTCGATAAGAAATGAAAAGCGAGCCTAATCATGTGCTCGCTTTTTTTTTATGAAAAGCAAAAAAAGTAAATGGAAGCTGATTTGTAAAAAATTATAAACTCTGTTATAATAGTAAAATATATAATTTTTGTGATCTTCATTTTTGTTCTTTTCAGACTATCCCGTTGTTTTAAGAAAAGCAACTGCTATCTGCTTTGCTATAACTTCATTTTTATTTTAGTCTTTCAAGACGCCGTATTATTCCTCAAAGATTGATTTACGGATGTATAGTATCACTTTATCTTGCACCATTTACCACATTTACACGCTAAGTTAATCTTCATTTATTATCCACTTAAAAAGTACTGTTTAAAGGAGACGATGTGTATGTATAATCGTAAAAATTTAGAGCCGGCTGAAGCGGCGCACGAAAAACGCGAAAGCGTTTCACGAGAAACGCGAAAACGCAGTCCCTCAGCTTCGTAAGTAGGGTTAAACACCGGGTTCGATCAAGACCGGTCAAGGCGCCATGCAACA
>NZ_JBMPZA010000002.1:0-23766 GCF_049368575.1 Priestia sp. 40
TTTTGTGATGTCTTCCGGAAAGAGACTTTATGTAAACTAGCAATGTATATGGTATTCATGTTTATTTCTTAACAAACATATCTTCAGCACTAAATTTGATGACACCGTAGCCCCATGTAGAAAGAGTATTATACTTTTGATGTTCTTCCTTTGTTATAGGTCGAATTTCTTTGTATCCTTTTTGCAGCATACAATTATCTTCAAACATCTCCTGTGACCTAAAATAAGCTACCTCTAAATTGTCTAATTCTAGATCCCTATGACCAAAAATCATACCATCTATCGCTGTTTCTTGGATCATCTTTATATGTCCGTCACCTTGCTTAATTATGCTACTTCCTCTTAAATCTTCACTTGTAGGTGGCTCATTCCCTATCCAATCCATAAGGCCAGCAATAAAAGCCTTATTGTATTCAGAACTAACCTCTAATACCCTACCGCAAGCAAATGTTCCGTTACTTAAAGGGATTGGCCAAAATTGGCCAGGTATAAGATATCTGTTTGACTTTGGCTGGAATGGATATGAAAGCTTCTTCACTATTTATATGTCCTCCTCGAATGAAACTCAATACTCTTTATCATTGAGTTTAGCAGATAACTTTAATCATTTCTTCCGAGAATCTGGATTATGTAAAGTTGTTGTGTATATTAAACGATTTTGGAAGCTATTTCTATCATTTTCGTTCTGTTAACCAATGGTTTACACGATGTTACTAAGCGTTTGTGGTGGTTTTACCATAAATGTTATAAAGTGGTACATAAGAGGTGAGGGCATATGGAATTGGGAGAACAGTTGCAAAGACTGAGGGAAGAAAAAAACCTTTCTAGGGAAGAATTGGCCCAAGAAATGAATGTATCTAGACAATCTGTATATAAGTGGGAGAATAATAAAGGGTATCCCGATATTGAAAATCTTATTAAGCTAAGTGATTTATATAATGTGACGTTAGATGAACTAATTAAAGGTGATCGTTCTTTTCAGAAAAAAATAGTAATCGATCAAAAAAAGAATAAAATTGAGGATTTATCAGATCCTGGTTTTGTGATTGGAATTATCCTTGTATTTGTAGGATTATTTTTAGATTTAGGAGCGTTTTCAGCTGGTGTTACAATATTAGGATTCTTAACGATGTTTTTTTATGATGATTTAAAGAAAACGTTTTGGACTATAAAAAAGGATTTTAAAGAAGAAGGGTAAGTACAATAGGCTTTAAGAGAACTTAAAGCCTATTTTTGTGCCTATAATACGTTATATGTTAACTAAAAATGTATGAAGTATACACTTTGAAAACAGAAAAAAACCTATCTCTTTCCAATCCAAAGAGGTAGGTTTTTTCTGCTCTATTACAAGGGTATTGGCTGATGCCTCACGGCGTCTTGAGTAGTTTTCTCTTCATAAAAAAATTCATTCACAAAAAGTAGTGTCTGTGAATGAATTTTTTTACATAGAGATCTTTTTATCTTTTATGATCAAAAATTGTACGATTAGCAAAGTGAGCTTAACTAATCATACGATTTGTATTATTTATATTTGATGAACGGATTATTTTTCTTTTTACAAAGTACATTATAAAAAAGAAAAATGAAAATATGATGAAAATACAATGAGTTATATAAATTTAAAAAATAAAAAAATCAAACATGTGTCAACTAGAATTTGAATTATAAGAAAGAAAAAAACTCCCCATGTGGTAGGGAGTTTTTTTCTAAGTATCGAGATATTGCGTTGAAAATGATACTTCAGGTATCTTCAACAGTTTGTTCAAAATTCGTAAAAGGTATACGAACTTTAAATAGTAAATCTGTATTTATTAAAGGGTATGAAATGCTTCAATGTATACTATCGGAGCTAATATAAAAAATGTTCAAGGTCTAAACTAGTAGTCAAATTAGAATATCTCATAGATACAAAAAAGGGTATAAGAACAATTGTATTTTTCTTATCTGTAGCACAACATTTAAGAGAACAAAACTTACTTGTAGCTCGTATTGGTTTATATTCTTTTCTACAAATTTTACATTTTTTAATTGAATGTTTGATATATGCTTTTCCTTTACACTTCTGAGAACAATATTTTGCATTTTTATTATAGCTTTTAAATTCAGAATCGCAAATCTGACAAAAAAACTGACCCAAATTACTAATCACTCCTACTAAATATTACTGATTTCAGCTGTTCGACTATACGAGATGAATTTTAAAGCTTGTTGCTAATGAAGTCCATTATGATAACTAGGTTTGTATGTGATATCCAGTCTAAAGATAGAAAAAACCCCTGGTGCCTGTTCAGGAGTTTTTTCATGGATTATGCTAGGCGAGATGATGATATGAATCATCTTGGATAGTGTTCTCGAAAAGTGAAGTTTTATTCGTATAGGCAAGTTACCTATATGATTACTAAAGAATACACTAATATAGGCTTATACTTTGCTCTTAGTATTAAGTTTATTGCCCTAGAATCCTTATATTTTGTTTTTCTTAAAAGTACCCTTTGTATTTTAGATTCTAATGGGTACTTTTTATCATCAGAAAGTATGTCTTTAACGACAGGATAGATCATTATGGATAATCAGTTAAAAGAAATCTTTGGTGCTTGGTTAGCAGCTATTGGAACCGTTACAGCTGCTGTAGGCAGTACTCCCTTCCGTTCATTAGGAAGCAGTTTCAGAAAAGATTTAAATTTGATTGGGAATGAACTACAGGCTGTAGGGAATGCTCTAGAGGCTGATGGACAAGGAGAAGAGAACCTTGAGAGGCTTGGAAATGAACTTCAATCTGTTGGGAATGTGACCGTAATTTCTGGGCTTGTTGTGGATTTTAAAGATACAACACAACAGAAACTGATTATTAGTGGAAATTGGATTCAAGCTTTAGGTGGAGCTACTGCTTTGGGAGATGAATTTCAAGATACGTCAAATATAAATGAAATCTACAATATCATTGGAAATTTGCTTCAAGTCATTGGGAATTCACTTCAAGCTTTAAGTGGCGTAAATGAATTGAAGTCCAGTTATATAGATAACAAAGAATCATCTGAAAAAGAAGAAGATAATACTATATGGTCATTAGATGTTGTTGGGAGTTGGATTCAGGCAATTGGATCTGTTATTTCATTAATTGGACAGATTCAAGAGGAAAGTGAAGAACAAAGCAATGAAGACGAAGAAACTGATTCTACAGAGAGTGATAAAAAACAAGACAATGCCTCACAAGATGATAGGAGGAGATATGAGGATGTCATACCAAATAAATATTTTTAATATGGATATTAACTATTGCAGTAAAGATGGAAACATTAATGTAAATGGTACAATAAATATAAATAATTACTTAAAGGATAAAGACAATAATATAAATTCTTCAGCAGCCAATAATCAAAAGCAGTAAATTTTTATTTCTTAAATGTTTAAAGTAACTGTTAGAATCAAAATTCTTAACAGTTACTTCTAGTGCAAATTATGTTTTTATTGATGACTTTAATCATCATGAGTAGTTTGTTTAAACTAATGAATTTTATGCTTTAAGTAGCTCATAAAAAAAGAAAGATGTCAGGGAGGACATCTTTCTTTTTTATAAGGTTGCAGTGGAAGACGCCCTTTAGTAGGCATCATGAATAGTTTGCTCAAAGTATTTTTTGATATTCAGGTTGTTTATTTTTATGTTTCTTTATAGTTTTGAGTTTTTTTACTTCTTTATTCCTCAATACGTGCGGGGTTATAGCCGTAAACATTAGCAAGATCAGTGTAAATAGAAAATATTAAAACGCTAATCCAAATTGCTCCGCCAATCAAAAAGAACAGATATTTAAATAGATTTTTCATGTTTTTTATTCCTTTCAAAAAAGAAAAAATCACTTATTTCTCAAAGTGATTTTTTCTTTTATAAATGTGCATTCATCTATGCTAAGGGTTACATCTTTTCTAGTTTGCGCTCAATATATTTTTTAATTCATATAAAGCAGAAATAACACATGAACTCATAAATTCATGTGTTATTTGCTATCTTAGTTTATAAAGGTATTGAGACCTTTTTCAAGTTGGTATATGAGTGGGACAAGAAGCAAAGTGTTTATTGTTATATTTGGGAAAAACCAGCACCCTTAGACCTTAATTTTAGTACGTTTATCTCAAAAAACAGCAAAACAAAAGTAAACTAACAGTGAAATAGCAGCTAGTGTTAGCTATCTGAATGAAAGTGAAAGTACTAGCTTTTAAAAAGCTAGTACCACTGCTAGTAAAGTGTTCCGGAAGAATGTTTTATGTTAACAAGTAAGAGAAGTTATAGCAGGAAATATCATCTTGCATTTGAATACTAGTACTATACTTTTAAAATGGAAGTGGAGGACAGTATGATGCTAGTAAAAAAGATGTTAAATGGAATTATGATGAAAGAAATCACCATTAAAGAATTAGCTGATCAGTATGATGTAAGTACTCGCACCATTCAATTAAGAATTAAGAAACTAGGATATGAATGGGACAGTAAGCAAAGTGTTTATCGTTATGTTGGGGAAGAACCCGAACCTTTAGAAGTTGATTTTAATACCCTTATTTCTAAAAACAGTAAAGCACTAGTAGAACAAAAGCAAGCTAACAGTGAAGTAGCAGCTAGTACTAGCTATCTGAATGAAAGTGAAAGTACTAGCAGTAATCTTTCAAAAGCTAGTACGACTACTAGCAAAGTAGATGCAATTGATATCTTGCTACAAAATCCAAAAGACCGATCTAAAAGAGTATATCGAGGGTTTTATTTTGATGATGATGTGCTAAGTATTATTGATCGAGCTCCTAAGAGTTATAAATCTGAATTGGTGAATGAAGCTTTGAGAAAAGTATTTAAAGAAAAAGGGTTATTAGACTAGAAAACTCATCTACATTTTAGGTGAGTTTTCTTGCTTATTTTACAAATAGGGTTTGCAAAAATGTAGGATTTGGTAGAAAATTAGACATAAGAAAAAGCCCTCAAGTTTTCGACGACTCCGAGGACTTTCTCTAAAAAATATTAAGAAGGGATTAACCTTCAACTACATAACTTTATAAATGTATTCTAACACAATTAGGTTAGTTCCTTCCACTACTAAATGGAGGAATTTAAAAATGCAAAAAGCATTGCAAGAAGCCGAAAAAAAAGCTAGATTACGAGAAATTGAAAACGGTAAAGTTCTAAGTGAAGAAGAATTAAACTATGCAAATGAACTTCAAGCCAAAGCTAATTCAAAGGGAATGAAGTTGGTTCCGGAAAGAAAAATTAAGAATAAAGTGAGGTTTGTACAGTTGATTCAAGAAAATATTTTATATTTAAGGGATATAAAATACTTAACTACTGCAGAGAAAAACTTTTTAATGGATTTAGTTCCTAATGTTGAATTTTCTTCTAACTGTATAGTTAATGATTCTAGACAAGTTAATTCACTTCCCGTTACTCAAAGTGATCTTGCAGAAATATTAGGAAAAAAGAAACAAAATGTAAATCCGATTATAAAAGGGTTGATTGATAAAGGTATTTTAGCAAGATCAGAAAGCGGAATAGAAGATAATAATGTCAGGGCATATGCTTTATTCATTAATCCTCACATTATGTTTTCTGGAGATAAAGACAATATAAATGGAACACTAAAAGCTATGTTTAGAAAAACACCTAAAGAATTAAAAAATCTACCTATTAGATTATTTTAAGAACCTGTAAAAAGGTTCTTTTTTTTGTATTTTCGTAGTAATGATTTTTCATTACCAAAGTAATGATTTTTCATTACTACGGAATTAGACTAAAATCCTTTAGTATCAAGTGTTAAAGCCATATTTAAAAAGTCTTCTCTTCTCACTCTATATTAAATAGCAATTCGCTGGTAGAATTGCAAGGGTCTTTTTATATTTTTTTCGTTAGAAAAAACAAATCAGAATGGCTATTTTCCATACAAGGTTCGAGTAGTATTTTTTAAGAAAAACGCTTAAAAAATCTCCACTCTTTTCTCCTTGTATTTCAAATTTCGGCAGGGTTGGTTATATCGCCAAGCCGAACATACCCAAAACGAAGTTTAAGATGATCGGCTTGTGACGGCCATTATACCTGCCGAACCGCCAGAGCAGACGTCCACAGTTGGTGATTTTACTAAAAATAGATTACACAAACGGGGACTAGTCCCCGAACCCCTAGCCAGCACGCCACCCCAAAACGAACGGGGGTTGCACGGGTAAAGTTATAACTCAAAATTAGATTAAATAGCATGCACGGGGGGCGTGCATCTCTTTTTAATCTAAATATGATTTAATAAAATAGTACAGCTTATAAATGTTGATATATCAGTACTTGCACGGGGTTGAACGCCCCCCGTGCAAGCAGAAAAATGATGTGCATGGGGGGCGTTCTTTGTTATTCTTTAAAGGACATTTTAAATGAAAAGTATAACTATTTATATAACTATGCGTGCACGGGAGGGAACGGCATGTCAGATGCAAAGCTTGGCCAAGAGCCAGCTTATTGGACTAGTGAAGTTGCAAAGAAGCTAGAAGTATCAGATAGCACTTTAAGAAAGTGGTGTATTCAATTAGAGGCCACAGGTTATAAGTTTGTTAAAGGAGAGAATGATAGTCGGGCTTTCACTAAACATGACTTAAACGCTTTACAACTATTTAAACAAATAGTAAAAGTTCAAAGAAAAACCAAAGAAGTAGCATCTTTAGAAGTTGTTGAGCGCTATGGTGCACGGCAAAGAATGCCCCCCATGCAACCTGCACAGATGGCCGTTCAAGCTCATGAATTCAAAGATAAAATTGATGGTATGGCTCAAAGTATTGAAGAAATAAAAAAGCAATTACAAGAACAGATGGAATTCAATAAAAAGTTAGTAGAACGTATGGATCAGCAAAGCATGAGTCATATACGTGAAATTCAGGAGACGAGAAAGCAACTTGCTGCTGCTCAAGAAAAAAAGAAGTGGTGGGAGTTTTGGAAAGCCTAATTTACTGCAGGTCTTATAAACAATATAAGTTCTGACATATGTACAGTATGTACTATGCTTTTCATAAGATATAAGAGAAGATTCATTGAAAAATGGCACCTTAAAGGTGTCTTCTTTTATGTAGTATAACATGTCGTATATGGTATATTCTTTTGATGCTTATTACAGTGGTGATTGTGAGCTTTCTTTAGACATAAAGGTTAATTACATGGGATTTTCAAGACACTTTCCTATAGATACATTCGATTACGTTAGTAATCATGTAGCTATAGAGAAGTTTTTTCTCTTATTCTCCTGTTTTCATTTATTTTTGTGCGCGGCCGCACAGATTGAGATTTAAAAGATATTATCATGAATATGCGAATATACATGTAGCATACATACAATGAAGGCCGCCTTATAGGATGATATATAATGGGTAGCTTTTACTGTGACTATGACTTGAAGGAGGAAACCTTTATTAACAAAAATAGAAGTTTTCTACTGGTAGCCGTCGTCATAAACATTGCTATATGGATCTTTGTTCAAGAACAAATGACAAATGCTAAGGTTGAACCAGCTATTCTATCCGTTGATCAACCGACCACATGTAAATAAATGATAGATATTTAAAAAGCAAAAGGCTACGCCTCTTGCTTTTTATTCTTTAGGCGGCCAAGCTGTTGCAACTTGTCTTTTAGTAAATCCATATTGATATTTGATATTTTTGTTATTTCAAGGAGACATTATAAATGATTTATTCAACAGGAGGTCTCTTAGAATGACAAAACATCCAAGAATTTGGTTATGGTGTATTATGCTTGTACCTTGGCTCAGCGTGCCTTTTCTAGGCAAAAAATCAATTAAACGTTTTTGGGCAGCTAGTCTATTTATAACGTTAACAATTCGAGTAGAAAGTTACATTGCTGAAAAAAGAAAGTGGTGGTGGTTCTATGAGCGATTGTTTCCAAAAGCTCGAGGTGAAACACCACTTTTGTGGGGCCAATATTTAATTGGATCCATATGGATTTTAAAATATACGTACGGTCATTTCTTCAAATATCTAGTTGTTAATTTCTTCACGGATTTGTTCTTTATCTTTCCTTTTTCAGATTTTCTGAAAAAGTTAGGGGTCTTTTCTTATGTGAGATTAAGCAGACCTCGAGTGATGATTATATTTTTTGTAAAATCGTTACTTTTATACGGTTTTCAATTTGTAAAAGAAAACTTTACGTTTGCTAATGGTATTAGATTTAAAAGTAAAAATTAAGTATGCTGATATGTCGGGGAATCAGGCTCTAAATACAGTTATATCAACGATCCTGAGAGATGACATATCAGAGCGTGACACATAAAAATGGTGACGACATATCATGGGACATAAAACAATGAATAGAAATTACTGAAGGCCGCCTTATAGGATGATATATAATGGGCGGCCTTTGTTACGAATATGTAGGTTTTTTAGGAAGAAATTGAACAATCGTTCTGATGATGACCATTAAGGCAAACGTACTGATAAATGTATACAACCATGTCCACGTATAATAGTGAATTAAATCTGTATAGTGTTCCAAGATGATTTCTACCAATGTAAAAAAAGCGTTATAAAAAATAGCTTGAATCACCCAAATTTTATACGTGGAATCGTAAGTGTGTTGGCAAAAATATACACAAATAATAGGAAACAGGAGATATTCATATAAAATACTGGATTCAAAGTAATTAGCTAACAATCTTATCGGATATTCAAGCATTCCTTTTTCGACCACAATAACGCCAATGAAAGTTGAACAGTAAGAAGTCAGTAAAAAAGTAAAAAGCCAATAGTGAATAGGTGGTTTTCTGAAAATAAAACCAAACAAAATAAAGCCTAAAAAAAGTAAAAACCACAAAATTATTGTATCCATATATCATATAAACCCCTATCTATAAGTTACCCATCAGTATTTTCTAAAATAGAGTGTTTATACATCTAGCATAAAGGTCTGTCAACGATAAATCGCAAGACCGTGAGGTCGAGAATTTAAGGAGTTGATAGATTCACAAGACCCAAACCCTCTTGGAACTCAAACAAACGCGTTTGTTTGACGCCAACCGGCGAGGGAGCCCCCTCAAAAAGTGAGGGGGTTGGGGGAGTTTTTTAGATGGGGTTAAGGGGAAGAGTTCCCCTTACAGGTGGTGGACGGCGTCCACGGTCTTGATGAAAAAGGGCATCCGTTGAGGATGTCTTTTTTTATTTTGGCGAAGCCAAACACAGGGAGGAATCCGACCGCCACCTCGTAGAGCGCGCTCCCAATTTGATCGAAGATGAAAAATTGGTGTAGTACGTTACACCAAATCTCAAATTGTGGTATGCTAGACCCAAGTACAGTGGTCGAAATGGGGGATGGAGGGATGGCCAAATATGGGATTATCCGCATGCAAAAGTTCCACAAAGACGCAATATTGGGGATCCAGAAACACAACCAACGAGAAGGCGAGAACAGTAAAAATAAAGACATCGATTCAACCAGAACGATGCTCAACTATGACTTTGTGAACGAGGACAAAATTAAGTACCATGAAGAAATTAAGAAGATGACGGCCACCCGTGTGAAACGAAAAATTCGGAATGATGCAGTCCTGGTGGCAGAATTCTTTGTATCGGCTAGTCCGGAGTATATGCATGCGATGTCGCAAGACGAGCAGCGCAAATATTTTGAAGCATCACTGGATCATATAGCCGGTAAGTATGGCCAGCAGAATATTTTATATGCCGTCGTACATAACGATGAAACCACGCCACACATGCACGTGGGTTTTGTTCCGATTACGGATGATCGGCGCTTGGCGGCGAAAGAGTACTTCCATGGGAAAACAAAGATTCGTAGAATTCAGGATGATTTTCACAACTACATGAACAAACGTGGCTATGACATTGAGCGTGGTGAGCCGAGTGAGCTTCAGCATAAAAGTGTGCATGAGTTTAAAAAACAAGAACGTGAGAAAGAGCTCAAGGATCTGCAGCAACTAGTTGCTCACAAGGAAAAAGAGCTTCAACAGATGGATAATTTAGTGGAGTTGAAAGCAGCACCACCCGTTGAGATACGCAGTGAAAGACGCATTGAAGAGTTATGTAGCCAACCTGTTGAACTAGAGGCGGCCAAGACAGTCATGGGTTCCAAAGTGAAAGTGGAGGAAACAGATTTTCATGAGCTGATGAGTCTCACAAAAGAGCTTCAACAAACGTTGGCGGCCGAGCATGAGCGCACGCATGCGTTGAGCCATGAGCTTGATCGCTATGAAAAAGAGAACAAGACACTGAAGAATGATTTGGATGAGACAAGGCAAGAATTAGAGGTATATGTGGCGGATCAAGACGGCCAAGTGGAAAAGGCGAAGAAACAAATGCGCCAGAAGCTTGTGCGTGATTTCTCAGCTGAACAAAAGGAAAAGGTCAAAGATGAGGTTAAGAGAGAACTAGATACGCAATACGAGGCTCATATAAGCTCTCTAAGCGATAATTTGACAATTGAGAAGCAGAAACATGAGAAAACGAAAAAAGAGCTTGTACAGACAAATGAATTGAATGAGAGCTTAACGAAGATGAATCTTGGTTATATAAAGGATTATGTGCCAAAAGAAGACCTTGATTATGCAAATAGGCAGATTCATGAATTAAAAGAAGAGAATAAAACATTGAAAGCCTGGAAAGAAAAAGCTTTAAATTGGATTGATAAGAATGTAGAGAAGATGAAGCAGATTTCATTTTTTCAATATGTTCGTGGGATTGGAAAGCAATCAAAGCGCCAAGATCATGACTTAGAAAGATAAATAGATTTAGCTAAGAGCAGCAAGCATAAGAGCAATTTGAGTTAAGAGGGTTTCCTTTATATTAGAATCGGTACAGGTAGAGTGTTGTTCTATCAATAATAAAAGCTCTCTGTTGAATAATAGGAGTTCGTATTTAGTTAACATAAAAATGCTCCTTTTTTATACAAACTATTTTTAAAAGCTTTGAGTAAAAATAAATAGTTTTATATACATAAAAAAAGCTATCTTATTCTATGGGCAGTGTCTTTGCATAGAATAAGATAGCTTTTTTACAGGACTCAAACGTACAACACGTAACGAAAAAACAGTTCTAAATCAATAATATCATCTTTTTTCCATAAAGACTATATTTTCCCTTTGTTAATAAGCAATATAAATTCTCTTATATAATGATTCAAAAATAACAATCGTATTAAGGTTAAAAAAGGACCAGCTCGTTAAAGAGCTGGTCAAAGGCCTTACAAAACATACTTAAAAACATATTATAGGATGGTCAATATGTAGTGTTACTTATGAAATAATAGCATGGTTTTGCAAAGAGAAAAAGAATGAATATGTAGTTCTACTCACCTTTGAATAGGGATAGTGAATAGAATTACACACACGACATAGAGGAGAGGCGGCTCTATAAAAAAAGGGAATATACCTCTCAAGGAAATACCTATAAAAAATGCGAGTGTTAAGTGTAACATATTTTAGAAGAATGTCCATATTTTTATTATTTTTGAATTTTATATGAGGACTTTTGATACCTTGGTACCTGTATTTCATTTCGTAATTTGTTCTTTTAAATGCTAAATATAAATTTTGTGAAAAAATAATATTGATATGGAGATTAAAACCATTTAATGTTAGATAAATGAATAATTTAACATCTTATGAATGGGTGATGAGTGAGTTGACATGGTATAACGGGGTAATCATCTATGTTCTATTAATGGAGATTGAAACAACAAGAGAAAGAATGATTCAATTTGCATTTGAAGAAGGATTTACAAGTCAAAATACAGTTGAAGCAAGTCAATTTTTGGACCTGTTATTAAATGAATTGTATCGAATACAACTAAATATTAGATTATACTTAACTGCTTAATTATAAGGAAAGCGAGTTCTACCAGTTTGTTTTTAATTGTGTAAGCGTTATACATATTATGAAAAACAAACGCTTTTCTATTTTTAAAGGTACCATCGGTCATTAGAAATGTATTTACTGACTTTGTAATAATAAAAAGAGCAACCCTATCTCAAATGGCATTGGATAAGGTTGCTCTTTTTTGTTTAGGAATTTTACTTTGCAAAAGCAAAAGAAAAGGTTAGATTAGGTCGTTAGCTACCCTAGTGTAACATAATAAAATAAAAGTTGTCATACAAATTTCAAAATAAAAGAAGCAACCTCATCTTTGTCATAGGAGAGTGAGGTTGCCTTCAAATACATTGAAATCTGAAGTAATGACTGCAACTATAACATATGTTGGATATTAATGCTAATTTATAGAAATTAAGCATATGAATAAAAGGTGCGCTTTTTATACATTCGGCTTTTATTCACCTCAAGATAAAACGCTGATGTATCAAGGATGTATAAAAAGCTGCATAAAGTATATTGACGTCCTAGATTGAACCCTTACTCCCAGAAGGGTTCCTTTTTGTGATGTCTTCCGGAAAGAGACTTTATGTAAACTAGCAATGTATATGGTATTCATGTTTATTTCTTAACAAACATATCTTCAGCACTAAATTTGATGACACCGTAGCCCCATGTAGAAAGAGTATTATACTTTTGATGTTCTTCCTTTGTTATAGGTCGAATTTCTTTGTATCCTTTTTGCAGCATACAATTATCTTCAAACATCTCCTGTGACCTAAAATAAGCTACCTCTAAATTGTCTAATTCTAGATCCCTATGACCAAAAATCATACCATCTATCGCTGTTTCTTGGATCATCTTTATATGTCCGTCACCTTGCTTAATTATGCTACTTCCTCTTAAATCTTCACTTGTAGGTGGCTCATTCCCTATCCAATCCATAAGGCCAGCAATAAAAGCCTTATTGTATTCAGAACTAACCTCTAATACCCTACCGCAAGCAAATGTTCCGTTACTTAAAGGGATTGGCCAAAATTGGCCAGGTATAAGATATCTGTTTGACTTTGGCTGGAATGGATATGAAAGCTTCTTCACTATTTATATGTCCTCCTCGAATGAAACTCAATACTCTTTATCATTGAGTTTAGCAGATAACTTTAATCATTTCTTCCGAGAATCTGGATTATGTAAAGTTGTTGTGTATATTAAACGATTTTGGAAGCTATTTCTATCATTTTCGTTCTGTTAACCAATGGTTTACACGATGTTACTAAGCGTTTGTGGTGGTTTTACCATAAATGTTATAAAGTGGTACATAAGAGGTGAGGGCATATGGAATTGGGAGAACAGTTGCAAAGACTGAGGGAAGAAAAAAACCTTTCTAGGGAAGAATTGGCCCAAGAAATGAATGTATCTAGACAATCTGTATATAAGTGGGAGAATAATAAAGGGTATCCCGATATTGAAAATCTTATTAAGCTAAGTGATTTATATAATGTGACGTTAGATGAACTAATTAAAGGTGATCGTTCTTTTCAGAAAAAAATAGTAATCGATCAAAAAAAGAATAAAATTGAGGATTTATCAGATCCTGGTTTTGTGATTGGAATTATCCTTGTATTTGTAGGATTATTTTTAGATTTAGGAGCGTTTTCAGCTGGTGTTACAATATTAGGATTCTTAACGATGTTTTTTTATGATGATTTAAAGAAAACGTTTTGGACTATAAAAAAGGATTTTAAAGAAGAAGGGTAAGTACAATAGGCTTTAAGAGAACTTAAAGCCTATTTTTGTGCCTATAATACGTTATATGTTAACTAAAAATGTATGAAGTATACACTTTGAAAACAGAAAAAAACCTATCTCTTTCCAATCCAAAGAGGTAGGTTTTTTCTGCTCTATTACAAGGGTATTGGCTGATGCCTCACGGCGTCTTGAGTAGTTTTCTCTTCATAAAAAAATTCATTCACAAAAAGTAGTGTCTGTGAATGAATTTTTTTACATAGAGATCTTTTTATCTTTTATGATCAAAAATTGTACGATTAGCAAAGTGAGCTTAACTAATCATACGATTTGTATTATTTATATTTGATGAACGGATTATTTTTCTTTTTACAAAGTACATTATAAAAAAGAAAAATGAAAATATGATGAAAATACAATGAGTTATATAAATTTAAAAAATAAAAAAATCAAACATGTGTCAACTAGAATTTGAATTATAAGAAAGAAAAAAACTCCCCATGTGGTAGGGAGTTTTTTTCTAAGTATCGAGATATTGCGTTGAAAATGATACTTCAGGTATCTTCAACAGTTTGTTCAAAATTCGTAAAAGGTATACGAACTTTAAATAGTAAATCTGTATTTATTAAAGGGTATGAAATGCTTCAATGTATACTATCGGAGCTAATATAAAAAATGTTCAAGGTCTAAACTAGTAGTCAAATTAGAATATCTCATAGATACAAAAAAGGGTATAAGAACAATTGTATTTTTCTTATCTGTAGCACAACATTTAAGAGAACAAAACTTACTTGTAGCTCGTATTGGTTTATATTCTTTTCTACAAATTTTACATTTTTTAATTGAATGTTTGATATATGCTTTTCCTTTACACTTCTGAGAACAATATTTTGCATTTTTATTATAGCTTTTAAATTCAGAATCGCAAATCTGACAAAAAAACTGACCCAAATTACTAATCACTCCTACTAAATATTACTGATTTCAGCTGTTCGACTATACGAGATGAATTTTAAAGCTTGTTGCTAATGAAGTCCATTATGATAACTAGGTTTGTATGTGATATCCAGTCTAAAGATAGAAAAAACCCCTGGTGCCTGTTCAGGAGTTTTTTCATGGATTATGCTAGGCGAGATGATGATATGAATCATCTTGGATAGTGTTCTCGAAAAGTGAAGTTTTATTCGTATAGGCAAGTTACCTATATGATTACTAAAGAATACACTAATATAGGCTTATACTTTGCTCTTAGTATTAAGTTTATTGCCCTAGAATCCTTATATTTTGTTTTTCTTAAAAGTACCCTTTGTATTTTAGATTCTAATGGGTACTTTTTATCATCAGAAAGTATGTCTTTAACGACAGGATAGATCATTATGGATAATCAGTTAAAAGAAATCTTTGGTGCTTGGTTAGCAGCTATTGGAACCGTTACAGCTGCTGTAGGCAGTACTCCCTTCCGTTCATTAGGAAGCAGTTTCAGAAAAGATTTAAATTTGATTGGGAATGAACTACAGGCTGTAGGGAATGCTCTAGAGGCTGATGGACAAGGAGAAGAGAACCTTGAGAGGCTTGGAAATGAACTTCAATCTGTTGGGAATGTGACCGTAATTTCTGGGCTTGTTGTGGATTTTAAAGATACAACACAACAGAAACTGATTATTAGTGGAAATTGGATTCAAGCTTTAGGTGGAGCTACTGCTTTGGGAGATGAATTTCAAGATACGTCAAATATAAATGAAATCTACAATATCATTGGAAATTTGCTTCAAGTCATTGGGAATTCACTTCAAGCTTTAAGTGGCGTAAATGAATTGAAGTCCAGTTATATAGATAACAAAGAATCATCTGAAAAAGAAGAAGATAATACTATATGGTCATTAGATGTTGTTGGGAGTTGGATTCAGGCAATTGGATCTGTTATTTCATTAATTGGACAGATTCAAGAGGAAAGTGAAGAACAAAGCAATGAAGACGAAGAAACTGATTCTACAGAGAGTGATAAAAAACAAGACAATGCCTCACAAGATGATAGGAGGAGATATGAGGATGTCATACCAAATAAATATTTTTAATATGGATATTAACTATTGCAGTAAAGATGGAAACATTAATGTAAATGGTACAATAAATATAAATAATTACTTAAAGGATAAAGACAATAATATAAATTCTTCAGCAGCCAATAATCAAAAGCAGTAAATTTTTATTTCTTAAATGTTTAAAGTAACTGTTAGAATCAAAATTCTTAACAGTTACTTCTAGTGCAAATTATGTTTTTATTGATGACTTTAATCATCATGAGTAGTTTGTTTAAACTAATGAATTTTATGCTTTAAGTAGCTCATAAAAAAAGAAAGATGTCAGGGAGGACATCTTTCTTTTTTATAAGGTTGCAGTGGAAGACGCCCTTTAGTAGGCATCATGAATAGTTTGCTCAAAGTATTTTTTGATATTCAGGTTGTTTATTTTTATGTTTCTTTATAGTTTTGAGTTTTTTTACTTCTTTATTCCTCAATACGTGCGGGGTTATAGCCGTAAACATTAGCAAGATCAGTGTAAATAGAAAATATTAAAACGCTAATCCAAATTGCTCCGCCAATCAAAAAGAACAGATATTTAAATAGATTTTTCATGTTTTTTATTCCTTTCAAAAAAGAAAAAATCACTTATTTCTCAAAGTGATTTTTTCTTTTATAAATGTGCATTCATCTATGCTAAGGGTTACATCTTTTCTAGTTTGCGCTCAATATATTTTTTAATTCATATAAAGCAGAAATAACACATGAACTCATAAATTCATGTGTTATTTGCTATCTTAGTTTATAAAGGTATTGAGACCTTTTTCAAGTTGGTATATGAGTGGGACAAGAAGCAAAGTGTTTATTGTTATATTTGGGAAAAACCAGCACCCTTAGACCTTAATTTTAGTACGTTTATCTCAAAAAACAGCAAAACAAAAGTAAACTAACAGTGAAATAGCAGCTAGTGTTAGCTATCTGAATGAAAGTGAAAGTACTAGCTTTTAAAAAGCTAGTACCACTGCTAGTAAAGTGTTCCGGAAGAATGTTTTATGTTAACAAGTAAGAGAAGTTATAGCAGGAAATATCATCTTGCATTTGAATACTAGTACTATACTTTTAAAATGGAAGTGGAGGACAGTATGATGCTAGTAAAAAAGATGTTAAATGGAATTATGATGAAAGAAATCACCATTAAAGAATTAGCTGATCAGTATGATGTAAGTACTCGCACCATTCAATTAAGAATTAAGAAACTAGGATATGAATGGGACAGTAAGCAAAGTGTTTATCGTTATGTTGGGGAAGAACCCGAACCTTTAGAAGTTGATTTTAATACCCTTATTTCTAAAAACAGTAAAGCACTAGTAGAACAAAAGCAAGCTAACAGTGAAGTAGCAGCTAGTACTAGCTATCTGAATGAAAGTGAAAGTACTAGCAGTAATCTTTCAAAAGCTAGTACGACTACTAGCAAAGTAGATGCAATTGATATCTTGCTACAAAATCCAAAAGACCGATCTAAAAGAGTATATCGAGGGTTTTATTTTGATGATGATGTGCTAAGTATTATTGATCGAGCTCCTAAGAGTTATAAATCTGAATTGGTGAATGAAGCTTTGAGAAAAGTATTTAAAGAAAAAGGGTTATTAGACTAGAAAACTCATCTACATTTTAGGTGAGTTTTCTTGCTTATTTTACAAATAGGGTTTGCAAAAATGTAGGATTTGGTAGAAAATTAGACATAAGAAAAAGCCCTCAAGTTTTCGACGACTCCGAGGACTTTCTCTAAAAAATATTAAGAAGGGATTAACCTTCAACTACATAACTTTATAAATGTATTCTAACACAATTAGGTTAGTTCCTTCCACTACTAAATGGAGGAATTTAAAAATGCAAAAAGCATTGCAAGAAGCCGAAAAAAAAGCTAGATTACGAGAAATTGAAAACGGTAAAGTTCTAAGTGAAGAAGAATTAAACTATGCAAATGAACTTCAAGCCAAAGCTAATTCAAAGGGAATGAAGTTGGTTCCGGAAAGAAAAATTAAGAATAAAGTGAGGTTTGTACAGTTGATTCAAGAAAATATTTTATATTTAAGGGATATAAAATACTTAACTACTGCAGAGAAAAACTTTTTAATGGATTTAGTTCCTAATGTTGAATTTTCTTCTAACTGTATAGTTAATGATTCTAGACAAGTTAATTCACTTCCCGTTACTCAAAGTGATCTTGCAGAAATATTAGGAAAAAAGAAACAAAATGTAAATCCGATTATAAAAGGGTTGATTGATAAAGGTATTTTAGCAAGATCAGAAAGCGGAATAGAAGATAATAATGTCAGGGCATATGCTTTATTCATTAATCCTCACATTATGTTTTCTGGAGATAAAGACAATATAAATGGAACACTAAAAGCTATGTTTAGAAAAACACCTAAAGAATTAAAAAATCTACCTATTAGATTATTTTAAGAACCTGTAAAAAGGTTCTTTTTTTTGTATTTTCGTAGTAATGATTTTTCATTACCAAAGTAATGATTTTTCATTACTACGGAATTAGACTAAAATCCTTTAGTATCAAGTGTTAAAGCCATATTTAAAAAGTCTTCTCTTCTCACTCTATATTAAATAGCAATTCGCTGGTAGAATTGCAAGGGTCTTTTTATATTTTTTTCGTTAGAAAAAACAAATCAGAATGGCTATTTTCCATACAAGGTTCGAGTAGTATTTTTTAAGAAAAACGCTTAAAAAATCTCCACTCTTTTCTCCTTGTATTTCAAATTTCGGCAGGGTTGGTTATATCGCCAAGCCGAACATACCCAAAACGAAGTTTAAGATGATCGGCTTGTGACGGCCATTATACCTGCCGAACCGCCAGAGCAGACGTCCACAGTTGGTGATTTTACTAAAAATAGATTACACAAACGGGGACTAGTCCCCGAACCCCTAGCCAGCACGCCACCCCAAAACGAACGGGGGTTGCACGGGTAAAGTTATAACTCAAAATTAGATTAAATAGCATGCACGGGGGGCGTGCATCTCTTTTTAATCTAAATATGATTTAATAAAATAGTACAGCTTATAAATGTTGATATATCAGTACTTGCACGGGGTTGAACGCCCCCCGTGCAAGCAGAAAAATGATGTGCATGGGGGGCGTTCTTTGTTATTCTTTAAAGGACATTTTAAATGAAAAGTATAACTATTTATATAACTATGCGTGCACGGGAGGGAACGGCATGTCAGATGCAAAGCTTGGCCAAGAGCCAGCTTATTGGACTAGTGAAGTTGCAAAGAAGCTAGAAGTATCAGATAGCACTTTAAGAAAGTGGTGTATTCAATTAGAGGCCACAGGTTATAAGTTTGTTAAAGGAGAGAATGATAGTCGGGCTTTCACTAAACATGACTTAAACGCTTTACAACTATTTAAACAAATAGTAAAAGTTCAAAGAAAAACCAAAGAAGTAGCATCTTTAGAAGTTGTTGAGCGCTATGGTGCACGGCAAAGAATGCCCCCCATGCAACCTGCACAGATGGCCGTTCAAGCTCATGAATTCAAAGATAAAATTGATGGTATGGCTCAAAGTATTGAAGAAATAAAAAAGCAATTACAAGAACAGATGGAATTCAATAAAAAGTTAGTAGAACGTATGGATCAGCAAAGCATGAGTCATATACGTGAAATTCAGGAGACGAGAAAGCAACTTGCTGCTGCTCAAGAAAAAAAGAAGTGGTGGGAGTTTTGGAAAGCCTAATTTACTGCAGGTCTTATAAACAATATAAGTTCTGACATATGTACAGTATGTACTATGCTTTTCATAAGATATAAGAGAAGATTCATTGAAAAATGGCACCTTAAAGGTGTCTTCTTTTATGTAGTATAACATGTCGTATATGGTATATTCTTTTGATGCTTATTACAGTGGTGATTGTGAGCTTTCTTTAGACATAAAGGTTAATTACATGGGATTTTCAAGACACTTTCCTATAGATACATTCGATTACGTTAGTAATCATGTAGCTATAGAGAAGTTTTTTCTCTTATTCTCCTGTTTTCATTTATTTTTGTGCGCGGCCGCACAGATTGAGATTTAAAAGATATTATCATGAATATGCGAATATACATGTAGCATACATACAATGAAGGCCGCCTTATAGGATGATATATAATGGGTAGCTTTTACTGTGACTATGACTTGAAGGAGGAAACCTTTATTAACAAAAATAGAAGTTTTCTACTGGTAGCCGTCGTCATAAACATTGCTATATGGATCTTTGTTCAAGAACAAATGACAAATGCTAAGGTTGAACCAGCTATTCTATCCGTTGATCAACCGACCACATGTAAATAAATGATAGATATTTAAAAAGCAAAAGGCTACGCCTCTTGCTTTTTATTCTTTAGGCGGCCAAGCTGTTGCAACTTGTCTTTTAGTAAATCCATATTGATATTTGATATTTTTGTTATTTCAAGGAGACATTATAAATGATTTATTCAACAGGAGGTCTCTTAGAATGACAAAACATCCAAGAATTTGGTTATGGTGTATTATGCTTGTACCTTGGCTCAGCGTGCCTTTTCTAGGCAAAAAATCAATTAAACGTTTTTGGGCAGCTAGTCTATTTATAACGTTAACAATTCGAGTAGAAAGTTACATTGCTGAAAAAAGAAAGTGGTGGTGGTTCTATGAGCGATTGTTTCCAAAAGCTCGAGGTGAAACACCACTTTTGTGGGGCCAATATTTAATTGGATCCATATGGATTTTAAAATATACGTACGGTCATTTCTTCAAATATCTAGTTGTTAATTTCTTCACGGATTTGTTCTTTATCTTTCCTTTTTCAGATTTTCTGAAAAAGTTAGGGGTCTTTTCTTATGTGAGATTAAGCAGACCTCGAGTGATGATTATATTTTTTGTAAAATCGTTACTTTTATACGGTTTTCAATTTGTAAAAGAAAACTTTACGTTTGCTAATGGTATTAGATTTAAAAGTAAAAATTAAGTATGCTGATATGTCGGGGAATCAGGCTCTAAATACAGTTATATCAACGATCCTGAGAGATGACATATCAGAGCGTGACACATAAAAATGGTGACGACATATCATGGGACATAAAACAATGAATAGAAATTACTGAAGGCCGCCTTATAGGATGATATATAATGGGCGGCCTTTGTTACGAATATGTAGGTTTTTTAGGAAGAAATTGAACAATCGTTCTGATGATGACCATTAAGGCAAACGTACTGATAAATGTATACAACCATGTCCACGTATAATAGTGAATTAAATCTGTATAGTGTTCCAAGATGATTTCTACCAATGTAAAAAAAGCGTTATAAAAAATAGCTTGAATCACCCAAATTTTATACGTGGAATCGTAAGTGTGTTGGCAAAAATATACACAAATAATAGGAAACAGGAGATATTCATATAAAATACTGGATTCAAAGTAATTAGCTAACAATCTTATCGGATATTCAAGCATTCCTTTTTCGACCACAATAACGCCAATGAAAGTTGAACAGTAAGAAGTCAGTAAAAAAGTAAAAAGCCAATAGTGAATAGGTGGTTTTCTGAAAATAAAACCAAACAAAATAAAGCCTAAAAAAAGTAAAAACCACAAAATTATTGTATCCATATATCATATAAACCCCTATCTATAAGTTACCCATCAGTATTTTCTAAAATAGAGTGTTTATACATCTAGCATAAAGGTCTGTCAACGATAAATCGCAAGACCGTGAGGTCGAGAATTTAAGGAGTTGATAGATTCAGCAAGACCCAAACCCTCTTGGAACTCAAACAAACGCGTTTGTTTGACGCCAACCGGCGAGGGAGCCCCCTCAAAAAGTGAGGGGGTTGGGGGAGTTTTTTAGATGGGGTTAAGGGGAAGAGTTCCCCTTACAGGTGGTGGACGGCGTCCACGGTCTTGATGAAAAAGGGCATCCGTTGAGGATGTCTTTATTTTGGCGAAGCCAAACACAGGGAGGAATCCGACCGCCACCTCGTAGAGCGCGCTCCCAATTTGATCGAAGATGAAAAATTGGTGTAGTACGTTACACCAAATCTCAAATTGTGGTATGCTAGACCCAAGTACAGTGGTCGAAATGGGGGATGGAGGGATGGCCAAATATGGGATTATCCGCATGCAAAAGTTCCACAAAGACGCAATATTGGGGATCCAGAAACACAACCAACGAGAAGGCGAGAACAGTAAAAATAAAGACATCGATTCAACCAGAACAATGCTCAACTATGACTTTGTGAACGAGGACAAAATTAAGTACCATGAAGAAATTAAGAAGATGACGGCCACCCGTGTGAAACGAAAAATTCGGAATGATGCAGTCCTGGTGGCAGAATTCTTTGTATCGGCTAGTCCGGAGTATATGCATGCGATGTCGCAAGACGAGCAGCGCAAATATTTTGAAGCATCACTGGATCATATAGCCGGTAAGTATGGCCAGCAGAATATTTTATATGCCGTCGTACATAACGATGAAACCACGCCACACATGCACGTGGGTTTTGTTCCGATTACGGATGATCGGCGCTTGGCGGCGAAAGAGTACTTCCATGGGAAAACAAAGATTCGTAGAATTCAGGATGATTTTCACAACTACATGAACAAACGTGGCTATGACATTGAGCGTGGTGAGCCGAGTGAGCTTCAGCATAAAAGTGTGCATGAGTTTAAAAAACAAGAACGTGAGAAAGAGCTCAAGGATCTGCAGCAACTAGTTGCTCACAAGGAAAAAGAGCTTCAACAGATGGATAATTTAGTGGAGTTGAAAGCAGCACCACCCGTTGAGATACGCAGTGAAAGACGCATTGAAGAGTTATGTAGCCAACCTGTTGAACTAGAGGCGGCCAAGACAGTCATGGGTTCCAAAGTGAAAGTGGAGGAAACAGATTTTCATGAGCTGATGAGTCTCACAAAAGAGCTTCAACAAACGTTGGCGGCCGAGCATGAGCGCACGCATGCGTTGAGCCATGAGCTTGATCGCTATGAAAAAGAGAACAAGACACTGAAGAATGATTTGGATGAGACAAGGCAAGAATTAGAGGTATATGTGGCGGATCAAGACGGCCAAGTGGAAAAGGCGAAGAAACAAATGCGCCAGAAGCTTGTGCGTGATTTCTCAGCTGAACAAAAGGAAAAGGTCAAAGATGAGGTTAAGAGAGAACTAGATACGCAATACGAGGCTCATATAAGCTCTCTAAGCGATAATTTGACAATTGAGAAGCAGAAACATGAGAAAACGAAAAAAGAGCTTGTACAGACAAATGAATTGAATGAGAGCTTAACGAAGATGAAATCTCTGGTTATATAAAGGATTATGTGCCAAAAAGAAGAACCTTGATTATGCAAATAGGCAGATTCATGAATTAAAAGAAGAGAATAAAACATTGAAAGCCTGGAAAGGAAAAAGCTTTAAATTGGATTGATAAGAATGTAGAGAAGATGAAGCAGATTTCATTTTTTCAATATGTTCGTGGGATTGGAAAGCAATCAAAGCGCCAAGATCATGACTTAGAAAGATAAATATCTTATGAATGGGTGATGAGTGAGTTGACATGGTATAACGGGGTAATCATCTATGTTCTATTAATGGAGATTGAAACAACAAGAGAAAGAATGATTCAATTTGCATTTGAAGAAGGATTTACAAGTCAAAATACAGTTGAAGCAAGTCAATTTTTGGACCTGTTATTAAATGAATTGTATCGAATACAACTAAATATTAGATTATACTTAACTGCTTAATTATAAGGAAAGCGAGTTCTACCAGTTTGTTTTTAATTGTGTAAGCGTTATACATATTATGAAAAACAAACGCTTTTCTATTTTTAAAGGTACCATCGGTCATTAGAAATGTATTTACTGACTTTGTAATAATAAAAAGAGCAACCCTATCTCAAATGGCATTGGATAAGGTTGCTCTTTTTTGTTTAGGAATTTTACTTTGCAAAAGCAAAAGAAAAGGTTAGATTAGGTCGTTAGCTACCCTAGTGTAACATAATAAAATAAAAGTTGTCATACAAATTTCAAAATAAAAGAAGCAACCTCATCTTTGTCATAGGAGAGTGAGGTTGCCTTCAAATACATTGAAATCTGAAGTAATGACTGCAACTATAACATATGTTGGATATTAAT
>NZ_JBMPZA010000003.1:0-1909 GCF_049368575.1 Priestia sp. 40
GTCCCTGAGACAGTTACACCTTGCTGAGTCTGTACTGTGATGTCTTGTGGTGTAATAGTACTTTGAACCGGATCAATTATAATTGAAACTGAAGCAATTGCTTGATCTCCTTGATCATTTTGAACCAGAACGTCAAATTGATCAGTTCACTACACCAGGAGTTGGTGTATAAACAAACGTTCCATCTGGATTTAAGATAACCGTTCCTGAGCAAGGAAGATGTTAATGCTGTAGGTTAGTCACCTATTTAGCTGATCTCGAACTGAAAGTGCCACCATTTACACTATTGCCCTTCTACTGTTCGAACAATGGTATTACTGGCTACAATTTGATTAGCCAATTGTGTAACAGTTATTTGAACCGTAGTAGCTCATTAAACCCGTTCATTTTGAACAGACACTGTAAAAGAATCCGTACCGACGAATCCTGGATTTGGTGTATACGTAAAAGTACATCTAGGTTTTAGTATTAAAATTCCATTCACTGGTCCGCCAAGTAAGGTATAAGTTAATGCTTCTCCTTGTGGGTCAATAGCTGCAATACTTCCTGTTACAGGCTGCTGTTCGGTTGTTGATAGTGCTTGATTAGCTAAAATTGGCGCCTGTTCTATCGGCCCCTGAGTGACAACAGAAATAGTTGCAACAGCTGTATTGCCAAGAACATCGCTTACAAGTACTTTAAATTGATCTGTTCCAAAAAATCCAGAATTTGGCGTATGGATCAATGTTCCTTTGGGTTAACTATGGCAGATCCACTATTTGGATTAGACGTAAGCGTATAAAACAATTGGTTTCCACTCAATTTCTAGCACTTACTTGCCCAGAAACTGGCGTATTGAATGATTCATTTCACTATCTACCACTGAAATCCTGTCTCCTATACCTACTGTCACAACAGCATTAGCAATACTTTGATTTCCAGCTGAATCTATAACAACGATATCAAAGATATCTTCTCCTGTGAATCCAGAATTTGGCGTATAAACTAAAGTTCCATCTTGATTTAATACAACAGTTCCATTTGATGGCGGAATGGCTACAGCATAACTTAATGGAGAGCCTGCTTCAGATTGCACAGTGGCAATAGACCCACTCACGGGTTGATATTGGTAAAGTAGTTAAAGTTAGCCCTTCAGCGCTAATCGGTAAATCTTGAGACTGAATTTCTACAGTAATAGTTCCAAACCCCTGGTTTCCAAGAGGATCTCTGCGCAAAAACAGAGAATGAATCTGTTCCTACAAAACTTGGGTTCGGCGAGTACGTAAATGTTCCATCTGAATTAATAATGGCAGTACCATTAAGCGGTGCTAAATTTTAGACCATATACTATGTGGATCTTCTTCTGGGTCAAAGGCAGGAACTTGCCCTGTTAGCAAACTTACCTGTACAGATGAGAGTGATAAATCTACGACAATCGGTGGTTGGTTCACTCGAATTACACTGATAGTTACAAGAGATTGTGCACTAGCTCACGACTATCCCTTACCTCCACTGTGAAAGAATCCAAACCAATAAAATTAGGGTTTCAGGGTATGTGAAAAGGTACCTGGATTTACCACAGCTGTTCCATTAAAAGGAGTACCCAATCATCTAAAGTTCATAAATTATCGCTCTGGATTCCTGCGGCAAAAACGTGCCCAGCTGATTGCTACATTTTCTATAGTCTGAAGGATAACATCACTTGTAATTGGCGAACTGTTCACGTCGATAACTGTAACATTTACAATAGACACTGCTGTGAGACCTGTTGAATCTTCTACAATAACCGTAAATAAATCTGGACCTACATAATTAGAATTAGGTGAATATATAAAACTGCCATCTATATTTACTACGGCGCTTCCATTGACTGGAGAAGTGCCTAAACGATAAGTGAGCAAATCCCCATTCGGATCGCTTCCTACTACCT
>NZ_JBMPZA010000004.1:0-87656 GCF_049368575.1 Priestia sp. 40
TTATTTGAGGCGCTTGCTAAAATGAGTGCCCAAGATCCTCAAAAAGGTTCGTTTCGCTCCTATGCTAAAAAAGCTTATGGAAGATGGGCAGGATTTAGCAGCGGATGGGTATACTGGAGCTCAGAGATGCTGATCATGGGGAGTCAACTCACGGCTTTATCTCTTTTTACACGTTTTTGGTTTGAAGATATTCCACTGTGGGTCTTTGCCTCTATTTATGCTGTTTTAGGCATTGCTGTTGTATTAATTGGAACAAAAGGTTTTGAACGAATGGAAAATGTATTTGCTGTCACAAAAGTGGCTGCTATTTTAATGTTTATTATATTAGCTAGTCTCGCTTTATTTGGATTTCTTGATGAAGGTGCCAAACAAGGAGTGCCGCGAACGATAAGTGAAGTATTTCCTCATGGATTTTTAGGTTTATGGGGCGCTTTGCTTTATGCCTTTTATGCTTTCGGCGGCATCGAAGTCATGGGAATCATGACGGTTCGTTTAGAAAAAAAGAAGACGCACCGAAAGCGGGAAGAAGTATGCTTATTCTCCTTGGAATTATTTATATTGTTTCACTGAGTTTAGCTATTTTAATTGTGCCATTTCATGATTTTCATGGAAATCAAAGTCCATTTATAACGGCTTTAGAAACATATCATCTTCCATTTTTCCCTCATGTTTTTAATGGAGCAATGATTATTGCGGGTTTCTCAACGATGTCAGCGTCTTTTTTTTCCGTAACAACAATGATTGTCACTCTTTCAGAAGATGGAGATGCTCCTGCATTGTTTTCAAAACAAAAACAGAAAAAGCTGCAGTTTCCTTTACCGGCTTTACTTTTAACAACAGCGGGATTAGTTGTTTCTATTGTTCTTTCCTTGCTATTGCCCGGGAAAATTTATGAGTACATTACAACAGCAGCTGGACTGATGCTGATTTATAACTGGTTTTTTATTTTAATTTCGTTTCATCGCTTAATCAAACAAACCGTTTGGGATAAAGTAAAACAAGCTGTTGGCCTCTTATTAATCCTGCTAGCAGTAAGCGGTACGCTGTTAGAATCTGCAAGCAGGCCAGGTTTCTTTGCAAGCTTAGGCTTTTTAATTGTTATAAGCCTTGTTATTTTAAAACTGCGCCATAAGTGGAAAGAAGAAGAAGCTGCTAGCTAACATATATTTAATCTTTATGAGGGACACTATGCACGTTGTACAATTACAAAAATAAAAGGTGGTTATGATCGTGCCAAAAAACAAGCAGACTCCTTCTTCACAAGTAGATCAAAAACAAGTAGTAGATGACAAAGCAAAAGCGCTACGAGAAAATAATTATGAAGATGGTCATATTCGCAAGATAACTCAAAGCGGAGCAGACGGCCAATAACAAAAAAAGACGCGTTCGCGTCTTTTTTTGTTGAAGTGTATCCTTACCAACGATGAGCTTTTGCATTACTTCGCAAGATGATGTTCGTTTGAGACATCTCTGTATGTCCATTTACTTGGGACTTTGAACGCTTCGGTCTCGTCCAGTTGTGGCGGAATAGTTCTGAATGCTGATCTACATGATTTTTATCATTCATCATAATCACCTCAAGGATAGGATACTTTCACAAGATATTTGCGGTGAAATATCTCTCTTATAGAATGGGGTAAAAAAGAAGAAATACACCTAACACTTTTAACCATACATATAAAAGCAGTGCCTACTCATAAACTACAGAAGGCAACTTCTAACTTTGGGTTAAGCTTCGGATTTATAAGGGAAAAACTGCCTTAGTGGGGACTAAGGCAGTTTTTGCTGGAGGGATTAAACTTCAATAATGATGGGAAGAATCATAGGTCTTCTTTTCGTTTGGTTATATAAGAACTGTCCAAGGGTGGTCTTAATTTCTTTTTTCATAATGTTCCATTGGTGAACGTGCGCTTTTTGCAATTGATTTACAATTTTAGTCACTTGTCGATTAACATCTTTCAATAACTGCTCTGAATCTCTTGTATAAACAAAGCCTCGTGAAATGGTATCTGGACCAGACACAATTTTCCCTTCCGTTTTATTTAAAGTAATCACAATAACCAGCATGCCATCTTCTGAAAGCTGTTTGCGGTCACGTAAAATCGCGTTGCCAACATCCCCAATGCCAAACCCATCTACATATACATTGCCTGCAGGGATTCTTCTTGTTTGAACAGCTGTTCCGCCCTTGATGTCAACAATATCACCGTTATTTATAATAAAAATGTTCTCTTTTTCCACCCCGACGGATTCTGCTAATAAGCTGTGGTGATGAAGCATACGAAACTCACCGTGAATCGGGATAAAATACTTTGGTTTCATTAATGTAGCCATTAATTTTAGTTCTTCTTGATATCCATGTCCTGATACGTGCATCCCTGTTGCGCTTCCTGAACCATAAATCACATGAGCCCCGAGTGTGAAAAGACTGTCGACAATACGAGAGATATTACGCTCATTGCCAGGAATTGGCCCTGCTGATAAAATGACCGTGTCTTCAGGAAGAATCTCTACTTGTCGGTGATTTCCGCTGGCTAATCTAGATAAAGCGGCCATCGGCTCGCCTTGGCTTCCAGTGCAGAGTATAGCGACTCGTTCAGGCGCAAGTGAATGTACTTCATAAGGTTCAATCAGCATTCCTTCAGGAATGGTTAAATACCCTTTCTCTAACGCAACTGATACAACGTTAACCATGCTTCTTCCTAGCAGCGCAAGCTTTCTGTTCGTTTTAATCGCTGCATCTACAATTTGCTGTACGCGGTTAACATTCGAGGCGAAAGTAGAAATAATCACTTTTCGCTTTGCTTTACGAAAAGCTTCTTCTACATGTTTGCCAACTAGCTTTTCTGAAGGCGTAAATCCAGGGCGTTCAGCATTTGTACTTTCTGATATTAAAGCTAGTACACCTTCACTGCCGATTTTCGCCATTTTATGAAGATCTGGATATTGGTCGTTAACAGGAGTTAAATCAAACTTAAAATCCCCCGTATGAACCACAGCTCCTTCAGGCGTATGAAAGACAATTCCAAGACAATCTGGAATGCTGTGATTCGTTTTAAAAAAAGAAAGCGGAATATTGCCTAATGTAATTTCTGACTCTTCGTTGATTTCAATAAGCTCCGTCTCAGCAGATAAGTGATGTTCCTGCAGTTTAATATCGATTAACCCGAGTGTAAGGCTTGTTGCATAAATGGGGAGGCTTAACTGTTTTAGAAGATAAGGAATACCTCCAATATGATCTTCATGACCATGCGTAACAACCAGTGCTCGAACTTTTTCTCGATTCTCTTGTAAGTATGTAATATCAGGTATGATCAAATCAATTCCTAATAAACTTTCGTCAGGAAATTTAGAGCCGCAGTCAATTACAATGATGTCATCATCATATTGAACGGCATACATATTTTTTCCTATTTCATTAATGCCGCCTAAAGCAAAAATGGATAGTGTGTTTCTATTTGTACTCACACTTATTTCCTCCTATATTTTCAAAATAAATATGCAGAATTTCTACTCTATAGTATGAACATTTATTTCTGGTGCATTCTGTTAAACATGGAGATTTTATTTTTTATTCAATGTGAGGGATGCAAGCAAAAAGAAAAGAAGGTCATTTTCCTAATACTACCTCTTATTTTCTTTTTATAACTCCATAAAATATAGACGTTACACATGGAGGTGGATGGAATGAGTAAACAAAATAAAAGCACAAACCAAGGAGTCAGCAGCAGTGCAGCAGCTGTCGATAATGTGAATAAAAGTATTTTATCAAACGATATTCATACAGATGAGCTTCAAAAAGCAAAAGTAAGCCGTCATAACAAATAAAAGAGTGACAGACAAAAGAGCAGCTTTGAGCTGCTCTGGATAAAATAGAGATAGGGAAGTGAAAAAACGTGTCAGAACACAAAAATTCTCAGTATAAAAAAGAAAATAAGTCAACGCCTAGTCGTCCTCTTGAATATAAAGAACGTACAAATGAATCACAGAGTACACGTCAAATGCTGCGCAGCATTCTCGAATATTCAAGTCGTTATCGTTAATAAAATTTTACATATAAAACTGTAAGGATAAGTGGGCAATTTAAAAGTTGAAGCACCGCTTTCATACATAAAAAAGCAAGCAGCTATGCTTGCTTTTTTTATATATAGCTGTGTACATATTGAAAAAAAACCATACATACGTTATTTTAGATAAACGTATGCATAATGGTAAATCTGTATATGTATTTTTGGAAAAAAGTTAAAGTTTGGAGAAAAGAAGTGGGGGATTTTATGAATTTACATGATCTTGTTCATGGAGTAGATCCAACAATAAAGCTAGTTATTGAAGATGAGTTTCCTGGAACGCGGTGTGTAGGCGGAAAGTATGTCCCTAGCACGCATTCTATTTTTTTATATGACAAAGATATTAAAATACAGTGTCGGCACTTGTTTGGTTCAAATGAGTGTTTAGAATCTTATCAATGGATTATTTTAGCTCATGAATTAGGTCATGCGCTAGATGAAGACCTTTTATCTTTGAGTGCAAAATTTGATCAAACAGAAGATATATGGCTTTTGTATCAAATCGAATGTAATGCTTGGGAGATAGGAGAGAAATTGATTCCTTTTATTGATTCAGAGCTATTCTCATCCGTCAAAGATGAATCGTTAGCCCATTACCGTAAGGAGATGGAAAAGATTAGTTAGAAGAAGAAAAGTTCCTGTAGCTTGTACTATTACTATCTATAAGGAACTTTTCTTCCTCGAGTTTTTTATATACTTCAAATATTAGTTAATTATTACGCTGGCTGTTGCTGGATCTGCCGCCTTTTTTTCCAATTTCCTCGTAAAATTCTTTACCTTGATTTTTGGAAGTAGCTTCTCCGCCTTTTTCACCAATTTCTTGGTAAAACTCTTTGTCATGATTTTTGGAAGTAGCTTTTCCACCTTTTCTTCCTGCTTCCTCACGACTCATTTTGTCATTCTTTTTATTAGTTGCCATCTTGCATCCCTCCTAATAAATTTGAATTCATAGTCTGTCTTCCCGGCCAAAAAAGGATTAAACTGGTTATTTTATATTTTTTTCTAAAAATTAGATTTTTCTCAAAACTAGCAGGCCGCAAAGTCCTGTATAGCAGTATTTAGTAAGTTAAAGTTAATCTCAAAAAAATTTATATGAAATATGATATGGTTAATAGAAATAAGAAAAAGGAGCTTAGAAACATGTCAAAATATGTAGAAATGGATAACGCTTCGCTGCGACAGAAAATACAAGAATACAAAGAATTAATTTGGAGAGTAGGGCCAGGAAGTGAAAGAACTATAGAAGCTGTTCAAGAGATTCAAGGAATGGAAAAAGAGTTAAAAGCACGCAATGCAGAATTTGAAGCTACGGATTGGAAAGCTTTTACTCGGGAAATAAAGGAAAACTATGATTTTACTTATTAAGAAGACACATTCATAATGATGTGATTGAGATAAATGTCTCCAAGTAGAAGGCTTTCTGTTTTCTACTTGGAAACGATAAAAGTAGTATGAAGACGATTAAGAAAAATGATCCAGTATCAGTGAAGCAAGTAATCCAAGTGCAGCAATCAATCCTGTAATAGACCCTCCGTCTTCATAGGCCTCTGGCATCATTGTAGAACCTACCATAGCAATAATACCGCCGCCTGCAAAAGCAGCAATAGCAGCCATAAGTGGTTCAGATGCATGATCTAAAAAAACAAATCCTGTCCATGAGCTAAAAGCTGAAATGAACAAAACAGCTGCCCATAGTAAAAAAATTTTCTTTTTAGAGAATCCGCTTTTTACTAGACCGGCCGTACTGGACAGTCCTTCAGGAATGTTACTTATAAAAATAGCGATAACAAGAAGCCAGCTAACGGTTGCATTTTCAATTAAGCTAGCTCCAATCATAGTTGACTCTGGGATTGCATCCATTACGGTTCCTATAAATATAGCAATTCCAGAACTATTCGCGGCCATTTGTTTTGTAGACCTCTTTCTTTTATTCGCTCCTTGACGTGAAATTAGATAGTCTAAACAAGTAAAAAAGACAGCCCCCGCAAGGAATCCAAGAGAAGTGACTTTTAACCCGCCGCTATGAACTGAGTCTCCAAGCAGCTCATAGGTAGATGCTCCAATTAATACACCCGTCCCAAAAGCCATAATATAACCAATTATCTTTTTGCCGATAGGTAAAAAAACTGCTGCCAAAGCCCCAAGAAGGACAGCTGATCCTGAAATTCCGCCCCACATCGCAGCTTGCCACATGGAAAAATCCCTCCTCATCTCTATTTTCTATGGATAAATTCCCTAAGAAAAGAAAGAAAAAACGTAAAAGTATAAGAAAGGAATTTATTCGATTAAGTAGTGGTTTCATTTTGTTATCCTTGAGAAAGAGAGTGTTCCAACATCCAAGCTGAGCCTATATTTATTTTTAATATTCATAAAATTTTAATTATACTGAAATAAAAAACTATTTTACGAAGATGACTGATTTGACAAAGGTAAATGGTTTACTTAAGTGTTTTTCTGAAAAAAACAATTGTGTTTCTGGGGGAAATTTATTATTATAAAATAAGTAATTATACAGTCGAATAGCTAAAAATAGAAAAAATAGTTTAGTTGTAAAGGTACTAGGTAAAAATGGAAGGTTTTAAAAACGATAGCTGTTCCATCAGACACAAAAAGTATCTTTCCTAACAGAGCTATAACAAGTTTAGGAGGAGGAAATGGAATGGCAGACAAAGAGCTAAAAAGAGGCTTAGAATCCCGTCACATTCAAATGATCGCGCTAGGCGGAACAATTGGCGTTGGATTATTTATGGGATCAGCAAGCACCATCCAATGGACAGGTCCATCGGTATTGCTTGCTTACGCAATCTGCGGAATGTTTATTTTCTTTATTATGCGTGCCATGGGCGAAATGCTGTACATGGAACCAAGCACAGGTTCATTCGCTACATTTGGCCACAAATATATTCATCCATTAGCAGGTTATATGGCTGCGTGGAGCAACTGGTTTCAATTTGTAATCGTAGGGATGTCCGAAATTATAGCGGTAGGAGCATATATGCATTACTGGTTCCCACATCTACCTGCTTGGGTACCAGGTATTATCGCCATGTTGATTTTAGGCACAGCAAACTTAGTTTCAGTGAAATCATTTGGAGAGTTTGAATTTTGGTTTGCGATGATTAAAATTGTAACGATTATTTTAATGATTATCGCAGGACTTGGATTAATTTTCTTTGGATTTGGAAACGGGGGAGACGCAATCGGATTATCAAACCTTTGGGCACATGGAGGCTTCTTTGCAGGCGGATGGTCAGGCTTTTTCTTCGCGCTATCTCTTGTTATTGCAGCTTATCAAGGAGTCGAGCTAATTGGGATTACAGCTGGTGAAGCAAAGGACCCTAAAAAAACGTTAAGAAACGCAATTCAAAGCATCATCTGGCGCATTTTAATTTTTTATATTGGAGCTATTTTCGTCATCGTGACGGTATATCCTTGGAATGAGTTAGATTCTTTAGGAAGTCCATTTGTATCTACATTTGCTAAAGTTGGTGTTACGGCAGCTGCAGGTATCATTAACTTTGTAGTCATTACGGCAGCGATGTCAGGCTGCAATAGCGGAATTTTTAGTGCAGGGCGCATGCTTTATACGCTCGGTGTAAACGGTCAAGCACCTAAATTCTTTACAAAAATTTCTCGCAACGGCGTTCCAATTTACAGTACGCTCGCTGTTATGATTGGATTAGTAATTGGTGTTATTTTAAACTACATCGCTCCACCTAATGTATTTGTTTATGTATACAGTGCTAGCGTGCTTCCTGGAATGATTCCTTGGTTCATTATTCTTATCAGCCAAATTCGTTTCCGTAAAGCTAAAGGTGCTGAAATGGATAGTCATCCTTTCAAAATGCCTTTTGCGCCTGTAACGAACTATGTAACCATTGCTTTTCTACTAATGGTGCTTGTAGGCATGTGGTTTAATGATGAAACGCGTATTTCACTTATTGTAGGAGTTATCTTCCTCGCTCTCGTTGTCATTAGTTTTTACGCATTCGGAATAAATAAACGTATGATACCTGAGACAGAGAACGGTCAAATAAAGAAATAAATATGCTTTTTCATAATCGAAAAGCAAAACAAAAAAACGGCTGATAAAAGCCGTTTTTTTGTTTTGTTTAAATAAAAGACATAAGAAAAAATGTCATTGTGTAGTGATAGTTTGGATAAACTATATTCGTTCATATAACGTAAAGGAGCGAATGTCGTGAGAAGTCACAGATATATTATCAAAGATTCACTAAAAGCTGATGAAGTTGCCAAAGATTTGGAACTGCAGCTGGACATAAACCGAATGTCGGATGTCAGAATTCTTTCGGTAAATGCACAAAACGAAATACTCGTTCAAATGCAGGAGGAGAACGAGGAAGCAGGAGATGTTATTGATGTATTTATGAAAGAGTATAAAACAGGAGAAATTATTGAATAGCACGTAATTGAGAAGAATATTGAGTGGTTTTGTTGAATAAATAAAAAGAAAACATCTTTATTTTCTATTGAAAAAGAAACGGACGTAAGAAAACTTCTTGTTTATCAAGAAGTTTCTTTTGTATCTGAACAGTAGTTTGTATACGTAGGTAGGGGAGAGGTGATGAAGGTGAAAAAAAATGGTGAAGGTCACGTCCTTTTTATTATTCTCGGAGGCCTGTTTATTTTAATAGGTACACTCTTTGCAAATACTTCCGTTTATTTTCTCATCTCCGGATGGATAGCAGCTGTCTGTTGTTTAGGAATCAGTGCTGTACTAAAGAAAGGAAAAACAAAATCAGTCAGTAAAGAGGATGAGCAATAATAATTTTTATATAAAGATGGAAATTAAATATATGAAAAGGAAGAATGGATATCCATTCTTCCTTAAGTCATGGTGTGTATGAAATTGTCTTAGAAACGTCCGCCGCCTAGTTGTTGCTCAGCTAATTGTACAAGACGTTTTGTGATTTCGCCGCCTACTGATCCGTTTGCACGTGCAGTAGTGTCAGCTCCTAAATTTACTCCGAACTCGCTAGCGATTTCATATTTCATTTGATCGATTGCTTGTTCAGCTCCGTATACTAATAATTCATTATTATTGCTGCTTTTATTGTTTGCCATTGTATTCAACTCCTTTCTGTAACGTTAAGGTGTGAATAAAGGAAGAAGAATATGCAAAAAACTGATATTTATTTTATAAAAAACGTATTTTTACGTTGTTTGCCCTTCTAGAAGCTTAACTGGAAGACAGATTTCACGGGGGACATTACTAAATTCTCCTTCAATTTCTTTTAGTAAAATATCAATGGCTGTTTGAGCAATCGATTCAATGGGCTGTTGAATTGTAGTTAGACCAGGTAACAAAGTCTGACTGGCTTCCGTTCCATCATAGCCCACGATTTTTAAATCTTTTGGGATGCTTTTTCCTCTTTTTTGTGCTTCAGCAACTACTAAAGCTGCAAGTAAGTCATTGCTTGCAAAAATACCATCTACTTCCGGATGTTCTTCAAAAACCTTAGAAATAGTTTCTCGCTGAATGTTGCGGTCAAAGGTATTTGAAATCTCATACGTGATAGGCTGTTTTCCGTACTGTTTCATCACGTTTTCATAAGCTTTCCTTCTTAAGTTAGCTGGAGTTTCAAGTTTAAGGGGACCGTTAATATGAATAATATGCTTACAATCTTTTGAAATAAGCAATTCCGTGGCTTGTTCTCCTCCAGAATAGTTATCAGAAGATACGGTAGGAATATCTTTTGATAAATAATGATCAACTGCTACTACAGGAAGGCTTTGACTTTCGGAATCAAAAATACCTCTGTTATAAGTAACGGCAATAACACCGTCTACCTGATTTCTGATAAGCATTTCTACGTATTTTTTTTCTTTATCAATTCGATTCAGACTGTTACAAAGAAGTACTTTGTAGTTAAGGGAAGCACATATGCTTTCAATGTGAAAGGCTAACTCTCCGAAAAAAGGGTTGCTCGTTTGCGGGACAATCATACCGATTAAATTTGTTCGCTTATTAAATAATGAACGCGCAATATCATTTGGGAAATAATTAATTTCTTTCATTGCTTTATAAACATTTTCTCGCGTTTCTTTGCTTATGTAACCACGGTTATTTAATACACGAGAAACTGTAGTCGGTGAAACACCTGCAATTTTTGCTACATCACTAATTTTGGCTTTCATCTAGTTTCCTCCTAATTTCTCCAAAACCTTGCTTTTATAGTATATATCAGTTATGTAAAAGCCTTAAAATAAATGCAATCAAGCAAGCAGCTTTCCAGTCGATATGTTTTATTTCGATACATAAAATCTATGTAAGGATTGTAAACGGTTTATTGAACAATTTAAACATACCACAAAGCCCACTTTTACGCCTAATACATCTTTTTTCAATATAAAATGTGAAACCGGTTGACATATGAAACCGGTTGACATAAAATCAAATTTGAAAGTGCTTTCATTTTGTTAGATAAAAGATTTTATATCTTAAGCTAAAGGGGTAACTAAAATGAAAAGTTCAAAAAGTTTATATTGGAAGCTGAGTGCATATTTTTTCTTCTTCTTTTTTACGTGGTCGTCAAGCTACTCTTTATTTTCTATCTGGTTAGGGCAAGAGATTAAGTTGAACGGATCAGCAACAGGCTTAATCTTTTCTGTAAACGCTATCTTTGCTTTGTGTATGCAGCCTTTGTACGGATATATATCTGACAGGATAGGTTTAAAGAAACACGTTTTATTTTTTATTAGCTGTCTTTTAGTGTTTGTAGGACCATTTTATATTTTTGTTTATGGACCTTTGCTTCAATACAATGTGTTAATAGGAGCTATTATTGGAGGATTATATTTAGGAGTAGCGTTTTTGGCGGGCATCGGAGCGATTGAAACATACATAGAGAAAGTCAGCCGAAAATATAAATTTGAGTACGGGAAATCTAGAATGTGGGGGTCATTAGGCTGGGCTGCAGCTACATTCTTTGCAGGACAACTATTTAATATTAATCCTCATATTAATTTTTGGGTGGCATCCGTTTCAGCGGTTATCCTAGTGGCTATTATTTTTTCTGTGAAGGTAGAAATGAGCAGCTATGAAATGGAAAAAGCTGAATCCGTCACGCTGAGAGATGTAGGTAATTTATTCTTATTGAAGGAATTTTGGTTTTTTATGATTTATGTTGTTGGCGTTACGTGCGTATATGGAGTATACGATCAGCAATTTCCTATCTATTATGCATCTTTGTTTCCTACTGAATCGATAGGTAACCAAGTATTTGGCTACTTAAATTCATTTCAAGTATTTTTAGAAGCTGGAATGATGTTCGCAGCACCCTTTATTGTAAATAAGATCGGTGCAAAAAATAGTTTGATTTTAGCAGGATTTCTAATGGGATTTCGTATTATTGGGTCAGGACTTGTGGTAGGTCCAATTGGAATATCTTCGATGAAGCTTATTCATGCATTAGAACTTCCTATTATGCTCATTGCCATCTTTAAATATTTGGCAGCTAACTTTGACACGCGCCTATCTTCTATACTTTATTTGGTTGGATTCCAATTCGCTTCACAAATAGGTGCTTCCGTTCTTTCACCCATAGCGGGAGGATTATATGATAGCGTAGGTTTTTCTCGTACCTATTTAATTATGGGTGGAATGGTTTTGGTATTTAACGTTATTTCCATGTTTACACTACTAAACTCTAAAAAACATAAGTTTATAAGAAAAGATGTACAAGAAAACACGCAGATTATATAGGGGGATATGATAATGTTAACGATAAATAAAATCGAGCAAGCTCAAAATTCATTAAATGAAGCAGAGAAAAAGGTAAATCATCAATATCGGTTAGGTTATCATATTATGGCGCCAGCGAACTGGATTAATGATCCTAATGGGCTGGTTCAGTATAAAGGAGAATATCATGTTTTTTATCAACATCATCCTTATGACGAGAATTGGGGGCCGATGCATTGGGGACATGTAAAAAGCAAAGATCTTGTTCATTGGCAGCATTTACCGATTGCTTTAGCTCCTGGAGATACATTTGATAAAGATGGATGTTTTTCTGGAAGTGCCGTGGATAACGAAGGAGAGCTTACGCTAATTTATACAGGACATAATTATATAGACAAAGAACTGGATACTTTTTTTCAAAACCAAAATATAGCTGTTAGTAAAGACGGCATTACCTTTGAAAAAGCAGAGGTCAACCCAGTTATTGCTGAGCCACCGGCAGATAGCTCTCATCATTTTCGAGATCCTAAAGTATGGAAGCACGAGGATTTCTGGTATATGATTCTAGGAAACTCAACAAAGAAACAAGAAGGACGTGTTATCTTATACCGCTCTTCAAATTTACGAAAATGGGAATATGTTGGCGTCCTTGCTAAAAGCGATGGGAGTCTAGGGTACATGTGGGAGTGTCCGGACTTCTTTGAGTTAGACGGAAAACATGTTTTAATGATTTCTCCTCAAGGGATAGAAGCAAAAGGCGATTCCTATCAAAACCTTTTTCAAACAGGATATTTAGTTGGAGAATATAGTTATAAAACTAATACATTTCATCATGGGTCATTTACTGAATTAGATCACGGCCACGATTTTTATGCTGTTCAAACGCTTTTAGATGATAAAGGAAGACGAATTGCAATTGGATGGATGGACATGTGGGAAGCCAATATGCCAACTAAAAAAGATGGATGGTGCGGTGCGCTAACGCTTCCGAGAGAACTAACTTTAAGAGAGGATAAAGTGTTAATGAACCCCGTCCAAGAGCTTACATCACTTCGGAAGACTCAATATAATATGCTAACCAATAAAGCTCTTTCTGAAAGCTATGTAGTAGAAGTAAATGAAGACTTGCTAGAGATACAAGCTGTATTTGATTTAGCGGACTGCCAAGCTTCATCAGTAGGAATAAAAATTCGTGGAATAAACAACGAAGAAACGCTTATGTGTTATAACCTCAATGAGCAAAAGCTATTGCTTGACTGTACTCACTCGGGAAAAGAAGATGGAGTTAGGAAAGTAGCGTTACAAGCAGGTGAGACACTAGCTTTACGAATATTTGTGGATCGTTCTTCCATTGAAGTATTTGCAAACGAAGGACAAGCGACCATGACGAGCCGTATTTACCCAAAAGAAAGCAGGCTTGGAATTGAGTTATTTACTGAAGGAGGAGACGTAATCGTAAAAGAGTTAACGTATTGGAATTTAAAAGATATTTGGGGGTAAAATACAGAGGAAGAAGTATATTAATACTTCTTCTTTTTTGAGCATTTAATAGCTCGTCAACAAAGTGGAGGTATATAAATGAATAAGGCACTTTAGATTAAAAGTACGAGCAAATACGATATAATAGTAAAAGAGATAATGAATGAAAGAGAAATCGCCCTGCTCTAAGATGCCCAAAAGAAAGCAGGATAGAGCAGGGCTACTGCGCGTATAAAACCACGATCAGTAAAGAAAAGAGTTATGTTTTAAGACACAAAAAGAAAAGGAGATACGATGACTAATCAAAAAGAAACAGGATGGAATTTACGTAATAGCTATGCGGAGTTACCAAACATCTTTTTTACGCCTCTTAATCCTAATCCAGTAAGTTCACCTAAAATAGTCAAATTTAACGACTCTTTAGCCGCATCTCTAGGGTTACAAAAAGAACAGCTGCAAAGCCAAGAAGGAGTTAGCATTTTAGCTGGAAACAGTGTCCCAAAAGGTGCTTTCCCGCTTGCACAAGCTTATGGGGGACATCAATTTGGCCACTTTAACATGCTAGGAGACGGCCGGGCTATGCTGATAGGGGAGCAAGTTACGCCTTCAGGTGAGAAAGTAGACCTTCAGCTTAAAGGCTCAGGCCGAACTCCATATTCCCGAGGAGGAGACGGCCGGGCAGCTCTAGGACCTATGCTGCGTGAGTATATTATTAGTGAGGCCATGCATGCTCTTGGTATTCCAACTACTCGGAGCCTAGCAGTCGTAATAACAGGCGAATCCATTGTTCGTGAAAAAGAACTGCCGGGGGCGATTTTGACGCGTGTAGCTTCCAGTCACCTTCGTTTTGGTACATTTCAATTCGCTGCAAAATGGGGAACGGTCGAAAACCTTCAAGCTTTAGCTGACTATGCATTAGAACGTCACTTTTCCCACATAGAAAAGAATGAAAAAAAATATTTATCATTGCTTCAAGAAGTGATTAAGCGTCACGCTACCCTAGTTGCTAAATGGCAGCTTATTGGTTTTATCCACGGGGTTATGAATACGGATAATATGACAATCAGTGGAGAAACAATTGATTATGGACCATGTGCATTTATGGATACCTATGATCCAGAAACTGTATTTAGTTCAATTGATGTACAAGGGCGCTATGCATATCAAAATCAACCAGGCATTACAGGGTGGAATCTTGCGAGATTTGCTGAAGCTTTATTACCGCTATTGGATCAAGATATAGAAAAAGCAGTTGAAATAGCGCAAAGCGCCGTGACGGAATTTCCAAAATTCTATCGGGAAAACTGGCTGGCAGGTATGCAGGCTAAACTTGGGCTTTTTAACGAAGAAAAAGAAGATGAAGCATTATTCCAAGAGCTTCTTACAATAATGAAAACCTATAAAGCTGACTATACAAATACGTTTCGTGAATTAACTTTCGATAAAATAGGAAATAGTGATCTGTTTGAAAGCGAAGAATTTGCACAGTGGCATGAGCTATGGCAGAAAAGACTAGGTAGACAACAACAATCTAAAGCGGAGTCACAAGAGCTTATGAAAAATAATAATCCGGCTGTCATTCCTCGAAATCACCGAGTGGAAGAAGCGTTAGACGCAGCACAAAAAGAAGACTACAGCGTCATGGAAACCCTTCTACAAGTGCTTTCTAGCCCATATGAATCTCCGGGTCAGCCAGAGTATTGTACACCGTCTGCTCCGTCTAATCAGCCTTATCAAACGTACTGCGGAACTTGATTCATTTAAATAAGAACAGCTATTTAAAGGCAGCATAAATGACATCAAAAAGGGCTCTTTATAAAGAGCCCTTTTTGATTTTCTGAAAAATGTATTATTGATTAATTGAAATGATAGCGATTCCTTAGGAAGAGCTGTATAAAATTTAATAGTATAAAAGAATCGAAATAAAAAGGTATTACCTAATTCTTTTGTCTCTTATTATTACCAGTAGAAACTATTATATAATAAATTATTCCACTATTTCACAAAAAATACATTAACGATATTTTCTTGAAAATTTGTTACTTTAATAGCTGTAGGAAAGCTTATAAAAGAATAGTAGGTTAAATATGATGATGAATTTGCCGATTTAATTAAAAATTTAAAGATTTAAGACTTTATAACTAAATCAAAAAAATAAAAGGAGAAAAAAGAGTATGATCACTCCATTTTACCTATTTGACTTTTCAATATTATCCAAGTAATCTTGGAAAGGTGATGGAACCGGTTCTGTTATTTCGCCAGATGGATATGACTTCTCGATACATAGAAAATGGATTACTTGTGAGTAACACAAGAAAAAGTATTGTACAAAAGGGAGAAAACAGATGAACATTAAGAAAATCGCAAAGCGAACAACAGCATTATCTTTTGCTACAGCTATGTTAGTAGGTGCTGGATCTCAAACATGGGCTGCTGAAAGCAATCACAAAGATACAAATAATAATTATAGAGTTTCTCATATTACACGTGATAACATGCTGAAAATTCCTCAGCAGCAAAAAAGCGAACAGTTTAAAGTTCCAGCTTTTGATAAAGCAACAATCAAAAATATTGCCTCTGCAAAAGGGTATGATAAATCGGGTAATTTAATTGACTTAGACGTATGGGACAGCTGGCCTCTGCAAAATGCTGACGGAACAGTAGCCAACTACCATGGTTACCAAGTTGTATTTGCACTAGCAGGTGATCCTAAAGATGCGGATGATACATCTATTTATGTGTTTTATAAAAAAATGGGTGAAGAGTCGATTGACAGTTGGAAAAATGCAGGAAGAGTGTTCAAAGACAGTGACAAATTTGTACCGAATGATCCTCATTTGAAAAAACAAACACAAGAATGGTCAGGATCTGCTACTTTAACATCAGACGGAAAAGTACGCTTATTCTATACTAATTTTTCAGGTACAAACTATGGAAAACAAACCTTAACAACAGCTCAAGTAAATGTATCTCAGCCAAGTGCAGATACGTTAAAAATTGAAGGTGTTGAAGATCATAAATCCATTTTTGATGGTGACGGTAAAAAATATCAAAATATTCAGCAGTTTATTGACGAAGGCGCATATGGTTCAGAAGATAATCATACGTTGAGAGATCCTCACTATGTAGAAGATAAAGGGCATAAATACCTTGTGTTTGAAGCAAACACAGGAACTGAAGATGGTTATCAAGGTGAAGATTCTCTTTACAATCGAGCTTACTACGGTGGAAACAATCCATTTTTTCAATCAGAAAAAGAGAAATTACTGCAGAGTTCTAATAAGAAGAAAGCCTCTTTAGCAAACGGCGCATTAGGCATTGTAGAACTAAATAACGACTATACCTTAAAAAAAGTAATGGATCCACTGATTACTTCAAACACGGTAACAGATGAAATTGAACGCGCAAATGTATTCAAAAAAGATGGGAAATGGTACTTATTCACAGATTCTCGCGGGTCTAAAATGACCATTGATGGTATCGGCCAAGATGACGTATATATGCTAGGATACGTATCAAATACGCTGACAGGAAAATACAAACCGCTAAATGATACAGGACTTGTTTTACATATGAACCTCGATCCTAATGACAAAACGTTCACATATTCACATTTTGCAGTTCCACAAGTGAAAGGAGACAATGTCGTGATTACAAGTTACATGACAAACAGAGGCTTCTATTCAGAGGAACACTCTACGTTTGCTCCTAGCTTCTTGTTAAGTATTAAAGGATCAAAAACAGCTGTTGTGAAAAATAGTATTTTACAACAAGGACAATTAACTACAGATAAATAATTTTAAAAAACGAAAGAAAATGGTGACAACTGCTGCTGTTTTCTTTCGTTTTATTATGTAATCAAAAATATGCTGTAACTGCAGTACTAAGTAAAATAAAAAAGTAGTATATACAGATTCACAGTTATTCAAAGAAAATGAAACATTCAGACAGACTATAACTTTAAGAATGAAACCGGTTGACATGCAAGGTTGACTAACTTAATATATTTACATATAATGGCTTGAAACGCTTTCATAGATTAGTATGACATGATGGTACTTATAGATGAAATAACTTGTAGTAGTAGGGAATGCCTCATTTCTTTGAAAGAGAACCTCCCGATCGTGAACTGAAAATAAAGAAGGTGCTTCTAATGAAACGAATTGATAAGGTATACAATCAGCTGTTGAGTAATTTTCAGGAGTTTACAGAAGTGGAACTTTTACATAAACAAGGAAGCTCAGCGATTGAAATTGCTGAACAGTTAGATTTAGAGAGATCTAATGTAAGTCTTGAACTGAACAAACTTGTCCGGATGCAAAAAGTAATCAAAATTAAAATGTTCCCCGTTCGCTACGTTCCGCTAGAGGTTGTCGAAACCATTTGTCGTCAAAAGTGGGATACGAATAAGATGGAAGTAGAAAAACTAGAGCAGCTATCTAATGAGGGAAAAGAAGAAGCTCTCCCTGCTAATCCTTTTGAATTAATGATTGGAGCTACAGGCAGTTTGAAAAAATCGATTTCTCAAGCAAAAGCTGCTGTTCTTTACCCGCCCAACGGATTACATATGCTGCTATTAGGCCCCACGGGATCAGGAAAATCTCTTTTTGCAAAACGAATCTATCAATTTGCCTTATATTCAGAGAGGCTAAAAACAGATGCCCCGTTCATTACCTTTAACTGCGCTGATTATTACCATAATCCTCAATTACTTCTTTCTCAGTTATTTGGTCATAAGCAAGGGAGTTTCACTGGAGCAACTGAAAGTAAAGTAGGTTTAGTAGAACAAGCAAATGAAGGCATTCTCTTTATGGATGAAATACACCGGCTTCCTCCTGAAGGCCAAGAAATGCTTTTTTACCTCATTGATCAAGGCACGTACAATCGCCTAGGGGAAACAGATCATAAGCGAACGTCTAAAGTATTAATTATTTGTGCTACAACTGAAAATCCCGGTTCAGCCTTACTGCAAACTTTCTTAAGAAGAATTCCGATGACTATCCATATTCCGTCATTAGAAGAGCGATCTCTAAAAGAAAAGATTCGTCTCACAACGTTTCTTTTAGAACAAGAAGCTAAACGAATTAATAAAAAGCTAAGTGTCCACATTGATGTATTAAATGCTTTAATACACACTGAAAAATTCGGGAATGTAGGGCAGTTAAAGTCCAATGTACAGCTCGTTTGCGCACATGGGTTTTTAAATAACCTTGATAGTAAACATATGGTGGAACTTACAGTGAGAGATTTGCCTGACGATATTAAACGAGATTGGATTTCAAATAGTAAAAATATGGAGCGCAGCAGAAAAATTTCTGAATATGTAAACCTCAAAACAATCATTTCTCCGGCTATGGAGAGCCGAGAAATAAAAATGGAGGAAGACGTATCATTTAATTTATATCAGTTAATAGAAGAAAAAGTAGATGTTTTAACAAAAGAAGGTTTATCTCAAGAAGACATCAATCAATATATTCTTACCGACATTCATTTGAATGTTCGGAGCTTTTTTAATCAAAAAAATGGCCAGAGTTCTAATTTAATGAAATTCGTAGAAGATGACGTGATTCAACTTACTAAAGAATTAAAACATTTAGCAGAAAAAGAATTGAACTGTAAATTTGATCGCAGATTTATTCATTTTTTAAGTATGCATATGGACTCCTTTTTAAAGCGAAAAAAACAAGTAGACGTATTAAATACAAAGGAGATAGATGAAATTCGCGAAACATATCCAAAAGAATATGCGGTAGCCCTGCTTTTTAAAAATCGAATTGAAAAGTGGTTTAACATTGTCGTGCCAGAAATAGAAGTCATTTATCTCACAATGGTTATTCAATCCATTCGAACGTTAGAAGAAAATAAGCGAGTGGGGATTGTAGTTGCTGCACATGGAAACAGCACGGCCACTTCTATGGTAGAAGTGGCTACGGAGCTTTTAGGAAGCACTCCTATTATAGCTATTGATGTGCCTTTGACGGTATCTCCGGTCGAGATTGTAGATAGGTTAATCCAAGGAATTAAGACAGTAGATGAAGGAGAAGGCGTATTAATGCTCGTGGACATGGGTTCGCTTGCCATGTTAGAAAGCAAGTTGGAACAAAAAACAGGGGCTAAGATTAAAACAATCAGCAACGTGACGACGTCTATGGTGTTAGACACCGTTAGAAAAGTAAATTATTTAGACTTAAATTTATATGCCATATTTGATTCGGTGCAAAAAGACTTTATGGAATTTATAGATAAGCAGCAGCACGTGTTTGGAAAAAAGAAAGCACTTGTTTCTATTTGTACAACAGGAAGCGGTACAGCAAAACAATTAGAAAAAATCTTAACGATTATTTCACGCAAAGTATCTCAAGAACCTATTAAAATTCTAACCGTTTCTTCTATTAAATTAGCAGCAAACATTCGAGAAATTCAAAAAGAATATGAAATTGTTGCAACAGCAGGTACTAAAAATCCAAGGATTGATGCGCCTCATGTATCATTAGAAGTCCTCATTGAAGGGCAGGGAGAGCGGATACTTCAACAGGCAATTACAAAAGAAACGATACGCTATGATGACGAGAAAACCGAAGCGAATATTGTGGTGCGTGAACTTTGCGAAGAAAACTTGCGAAAGTACCTTCTATTTATTAATCCATACCTCATAAGTGAAATTCTGTTAGAGTGGTTAAGTCACGTACAAGATGAGTTAGAAATGGAATTAAGCAACACTGTTATGATTCGAATTGTGATGCATACAGCCTTTGCTTTAGAAAGAATGATAAAAAATGAACCTCTTACTTTTCCAGAGGATGAAGAAATCACTCATCAGTTAGAAAATATTTATCAAAAAACGGAAAAAACATTACAAGCCGTCGAAAAAAAGCTGAAACTTACCTTAACAAGAGATGAAAAATTATTTATTGCTACCATTTTTGCGGATGAAATGTAAAAATCATATTATAATTCTGAGAAACTAGTTTGATTTATATGCCACTAGTTTCTTTTTTTATCCCACTTTTTAAATAACAGAAAAACCTGTATTAAAACGCATGACGTTTTGATACAGGTTTGTTTATTTTAAGAAACCTGTATCAACAACACAGAAAAAGGTATTGAAAAATAAATGAAAGCGCTTAATACTCTTTGTTGGCACGATACTTGCAATAAATAAGTGTAGAACGTAAAAGAGAGGAGCAAGTGTACATGATTTCAGTCATTATTAGTGGACATGGTGATTTCGCACCAGCATTAGAAGGGTCTTCCAAAATGATATTTGGTGAAGAGAATCACGTAGTAGCCGTACCTTTTCTAAAAGGAGAGGGTATCCAAACCCTTGAAGAAAAATATAAGCAGGCACTAGAGGAAATGCCTTTAGAAAATGAAGTGCTTTTTTTAGTCGATATTTTCGGAGGTACACCCTACAATGCGGCTACTCCCTATATCCTTAAAAATAAAACAGCGGATATGGTATCCGGAGTTAACTTGCCTATGCTGTTAGAAGTGTTAGCCATGCGAGAACACGTTACGTTAAAAGAGATGTTAGGAAGATTAAAGCAAGTGAATGAAGAAAGTTTTCAAGTGTGCAGTGAACATTTGGAGAAAATCCAGCAAGCAAACCAAATCGGAGAGGATGGATTATTATGAAAATCGTTTTAGCAAGAATTGATGATCGCTTTATTCACGGGCAGGTATTAACAAGATGGATCAAAACAAATGCAGCAGATCGAATTATTATTGTTTCAGATGAGGTGGCAGCGGATGAAATGCGAAAAACGCTTATACTTTCTGTGGCTCCTTCGAATGTAAAAGCGAGCGCTGTCTCGATTTCTAAAATGACAAAAGCCTTTCATAGTCCGCGTTATCAGGATACAACAGCCATGCTGCTGTTTGAAAACCCCGCAGACATTGTCGCTCTTGTTCAAGCGGGCGTACCTATTGAGACAGTAAACGTAGGGGGCATGCGTTTTGCTAATGACCGAAAACAAATCACCAAATCTGTAAGCGTTACCGAAAAAGATATCGATGCTTTTGAGAAGCTGCAGGAACTAGGCGTAAAGCTTGAGTTGCGCCAATTACCTTCAGATTCTAGTGAAAATTTTATTCAACTACTGAGAAACGAAACAAAAATCAAATAAGGAGATGAGTTTATGTCTTCCATACAAATTATTTTATTATTAGTCATTGCAGCGGTAACTGGCATCGCAAGCGTGTTGGACGAAGGGCAATCCCATCGTCCTCTCATTGCCTGCACGTTAGTAGGCTTGGTGCTTGGAGATTTAAAAACCGGCATTATTTTAGGTGGAACACTGGAATTAATGGCTCTTGGATGGATGAATGTTGGATTGGCGATGGCACCTGATACGGCTATTGCTTCTGTTATTTCAACTATTTTAGTTATCACAGCTGGTCAGGGGATTGGTGAAGGCATTGCGGTAGCTATAGCTTTAGCAGCTGCAGGGCAAGTACTCACCATTTTTGTTCGTACCATCACAGTATTTTTAATTCATCGAGCTGATAAGTATGCGGAAGAAGGAAACTTTAAAGGAATTGAAATTATGCATATTACTGCTATGGGTTTTCAGGCTCTCCGCGTTATGATTCCAACTTTAATTGTTACATTAATCAGCGTAAGCGCCGTGCAAACTTTCCTCGGAAATATTCCGGAAGTTATTACAAAAGGCCTGCAAATTGGAGGAGGCATTATCGTGGTCGTAGGATATGCCATGGTTATCAATATGATGAACATTCCTCATTTAAAGCCCTTTTTCTATATCGGGTTCTTATTGGCGGCATTTACAGGGTTTAACCTGGTAGGATTTGGAGCGCTGGGTCTTTGTTTAGCACTTCTTTATCAGCAAGTAATGCAGCAGCGAAATCAAATGCAGCCGGCGGGCGTTCCCGCAGCTACAGGGAGCGAACAAGTATATGATGATGACGATGATTTAGATGCCTAAACGGCGAACTTAAGGGAGGGATAGAGATGGAAAATGAAAAAAGATTAACGAAAAAAGATATCTTTAGCATGTTCATTCGTTCGAATTTTTTACTCGGTTCATTTAACTTTGAGCGTGTTCAGGCAATGGGCTACTGTTATGTTATGATTCCGGCAATCAAACGTTTATACGGACCAGGGGCACAGCGAAATGCAGCACTAAAGCGGCATTTAGAATGGTTCAATACACATCCATGGATTTCTGCACCTATATTCGGCGTAACGGCAGCAATGGAAGAAGAAATGGCAAACAAAAAAGATTTTGATGAAAAAGCTATCAGCGGAATGAAAATTGGATTAATGGGGCCGCTTGCTGGTGTAGGAGACCCTATTTTCTGGGGAACGCTGCGGCCAGTTCTCGCAGCACTAGGCGCATCTCTTGCGTTAGGCGGGAATATTGCCGGGCCACTGCTGTTTTTCATCTTAATTAATGCCATTCGATTAAGTACAAAATATTATGGATTAAAATATGGCTATTTAAAAGGAACAGAAATTTTAAAAGATTTAGTAGGGAATCGAATTCAAAAACTGACGGAAGGTGCGTCCATTTTAGGACTCTTTGTAATGGGAGCATTGGTTTCGAAATGGACTACTATTAATATACCAGTGGTTGTTTCTAGGATCAAAGATGATTCTGGTAAAGTTGTCGTGAAAACCGTGCAAGACGTACTCGATAGTATTCTACCGGGACTGCTACCTTTAGCGCTAACTTTATTAGTAGCATGGATGCTTCGAAAAGGTACAAATCCGCTGCTTATTATTTTCGGTATTTTCTTAATCGGTATAGGAGGTTATTGGATCGGCTTTTTAGGCTGATAAATAAGAGGAGTCATCTATTCTTCTAGCATCTGCTGGTGAACGTGTTTTACATAGCCAGTATGCCAATAAAGGAGGAAAGGAAGATGAAAAGAACCGTCAAAAAGTTATTAATGATTGGAGTCGCTTGTTCTATAAGCTTGTTTTCTGTATACCCTGTATTAGCTGATAATACAGGGTATTATCAAGAAAAATACCGGAATCAATTTCATTTTTCTCCAGAAGCGAACTGGATGAACGATCCAAATGGAATGGTCTATTATAACGGGGAGTATCACCTTTTTTATCAGTATTATCCTTACGGTACCACCTGGGGACCTATGCACTGGGGGCATGCAGTTAGTACAGACTTAGTGAAATGGAAACACTTGCCGGTTGCTCTTTCTCCAGATGAGAACGGAGAGATCTTTTCAGGAAGTGCCGTTATTGATTGGAATAATACCGCAGGGTTTGGAAAAGAAGCGATGGTAGCTATCTTTACGCACTCGGGCAGTAAAGGGCAGGTGCAAAGTCTAGCATACAGCAAGGACAGCGGAAGAACGTGGACCAAATATGAAGGAAATCCTGTTATGCCGAATCCCCCAGTTCCTGACTGGCGCGACCCAAAAGTATTTTGGCACGACCAAACCAAGCAGTGGGTGATGTCTTTAGCTGCTAAAGATAAAATCATGTTTTATACATCACCTGACTTAAAAAGTTGGAAATACGCAAGTGAGTTTGGATCTGACGGAGGGATTCAAGCAAACGGTCAAAGCGGTGCCTATTCATATACTTTGTCTGAACAAAAAGGTCAATCCTTTACTCTAGAGGGAGAAATTACGCTTGTAGAAAAGAATGGACGCGAAGGTGCAGGAGGCCTTGTTTTTCGTTCTGATAAAGATACAACAAATGCATATACCGTCAATTTAGATGCTGAAAAGAACCTCTTAACACTTAACAAAGTAGAGAAAGGAAACGTAACGACCGTTGTTTCAAAGCCAATGAGGCTGGATACGTCACAAGCGTATCACGTGAAAGTAGCAGCAAACAGTCACCACTTTAAGATACTGTTAAATGGAAAACAGGTTTTAGAAGGCAGTGATGCATCTTTTGAAAACGGTCAGTTTGGACTAACAGCATGGAATTCCACAGCTGTCTTTCGTCATGTTAAATTTACGAATCAATCTAATTTCATCACCAATCTATCTAACTGGAAACCTGTTACGGGAACATGGAATGATACTACTGATGGAAAAATCGGTAAATCTGACAGCGACGGATATATTATGAGTGAAGAACAGGGAGATCAGTTTATTTACGAGTCAAATATGACATTTTTAGATAAAAACCATGGTTCAGGTGCACTACTTTTTCGAGCAGACGCGGAAGCCAAAAACGGATATATAGCTAGCGTGGATGCTTCTAAGGATACAGTCAAACTAGTCAAGCTTCAAAATGGCATTTCAACTGTACTTGCTGAAACAAACGAAAAAATTGATACGAGCAAATCACATCAAGTAAAAGTAACTGCATCGGGAAATGAACTTGATTTGCATATAGACGATAACTTCACCCTTACTGCAAAAGATGAAACTTTTTCAAAAGGATTGTTTGGATTACACGTTAATCAATCTTCAGTCCGGTTCCAAGACGTTAACATGACCAAGTTTATTGATACGGATGAAAAGGAAATTAAAAATAAAAGTTTTGAAACAGGAGATCTCACCGGCTGGAAAACAATAAAAGGAAATGCATTCACAAATGATCATGTAACGGACGCCACCGCAAATTGGAGCGGCCTCTTTGAACAGAAGGGAAAGTATCATTTATGGGGGTTTTCTGATAAGCATGATGGCGATAATGCCACGGGGGAATTACATTCATCTTATTTTAAATTGAGCGGTTCAGGTGAAATCAATTTGTTAATAGGAGGAGGAAACGACTCCGCAAATCGCTATGTATCCTTAGTCCGGGCCTCTGACGACAAAGAATTGATTCGTCAAGCGAATACAAAGTTTGCAGATGAAAAGTACCAGCGCTACGTGTGGGATGCTTCTAAGTATATAGGAGAAGTACTGTACATTAAAGCCGTTGATCAAGCTGTAGGAGGATGGGGGCATATTAATCTAGATGATGTGAATGTATTTAATACAGAAAAAATGCCGGAGAAAGTAGATAGTGTAGCAAAAGAACCAGAGGAAGCTAAACAAAGAGAAGGCGGAGAGCTTTCAGATTGGAACACAGTGTCAGGAGAATGGGTGAATTCAACTCACGGAAGCAACGGAGGAATTTGGGAATGTCCTACTTTACTCGAACTGCCGGTTGATGGAGACAGCACGAAGAAAAAATGGGTACTGCAAGTCAGTATCAATGATGGAGCGGCAGCTGGAGGTTCAGGTATGCAGTACTTTGTTGGTGATTTTGACGGAAAAACATTTAAAAATGAAAACCCGCCAGAGGAAGTGCTTTGGACAGATTATGGTGCCGACTTTTATGCTGCTGTAGATTGGAGCGGTGTTGAAGAAGATAACGGAGAAAAGTATTGGCTAGGCTGGATGAGCAACTGGCAATATGCCAACAATACCCCAACTACTACTTGGAGAAGCTCTATGTCAATCCCAAGAAAAATAGAACTCACCAACACAGCAAAAGGGCTTCGTTTAAAACAAATACCTGTTTCAATTGATTCAATTCGCAATAAGCAAGAAAAAAAGGTGTTGAAGAATCTGATGGTTACTGAAAACAAAAATCTTCTTTCAGGCATACAGGAAAACAAATATGAAATCATTGCAGAATTCGATGTTTCAAATACAGATGCACAAGAATTTGGTTTTCAAATTCAAAAAGAAGGCAGCGAAAATACGAAAGTCAGCTATAACATAAACAAGCAGCAATTATTTGTTGACCGAACAAACTCTGGAAGTTTTGATTTTGGTGAAAATGTGAAAGGCAAACACTCTGCTCCCATGCTTCCAAAAGCCGGAAAGGTTAAGCTTCATATGTTTGTAGACCAGTCGTCTGCAGAAGTATTTGGCAATGACGGCACTGCAGTAATAACAGACCAGCTCTTTCCAACGCTTTCAAGCAATAAAATAAAGCTTTACAGCAAAGGAGGAGCTGTAAAATTAAATTCTCTCAAGATGTATCCATTAAAATCTATTTGGAATAAAAGTCCTGTTGACACAAACTTATCTGAATGGAAGAATATTAGCGGACTATGGGCCGATACGATTAACGGAAAACAAGGACGAAGCAAAGAAGATTCCTTTACCTTATCATCAAAAGAAGCAAAAAATTTCACATATGAGGCAAAAATAAAGGTGTTAGACGATCCCGTTTCAAATTCTACAGGAGCAGGAGCGCTAGTATTCCGTTCGGATGAACAGGCAAACAATGCTTATGCTGCGAATGTAGATGTGCTGAATAATCAAATAAAGCTCATTGCGTTTAGAGACGGAATAGGCAAGGATCTCATTATTTACGATGATGGGGGAAAGCTGGCTTTAAAGACAAATACGGATTACCATCTAAAAGTGACGGCTGAAGGAGAACACATTCAAGTTTATCTCAATGATAAGCTGGTGATCGATACGATGGACTCTACCTTTTCAGAAGGTTATGCTGGGCTGAATGTGTGGAATTCTACTAGTTTGTTTAATGAAGTGAAATTTGAAATAGTGGATTAAGGGATTGTGAAAGCTGCCGTGTACTAAGGCAGCTTTCTTAATCCGTTTATGGTGATTTTTCTAGGGGGACTAAGAAACTGAACGCACTTCTTCTCTTAATTCATAATAACTAAGCTTTTTTTCAATGACTACAAACAGCCTTTCAAAGAAAAAGCAAAGAATCCAGTAAATAAGTGAAGCGACCAGATACATTTCTAAATATCTGTACCCATCATTGGCGATGACCTTAGATATCGCCATAATTTCAACTACTTTTACTGCAAAAGCAAGAGAAGTGGCTTTAATTAAACTAATAAAAATGTTTCCAAGGTTAGGAATAGCAGCTACTAAAGATTGGGGGAAGATAATTCTTTTAATAGCTTGAAAAGTAGTCATTCCTATTGAATATGCAGCTTCAAATTGACCACGGTCAATGGTTTGAATAGAAGAACGGAATACCTCTGATTGATAAGCAGAGGTATTTAATGTATACGCAATTAAAGCATAAATTAAAGGTGAAATAGTATCCCCACCTAAGTGCCATCCTTGAGTCTCGTTTAGAAATTCTATAAAAATAGGGATTCCGTAGAAAAATACATAGAGCTGTACGAGCAATGGAGTGCCTCTCATAAATGAGACGTATATAACAGCTATTTGCTCTAGCAGTGGAATTTTATATATTCTGCATACCGCAATGAAAAGACCAAAAATACTTCCTAACGCCATTGAAATGATCGATATTGTTAGTGTTAAAGGCACACCTTTTAAGACTTCAGGAGTTTGCTCCAAAGCAAATCGCAAATCAATAATAGGCAATCATGTTCACTCCTTTACTAGTGCAGGCTATTTAGAGATGCTGACCCTGCCTTTTTTAAAATGTTTCTCTAAATTACTGACTATGATTTCAATTACGATACACATGCTCCAATAAACAAGTGAAATCGTAACATAAATTTCAAACATTCCTATTCCATAGTTGTTGCCCAAAATGAGGCGAACTTGCCCCATAATATCAATAATCCCAATGCTAAAAGCAAGTGCAGTATCTTTTAATAATGAAATCGTAGCATTTCCTAAATTAGGTAGTGCTGCTACAAACGCTTGAGGAAGGATAATTCTTCTTAAGGATTGAAAATAGTTCATGCCTATACTATACGCTGCTTCGAACTGGCCGTTATCAATCGAGAGATATGCTGAACGAATAACTTCCGATAAAGGAGCGGCAGTATGTAAGGAAAAAGCAATCACCAAGAAAGTGATGCGACTCCAGCTGTTAATGTCGATATGCACAAGGAGCAGCAGCTGAGGAAGGCCAAAGTATACAAGAAACAGCTGAACAAGCAGCGGTGTACAGCGCATAAAAGATAAATAGATGGTAGCCATTTTAGAAAGAACAGGCTTTTTTTGAATGCGTATCAGGGCAATCACGAAACCTAAAAGCAACGAAAAAAGTAGAGAAAGGCCTAACATAAATAGCGTTAAAGGAAGTTTATCTACCACTTGCCACAATAGTTTTAACCAATCATGAAAATCAGTACTGATCATATCTCACCCCGCCTTAATGATGAATTCTTATACTCATTTAATCTTGAAAATTGAAGTTTTGTTGATTAATATACTTTAAGTCTTTAAAGAAATTTACTTTAAACCATTTTTCAGCCAAGTTTTCTAGCGTCCCGTCATTTTTTAATTTGACTGTCGCTTTATCAATTTCATCAGCAAGTTTTTGATTATTTTTATTAAAGACTAACCAAGTTGGTTCTTTTGATACAATGCCTCCTACTTTTAAATTTAATTTGAGCTGTTTTTGTACTTCGTTAAATGTTGTTACGTTTAAAAAAATAGCATCCGCTTTACTTTTATCCACTAACTTTAAGTTTTCTGCCGTAGAAGGGTTATCAATGCTTTCTAATGTTAAAGGCTTAGTGGCATGTTCTTTGTTATAAGCATTTAAAATAGCGCGCAATCCGCCCGTAGCCGATACAGGTGGAAATTTTTTACCTACCATATCGTCAAGTGTTTTGATATCATTCCGTGATTTTTGTGTCACTAAGGCCGTTAAAGAATAACCATATTCATGTGCAGGATAAAGAAACTTTTCTTCACGTTCAGGGTTTTTAAAGAACCAGTTGATGGCGAAATCATATTTTCCCGTCGAGACACCTACCAAATTTGTTTCTTCTTCTCCAAGGGTGTATTCAAATTTGTACTCTGGAAGCTTTTTTTCAAGCTGCTTTAAATAATCCATATCATATCCAATAGGTTCATTCTGTTCGTCCGTAAATAGAAAAGGCGGATTTACTTCATCACTCAAAGCAACTTTGACTACTTTTCTATCTCGGTTTTCTGAACTAGAGCTTTGAGAGCATCCTCCTAAAGCCATAATAAGTCCAATTGCCAAAGTTAAAGTAAAGCATAATTTTTTCATCGTTTTATTCCTCCCGATACTGATTTCTGTTTGACGAGTAATAAAAAAGCACCGAAAAAGCTGCTAAAAAGCTTTTTCGGTGCCATTGGTGATCCAGTAGGCAGTGAACTTTAGATTGCGAAACAAAAGAGGCTCTTCAAAAGTTATCAATACGTTTGAAGAGCCTCTGGTTGACCAGGCGGCCTGATTAATATGAAGTTTATATTAGGTTAATTATTCCGATTTGTAAAGTATGATTTTTGGGCAGTATAAACATTTTGGTTAGATTTTTTAGACTTTTTATCTAATGCTCGATTGAAGCACCTAAGTACAACCAGCCCAGATAAAATATGTAATCTCAAGGTTTAAAAATACTAAATTGACAGTTAAAAAGATGTTTGGTATATTTTTCAAAAGATTTAAAATTCTTATAGGAATTATCGGATTTAAAAATGTTTGTTAAACATATAGTGGAAATAGAACAGTCGACCAGACGAATGGAGACAAAAATGACGAGGATTCCCTCAGAGTTTTTGTCTTTTTTAGTGGCAGAAGATTAACACTATATGTTTAATACATCACAAATGGTGGAGGTAGAGAGAGAAATGAAGAAATTTGTATGGCTTTTTGCATTATTAGCAGTGATTACTGTTGTGGGGGGATGTGGAAATAAAGAAAAAGCATCTGGCCAAAATAGTGACAAGAAAGAAGATGTAGTTCTTAAAGTGGGAGCAGCTTCCACGCCGCATGCCGAAATTTTAAAGTATGTGGAACCTGATTTGAAAAAAGAAGGTATAAAGTTGGACATTGTAAATATTAAAGACGGCATACAGACAAATGAACAAACAGCAAATGGAGAATTAGATGCCAACTATTTTCAGCATACGCCGTACTTAGAGCAAACGAATAAAGACAGTGGATTAAATCTTGTCAGCGTGAAAAACGTTCATATTGAACCGTTTGGAGTGTATTCCAAAAAAATAAAATCAATTGACGATTTATCCAAAGGAGCAAAGGTTGCTGTTCCTAATGATCCAGTGAACTTTTCACGTGCACTAGAGCTTTTCGAGGCTAATGGAATCATTGAATTAAACAAGAAACCTAGTGGTAGCTCTTATACGGTTGAAGATATTTCAAAGAATAAAAAGAAGCTAGACTTTGTTGCAGTAGACGGCCCGCTTCTTGTACGCTCTCTTGATGATGTAGAAGCTTCAGCTATCAATACAAATTACGCCCTTGAAGGCGGGTTCAAACCAACTGAAGATGCGTTAATTATTGAAAAGAAAGAGTCTCCTTATGTGAATATTTTAGTGACTACGAAAGAGAAAAAAGATGATAAAAATATTCAACGTTTAGCAAAAGCACTTACTACAGATAAGGTTAAAAAGTTTATTAATGACAAATATGATGGCGCAGTCGTTCCAGCTTTCTAGTATAGGAGTAAAAAAGAAATAGGAATAACAGTTTGAAAGAAAAGGAGGGTTTCTTTTGATAAAGTTTCAACGTGTTTCAAAAATATTCGAGAGTGGCTCAAAGAAAGTTGAAGCTCTAAAAGACATTGACTTAACGATACAAAAAGGAGACATATTTGGAGTAATTGGATTAAGTGGGGCGGGGAAGAGCACACTGCTTCGAACGATTAACCTGCTGGAGTACCCGACGTCAGGTGAAGTCATAGTAGATGGAGAAAACTTAGCAACGTTGTCTGAAGTAGAGCTAAGAAAAAATAAAAAAAGAATCGGCATGATCTTTCAACACTTTAATCTATTAAATTCAAAAACAGTGTTTGAAAATATAGCAATGCCCCTTATATTAAGTGGAAAACCAAAAAAAGACATAAAGCTACGTGTAGAAGAGCTGCTTCATTTTGTAGGTTTGCAAGACAAAGCAGGTGCATATCCCGATCATCTGTCAGGAGGTCAAAAACAGAGAGTGGGCATTGCACGTGCATTAGCCACAAACCCTTCTATTTTATTATGTGATGAAGCAACTTCCGCATTAGATCCGCATACAACAGAATCTATTTTGAAATTGCTGAAAAAAGTTAATGAAGAATATCAAATTACGATCGTAATAATCACACACGAAATGGAAGTCATTAAGCAAATTTGTAATCGTGTCGCTGTGATGAAGGACGGGAAAATTATTGAAACAGGAAATGTATTTGATATTTTTTCAAATCCACGTACTGAAATTGCTAGAAACTTTGTTCAGTCCGTTGTTCGAGATGACATTCCGCAAAACGTGTATGAATTAGTACAAACTACAAATTCAAATCAGAAGATTTTTAAGATTAATTTTCTCGGCAGCAATTCCGGTCAATCTGTGATTTCCACCTTATCAAAGCGCTTTAATGTACAGGTGAACATTTTACTTGGAAACATTACGGAGTTACAGGGCATTCCATTTGGGCATTTAATTATTGAATTAATTGGCACACAAGAAGAAATAGACAGAGCTGAACTATATGCACTGCAGCAAAATATAAAAATGGAAGAGGTGGTTGCAAATGTTAGAAGTAAGCCAAGAATTGATACTAGCGGCTTTGTGGGAAACACTGTACATGGTTAGTGCTTCCCTGCTTTTCGGGGCTTTAATTGGAATTCCTTTAGGGATTTTACTTGTTGTAACACGCAAGGGTCATATTCTTGAAAATCGAGTTATTTTTTCAATTTTAAATCCCATCGTAAATATTTTTCGTTCAATCCCGTTCATCATTTTACTTGTAGCAATCATCCCGTTTACAAGATTCGTCGTCGGCACGACTATCGGTACAACGGCGGCTATTGTTCCGCTAGTTTTACATATTGGACCTTATATGGCTAGACTCGTTGAAAATTCTTTGCTTGAAGTAAATGAAGGTATTATTGAAGCAGCGCAAGCGATGGGTGCTTCTAAAGCTCAAATTATATTCCGTTTTTTAATTCCAGAGGCTTTTCCCTCTCTTATTTTAAGCTTAACAACTGTCACAATTGGGTTAATTGGAGCAACGGCAATGGCCGGTGCTATCGGAGGCGGAGGGCTTGGCGATTTAGCTATTACTTACGGTTATCAGCGTTTCAGCACGATTACGATTGTAGTCACCGTTGTGCTTCTTATTATTATTGTTCAAGGTATTCAATCTTTAGGAAACGTCATAGAACGCAAGATTAGAAGAGTGTAAGAACGTATTAGAAGCAAGCTTTTTAAAAGGGGAGTTATAAATGAAAAAACCGATATTCCTGCTTCTGCTGTTGTTCATCCTCACCATAACAGGATGTTCTAATTCTTTATCCAGTGCCAATAGTAAAGAAGCTAAAATTAAAGTAGGCATTCGAAGCTCTGAACTTCGGACGTGGGAATTTATAAAAGAGAAAGCAAAAAAACAAGGGCTGGATATAGAACTTGTGAATTTTTCTTCAGCTTACGATCCTAATCAAGCCTTAGTCGAAGGAGAAATAGATGTAAATGCGTTTCAGCACGTTGCTTATTTAGGTTTGTTTAATCAAAAGAACGGAACCGATATTGTGCCAATTGGAACGACGATCATTGCGCCTCTAGGTCTTTATTCTGAAAAATATAAATCATTAAAAGACATTCCAAATGGTGCTCAAATTGCTGTTCCAAATGACCCATCCAACTGGGGAAGAGCACTAGTTTTGCTGCAAGAAGCAGATTTGATTACAGTGGTCGAAGGCTTTGATGGTAACGGAGGAGAGGATAAAATTAAAAGCAATCCTAAAAATTTAAAGATTGTTCCCGTTGATTCTGCAAGCACCCCCCGCGTTATGCAAGATACGGCCGCTTCCATTATTAACAACGGTGTAGCTGTAGAAGCAGGTCTAAGCTTAAAAGATGCACTCATTCATGAAAACAAAACAGCGAAGCCCTATATTAATGTCATCGCTGCAAGAAAAAAAGATCAGGATAAAGCGTATTTAAAGAAGCTAGTAAAAGTGTATCAATCCAAAAGTACGGCTGCCTTTATTAAAAAAACATACAAAGGAAATTATATTCCGACGTTTATTAGTTTGAAAGAATTGAATACGTATAAAGACACGTATGAAACAAAATAAGGACTAAATAGGGGTGGGAAAATGGCCAAGGAACGAAAAATGAAACTTGCCGCTTATTTGATTGGCACAGGTATGCATGTAGCTTCATGGCGTCATTCTGATTCAAAGCCTAACGCAAGTATCGACGTTTCTGTTTATCAAAAACTTGCACAAACCGCCGAAAGAGGAAAATTTGATATTGCGTTTATTGCCGACAGTTTAGCAGTAAATGCAGAGTCACATCCTCAGATTTTAAATCGATTTGACCCTGTTGTCATCATTACAGCAATGGCAGCAGCTACTGAGAAAATTGGCGTTGTTGCCACATCTTCAACTACTTACAATGAACCTTATACACTAGCACGCCAGTTTGCCTCTGTCGATCATGTAAGTGGAGGAAGGGCAGGGTGGAACGTTGTGACTACAGCAGATGCAACAGGTGAAACGGCGTTAAACTTTAACCGTGATACTCATTGGGAACATGATCACCGATACGAACGGGCAGAAGAATTCATTGATGTTGTTCAAGGGTTATGGGATTCGTGGGAAGATGAGGCCTTTTTATATGATAAAAAAAACGGAGCGTTTTTTGATGCTAATAAGGTACATGAGCTTAACTATAAAGGGAAGTATTTTTCTGTAAAAGGGCCGTTAAATATCGCTCGTTCTGCTCAAGGACAGCCAGTTATCGTTCAGGCCGGTTCTTCAGAGCCGGGACAGCGCTTAGCGGCAAGAACGGCAGAAGTGGTATTTGCTCACCGAGATAATATAGAAGAAGCCAAAAGTTTTTATAAATCCCTTAAATCAAGGCTTTCTGAATACAATAGAACAGAAGCGGATTTACATATTCTTCACGGCATTTCCCCTATTATAGGAGAAACAGAAGCAGAAGCGGTTCAAAAATACAGCGATTTACAAAAGCTAGTGAATCCGTATGAAGGATTAAAGTTCGTTTCTGGGTATATGGGGAACGTTGATTTTACGAAGTATGCCCTAAACACTCCTGCCTCAGAGATAGAGTTTCCATCCGTGAATGGCATCCAAAGTCAGTTTGATGAGATGCTAAGAATTATAGCAAGGGAAAAACTTACCGTAGGAGATCTTTATACGCGATTTTTCGGTGCTGCAAGGAAAGATAACTTTGTAGGAACCCCCATTCAAATTGCGGACGAAATGGAAAGATGGTTTCAGGAAAAAGCAGCGGACGGATTTATGCTGCAGTTTCCTTTGCTTCCATCTGGCTTAGATGATTTTGTAAATCTTGTTGTACCAATCTTACAAGAGAGAGGTTTGTTTCGATTAGACTATGAAGGAAACACATTAAGAGACCATTTGGATCTTAAAAAACCTGGAAATAAGTTTGTTGATGAAGGTGTAAGGCCTATCATGTAGAAACAACCCAAATAAAAGTATTTTAGTTAAAGGTAAATCCGAACGATTAATAAAATTTATTAATCGTTCGGATTTTTTTTGTTGTGGTGAACGCAGGTTTCATCTATGTAGGTGCTTCTAGCTGTTGATTGGAGAGCAGGGCGAAGACTCCTGCAGGAAAAGCGGAACGGATGAGACCCCACAGGAGCGCAAGCGACGAGGAGGCTCATCGCCCGCCTGCGGAAAGCGAAGTCTTGCACGGAAATCAACAGCGGTGTAACAAGCGGCTCAGCTCATGTATCCAATTTGTCTGTCTTTATATTCGTTTGATTTAGGTATGTCTCAACCTCTTTTTTGAGCATTTAATTGGTTAAGAACCAAAAGTTTAGCATATGATAAATATCTTACTAGTCTAATTAATCGTACATTTTAGTTCTTAAAAGGTCTTTTGAAAAATCCTCATAAAAATATGATAAAATCGGATAGGATATATATTTCGAGGAAGGAAAGTGTTTTTTTATGATTATTGGTAACGAACAGGATTTAGAAAGTTTACGCAAAATTGGACGTATCGTTGCACTTGCGCGCGAAGAAATGAAAAAACAAGCAAAAGCAGGTATGACAACAAAAGAGCTTGATATGATCGGTAAAAAAATATTAGATGAACACGGTGCTATTTCTGCACCTGAAAAAGAATATAATTTCCCAGGTGTAACGTGCATTAGTGTCAACGAAGAAGTGGCTCACGGTATTCCGGGAGACCGCGTATTAAAAGATGGCGATTTAGTAAATGTGGATGTATCCGCAGTACTTGATGGCTATTATTCGGATACGGGTATTTCATTTGTTATTGGGCAAGACGAAGAAAAAGAAAAGCTGTGTCAAGCTGCAGTAGATGCATTTTGGGCAGCTATGAAAAAAGTAAAAGCTGGTTCAAAACAAAATCAAATTGGTCGTGCTGTTTCTAACTTTGCACACCAAAACGGATATGCTGTTATTGAAAACTTAACGGGTCATGGTGTTGGCCGCAGCTTGCATGACGCTCCTAACCACATTTTAAACTATTATGATCCAATGGATAAAGCCCTCTTGAAAAAAGGTCTTGTTATTGCTGTAGAGCCATTTATTTCTATGAAGGCTGATCATATCATTGAACGCGGAGACGACGGCTGGACGTTTGTTACACCTGATAATAGTCTTGTAGCACAATGTGAACATACGATTGTTGTAACAAATGGTGAACCGATTATTTTAACTGAACTATAATCAAGTTTTCCTATAGATTTCGGTAACAAAAAAGCTACTTCACTTAGTAATGTTTTTTCATTGCATTATAGTGAGGTAGCTTTTTTATTACTATGTAATGAATGACTATTATATTGACTTGCTTTGTTCATACAACGTTTGAAAGATAGTGTAATTGAATATGCTCAAGGGAATGCTAAGTATAAATCAAAATGAAAAGGGGTATGAAATGTGGAATATGTAGGAAGAGAAGCGATTGTAAGTGAACTGACTCATCATATGGATGACATTTTAAACAAATATAACCTTCAAGGCGTCTCCGTATATGAAGAGGAAGGAGAAGGTAATCACTATTATCTTGGCTACACAGTAAAAAAGAATGATCATGTGTTTATGGTTAACAGACCTTATCTAAAAGATAAAGACGGGAAATTAGCAGTCGAAAAGCAAGAATGGACCGTTCAAGGTAACGAAGGAGAAACAAACGGATACACTTCACTTGAAGATGCGTTTCAAAAAATTGATGAAACCATACAATAAATAATTTTTTGAATTTCAGTTCAGATTTTTCTTTGAATGCGTGAATCTGAACAGTAGGGCGCTAATGGCTGTCGTGCTTCTTTCACCTATACTATCTAACTTTTCTTTGCTATAAAGTCTAGAAAATTACATGTAATAAAAAATTGTTTTTTTAGGTTTTACTATATAAATACGGGGTACACATATACTACAGCAGCTATCATGCAAATGGTTGTTGTGAAAGGTTAAATACTTAGCGTTTGAAGGGACTGATTGGTTTTGAAAGGCTTAACAGCGACTTCAGCAAATGTATTACCGCAAATTGAAAGTAGATATTCGTATCTCACGCAAGGCACTTTGGTTATGAACCGATATACGTAACGAAAGGGCCTGACTAGGCAAACAAAGGAAAGACTGAATCAACGAGAAGAAGCCTGCATCTAAAAATGTAGGCTTCTTCTTTTTTACGGATGAAACTAAGATGATGAATGAGTACATAACGGGTATAAATTAAAAGGATTCACATTCAGTCCATTTTCCGTGCACGTTTTTCTTGAAAAAAGCTCATAAGTTGAAGATACTGTATATAACTATGTAAAAGAATTTTTGAATGCAAAATAGTAAATCTGCTTGAGGTGAAAATGATGAGAAAAGCAAATAAAAGTGAATTTCTGTGGAATACGTTAGACGGCTGGCTTTTTATCCCTAGGAACATTCCTTTACTATTTCTTTTTGTATTTCTCTTAGGGGTTTCTTACCTAGGTTGGGTTAAGTTGTTTCATAAATTCGTTTAGATACATCAACAAGCTGAAATGAGAAATTGTTTCAGCCTGCTGGTGTCTTGATTAATTATATCTGTACCGTCATTCACATAGATTACTCATTCCATCCTTTGCACACATCAACCCATTTTAAGCATTTCGAAAATTCTTCTAGTTCGGGTATTGTTAATTCGATTGCACTATTTCCACTTCCACATGCAGGGAAAACAGTAACAAAACGTTTCAGAGATTCATCTAGATACACGTGAACACCTTCATTAACAGCAAACGGGCATACTCCGCCTACAGCATGACCAATCAGCGTTTCTACTTCACTTGCTCCAAGCATTTTTGCTTTGGTGCCAAACTCTTCTTTGTATTTTCGATTATCAATTTTCGCATCTCCTGCTGCCACAATCAATAAAACGGTTCCTTCTGCGTTAAAAGAAAGACTTTTTGCGATCCGTTGTGGCTCACATTTTAAAGCTTGCGCTGCCAGTTCTACAGTAGCACTGGACTCATCCATTTCAATAATTCGATTCTCCATGCCATATTGTTTAAAATATGCTTTTACTCTTTCAATCGCCATTTTTTATATCCATTCCTTTCGTTAACTCTTGCAAATATGTATGATTGCCTTACAGAGAACGTACAGTTTCTCTTTGAAATAAAAAGATTCTTATTATTTTGTATATACGGAAATTATACACAACTTCTCAGTTAAAAGCACATATTCGTTTTAATTAAAAAAGTTACGTAGGTAAAGTATTTTTAGCTGATTGAAGCAGGATTACGGAACCCTTTGACGAATGTAACTATGTCGGCTGCGAAAACATAGGCATTAGAACAAAAGATAAATGATGAAATTGAAAAGGCGCAAACGTTCTAGTGAAATGAGGAGAAGGAATGCCAAATTTACACACTGTCGTCAGTTTTTTTAGCAGTACATGTATGGCAACGATGAGTATGATTTATTTGTTTTCCCTTGTACCGAGGGCATGGTCTTTTAAATTTCGATTTGGAGCCATGATTGCAGGAATCCCAGTCGGCATTATAATGGGCCAGGTTGCTATGCTGATCGGCTGGCACCATCATTAAAACTTTGAACTTTTTAACAAAAAAGGAGACATGTAAAATGAATATTGTTACATTAAACAACGGCTTAAAAATGCCTCAGCTTGGATTTGGCGTGTGGCAAGTAGAAGATAACCAAGCAGCAGCTGCAGTGTCAAAAGCAATTGAAGTTGGATATACGTCTATTGACACAGCTATGATTTATAAAAATGAAGAAGGAGTAGGTCAAGCGATTAAAGAATCTTCTGTTCCTCGGGAAAAGCTTTTTATTACAACAAAAGTTTGGAACAGCGACCAAGGCTATGAAAATGCACTACGTGCGTTTGATGAAAGCTTAGAACGATTAGGACTTGATTATGTCGATTTATATTTGATTCACTGGCCTACTCCTCAATATGATGAGTATGTGGAGACGTATAAAGCATTAGAAAAGCTTTATCACGACGGAAAAGTAAAAGCAATTGGCGTCTGCAACTTTGAAATTGAGCATTTGGAGCGCTTGTTAAATGAATGTGACGTAACGCCTGTTTTAAACCAAATTGAGTGCCATCCGTATCTTGCTCAAAATGAATTAAAAGAGTTTTGCGCTAAACATAATATTTTCGTGGAAGCATGGAGCCCTCTTGATCAAGGAGGAGAAGTGTTACAAGATGAGGTTATTCAAAAAATTGCTGAAGTACATAGCAAAACTCCGGCTCAAGTTGTATTGCGCTGGCATTTACAAAACAACACAATTGTCATTCCTAAGTCAGTTACGCCATCTAGAATAGAAGAAAACTTTAACGTGTTTGATTTTGAACTCACTGCTGATGATATGGCAGAGATTAACGGGTTAAACAGCAACCGCCGCAAAGGTCCGCACCCAAGTGACATGAACGTCCGATAACGTTTAAAAAATAAAAATGTGCAGCCTGAACCATGGCTGCTATAAGAAAATAACGGTTTTATTTCAGATTATTTTAAATTTTCTTAAATAATAATTGACAAATGATTAATTCAACGTAATACTTAGTGTAGGTACCCTAGTTGCTTTAAGTTGTACAGCTTAAAGTGTATAGTGATTTAGTCATTTAGCGATTGTTTGTATGCATAAGGTAAAATGCCGATTATTAATAAAAGCCCATAGTTTAAGTAGGTTAGTTTATAGGGGGCTATATCAAAAGGAGCTTGTTTCCTCTTTGATATAGCCCCTTTTTGTGTTCAAAAAGAAAAGATAGTCTACAGTTTAACAAGGGAGCGGGTATGATGTTTATTCAAATTGATGGAAATTCACTGACGTTCGACCAAATTTACAAAGTTATTTACCAAGGATACTCCGTGAAAATTAGCGATCACGCAGTTGAACATATACAAAAAAGCAGAACGTTAGTTGAAGAGAGCATTACGAACAACAACGTAATTTACGGAGTCAATACGGGATTTGGAAAGTTTAGCGATACGGTTATTTCAAAAACAGACTTAGCTGATCTGCAGATTAACCTGATTCGCAGTCATGCCTGCGGACTAGGAGAGCCATTCTCGTTAGAAGTAAGCAGAGTCATGCTGCTTTTACGAGCGAACGCATTAGCTAAAGGATATTCCGGAATACGACTGGAAACCTTGCAGCTTCTTATCGATTGCTTAAATCAAAACGTAGTACCGGTTATCCCGAGTCAAGGTTCGCTTGGAGCTAGCGGTGACTTAGCCCCGTTATCACATCTAGCGCTGCTGCTAGTTGGAGAAGGGGAAGCTGTATATAATGGTCAGCAAATGCAAGGAGAAGAAGCTTTAAAGCTAGCGGGGCTTGAACCTATACAATTACAGGCGAAAGAAGGGCTAGCTTTGATCAACGGCACTCAGGCAATGACGGCTGTAGGAATAGTTTCGTACCTTGAAGCTCAAAAGCTCGCTGATCTTGCTGACGGAATTGCAGCACTAACATTAGAAGGTCTGCAGGGTATTGTAGAAGCATTCATGCCCGAGTCTCATGCAGTAAGACCTTATCCGGAACAACAGCAGGTAGCTGCTCGAATTCTTTCGTACTTAGAAGGCAGTCAATTAACTACTTCTCAAGGTCAAATGAGAGTGCAAGATGCTTATTCACTGCGCTGCATTCCTCAAGTTCATGGTGCTATTTATCAAGTTTTAAATTATGTAAAAGAAAAGCTGTTAATTGAGGTTAATTCAGCAACCGATAACCCGCTCATCTTTGCTGACAGCGGCAAAGTAATTTCTGGAGGAAATTTTCACGGGCAGCCTGTTGCGTTTGCTATGGATTTTCTAGGAATTGCAATGGCGGAGCTTGGGAATATTTCTGAACGGCGCATTGAACGAATAGTAAACCCTCAGCTTAGTGGGCTGCCCGCATTTCTAAGTGCAGATCCAGGTCTAGAATCCGGGCTCATGATTACTCAATACGCTGCAGCTTCATTAGTTTCCGAAAATAAAGTATTAGCACATCCATCAAGTGTTGATTCTATCCCATCTTCAGCAAATCAAGAAGATCATGTCAGCATGGGAACGACTGCTGCACGTCATGCTTATCAAATTATCCAAAATACACGAAGAGTTCTATCGATTGAAGCAATTTGTGCCGCTCAAGCAGCCGATATTCAAGGAGTGGATAAACTCGCTTCAGAAACAAGAAAAATTCATTCAAGAATTAGAAAAACCGTACCAACCATTATTAAAGATCGAATTTTCTCACGTGATATTGAGGCGTTAGCAGCTGATTTCAAAACTTTTGTGCAAGATACTAATTATGAACTAGCGCTGTAATAAAAAGTTAGTTTAACAGTTTTTCATTTTTATAGAGGAGGAAAACGAAATGGAGACAAAACAAAGTGGAATAAAAGCACCTCGTGGAACAGAACTAACAACAAAAGGCTGGGTACAAGAAGCTGCTCTTCGCATGCTTCTAAACAATTTAGATTCCGAAGTAGCAGAGCATCCTGAAAAGTTAGTCGTATACGGAGGAATCGGAAAAGCAGCCCGTAACTGGGAGGCGTTCAATCGTATTGTAGATACGTTAAAAGAATTAGAAGAAGATGAAACGCTTCTCATACAGTCCGGCAAGCCGGTTGCGGTTTTTAAAACGCACAGTGATGCGCCGCGTGTTTTATTAGCAAATTCAAATCTTGTTCCTGCTTTTGCGAATTGGGAGACGTTCCATGAGCTCGACAAAAAAGGGCTAATGATGTACGGGCAAATGACTGCAGGAAGCTGGATTTATATCGGAAGCCAAGGCATTGTTCAAGGAACGTATGAAACATTTGCTGAGTGTGCCAACCAGCATTTTAACGGAACTTTGAAAGGAACGATTACCGTAACAGCTGGATTAGGAGGAATGGGAGGTGCACAGCCACTAGCCGTTACGATGGCAGGCGGCGTTGTAATTGGAATTGATGTTGATCGCACGCGTATTGAAAAACGTATCGAAACAAAGTATTGCGATACGGTAGTCGAAAGTGTAGCTGATGCAATCACGTTAGCTGAAGATGCAAAAAGATTGGGCAAAGCGCTTTCCATTGGATTAGTTGGAAATGCAGCCGAGATTCTTCCTGAAATGATAAAGCGAGGATTTATCCCAGATGTTGTGACAGATCAAACATCGGCACATGATCCGCTTAATGGATATTTGCCGATTGGAGTCAGCTTAGCAGAAGGAGAAAAACTGCGGAATACAAATCCAAATGAATATATAAAACAATCAAAAGCAAGTATGGCTATTCACGTTCAAGCCATGTTAGAGATGCAAAGAAAAGGCGCGGTTGCTTTTGACTATGGCAATAATATTCGCCAAGTGGCGCTCGATGAAGGTGTCACGAATGCATTTGATTTCCCGGGATTTGTCCCAGCGTACATCCGTCCGCAGTTCTGTGAAGGAAAAGGACCGTTCAGGTGGGTCGCTTTGTCAGGAAACCCAGAAGATATTTATAAAACAGATGAAGTCATTTTACGTGAGTTTTCGGATAATACGCATCTTTGCAACTGGATTAAAATGGCGAGAGAAAAAATTGAGTTTCAAGGATTGCCGGCTCGTATCTGCTGGCTAGGCTACGGAGAAAGAGCGCGCTTTGGAAAAATTATTAATGACATGGTAGCAAACGGAGAGCTGTCTGCGCCTATCGTTATTGGCAGAGATCATCTAGATGCCGGTTCTGTGGCTTCGCCAAATCGTGAAACTGAAGCAATGAAAGATGGCAGTGATGCAGTAGCAGACTGGCCTATTTTAAATGCATTAGTAAATACGGCAGCAGGCGCAAGCTGGGTATCCGTTCACCACGGAGGAGGAGTAGGTATGGGGTATTCTCTGCACGCTGGAATGGTTGTAGTAGCAGACGGGACAGAAGATGCCGCCAAACGTCTAGAACGTGTTTTAACAACAGATCCTGGCATGGGTGTTGTTCGTCATGTAGACGCCGGCTATGATAAGGCCATTCAAACTGCAAAAGAAAAAGGGATACAAATTCCCGCGTTAAATGAATAAAAAGGAGGGATACGTATGACTATTACGTATATTAAATGCGCTGAACAAGTCATTACGGTTAAAGGTGGAAGTCAGCCTAGACGAGCAGAAGAAATGTCAGATCTAGGAATCATTGAAAATGGCAGCGTACTCGTTAAAAATGAAAAAATTGTATTTGTTGGGCCTGACGTCAAAGCGCAGGAATACCTTGAGCATATCCATGAACCTATTAATATAATTGATGCCGAAGGAAAAATCGTAACGCCTGGGTTGATTGATCCCCACACTCACCTTGTGTTTGGTGGCAGTCGTGAAAAAGAATTAGAAATGCGCTTAAACGGGGCAAAGTATATTGATATTTTAAAAGCGGGAGGAGGAATTTTACAAACAACCGTTAGTACACGACAAGCAACAGAAGAGGAGCTAATCAAGCAATCTACAAAACGTTTAAATAAATTTCTGCAGTACGGAGTTACAACTGTCGAAGCCAAAAGCGGGTACGGTTTAAATCTTAAAGATGAAATCAAACAATTAAAAGTAGCGAAGAAACTGAATGAACAGCATCCAGTAGATGTTGTTTCAACCTTTATGGGAGCTCATGCGGTGCCAGCTGAGTACAAAGGAAATGAAGATGAGTTTGTTCGTTTTGTTATCGAAGAAATGATACCAATTGTTGCAAAAGAAGAGCTAGCGGAGTTTTGTGATGTATTTTGTGAAGAAGGAGTGTTTACAGTTGAACAGTCAGAGCGTATTTTACAAACTGGAAAAGCATACGGACTAAAACCTAAAATCCACGCCGATGAAATTGTGTCTTTTGGCGGGGCAGAATTAGCGGCTAAAGTGGGAGCTGTGTCTGCGGATCATTTGTTAAAAGCATCGGATCAAGGAATTAAGCAAATGGCTGAAAGCGGAGTTATAGCCGTTCTATTGCCGGGTACTGCATTCTTTTTAATGGAAGAGCCGGCGCGTGCTAGAAAAATGATCGAAGCAGGAGTGCCGGTTGCTTTGTCTACAGATCGAAACCCAGGATCTTCTCCTACAGAATCGCTGCCGTTTATTATGAATTTAGCTTGTTTAACGATGAAGATGACGCCAGCAGAAGTTTTAACGGCATGTACGATCAACGCGGCTCATGCTATTTGCAAAGGGGATCAAATCGGAAGTATTGAAGTAGGTAAAAAAGCCGATTTAGTGCTATTCGATGCGCCCAATTACCAAACGCTGCAGTATAACTATGCCGTAAATCTTGTAGACACGGTATTAAAAGATGGAAAAGTTGTGGTTGAAGGCGGTGTTTTACATGAACTATCCGTACCCACAGCTTGATCGACCGCCTTTTTGCTGGCAGCGTCAAAGTACTTCTGACCCAAAAGTAAGTGATTGGATTCAGACAGTTGAAGATGGGTGCAACGTCGACTTTACATCGATAGATATTACGGTCTTGGGCGTGCCTCTTTCAAGGTCTTCCATTAGTGCTTCTGGAGCCAGCGAGACGCCAATGGCCATGAGGAAACTCTGGAAATCCTTTAATCCGTATCATATTGAGTATGATACAGATTTGACTTCCTTGTCAGTGTTGGATTTAGGAGACGTCAAACAGCACGTAACAGATATAGAGAAGTCTCATCAGCATATAAAAGAAGCGATGATGTCTATGCGGAAACATCATCCGCATGCGCTTCCTGTTATGCTTGGAGGAGATCATTCCATTACAGCTATGTTAGTAAAAGGATGGAAAGAGTCACATCCCGAACAGAAAATAGGGATTTTACAGTTTGATACGCACTTTGACTTACGCAGCTTAGAAGATAACGGTCCTTCTAACGGAACCCCCATACGAAATTTAATTGAAAGCAACACGATTGATGCAAGACATGTATGGAATATCGGACTTCACGGGTTTTACAACTCAAAATCGTTAAAAGAATATGCAGATAGCAAAGGCGTTCATTATGTAACGTTACTACAAGCAAAAAAAGCGGGAATAACCCATACGGTGAAAGAAGCATTAAAGCAGCTGAGTAAAGAAGTAGACATGATCTATTTAACGGTTGATATGGACGTGTTAGATATTGCTTACGCACCTGGAGTTCCAGCAGGAACGACAGGGGGAATGAGAACGGAGGAATTGTTTGAAGCGGTATACACGGCTGGGAGTCATCCGCTTGTTCAAGCAATGGATATTGTATGTCTAGATCCGTTGCGTGATGTAAGAGAAATAACTGTAAAAGCAGGCGTACACGTATTTTTGAATTTTTTAACGGGAGTTGTAAACAGAAAGTGAGGGAGTATACTTCCTTACTTTTTTTATTGTTAAATAGCTGCTTTTATAAAGATATATCCAACTGTTTAATTACAGGTGTTATTGTTGCTTCAATCATTACTGTAATGCTCAATCAAAAAGCGAAAAAAACAGCTAGATAGTATGAATAAAAGTAAGTCAGCACCAGCAAGTGGCAAACTCTGCTATGGTGCTGCCTCACTTTTATAAAGTCATGAACATTACGAAGCCGAATATGTGTTAAGAGCCTCAATCATTAAATCCCAAAAACCATCTACATCAAGGGTTAAACCAAACTTCGCATTCGCTTTCCTTCCTGTAACTCCAAGCAAATCAACTGAAGTTGTTCCAGCCGTGTATTCTCCGCGTGTTTCTACTACAATATTAACTTCTTTGAGCGTAAATAGTTCTGGAGCTACACAATAAGCAACGGTCAATACATCGTGAACAGGCGGACCATCAAAGCCAAAGGTTTCTTTATAGGTAGATTTAAAAAATGCTAATAATTCACCCACTTTTTTTGCTACGTTATTATCAATGTTCATCACTTGGTTAATAACATTATCTGTTGCAACGGCTTGATGCGTAATATCTAACCCCATTACTACGAGTGGAATGCCGCTGTCAAACACTTTTTTAGCCGCTTCTGGGTCTGCCCAAATATTAAACTCAGCCGTTGGCGTCCAGTTCCCGAAGGTTCCACCGCCCATAAGGATAATCTCTCCAATGTTTTCTTTAATTTCTGGAGCTTTTATTAAAGCTAAGGCAATGTTCGTTAAAGGACCGGTAGGCAAAAGCGTAACGGGATCTTCTGACTCTTTGACCATTCGTATAATAGTATCTACTCCGTGTTCTTCGCTCCAGCTGCGAGAGAGAGCCGGGAACTCAGGACCGTCTAATCCTGAATCTCCGTGTATACTAGGCGCGTTTTCACGTCTGCGCATCATTGGTTCGCTTGCTCCTTTTGAAACAATCACGTTATGTAACGATACCAAGTCACACACTTTCAAAGCATTCACCGTCGTTTTTTCGATTTCCGCGTTTCCTGAAACAGTTGTAATCGCTAAAATATCTAATTCCGGTCGTGCGGCAGCTAAAATAATTGCAATGGCATCATCATGACCTGGATCACAGTCCATAATAATCTTTCTTTTTTTCATTATGATCACCTCTATAGAATGGATAAATTGCTGTTAATTTTGCGTGGATTTTATTTTCTCTAAAATAGCTTCTGTAAACTCCGATGTAGAGGCATGTCCGCCTAAATCTTTCGTTTTCACTTCATCTTGGAGCGTTTGATAAAGTGCGTGTTCTACTGTAGCAGCCACTTCTGTAAGTTTACGATCCGCATGTTTTTCAGCCAGCCATTTGAGTATAGTATTTTTTTATGTCTATAGATTAAATTCTTTTATCTTTCTTTTTGCTGCTTTTTAAAAAAAGAACTAGCTAATGCTTCGTGCTCCAGATTTTCTATCAACCAGTACCTTAATTGGCGCTATTAAATTTTAAAAAACACCCAATTAATACCTAAAATACGATTTAATTATATCATAATTCAGAAAATTAAACGGTTCTACGTTGGCACGAAAATTGCTTGTATTGTATATGAGGAATACAAAAGAAAGGAGCAATATGTAGGCGCAGATAAGGAAGCTGCTTTTAAAGAAAGAGATGTTTGTCTAAGGCTATTATTTCATAATGAAGGGGAGAAGAAGAATGAGTGAACCGCAAAAGGAAATGAGTTCATTAAATAAGATACGGAAAAAAGAGAGAAAAATAAACGTTTTTGCTTTATTGTTAGGCTTTCTTGTGATTGCTACTATTTTAACGTATATCTTGCCAGCCGGAGAATACGCACGTGTAGAAGTAGACGGACGAACAACGGTAGATCCTCAGTCGTTTAAATGGATTGATTCTACACCCGTTGGTTTCTTTGATATGGTCAAAGCGATACATACAGGAATGGTAGAAGGAGCCGACATTATCTTTTTTGTATTAATTATCGGCGGTTTCTTTGGTGTACTAAGCGCTACGGGTACAGTAGATGTATTAATTACAACGATGGCTAAAAAGCTTGCTACTAGAGAAAAATTATTAATTCCTGTTATGATGCTATTTTTTGCGGTAGGCGGTTCTTTAATGGGGATGGCGGAAGAAACGCTAGCCTATATTCCTCTTTTAATTCCGCTGGCACTTGCTCTTGGGTTCGACGCATTAACGGGAACTGCCATTGTTTTAATTGGAGCATCAGCTGGTTTTACTACGGCAGTTATGAATCCGTTTACAGTAGGTGTTGCACAAGGAGTAGCAGAACTTCCTATGTTTTCTGGAATGGGCTTTCGCCTTATTTTATTCGTAGTTGTGTACGCTGTTTCAGTATGGTTTGTCTATCGATATGCGATGAAAGTGAAAAAAAGTCCTTCGATTGGAACATACGGAAAATACAGCATAACTAATGCAAATAAACTTTTAAACTCAGACGCGAAGTTAACTAGAAAGCATAAATGGATTATGGCAGCATTTCTTGTTAACTATGTAATTCTTGCTTTTGGTGTTATTAAGTATAAGTGGTACATTACTGAAATTGCCTCTCTGTTTGTGATTTTGACAGTTGTGATTGGGATTATTGGAAGGCTCTCTGTTGAAAATACAGTTAAGTCGTTTACAAACGGGGCAGCAGCACTAGTTGGAGGAGCGCTTGTTATCGGAGTTTCTCGCGCAGTTCTTGTTGTTTTAAATGAAGGTCATATTGTAGACCCTATGCTTCATCAAGTATCTGGAGCGATTCAACATATTCCGGGATATTTAAGCGTCATCGGAATCTACAACTTCCAAGCGCTGATTCATCTTATTTTAGCATCTGGAACGGGTCATGCGATGCTGACGATGCCAATCATGACCCCTCTTGCAGATTTGCTTGATATTACGCGACAAACGGCAGTATTATCTTTTTCTTTTGCAGACGGCATCGGAAACATTATTTTCCCGACGGCTGGAACATTAATGGCTGGCTTAGCGATTGCGGGAATTTCATGGACAAAGTGGGCAAAATGGGTGTTGCCGTTAGTCCTTATTCAATATGTGATTGGTCTAATAGCCGTTGTAATTGCTTATTTTATCAATTACGGGCCATTTTAAGCATTAAAATTATATAGAAAAATGTTATTCGCAAGTCGAGCTTACTAGTAGGAGGAATAGAAGTTGTTAACCTTAATCAAAAACGCAGAAGTATATGCACCACAGCACTTAGGAAAAAAAGATATATTGCTTGCAGACAGCAAAATCATCCTTATAAAAGATTGTATTGATCATGTAAATACGTCCATTCCTATTGATGTTGTAGATGCCGCTAATCACATTATAGCTCCAGGCTTCATTGACTCACATGTTCATATTATTGGCGGAGGAGGAGAAGGTGGATATAAAACACGCACTCCTGAACTAATGTTAACTGATGCAACGACTGCCGGTGTTACAACTATTGTAGGTGTACTTGGAACAGACGGTACAACAAGAAGAATGGAAAACCTTCTGGCCAAAGCAAGAGGGTTAGAAGAAGAAGGGATCAGCTGCTTCATTCACACAGGTTCCTATCAAATACCGGTAAAAACGTTAACTAATAGCATCGAAGAAGATCTTATTTTAATTGATAAAATTATCGGAGTAGGTGAAATTGCCATTTCTGACCATCGTTCCTCTGAACCGACATTTGAAGAACTGGTGAAGGTGGCTACCGCTGCTCGCAATGGAGGAATTTTATCAGGAAAAGCCGGAACGTTAGAGATTCACGTAGGAGATGGAGAAAGAAAATTATCTTTATTAAATCAAATTGCAGATAAAACAGACCTGCCAATTCGTCAATTTCATCCTACACATATTAATAGAAATGAAGAGCTGTTTAAAGAAGGAATTCAATTTGCAAAGCGAGGCGGATATGTAGATTTTACGACTAGCACGATCCCTCACTTTTTAGAAGAAGGCGAAGTTAAGTGCAGCAAAGGGTTACGCATCATGTTGGAAGAGAAAGTGGCGATTGACAGCATTACGTTTTCATCCGATGGAAACGCGAGCCTGCCGTTTTTTGATGATAACGGAGATTATAAAGGTCTTCAAGTTGGAAAAGTGTCTTCTTTATTTCAAGAAGTACGAGATGCAGTATTAGAGGAATCAGTACCGTTAGAAACAGCTCTTCAAGTCATTACGTCTAATCCTGCCAAAGTATTAAAACTGTCCAACAAAGGGCATATTCAACCCGGAAAAGATGCAGATTTAGTCCTTTTAAATAAAGAGACGCTAACAATTAAAACGGTTTTTGCTCAAGGTAAAGTAATGGTAAAAGACGGTGTCCCTGTTGTGAAAGGAACGTTTGAATAACAGGTTTTAGACATCATTTATCGAAAGTATCGCGGAAAGGATACGAGCTAATTAGAGAAGGGTATTAAAATTTGCGTGGAAAGGATCTTTCAAATGAAAAAGAAACTGGTTTCATGTCTCATCAGCTTTACATTACTTTCTTCGTTGAGTACACCCCTGCTTGCAAAAGCACAAGAAAATACTGAGGGCATTAAAGGCAGCCTTGTTATTGCAGGCGGAGGTGTAGGAACATCCAATCACGATATATATGAAAAATTTCTCTTGCTTGCTGGGGGAAAAGAAAAAGCCAAAGTAGGGATTATTCCAGCTGCTAGCACAACGCTGCAGTCTTCTGAAAAGTTTAAGGAAGACCTCGTGAAATACGGAGTAAACTCAGATTCTATTCAAATTCTTCCCGTTTCCAATCACGATTTTTCTGACACACAAAAAGATGAATCGACTTGGAAGAATCAAGTGAACGACAAGAAGTTATCCCGTACGATTAAAGGACTAACGGCAGTTTGGTTTGTTGGAGGAGACCAAACAAAAATTGTGGATTCCCTTCGTCAAAATAATGGAAACGATTCTGAAGCGTTAAAAGCTATCTGGGATATATATCGTAAGGGAGCAGTTATCGGAGGTACAAGTGCAGGAGCTGCAATTATGAGTGACGTCATGATTACAGGAGGAGACAGTCTAGGAGCTTTAAAAGAAAGTATAGGAAACAAGGAAAATAAACATGTAAACGAAAACCAACACAATAAGAAAGAGTACGAGCCTCTATCAGTTCAAAAAGGGCTGGGATTTTTCCAACACGGCATAATTGATCAGCATATGGATGAACGAGCACGACTTGGGCGACTTGCAGTAGCTGCGTATAATGCTGAACGCGACAAAGAAAAAAACTTTGCATACGGTGTAGACGAAGATACTGCTATGGTCGTTAACAATAAAGATCAAAAGGTTGAAGTCGTTGGAAGAAGCGGAGTAGCTGTATTAGATATGAGCAAAGCTAAGCTTATATCTAAGCAAAAAGTGCGTTCAGGCTTAGAGAACATAAAAGTCAGTTACTTATCTCCTGGAGATAAAATTAACTATCATTTAAAATCATTTGAATTTCCAAACGATAAAGTAGAAACGAAGGGGTTTGAATATTATTCCTTTAACGCACTACCTGCTACGGGTGTTTTTACACCGTATGGAAGGTTAAAGGCTTATTTATCCTATTCTCTTATTGACAATGAATCGATGAAATCTGCCAAAAGCTATGTTTATGACAGTCAAGGGTCTGGGTACGAAATTGCTTTTCAAAAGAATAGTGATACAAACGGCTATTGGAGATATACTGACGGACAAAAAGATGATTATTCCATTGTAAATGTAAGAATGGACATTACGCCTAAAACCGTCAAATTTCAACCGGATAAAAAAACTAGTTTAACGTATAAAAAACCTACTTTTTCTTCATCTGAAAGTCCTGCATACGATTCGATTAAAGGTAACCTCTTAATTGCAGGAGGAGCGCTTGGCAGCAGTAATTCAAGCGTGTATAACAAGTTTATTACTCTGGCAGGAGGAAAGCAGGCCAAAATAGGAATTGTTCCTGCAGCGAGTACTAAGTTCGACTCTTCTAATCAGTTTAAAAGTGATTTAGTTAAATACGGAGTGAAGGCAGAAAATATAGAGATTTTACCTATTTCAAACCATGACTTTAAAGGAACTTCTGAAAATGAGTCGAATTGGAAAGCAAATATGAATAGTGATAAACTAGCGCAAAAAGTTAAAGGGCTAACAGGTATTTGGTTTGTAGGAGGAGATCAAACCTTGATTACGGGCTCGTTGCGGAATGAAAATGGTTCGGACTCAAAAGTTTTACAAGCCATATGGCATACGTATAAAAACGGGGCAGTACTTGGCGGTACGAGTGCCGGAGCGGCGATTATGAGTAATACTATGCTCGCTGGCGGAGATAGCTACGGAGCTCTTTCGTACGGATTTACAGACACATACGATGATATGACTCAGCAAGAAGGCGGTCCTGCTTATTTAGAAAAAGGCCTTGGCTTTTTTCAATACGGTCTTGTAGATCAGCATTTTGACAACAAAGCAAGACTGGGACGTCTTATTGCAACAGCGTACGAAAAAGGAAATAAAAATCAGCTTGCGTACGGAATCGATGAAGATACAGCTATGGTGGTCAACAATTCAGGAAAACAAATAGAAGTTGTTGGAAGAGGCGGTATTACGTTAGTTGATTTAGCCAAAGTACAGGCAAATGACAAATTTCCGAGTGATTACAAAAATATTCTTATCTCTTGTATTACTCCAGGCGATAAAGTAAATATGACAACAAAAGAAATCGTAATAAACCCAGGTAAAACGTCTACTAGAAAAAATGAATACTACAGTGAAAAAATTGGGCCAAACACGGGTCTTTTCTCTCCGCACGGTGTATTAAGAAAATTTTTAGCTTACGATCTTATCGATAACGCTCAGAGCAAAGAAATAAAGAGCTATACGTTTAACCAAAACAAAGGTTTTGAGCTTACCTTCAGAAAAAGCCCTGAAAGCAATGGCTATTGGGCTTATACCGACGGTCAAAAAGACAATTACTCTATTGTGAAAGTAGCCTTAGATATCAAACCAATAAACGTAGACATTAAATGAGAAGGAAGTAATTCAATGCATCTAGCACTTTAGCATATCGTGCCTCCACCTATTAAAGTGGAGGCGCTTTTTTCTACTTTTTTTATTTACAAAAGGGACAAACGTCCGCTAGATGAAATGCACAGCAAAGTATAAAATGATAGGTACAGTATTCCAAAAGCTAATCTCTGAAGGCAAGTCAAGTTAAAGGCCTGTAGAAAGGTGTCCATACGATGAAAAAGAAATTAGTTTTAATAACAGGAAGTAAGCAAACTAGAATCATTTTACACAATCAATTAAAAGAGTTGTTAGGAGATTACATTTTTATTGAATGCTTTGCGATTGATGAAGAATTACCCGGAAAAATTGATGGAGATGTTGTCCTTTATTCATCAGAGAGTATATATCATGAAATAAAGAACAGATTAGACGTTCAGCATGCACATGAAATTGTAGGAAATAGAACGATTCACCATAAACATATAAGTAAATTGCTGAAAATCCCTGCCCATACAAAAGTGTTAATTGTAAACGATGATGATAAAGAAACTCTTAAGTTAATAGAGTCTCTCTATCAAGTAGGGATTAATCATGTTCAGTTTATTCCTTTTAAAAAGCAAAAGACCTATTACGAAGGGGTTGAAATTGCTGTTTCTCCAGGTGAGGTTCACTTGTGTCCCCCATACGTAAAACATGTAATTGATATAGGCGTTAGACTTTTTGATATGGCGACCATTTTTGAACTTATAAAATCATTCGGTTTTAATCAGTCTAATCATTCAATAATTTGGGATCGCTATTTGCGAAACATCATTGTGCTGCAAAAAAAACTAATAGAAGCAGAAGGGCAAATGAAAGAACTTCACCTTCATGTAAAGAGTATTGTAAACGTAGTAGAAGATGGTATTCTTGCCGTGGATTTTAATAGAAAAATTACGTTATTCAATAAAAGGTTAGAATCATTGTTTCAACTAGCTTCTTCTGATGCTATAGATCATGAGATTCAAAGCGTAATTTCTAACAAAAGCCTTGTGGAGTTTATTATATCGTCCAACGAGAAAAGTCAGTACTTTAACATAAACGGGTACGAAATGGTTATCTATAAGTCAATGATTAAAGAGAGCAATACTACTGTAGCAACGTTTAAAAGTGTTAATCAAGCTGTTGAAATAGAAGGAAAAGCGCAGTCAGAACTTAGAAAAAACGGTTTTTCTGCTAAGTATAACTATCAAGATATTATCGGAGAACATCCAGCTTTGCTTAAAACGATTGAAATTTCCCGGAAAATGGCTGCCACTGAGTATCCTATTTTAATTCAAGGAGAAACCGGTACAGGAAAAGAGCTGTTTGCTCAGGCTATCCACAATCATTCTACACGTAAAAATGGACCATTTCTTGCGGTAAATTGCAGTGCCATGACCGATACATTGTTAGAAAGCGAGCTGTTTGGGTACGAAGAAGCCAGCTTTACAGGAGCGCAAAAAGGCGGCAAAAAAGGGCTGTTTGAGAGCGCTGATAAAGGTACAATCTTTTTAGATGAAATTGGTGATATCAGCCCGCGTTTACAAACCCAGCTTTTAAGGGTGCTTCAAGAAAAAGAAATTAGGCGGGTAGGAGGTGCAAGAGTAATTCCGATTAATGTAAGAATCATAGCAGCCACTCACAACAATTTACTACATAAAATGAAAGAAGGTGTGTTTCGAGAAGATTTATACTATCGTTTACATGTACTATCTTTAACCATTCCTCCTTTAAGATATAGAAGAACCGATATTCCTTTACTCATTCATCATTTTATTTCTAAATCGAAAACGTGGACGCATATCCATCCAGAAGCGATGAAACTGCTGATGGAATACGAATGGTTAGGAAATATAAGAGAATTAAAAGGAGTCATTGAGTATTTGCTTACCGTCTGTGATGAAAACGAAGTGAAAGCAAAAGACGTAGAATATAGGCTTAGTAGTCAAAAAGAGGATCATTCTTTGTATGAAATTGAAAATGAATCGTTGGACTTGATTGAACTTCAAGAAAATCATGCTCTGTTAGAAACGATAAAACAGTGTAATGATACAGGAAAAGCAGCAAGCAGAAAGTGGATCACACAGCATTTAAAAGGCTTTACTCTTACAGAACAGCAGGTGAGAAATCGTTTGGATGTACTAGAAGAAAAAGAGTATATTATAAAGCGCAGAGGCAGAGCAGGAACAAAAATAACAGAAAAAGGACTGCATTATCTATATCATTTAAAAACAAAACAGCACTTAATCAATCCTTAATATAAGGAAGAAAGGGAAACTTCACTAATTAAGTTTCCCTTTTCTATAAAATAAAATATTCATTTACCGTTTACGGCTGATTTCCTCCGTAAACTTTTCCTGTAGAAGAAGTAATAACACCGCCGTTTACGTTTAAAGTATAAGCTAATCCTCCAGAACCTGTCCAAGTGGAAAGATTAAAAGTGCTGCCATTAAATAGTTTATAGATAGAAATATTATTAAACGTCAGAGGCTGACCGCTTACACAAGTAGTAGGCGCCTTATTTGTTTTAGCCAGATAAACAGCAGCATTTGTAGAGCCTGGCTGTGTTACTACTTTAGCTAAACCGTCTTTTTCTACCAGAAGCGCTGACTGTTCATTAACAGCAATCCCTTTTGCGGTTGTCCCAGTTTCTTCTCCGTCTTGGATATTACGTGCTAGAAATGTTAGAAAGCGTCCCATTCTATCTCGTTGTTCAAAATGGGTGTCTGTTTGGATGTTGTTGTTATGAGGTGTTTGAATCAAATAATCTGTAAAGGAAATAAGAGAACTATAAGGATTGTTTAGCGCTGTTTTAGAATCTAAAGTTGTAGAGCCTGCTGAGATAGAGTCGTAAATATGATCCCCTTGAATCATAGTACCAGCACTTGTTCCCCCAAAAGGAATGCCTTGATTGATACGATTATTTAATGCTGTCAGAGCCGCAGAACCTTCTAAGAAATCTACGTAATCATCCTGATTGCCTCCAGCAAAAAAGATGCCTTCTGCTTTGTTGATTTTATCAATTAAAGAAGAGTCTGAGCCTGCTCTTATTAAATCATCGACGAGAATTGTGCTAACAGAGTTAAGAGGCTTACCTATGCTTTTTGCTAGGTCGTAGATATAAGAGTTATAGGCATCAGTACCCGTCGCTCTTATAACTAAGAAATCTCCGCCGTTTGCCTTTTGAATCATCCATTTGAACGCTTCATCTACATCGGTGCTTCCTCCCATATAGACTTGTCCGAAGCTTGTACTGGTCGCTTTGTCTGCAGTACTTCCCACCTGATAAAGCGTATAAGGTGCAGAAGCAGCAGAAGCTGAAATGGGCAGTAAAAGAGACGTCGCGAGAACAGCACAAGTGATGACTTGCTTTTTAATACTTTTCTTACGTTTAGCTTTTTTCATAAAGTTCTCCTCCTTTAATTAAGTGTTCATAGATGAACATGCAAGTTTTATACCAACTTATTAAACAGCTGAACAGCTGTGAAAGAAGAGGTCTTTTGAAAAAATACGCATAACATAGGTTCTTTATGGGTTCTTATTAAATTGCTTTATACCCAAAAATGACAAGAAGAACTCTAACTTGGATGCCTAATAGTGAAAGGGAAATAGTAAAGGATATATTTTAAAAGTCCATACTTCATTGAAAAATATCATTTAAAAACTTAAAATTATGATAGAAAGGAAAAACTAGGATAAAAAAGGGCTTCCCCAAATTAGCACTTTATTTGTTTAAAAGACCTTCATTCTATCAATATCTTCGTCTCTTAAACGTTTTCTACTAACATTTCTACGCAGAAAAATTATACACGAGAGGATCTGTCAAAATGAACAAACAGGAAAGTAGTTATAGATGGGTTGTTTTTGGAACCGCTTTATTAGCATATTATTTGATTGTCAGTCAACGAACAGCCCCCGGACTTATTACAGAACAGTTAATGAAAGATTTTCACGTTTCAGCGTCTGTTATAGGATTAATGACGAGCATACAATTTTTAGCATACGCAGGCCTTCAGATTCCTGTTGGCTTACTTTCTGACCGGTACGGTCCAAATCGATTTCTTATTATAGGGTCGCTTTTAACCGGAATAGGAAGTCTTATCTACAGTACGGCTCCCAACGAATATGTCTTAATTTTCTCTCGTTTGCTAGTCGGTACCGGAGACTCCATGATTTTTGTCAATTTAGTGTTAATTTTAAGTCAGTGGTTCAAGGGAAATGAGTTTGTAAAGCTGTTAGGTTTAATTGGGCTGGTAGGAAGTGTAGGTTCATTATCAGCTACTGTGCCTTTATCTATGTGGATTTCACTTTCAGGCTGGAGAGTTCCTTTTCTTAGCATAGGTCTGGTTTTAATGGCGGTATCTTATTTGCTTTATGTCGTTTTAGTTATAAAACCTAAACGATTATTTGTAGATGATGCTAAAGCAAATAAAGCCTCTGTTAAGACTCAAGAAAGCGTATGGGCGATCCTAAAAAGGGTAATGACGACTCGTCAAGCATGGGCAACATTTCTTTGTCATTTTGGTGTAGTGGGTACATACATTGGCTTTATTGGTTCTTGGGGAGTTCCTTATGGCATGAATGTGTTTCATTTATCTCGCGCTGATGCAAGTCAGCTTATTATGTATGGTTTGTTTGGCGCTATGATTGGCGGACCTTTAATCAGCTGGGTATCAAGCAGGTTAAACTCTATTAAAAAAATCTATTCACTCGTCCATCTTATTGTGGTGCTTAGCTGGACAGGATTATTATTAACCGGAGTGAAACCTTCATTCATGCTAGTCGTTATTTTACTTTTTATCATCGGATTTGGAAACGGCGCAAGCGCTTTGACATTTGCCGTAGTACGTCAATCTTTCTCAGTAAAAGAAGTAGGAGTTGTATCAGGTTTTGCTAATATGGGAGGTTTTCTAAGCGCCGTATTATTACCTAGTATTTTTGGAAACGTCCTTGATTTATTCCCCGAGCGCTCGCTGCAGATCGGGTATCATTATGCTTTTATGATTCCCATTTTGTTTTCAATGATGGGGTTGTTAGGTGTCTTACTAATTAAAGAAAAAGGAAAAAAGGAGCAGAGTGTGCTGAATGCTTCTTAATTCACAATGACTGTCTCATTTATAGTGCAAAAAAATTTGTATCTTTATTATAAGGTTCATTTTTATACTTTCAAGCAGCCAGAAGATAATCGCTTTTATAAGTGATTATCTTTTTAGTCTACCCCATTTTTTTAGAGTCATATAAAACTATACTTCTAAAAACAATAGTATAACTGAGCATTCTACTCCAAATAGATTTTACTCATATCAGTAAGACAAAAATTTTTATAAGACAGCACGCTAGTAGAATTTACTACTTAAATAAAGAGCCACATCGCGAATGGCTTTATCAGTTTCACTTTCTATTAACTCTCTGTCCTTAGTATACGAATAAAGAGTATCACCGTGAAGAAGGTGGTCTGATAAATTTAATAAGCCCACGGCGCGCTTGTTGAATTTATGAGCAATCGCTAAAGTGGTAGCTGTCTCCATATCCACGCCGAGAAAATCTGCAAGTGACCATTCTTTTATCATATTATGCGTCTCCATAAGCATGGCACCCATACTGACCACATGTCCTTTTATATAGCTGTAGCCTTTTTGTTCACAATATCTGCAGGCGGCTTCCACTAGCTCTTTGTCAGCTTCTACAAGCGTTTGGTCTGGTAAATACCAGTGCGATACGCCGTCTTGCATTTGTGCTGCAGATACAATTAAGATATCTCCATATTGTATAGTAGAAGATAAGCCTCCAAAATATCCCGTTTGAATAAATAAGTCGGTTCCGCTGCCAGCAAACTGATGGACTATGTTTGATGCCATCGGACTGCCGTACACATTCGCAAACCCTATATTTCTGTTTTTGAACTTACCTATCACGGTGTTCCATTTAGGCATATGAACATTAGTAGATAAAATCTCTTTCCATAAGCTTATATTATCTTGGAATCCCCACTCACCATGAATAATGAATGCATTAGGCAGCTCTTTTTCTGATAGCTTTAATACGTTTAGCCAATCTTCTTTTTCAAAATCCCCATACAGTTTCATATCGTTCTCCTTATTCTTTTCATTTAGACTAGTTGGAGAAGAATTCTTCATTACTAGCTTTTATTCCTTTAATTTTTAAAACGAACAATTACAAAATAAATGACGGTTCTGATTTGGAAATGAAGTTATGTGTGCTTTTTTACTTGTTTTTGACAAATATTTATGACTAAAAAAGGAATTCACTAATAATAAAAGAAATTTCTTACTAACGGTTATTTAAATTAGATAAAGCTGTGAGAAAAGGTCCGTTCAGTTAATGAACAGATAAGAGGAGGGAATTACAGGTGTCACACCATTTTCCTGTAATTAAAACAAAAAGGCTTGTACTAAGGGAAATTGTAGCAGAAGACGCAGGCAACATTTTAAAATACATCCGATAAAGAAGTAATGAAACACTACGGTCTAGAGCCTTTTACAACGGTTGAGGATGCTTCAAAAGAGATTGCGTGGTATAAATCAATCTTAAGCGGAAAATCTGGAACAAGATGGGGTATTACTCTTAAAGAACAAGACGACATTATTGGCAGCTGCGGGTTTCTTAATAGAGTTCAAAATCATTACCGTACGGAAATTGGTTATGAATTAGCCAGAGACTACTGGGGGAACGGAATTGCTAGTGAGGCATTAGGCGCTGTCATAAAATATGGTTTTACACATTTGAACTTGCGAAGAATTGAAGCTTTAATAGAGCCTGCTAATGTTCCTTCACAAAATCTAATAAAAAACCACGGTTTTGTAAAAGAGGGATTATTAAGAAGTTATGAATTTACGTGTGGAAAATTTGATGATTTGTATATATATTCTTTATTAAAGCAAGATTTTGACAGGATTCAACCACATGAGGGGAATATCTAGACATGGTTATTAAGAATATGAATAGTACGACGACAGATAAGGGAGAAATGTATGGTCCATTTTAAATTTGACATTGTTCACTATCACCCTCAATTCGCTGAGCAAACGGTAAAAATGTGGAGAGATAGTAAAGAAAAAGCGATTGGACAAAAGGAAATGCACAGTTTTGACCGTCATGTTTATTTTTTAAATCATATATTATCAGCACACCATAAAATTGAATTAGCTTTAATAGATGAACAAATAGTAGGGATGGTCGCCTATAACGCTGATGAAATTAACCAGCTGTACGTTCATGTAGATTATCAAGGAGGAGGAATCGGACAACGTTTACTTGAAAGAGCCAAAGCAGAATCAAATGGAAAATTAACATTACGTACTTTTGAACGAAATAAAAGTGCACAGCGGTTTTATGAGAAACACGGCTTCAGTATTATAAAGAGAGGATGTAAAAATGAAGAGAAATTACCCGATATTACATATGAATGGACAAATAAATGAAAAATACGTAATTCTGATGAAGGAGAGTTTATTGTGAATAAGTTGGCACATGAAACATAACAACGCTGCCTGTATGTTCGTGGCCCGCCTTTTACTAGTTTAGGATAAATGATTAATGCTGACTGACTATTAAAAGGAGGATTTTAACATGATAACGGACAAACATTTTTTAAATGCTGTAAACAATACAAGTGTTGATTTTACTGGGTGGGATTTTTCTGCTATCACTCAGACTGGTCGTATGGATAGTGATATGCTTTCGTGGTCATATGGAAGTGAAGCTTTTCGCCTTATTCAAAACTCTAATGCTGCTTTAGATATGGGAACAGGAGGAGGAGAGTTTTTATCTTTGTTACAACCTTTTCCTCGCGTTATGTATGCTACCGAAGGATACAAACCTAACGTTCCAATCGCTAAAAAACGGTTAGAGCCACTTGGTATCACCGTTGTTGAACGAACTGAAAACGCGAATCTACCGTTTAAAGATGGTACATTTGATTTGATTTTGAACCAGCACGAATCTTTTTGTGCTTCAGAAGTAAGAAGGATTTTGTCAAAGGAAGGCACGTTTTTCACTCAGCAAGTGGGAGGGTTGGACTGTTCACGAATCAATGAATGTATAGGAGTTCCAATAAATAGAGAGTTTTCTAACTGGAATTTAAAGAAAGCAATAGAAGAGCTTAAACAAAGTGCTTTTAACATCGTCTTTTACAAAGAAGAGTTTCCTGTGCAGAGATTTTATGATATTGGGGCGCTAGTTTTTTATCTAAAAGCGATTCCTTGGCAAGTTCCTAATTTTGATATAGAAACACATATCGGCGGATTGTATAATATCCATCAAATTATACAGTCTCAAGGTTTTTTTGACGTAAAACAGCATCGTTTTATTATTAAAGCTGAGGCAAAAAAATAGAGCAATCACACACAGGAGGCAGATCTCTAACTGGAGATCCGCTTTTTGTGCATCAATGATGATTGTACATAAAAATCATGATATAGACAGAATTAGTTATGTAATGGAACGTTTATGATCTTTAATATGATTTTTTGATGTATGAGATGTTGGTAATATGCAATTTACTGCTTTTTGAGTAATAGGCATAAAGAAATTAAGCAGCACACCGCCTAAACACACAGTCAATAACGTTCCAACACCAATCGGCCCGTTTAAAAGCATGGCAGCTAGTAAGAATGTGAGGTAAATAAATGTTCTTGAAAGAAATAAATTTGTTTTAGTTAGTTTTTGTATGATTAAAGTTAAGCGGTCAATTGGAATGGGTGCAAAATTTGTATGTAAATAGGCTGAGGTGCCTACACCTATAATGATTAAGCCAATTCCAAAACAACATAATTTGCTGTACCAACTTTCGAACGTAACCCAGTTCTGTAATAAAAAAAGCCATATATCGATACCAAGACCTGTTATGAATGCCGTTAACAGTCCCAGTATTTCTGGCTTTTGTTTGCTTAAAAGAGAATTACCACAAATTAAAATACAGGCAAGCATAATCTCCCAGCTTCCAACGCTAAGACCTACGTTTAGTGACAGTCCAACTAACAGCGCATCAAAAGGTGAAGCTCCTAGGTCAGATTGTATCGTTAAAGCAATTCCAAGAGTTAATAGTAAAATTCCTCCTGCATAAATACTATACTTCACTGTCATCATCCTCTTTGTTATTTTTGTTGCAAATGCAACTATTTTAAAGTACATTAAATTTATAATATTTTTATTGTATTTGCAACAAAAATATGTACAAAGGAGACATTTATGAGTGAAATTCTGCGTGAAATTGGGATGATAGCAAGAGCATTGGATTCGATTAGTAATATAGAATTTAAAGAGTATGATCTGACTAAGGGGCAGTATTTGTATTTAGTGCGAATATGTGAAAACCCCGGAATCATTCAGGAAAAATTAGCTGAAATGATAAAAGTAGATCGCACAACAGCGGCTCGGGCTATAAAAAAGCTTGAAATGAATGGTTTTATTGAGAAGAAAGACGATCTCCACAATAAAAAAAATAAAAACCTTTTTCCCACTGAAAAAGGGAAGAACGTATATCCGTTTATAAAAAGAGAAAATGATTATTCTGATAAAGTGGCATTAGAAGGTTTTACCCAGGAAGAAGCAGATACCATTCTTAAGCTGGTTCAAAGAGTAAGAAAAAATATCGAAACAGACTGGGAGTTTGTGAAAAAAGGAAACAAGAGAAATTATTGAGGATATAAAGGAGAGGCGTATGTCAGTGATGACCCAGATAAAAAAGTGTACTCTTGAAGATGTAAATCACCTTCAAGATATTAGTTACAAAACATTTAATGAGACATTTAAAGATCAAAATTCACCTAAAAACATGAAAGCTTATTTAGAAAAAGCATTTACAGTCGAACAGTTAGAAAAAGAATTATCAAATACGTCCTCGCAATTCTTTTTTATATATGTTAATCATGAAATTGCAGGTTATTTAAAGGTTAATACGGATGATGCTCAGTCTGAAGAGATGGGGAAAGAATCGCTTGAAATTGAAAGAATTTATATAGATAACAGCTTTCAAAGACAAGGGCTTGGTAAACATTTATTTAATAAAGCAGTAGAGATAGCAACGACATTTAATAAAAAGAAAATTTGGTTAGGCGTATGGGAAAAGAACAAAAATGCGATCGATTTTTATAGGAAACAAGGATTTGTTCAAACTGGATCTCACTCTTTTTATATGGGAGACGAAAAACAAACAGATCTCATCATGGTTAAAACACTTTTATAGTTTTAAAAAATAAGGATTATTCACTAATTTAACTGGTAGAGGATAATCCTTATTGCATACAGAGATTTTATGATTTTTTTTAAAGCAGATGCTTTTAGGGTAAGCAGTAAGCAAACTAATATGGCTGCTGTGCCAGCACATAGGAGAATGAAATTAATGTCACATGCTTACCAAAATGTTGGCTTCTTTCATTCTGGGAATTACATTTTTACTCTAATTCTATTTGAAACAACACAAACTAATTAGATATATATCGAATTAGAAGGCTTAAAAAATGAACGTTTTTACGTCCACTTTAATAAATAACGGGCCACATCTCTTTCGGATTTAACTCATATTCTCCATTTTTCCTATACATAAAATGCTGCATAATTAACTCTCTGCGAATCGTTGCATAATCTTCATGATATTTTTTAATATGTTCATTTAATTCTTTTTCTTGATACGTTTTTCCGTGCTGTAAATCACGTATTAAATAGGCTAATATCACGTTCTTTTTCTTTCTTTGACTTGGAATGATTTTTAAAGTACCGTCACTATTTATAAAGTTTTTAACAATAAATAATTTGTCTTTATCCTGTAAATGGTTGTCTTGATTTTCCATTGAATCCTCTCCAATACTTAAAATAGCCTTCGAGTTATATTCAAGTCTTTCAAGGTCTAGATAAAAATAAATAATGTTCCCTTGTCTTCTTTGATAAACAATTCCTACATCTCTTAGCTTTGAAATATGATGAGTGATAGTTGAAGGCTGCAACCCCAGTTTGTAAGCAATTGCTTGCCCGTGAAGAGGTCCTTTTTTTAATAGTGAAATAATTCTAATTCTCGTAGGATCACCAACGGCTTTATGGTAATTCACCAACTTATCTAATTGCATAGCTGAATACCTTCTCTCATTAATTCGATATAAATCTAATTCGATATTAATCGAATTAGATTTATATGTCAAAAAAGTGAAAATATTTAAAGTAATCATTTGTCACACTGCATATAAAAAATCGGCTCCATCTAATCTTCAAAGTATAAAAAAGGCCTGCTTCTCCATGTAATTTAACCATTATTTTTACCTGTTCTTTTTATTAGCAAGAAAAAGTTACCATGTTTTCATCAAATAATACCGGGGAACATATTCAAAGAGATAAATGAATTATTAAAGATACATGTATGTAAATAATAAATGAAAAAGGAATGAGTAAATCATGACAGGAAATTCAAAAGTTTTAATGGTTGTTACAAATGGACATACAATGGAAAACGGAGAGCTTGCTGGTATTTGGCTTACGGAATTTTCTGAAGCATATTTAGAATTTAAAAAAGAAGGATACGAAGTAGTCGTAGCAAGTCCAAAAGGCGGAACATCGCCTGTGGATCCTAACAGCTTAACAGATGATGTAACGGACGAAGACAAAGAAGCAGGAAAACTTTTAGAGGATACAAAATCATTAGCTGATATAAGTTCACAAGAATTTGCAGGTATGTTTGTACCTGGAGGGCACGGAACAATGTTTGACTTTCCAGACGATACGCACTTACATCGTTTGCTAACAGAGTTTGCTGAAGATGATAAACTGATTGCAGCGGTATGCCACGGACCGGCAGCTCTTGTAGGCGGAAAGCTTAAAAACGGTGAGCCGATTGTAAAAGGAAAACGTATTACAGCGTTTACTGATTCAGAAGAGAAAGATACAACGTTAGATAAATACATGCCGTTTCTTCTTGAAACAAAGCTTCGTGAGCTAGGCGCCGAGTTTATTGCAAAAGATAATTGGAGCGATCATATTGAAGTAGATGGAAAGCTTTTAACAGGACAAAATCCACAGTCTACAATCAGCCTCGCAAAAGAATTTGTGCGTGCTTTAAACGTGTAAAAGTATGTATATAACCTTAATGGGGATGTCTCATGAGTGTTTGAGGCATCCCTATTTCTTTAGGGTGAAATAAAATGAGAATTAAGGAAAACAAAAAGGGCGGCTATCTAAATAGCTGCCCTTTTATTTATTAGAAGATTTATTTCTGAAAATGTATGTAGTAATTCCTGTCACAATGATAACAGCCACAATACAAATGATCAGACGAACAATCTGTGTCACAAAGATATTATCTGCAATACTCATATGTTTCGTTAGAATTAACGTTCCATAAGCAGCTAAAACAGATAAAAACATATTGACGATTCGTTGAGCCATGTTGTTTTTACTCCTTTCGCTTCACTACTTTACACTTTAACATATGTGCTCACTGTAAAAAATATCGAATTACAAGTATGTCAGAAAATCAGCACTCTCGTAAAAGATTCCACATGTAAGGAAGTAGCTGATATTATATTAGTTATGGCGACTAAACGCAGTTCAGAGAAGGAAATGAGCTTTCTTTAGTCGAATTTAACATGCTCATATTATTTTTTTAGATAGGTGGGAAAAGCTTGTTTGATAAATTGAAAAAGCTATTTATGGATAAACAGGATCAGGAAACAAATGACAAATACATTTTAGTCCCTGAGAGTGAAATAAATGAGAATTTAAAAAGAGAGATAGTGAAGTTGGAAGAAGTAGGAGAGGCATACAGCAAAAGTCTTCAGCACAAATATAGAAATAAATTTGAACATGATGGTAAGCAGAACTTAAAAATATGGGTGAGCCGAGATATTGATGGCGACCAACTGCCAAATCTAAGTTCGGAGCAGTGTCTAGAAAAAGAATATCGTTCCCAAGTGGCAATAAACTTTGAAGGGTTTACAGATGAAGAAGATGCATACGTTCATTACATTCAGTTGTGGTATTACTTTAGTGGGTATTTTAAAGGGACAGGCACTTTGTATGATTTGTCAAAAAATCATTTAGAAGCTGATATTGAAGAGAAGATAGAAGAAATACTGAAACAGCTATAACCTTTTAGCATAGAGATTATGTGTTAGTACACAGGGGGAAATAAGATGAGGGGACGGCCAGCGCTGGAAATAGAGAGTGAAAAAGTTTATAAAACGAAAAAAAATCCTAACGGAACATTTATAGCGCGAATTATTCAAGTGCCTAAGGAAGAAAATACGTTAGATTTTATGCTGGAAATCAAACACTTAAGGAAAAAGGAACTTACTTATAGAAATCTATTAGTAACAACTGAAAACTGGTACGATTCTTTTCGCCTTGCTAGAGGAGATCTGAAATGGGTATCTTTGCATACAGTAGCGGTGTGGGACCGGTTAGGACATAAATTAGTTGAGGTAGCGGCTCCGACCGGTAAGGAAAATTATCGTATTTCCGATGAACACTGTTCAGCTTACCGAGAAAAGTAATAATGACGATATAGTAAGGAGAAAACGAATGAAAAAGCATTGCTGCGATTATATGGATTACCATGCAAACTTTACGTGTGATATTCACAGTGATCCGTTTGAGTGTCCAGATAATCTTATCTTATTCGATAAAACAAATAAGGAATACGGTTTAATTATCCATGATGGTGGTTCATCCATCATTGGAATTTCATTTTGTCCATGGTGTGGTAAGAAGCTTTAACTTAAGTATGAAGGGGCTATCCTCTTCATTTCTGGAATGGGGGATGGGGCTTGATTTTTCGTTATCTAGCTATGTTATCAGGATTAGGAATAGCTCTATTAAACCTTTTTGATCCTATACATCAAGGGATTACGCGTTGGTTGATGGTCATCTGCGGTTTATTCATCTTTAGTAGCCATTTAAAATTCATCTTAATAAGAAATCGAAAACAACGGATAATCAAAAGAAGACCTACTGATAAGATTTTCTTTTGATTTAGTCCTGTTGATAAACGGTGTTATGTAAACGAAAAAATTATTGAATATGTAGAGAAATAAAAGAGAGAATTATATGTTATAATAATCATAAATATCCAAATAAAGGAATTGTTTTTGTGATCAATCGTAAGCTTAATTCTCTATTTATAGTCTATCCTATCGTTTTCTTTGTAGTGCGTACTGTTTTTTCTTTTGTGAAAAATAGCGCTGCGGAATCTGTCTATGAGACGTTAGCTATACTTGCCATGTATTACTTTGCAGTTAGTGTTTTCTATTCGATTGACTTGTATATGCAAAAGAAAAATAGTTAATAGATTAGAAAATGCTCAGAGTCATAGTAAAAACAAACGATATAAAGGAGTCTAACAGTGCGCATTAAGAATTATTTTTTGATTATTTTTCCATTCGTTTTACTATTATTAGCAAGCTGTGATCCATCTTCCACGCCTAAAGAAAAATACTATTCAAGCACCAAAAGCACAAACCTTCAATTAGAAAACGTTAAGTCAGTATCAATAGGAAGTTCTAAATATGACGTAGCAATTGGTTTGAAGAAGAAACCAAAATTTATAGAGGTTACGGAGAAACCTCCGTATACTACCTACATTTACGGAGAAAGTACAGAAAAGTATGATGTTGAATTTAAAATTGTAGATAATAAAGTCAGTAGGTATGACTTTATTAGCAGCAAGTATGGTACGGAAAAGGGCATACATACTGGTGACAGCAAAAAAGATGTCATTAGGGCATATGGAGAAAATTATTACGAAAGAGAAGATACCGGAGCAACAATAATAGGGTATTTTGATAAAACTCATAAACTCAACATTGAGTTTTCTTTAGATGATAATAGTAAAGTTGGAGGAATTTTGTTTCAAAAAATAAATAATTAAGATGAGTAATAATCATTTATTTGCAAAATGAAATATATTGACTAGTAAATTTCAAATAATAGTAATAGAGGAGAATATACTGATGCTTGGGGAACCATTTACACTACTAAGGCCTATTTATTACCTGATCGCAGTTTTTTCAGTATGCAATTTTATGTATGTAATTTTCTTGAGAAATAAAGTCAAAGCAAGTAGTTATGTAATCGTCAATTCCTTCTTCTTTTTAATAATTGCAGCAGTCTTATTGTTTCAAGAAGGCATCATTGTAGATGAATTTAATCGTTCAGGAGATTCTGTAACCTTCTATTTAACTATATTGTTAGGGGTTTTATTTATAACTACTCTCATTTTTCAAAGAAAGAAGATGAGAGATAAAAATTGAAAAAAATACATATAATCATTTTCGCTGCAGCTTTTCATATGTGCTCATTTATGCAAATTGAGTATGTTTGAGCTATAAATCTAAAACAAATAAACAGAAAGGGTTTTTCTATTGAGTACGTTTACTAAAGTAGTACCGTCAACTTTTATACTTCTCTATATAGTATTTTTCTTTTTAGATATTTCTTATCATTATGGTGTTCCTTATTCATATAGCTTTTTTCTTTTTTTATTTTTGTCGTTAATATCCCTAGTTTTATGTTTAGTAATATGGTTTAAGGACAGGGAACGTCTTTTTCTATTTTTGGCTGTAGTTTCAATCCTCCAACTTACGTTTACTGTTTTTATTTATCTTTTGCCAGAAGCAGGAACTAAACCATTAATTTATGAAAAAGTAATCACAAAAGAAGATGTTTTACATAAATAAGCTTACACAAAAAAACTTCAAGAATGTGTATCTAGTATAAGGCTATTAAAGAGATCCCCTTAAATAAAGAGGATCTCTTTGATGTAGGTGTTTGTAATAGTAAGTATATTAACTAGAGCTGTATACTTTTTCATTAAAAAGCGTTGTTTCATACTTATTAAAAAAAGAAATGTGTACAGTTAGTTGAAGAAAAGAGATCTGTCATTATAGGATTCTTTTCTTGCTTTTAAAAAACCATTAATTTATATTTTAACCATAATATGTTATAATATTTTAAAAATGGTGGTGTAACAATGAACGAAGATAAAGAAACACCTGAAAGAAGAAGAGAGAGACTAAAACAAGAAGAGATAAACAGAAATCCAGCTGGAAATATGAATGATGCATTTAACAGAAATGAAGCTGGAAATCTATCTGGTTTAGCAGGCAGCTTAGGATGGAAGGGTCTAGGTGTACTTATTGCTGTAATGATTATAGGTTTTATCTTGACATCACTATTTTTAAAATAATATCAGGTTTATAAATTAAAAATACTGGAGGCGTTATTTTGAAAAACTATGCAGTGTTTATTGGTAGTTTTATAGTGTTGCTATTTGCTTTTCAAATTGTTTCTGGTCTATTTCTTACACTTACATATGTACCTGAGACTTCACAGCATTTGAGTAGCTCAACGGTCAGTATTTTTTCTTTTAATTATCCATTTTTAAGTTCTATTATAGCGGCGACTTTTTCATTTATTATTTCAAAAAAAGTATGTAAAGTTAAAAAGAGCACCTATAAATGATTAGGTGCTTTTTTGTGCTGAGAACATTCATTCTGGTTTTTAACAACTGCAGGCTTTCCTTTTTATGGTATTATATATAGATACCTATTCAATACTGCCGAAAGAGGGAGATACTTAATGTTGCAATCACTAATTTTTGACATGGATGGAACGCTGTTTCAAACAGATAAGATTTTAGAATTATCACTTGATGATACCTTTAACCATTTGCGTGCACTCAACCAGTGGGATACTAGTACTCCTATTGATAAGTATCGTGAAATCATGGGTGTACCTTTACCCAAAGTATGGGAAGCTTTATTACCTACTCATTCAGATGAAATAAGAAAGTATACGGATGACTATTTTTTGAAAAGCTTAGTGGAGAATATAAGAAAAGGGAAAGGCGCTTTATACCCCAATGTAAAAGAGGTTTTTAGCTATTTAAAAGAAAATAATTGTTCCATTTACATAGCAAGTAACGGTTTAAAGGAATATTTAGAAGCGATTGTAGACCATTACGATTTGAATAATTGGGTGACAGAGACATTTAGTATTCAACAAATCCAAACTCTCGATAAAGGAGAGTTAGTCAAAACGATTATAAAGAAATACGATGTAAAGCACGCAGCAGTAGTGGGAGACCGCCTATCTGATATCAATGCTGCAAAGGATAATGGTTTAATGGCAGTGGGGTGTAATTTTGATTTTGCTCAAGAAGCTGAACTTGCGCAGGCTGATGTGGTAATAGATGATTTGAAAGAGTTAAAAACTATTGTATCTAACATAAATAGTAGCTTGTCAATGTAATAGACTGATCCTCGTACATAACCATTATAGATGGTTAATGTCTCAATTATAGACCTAAATCTACTGAAGTTGAAACATAAATAATGAGCGGTTCCCCTGCAATTTAAAATGTTTACATAATCTTTTCTTGTCATTAATAAATGGTTTACAATACTGAGCTATGCTTAGGTTAAGATTTCCAAAATAGTTTTATATTAAAAATAATTCTATGAGAAAGGAGATTTTTGATTATGACTTCGCATATGATTCGTAAACCTGATAGCGCTCACTTATATATTAGAGGATATAAGATAAAATTGACACTCAGCCAGTGGAAGCTTGTAAGCACTCAGAGATAATGGTTAACCCAACTATAAAAGAGGAAAACCTCCATCTTAATTTAGATGGGGTTTTTTGCATTTCTTTTATTAACCTTTTAATTGATTAACTATTTAGACTTTATAATAAAAAAGACTAATAAAAGTTAAAAAATGTAATAAAAAAGAGGAATATTATTTAAGTGAAATTAAAATAAAGCACAACTAAATATGCATTTTTTAAATATTTTACCACTTTTTATTGACCATAAAAATTTAAAAGAATTAAAATAAATATAAAGTAAGTAGTTACTTACATTTTAAAATTAGTTTGTAGGAGGATGAATATTTTTGATGTATAGTTTAAGTTTTCAAAAGGTCGACGAGGCAAATGAACGAGTTGGAGCAAAAGCTTTAAACCTTATAAAAATGAAAAGAAAAAATTTACCGATTCCAGATGGATTTGTTATTCAAACGGAAGCTTTAAAGCGATATATTGAATGGAACGGGATTGATCGTCAAACGGATAATATACACGAGAGAATTTTACACGGGGAAATTCCTATTGAAATTGAATCGGATCTCGTAGAGGCATTTCGAAACCTAAAGTGCTCTTATACATCGGTAGCTGTTCGTTCATCATCTAGTGCTGAAGATTTAGAAGGTGCATCTTTTGCTGGCCAGTATGAAACCTATCTTAATGTGAAAAGTACCGAGGATTTTTTGAGTAAAGTGAAAGCGTGCTGGGCCTCATTTTTTACTGAAAGAGTCGAACAATATACTCAAAATATGTATGCTGATTTTGATGAAGTTTCAATGGCAGTTGTTGTTCAAGGGTTAATTCAGTCCGAAGTATCGGGAGTGATATTCAGTCAAAATCCTGTCACTCATAATACAAAAGAAATGATGATTAATGCCAGCTATGGATTAGGAGAAGCCATTGTATCGGGCTTAGTAACACCTGATGTTTACCTAGTTAATAAACAAACTTTTAAAATAGAGAAAGAAAAAGGGCTAAAGGAAGTAAAGATAATTCCACTTGCTGAAGGCGTTGAAGAAATCGAAACAACGGAAGATGAGCAACAAAGGTTTTGTTTAACAGACGAGAAAATCATTGAATTGGCCGAAATAACAAAAGAAGTAGAAGCTCTTTACCAACATCCCGTAGACATAGAGTTTGGGGTTCAAGACAATCAAGTATATCTATTACAGGCAAGAGCTATTACCACATTAACAGAGGCCACAGAATTAACTCCTTTCCAAAAAGATATATCTTTAAGTTTCGACGATATGGAAGAGTTTTGGATTTTAAATGACACAAGTTTTTCTCATGCTGTTAGTCCTTTGTACGCTTCATTTATTATTCCGGCATTTTCTGAAGGAACAGCTGCTAGTTTTAAAAAATTAAAGTTTATGTTTAATCGACTTAATTTAAAACTTTATAAAGGTCATATCTATACAAAAATGGAGCCTTTTAAAGGAGATTCTAATAAAAGATTCCAAGAAAATAAAGAATTGATGGAAAGTATTTATCCAATCCTAACAAAACGAATGAATCAAATGATTACGGAACAATTCTTGCCTTACTATAACAAATTAAATAGTTTTACCCATGAAAATCTAACCCTTCAGAGAGGAAAAGAGATTCTTCAAAGTTTAGCTGATTTTTATAAAGTGGCATATGATCTGCACTTTGATATTGTTATGCCTCAAATGTCTTTAAATACTATAGTTGAAGAATACTATAAAAACCTTACAAATAAAAAATCCGGACATGATGTTTATGAGCTATTGACCGGGAAAATGAACAAATCGTTGGAAACTGATCAGGAGCTTTCTAGACTTGCTTTAACAGTGAAAAGAGATAGTGAACTTACTGAAATCTTTCAAGAAGAATGCACAGAAACTTTAGTGAAAAAGTTAGAGGAAAGTGAAGCAGGAAAAAGCTTTATGGCTGAATTAAATACTTTTCTAAAACAGTATGGATATCGAAACGTTGTAAGTCACGATTTTGTAGGAGAAACTTGGCTAGAGAATCCTCTTCACGCATTATCAATTATTCAAGGGTATGTTAATGACAATTACAACTTTGATGAGAATTTTAAACAGACGGTCAAGAAACGTGAACAGAACTATAATGAGTTTCTGGAACAGATAGCGGATAGCAAACACAAAGAAGAGTTTGAAAAATATTATCAGTGGGCATTAGATGCATCCGTTATAAGAGATGACCATCATTTTTATATCGATGCAATGTTGGATGCAAAAGCTCGTTTATTCCTACTTAAGCTAGGTAATTTACTAGTTAATCATCATGTTTTTTTAGTGAAAGAAGATATTTTCTTCTTATATCTTGATGAACTAGAGTCTCTTTTAGAAAATCCAGTAGACATGACCCAATTAATTGAGAAACGTAAAGAAGAACATGTAGAACATGAGCAAACGTCTAATTTACCTAGATACTTCGGAGTCCCTGAAGCAGCTCAGCTGAAAGAAGCTGAGAAATATATGGGAGCTATTGAGGAAGATGACGCGAACAGCGAACATTCTATTAAAGGATTAGCCTCTTCTTCAGGAGTCTATACCGGAAAAGTAAAAGTTATTTCAAACACAAAGGAATTTTACAAGTTAGAAAAAGGGGACGTTTTAGTATGTAAGACCACTACTCCACTTTGGACTACTTTATTTCAAACTGCGGGGGCTGTTATCACCGACGCTGGAGGTATTCTTTCTCATTCAGCAATAATTGCACGTGAATACGAAATTCCTGCAGTAGTTGGTACAAAAATAAGTACGGATAAGCTAAAAGATGGCGATATAGTTATGGTCGATGGTACGAATGGAATTGTGACGCTTTTAAATGAATAAATAATTCTCTTCGCTTCCATTTGACAACAGCTCTTTTTCCTTTATATACTGCCTAATGGAAAGTAAATACTTACATTCAGGAAGCATAAAGGATGATCAATATGAAAAAAGATGAAACAAAAAAGAAGATCACAAAAGCTACAATAGAGCTGCTTAAAGAAAAAGGCTATAAAGGTACTACCACTAGAGAAATTGCAGAACAAGCTGGCGTTAATGAATTGACGGTTTTTCGCCACTTTGGCAATAAAGAAGGCATTATTCAAGCTATTGTCAAAACAACAAGCTTTTCACTTGAGATCTTTGATAAATCAATTGAATGGGAGCTTGAAAAAGATTTGACGAATTTCGGTTACCTGTTACTAAAAGACTTTGATAATAACCGAGACATGATTTCAATTGCTTTAAAAGACCCTTTAATTTTCTCACAAGCGCACGAAGAAATTATAAAAAAAATTAATGATACGAAAGAAATATTAAAAGAATACTTTGAAGAAATGCAAAAGAAAGGATATATCAAAGAATTAGATTGCTGCACACAAGCAGAGATTTTCCTAAGTACGTATTGGGGATATTTTATGTATAAACTAAATTTTGGAGACAAAGCCTTACATGCAGATTATCAAGATATGATAAAAAACAGTATAAACACGTTTATAAAAGGAATTTCTCTCCATTAAAAGGAGGCAATAATGTTTGGGTAAACATAAAGAGCTTATCTTGATTATTTCATTACTAATTGGGACATTTCTTGTACCAATAAATTCGACCATGATTGCCGTTGCTCTATCAACCATATCAGCTCATTTTAATGAACCACTTGCAAATATTTCGTGGGTAGTGACTATTTACTTAATTGTAATGGCTGTTACTCAGCCTATCGCTGGAAAGCTAGGAGATCTATATGGAAACAGAAATATCTATTTATGGGGCGTGGTGTTCTTTCTAATAGCATCTTTAGGCTGTATATTTTCAACTAATCTCATTTCCCTTATTATCTTTCGATCACTGCAGGCAGTAGGAGGAGCTTTACTCACTCCAAATACTATAGCAATCATTAGATATGTTGTACCAAAAGAACGTCTCCCTAAAGTTTTGGGTATATTTGGAATGGGGATGGGTTTGGGTGCTGCAATCGGACCATTATTAGGATCTATACTGCTTGAAAACTTCAACTTGGAAGCTATATTCTGGGTGAACGTTCCTTTTCTTTTCTTAGCTTTGATCAGTGGTATAGTTATGATTCCTAAATTTAATGTTAAAAAGCAAACAAGCACTTTAGATATTCAAGGGTCCATTTATTTAGCAATTAGCATTTCTTTATTGATCTTGTTGACACACGGTATGGAATTTACTAAGGCTTTAATAATGGGAATAATATTTATTCTATCTACAATCTTGTTTATCAAAAGAGAAAATACGGCAGAAAACCCGATTATCGATTTTTCTTTATTCAAAAATTCCACCTTTACAAGCGCTAATTTATCTATCATGCTTAGCAATTTTGTTATGTATGTAATTTTATTAATTATGCCGCTGTTAATGAAGGCACAATTTCACTTATCTACAGCGCAAACTGGTATTGTTTTATCGGTTTTTTCGATTTCAATGTCTTTAAGCGGCTGGATAGGAGGATTATTAAACAATAAGTTTAGTTCTAAAAAAGTGATTGGATTTTCTTTTGCTATGATCATTTTCTCCAATATTCTTTTTCTATCCTTAGAGAACGTTGGATCTATTCTTTTTCTTATAGCGGCTTTAATTATTGGAGGTTTTTCTACGGGAGTAGGTTTAACAAGCATGCAGGTTGCCTCGCTTGATTCCGTAAGTAAAGAGCAATCTGGTACAGCCTCTGGCATATACTCGAACGTTTCGCTATTTCGGGAGTATTATTTCGTCCACGCTTATCGCTCTTGTTACAAGCTATAACTACATCTTTATTATTTTAGGGATATCAGGGGTAGTAGGTTTACTAGTAGCTAGGAGCATTAAATCTGGCAGCCAAGATGTAATAAGCTGCAATAATTCTAGTGCAAAAGCATAGTCGTTTTTTTATAAATTTTATAAAGCTGTTGGTTATATATACGATTTACTAATTAATCTATAAAGATAAGTAATGCTTCTGAAATAGGAGCATTACTTATTTTTTGACTAAATTTCTGTGAATTGCTTTTTTAATGGTAATATTTAACTAAAGGGATATACAGATAAAAAGTTCAATTACGATGGGAGAAGGGTTAATCTTACTTGTCATTACAAGTATATTTATAGTAGCACTAGAGCTAAAAAAGCGGGGGCTAGGTTGAAAGATAAAACCTTTTCATTATGAGAAAGGCGGGGATGAAATGGCAATAGGAATCGCATTAACTGTTTTAGTATTAGGTCTTGTGTTTGCGAGTGGACTAAGCCAAGGAAAGTCAGCTAAAAGAAAATATATAGTGTGGGGAACGACTATTATATTAATAATAACTCCATTCTTTTCATGGATTGTTTCTATTCTGTTTGGTATTAATCAAGGAGATGGTTTTGCTGCCGTGGGATTAATGATGTTATTATTACCGCTTTTCTTTTTAATCGGAGTCGTTACTCTTCTGATAGGTATTTTTAAGAAGGACAATATGAATAAATCTATTTAGAAAGCAAAGAAAGCTCTAAGATTTATTCATAGGGCTCTCTTTACTTCTTATTAGCTCACTTAACGATATGATGATTATAGATATAATGGATCCTATAAAAATAGCAACATTAACTACTCCAATGAAAATAAATCATAGCCTGTCTATCTCGTAGATTTTAAAAGCGAGTTTATACCAACCCAACACATGTATGTGTAATTTACCAAAGAAGTTTGTTGAAAAAGAAGTTTTTTAATTAGTATCTATTAAAGGAGGAAGAGAATGTGAAGAATAAGACCACTATAATAAAAGTTATGGCTTACATAACTAGATTCAATGATCCCTATACAGAGTTACTAGTTTGCGAACATAGAGATTATCCAGAAGCAGGAGTTCAAGTTCCAGCAGGTACTGTAGAACAGGGAGAAACAATTGAAGAAGCTTTATATAGAGAGGTCAAAGAAGAGTCTGGGTTAATGGAGTTTTTATCGGTGAACAAAATAAAAACATACGTCTATCATCATGAAGGTAAAACTCAGTATCATGAACGACATGTTTTTCATTTAGAAGTTCAAAAAGAAACGGCAGAACGGTGGGAATATAAAGTGAATTCTGAAGGGGAAGATGCAGGATTAATCTTTTCCTATTATTGGGTTCCTGTTGGAGCTGTTCCAAAACTAGCAGCAAATCAAGATGATTGCATTAATCAGTTATTCGTATAGCTTTAAATTTACTAATAAGATACTATAGAGACTAAAAATTAATAGGTGATTGTGGTACGTGATTTATGGAACCTAAACAAAAGCACCCACTTATTTATGGGGCCCTTTGTTTTAGGTTTTTTATAGGACTAGTTTGGACTTTATGTAGGTGCCAATAGCCAGTATGCCTATGACACTTATTAATCTATCTTTATTTCTACACTCTCTTTTACTCTTTTCACGTGTAATCTTCAACGTGACTAGTTTCTTTACGTTCACTCTCAGGTTCTGGGTGTATTAACACCTCTGAATCGGGAAATTTGCGAAGAATATCTTGCTCAATTCTGTCGCATAGATCATGCGCTTTGTGAATGTTGTAATATGATGGAACTACTAAATGAAAGTCAATCCATTCGCTTGGACCAGACCGTCTTGTACGAAAGTTATGGTATTCGATAAACTCTTGTTTGTGGGAATTAATAATGTGTAAGATAACCCGTTCTTCATCTTCCGATAGACTGGCATCCAATAAAGGAGGAAATGATTCTTTCATTAATTTATAGGCCTCAACAATGATATAGATGGCTAGCACAATTCCAATAATCGGATCTAAAACATACCACCCAGTGAGATTTACAAGGAATAAACTTATAGCCACACCAAGTGAAGTATAAACGTCTGTCAGCAAGTGAAGAGCATTTGATTTCATCGCCATGGATTTTGTTTCTTTAGCTGTTTTATGAACGATTTTTGAGACAATAAAATTAATTACTGCCCCAAACAGCATAACAAGAATCCCTAAGAAAGGAAGTTTAATTGGTTCGGGGTTCATGAGTTTATGAATACATTCGTAGATAATCCAAATACCTGCTACAAAGATTAATAATGTTTCAATGGTTCCAGAGATATTTTCTACCTTTCCGTGTCCATATCGGTGGATCTTGTCAGCCGGCTTTTTAGATATTCGAACAGAGACAAAGGCAATCAAGGAAGCTGCTAAGTCTAGAGACGAATGAATACCTTCTGATATAACTGCAACTGAACCTGTAAAGACGCCTACAACTATTTTTAAGACAACCAGAAGAGAGTTACTCATAACAGAAAGAAAAGCAATTTTTGAAGAATTCAATAAATTCACCACCTATAAGAGATGAATTAATGATATCAAGCGAATTGCAAGTGGGTCTACAGCAACGTTTTTTACCATTTTTCAATAAATTAGGGAAGTTAAAAATAGTGTCGCTAAGCCAAATTCTTGCCGAATTAATGATAAATGCAATGTTTTATTGAGTTGCAAAATAAAAGTATCCATCTCCTGATATACTTATTTAAAAACCCTACTAAAAGGAGAATAGGAAACATGCTTAATCAACTAAAGCTGTGGGCTAAAAAGCTAAAAAAGCAGCTATTTATCTTATACTTAGCTTATAAAGATGAACGAGTATCTTGGCATACCAAAGTATTTACTGCTTGTGTGGTTGCATATGCCTTCAGTCCAATCGATTTAATTCCTGATTTTATACCGGTTTTAGGCTATATTGACGATATAATCATAGTTCCTTTAGGAATTATGATTGCTTTGAAGATGTTACCTAAAAGTGTAATAGAGGACTGCACAATAAAAGCAGAAGAGCTCATTCAAAACGAGAGGCCTAAAAACTGGATTGCGGGTTCAATTATTATCATAGTATGGCTACTTATTTTTATGTGGAGCTGTTTTACTGTTTTTAAGTTTTTAAACTGAATGCAATCTTACAAAGAAAAATATATATGAGGTTTACTATTGAGCGTTATGATACAAAATGGTACCTGTAGAATATTTTGCATTAATCCTTGCAGTTAGCGGGGTCATCATCTCTTTGATACTAGGTATACAAAGTTTGTATCAATGGATAGTCGATCAAAGAAATCGAAAAAAATGGTTGAAACAGACTGTATTATCTTCAATAAAGGAGTAAGAGCAGATCCTTATTTCCTCCATATTTATCTTAAAACAGAAACAAAGATCGTACCTTAGCCCACAATTGATAACCATAGGTATCAATTATGGGCTAATTTACCTCTATGCCTTTTGAAGAAATGTTCAGGTTAATGGTTTTTTTATATAAATTATATTGATTTACAATTAGAAATAAAGGTTGAAATCAAGCTAATAATCCATTTGTTTAGTACGTTTTTTTACTATCCATTTCTTATAGATGTAGTGTAAGAGGAAGTCTCTGTACTGATTTATAATATAGTAACTAACAATATAGAATATACTTCCAAACAAAAAGCTATTAAGAACCATTCCCGTTAAAAAATTCTTTCCTACTTTCGCTCCTAGTTCTAGTCGATTATCCAAATTTTTATCTGCACTTTGAAGTAAAGTTTGATCAAGGTCGATTGGAAATATATATCCTCCAACTACTGTATTCAAGTAAAACATCAACGGAAAGGCCCACATAAAAAACATTCCACCAATGAGCCCTGCTATACTGTTTCCTTTACATAATTTGGCTAAACCTACGGATAGTATAAGACCAAATTCAAAGGTAGGAACAAAGTTCACAACAGAACCTAGACTAAAACCTAGCGCAACTTTATGTGAATGATCTTTTAATCGTAATAGTTTAATAAGTAAGTATTTAAACCGGCGCTTCAAAAACATTAATTTGCTCACATTATTCCTCCTATCTTTTTACGCCGGCATCCTATCTTTCTTTTTGATGTTCACCATTATAGAAAGGTGTTTTATTATATTCAAGATTTGGCGTCATATAAGTAAAAAGATAAATGAGGTAAAGAACAACGGATTTAACCATTATAAGTATATTTATACTTTAAATGCCTTAAATAACGCATCTACTAGCACCACTGGTTCTTCAACTGTTAATAGTTCAACGCAGGCGACAGCTAGTGATATTGTTGCTTATTCTAAAAAATTCATAGGGGTGCCATATGTTTGGGGAGGAACCTCTCCTAACGGTTTTGATTGCAGTGGTTTCATTTATTACGTATTTAAAAATGGAGGTGGAGTAACTGTACCGCGAACAGTAGCTACCTTGTATCAGTCAGGAAAAAGTACATCTACTCCGAATATTGGAGATATCGTATTCTTCGATACTACTGGAGGTCCTTCACATGCTGGAATTTATATTGGAAACGGGCAGTTTATTCATGCTGGAAGTTCAACTGGTGTAACTATTGCATCGTTAAGCAATTCTTACTGGGCACCTCGTTATTTAGGAAGTAAGTCTATTTTCTAATAAACTAAAAAGTACTAGTTAGCAAGAACGAAAAGGCTTAGAACAAGAGGTAAGAATTAAAATTTTTTGAAGGTTACCTTTTTATTTTTATGAATATTGAGCTTTATGATACGATATGAAGTGAACTTTTTAAATGAGGGTCTATATGCAAAAAATTAAGGGTAAAAGGATAAAAATTAGTATATTTCTGCTAGGATTAGGGATTATTTTTTTTCTGTTTGCCGGGAAAGAGCTTGTGGTAAACGAAAAGCCTGTAAAATCTGACGTGATTATTGTGTTAAGTGGTGATAATGATCGACTGGAGAAAGGAATTGAATTATATAAAAAAGGATATGCGGCTCATTTGATCCTTTCGAATGGTCAAGAGAATAATTTTTATCATCAAGCCAAAGACTCTGGAATACCAGAGGATTCAATTATATTAGAAAATCACGCTACAAGTACTACGGAAAATGCTAAATTTACAAAAAAGCTAATGATGAACTATCACTTTCAATCCGCTATCGTTGTTTCTTCAAACTATCATATGAAAAGGGTAGAAAAAAACTTTAATAAAGAATTTAAGGATACCCAAATACAATTAACCTATTGTTCTAGTGGAAGTCGCTATTATAATCCACAGAGATGGTGGGAAACTGCTTTAAATAGAAAAGTTACATACACAGAATACGTCAAGCTTATTGGCAATTATTTTGGTTTTAGCGGAAAGAAATCTAAAGAATTATTGAGAGAATTTATCTAACAAAATCGTATAAAAAGTCCATAGGGGATGCCTCTATGGACTTTTTACTATTTAAAATTACGAGTAGTTTAACGTAATCTTGTAAGCTCATATGAAACGGAATGATAATGGATTACTTGTTTAACATAAAGGAAAGCACGGTGCCCCATATAAAGATTACTAAATAGAATAATCTTTGCAGCAGACCGGTAGGCATAGGAACAAAAAATACAAGCAAAATGAGTATAAGGATGACTAGTAAGGACACTAAGCACCCATAAGTCCAATACTTGCCGCTTGTTAAAGATGATGCATATATCCAAAGACCAGCTAAAACAGTAACCATACCAAGCTGAGCGAATATTGAATGCCAAAATAAATTTATATCAGCCGGTATAAAGCCTGAAACAATATTGCCTAACGCTAATATAAGGATAAACGCTGTTGCTAGTTGGGTTATTGTTGTTTTCTTTAGGTTCTGTGAAATATAAAAAACACCAATTGAAAGTGTTAATCCGTTTACAATAAACAATACGTTCATCCAAAAATGGTGAGGAGAGCAAATTTCATGAGGTGCAATTGAATAGGTGTAGTTTCCACAAGAAGTTACGCCAAGATCACTCATTGCGTGATGTAAAAAACTGTAGGGAGCAGTTGAAGTCAAAATAAAGAAAGGTTCAACTAAAAAATACAAGCAAGTAGCAAACCAGCTTAAAATGCCAACCTTTTTTGATATATACAGAATCATCACCTCTTAAAAAGTGTTATATACGAATTGTATATCCAAATAATGCTAAATAAAACGGTCTTGAAGTCTATTTTTAAGTAGGGCTTGAGGTTGATGTGAGGAAGGAGGACTAATTCTTTAAACTTGAAGGTGCTTAGGAAAAGACCTCTTTACTAATGTTTTGTAGCGGTAAAGGGGTCCAAAAGCTGCTTAATTAGAAATGAATAACTGCTGATTGTGCACCCATACGTAAAGTTAATGTATTCCAAACGGGGTGAGATTCAAGACATTTTCTCTAGAATTTTATAATCTGATGTTTTTTTAATATCTACATCATATTCATGTGCAAACCTTTCTAATTCCTTAAAAACATTTGGTGGATTAAATAATGCTATTCGCATATTCCACCCGTTTTCTACTTTTACTACTGCTAATTTTGTTTTCCAACTTAACCGTTTAAATACAATTCTTTTAATGTCCATTGGTTTAACTGTTTTTGCATATACTTTAAACCATAATATATATGTTCTATAGGTTAAAGTATCTTTGTCTATTTGAAATTCATATCTGAGGAACAGGGAAAGAAACGAACAAAGGATAGCCAAAAGAAGTAAAAAGGCAAGTGCTTTATATTGAATTGCTTGAATGAATAATAAAGCATACAAAAGTAATAAAGCAAACATGATAGTTTTTTGAGCGGTAGCTTTAAATAACATAGAATCTCCTTTCTTTAGTAAATAAGCCAACTTGTTTTTTCTATGATATTATTTAAGTGTTAATTTAGATTAGATTTATATTGGGAGGTCTTTTACATGTATAATACCATTTCAGATTTTATCAAAGAATGGAACAGCGAAGCCATGCTAACTCAAAAAGTTTTGGATAGCTTAACAGATGATTCGTTGAAGCAACAGGTTTACCCTGAAGGACGTACGTTAGGAAGAATTGCTTGGCATTTTACAACAAATATTCCAGATTATCTAACTGAATTTGGACTGAGCATAGATAGAATAGAAAGTACAGCAAGCGTTCCATCTTCAGCACAGGAAATCGCTATAACCTTTAAAAATGTAAGTTCTCACGCTGCTAAAATCATTGAACAGCAATGGACAGATGAATCTTTAGAACATACGCAAGAAGCGTTTGGAAGGCAGCAATCAAATGCCACAATCTTAATGGGACTAATCAAGCATATTGTTCATCACCGAGGTCAGATTACCATTCTTATGCGTCAAGCAGGCCTAAAGCCCCCTGGAGTTTATGGACCTCCAAAAGAAGATTGGGTTCATTTAGGTGTGGAAAACTCACCGCTTTAATAATATCAGGTAAATAAAAAAAGAGGCTGTCCGTAGAAAATACTATAAAATTATTTTCCGGACAGCCTTTACGTAAAACCTAATTAATCAGTTAGTGCTTACTCTGAAAAAGCTTTTGAGTAATGTACAACGCCTTGCACATTTTTTAGAGATCCTTCTGTTAACTCTATGGCCATAAAAAATTCTTCAGGCACGTCAAATGGAGTATATATATTCCATGAGCTAGCTGGTTTAAATCCAAACTTAGGATAGTAATCTTTGTGCCCTAAAACAATTACTGAATGATAACCAAGCTCTTTTGCGCGTTTTAACGCAGCGTGAATTAATCGACTTCCAACTCCTTGTTTCTGATACTGAGGAAAAACGGAAATTGGAGCAAGTGCCAAAGAATCGATAGCGCTATCACCATCTATAATTGTTATTTTAGATAAAAGAATATGACCTACAAGGTCTGCATTCTGATTAAATGCGACCAATGACAGTTCAGGAATAAAGGCATCTGACTTTCTAATCCGTTTTACAAGTAAATGCTCTTTTTGATCGCTGTATTCTTCATTTAAAAAAGCACTTTTAACAACTTCTTTCGTTTTATTATATTCTTCAGTGAGCTCTTGTTTAATTAAGATATCCATTTATAGTCTCCTGTCCATTTGGTGAATTACGGATTTTTATACTCCATAAATGGGGCTTCCTTTATGCACACAGCCATCAAGGAAGCTTACTCACCCAGCTTTAAACATAAGTTTAACAAACAAAAACCTCCAAAATTAGTATGTATATATTTTATATTGTTCTATTTTATGAGTCCACCTTTAGTACACAATATTTGTTAATTATTTATGGTAAAATATACTATATATGTTAAATTAGAGTGTGTAAAGAAGGTGTAATATCTGATGTTAAAATTATTATTTGTATGTTTAGTAAGCTGCTTCATCATTTATATAGGGAAACGTGTATGGAAAGAAGGTAGTACCAATTTTATTGCTGGATACGGAAAGACATTTACCCCTAGAAATGAAAAGCAGCTCGCTAAAGGATTTGGACTTGTTATTATGTTATTTGGCTTTGAAACTATGATATTCCCCATTCTCTCTTTATTTTTTGAAGGGGTTGGGTTTTATTATGGATTGCTGATTGCATTAAACTTCTTCATTATATTGGGACTTATATAAATATTATCTTGATACATTCCGCTTTTCCACCAGGAGTATTTGTCTTACCCTTCAATCAACGGCTAGAAAGACCTAAACAAATGAAGTCTGCGTTTAGCTTAATAAAAAAACAAACTACTAATCGCTTGATCAATAGCTCGTTTTTTACTTCATCTAAAATACTTTTGTCTCAACCTCTTTTTTCACCAGAATCTCTACTTCCGACTTTCTTATTCCCGAAAAAGAACTTTCCTGACACTGTTTTTCTAACCCCGAAATAAGTTCAACTAGATAAAAAAATTGTTGATATGTGTAAGTTTTTGATGATAAATCAGTTGAACTGAAGGATTGAAAATCTACCTTTTCTTTTGTATAATAAGTTCAACAGAAGTTCAACTAAAAAAAGAGGTGTTTAGAGATGAAAATTTCACGTTTTAATAAAGACTGTGGGAACTCAGTCGATATGAATATCATAGATGGATATCTATTTGATTTCCAAACCAACGTAGTAGAACTCCAAAAAGAAGCTGCTGATTCATTCTTCACAGATGCTGTTACAGCACCAGAGGAATTTAAAAAGCGTATCTTATTATCTACAACCATTGGAGAGGAAGAAAAAGAACGTTATTTCTTAGTGGGTGACATTGCCGCCAGCCAACAATTAGCAAACAATCATATCAATCGTTTACATAATAAAATTACAAGTCATATTCCATACGTAACATTTTTAGCTGCCGTTGCATACTACCACGCGTTACACACAAAAGATCAAAAGGACAACAACATCCAAATTGACTATTTCTCTACAATGTTACCAATTTGGTTACTAAAAAAAGAAAGTACGTTTGGTGAAGCGCAAAAGGCTATGGCAAATCGCTTTGTTGGTGATCACACTTTTTATATCCATACCCCAGGATTTGAAAAAGAATTAAAAGTATCTGTGGAAGAAAGTGTTTGTTTAAAAGAAGGTGAAATCGCACGTTTTGCGTTAAAGAAAGACCTAACGCTTCAAGACCGTGAAGATGCTAATGAATATGTGGAATGTGAAACCGTAATGATCGATATCGGTGGAGGATCCATTGATGTTGTAATCTTACCTGAAGGGTTGAAGGCTGCGAACAGTCGTGAATCGTTCCAAAGTATCGAGGGTATTCCCTACTTAGCACATATCGATAAGTTACGAAAAGAGAAATTCCCAGAGTTGTTTACCGATTTACGCGCTTTTGATCAATTTATTTTAGATAACTACAGCAAACAAAAGTTTGAACTGAAAAATGAAAACACAGGTGAATCCATTGATTTAACAGCTCAAATCAAATCTTCTCTAAGAGATTATGTAGAGATCTTACTAGCTAAGTTAAATGATGTCGCCCCACCACCAGCAAATAAAATCCGAAAATATGTATATAGTGGCGGTGTCGCTCCTACACTAGAAGTAGCGATTATGAATAGCATGCGTGAAAAAATTGGCGAAGAACGCACAGAGAAATATCATAAAGTGCCTGAGGATAGCCGTCACTTAAATTTATTCGGCTTAGAAATCCGAAGCATGGGGTACCTTCAAAAGAAACAAGCCGAGAAGAAAGCCGTTAAATCCTAACAGCGTAGGTGATAACCATGTCAGAGCGTCAAAACGCCTTTACGATTAAAACTAATCAGTTGAGTGATGAAGTCTATGATATACTTGCAAAATATGCAAAGTCTCGAAAATTAGGGGACTATATTTCATCTCTAATTGTTCGTGACCTTCATAGTTCATCTTCCAATCAAGTAGAAGCAGGACACAGAACAGAAGAACTTCTTGAACATATCAATTCCGAACTACGGGAATTAAAGAAATTAGCTCAGTCCAACGGGTTTGTGAGTAAACAAGAGGAGATAGAAGAGAAGCCTTCAGAAAGCCACCAAACCTTCAAAGAAGGTAAGGTTGCAGATCTAGAGCAATTATCTGGGTCATTAGATGATGATGATTTAGAGGAATATAACGATTTTTAATTAAAAAAGCTACTAGTATGTGGGACGAGACTGTCCCACATACCAGTAGCTTTTTTGTTTTCAATATGTCTATTCGTTTTTGATACATTATCATATGTACAAAAAACGTGTTAAACCTAAAAAAAATGGGAGGAAACAGTTTATTTATGGATAATAATAATTAGTATGAGTACTTTTATTTATTCTAAATTTGCTTTGTCTCAAGAACATTAATAATTAAGTTTAGGTATTCTAAATACCATATCGAAGCTCAATCACACCATGAAGTGTTAGATAAAAGGTACGCTTATCGTCTCCCAAGATGACAAGGACATTGCGGAGTTTAGGTTGGATTCAAACGAATAAACATGACTATAAATTTATTAGATTAATAGCTTGCTAACTCTGAAGGTATTCAGAATTAGGGGGCTATTGTTTTTACATTGAAACGCTTGTACGTGAATTTAATTTATATAGCTTTTTTAAGCAACATATAATTGATTGGCTCTAATTATTTAGTCACGATAAGCGCTCGAATAATTTCATTCCAGTAGTATTTGAAATCTTTTTTACTCGTATCTTTTTGTGTTAAACTCATCGATTCCTTTGTATTTTCTTTTTTTATATTCATTATGATTTCCCCTTATCACTTTGTATTTAGTATGTTGTGGTTTGATTTACCATATTTTATAATGAAATTAACGATCGTTACAGATGAACATTCCGATTGAATCAATCGGAATATCCGATTACGTAGAGGTGAGGGAAATGGAAATAAAACAACTGATTACATTTAAAACAGCTGCAGAAAATTTAAATTTTACATATACGGCTAAAATTTTGAATTTTGCTCAATCAAGCGTTACCGCACAAATAAAAGCTCTTGAAAATGAACTTGAAACGCCTTTATTTGAACGTCTTGGGAAACGCTTGGTTTTAACAGAGGCAGGTAGAGAATTTAAAAGATACGCAGATAAAATGATTCAATTGACTAAGGAAGCAAAAAACGCTGTAAGTGGAGTGGAGGAGCCTTCGGGTACGCTTATTATTGGATCTTCTGAAAGCCAGTGTACCTATAGATTGCCTCCCATATTAAAAGAGTTTAAGGATCAATTTCCTAAGGTTAAAATGATTTTTAAACCTATTTATTCTCAAGAACAAACAAGAGCGCAGCTACTAGACGGCACTCTTGATATCGCCTTTACAATGGAGCCTATTCAGCATCATGATGCAAATCTACATACACAATGTCTTGTTGCAGAAGACTTAAAAATTATTGCTTCTCCTCAGCATCCTTTAGCTTATAAAACGGATATCTACTTAGAAGAGCTTGAAAATGAGACTCTCTTGTATACCGAATCAGGTTGTTCATATCGCGTAGTGTTGGAAAACTTGTTTCGTGAGGCGGGGATTTGTACATCCACTAAATTTGAATTTGCAAGCGTGGAAGCTATTAAGCAATGTGTGATGTTGGATTTAGGTATTGCGATATTGCCTGAAATAGTGGTAAAAGGAGAGCTTGAGAAAGGAATATTAAAAGAATTGACTTGTACTAAAGTGGATAAGACCCTTTATACACAAATGTTTTGGCATAAAGATAAATTTATGTCTCTTCCTTTACAATCGTTTATTCAATTGGCTTGCAGTACTTTTGGTTTAAATTATATAGGTACCGAAAGTGAAAAACTCTAGGTACATTATGCTGACTAAAGAATTCCACAGGATACATAAAATAATTTGATATCTTTCCCAATAAGATAAGAGGTGAAGGAAATCTTCATTCCTTCACTAATATATAGATGAACATTAATAAACTAGATTTTAATTGGTGAAATCTGAGTTAGGAGTTGATCTAATTTGAAAATGCAAATAAATCAAATTGAACTAAATGGTTTAACATTTCAATATCGAGAGGCGGGCGAAGCTTCAGCACCTGTCATTGTTGCACTTCACGCTTTAGGAATAAGTGCAGAATCGTGGGACGAAGTAGCGGCTGCATTAGGAAAGGAATATCGGTTTTTAGCTTTAGATCAAAGAGGACACGGTGGAAGTGAGAGAGCCGGAACCTATACGTTTGAACTTATGTGTGATGACTTGCTTCAGTTTGTAAATGCGCTGAAATTAGAGCGCTTTACGTTAATGGGTCATTCTATGGGTGGCACCGTCTCCTACCTTTTTTCCGAGACATTTCCATCAAGGGTAAAACGGTTAATTGTTGAAGATACACCTCCACCTTTTACAGGAGAGAAGTTCGAAATTCCTTCTAAACCTCCTGGCTCTCTACCATTTGACTGGGAGGTTGTACCTTCAATTCTTCAACAGTTGAACAAGCCGAATCCTAAATGGTGGGGAAGTCTTACAGAGATAATTGCACCTACTTTCATCATAGGAGGAGGATCTAGCCATATCCCTCAAGATAAGTTGCAGGAAGTTTCTAAACGTATTCCAGATTGCAAGTTAGTGACGATAGAAGGAGCTGGACATGAGGTGCATACAGAGAATTTATCAGCGTTCTTAATTGCTGTTAAAAATTTCCTTGATTCGTGACTTTCTGGATTTCTTATTTAATTTGAAAGTTTGGTTAAGTAAATAACATGGTAAAAGTTATTAAACTTTTATAGAAAGGGAGACTATACGTTAGTCTCCTTTTTAATCTGTAAATATGTTAATATATAGATTATATGTAATAAAATTCATGATAAAATATTTTTTATGAAAGATAAATAAATGCTTTTTAATAGTAATAGGGAATGCTATAACTCATTAAATGAGCATGTTTGAAAGGAGGAGAATTTCTTGTTGAAATTTATAGAAAAAGGTTTTTTCTATGGCCTTATTTTAGGAGGATCATTAGGTTTCTTTGTGATTCCATATAAAGAAGTTGAATCAGTCGGTGATGGTGTAACAGAAACAACCTATTTAAAACTTATTGG
>NZ_JBMPZA010000005.1:0-1570000 GCF_049368575.1 Priestia sp. 40
TTGTTGCATGTACTGGTTCAGTTAGCCAGCCGATATTAACCCTACTTACGAAGCTGAGGGACTGCGTTTTCGCATTTATCGTGAAACGCTTTCGCATTTTCGTGCGCCGCTTCACTGATTAATCCCTTTTTCAAAGTGCTTGGATTTCATTGCGTTTTTCGCACGAACTTTTACAAACAGTTCAGGCGGGAACTTTGGAAGAGCATCAAATTCGAATACTTTTCCTTCTCCTACAATTGTGTCCCCGATTTGATACGTGCCTGAATCATATAAACCAATGATATCTCCAGGATACGCTGTGTCTACTGTTTCACGGCTTGACGCCAGGAACTGATGAGACTGCGCTAGCTTCATTTTACGGTTTGTTCTTGCTAACGTCACGTTCATTCCACGCTCGAATTTCCCTGAACATACGCGTACGAATGCAATGCGGTCGCGGTGAGCTGGGTTCATGTTCGCTTGAATTTTAAAGATGAAACCTGAGAAGTTTTCATCCGTAGGCTGAACGGTGCCATTCGTTGATTCACGAGGCTGCGGCGGTGATGTTAATTGTAAAAATGAATTAAAGAAAGACTGTACACCAAAGTTTGCAATCGCACTTCCGAAGAAAACAGGTGTTAATAGACCTTGCTTTACTTTTTCAATTGAAAAATCATTACCTGCTTCGTCTAATAGAGATAAATCATCCACTAAGCCTGGTAAATACATTTCATCGACGTGCTTTTTAATTTCATCGTCGATATTTTCACCGTCAAAGTCTGCAAAATATGACTCTTTGTTTCCTTGGTATACTTCAATTTGTTTTGAAAAACGGTCATACGTTCCTTGGAATCGTTTCCCCATGCCAATTGGCCACGTTACAGGGTATGATTCAATACCGAGTACATCTTCAATTTCTTCAAGCAGCTCAAGCGGCTCTTTTCCTTCACGGTCTAATTTATTGATAAATGTTAGGATGGGAATACCGCGCATACGACAAACTTTAAAAAGTTTAAGCGTTTGTGCTTCAATCCCTTTTGTTCCGTCAATAACCATGACCGCACTGTCTACAGCCGTTAAGGTACGATACGTATCCTCACTGAAGTCTTCGTGTCCTGGTGTATCCAAGATGTTAATAAAGTGATCTTTATACTCAAACTGCATAACACTTGATGTAACCGAAATTCCACGTTGTTTTTCGATTTCCATCCAGTCAGATGTAGCAAACTTGCCTGATTTTTTTCCTTTAACCGTTCCGGCTGAACGAATCATTCCACCCAGTAACAGCATTTTTTCTGTTAACGTTGTTTTCCCGGCATCCGGGTGAGAAATAATGGCGAATGTACGACGCGAATCGACCATTGTTTCTTGAAGTTGGTTGCTCATACGTTTTAAAATCCTTTCTGCTCTACAATTCCTATTTTCATCATTTCATTATACGCTTTTTTTATACTGCGTGACTAGTTTTTTTCATATTTGAATACTTCTACAAAATCAAAGAAATCGTCAACAAGGTGTAAAAAGCGAACAAGAAAAGACCCCTTTTATAAAAGGGGCCTTCTCCCAGTTTAGTTTAACGAACGACCAGAGAAACGTTCTGCTGATCGGCTTAAACTTTATAAAAAAAATTACTTTTGAACGTTAGCAGCTTGTGGTCCACGGTTGCCTTCAACGATTTCAAATGTAACTTCTTGACCTTCTTCTAAAGTTTTGAAACCTTCGCCTTGGATAGCAGAGAAGTGTACGAATACATCGTCTTGTCCTTCTACTTCGATGAAACCGAAACCTTTTTCAGCGTTGAACCATTTTACTTTACCTTGTAACATATCTCTTTTCCTCCTTGTGTGACAATCCACACATTGTGTATTACTCTATTCCTGCTCTTACAATAAGTCAAGACGAACACTTCGAACTATCCTTACCGAACAAAAATAAGCACCTTTATTGTAACAAATCCTCCAAAAAATTTCAAAGGAATTTGCACATTCTTTTTGTTTGCTTCTATCCCTTACCTACAGCCTTTCTACCCCTTTTTAAGCAGCCGAATGTGAACGCATTATCCGCACTTCTTCTTGATGTTTTTTCTTGTATAACGATCCTTTAAATGGATAACGCTATAGAGATAGATACTCTTTCTATTTATGAGAAAGCAGGTGACATCACAAGCGATGGAAGACATTCTTTTGTCCCTTCTTAGAACCTTTGTTTCTTTTATTATCTTAAGCATTACAACTTTCCTGATTGGAAAACAAATTAACACGCATAATAATCATTTTACATTTGCAATGTCCATCATTATTGGATCGTTCATCGCAAATATGGGATTTGATTTAAAATTAAAATTTCTGCCGATGTTCGCTTCTTTTGCTTTTCTTGTGGCCATTCATTTTCTTTTAGCATCAACAGCTCTAAAAAGCAGGCGCTTACGAAAATGGATTACAGGCCGTCCGACGGTTATTATGGAAAAAGGAAAGCTTCTTGAAGCAAATATGAAAAAAGTCAAATATTCTATTGACGACTTGAATCAGCATTTACGAGAACTAGGAACGTTCAACATTGCTGAAGTAGAATTTGCTGTTTTAGAAGTAAGCGGAAAACTGTCAGTATTAAAAAAAGCAGCTTATCAAAACATTGCCAAACAGGACGTTTTGTCTAAGCCGTTTAAAGAAATGAATTTACCGGTAGAACTCATCATGGATGGAGAAATTATTCATAAAAATTTAACATCTCAATATACCGAACAATGGATCAACCTTGAGCTTTCAAATCGTCAGCTTCAGTTGAACCAAGTGCTGTATGCAGTTGTGTCAACAAACGGCATGCTCTATGTAGATGTGTATAAAGATCAGCTGTCCGCTCCTACAGACAGAGAATAAGGTTGAGACATAACTAAACGAGTTTAATTCTCCATCAAGAATCAAACTCGTTCGGATAAAATACGTTTACTGTGCCATCTCTTCAACGGTCCCTTCTTTTAAGCCGTAGTAGTTCCGTTCAAATCGCTTTATTTCTTGATCATAGCGGCGTACTTTTGCATCGGCTAGCTGGCGGCTTTGTTTTGTTTCTTCAAGCAGCTCGACCTGCTGATCAATTTGAAAAATAGTCGTCGTCAACTCGTCTTGATAATCATAAATTTCATTTTGAATATCCACGCATACGGGCAAACGATTTGCTAAAATAAAGTCCGTCATTTGCATAAGCACTTTTTTACGCTCTACTTCTTTCACTTTGCTTTTGACAGCTCGTTCTGCAGAACGGAACGTCAGCCTTACTTTAGAGAAGAAGTCACCTTTAATCGAAAGCTTACGCTGCAGTTCTTCTACATCTTGTTTTAATGATTCATGCTCTTCAATCATTTTTTGAAGCACAAGCCCTCCGTTTAATGATGTGAGCTCCATTTCATCAAGCTGATGGCGAATAGCTGTTTTGAGGGTTTCAATTTGTTTCACCGTCTTTTTCTCCGTAGCTCGGAGCTGCTTAACATACTGCTCTGTTTTATAAATAAAGCTGTCCAACCGTTCACGGTCAAACAGTGACTGCTCTTTCTTTTTTACATAATCTTGATACGCTGTGTGTACAGATGACCATTTAATCAGCAGAGACTGATAATTCAACAGCTCATCCTGATGCTCAAGCTTGTACGTCCACATCAGCTGAACAACTACTAATAACAGCGGTAAAAAAGTTCCAGCTTCTTTGCGTTTTGCAATAATTTCATGACTTTCAAAGCTCGCCATTAAAAACAGCGGCGCATTCATACTAAATAGCAGTGCTGGCGGGTAATTAACGGGAATAAAAATACTCATTACGGTTGCCATAAGGCCTGAAATAGCAGGGTATGCGTGCGGAGGAAGCTGTTTGTATAGCTCGATTGTCCCTTTTTTTTGCAGCAGTTTCACAAGCGATTCCTGCTGATAGTCTCCTAATGCATCAATCATTCTTTCTTGATACATGGGGTTTAGCTGTTCAATCCAATTCATCAACTGCTGCTGAAACACAACTTGCTGACGATTTGTAGCAATCATGTACTGCGAATCAATTAGATGAAAGAACAGTCGGATTTGATGGCGCATTACGTCTTCTAGCGTATGACAGCGTGCAATTGAAAACAGCTCATTGTATTTAGATACAAGCAAATTTCCAATGTTATCACTTAACTCGTACAGCTCGCCATTTGTCGTAGCATGAGAAACAGGAAGTTCAAAAAACTTCGCCATTTCAAGCAAAATATGCAGATGCATGTCTACTTCAGGCTGTTTTTCAAGCAATTTCATTTCTTCTACCAATGATGCTTGAAAATCCGTATGCTCCGTTTGCTGATACTGTGCTGACATTTCCGTATAAATGCGGTGGTCACATAACACATAAGCAGCTCTTAGGATATCGCCTTTAGACGTAAGCAACCCATACAATAACTGTTGTCCGTTCATCTTCACACCGTCCTTCATTAAATTTTCTTACTATAGCTTTCTATCATTTTATACTTTTTCTATAAATTCGATGCAATAGTTCAAATTTCCTGTTATCTTTCTTCTTGCTTTCTTAATACGAAGAGTGCCGTCCAACATGACATCAGTGCAGGCGGGATCATCCAAGTCATATATCGCCACTCACCCGTCACAAGCGCCATAATGAGAAAGATGAGCGGAAAACCTATTAGTACTATGATAACACGTGCTCGGCTTACCGTTTTTTTCATAGTGCATCGCCCCTTCTGTTCGTCCCTTATTCCTATAATACCCTTTCGCTTCTATAGCATTAAACACCTTTATAAACCGTTCGTACATTTCCTTGTTTTCTAGACAGTCTATGACATAAGTTTTAAAAAAGAACAGAGGATACCTCTTACTTTGATGAATCTCGTAAGCAGCTTTTATGTTTTGACAAGCTAAATCGAGAAAAATGTGTTATGGTAAAAGAAAATTTCGTTTTTACTACCTACATTGAAACGAAAGGGTTGATCGTATGAACATTTTTTTGATTGGCGCAAGTGGCAGGACCGGACAGGAATTAATAAAGCAAGCGATTAAAAACGGACATTATGTAAAAGCATTTGTGCGAAATCCATCTAAGCTTAAGATAACGCATGCGAACGTACACATCATACAAGGGGACGTGCTTGATTATTATGAAGTTTGTCAGGCCATGCGGGGGTGTGATGCAGTAATTTCTTGTCTTGGAACCGAAAATCTAGGGCATTCTACCCTTTTAGTAGAAACGACAAATCTGCTGATTCAATGTATGAACGAAAACGGAATTCAGCGTATCGCCTACACGGCTTCAGCGGGAATCGACGGAGAAATTCCTGGGATGACGGGCTGGCTTGCTCAGCGTATTTTAAAAAATGTGCTTCGCGATCATCACGAAGCCGTGAAGCTCTTGAAGGTAAGCGGACTCGACTGGACCGTTGCTCGGCCAATGGGTTTAACGAGCGGTCCATTAACCACGTATTATCGTATAGGAGAAGCTAGCATACCAGAAAACGGACGCAATATCAGCCGTTCTGACGTCGCTCATTTTCTCCTTCAAGCCGTAGAAAACAACAGGCACATAAAAAAATCACTAAGTCTTTCGTATTAAGTGTTCTAAAGGAGTGTTGATAGTGAACCTATCAAAAATTTTTCTAAAAATAAGTCTTGTACTTTTAATGGCATGCGTCTTTATTGAAGGTAATTTTCAGCTGGCGCTTGGCATCTTTGCTGCTGTTTGCATGCTTGTCATTATTTTTGCCAAGCCTCTTGCAAAATCGCTGCTTCCTGCTAATAAAAAAACAGGAAAAAAAGACCGCGAAACGTTAATGATGATTATTGGTGTGATCGTTTTTATTTCAGGAAGCTTTTTTATTGCGTAGTACTGTAAAGAAAACGGACTTAAATCCACATTTTCAATCATATAAAGGGCTGTGCTGTAGGTCGAATATTCGACTTATGACACAGCCCTTTTTTAGTTTTAATAAGGTATCTTTTTAAAATAGCTTCTGTTCTTTTATATAATACATACCATTCCATTATTTAAGCAAATTACCTACCAAACCCTCTTATGCTTTTTTCATCAGCTCACATAATATATGTAGAAGATGTCAGAAGACAAGCGTCAAACGATTTACATCTAGAAAAAGGAGGAAGATAAATGAAATGCCCCCATTGTGCTTATTCTAATTCGGAAGGGGTAAAATTCTGCTTAAATTGCGGCCATGAAATCGTGGACCACAACGAAAACTACAGCATATTCTACTTGTTTGCCCATCGTGTTGATAAAATTCCGAGAAATGAACGTTCCGTTGAACCTAAGTTTCGAAATATATTTTCTCGAGTCTTCCGACAGCACAGTGAAATGGAAGCTGAACGGCTTTTTATTGTAGGGACAGGGCTTACGACTCCTAAAATAGAAGAAGTTGTAAATACATGGCCAAAACCTTGGCTTTTTGCAAGGGTCTTTCTTATTGCGCTTGTCGCATACTTAGGCCTATATCTAGGCGTAAGTTTGTTCGAAAACATCAACTTCATACCAGGTCTTATTGTAGTCGGTGCTTTTGCAGTTCCATTTACTACTCTCATTTTCTTTTGGGAAATGAACGCTCCCCAGAATATTGCTATTTACAAAATTGTTTATGTCGTTTTTATTGGCGGAATCCTTTCACTTTTATTAGCACTTGTGTTTTACGATATTCTTGGAAATAACACAAACGTGATTGTAATTGGAATATGTGAGGAACTGGCTAAAGTTATCGCTGTTATTTATTTTGTGCGCAATCTTAAATATAGATATATCCTTAACGGCCTTCTTTTAGGAGCTGCAATAGGAGCTGGTTTTGCTGCTTTTGAAACCGCTGGCTATGCTCTACGGGCACTTCTTTCCGGCAGCTTTCACATGCTTTATTCCACAATACTCTGGCGCAGTATTTTTGCTCCTGGGGGGCATGTGGCTTGGGCTGCCTTGACAGGAGCTGCCATATGCATCGTACAAGGAGATAAGAAATTTCAGTGGAACATGCTGATAAAACCGAAATTTCTCGGTGTATTTTTGCTTGTCGTTTTTATGCACGCTCTTTGGGACTCACCTATACTAGGTGTTGTCCCAGCAGGACATACGATTTTGACGGTTGTCTTATGGATTTTAGTATTCAGTATGATCCGTATTGGTCTAAAAGAAATCGCGGATAAAAAGTTGGAGTTGACCTACTCTAAAGAAAATCCTACACCCTCTTAGGAGATGTTCAGCTTGCGTTAAGCTGCTCATTTTAACTTTTTATTACCTTTATGTTTCATTTTGAAAATTGGTGTTACAAATTGTAAAAAACAGCATTCAAATTACCTGTACATGATATGATAACCTCAATAACATGAAAGGGTGACTTGGTGAATGAACCTTACTGAAATTAAGCATATGATAACAAATTTAGTAAATTATAAAGATAGTGACATTACTCATACTCTTGCTAATAGGTTTACACTGAGTTATTCAGAACAATTAAACAGTTTTCAAATCTGCGACATTGAGAACGATATCATTTATCGTTATGAAGAACTGGAAACAGCTGCGTTAGCTTTGTTTAATATGATCCATAATCTTCCTAAGACCATTAATAGACATATTAATTCGTTTGAGCAAGTTTAAAACAGACAAAAAAGTTCATTTATTAACTAACATGAGCTTTTTTGTCTGTGTCTATCTATTTTAGTTATTTATAACCTTTTTCAAAAGCAGAATATCCTTTTGAATGGCCCGTCTAATTTCTTCAACTTTACAACGTTTATATTCTTGTACTAAGCGATAGAGCTCTCTTTTAAATAAAAATTCATCTTGTTGACTACTCATAGCAGCATGCCCCTTATTAGCTTTCTATTACAAGCGATTAAAGAAAGTATTCCCTTTTCTTCTTGTAAAAAACAATTAAATTAACAAATAGATGTAGAACAAACATTTCATCCGGAGCTTATGCAAACGACGAGATGTTCTTACCTTTAGAGGAATGACAGTTGAAGAAACATAAAAAAACATTGACTACTAGCTCTCAGTCAATGTTTTTTTATTTACTTTAGCTCTAATTCATTAAAGCTAATTGGCATACTTTTATGCATTCATGTCTCCTGAACCTGGAGCGTGCTCATTTGGCATTTCAGATAAGTGAGGAACGGGAAAAGCTTCCGGTGGAGGCGTTACGCTCAAGTCTCCGCCATTTCTGCTTGGCGTCTGTCCTTGGAATATTTCTCCCATTCGGTGCGGATCTAACCTAAAATCAAATTGCGTGTTGTGATAACCCCTCTCGACAAACTTTCTGCATTCAGGGTATTTGTTAATATCATAATTTGGTACGGGGAATAGTTTGCCCCAGTCGATGCACAAAAAAAGAGCTGATTATAACCAGCTCCTTTTTCTCTATTACTTCTCTATCCCTGCTTTGATTTCTTTAATCATGCCAGCCATTGACTCAAGGCCTCCTCCAGATAAATACCAAAGGCCTGGATCAAGATACACAACGTGATTGTTTTTCACGGCGCTGATTTCTTTTACGTAATCATTTTCAACAATTTGTTTGGCTGATGATTTTTCACCAATCGCTGCGCCGCGGTCAACGACGAATAAGTAGTCTGGATTTTGTTTGACTAAATATTCGTACGAAATGCTTTGGCCGTGCTTAGCCGATGGATCTAGGCTGTCGTCTGCAGCTTTAATACCGAAGACATCGTGAATTAATCCGTATTTAGAACCCGGACCAAACGCTGTCATTTTGCTATCATTTGCCATCATTACAAGCGCTTTTTTATCTAGTTTGGCCGCTTGTTTTTTCAAATCTGCAATTTGCTTATCGATCGCTGCTAGCTCTTTTTTCGCTTGATCTTCTTTATCAAAAATTTGTCCTAGCACTTTTGTGTTTTCTTTAAATGACTTCATATAGTGCTGGTTATCTGTATCGATATAAATCGTCGGCGCAATTTTTGAAAATTCATCAAATGAATCTGCTTGGCGGCCTTGAATAATAATTAAGTCTGGATTTAGCTCTGCAATTTTTTCAAAATCAGGTTCTTTTAATCCACCTACATTTGCGTACTTATCATCTTGATATTTTGATAAATACTCAGGAATCGCTTGTTTTGGTAAGCCCGCTACTTCAACCCCTAGTTTATCTAGCGTATCAAGTGCACCCATGCTGAATACTACAACTTTTTTAGGGTTTTTCTCAATTTTAATTCCGTCTTTATTGAACTGATCGGTTACTGTTACCGTCTCTTTTTGCTTACTTTCTCCACCTGTTGTTTCTTTTGCTCCTTGATTACCGCAAGCAGCTACAACAATCGCGGTTAAGACTGCTACAAACATTACTAACACTTTTTTCACTTTCGTCACCTCATGAATAAATTTTATGAAAAATACACGCAAATACGCTGTCCGCCAACCGTTTCGATTGGAATATCCATATCGTATATATCCTTTAATACAGACGTTTGAATGATGGTTTCTGTTGGGCCTTCACGGATCACTTCACCGTTTTTAAGCGCCACGATGTAATCCGAATAGACAGACGCAAAATTAATATCGTGAATGACAATCACAATGGTTTTGCCTAAGTCTTCTACGAGACGTTTCAACAGCTTCATAATTTCAACAGAATGCTTCATATCTAAGTTATTGAGCGGTTCATCTAAGAAGATATACTCCGTGTCCTGTGCGATGACCATAGCGATAAAAGCTCGCTGACACTGTCCACCGCTCAGTTCATCCAAGTATTTATGTTGAATACTTTCAAGCTTCATATAACTCAGCGCCTGATCAACCGCTTGTTCATCGCTTTTTGTTAACCGGCCTTTTGAATAAGGGAACCGGCCAAAATTCACGAGTTCACGTACGCTAAGCCTGATATTCAGCTGATTGGACTGTTTTAAAATACTCATTTTTTTAGCTAAATCTGAGCTGTCAATATTCTCTATATTTTTTCCTTCTATTGATATTGATCCTGAGTCGGCTTTAATGAGACGGCTCATAATTGAAAGCAGCGTACTTTTCCCCGCTCCGTTTGGGCCGATAAATGACGTGATTTTCCCTTTTGGAATCACAACGGATGTTTTTTCTAAAACGGTTTTTTCTCCGTATGTTTTACTGACATTTGTTACTTCTACCATGATCTATTCTCCTTTAGCAGCAAATAAATAAAGTAAATTCCGCCGGCAAAGTCAATGATGACGCTCAGCGTGGTGCTGAAGGTGAACACTTTTTCAACGATAAACTCTCCTCCGACGAGGGCTATAACACTAAGCAGCAGTGATCCCATCATTAAATAGGTGTGCTTATACGTTTTGAACAGCTCTCTCGCCAGGTTCACAACAAGCAGTCCAAGAAAGGTGATCGGTCCAACTAACGCTGTAGCCACTGAGACAAAAATGGCAATCACAATCAGCATTTTTTTGACGAGCCCGTCATAATCAATCCCTAAATTTACCGCATGTTCTCTTCCTAACGACAGTACATCAAAAATGGATGTAAAGCGCCACACGTAAATGCCAAGCAGGATAAATATGACGGCTGCTATGTATAGCAAATCGGTATTAACATTGTTAAAGCTTGCAAATGATTTATCTTGTACAACTTGAAATTCATTCGGATCAATCAGCATTTCCATAAATGAAGACATGCTTTTAAATAACGTGCCGAACACAATTCCAACCAGTAAAATAAAGAAAATATTCTTACCGGCTTTTTTGAACATCAGTATGTAAAGCAAGACGGAAAAGATAATCATCAGCGAAACGCAAAGAAGAAAATTAAGATTTTTGTTCATGATGACAATATTCGTCGAGCCAAAGATGTACACAATAAACGTTTGCAGAAATAAATACAGTGAATCCAGTCCTAGAATACTAGGAGTTAGAATTCGGTTATTGGTAATCGTTTGAAAGATAACGGATGAAAACGCAATGGCTCCTCCGGTTAAAACAATCGCAGCGACTTTTTCAATTCTTCGCGGCAGCGTGTACTGCCAGTAGCCTAAATCATAGCTGATAAACAGCGCCACTGATAAAACGGCCAGCGCGGCGAGAATGATGATTTTATGTTTGTTATGCATAACGACCTCTCCTTATCAGCATAAAAAGAAAGATCGCACTTCCTATTACACCTACCATTAACCCAATAGAGATTTCATAAGGGAAAATAATGACTCTGCCTAAAATATCGCACGCAAGTACGAACACAGCTCCAAGCAGCGCTGTATGAGGCAGGCTTTTGCGCAAATGATCTCCACGGTAAATCGATACGATATTTGGAATGATTAATCCTAAGAAAGGCAGCATGCCAACGGTCAAAATCGTAATCGACGTAATAAGCGAAACAATGACTAATCCAATGTTTACGATTTGTTTGTATTTCACACCTAAATTGATTGAAAAGCTTTCTCCCATACCAGCAACCGTGAACTTATCTGCGTAAAGATAAGCGACCATTAAGAGCGGTATACTCAGGTATAAAAGTTCATATCTCCCTTTGACTACTAGCGAAAAATCGCCTTGCAGCCATGAAGAAAGGTTTTGAATCAAATCGTATTTGTAGGCAATGAAGGTAGCTAAGGAACTTACGATACTACCGAGCATTAAACCGACTAGTGGAATATAAATCGTATCGTTAAATTTAATTCTGTCTAGTATTCTCATAAACAATAGATTGCCCGCCAGTGAGAAAATGAACGCAATGCTCATTTTTAATAGAGGACTTGCTGAAGCAAATACTAGTAGAGAAATCAACACACCAAGTCTTGCCCAGTCCATTGTTCCTGCCGTTGTTGGAGATACAAACTTATTTCGCGTAATTTGCTGCATAATTAATCCGCAAATACTAAGGCTCATTCCCGCCATAATAATGCTCAAAAGCCTAGGAAAACGACTAAAAAACAGCGTTTGGCTTTCTTCTTTTGTTAAATGAAACAGATCCATCGCTGACAGATCTTGTACTCCTACAAAAAGAGACAAAACCGCTAGTACAGCAAATACAAGAATTAACTGATAAAACTTCAACTTTCTTTACTCCTTTCTTCCCTCTATAAGTCTAGTTACCTCCTCCTTCATCATATGTAAATGATTATCATTATCAATTGACTTTCTTTATCATATCACTATTCTCTAAATAATCAATGGTTTTCTCAAAATTTAAGCAAAAAAATGCCTTAACAGATGGATCTGTTAAGGCATTTTAAGGTTCAATTAGACTTAAAAATAGCTATTGCTCTCTTCATACATAAGAGATTGAAACATACCTACCTCGCCCCCATTTAAGGACGAATAATAGGAATAAATGATCTGGACTGCTTTTTTCACCGCTGTTGCTTTCCGTGCAAGGCTTCGCGCTCCGTGAGGTCTCATCCCTTACGCTTTTTTCGCAGGAGTCTTCGCTTTTCCCTCTAACCACCAGCTAGAAATAACTACATACATGAAATCTACGTTCACCATAACAACAAAAAATCCGAACCATTAATAATTATTAATGGTTCGGATTTAACTTTAAGCAAAATACTTTTGTCGCAGCCTCTTTGTATCGCAATTACATATATATGAAATATATGTTTATATTTGAAAGAAATCTACTTATTTTGCAAATACATGGTTTCCGATAACTGCCGTTACTTGCTGCGTTGCAACCCATTGACTTTCAGCGATTTTCGGATTATAGAAAAACAGCGCATCGTTTTCATGCGGGTTTGATAATGCTTCGCTTACCGCTCGTTTTGATTCTTCTGATGCAGGCTGATTAATTGCTCCGTTTGCTACTGGTGAAAATTGATAGACGCCGTTTCCTAGCTGCTGATAAATAACGTCGTGAATGTTATTTGGGAATTCCGGTGAAGCTACACGGTTTAATACCACAATTGCTACCGCTACTTTTCCTTGGTACGGCTCACCTTTTGCTTCTGCCTCTACTAATCTAGCTAGTAAATCTTGATCTTGTGCAGAAACTGATGTAGACGGAGCAGTTTGTGCCGGCGCCGGTGCTTCTCCTTGAAGTTTTAATGTTTGTCCGATGGTAATGATATCACTTTGTAAACCGTTAACAGCTTTTAACTGATCCACAGTCATGCCGTTTTGTGTTGCAATATGATATAACGTTTCGCCTTGTGCTACTGTATGTACAGATGTTGCCGGACTAGCGGCAGGTTGTGCTTGTCCCTGGTCAGGAATCGTTAATGTTTCTCCAACGTAAATCATGTCGTTTTGGCGGTTATTAGCACCTTTCAGCTCATCTACCGTAACCCCATTTTGTTGGCCAAGCCCCCACAAGGTATCTCCTTTTACGACTTTGTGCGAAGCTGCTGCTGATGCTGTTCCTTGACTTGCTAGAAATGCTACAGACGCTGCAGAAGCAACTGCCCATTTTTTTACACGTTTTTTACTCACAAAAACTACCTCCTAAAATTTGAACCTGTTATTACCTTAGCACATAGATTCGCCTTTTCATTAAAAAAAACAGTAACATTTGTTCTAATTGGATTAAGTTTCTTACAGTGCCATTCATTATGTTACAACTTTTACATGACCCTTAAAGAATATGTAGAAATATGACGATTTCATTGCGAAACGAGCTTTTTATCTGTTTACTTACATTCCTCTTTCTGTAAAAAACTTGATTTAATTATGATTAATCGCAGAGATAAAAAGGAAAACAGCAGTCAAATAGAGAAATAGTGTAACTATTGAGGAATGATTCAGCGCTTCTTTGTCAATTTACGTTTGTTTATTAATAAAGGAGGTCTATTTGGATGTGTGCAAATAAAATGTATGTGACGTATAACACGGAAAAACCGGCTATTACAATTCAAGGAGCTTTTTATCATACGGGAGGAACGCAGGAAGAGTTTTTGCGGGAATTCAAGTACTGGCTTGAATCTCACGGCTGGTCATTTATGGGCGTAACAAATGAAACAACGATGACAACGGCGAACAAAGAGTTAAAAGAAACGATGGAACAGCATAAAATAGAAGGCAAAAAAGTTCAAAGACTAGAAGATTTATAACGATTGCTTCTATGACCCTTCACACATGTCCAAACGCCAATACGTAAAAAAGCCTTTAGATGAGCTAAAGGCTTTTTTACATTAACGAGAAAGTGCGACCACCTTCTGATTTTCTACTCTCTCTTCAACAGGCTTTCTCATTTCTTTTTCCGTCCATACGCCAATGCGTTTTTGTCTTTTCCCAAGAGGCTGTTTTTCACATGCATAGCAAATTTCTGAAATATCATCAAAATGAGCTAACGACATCTTTATCCCTCCTTTTCTAAATATACACAGGCAAGTTAGTATGCTTTTTCCCTTATTTTCCAACGCTAAACTGCTTCATGTTGGATTTAAACAATTTATAAACAAATGGAATAAATAACTTCTACTTCATTATCATTTAGATTGTTTTATTTACATATAGGGGGGTAAACAAAAACTATCCCACCTCACACCCTGAAGTTTGAAACTGTCACGTAAGAAAGCTGCTTTATATAAAGCAGCTTTTTTATGTTTTTACTTTTCCTAGCTCCATACCTGATAAAATTTATATAACATCTAAAAAAGCATTCTCACAATTAAAATTGCTGCTTGATGTGCATATCCTGTAAGTGCTCAGCAAGCTTATTTTCAAAAGATTCCAGTTAAACAAAAAACACCTGTAGCATTAAAAAAAAGATAAATGCTACAGGTGTTTGTGCATGAGTCATAATAACAGGCAGCGCTAACTCACATCTCTTTTACAAACATCGCGCTATGCTTTTGATACATCCCCGGTATTTGTTATAAAGCAAGTATGACAAATATCTTCAATGCCTGTACAACTGGTGATGATGTCTTTCTTTCCTTCTTTTTTAATAGAAGAAAGTTCTAGATTTACGAGCCGATCCGTCACAGGGCAATAGGCAACCCAACGTTTATTTTCTAGTCGTTCATCCATCCCATACCTTCACCTTCTTAGACTTTAAAGTAAAGATACGTGTAAGTACTGCTTCATAATTCATTTCATATCGGAGAACTATTTACTATACCCTTTACTCAAACATCCAAAACATGATTTTTAAGGAAATTATTTATATAATATATAAAAATTTTAAGAGCAGCAGTTCATTTTTTGTATCGGTGAATAGTATGCATGGATTCGTTAAAATCTTTTATGAGACGATAAGGCTTGCTCACTAACCTTATAGGAACTCCAATTAAAAATTTATTTATATCTTTTTTATATTTTTTTGATACTCGGTTAGGTTTCGTAGAGACACGCTTATAAACCTCTTTATAAAACTCTTTCAAAACATCAACTTGAAATACCATTGTGCGATTTCATTCATGACATTCTACGCGCACAATTTTGCCGTTAATATAGGGAAGTTCCTCTTTACAACTGTTGCCACATAAATCGGCTTTGAATCCTCAGCTCCAATAATTAAGAGATACGATTTTTGCATCATAATGAATAAAAAAAACCGACTGTTTAGTCGGTTTTTTTGTAGAGATTGATTTTTAATGTCCCTCACCTATTCCAAATACTTCTGCTACGTGATTTTCTAATTTATGCTTGTAGTGATCAATGTTTGGATGTTTGACTACATCATGAATAGAGTAAGTTGGAAGTGGACTCATACCGACGTACTGATTCATTCTATGCAAATGCATAATGGCTTCGTCCAAACTTTTTCCTTCATAGAAAGCTTCATCATTGTTAAAAATAGCTTCCGGCGCGTTCCACGTGAGAGAAAACATGTATTTTTTCCCCGTTAATAAGCCGCCTCGCCCGTATTGATTGGAGCCTTTAAAAAAAATGTTATCCATATACACGCGATCAATATATTGCTTAAACTTTCCGGGAATGCTGAACCAGTAAATAGGCGTCTGCATAATCACAACATCAGCCCATAGCCACTTTTCAATTTCTTCTTCTGCTTCGTAGCCTTTATCAACCACCGTTGTTTTAATGTCAAATTGATCAGTGAGTAAATGCTGCATTTCGTTAAAAATCGTCTGATTTAACTCTCCTTTTGACTTTTTATAATACTCGTGTCCGTTAATGATTAATACGTTTTTCATATTGACCTGCTCCTTTCCAAAATCCTTGCTTCTTTATCTTCATATATCTGTATACCCATAAAAATCATTTACCTATCAGTACCTACTCTTACTTTGAAGTAACATAAGGTCTAATTTACTAATTCTTTAGAAGATGTTTAACTCTCATAAAGCAAGTCGTTTTTTTAAAAATCAGTTCTTTTCACCCAACAAAAAAAGACTGACGAATTAAATTTCGTCAGTCTTTCTGTCTTTTTTATTTCGGTTCGCCTACTTCATTTAACGGATAGTAGCGAAACTGCACTTTTCCGATCACTGATTTTTGTGAAATAAAGCCAAATGCTCGTCCATCATGGCTTACAGGACGGTTGTCCCCCATGACAAATAGTGAATTTTTCGGTACCTTCACTTTGCCATCAGTTGCAGGCAGCGTTTGAAGCGTAAAATCTTCCGTGAATTTTTCATTAGGTGCAAGAGATTTTTTAGATTCTTTTAAATACGGCTCTTTATAAGCTTTGCCGTTAATATAGAGAACGTCGTTTTTCATTTCTACCGTATCTCCTGGCAGTCCGATTACACGTTTAATATAGTTTTCATCTGCATCCGGTGCATGAAATACAATCATATCAAAGCGATCAACATCACTGATTTTATTTAAAATAACGCGGTTTGAATCTTCAAACGTTGGATACATCGATTCACCGTGAACCGTAGTTGGCGCAAATAAAAAATGGCGGACTCCCACTACTATAACCAATGCAATAACAATGGACTTAATCCATGAAAACACTTCTTTTTTTACGTTATTTTTGCTCATCTCAAAACATCCCTTACGTCAAAATATACTTTCATCATAGCATCAAATAGAGGGAAAGTATAATAATAACCGAATAATCTTATTTATTAATCACCTTTTGTCACTGTGCCTTGATGGAAAAACAAACGCCACTTTTCTTCTCTTTTTCGCCAAATAGAACTGCGAAGCGTCTTTTTTTCTGCCGTATGGTTCATAAGATGATAGGTAGTTAGTACGCAGTCAGGAGACAATACGTCTATATGAAAATGAGAGATTTCGAATACATCTGGCGATAGTGCATGATTGTGATTGTAGTCTTTTCGTTTCCATACCGTGCCCGAGCTGCCAAACTCCACGTAATCATCTGCTAGAATGTTTGAAAGCTCTTTAGCAGAGGTGCGTATCTCTGATTTTAAGTGACTGCATTCTAAATCATAAAATGTTTGAGTGATATTCTTTTTTTCCACTTTCACAGTCTCCTCTCATTCTTTCTTACATTCATTATAAAGGAATACTGCCGTTTTCACTTAAACAAATAATACTCCTATCTCAAATAGACAGGAGTATTATTTGTTTAGCTAACGCTATAGCCTCTCTTCTTACCTGCAATCCAATCGCTAATCATTTTCACGACAATTCCCATGACGAATACTGTAAGAAATGAATAAAACATCGACCAGTTCAGCAATTGGTACAAATACAGCGCTTTGAATATCGGAATGCCTATAAAAGTAATAACGGCAGACGTAATGATATGTGCGATAAAGAAAAATTTCCATTTGCTAAAAAATTGGTAGACAAGTACGATACTTACCGGAATAATAGCAAAGTCAACCGTATTGAAGCGATCTGTAAACGGAAGCATCTGGTGAGGGTAGCACCACAGATTAAAAAATTTGCCGAATTCATCTACCAAACCGACTATGTCAAAGCTGATAAAAAAGACGAGCAGCATAAAAAAAAGACGCTGTCTATCAATGAAGAAGTAAAAAAGCAGCAGGAAAAGAGCATTTATTACCACTATGAGCCACCATTGAAAGCTAAAGAGATCTTGATGAACCCAATAAGAAAATTCCTTTTCGTTTAAGACTTGTTGCATCATTTTTAACATTTCAAACATAGAAATCCCTCCTATCTTAGAAAGTCTTTCCATCAGCGTTTTCCTTCATACTAAAATAAAGCATCGCACACAGTGCTTTTGTACCTCCTCCTTCTTCAAAAGCAGATTGTACCTATTTAGCGATTTCTATCTGTCTAGTAAAAATTTTTCACAGGAGCTTTGCTTTTCATCTCAGAACCTATTGACTATTATTTTCATTTCATACAAAATTAACAATTGTGCATGGTTTACATGTTAATACAAGCAAAAATGAAGGAGGAACAACATGAATATTAGTACAATTAAAAAAGAGGCTAAAGCTTCTTTAAAGAACCGCTGGGGACTGGCGATTCTACTGACGGTAGTGACGTACGGAGTCTACACGCTTCTACCTATTCCATTTGAAATTATGGCAAGCGGCGGCTATGACAATTGGATGAATGATGAATCTGATTCCGCCTCATGGATTTCAACTGCATTTGCTATCGCCTTTTCACCTCTTCTCATGGCGAACTACTGGGCATTTTTAGGTTTAGCACGAGGTGAATCTGTGCAATTGGGGCACTTGTTTAAAACATTCCAAGACTTCGGTCTTTATGTAAAATCACTAGGAATTTATGTACTTATGACTCTTTATGTGATGCTGTGGTCACTACTTTTACTGATTCCTGGAATTATCAAAGCACTGGCATATTCACAAACGTACTATATTTGTAAAGACAATCCTACTTACTCGATGAATCAAGCGATTACAGAAAGCCGCAGGTTGATGAATGGTTACAAAGGACAGTACTTCCTGCTGCTGCTAAGCTTTCTTGGCTGGTTTTTATTAAGTATTATTACACTAGGAATCGGCTTTTTATGGTCTATTCCATACCTTTCTGCTTCACTTGCTCGTTTTTATGAAAATTTGTTAAACGAGCGCTCATCGCATGCTCAATAATAAAAAATCCTCTTCATCGTGAAGGGGATTTTTTTATAAGAACACGGTTTGCATAAGTGAAGCTCTTATGTCATAAAGCTTACTAAGAGTATTGAAGAAAGGCAGGAGCTTATATGTATACTACAAGCGAGATTTGTCAGCAGTTTGGCCAGATTTTAAACGCTAAAAGCAAAGTTAGTCCAACCGGATGCTCCGTATCGCTTAAAAGAAGTTTTCCAGCTTCTGTTCAAGGTCGGAAAAGCAGCTCTGTCGTTCCTGTTGGCGTATCATTTGAGGCGATAGACGCACAGGGAAATGCGCTAACTTGGCTGAGATTGCTATTTTACAAGAAGAAATCCCTCGTTTTACAGAAGCTGCTGCGCGGCAAGGTCTTATCGTAAGCGCTTTGCATAACCATTGGCTTTTTACAGAGCCGGTCCTTATGTATCTTCATATTCAATCTGTAGAGCCTCCTTTACATTTTGCGAAAAAAATGGCTTTTTGTTTTACAACGCTCAAGAGTCTTCCCGTTCCCACAAATGAATAATTTATTGAATGCATCTCTCAAATACACTAGGGCGGTAAAAGATGTTTTTTGAAAAGCTACATAAAAACAAAAGCCCAGCACTTTCCTACAAGTGTTGGGCTTTTGTTTTACCTATTTTTCCGTATATCTTTTTCAATTTTCCGCAATGCTTTTTTTGATCCTCGCTGCAGATCATGCTGCTCTTTTCGATCTTTATAGCTAATAAATAATGAATCGAGATCATAGCCTTCGGGATATAATTCAGCAGCTTTGATTTCAAGAGCTACTCGCTTAACGTTTACTTCAATTAACTCATTCTGATAGAGTACGACTATATTGTTTGTGTTGTCTTTAGACTTATACACAATCGCATGATTTTCATAATCTAACAGCTTGACTCGATCTCCCATTTGGTATTCAATACGGTCTTTTTTCTTTTCCTTCAAAATAGTTGGTTTTTTTATTTTATTTTCTCTGACAACTTCTGTATCATAGGATTTGCTTTCCATATAGAACTTTGCTTTTTGTAAAATCTCTTCTTCTACCTTCATTTTCTTTGAAATCCAAAGCGCATTGCTTTCACCAGATGTGCCAATTAACAGTTGATACAGCGGTTCTAATGTTTTACTGTTGAACTGCATCGCGGCATTCATAAAGTCAGGATGAATTTCTGAGAAACGCTTAATTTCTCCGTAATGCGTAGTCGCGACCGTTATGCAGCCCATATGATAAAACTTCTCTAAAATTGCAATCGCAAGTGCAGCTCCTTCATTCGGTTCGGTGCCGCTGCCAATTTCATCGAATAGGAGCAGCGTATTGTTCGTTGCTTTTTGCAAAATAGCCGATATATTTTTCATGTGTGAGGAAAAGGTGCTCAGCGCATTTTCAATACTTTGGTTGTCGCCGATATCGACAAAAATATGCTCAAACAATGCAATTTCTGTTCCTTCATCAGCTGTAATATGAAACCCTAACATTGTAGCGAGTGTCAGTAGCCCAATCGTTTTTAAGACAACGGTTTTTCCTCCTGCGTTAGGTCCCGTAATAATTAAGCTTCGATAATTCTTGCCAATTTCGAAGTGAAGCGGAACAATTTTACCAGTTAACAGCGGGTGATATGCGCCTTTTAAATGAATATATCCATAATCATTAATTTCAGGTTCAATTCCATCTGCCTGTTTACTGTATTTTGCTTTGGCAAACACCATGTCGTATTGGCTAATTAGCTCTAAATTAATATGAATATCAGCTAGCTTCTCTAACACTAAACCTGTTAAAGACGCTAAAATTTGATATTCTTCTACCTCTTCTTCTGCTTTCAAAATCGCTAGTTCCGCATTCAGCTTTGTAATAGACGCCGGCTCTATGAACACTGTTGACCCTTTAGAAGATGTTTCAACAATCGTTCCTCCAACATGATTTTTATAGGATGCCTTGATCGGAATCGTATAGCGGTCTCCTTTTTTACTGATGAAGAAGTCTTGAATATACTCTTTGTTTTTACCGTTTCGTAAAAATTTCGCAAGCTGTTCTGAAATCTTAGCTTCCGTTCCTTCTATATGTCTTCTGATACGCTTAAGCTCTTTGCTTGCCGCAGCGTCTACTTTTCCGGCTTTGATCGCAAAATTAATTTCCTCTTCTATACCTGTCAGTTCTTTCATCGAATGGGCATAGGAACTTAAGAGCGAAGCAAAAAATTCTTTATCCACCATATATTGTTTTACTTTTCTGCAGCCTTTTAAAAAATCGGATATGCGCATTAGCTCTTCGGGCTCTAAAATCATGCCTTTTTCAAGCTTTTCAATGACTCTTCCTATACCTGAGACACCTGATAGCGGAAGTGATTTCTCAGCATCTAGAAGTCTTCGTGCTTCCGTTGTTTCTTTAAGTCGGTTTTTTACTGTTTTAAGAGATGTGCTCGGCTGAAGTTTATCCATTAATTGTTTTCCCAGCTCACTTACGCAGTGAGATTTTACGATTTCTTTTAATTCCTGATACTGCAATTTTTCAAATGTCATCGTATTCATGGTTTTTCTCCTCACTATGATTTGTCATCACATATGAAGATACCTATTTATTAGAAGGCAATGAAAAAGGTAAATAAAAAAAGCTGTGGTGATCCCACAGCTTTTTGCGTTCATAAGGTGTCTAAACACATATCACAAAAGAAAGCTCTGTAAAAACAGACGCCTCTTTCGGGACAAATGCCGAACCCTTTATAAAGCATTGTAGGTATCTTCATAGGCAGTGAAATAAATTCATAAGCAAACAAAGGGTACCTTATTTTTTTAAAAAATACCCATCTTACTTATTCAATTTATTTCATTTAATTTTTCCTATTTAGATACTACTCCGCTCATAAAAGCACCTCATCTATATTTTAGTTTTCATTGGCTTCTAATTTACACTCTTATCATACTATATGAAAAAGCGTGCGTAAAGGAGACAGTAAAAAAGCTCAAGAGCATAACTTGAGCTTTCATGACCAAAGAAAAAAACGAAGCAGCGCCATCATTCCAACTCCGCTAATAACGGTGATAGATAAGCTTTTGGTTTTCAGGGCAATCAGTAAGGTTGGAATAACTACGATAATGACGGGCCAGTTAATCTTTACGCTGTCATTTGCTTGAATCATAAAGTTTTCTACAACAAGTGCGGTTAAAATACAAATAGGAATATAGGATAGCCATTTTAATACGGGTTCTGGCAGCGCGATGTTACGCACAACTAAAAACGGAACAATGCGAGGAACTACGGTAACAAGGGCACACCCTAAAATAATGATGAGTGTTGGGTAGTGGATACTCATTTATCCGTCACCACCCCAATTGTCGCTACAATAATCGTTGAAATCAATACAGCCACATGTGAAGGTACGAAAAAAGACAGCACAATCATAATAATCGCCATATAAAGAATCAAACGTAAGTAATGATTAAGCTTTGAAGGTAACACGCTTTCGATTTGTAAAACAAGAAGAGCTAAAAACATAGCTGTTAAGGCAAAATCAAACCCAAAGGCTTCTGGATTTGATAGCAAATGACCAAAAATAGCTCCTGCCGTACAGGCAATAATCCAGCTGACGTAAGCCGTTATATTTAATCCGTTCATCCAGCGGTCATTAATTGGCTCACCTTTTGCAATTTTACTTGAAGACACCCCAAATGATTCATCTGTCAGAAGCGCTCCAATTCCAACATTTTTTAATAACGAATATTTTGTAAATTCAGGCGCTACCGTAGCGCTCAAAAGAAAGTGTCGTAAGTTTACAATAAATGTTGTGAGAATAATAGCTGAAATCGAGCTGTTGGCAACCATCAGCGCACAAATGATAAACTGAGCAGCCCCCGCATACACGAGCGCTGATAATAAAGTAACTTCCATAACGGAAAGATGCGAGGATACTCCAACAATTCCAGCCGCAAGCCCTATGCTTATGTAGCCGAGTAGCGTGGGGACACAATCCTTAGCCCCTTGTCTGAACGTTAACTCCCCTTTTTCTCTTTGCTGTACAGCTTTTTCTGCAATCACCGTACTCCCTCCTTTTCTGCTATATTATACATCTATACGTTATATTAAACAACAGTATGTTATACTATCTTTATAATAATTAAAGGAGTACAACAATGGACGCAATTCAAGATATTATTGCTAAAAATCTTGTTAAATTACGAAAAAATCGAAATTTGACGCTTGATCAAGTTTCCGAATTAACGGGTGTTAGTAAAGCAATGCTTGCACAAATCGAAAAAGGTAAATCCAGCCCTACGGTTACCACACTTTGGAAAATCGCCAACGGCCTTCAAGTCTCTTTTTCTGTATTTATGAAAGAAGACGCCCCGGATGTGCAGAAAGTAAGCATAAAACAGCTAGATCCCATCACGGACAACAAAGGTGATTACTTAGTGTATTCTTTTTTCCTTATCATCCGGAAAAAAAGTTTGAAATTTATATCGTCACATTAAAGCCTGGATGTGTGCACGAAGCGAAAACGCATTTAGGAGATGAATACTTACTTATTAAAGAAGGCAAATTAACGGTTCGTTTTGAAAATGAAGAACATGAATTAGTCTCAGGAGACGCTCTGCACTTTTCAGGAAATACCTCTCACAGCTATATCAATTCTTCTGAAAAAGAAGCAAGCTTTTTTCTGCTTATGCACTACCCCGAATCATAAAAAAAGAGCGTACGGATGATCCGTACGCTCTTTTTTTATGCTGCGTGGGCTTGTTCTTTTTTCATTTTTTTGTTTTTCATGTACCCAATGCCTACAACTGCAACGGTTAAGATAATTTGAACAGCAAGATGTAGAGCTGTACTTGGAACAAATCCGCCGATAATTTTATCTTCAACAATCATTTTTCCAGCAGACCATGCAAGCATCGCTGCTCCAGCGTAAATGATAATCGGAAATTTTTCCATTGCTTTCATAATAAAGCTGCTTCCCCAAATAATAATTGGAATTGAAATTAATACACCAATCATAATTGGCACAAATTCGTGTGCTACACCAGCTAGAGCTAATACGTTATCTAATGACATAACCGCATCTGCGATAATGATCGTTTTAACCGCGCTCCATACCGTTGCTCCACCTTGAGGATTGTCGCCGTGATCGTGATTGTCCGCTAATAATTTATATGCAATCCATACTAGCATTAAACCGCCGACCGCTCCGATTAATGGAATTTTCAATAAAGGGACAATAATAGCCGCAAATAATAATCGAAGACCAATCGCGCCGCCTGTTCCAATTAAAATCGCTCTTTTTTGTAAATCTTTTGGTACGTTACGAGCCGCCATTGCAATAACAATTGCGTTATCCCCGCTTAAAATTAAATCAAGAAAAATAATTTGCAGCAAACCCTGCACTGATACGCCAATTAGTTCCTCCATAGTTACCTCCACCTTCTCTTTTTATGTAACGTTTCTCCTTCAAATGTGCGAGTCTTTTCCTCCCTTTTTATAATTGAATACAAAAAAGACCCTTACCAAATAAGCGGTAAAGGTCTTGCTAACAACATAATGTCGCCAACAAAGCCGAGAGATAATCTCTGTAATGACGACTTTGCTGTTAAAGCTACTCCCCTTTAGGAGATACGTTCAATTATTTGTTTGTATTTACACCACTTATACTATAGCATCTCCTACATTCTGTCAATCGTTTTTTATGTAAAACGATTGTCAACGCTTTCTCTTTCAATCAATTCATAGTTCGAAAGTGTAAGCTTTTCGACTTCTTCTCCGTTGACTAGCTTAATAATTCGCTGTGCCCCCATTTGTCCCGCTTCTTTATAGTAATATTTTACGGTTGTTAAGCTCGGATGAATCACACCTGTAATTTCATAGCCTCCAAAGCCGGTAATTGATACGTCTTCAGGAACGCGCAGTCCGTTTAAATAAGCGGCCTTTAACGTGCCAAGCGCAATGTTATCAGTCGCACATACAATCACGGATGGGTTAAATTCTTTCATCACTGCCGTAGCTGCTCCGATTGCATCGCTCATGTTAAAGCTTGTTTGATAACAGCGGATTTCGCAATCGCTGTCTTTAAGACCGTCCTTTACGCCTTCTTTTCGCTTTACACCTACAGCTATGTCTTTTTCGGTTACGCCTAAAAAAGCAATTTTTTTATGCCCTTTTTCCCCTATGTACCTTCCAATGTCGCATGCAGCCTCGTAATCTTGGTGAATTAAGCTGTGGACTTCTTTATGCTCCTGTCCAATTAGCAAAACAGGAATTGAAATCGTACGGAACGCTTCCAAATGAGCTTTCGTGATTTGAACGGCAAGCAAAATAATACCGGCTACCTTCTGCTTAGCCAGCGTATAAATATTTTCAATTTCTCTTTCTAAATCTTGATTAGAATTGGAAACAATCATTTGGTAGTGGTGGTCTCTAAGTTCTTGATCAATACCATCTAATGTGCGGGAAGTCGCAAAAGAACCCATACGCGGAACAATGACACCGATGATATTTGTTTTTTTCGCTTTTAAGCTTTGAGCAAAAGCATTTGGGCTATAGTTTGTTTCTTTAATAATTCCTTCAATTTTTCGTTTCGTTGCATCGCTCACAGACCCTCCGTTAAGGTAGCGGGATACAGTGCTTTTTGCTACTCCTGCAAGCCGAGCGATATCTGCAATAGTTGTCATTCTCTCATCTCCGTATTTTGTTGCTGTTTCTTTCACAGTATACACGAATATCACGTGCATATTAAGTAACTGCTTTACTTTTTGATTCATAAGCGTTATGATGTGTACAACGCGGATAATAATTATCCACGTTGTACACATATAGCGGGAGATGATGTTTTTGCATATGAAAACAGGCGTTGAGCAATCGGTGTATGCCATTTTGCTCCTTACGTTTTTACCTGAGAAAGCGGTGCTTCCAGGAGATGTCATCAGCACTCAGCTTGGGGGTTCGCCTACGTATTTTCAAAAGCTTCTTCGTAAGCTGGTTAGCGCTGATTTACTTGCTTCAGTTCCTGGTAGCAAAGGTGGATTTCGCTTAAAGAAAACGCCGGAAGAAATCCGAATTTATGACGTATACGTAGCCATTGAAGGCAAGCAGTCTCTTTACTCATCAAGCGGTATTTTTCACGATATGCTTAATTTAAAAGACAAAGATATTTGCTTGTTATCCGATTTAATGGAAGAAGCTGAATCTTCATGGCAGTCCATTTTAAAACGGCAAACCATTGCTACGCTCACAAATGAAATTCACAAAAAATGTCCAAAAGAAAACCTGGACATGCTAAAAGCAACAGTAGAAGAAAAAATGGTGCTGTAGCACCCAAAGGAGATCATCATGGAAAACTTAAATAGATATTTTGATTTATTCGATCAATCACGTACAAGCGAACAAGCATTTGAAGAATTGGTGAGCCTTTTTTCAGACGATATCGTATTTGTCTTAAATGGCCACGAAAAGCAAGGCATTGAAAACTGGAAGCTGTTTGTGAAAATGGTTTTTAAAGAAAATGCTGATATTAAGCATATGTTTGAAGGCTGGAAAGCAGTTGAAGGTACGGACATGTTTGAAACGCCTTGGGCAGTATGCGGAAAACGTGCATCTGGTAGCGTATTTACTCAAACGGGAAAAGATATTGCTAAACTAGATGACAGCGGGAAAATCAGCTATTTAGAAAACGTGCCAGACGATACAAACATGTTTGATACGTATAAAAATTAATATAAAAAAAGAAGAGCTTTACTGGCTCTTCTTTTTTTACGGGGCAAATCCCTCTTGAGAAAGATAAATCATCGAAGACGGATAAAATTTTTCAAAATAACGAATGGCTTTGATATGAATGTCTTTGTCATACCAATCTAGGAAACCGTGCTGATCAAATAGTTCCGGCATCCCTAGCCTTTTAGACGTTTTACCTAAGGAACCGTCTCCCAAGTACAACGTATCAATGCAAATCCGGTCCATCGTTCCGTCTATTTTCTCAGGAAATTCAGGCGTGAAAGGAAGCATTGGAGCAATCGTTACCTGCGTTGAAATTCCGCTTTCTTTTACTTCTTTCAACGCATTCATACGAAGTTTCATCCCCGGAGCATAAGGAGAAAAAATTTGTTTTACATCTTCTCGGTCCGTTTCAACAGTCATCGATACGCGAAGATCACACACTTTTTGAAGTTCTAAAAGCAAATCAATATCTCTCGTCACAAGGGGAGACCTGGTTTGAATCAATAAAAAATCAGGTGGATGATTGATCATCGTTTCTAAAAGGGCGCGCGTGATGCCTGCTTTACGCTCAGCCGGCTGATATGGGTCTGTCGCTGAAGACATAAAGATGCGCACCGGCTGCTCTTTTTTTCGCAGTTTTTGTATTTCTTTTTGATAGACTTCAGCTGCGTTGACTTTCAGCTCTAGCCATGTCCCCCACTCCATCTCTTTAAAACGCTGAATTGGCAGTTCTCGCACGTAGCAAAATTTGCAGGAAAATGCACATCCGGCATACGGATTCAAACTATGAGTATAAGCTGAAGCCAAAAAGCCGGTTGCTTTTGTTAAAATGCTTCTCGAAATGACGTCTTTTTCGTTCACCTTTCTCACCTCTTTTTCCAATCAGTATATCAAGCTCACAAATGAAAAAACTACTTTCCCAGTGGAAAGTAGTCCTGTATATTTTCAACTCATCAACTTTGATTTTCTTCCTTTTCACTCGTCGTTTCGAATAAAGAGGTTAAATATGAATTTAACTCAAATTGGTCCTTTTCAATAAAATCAGATAATACCGGCTGCTCTTCTTTTCTCATCTTTCTCCACTCCTTTTGTTTTTTATGTATGTGTTTTCATTCATCAATAGATAAAAGTAATGTACTTAACTCTACCCGTATTAAAACAAAAATAATCATGGTATTTTATACTATTTTTACATTTATGCGCATTTTATTTGTATATTTTTTACAATATCACACACATTAATAGCAAGATTAGCAAACGTATATATTTCACTATGCAATATGAGAGGATTTTCATCATGACGATTAACAAATCAAACGATTGTTCTAGTCTAGCTGAAGTAGTTGACCGCATCTTAGATAAGGGCGTGGTAATTGACGTATTCGCTCGTATTTCCGTTATTGGCATTGAATTAATTACCATCGAAGCTAGAATCGTGATTGCCAGTGTGGACACATGGCTGAGGTACGCCGAAGCAGTTCGGCTGCTTCATAATGAAAGAGAAGATTTTCTTTCTTCGAATAACAGTGGAAAGAAACTTGAGCAGCTGAACCTTTTGCAAGACTTAGATTTATAAACTCATAAAGGTGGATTAGAGAAGTGAAAGTAGCCGAAATCATGGAATCCGTGACTGATTTTTTTAAAGAACACGTCGCTCCTCCTCACCGAATTATTTCGTATGAATCGATTCAAAATGGAGGATGGAAAATAACACTTGAAGCATTCGAAGAACAGGAGTATATGAGGCGCTATGCAAAAGATGAACTGCTCGGTATTTATGAAGTGCTGGTCAATAAGCAGCATAACATCACGTCTTTTTCACGCACCAGCCTACGCTATCGAAGCTCTCCAGCAGAGAAGTAAGCTGATTATTTTAATGGAAAGGAATGAAACAGAAATCGATGAGTGAAGAAATGGGCATTTATATTTTTTGCAGCATTCCCGCCACCGAGGCGCATACGTTTGGCAGCGTCACGATTGATCATCAAGAAAGAGCTACTTTTACCATTCACTACCGAGATGCAGCTATAGTGGCCGCTGCCTTTCCTCTTAAAATTTATCACCCTACAAAAGAGAATGTCACAGCGCATCACCAGGTGATTTCCAAAGTAATGAATGAGCATGATTCCGTTATTCCCATCAGCTTTGGCAACGTGTTTCATAGTCAACAAGATGTTGAAATGCTGTTAGAAAACTTATATCCACAGTTCGCCTCCCTTTTCCCACAGTTAAAAGGAAAAATAGAAGTCGGACTAAAAGTAATTGGGAAAACGGACTGGCTGAAACAAAAAGTGAATCAAGACTCTTCTTTGCATCAAGTACGAAACCCGCTTTCTGCCAGTGCTGATTTTTATAAACAAATTGCGCACGGAGAAACAGCTCAGAAATTCTTTTTAAAGCTTCAGCAGGACTGTAAAAAAGAGCTGTATCAACATTTAGAACCGATGGCTGAAGCGGCGAGACTCAACCCTCCTATTGTCGAAACGATGCTTTTGAACGCTTCTTTTTTAATTGACCGAGAAAAAGAAGCAGCGTTTGATGAACGTGTAAATGATCTGTATGAAAAATGGAAGCACAAAGCGGATTTTAAATATTCCGGACCGTGGGCTGCTTATAACTTTATCAATATTCAATTAAAAGTAGAAGAGAGTGTATGATTCATAAACTGCTGCTGTCTCCTGTCACGCTCATTGTAAAAGTCGGACAGAAAATCAAGGAAGAAGCGGATAAAGAACTTTACGATGTCTCTTTTATTCAGCAAAAAATCGTTCATCTTCAAATGATGTATGAGCTTGGAGAAATACCAGAAGATGCATATATGGAAAAAGAAAAAGAACTGCTGCTGAGGTATGAAGCAGCAAAAGAATATGAATTAAAAAGATGGGAATCAATGACGAAGAAACAAAAGTGAGGTTAAGAGAGATGGAAAAGCTCATTTATTTATATGGTCTAGTTCCAACCGAAGAAGCTAAGGAAATGCCCTTTCCTTCACTTGAAGGCATGGATCAGCACAACCCTATCTATGCTCTTTGCTTTGATGATATTACCGCATTTGTATGCGACTTGCCAAGCGATGAGTATTCGGAAGAAATACTGAAAGAAAAGATCGAGCACGATACGAAATGGCTGCAGGACAAAGCCATGCATCACCATGAGACGCTTCTTTTTTTGCATAGCCGCTACACGCTTCTTCCAATGAAATTTTGTACGGTATACAAAAGCAAGAATAGCTGTCAAAAAAGTATTGTCGATAACAAAGAAAAAACCCTCTCTTCTCTTCAGCTTTTAAAAAGATCTGAAGAATGGAATATAAAAGTGTATGCCCATACGAATTCTTTAAAGAAGTATCTGCTAACCCATAATGAAACGATCCAAAAGAAAAAAGAAGAAATAACTACGTTGTCTCCGGGCAGGCAGTTTTTCGAACGTAAAAAGATAGAAAGGCTGATTGAAGAAGAAACAGAAAAAGAACAGCTTTCGCTTTGTGATCACTTGCACAGTGAGATAAGTCCTTACGCCGCTTATCATAAAATCAAAAATAACTGGAGTCAAAAAATAACCGGCGAGAGCTACAGCATGTGCTGGAACAGCATCTACCTTCTTTCAAAAAACAATGTGGAATCGTTTTTAAAAGCCATCAGCGATAAGCAAACGTTTTACAAAAACATGGGACTGAATATCGAAGTAACAGGACCATGGCCTGCTTATCATATCGACACTCTGCGCTCGGAGAAAGATGCGGGATGACATCGCTGCGAAAACAAACGCTCGAGCAAAAAGACATCGCCCTCATTGATATATTAGATGTGATCCTCGATAAAGGAATTGCCATTAAAGGTGATGTATTGATTTCAATTGCCGGAATTGATTTAGTCTATCTTGATTTGCGGGTATTGATTTCTTCTGTAGAAACGCTGATAGGCTCTCCTGATCGTCAAGTCATTTCTTCTCAGCAGTTTGAACAGGAAACGGAGGCGTTGAGAAATGGAAAATAACCTCAAACGAAATGGTCGCATTGAGCTGAGTGCAGAAAATGCTGAACAAGGCCTAGCGCAGCTTGTTTTAACCGTCATTGAATTACTGCGGCAGCTCATCGAAAAACATGCGATTCGCCGAGTTGACAGCGGAAACCTGACGGACGCTCAAATCGAAGATCTGGGCGTGGCGTTGATGAAGTTAGAGAACAAAATGGAGGAGCTAAAATCAGTGTTTAACTTTACAAATGAAGATTTAAATATTGATCTAGGTCCCCTAGGAAAAGTGTTATAACAAGGAGTGAAAAAATGGCGGCGGAACATAACGGGCAGCTGGGCACTATTGTAGAAGTATTGGAAAAAGTATTAGATAAAGGTCTTGTTATTGCTGGAGATATTAAAGTGCAAATTGCTGATGTTGAACTCTTAACAATAAAAATCCGGCTGCTTGTCGCTTCTATTGATAAAGCAAGAGAAATTGGCATGGACTGGTGGGAAACAGACCCTTACCTATGTTCAAAAGCAAATCAGTCTTATCAAAAATTACAGGCGGAAAATGATAGTTTAACGCAGCAAGTGGCATCTTTAACGCAGCGAATTCAAGATGATTTGCTTTCGCTTGATTAACGGCTCACTTTATATAAGGAGGAATAACAAACATGAATTCTGAACAAAAATCTACGCTGTCTCCTGTTTCACAAGAGCAGCAAAGCCCCGATACTCAGCTAACGGAAAAAGAAGAGCGTATGCCGGAGTATACGCATACTTCGCTTAATCCAGACTCATAGAACGAAAAAAGAAATGCCTCGGCATTTCTTTTTTTATACTTTTACGATTTTCTTCGTTGATTAGGACATTGGAACAAATAGAGGTAAATACAATGAATACGACGAATGAGTACCATTATCTATTAATGACAAAGGAGAACGTGCATGAATAAAAAAGTAGTGGGGTTCGTTTATGCTCTTTTAACGGTGATCATTTTAAGTGCCTGCAGTACCGAAGACGTTGCGACAAACAAGTCGGAGCCGCAAGTTTCTGTTTCTACTACAGTTAAACCGCTGACGAAAAAAGAATTTAATGAAGTTGAAATATCCGAATTAACAAGCCCCTCTAAACAAGATTTTCGCAAAGTGCATGTGGTTCTTACATTACGCGGTACGGATTACCTGTCGAATATTCAAGTTAAGCTGCCTAATTATAAACAAGCTTTTAATAACATGAAAGACGATCAGCAAACAAGATATTGGTTTGGCAGCGGTGCAGATGAAGAGCAAGAAAATAAAAACATCTATACGAGAGAATTTGTCCTTTATACGAAAGGCTTAAACGATAAGCAAATGAAAGAAATTTTAGCAGCAGCTAAGGTAAAGACGTCCTGGATGGTAAAGGATACAAAAGCGAAGGATCAATCCGAATTTGCTGCTGGTAAAAACATAAAATTTGAAGCAAAATGAGAAATGCAGCAATGAGCAAAAGCCCCCTTTATTAAAAGAGGGCTTTTGCTCATTATATGAAGAACGACTACCTTGTCACCTGCAGCTAAAGTTTTTTAAGGTCAAACCTTTAGAATGCAGCATATCTCATAAGCTATCTAACCGTTATAAACGCTAGCACACGTTCCTGGTTTTGGCTCATAGTAACAGTGATTTTTGTATTGACCAGAAGCGGGCTGACCGTACCAGGTTGGAGGGCATGGAGCGGATGGATTAAAGTACCACAAGGCATATTTCCCCGGGTGTTCTCTCCAATAATCCAAATTCTTTTTGGCTAACCTTTTTTCAACACTTCTTGCTCTTTGATAAAATACGTTCCCTTTTTGAACTGCTTCAAATGAATAGTTGCCTCCCTGCACCTGGTAAATAACTTGCGGAACTGATCTTAAATCTTTGAAATCTAAACAGTTTGCTTTAAGGCGATTTACAATGACATTTCCAACATACAGCATGCCTTGTTTTCCTTCGCCTTCAGCTTCTGCTCTCATCATCCTTGCCATTAAAGCAACATCTGAATCTCAATAACTTACTCTTGGCATTTTTTCACCCCAAAAATATACTATGAAAAAAGGACGCTCTTGATGTCACTGTCCCTAAAATAACAGGAGGTGGATGTTTATCCTCTTTTGTAATACAGCTGAGCGATTTGCCCGTACTGCTTCATATCGGTAAGCTTCAAGTCCATTTCTGGAATTCCTTGTTTGAATAGCGGAATACCGCCCCCAAGCAAAACAGGAATGACCGATATGATAAATTCATCCACACTCTCTGCTTTTAAGAAATCAGCAAGGATCTCAGCGCCCCCCACTAGCCATATTTTTTTAGCGTCTTGATCGAGGTTGTTGAGAAATGACGCCACGCTTTCGTTTACAAACTCTACGTACTGATCTTTTCCTTGAGCTGATCGGCTAAACACGTAGCACTTTTTATCGAGATACGGGAACTCAGGTGTGAGCTTCAGCACGTGGTCGTACGTAGCCTTTCCCATAACGACCGCATCACACGTTTGATAAAAATCTTCGTACCCGTTGTCTCCCTCTCCTTCTACGCTTTGTAGCCAGTCAATCTCTCCGTTTTCTCTTGCGATATACCCATCTAAGCTTGCAGCAATATATACAACAATTCTTTTCTTCATTCCCTTTTCTCCTTTCAACTTTACTGTTTCTGTATGATATCATCTTAATACGACACTTTTTGTCATATTAAAAGAAAAAGGTGAAAATAAATGGCTAAATCTAGACGACTTGTAGATATGCTCATGTTTATTAACACAAAAAGAACGTTTACGGCAAAAGAACTAGCAGAGGAATTTGGGCTTTCCGTGCGGACCGTTCAGCGCTATTTACTGGACTTAAGCGAATTAGGACTGCCTCTTTACAGTGAAAAAGGACGGAGCGGTGGTTACAGAGTGTTAAAAAACCGTATTCTCCCTCCTATTTTGTTTACAGAAGAAGAAGCCATTTCGATCTTTTTTGCCTATCAAGCTCTGCAGTATTATCATAACCTTCCATTTGATGCAGAAATTCATGCAGCTCTTCAAAAATTTTATGTATATTTGTCTGAAGAAACGAAGAAAAAAGTAGATAAAATGAGTGCTCATATTGCATTTTGGAATCCTAAAAGAAACCTAAACACTCCTTATTTAAAAACGCTGTTAGAAGCAAGCCTTGAAGGAAAATATATTGAATTTCTTTATGATTCAAAGACGGGTCAAACAAGGAAACAAGCCAAGCCTCTTGGCATTTATGCTCATAACGGTTTATGGTACTGCCCCGCTTATTCCTACGATAAGCAAAAAGTATTATTGTTTCGAGCAGATCGTATTCACTCATTAAAGATTTTAGAAAAAGACGAAAAGATGTGTCTTACGTTAAAGGAATGGCTTGAAACAACTCCTGAAAACACACAACCGATTTCGTTAAAAGTAACCTTGACGCACGAAGGCGTTCGTCAGTGTAAAGGCGTTCCCTGGCTTGAAAATCATGTGAAGGTGACGCGTGATGGCACTGGCTATATTGATACGATAACGGACGGAAATGAACTAAGCTACATAGCTTCTTTTTTCTATACGCTAGGTGCTCATGCCCTTATTGAAGAACCTCAGGAGCTAATTCAAAAGATCTGCTGTCACGCAGAAGAAACGCTAAGCCAATATAAGAAATGAGGTTGGGACAAAAGTATTTTAGTTGAAGGTGAAACAGAAATGTTAAGCGAAATCATCGGTTAATATTTCTATTTTTTTGTCATAGTGGACGCAGGTCTAATGGGTTTAATTGCTTTTAGCTATTGATTGGAGGGCAAGGTGAAGACTCATGCGGGAAAAGCTCACCGGTCGTCCGCGGAGCACGGAAATCAACAGCGGTATCACAAGCAATCCATACAAGTTCATTTCTCAAGTTTGTTCGTCTTTAGATGATATGGATATGGGTTTAGTTATGTCTCAATCTGGCTATAAAAAATAACCTCCGCTAAATAGCGAAGGTTATTTTTTATTTACCCAGCCCACACGTCTTTTGCGTATCGGCCCTTTTCTTCTAGCTGCTGCAGCCATAAGCGAGCGTCTGCTTCACTCACTTCATGAACATCAGCATAGCTTTTAATAAGCGTTGCTTCAACGTCAGGTGCCATTTGGCTTCCGTCTCCGCAAATATAGAAGTGCGCTCCTTGATCAAGAAGTTCAATCAATTTCGTGCCGTCTTGTTCCATCACGTGCTGAACGTATGTTTTCGGCTGATTTGGTACGCGAGAAAAAGCAGTGTGAAGCGTAATGATGCCTTCATTTTGTGCATTTTCAAGTTCTTCTTGATAAAGATAGTCTTCATGAGGTGAACGGCAGCCAAAGTATAAATGCGCTTCTCCAAGCGACTGTCCTTGTTCTTTTAACTGCTTGCGAGCCTGCACAAAGCCTCTAAACGGCGCGACGCCTGTTCCCGGTCCGACCATGATAATCGGTGTTTGAGAGTCTTTTGGCAGCGCAAAGCCTGACTGCGGTGTGGAAACAAAGCACGTAATTGTATCTCCTTCTTGCAGCTCAGCAAGATAGTTCGACGCAATTCCTTTGTACTCTCCATACCCGCTCCACGCTTCTCCAGAGACAACGCTGACCGTGATGCTTGCTTGTTTTTCATCGACGCGAGGTGATGAAGAAATTGAGTAGTAACGCGGACGCATGCTTGGAAGAAGGGCGATAAATTCGCTGAATTCCATTTCACACGCCGGATATTTTTCAAGCAGTTCAAGCATCGTTAAACGTTTTGCCAGAACTTGTTCTTTGTACGTTTGCTTTTCAAGCAAGGCCTCAAGCTCCACTTTATGCGGCGGGCAGACCGTTTTAGCAGCCATTGCGCGAAGCTGCGTGCGCGTAACAGGATCTTGAAGCTCTACATATTGCAGAAGCTCTTCTACTGATACGGTTTTACCGAGTGGTAAATGCGCTAATTTTTCTTCTTCAGCTTCCAGACGGATTTGCTGTGATGCATCTAGACCGAATCTTGTTGCTACACGATTTACTATTCCTTCATAGTTGCGAGGAATAACACCTAAATGATCTCCTTCTTGATAAGAAGCTTCTTTTGGAAGTTCAATTTCAAGATGACGCGTGCTTCGTTCACTGCCTGGCTGTTGAAGCTCTTTGCTTGCTACGACGTTCGCTGAAAACGCACGGTGCATTTTCGCAAGCGGCATGTCCGCAGCGCTGTCGACAAATTGAAATGAAAGCGTAGATTTATTATCTTCACTGTTTTCAATGTCGAGGTTAAAGTAGGCTGCTACGTCACTCCACATATGTTCACGCCATTCTTCGTACGTGCCTTCAAAGTCGTCGCTTGCATCTGCTTCACCGCGTTCAGCTATGTTTTCTGCTCCTTTAGCGGCAAGCGTTTCATCGATAAAAGCAGGCACTTTTTGATACGTAGTCGCCCAGTTTTTATCGCCGCATCCAAATACGGAGTAGCGAACGCCTTTTACTTCATCAGCAGACGCTTTGTCTAACCAGTCGACAAATTTCTTTGCGTTATCAGGTGGGTGTCCGTTATAAGAAGCCGTTACAATTAATACAGCTCCTTCACGCGGAAGATTTCCTGCGTGGGAATCAAGCGTTGCAACCTGCGGCGCGAATCCTTTGCTCATCGCAATATCCGCTAAATCACGCGCCGTTCCTTCAGCTGTTCCCATGTTCGAACCGTATAGCACAAGCAGCGGCGTATTATGAGCGTTTTCTACGGTTTTGCGCTCTTTTTTAGCTGACTGCTCTCGGCTTGGTGAAGGAATGCCACCAAGCGGAATTTGTTTCGATTTTGCTTTTACAACAAAGCCTTCAGGTTTTAATGTTAAGGTTTCTTTAATATCCAGCTCGTAGTTTGTATGGTCTTCAAAATCAAAGTGTTTTAGCATCATACCAAGTACAAGCGTTGCTTCATGAAGAGCGAACTGCTGACCGATACACGCACGCTGACCGTTTCCAAATGGTTTAAACGCATGCTGCGGAATTGCGCTTGGGTTTTCAAAACGCTCTGGGCGGAACTCTTCTACATCGTCTCCCCAAATCGTTTTATCACGGTGAAGCTGAGGAATCAGAACCATCAGTTCATCACCTTTTTCTAAAGGATATTCTCCTCCAAGCACCGTATCTTCTTTAGCATATAGAGAAAATGCAGGAGCCGTTGGCCATAAGCGCAGCGCTTCGTTTAAGACCATGCCCACATATTTAAGCTGCTTGACTTGTTTGTAGCTTGGAACAGGATCGACGAGAACTCGTGCTGCTTCTTCTGCTGCTTTTTGTAATACGTGTGGATTTTTCACTAAGAAATACAGCGCAAATGATAAAAGACCGCTTGTTGTTTCATGTCCTGCAATTAAGAACGTAATAATTTGATAGCGAATATTTTCGTCATCAAGCGGTTCACCTGTTTCTGGATCTTTGCCGTTTAGCATATGTGTTAATAAATCATCGCTTTGTTCACCGCTTGCTTTGCGATCTGCAATAATTTTATCTACTAGATCGTTCATTACCTTAATGTCTTCTTGAAACTGGCGCTTGTTTTCATCATAAGCTGGGTCATCAGGATTTGCTCGCTGCAGCTTGTTCATCGCTTCATCTAGCGCACGTACCATGCTTGTAATAAATGGATGAGGCTGATCGCGGTAAAAGCTGTTAAAGCGGTAGTTAAATCCACAAAGACCGATTGTATCAAGCGTTAAGCGCGTCATATCTTCCGGTACTTCAATATGCTCATCTGCATTTAGACGCTCCCACTTTTGAATAAGCTGCACGGCGATATCAACCATCATCGCATGATAGCCTTTCATTGCCTGCTGACTGAAGCTTGGAAGTAAGATATTATGCGCTTTTTTCCAGTTTTTTTCGTGCGTCCAGCTTGTAAATAATCCGTCTCCTGCAAAATCACGTACAAATTTAAGCGCTTGACTTAAGTTTTTATCAAAGCGTGATTCATCGCATGCTTCTTTAATTAGACGCTGACTTGATAAGTAGCGCGTTACGCGGCCAGGCGCTTCAAATTTAAAAATTTCTCCTAGTTCGTCCGCAATTTTCATCAAAGCTTGAACTGGTTTGTCTGTGTTTAATAACGGTAAGTTTTTAAGCTCTCCAAACGTTTTTGGCTGAGGCATTTCTTTAATTGTCATGTTATCCCTCTTTCACTTGTTAAGTTTCATGGTTGTCTGCTAAGTGCTGCCCAAAGACTTTCTTCTACATCTGTAAGTAATTGATTCGTTAAATTTAAATAGTCATTTTCAATTAGTTCATATAACTCCATAAAGCTTCCAAATAAAATAGCAATTAGCGCATTTTCGGGAAGATTTCTAATCACACCTTGCTTTTGTCCTTCTCTGAAGAACGTGCAAACAAATTCCACCAGCTTTTGATATGCTAAGCGGCTCTCTTCTGTTAAAAAAGCTCCTTGGCTATGAGTTTTAATAAAACCAAGAGCACGAGGATGATTTTTAGTGAATGTCACCATACCTTCAAAGATATGATGAAATCCATCTCGGTATCCTTCTCTTTCGTTAGCCAGTCCGCTTTCAATGCACTGTAAAAACTCGTTTACATGCTGCTGAAACAGTTCATTTACAAGGCTTTCTTTATTTTTAAAGTAGCGATAAATTGTTCCTGCTCCTACTTTGGCATTTTCCGCAATCATTGGCATCGTTGTTGCATCAAATCCTCTTTCTGCAAACAGCAGAAGTGAAGCAGAAAAAATCGCTTTTTGTTTTGTTGGAGTAGTTTCCACTTTATCACCTCTTTTCAAAATCGGAATGAACGTTCATTCCGCTACAATTACAAGTATAAAAAACTGCCTCTTAATAGTAAAAAGATAACTAAGAAAGTGGAAAGAAAAGGTTCTTTCACTCCAAATTTATACCATTTAAAGGTAATTAAACACGTCTTTCAGAATATTTTATGCTTACAGAAAATTAGTCCACTTTTACCCTCTATTAACATAAATTAACACTAACCTCAAAGACAGACGTTTAAGAGAAAAGTAAAGTGGAAATAGAAAAGTGTTACATAAGGCGTAAAGGGGGACAAAAGATGAATCAAGCAAGAGTGATAGAATACGAGGAAATGCTTCGTTCAGCCATGCTTTCTAGTAACGTAGAGCTGTTAGAAGAATTACTTTCAGAGGAGCTTATTTTTGTAAATCATCTGGGGCAATGGCTTTCAAAAGAGGAAGATATAAATACGTATCGTTCTAAAAGTCTTAATATAGCAGGCATTGAAGTGTTGGAACAAGAAATTAAACTGTTTCAAGAGCTTGCGGTTACCGTTACAAAAGTAGCGTTAAATGGGTCGCTGGCAGCCGGTGAATCGATTGGAGGCGAATACAGCTATACGCGAGTTTGGAAAGATGTTGAAGGGAAATTAAAGGTTGTTTCTTGTCACTGCAGTTCTAGGGCATAATCAACGTTGCCAAAATAAAAAACCTCCCTCTTTTACTACTAAGAGGGAGGTTCCTTTTGCTTGTTAAAAAATTTTCTTCCTGTCTCTGTCATCTTTTAAAATCTCAACCGCCTCACGGAACCGCTGTGAGTGAACAATCTCTCTTTCTCGTAAAAATCTTAAGCTGTCGTTTAAATCAGGATCATCTGATATATCAATCAACCATTGATATGTAGCTCTTGCTTTTTCTTCTGCCGCTATGTCTTCATAAAGATCGGCAATCGGATCTCCTTTTGCCTGTATATAAGTAGCTGTAAACGGAACGCCAGCGGCATTATTGTAATAAAGCGCGCTATCGTGGTTTACATAGTGCTCTGTTAATCCAGCTTCCTTTAGCTGCTCCGGCGTTGCATCTTTTGTTAGTTTATAAATCATCGTAGCAATCATTTCAAGATGAGCAAACTCTTCTGTCCCGATATCGTTTAGCAATCCAACAACTTTATCGGGAATCGTGTAGCGCTGATTCAAATAACGCAACGCTGCTGCAAGCTCTCCGTCCGCTCCCCCGTATTGTTCCATTAAATATTTGGCAAGCGTTGGATTACACGTGCTTACTTTCACTGGGTACTGCAATTTCTTTTCATACACCCACATATAGTTCCCGCCTTTATCTGCTTATATTTGCCATGGTCAAGGACTTGTTCCCCAGCTCCACTTTCCGTCTGTATAGCTGTTTCCGTACTGCTGGAGCGGCCCGTACTTTGTCTCAAAGGTTCTTTTTAACTGCATAGCCTGCTGCGCGTATTCGTTAAACTGTTGCATAGCCTGCTGGTCATTTGGATGAGTATCTAAATACAGCGTTAATTCTACTAATGCAAAATCAACGGCCTGTATTTCTTCTAAATCCTGATAGTACTCTGGAGATAGTTTTTTCATTCTTCATCCCTCTTCTTATCTTTGTATGGATTTTCATAGTAGTCCCAAAAAGCCGGCCACAGCGTTCCTTTTTTTAGCGCTTCTTTAGATGAAAACTGCTGCAGGTTTGGCGGCTGAAATCCCATGTATAAATGAGGCGGCGTAGAATAATATTTCGCTCCTATCGGTCGGCAAGGATCATAAATACCATGGAAAGGCCGGTACGTTTTAACCGGTGTAAATGTATTTTTTAGATTGTTATCCATGAAAAGTCCTCCTCTAAAAACACACTCTGCTTTGTCCTATTCGGCTTTTAGCGAGTTCATGAAGGAATTTACTTCCGACTTAGGAACGAACCTTTTCGTCATCAAAAAGGCCTATATAAAAACGTTATATTTGCCCAATCCCTTTAGGCAGCTTTCTCATATCTTATAAAATAGTGATAAAAGAAGAGGTGTTAAAAAATGAACATTAATTACATGGATTTTTATTCTTACCCAGCAAGATTCCCTGGTCCTCAACTCCCTCCAGGCCCTCCTAGGCCACCGGGCGGTTTACCTGCACCTAGCCCGCAGCAAGCTCCAACTTCCCCTCCGCCGGCATTTATTCCGGCTCAACAAACGGCAACTCCATTTGCTGTTGACCCAGGTGCCATTTCTTTTTGTCTATTCCGCAATACGTTTATATGGCTTAGAGACGGCTCTAGCTTCTGGTATTTCCCTGTTTTTGTAGGACCACGATCGGTTGCAGGATTTAGATGGAACGGACGTTTTTGGACCATTTTCGGTGTCGATACACGACAAATTGTTTCGTTTACGTGTTTTTAAACGTTAAGAAAAGAGATTGAGATATAGCTAAAAGTAAATGGATAAATATACGAAGGCTATGTTTACCATACTAATAAAAAGATCCGAATGAGTTTGATTCTCCATCAAGAATCAAACTCATTCGGATCTTCTAACTAACATATTTTTATCCCAGCTTTTTTTGCCTACTAACCACTATTACACTATTGTTCTTATCCCAAAACCGATCAGCAGCACTCCGCTGCATCTCTGAAAAGCTTTTTGAAACATCGGTTTTTTAAGCCATTTTTTCACGTAATCTACTACATACACTAAGATTAAAAACCACCCTACCGCTATGAGGGTAAGAATAAAACCAAGCATAAGCAGCTGTTGATTAATGTCAGCATCCAAGCTGATAAATTGAGGCATAAACGTAATATAAACTAGTACTGTTTTAGGATTAAGAAAATTACTAAGAGCCCCTTGCATATATGATTCTTTATAGCAGCGATTAGATGAAGACTTTACAGTTTTTGTTTCTTCTGAAACGGCCTCCAATGAGAGCGTATTTTTTGTCAGAAATATTCTGATGCCTAAATAAAATAAGTACGCTGCCCCTATGTATTTAATCGTGTTAAACAGATACACCGACTGCGCAATAGCAACAGACAAGCCAAGCACAGCAATTAACGTCCAAAACGTGAGGCCTGTAGCCATGCCGAGTATGGTAAAACGTCCTGCTTTTGCTCCGTGATGAAGCGTATTTTTCATGATAAGAATTGTATCAGCACCAGGTATCATCGACATAACCAGTGCCATCAGCATGTAAGCAGCTAAATGATCCACAGTATTTCTCTCCCTTTTAAGCTATTACTAGCATTCTGTTTTCTTTTCACTTTCAAAGATTTTCATGTATTGTTTTGGTGTTAACCCAACCTGACTTTTAAAAAATTTAGTCAAATGACTTTGATCACTAAATCCAGTTAAAAAAGATACGTCAATCGGCTTTTGTCCCTGCTCTAGCAGCTTTTTAGCCTTATTGATTCGAATCGTTTCTAAGTAGCTGTATGGAGAGATTCCTTTTTGCTTTGTAAAAGAGCGCAGCAGCCGGTATTTGCTCCATCCAATTAGCTGACTTAACTCATCCAGCGTGATCTTGTTTGTATAGTTGTCTTCCAAATAGGTGCAGATTGTTTTGATTTCATCAGACGTGTCAGCAGCTGACGAAAAAAAGGAAAGGTTTGAATGATCGTGCATGAGCTCTTCTAGCAAATATAAAAATAACTCCTCTTTCTTAAACTCACGTTCACCATTTAAAATCTGTAAATGAAGCTCTTTTAAACTAGATACAGCGTCACTTCCTTGCACCACATTGCTGTTAAAACGCGGAAGACTTTCACTGCCGTTAATGTCAAAAACAGCTTTTTTCATCGCGTTTGGCGTCACATTAATACAGCGATAATCAAGTGTTTTGCCGTCTATTTGTTCACAGCTATGGACATCATACGGATTAAACAGCAGCAAATCTCCTGGATTAATGATGTATTCTTTGCCTTGGCAAATTAAATGGCGCTGACCTTCTTCAATAAATCCAATCACATAATACTCGTGAAAATGAGCAGGAAACTTTTGCATAATTCCTTTAAAACGGTAAGCTTCAATATGTAAATCGGCATCAACGTGCGCCGTGCGAATTTCTTTTGTCATCGATGAATCCCTCCTTGTCACATACTAAGCATTTTAACCATACCATTTACTTTAGGGTTTTTCTTGTATGATATTGCAAATAAAGCTTTTTCCCATTAATTTCATTCAATTGAGAGTTACATCCAATCACCCTTAAGAGTGATTTCTCTTCTTTCCTCTAGTAATTTTCCGCTCAAATGATAAAATATAGACACATTTTATGGACGAAAGAAGGGATACCGTGAAATATAGACAAATTAAATGGCTGATTTTGCTTCTTCCAACTCTGACCATCGCGCTTTGGGAGTATGTTCGCCATGCCTTTTTGCTCCCTTATATCTCAATGGACATGGGAAATGTTCTTTCTCCGCTGCTTGTGTTTTTTGTAACGCTTGTCTTTGTCCGCTATTTATTTTCTATTTTAGAAAAAATACAAGAAGAACTAAGGCAAGAAAAAGAAAAGAAAGCTGCGCTTATTGAGCGTGAAAAATTAGCGAGAGAACTGCATGACGGCATTGCACAGTCGCTGTTTCTCCTATCTGTTAAAATGAACAAGTTCGGAAGAAAAAATAAATTAGAGCAGGATCCTGATTTTATCCGAATGAAGCAAACTCTGCAGCATGTTCATGACGATACGCGCCAAGCGATTACAAATTTAAAGCACTCTCCTTCAGACTCTTCAGAAAGCTGGACTGAAAGCATTCATCAATACGTCGATGATTTAACACATACTCATTTACTGGATGTAAATTTAGATTGGAGACTGTCAGAAACAACGCTGTCGAGAAAAGAAAAAAATGAACTGTTTGCCTGTGTGAAAGAAGCGGCTATGAACGTCATTAAACATGCAAAAACAAATAAAATCTGGATTACAGCCAGTGAAACGGCAGGCGGATGGATTTGCGAAATTACAGATTTCGGTATAGGTTTCACCTCTGAATCTCTCAAGGCCGGTCTTGGCCTGCAAATTATGAAAGACCGTGCCAAAGATATGAACTGGGACTTTTCCATTCAGCGAAAACAGAACCAGACCATTGTTAGTATTAAAAAGGAGGTTACGTAAATGCAGCCGTTTCGTATTTTGATTGTAGATGATCACGCTCACGCAAGAGAAGGCATTCGCGATATTTTAGAAGAATATGAAGATTTCATTATTGTTGGCGAAGGAACCAACGGTCAAGAAGCCATTGAACTGACCGAAAAATTAATGCCCGATATTGTGTTAATGGATATTGGAATGCCTGTGATGGACGGGCTAGAAGCGACAAAACAAATTAAGCTTCAGTTTCCGTATGTTAAAATTGTTGTCATCACGGTTTCAGACGATATTACGGATTTGTTTGATGCGCTGAAAAAAGGCGCCCAGGGCTATTTGTTAAAAAACCTGCGGTCTGAAGTGTGGTACGACTATTTGCGTGCGTTCGCTTTAGATGAAGTTCCTATGTCAAAAGAAATTGCGTTTCAAATTTTAAAAGAGTTTCCGCAGGAAACATCGATTACAAAGCCAGACACTCCCCTTTCTGCACGGGAGCTTGAAGTACTTCAATTAGTGGCTAAAGGACTGTCAAACCGCGACATCTCGGCGCAGTTATTTATTTCTGAACACACGGTAAAAAGTCATTTGAAAAATATTTTAAGCAAGCTTCATTTAGAAAACCGCGTGCAGCTGACAAGCTATGCGTTTCAAAATGGCTTAATGAACTAACAGCTTTCACGAGCTGTTTTTTTATTAGCACCTTTCTCTCATAAGCCCCAACAATCACTCTAAGGAGTGATGGCTAATTCTCCCTTTCCTTCTATAATAAAAGCACGTTAGTTAGTAAAAAGGAGGAAAAGAGAAAAATGATGCAGGAAAAGCGAGAAGAATCAGCGAGTACAACTAAACAAAGCACCGGGCGTTCTCAAGGCCTGTACAAAACCATATGGCGCTGGCATTTTTATGCAGGTTTAGTGTTTACTCCGTTTCTTCTTATATTAGCTGTTACTGGCGGGATGTATTTATTCAAGCCTCAAATTGAAGAAAAACTGTATCACGACTTGTATCATGTACAAGCTCAGTCACAGTCCGTATCTCCTTCAGCACAAGTACAGGCTGTAAAAGAAAAGTATCCTGGTGCTACCGTGTTGACTTATCAACCAAGCGATCACTCTACTCGTTCTTCAGAAGTAGGAATTTCATTAAAAGACGATACATATACGATTTTTGTTAATCCTCACAATGGTCACATTGTAGGAAAACTGGATGATTCAAGTCGCTTAATGAATCAAATTGAAGAGTTTCACGGAGAGCTGATGGCAGGCACCACGGGTGATCGTATCGTAGAACTTGCGGCCTGCTGGGCGATTGTCTTAATTGTAACCGGTGCTTTTTTATGGTGGCCGCGCAAAAAAGACAAAATAAAAGGCGTACTGATTCCTCGTTTTTCAAAAGGTAAAAACGTGCTTGCACGAGACCTTCATGCAGTACCGGCCTTTTGGATTTCAGCCGGGATGCTTTTTCTCGTCCTAACAGGCCTTCCGTGGTCAGGACTGTGGGGCAATGCCTTTCAGCAAATCGCCACAAACGCAGGCGTTGGATACCCCCCTTCTATTTGGGTAGGGAGTGCGCCTACTTCAACCGTGCAAACAAAAGATGTAGCGGACGTGCCTTGGGGAGCTGAAACGTTAGAAGTGCCAAGCTCCACATCTTTGCAATATACAAAAGTATCGCTTGATGACATTGTAGGTATTGCAAAAGAACAGCATATGCACGATGGCTACACCATTTCCATTCCGCAAGAGCCTCAAGGTGTGTATACGCTCTCTGTTTTTTCACCAAGAGCACAAGATGAAGCAACGATTCACCTTGATCAATACACCGGCGCCGTTTTAGCAGATTATCGGTACGACAACTATGGATTTATGGGCAAATTGATTGCGCTTGGTATTACGCTTCATAAAGGCACACAGTTTGGATTAATAAATCAGCTTATTGGCCTTATTATTTGTATAGGAATTGCTGGTATCACGATCAGCGGAGCCTTACTGTGGTGGAAGCGAAAACCCGCTAAAAACATGGGGGCTCCTAAAGTTCCTGAAGGAAATGCAATGCGCATCGTGACGTGTATAATCGTGGTATTTGGTATCCTCTTTCCTTTAGTTGGACTATCCTTGATTGTCGTGTGGCTTTTAGATTTCTTTGTCATCAAACGAATTCCAGCATTGAAGCGGTTTTTAAACGCATGATTTATGAAACTATGTGAGGTGCAGTAACAATGAACAAATGGAAAATGTCCGGACTGGTCATACTCAGTACGATTGTACTTTCCGCGTGCTCTGTAGACAGTAACGCAGATCAGCTCTACAAGCAGCCAAAGCCTCTGTCTGCGCATGTGATGCTTCCTGAAAATATAGAGCCACAGAGCACACAGGTGTTAGAAGTGCACGTAATGCAAGAAAATAAAACGGTGGATGATGCCAAAATCGTTCAGTTTAAAGTGTGGAAAAAAGATGCTCCCGGTAAAGTCGAAACAGCAAAGGCACATTATGACGGCAGTATGTATAAAGCAAAAGCAACTTTTAAAGAGGATGGTATTTACTATATTAAAACGGATATTAACGCGCGCGGTGAGCACATCCTTCCTACTCAGCAAGTCGCAGTAGGCAATTTATCTAAAGAAGAGTTACGTTCACTGCAGCCAGCTGAAAACGAAACGCACCATCATCACTCTCATCATTAGACATAAGCTCACGTTCAGCAGCTGTACGTGAGCTTATGTTTTTCTCATGAATTGTAGCTAGTTCCATTATATGTTTTTACATTTTTTTCTTATTACTTTAAAATAAAAGTGATAAATGTTTATTAAAGGAGTTTTACAGATTGAAAAAAATTGTTTCTGGTATTTTAATTTTAGTATTAGCCGTTATTGTTATGATTGAAGGAAATCCGTTAGAGCAGAACTCTTCAACGAATACCTCCTACGATGAAGTAATTACCTTCCCTGCTGATCGTTACCCTGAAACTGCAGCGCACATTCAACATGCAATCGATAAAGGAAAATCGGCTGTTTGTACAATCGACCGAGACGGGGCTGAGGAAAACCGCCGTGAGTCTTTAAAAGGCATTCCGACTAAAAGCGGCTATGACCGAGATGAGTTTCCGATGGCCTTTTGTGAAGAAGGCGGAAGCGGTGCAGATATTGAATATGTAAAGCCTTCAGACAACCGAGGCGCCGGTTCTTGGATTTCACATCAAGTAGATGAGTTTCCAGACGGTACGAAGGTTTTAATTGAAGTGAAGTAAAAAGAATGGTCGTGATGACCTTTCTTTTTTTATATTAAAAGTCTGCAAAAAATGAAAAATTGCTCTTGCCTAAAGATACTCTTCACTTTTAAAATAAAAACGTGTGTGTTACATATATGCATCATTGTTTTATAGGAGGAATGAGTTTCTTGGACAATCTATGGCAGCAGCTACTCCCTGCCTCATGGCAATTAACTTTATTTATTTTCTTTTTTGTCTATATCTTGCGCTACAAACAAGAGAATAAATTCAGCATGCAGCTCCACTTGCTGCTTAAGTTTCTTTATGCCGTTATTTTGATTTTAAATGCGGTGTTGTTTTTAGTGGAAAGTCAGCGCGATTTTCTTTTTTATGCAACGCTTTTCATGAGTATCCTGACGATTATTTTGATGGAGTTCACGCTTTCTGCAAAAAAACAGAACGAGCTTGATTTTATTTCAGCCGTTTCTTGCTGTGTTCTTCCGATTTTTATTTCTTTACTTGAACTTAGTTAATGAACCAAAGGCCTCTGGTGATTCAGAGGCCTTTTTGATGTTATTGATCTTTGTTGTTACGGTCCATCATATCTTTTGGATCTTCTACAATATCTTCTGGATCACGGTTGTTGTCTTTTTCATCATCTCGATACATCTTGTCATTTTTATCTACGCCAGGCACGTTATTGTTGTTGTTCATATTGTCTAAGCCCGTGTTTACAAACGAAACGTATACTTTGTCGATTTTACTATCTGCTTCTCTCACGCGGTCCGCAATTTTTTGTTCAAAATCAGTTGAGACTTCATGGTAAGTATCGCCGTTGTACGTTACGTTGTTGACCTTGCCGTTATCATTGTTGTCCGCTGCGTCATTTCCAGCTAAATCTACCGTTACATAGGCATTATTATTATCGCGAAGCACATATGCATCATCAACTTCCTTCATATCTTCTACATTTTGTGCTGCTTCAACTGACTTAGTCGGCTGATCTGTGTTATCCATTGGGATATTGTTATCAACCCCGTCGTTTGTAGAAGTGTTGCGTAAGTCATTTTGAGTATTGTCCATTGCGTTATTGTCCTTATTTCCTCCGCACGCAGCTAGGCCTGAAAGGAAAAGAACCGAAGAAGCAATGATAAGCCCTTTTTTCATTTTTTCCATCTCCTTAAATATAGTTTGCAGTTGTATTATGCTTAATTTTTGCAAAACTATTCAAAGCGAGACGGAGAAGTGACACACCATTTTTCTAAACATACCTAACACTGCTGGCAATACTAAGAGGAATTTTTAAGGTTGCAGCTGTATTTATTCTCCTAAAAGCTTTCGGACGGCTATTGACAGTGTGTTTATATGACGCTCTACGTTTGTCTCCTCTGCAGCTTGTTTCTGTCCATCTACGTTGTAGACCAGCGCTGGATTTTGCGTAATTCCGTTGATCGCTGTAGCCATAAAAGCTAGCAGTTCAGCTGTTGGTACAGCCGGAGAGAAATTTTTTACTTCGATTTGTTCGGCGATAAAGTCATGAAGCTTCTTTTGAATATATTTAAGGTTAGATACTTCAACTAGCTGATCTTCAATTTTCATAAAACGCTGAGGGTCTTTTGAATACAACGCTACTAGTTCAAAGTAAATTTCTCCTCCTGCTGTCATTGATTCTTGGATATGCTCTCCAATATACATAATAAAATCATGCAGCATTTCAAAGGGATCTTTATTGGTCTGAAGTAGGGCTTCAATTTTATCTTTTACTTTATGGCTGACACTTTCTTGATTAAGAAGTCCGACAAATACTTCATCAAGGTTTGAAAAATATTTGTATACGCCTCCTTGACTCATTCCAGATTCCAGAACGATATCTCGCATGGCTACATCATGCACCGGTTTGCTCTTGCATACTCTTTTGGCGGCTTCTAAAATCTCTTGCTTCTTTTTTTCAGCGTATCCTTCCCTTACTTTTGGCATTTTTTTCACGCTCTCTTACTTTTTTATTTATTCCTGAATGTCTCGAGTGTATTAATAATTACCTGAGCTGCTTTTTCGGCTCCTTTTTCAGCTCGGATTTGTTTTCCGATTTCTTGTGCTTTGGATTGAATTTCATTAACTTGCGTATAGGAAATAGCTGCGGATAATTTTTCAGCCGTCAATTCTTTTCTCGGAATGGCTTTTGCTCCAGCTCCAAGCTCGTGAATTTTTCTTCCCCAAGCGAATTGGTCATTTCCATAAGGAATAATAACACTTGGAACGCCAGCTCGAAGGCCTTCGGCTGTTGTTCCTGCTCCTCCGTGATGAACAACGGCAGACATTTTAGGAAACAGCCACTCATGAGGAATATCTTTTACAAAGAAAATGTCTTCTGCTATCCCCTCCGTGTGATTCATTCCACTTCCTCCTGTATTGATGATACCTCGTTTCCCGGAGAGTTTTAAAGCTTTAATCACTAAAGCAGTCGTTTCGTCTGCGTTTTTTTTATCACCAACACTTCCAAATCCAATATAAACTGGCGGTTCTCCAGCCTTTAAAAATCTTTCCAGCCTCTCTTCCGGCTCATAGCTATGGTCACTGTCCATAAACCAATTTCCGTAGGAATGAACGTGTTGAGGCCAATCTTTAGATACGGAAAATACGGCGGGACTTGATGAAACAATGGTTGGGTTAGCTGCTGTACGCTGCTTTGGGTACGGACATGAAAAATCGTTAGGTCCTTCTCCATGCTGCTGAACCCAATATTTTTTTAAAGGACCACTTACTACCTTCCAAAATCCCCATTCAAAAATACGGTGCGTCAGCTTGTTATATGTTTTTCCAAACCGTGGTCGATCATAAAAGATCAACGCTGGATAATCTTTTGTTGGTGTCATTGGAAAAGGGCTCGCTAGAATGCTTGGTATATTCATCTCTTTAGCAGCAAAATAACCAATTGCTGCACCTGGATGATATACAATTGCATCGGCTCCTTTACAGGCCTTATGCAAATCTTCTTGTATATTAACCATCATACCCATCATCTTTTCATTTTTTAAGCTTGAAAAGAATTTGAGAGGATTGTCTGCATTAATCGCATCGTCTGCTGCTCCGCTCTCTATAATTTTAGAAACATCACCTCGAAGCATGGCATATTCGAATCCATACGACTCTATGAAATTTTGATAAGCTTCTGAAGCCGCAATTCGTACACGGTATCCTTTCTTTTTCAACTCTAATCCTAAAGCCATAAAAGGCTGGGTATCTCCTCGAGTTCCTGTTGTTAACATCGTAATAAGCATGATTTCAGCCCCCTTATATTAAAACGACAATGTTGTCGTTTTAATATAATGTACCTTTCTTGAATTAATTCGTCAATAAAAAAACGACAACAATGTCTTTTTTATTGCTATCCTTTATTTTCCTAAGGCTCTTTTCGTAAAGATTGTTGCTTTTAATTATAACCAGGAAAAATTTACTCTTTATAGTAGTGTATAAAGAGAGGTTCATTCAGCTAAAGGACAGTAATGTTGAATAAGATAGGATTTACTTATCCTTAAATAAAATTTTTTCAAAACATCATAAAAGGAAGTGTGTAATATTGGGTAGTGAAAGTAAACTCACTATTTCTCCATTAAATAATGACTTAATAGAGGATATCAATATGACAAATGATTATTTTAAGCTATATGGTAGAGTTGTCCCCAGTTTACAATCAGGCAAGTGGTCTTATAAAGAAGTTCTTTTTGATGAAGCTAGAGAAACACGTTTTCCAGATGACAAACTTGATTGGAACCAATATATAAACCAAGAGGATAAATCTTTGTTTTTAGCTTATATGAATACTACTTGCATAGGACAGATTAGAATAAGTAAGGATTGGAATCGCTTCTGTTATATTGAAAACATTGCTACTAAAAAAGATTATAGAGGCAGTGGAGTCGGAAAGTTGCTCTTAAATAAAGCAGAAGAGTGGGCAAAACAAAGAAAACTTATAGGAATGTCCTTGGAAGCACAAGATGATAATCTTGGTGCATGCAGATTTTATGTGAAACAAGGGTTTATACTAGGTGGAGTTGACACACTAAAGCAGTCATATAATCCTACTATTGAAACCACTTTATACTGGTATAAGTTATTTAAGTAATAGGGACTTTAGCGGAAAGAACCTTTCCTAAAGATAAACCCGCTCTTTATAAAAAATGAAAAAAGATGCTTCGCGTTTTAAACGAAGCATCTTTTTCTATTGCAGCTATGAATACTTACCTACTTTTTAAGTCAAACTGCTCGTGAGGCAGCTAATTTCTCAATAGGGGCTTGTTCGATGTCTGCTGCTGATATAGTCAGCAACTTTTCTAAAACAGCCGTTATGCCCTTATTTGTTTCATTACTTTTTTTGCAGTCATTAATATGCTGGTTTAATTGTTTTTTATAAGCCTCGGTATGAATGAGCCACTGACTTAAAAGCGCTTTTGTCGCCTTTCTTTCGTCTTCGCTTTTAGCTCCAAATAAGCTCTCCATATCAGGTTCTTGAATAGTTAGCTTACTAAAATCTTCGCTTACTGCAAGCCAAAAATAGTTCTTTTCGTATTCGTAATATCTGTGTTCTTTTAATAAAAAGTAGCCAATTTCAAATTCAATGCGATAGAGCGGCTGATTAACTTTCGGTGCATGAAGGCTTTTAAAGTTAATATGCTCTACATCATCTACATAAACTTCTGAACCGTATTGGGTTTTAATAATTTTAGCGTCTACTGTATTCATGATGTTTACCTCTTTAAGGATATTATGAGAGAACGCGTGCATTCTTTTTCTAGAATGCGCACGTTCTTTATCTTTTACTTAGTTTTGAACAGCGTTTTTCCAATCAGCCGCAAACTTTTCAATTCCTTGTTCGGTTAAAGGATGTTTGACAAGCTGCTCGATTACTGAATATGGAATAGTTGCAATATGAGCTCCGGCAAGGGCTACGCGTGTAACGTGATCCGGATGTCTTACAGAAGCCGCAATGATTTGAGAGTCGATATTTTGAATGCGGAACAGCTCGGCAATTTTAGCCACAAGCTGCACGCCGTCTTCTGAAATATCATCAAGGCGACCCAGGAACGGAGATACATATGTTGCACCTGCACGAGCTGCTAAAAGCGCTTGGTTTACAGTGAAAATAAGCGTTACGTTTGTTTTTACACCTTTTTTAGCAAGGTAGCGAGTTGCTTCTAATCCAGCAATTGTCATTGGAAGCTTAATCGTAATGTTTTGATCCCCGCCGTTAATTTTGATTAGTTCTTCTGCTTGCGCAATCATGTCTTCTGCTGTTTCGGCATCCGGCGTCACTTCTGCTGAAACGGATTCTACTTCTGGAACGGTTTTTAAAATTTCTTCAATACGATCTTCAAACTTTACGCCTTCTTTTGCAACAAGAGAAGGGTTTGTTGTGACGCCAGATAAAACCCCCACTTTGTATGCTTTTTTAATATCCTCAAGGTTTGCAGTATCAATAAAAAATTTCATTTTTTCATTCCTCCATTAGTTTTTTTTTACTATACCCACTATTTCACTTGTTATTTCTTTTCCACAGCATGACCGCCAAACTCGTTTCGAAGCGCGGAAACTACCTTTCCTGTAAAGGTATCATCTTCAAGCGAGCGATAGCGCATCAATAAAGACATCGCGATAACCGGCGTAGCTGTTTGAAGGTCTAGAGCCGTTTCGACCGTCCACTTCCCTTCACCAGAAGAGTTCATAACTCCTTTGATGTCATCTAGCTTAGCATCTTTAGAGAATGCATTTTCCGTTAATTCCATGAGCCATGAACGAATAACAGATCCGTTATTCCATACTCTCGCCACTTTTTCGTAATCATAGTCGAACTGGCTTTTTTCAAGAACTTCAAATCCTTCTCCGATTGCTGCCATCATGCCGTATTCAATGCCGTTATGAACCATTTTTAAAAAGTGGCCGCTCCCTGCTTCTCCAGCATATAGATATCCGTTTTCTACTGCTGTATCGCGGAAGATAGGTTCAACAATTTCCCACGCTTCACGATCTCCGCCAATCATATAGCAAGCTCCGTTACGAGCGCCTTCCATTCCGCCAGATGTTCCAACGTCCATAAAGCGAATTTTGTTTTCTTTTAACTCGTTATAGCGTCGAATAGACTCTTTGTAATGAGAGTTTCCAGCTTCAATTACGATATCTCCTTCAGCTAAAAGAGGAGATATTTCACTAATAACAGAATCAACAACCGTATGAGGAACCATCAGCCATACGACTCTTGGCATTTCTAATGACTGAACAAGCTCCTGTAAGCTTGATACTCCTGACGCACCGTACCCTTTCATTTGTTCCACTGCGTTTGAATTTACGTCAAATGCTACAACGTCATGACGCTGATCCAATAAGTTTTGTCCTAAGTTAATCCCCATTTTCCCTAAACCAACTAATCCTACTTTCATGTGAACAGCTCCTTCTATTTGTCTTATTGTTTAAGCCTTTAGCAATTCTTTTGCTTGTGCCACTACGTTTTCTTCTGTAAATCCAAACAGCTTCATCACATCAGCTCCGGTTCCTGAAGCACCGAATGTGTCAATAGCTAACACTTTTCCTTTTTGTCCTACAAAACGTTCCCAGCCAAGTGAAATTCCCATTTCTAGAGAGATTCGTTTTGAAACAGATTCAGGCAAGATGCGCTCTTGATACTCTTTTGACTGTTTGCCAAACAGCTCCCAGCTAGGCATTGCTACAACTCGAACAGATGTACCTTCACGCTCTAGCTGAGCTTTTGCACTGACCGCTAGTGCTACTTCAGAACCTGTGGCGATGAAAATCAGCTCTGGCTTATCGTCTGTTTCGGTTAATACGTAAGCTCCTTTAGCTAGGTCGTTGATATTTTGTTTTGTTTCTTCAAATACAGGCAAGTTTTGACGGCTAAGCACTAAGGCTACAGGACCTTCCACTTGCTGAAGCGCATAAGCCCAAGCGCTAGCTGTTTCGTTTGCATCAGACGGACGGATTACGGTAAGCCCTGGAATTGCACGAAGAGAAGCTAAATGTTCAACGGGCTCATGAGTTGGTCCATCTTCTCCTACTGCTATGGAATCATGAGTAAACACATATGTGACCGGCAGCTTTTGCAGTGCAGCTAAACGAATCGCTGGACGCAAGTAATCATTAAAAACAAAGAATGTGCTGACAAACGGCTTCACACCACCGTGAAGAGCCATTCCATTACCGGCCGCTCCCATTGCGTGTTCACGTACTCCGAAATAAATATTTCGATTACCGAAATATCCTGGTGCGTAAGGGCCTTCTTCTTTGATGTCCGTCATCGTGGAATGCGATAAATCAGCGCTTCCGCCAAAAATAGATGGCACAGATTTAGTGAAATAATTAATAGCTTCTCCGCTTGCAACACGAGTCGACATCGCTTTTTCTGATGAAAATGTTAAAATATCATTCACTTCAATTAACGCTTCGCCCGTAATGGCACGTTCTAATTCATCAGCCAGCATAGCGTATTCTTTTTGGTAAGAAGCAAACAGCTTATTCCACTCTGCTTCTGCTTTCATCCCTTTTTCTTCTAGCTTTTCAAAATGAGCTTTTACTTCTTCTGGAACATAGAAGTTTTCTTCAGCTTCCCAGCCGTAGGCTTGTTTTGTTGCTTTTGCTTCTTCTTCTCCAAGCGGATTACCGTGTGCTTTATTTGTTCCCGCTACTTTTGGACTTCCGTAGCCAATAATGGTTCTCACTTCGATAAGCGTTGGCTGTTCGGTGTTCTGCTTCGCTTTTTCGATGGCGTTTGTGACTTCTCCTACGTCATTTCCATCTTCTACACGCAAATACTGCCAGTTTGCAGATTCCGCTCTTTTCTGGATATTTTCACTAAACGAAAGATTTAATTCCCCGTCTAACGAAATATCGTTGGAGTCATATAAAGCGATAAGTTTGCCAAGCTTCATATGGCCAGCCATGGACATCGCTTCATAAGAAATTCCTTCCATCAAGTCACCATCACCTACTAAGGTATACGTATAGTGATCAATGACAGGAAAATTGGGTTGATTAAATTTTGCTGCTAAGTGAGCTTCTGCCATTGCCATTCCGACTGCATTAGCAATTCCTTGACCTAAAGGACCTGTTGTTGCTTCCACGCCGTCCGTATGACCAAATTCAGGATGACCCGGTGTTTTACTGTTTAGCTTGCGAAAGCTTTTTAAATCTTCTATTGATACATTGTATCCGCTTAGATGCAGCATGCTATACAGCAAGCTTGAGCCATGACCGGCTGATAAGATAAAGCGATCTCGGTTAAACCAGCTTGAATTTGCCGGATTATGCTGTAAGTGATTCGCCCATAGCGCATAGGTCATCGGAGCAGCTCCCATCGGAAGCCCAGGGTGTCCTGAATTAGCTGCGTTCACCGCATCAATTGACAGGGTGCGAATCGTATTAACTGCAAGTGTGTCTATGTTGGTACTCATGTTTCATCCTTCTTTCGCTTTGTTTGTATTAAACTGGCTGCACTTCGCGTGATGGACTCGCTGTTTCTTCATCCAACCACCATTTAAAGCCGTCTTTTTCTAAAAGTGCATGTGATGCATCAGGGCCGTGTGAACCGGCAGCATATTTGTGAAGCGGCACTGTATTTTCATCAAATGCTTCAAGAAGCGGCTGAACCCATTCCCAAGCTAGCTCTACTTCTTTCCAATGAGCAAAAAATGTAGAATCTCCGGCACATGCATCTGCAATAAGGCGCTCATATGCTTCCGGTGCTCCTTCTTGCTGACCTGAAAAATTAATTTGCACAGGCTCAATATGACCATGATTAAATGGATTTTTGCTGTTCAACTGCAGCGTAATATTTTCATGCGGGTTGATTTCAATAATCAACAGATTTGGAGATGTTGTTTCTCCTTTGTCTAAGTACAACTCTTTTAACGAGTCTTTGAATTCAATAACAATTCGCGTCGCTTTTTCCGCCATTCTTTTCCCTGTACGAATGTAGAAAGGAACGCCTTTCCAAAGCGAATTATCGATGTATAGTCTTGCTGCTAAAAACGTGTCCGTCTGCGAAGATGGTGATACACCAGGCTCGTTTATGTAGCCCTCCACTGAAGACCCGTTTATTTTTCCAGCTTCATATTGACCGCGAACAACGTCTAGGTCCATATCTTCTTTTACAAGCGGACGAAGCGCTTTTAACACATTTATTTTTTCGTTTCGAATATCATCAGCGCTAATGCGAGCCGGTAAGTGCATGGCCGTCATCATCAGCATTTGCAGCATGTGATTTTGAACCATATCTCGAATGGCACCTGAATGGTCATAATAGCTTGCTCTTTCCTCTACGCCGACCGTTTCACTTGCTGTAATTTGTATATTCGCAATATGTTCGTTATTCCATAATGATTGAAGAATAGGATTAGCGAATTCCAGCGCTTCTAAATTTTGCACCATCGACTTGCCAAGATAGTGGTCAATGCGGTAAATCTCTTCTTCTTTAAACGCTTTGCTTAAATTTTCGTTTAATTGTCGAGCTGACTGTAGATCATGGCCAAAGGGTTTTTCAATAATTAACCGTTTCCAACCTTTTGTAGCACCTAAGCCACTGTCTTTAATATGCTCAGCAATTGTACCGAAAAATTCTGGTGCAACGGATAGATAAAACATTCGGTTGCTTGGAATGTTCAGTTCTGCTTCTCGTGCTTCTACTAGATTTAACAAATTTTTATAATCTTCAGCATTTGTTGCGTCCAATTGGCTGTAGCGAAAAGCTGATAGAAAATGCTGCATAAGAGATGAATCTTTTTCGACGCGACGTGAAAAAGTATGAATAGATTCTTCTACTTTTTTCTGAAAATCTGCATCGGACATCTCCCTTCTGCCTAGTCCTACAACAGAAATTGATTTAGGGATTTTCCCGTCTACAAATAAATTATAGAGTGCAGGATAAATTTTGCGTTTCGCTAAATCACCTGTTGAACCGAATAAAACAAAAGTCATCGCTTCCATATCTCTTCCTCCTGTTAGGAAAAATATAATCTTTTAAAAAGTAACTTTTTTTTTACTCGTTACTTTATGTAACCTATCTTATTCCTGAAATATTTTTTCGTCAAGATATAAAACTCGTAAAAAATCATTTCATTTTTTCTTTTGTTATTTAAACCTTATGACAGCTTATCTCGGTTAGTTTATGGAAAAATAATGAAAATACTTTTTAGTTGAATTTAGAAAATAAAACTGCTTTAATGGATTTGATAGAATTGTATGAAAGTAAAAGCATACATAATGTTTGCATATGTACCAAGGGAAATTATCAAAAGGTGGAAGTAATATGGAAGCTCAGCTGATCAAGATACCTGAAGATCTATCTGTTTTTTTACATAGAAAAATCGTAGCTCAATCCAAAAAAGTCACCGGAAGTTGACCTCTTTTTTTGAGCTACACTCACACTTTAACTTTAATGCGTCACTGCGACAAGAAGCATAAGCATCATATAGAGGTTAAAAACAGCAAGTAAAACAAGAACGATATAGACTAGTTTTTTACCTATTTTACCTAAGAAGTAGACGTTGACTAACGTAAAATACACGCCTGCTGCGCATAAAACGAACGTAAGAAACTCTTTAGACTCGTTCAACGTCATTTGAAAATCTTGATTATAGTAAATTCGGAGATCTTTACTAATAGTGAACGGCACGGTCCACCACCTGATCAAAATTCCAATAAACATAAGTATTCCTATTGTGTTTAAAGTGGACTGAAGTGTTCTCCGATGTTTCTTTCTCATATCCACATCCGTTTGTGCGGACCTTTTAAAGTTTGCTCGCATGTATTTCCCCCCATGATGTTTTTGCATACAGCAAAAGGGTCATCAGCCATACACAGGTCTCTCCCCGGCTATTTCTTACACCATCAAAAGGTGCGTAATGATCATCACGCAAGGCTTCAATGAAGCTACATTCTCTATCTATATTCACTTTATGCTGCATTTGATGCTTTCACAGCTTCTGAGCATACCAGCTTGTTTTTCGTTTCGTATTGAATTATATACATACACAAAAATAAGCCCTGGCTGATAGAGCCAAGGCTTGGTTCATGTTTTGATTAAGTTATACCCCACACATTGAAGAGCTTGTTGAATATTTTTCACAACTTTTAACTGTAAGTTTCTCAAATCATGATTTTTAATTTGCTCTTTCGCAAATGTTGGCGTTACACCTGTTATAACTGCTTGAGCACCCATGAGCTGAAGTGCTGTAATCATTTTAAAGAAGAAATTCGGAAACTCTTTTTCTCTCAGAAGCAATTTCGATAAATCAATGATAAAGTAATCTATTTCATTATGAGCTGCATCGTGAAGCACATCTGTCATAATCTGATCCGCACGCTCTTTATCAATAATACCTTGAAGAGAAAGAATCGAAACACCTTCTGTAATTGGAATAATTGGGACGCTTAAAAATCCCATCTGATATCGTGTTTCATCCAGATCGATCATGTGGGATAAGATACCGGCCATTGATTGTAAAAAATCAATGTCTTCTCCTGAAAATTCTTTTTCTTCCTTATCCATTACACAGAGTGTTCCAAATACATTTCCTTTTAAATCTTTTAATGTAACACCTAAAAAACCTTTTACCTGCAATTGATCCGTTACTTCTAGCTGTCTTGTAACGGCATCCTTCATCAGATTTGCCGTATGCATAACGTCTCCGTCATTCATAATAATTAAGCGGCAGTATGTACCTCCGTATTCAACGCTGTATCCTTCAGGAATAATCTCTTCCTTCTCGTTATATGAGCTGAGGACCGTCATCGCTGTTTCTCCTCTTCTAGTTACGTACGTTGTGCTGACATTCAGTTGTTTGGTAATAACCTCAAATAATTTTTGCGAAACAGACCGCAGTGAATAAAAATGAGGAACTTTATTTTCTCCATCAACGTTCATTTAGTTACCTCCATCGCAACTATCATTCTCTCTGCCATAAGTGCATTCTTTCATAAAGATACCCACAGCTTGGCTATAACTTTTTTGTAGTATGAGAGAGGACGGCTATATTGCCTCTTTTCTATCTTATACATGCTAGATTTGACATATGACATGATTTCACATAAGAAAAACTTCTTCCGTTCATGAAGGAAGAAGTTTTAAATTATATAAAAATCTCACACGTCCCCATTTTCCCTCTATTCCCCTCTATTCCCCGTATTAGGATATATCAAACTAAACTGCCTAGTTCAATGACAACATAGCACAAAGGGTATTAGAGCTCCTGCTTCATCTTTTTGTTCCATTCTCTTCGCAGAATTCCCATTTTGACACTATCAAAATATTCCCCGTTTACGATACGAGCTTCTCTGATTCTTGCTTCTTCTTTCATACCTATTTTTGCCGCTGTTTTGATCATTCTGATATTGCCTGACCACGTAGACATGCCGAGCCTATGCAAAGGTGTAAACTCAAATAAAAAGTCGATCCACATTCCATAAGCTTCTGTCCCATATCCTCCGCTCCAATAGTCTGAGTCGTAAATGACAATTCCAGTTTCCAACCAGTCTGTATGTTTGTCCACCCAGTAACAGCTCACCGTTCCTACAGCTGTTTCATCAATAATAACCGCAAGCATTCGGGGAACTGATGGATAAATCTCATACTCTTCTTCCCATGAATTCATATACTTTTCTTTCGTCAGCTTTCGATCTGGTATGTACGGAGCATTCCATTTTTTCGCTTCTTGTTTTTTCTCTTCGTATTTCCAGTAATAGAGCGTATTAACATCTTCCTGTGTCGCTTCTCTTAATAACACTTTTTCTCCTATTAATTTTATCATGAGAGGCATTACTCCTTGATTTATGAAATGGCTTATTAAATTTTAGAAACTTAAAGCGACTCTTAATACACGTTTATACAATCATAGCGTTAAATAATGAAGAAAAGGAGTAAATTTATAAAGAATAGTATTGCTACTGCCAATCAGCAGATGAAAATGAAAAGTAACTTATCCTGCTTTGCCTGTAAAACACCGAGACAATATATATGCTCCCGGTGTTTTTTGTTTTTGCTCTATTTATTATTCGCGTTTTCCATAACTGCAAAATAATTATCTTCACTGTCTGAAAAGTTAAAGACTTTTCCTGAAGGCATAGATACGATTTCTCCCACCGTTACGCCTTTAGCTGTTAAATCCCTGTATAATTCATCCACATTCTCTGTAAAAAACATCAGTGAAGGAGTCCCGACATTTAATTCTGGCTGCATTTTTGCTATTAGCTGTTTGTTATGAAGGATAATGGTTGTTTCAGCATTCGCTGCCGGTGCTAGCTCAATCCACTTCATACCTTGTTCATTCTCTTGTTGAGAAATTACTTGAAATCCCATTTTGTCTGTCCAAAACTTTACCGCTTGATCTTGGTCGTTTACATACACCATAATTTGACCGACTTTTGTAATCATTGTTTTCACTCCTTTGATATATTTGATATACATGAAATAATTTCTTCCGCTACTGTATCTGCCGACTTTTCCTTTGTGTAGATCGTTTGCTTTGCTAACTTTTGATTTGACGGATGCGTTACAAAATGTTTGTTAAGCTCAAAAACATCTTTATCATCTGTTATTTGATGCAGCCTTTGATGTAATATCTGTATGGACTCTTCTTTATCAACACTCGGAAGCAGTAAAAATAGAGACTGGTAAGGTTTTAACGTCTTTTCTACTTGTTGAAACAGCTTTATGTCTTCATACACCGAGTGACCGGCGCCAAAATCAATGACCGCATGCTTGTGCTCTTCTAGTATTCTTTTAACAGCATAGGCTTCAAACGGTTTCCAATAGGCGTACATGCCTTGAAATCCTTGTTTTTCTCGAATTTGTTGCTGTGTTTCTTTGCTGAATCCTATTTCCCGGTAGTAGGAAAATCGCACTTCATCCATTGAGCACTGAGGAATATTTAGTTTGGTTGCCACTTTTTCACCGACCGTCGTTTTTCCAGCGCACATAGGTCCAATGAGAATAATAGGGGTTTGCATATGCTCTCTCCTTATTTCACTTCCAATACAAACGCGTACGATGCATCTCCATTAGATACATTTTGTTGACTTTCATCCATCCACCACACTGAATATGAGTAGTAGTACGTGCCTGCTTCAGAAGGTGCTTTCAGCTTATTTTTCTTCAGTGGTATTTCCACTTCATGGCTGTTTTGTATTTGTGCCATATGCTTTTCGTTGGGCTGACGCTTATACTTGATAACAAGCGATAGCGATTCATTTGCTTTTACTTTAATCGGCTGTTCTGTTTTTAACAATTCTAAAGGGCCTGCTTTATCCACACACGTGCTTTCCCAGCAGTAAGTGCCAACTTTTGTTTCATAAAGATGGTTGCTTGCTTCGAGATACGCTTTTGGCGGAGATTCTTCAAGAACTCCACTGCTTGAACATCCTGTAAAGCTTGCCATGAGAAGTCCAAACGCGACTGTTTTCCATTTCCTCATCATTTCATCACCTTTTTACTATTTCTTCATTGTTCCGTTATCTCCTGTTTCTTACTTTCTAAATAGCATTGCTTTATTTTCACTACACGCTTTTTAATAAAATGGAATATGAATACCTAACTGATTTACTAATAAAGGAGTGAACGTATGGAGGCGTCAAACCGAGACGACAAATATGCACATGATGAAGAACGCAAAAAAGTGCTGCTCTTGTCAAGAGCAGCACTTTTTTAGACTTGCACGCTATTTGATTCTACTAATTTCCCATCTTCCATCCACACAACGCGATCGCATAAATCCAGCATTCTTTGGTCATGGGTAACCATTACAGCTGATTTGCCCCTTAGCTTTACTTCATCTGCGAGCATTTGCACGACTGCTCTTCCTCGCTCTGAATCCAAGCTTGCCGTAGGCTCGTCTGCAAAGATAATTTCAGGGTTATTCATCCACGCTCTTGCAATCGCTACCCGCTGACGTTCTCCGCCGGATAGACTTTCAGGGTAGTGATGTTTTCGATGAGCAAGTCCTAGCTTTTCAAGCAGATCATCCGCTCTTTTTTTTGCTTCTTGATTTCGATTTCCCTCTAGTTCCGTGACAAGAAGAAGCTGATCGCGAACCGTTAAATACGGGATTAAATTAGCTGATTGAAAGATAAAGCCGATTTTCTTCAGACGAATACTGTTCATTTGTGATGGAGACATTTTATTAATCTCGTCTCCGTCAATAATTACACGTCCGCTAGACGGTGAAAGCAGCGCCCCTGCAATAGATAAAAAGGTACTTTTCCCAGAACCAGAAGGCCCGACTATAGCCACAAGCTCTCCAGCTTTCACACGCAGCGATAGGTCATTTAACACGACTACAGCGTTTTCTCCGTCTCCAAACGACTTGCTAACACTCTCTAAAACTAATTTTTCTTCACTCATTACACAGCTCTCCCAATCGCTTCAACCGCATCTACTTTTGCTACGCGATACAGCGACAATAATGAACTCAGTACAGAAACAGCTATAAACAGCGCCGAACAGCCTGCGATTAGCGATAAATCCAAGTGAAATGGCATCAAATCCGGCAATATAGCAGCTACTCCGTATGTCAATCCAATACTAATAGCAAGACTGCATAAAGTTAACACAACCACTTGAGATAAAATCGTTCGCGCTAAATAGCTTGTTTTTGCTCCTATCGCTTTTAACACGCCAAACTGATTCATTTTTTGAAGCGTCATCACGTAGAAGAAAACGGCTAAGACAAAAGCTCCAATGATAAACAGAAACGCGACCATCATTAAAAGTGAGCCCTGTTCTTCTTGATAACCCGGAATTCCTTTTAACGCTTCATCCTTACTGATTACATCGATTTCAGCTTCTTTTTTTTGAAGAGTCTGTGCTTGCTGGCTGTTCATATTCAATACGACTGCATTAAACGCACCTGTGCTTTCAATTGTCTTCCACTCTGTAAGATTAATATGAATAACAGGCGCGTGACTAAACGACTGATTTTTTGTAAAACCAACAATCCTAAAGCTTTTTCCTGAAGCCGTATCTTTTATCGTATCACCCAGCTTTACTCCTTCTTCTTTTAGCGAAGAGTCCGCCACGGCTTCATGTTTCGCATCGTCCGTAATCATCTTCCCTTCCGTTATGTTCGGAGCTAAAAAGCCGCTTGTGCTTATGGCAAAAAACGAGGCGTCTATTTTTTTCTCTTTTTCTTCATTTATAACGGCTGTCATCATCACACCAAGCGGCTCAGCATTTTTTTGGCCGCTTAGTTGTTGAATATCTTCTGTTTTGTTTATAGATAAAACAGAGCGCGTCAGGCGCTGATCCGCTTCTTTTTGAAGCGCAACGTAGTTACCTTTCATTTCTTGAACAGCTGAAGCATTGTCAGAGGAAAGCCCCTTCGCTAAGCCTGATACAAAAAGCACAAGCCATACAATTAACACCATAATCACGCCAATGAGTAAATAGCGCAGCTTCGCATGTTTTAATTCACGTAAAGCCAAAAACATCTTTCTTTCATCTCCTTTTTTAATTCTATTTAAAGTATAAAAATAGAAAATGAATGGAAGATGAACGGCTCATTACATTTTCGGAAGATAGACGTGAAAGGTGCTGCCTTTTCCTTTTTCGCTTTCAACGTGAATGGAACCTCCGTGCATTTCGACAATTTGTTTTACAATCGCTAAACCAAGACCGCTGCTTCCTTCCGTCCGACTTCTTGCTTTATCTTCTTTGTAAAAACGATTGAAAATATGCGGGAGGCTTTCTTTTGACATGCCGATTCCCGTATCTTGAAATTCTACGTGGCAATACGTGTCTTCCATACGAACGCGAAGAGACAGCGTCCCTCCTTCTTCTGTGAACTTTACGCTGTTTGTAATAAGGTTTGTCCACACTTGATGAAGCAGTTTTTGATCGCCTGAAATCATCGTGGAAGGAAGATCCATTTCAATGGCTAATTCTTTTTCACGCCAGCTCCACTCCGTCATAAACAGCACTTGCTTGATTTGAGCTGCAACGTCAAACGTCCTTTTGTCGATATGCTCACTTTCTTTATCAAGTGAAGCAAGCGTAAGCAGCTGTTTGCTGAGCGATGACATCCGCCTGCTTTCTTCTTCAATAATAGTCAGATACTCATTTCTTTGTTCATCAGAAAGATGGGCAGAACGGAGCGTTTTTGAAAATCCTTGAATGGACGCCAGCGGAGACTGAATTTCATGTGACACGTTCGATACAAATTCTTGGCGCATCTCTTCAAGCTGCTCTAAACTTTTAGCCATTTCGGAAAAATGTGAAGCAAGCGCGCCGATTTCGTCTCGGCGCTTTACGTACAGCTCAACGTTGTATTTTCCTTTTGCCACTTGCTTTGTTGCTTCCGTCAGCTTGACGATTGGTTTTACTAAATAACGCGTACTAATAAGTACAAATAAAATACTTAATACAATCATCAGCAGTAAAATGACCGAGAAAAAAATGCGCATTTCCCCAAACTGCAGCTGAATATCAGGGCGAATAAACAGCGCTTGCTGCTTGTTACTTTCTCCTTTTAACGGTACGCCGATGGTATTGGCTAACACATTATCAAAAAAACCCGTCACAAACACCTGTGAAGGAAAGTTTGCAATTCCGTGATACATTTTCCCGTCTAGAACTTGTTTGACGGCACTCTTTTCTAAGCGCTGATTTCTAAATTTCCGTCCGTAAAACGTCTCATGTCCGCTCCTGTCCACCACATATATTTGATAGCCCAGTTTACTAATATGCTGTAAATAAGCTTGTTGATCCACGCCCCTATTGCTTTCGTAAAAGCTCGCAATGTCTTTTGCCATACGCGTAAGCTTTTGATCGTTATACGGTTTTAAGCTGTACTGATAATAAACGTTTGCTAAAATAAACGCGAGGAGACTGCTAAATACCATTACAGCAATGGTCGTCAGGACAATCCGCAAATAGAGCGTCTTCATTTTGCCGTCACCTCAAGCTTATAGCCGACTCCTCGAACCGTCGTAATGACAAAATCATCGGTATGTTCAAACCTTTCGCGCAGCCTTTTTACGTGTACATCAATTGTGCGGTTATCTCCGTTAAAATCCGCTCCCCATATCAGATGAATTAATTCTTCTCTTGTGAAAATCCTTCCTGGATAGCTCGCAAGCTGAGCTAATAACTCAAATTCTTTCATTGGAAGAATGAACAGTCGCCCGCTACAGTGCACTTCATAGCTTTTTCGGTCGATAGAGGTGTTGTTCAGCACGATCATTTTTTCATTTACCACTTCGTACCGGCGAAGCAGTGCTTTAATTCGGAAAATCAATTCTTTTGGTTCAAACGGCTTTGTCACATAGTCATCCGTTCCTGCTAAAAAGCCTTTTTCTTTGTCTTCGAGCTGATCTTTTGCTGTTAATAAAATAATGGGAAAATCATAATAGTTGCGTATTTCTTCGCAAACTTCATATCCATCTTTATGAGGCATCATAATATCGACAACGGCTAAATGAATGTGCTGCTTAGCAAGCAGACCCGAAGCTTCCTCTCCGTCTTTTGCTTCATGCACCATATAGCCTTCAAGCTGCAAATAGTGACGAACTAATTGCCGCATATGCTCATCGTCATCCGCCAGTAAAATGTGAATCATTTTTTCTACCACTCCTTTTATGAACCATTTAAAATGGCGGCCTTTTGGCCGCCATCATTTATTCTTTCACTTTCTATCTGTTTACTAGTGTAACCAAACGCCGTGTTCATATTGCGTTTTTATTAGGGTAGAGACTCATTGTGAACAGCAGATGAACAGCTTGTTACAAAATCCATTCACCGCGCGCAATCATCTCTACTTTTCCGCCTACTTTAATGTGAAAAGTTTCTCCGTCATAACTAGCTTTTACATACAGCAGTGAAGGTCTTCCTATTTCGTATCCTTGTTCTACACATATGTCAATGGTTTGCTGATTAAAATAACCGTATTTAACTAAATATGCTGCCAAACAGCCGTTGGCGCTGCCGGTTGCTGCATCTTCTGGAACGCCGTAATAGTCCGCAAAATCTCGCGCGTTTACGTGATGATCTTCGTGATAGGTTTCCGGTGAAAAGACCATAATTGCTTTTGCTTCAGTGTTTTCTATCAGCTTGAAATATTTTTCTTTGTCTACATTTATCTCTTTAGCTGCTTCTAATGATGTTAACGGGACAAGGATGACCGGCAGACCGGTGGATACTTCTTGAACGGGAAAACGCATATCGATATAAGCTTCATCAAGGTTTAACACGTCCGCCACCTGCTTTTTATCTAACACTTTCCCAAACGTCGGCTGACCTTGTGTCATCCACAGCACATCTTTTTGTTCATCATATGTAACAGGCGTAGGACCTGCTTTATAATGAAGAGTAAGCTCCTCTGTATCTTTTTCTTCTAGTTCTTCTCGGATAACATAAGCGGTACCAAGCGTCGGATGGCCTGCAAATGGCACTTCTTCAGTAGGCGTAAAAATCCGTACGTCATATTCTCCTTTTTGTGGAGAAGCCGACGTAATAAACGTCGTTTCAGAGAAATTAATTTCTTTAGCCATTTGCTGCATCTCTTTGTCTGAAAGGCTTCCGGCGTCTTTAAAAACTGCGAGCTGATTTCCCGTATATTTTCTCTGTGCAAATACATCAACAATGGAATACTGAATACTTTTCATTTATGTGTTCCTTTCTAAAGGGAATTTTTATGTACAAAATGGGTCATTACGTTTTTCTTTAAAGCCTCATATTGCTCCTCATTCGTATCCATAAACGCTTCTTCCCGACTGGACAAAATGTCTGCATAATGGAGAGGCTCACGAAATTGTTCTTGTGTAAAATCATAGCGCTGTTCGTTGAGCTGATTATAGAAATGCCAGCCTTCTTTACACGGAGTTTTTAAAATATCTCCTCCTTTGATATCTTGAACGACAAGAGCTGTCACTCCGCACTGTCCTTTGGCAGGATTGTCGGCCGTCCACTTTGTGCTTGAATGAATTGACCACGATTGGTGCAGGGCTTTCTTTAAATGATTCATGCTCAAGCAGCTCCTTTTTCTTCAAATCTACCATATTATTCTTTTTTATGAAACTTCTTGTTGAAAAACCCATAGCACAAATATTCTTACTTTAAAAATAATTTAAGGAAGAATAGAAAAATACTAGAAATAATGTATAATAATAGAGTCATTTTAGATGATAGATTATAACCAATGAAAGGTGTTTTAAATGGAAGAACAAGCAGTAAATGAACTCGTTTCTTTTGAAGAAGAGCATAAAGTAGTTCGAACAAATACGTCCTATTATGATTTGAAGTGGGGAAAAACAGCTAATCCAGCTAAAAGCAACACGTGGAACTGGGCAGCCTTTTTTCTGACAAGCGCTTGGTTTGCATACCGAAAAATGTATAAGCACTTTTTTATTTTAACGCTTATTGAAGTAATTTGGTTTTCCCTTTTGTGCTTTGTAGACATACCAGAGTGGTCCGATGCAATTGTGTTCGGCGGTGCTTCACTTATTACAGGGCTATGTGCCAACCGCTGGTATTATAAGCACGTTAAAAACGTGTTAGCTCGAGCCGAAGCTCAGCCAGAGCAGCGGAAAGAAGCTTATTTGCAAATAAAAGGCGGCACTCACATCGGAATTGCTATTGGTTTAAGCATCTTAGCGCTTGTGATTACTTTTGGAGTCGGAGCGGGATTATCACTTTTACCAACAAAAACGAATATTAAAGATGTAGTTCGCTACGGCGACGAAGCAATTACGCTTGAAACGTACAACGATCATCCAAAATGGACCTATATTAAAAAAGAAGGCCGTCATCACGTTGTACAATTTACGGGCTACGATTATACAGAAAAAGAGCATGTGCGCATTGTGTTTAACGTTTATTTGGATAAACAAATTTACGAGTGGGACAAAATTTACATAAACGGCAAAAAGCTAAATAAAAAAGATGCGGAAGACTATGAATACTGGATTGAAGACAGTTCAGCATATTAAAAAGGTCAGCAAAAAAGAAAGGATGAGTGCTTACTCTCCTTTCTTTTTTGTTTTATCTTAAAGCGTCAAAGGCAGCTTCACCGTCACTACTGTCCCGTTCTCATCACTCTCAATCGCAAGCGTACCATTATGTTCGTTGATGATCGTTTTACAAATAGAAAGCCCTAACCCCATGCCTGTTCCATCTTTTGTTGAGAAAAATGGATTTCCTACTTTATTAATAATGGATAGCGGAATCCCAGAACCGGTATCTTGAATGTCAATAAGAGCACAATCTTCCCATTCTTTGATAATAAGATTTACTTCGCCGCGTTTCTTTTTCTCCATTGCTTCAATGGCGTTTTTCAAAAGATTCATAAACACTTGTCTCATTTGAGCAGGGTCGATTGATACAAGTGGAATGGCTCCTTCTATTCTTACGTTCATTTCGACATTATACAGCGCAGCTTCACTTTTCAAGAAAGCAACGGTATCATGAATAACTTCTACAATCGATACGATTTCTTTTTTGGGCGCTGTTGGCTGCGTGACAAGCAAGAAGTTGTTAATAAGTTCATTCATACGATCCAGTTCATCAAGAACAATTTTTTGAAAAGGCTCTGCCTGCTCATTTTCATTAAATAAAAATTGAATAAAGCCGCGCACCGACTGCATCGGGTTTCGAATCTCATGTGCTAACCCTGCTGCTAGCTGCCCTACGAGCGCTAGTTTATCAAGCTGTAGAATTTTCTCTTCAATTTTCGGCAAAACAGCCGCTTGATGTTTATAAATAATGTGAGACAAAATACCAGCCAGCCGGTTTAACCCTTGAATTTCACTTTCGCTAAACTGATAAGGATCCGGATCGACCGCGCATAAGGTACCAAACATTCTCCCGTCTTCTAGCACAATAGGTGTTCCTAAATAAGAACCTACCCGGGCACCATCAATGATGGCTAAATTAGACGTTCTAACATCGCGTTTTGTATTGGGAATAACAAGGGGTTCATCACACGTGACTAAGTTGCATACCGCAAGCTCTAACGGCAGCGTCAGTCCATCTTCTACAAGGCTTCCCCCTTCTTTATTAAAGGCTTTCATAACTGAAAATTGTTCGTCGAAAATCCCTACAAACAGCGTCCTGCTTCCGACTACTTCGCTGGCCATCTGCAATACATCCCAAACGGCTTTTTCATTGATGTTCCTCTCTTCCATTACCTTAGTCACCTACTATTTAAATATAGACTGTTCTATTCTCTTATTCTCATTATAAATTTTAAATGTACAAACGTATATCAAAATTTTAAGAACTCGTTTATTTCTTCTATTTCATCATTAGGGTTAAGGATAGCCAAGACTTGATGGTCTTCCCATACACCGTTGATATTTACATTTTTTCTAGCAATTCCTTCCCTATGAAACCCCGCTTTTTCTAATACGCGCTGAGAAGGCACATTACGTGGCATGACGCCCGCTTCAATGCGGTGAAGATGCAACTCTTCAAACGCATAGCAAACAAGCGCTTTAACGGCTTCTGTTGCGTATCCTTTTCCATTATGATGCTGATCTAGAAAATAGCCGATAAACGCGCTTTGTAAAGATCCACGCATCACTTGAAAAAGACTAATAGTACCAATTAATTTATTATTCTCTTTTTGAAAAAGACCAAAATAGTATTCTTGATCGTTTTTCCTATTCTCTTCGTGAAGCTGAATTTTTTCTACTTGGCTTTCCAATGTATAAAAAGAAGGCTCTCGAATCATAGAAAACTGTTCAAAAAAGTCGCGATTGTCATTTTGCAACCGAAGGCTGTCATGCGCATCGCTGACAGTTAGTGGGCGTAAATAAATAGCGTGACCCTCTATCATATTACGTCTCTCCTCTACTTCAAGAAATATATGTAAAAAAAGAAGGCTTTTTTTAAAAAACCTTCCATTTTCTCACATATTAAACTTTTCTTGTTTGAATGTAAAGTTCTAAATCACTGCTTTTCTTCGTCGTGATATGTTCTGCTATGATTTTAGCTAGCACCATATTATACACCGTTCCGTTATCTCCATATCCGCTTAGAAAGTAACAGTTAGGCATTTCGTCATATATTCCGATAAGGGGAAGCCCGTCATGAGTGCCTCCGTAATAAGCGCTTATGTAATAATCAGCTTCGACTTGAAGATGAGGAAAAAGCTTATTGAACTCTTTTAAAAGTTTGTCTCTTTTATGAACGAGTTTGGCATCACGTTCTTGCGGCACAATCGTGCTTTCATCAAGACCGCCTATAATGACCCGATTATCGGAAGTTGTTCTCATGTAAATATACGGTCGAGCGGTTTCCCAAATTAAATTTCGGTTTTTCCATCCTTTAAAATCCTTTACAGGAGTCGTAACGATAGCATAGGAACTTGTGAGTACAGCTTTTTTCTCTCTCTTAAATTCTTGATTTTCATAGCCTCCTGCCATAATGGCATATTTAGCTTTAATTTGCGATTTATTTTTAGTGAAAAATACAGCTTCATTTTTTTCTAACTTTTGACCGACAATTTCTGTTTCTTCAAAAATCCGAACCCCATACTGTTTTCCATACTCTAACAGACCGAGCGTAAAGCTGTAAGGATTTAGCTCTGCATCATTTTTAATAAGCATGGCCATGCGTTTTTTAAATCCATAGTCTTTTTCAATTTGTTCTTCTGATAAGATTTCAGCTTCAAATCCATGCTTTTGCATATAAAAGTAGTCTTTATTTATCTTCGTGATATCTTCTTCATAACTTGCATAATACAAGCTATCTCTTCTTATAAATTCTGCATCAATCGGAAGCTTTTTAGCTGCTTTCTCAATATCTGTAATGGCCTGTTCGCACAGTTTATAATGACGGACTGTTTTTTCTTCTCCAAACGTGTTGACTAATTCGTAAAACAATTTATCTCCTAAATATTGAATAAGAGAGGTATTTACAATTGTACTTCCATGCCCTGCTTTACGTTTATCAACAACCACAACATCAAGCCCTTGCTTACATAAATAGTAGGCACATTGTGCACCTGAACTTCCTCCTCCAATAATAAGAACATCGCATTCAATATCTTCCTCTAGAACTGGGTATACAGGCGGCTTCGCTACAGTTGTCTGCCAATAAGGTTTCCCAGATAGTAAATCCATACAAATGCCTCCTTTTCTCTCTGTATTATGCCCAATATAAGCTAATTTTTGCACCTAGCAGGATGAAAGTACGTGAGCTAAGTTTTTTGAGAATGGTAAGAAGGTTATTATCGTTACCTTCTGCTTTGGACACAGGCATGCAGTAAGTGAGTAAAGTTTTTTGTTTCTTCACTGTATGAAAAATAAAAACTTCACGCAAAAACCACCTAGAAAAATCACCAGGTGGTTTTTTATATGAGAGGGGGTGCACGTTCTGATTAACTGCGGGTGGATAGAAAACCTTATGGTTTAAAAACAAATTTCTTTACAGAAAAGAATGACGATAAGAAACACTTATTTTGAAGTTTTTTTCTTTTATTTATGTTTAACAGCAGCCGCCGAAGCCATATCCGTAACCGCCATATCCACCATAAGGATAACCACCGTAACCGTAGCCACCATAGCCATATGGTGATAATAGTGAACCGGCTACTAACCCTCCTGCTAATCCTCCTAAAAATGGGCCTCCAAAGCCGAAGCCGAATGGTCTGCCAAAGCCAAAACCAAACGGGCGTCCGAAACCAAACGGTCTGCCAAAGCCAAACGGTCTGCCAATAAACCTTTCATCTGCGTGTTGAAGTTGATGATGATCTTGAGAATACATAGTAGGTAAAAAATGCATTTCTGAATTCATAAGAGAAACCTCCGTTTTTTTGTTTTTTGCTTTCACCCAAGAATATGCATTTACCTATTCGCTGTCTTGGGCAAATATCTTGGTTATACTGAAAATAAGGGAAAAGAATTACGAAAAAAAGCAAATGACTAGGTTTATATGAAAATGAGCTTGGATTTCTCTTTAGTACCTAATACATACAAAAAGGAGCGGATCCTGACTTAGAATGGTCTAGGGAAAGTATTAACGTGTTTATTTCATAGTAAAAAATAAGAAGCCGAAGAAAAAATTCTTCGGCTTCTACTTCATTATGTACGCAGGCTAAGGAGGAAGTTGTATTAGCCTGCGTCGTTATAACATGGGGGCTCATATATGAGATCTTGGGATGATTCATCCTATGTAGAAAGTGAAAAAAAGTACCGTGTCCATCTTATTTTCTTATCTTTTTTTGTTTTCATTGAAATCATTGGATATTTTTGGAGCACTTTTGCATTTCAGGCATATGTTAAAAATGTACTCAGAACTTGGAGGTGAACTATATGGGCTTCTATGGTGGCTGTGGTTATGGCGGTTACGGTTACGGCGGTGGCGGCTGCGGATTTGGCAGTGGCTTTGCTTTAATCATCGTATTATTCATTTTATTAATCATCATCGGCTGTGCTTGCTGGGGAGGATTTGGCGGTTGCTAATCATTAGAAATAATGATGAACGGCTTCATTTCCACTAATTTTTTTACCAAAAGCTAGCTTTCCACTTTATTATGAAAAAGCAGTGTCCACATAATGGGCACTGTTTTTAAGCGTGCTTATGAACCAGGTAATAATAAGACTAACCATTATAAAAAAAATAGATTTTTTTAATCTGCAGCTTCTTGTCTGTTTCTCCTCATTACCTTATTTTCCCTTTTCATACTTCCCTTTCTTCTACATATTAATAGATAAAAAGATTAATTAAAAAGAGAGTCCCTCTGCAACTCTCTTCCCGCTTTATGTAAAAAATTATACAAACGATTTTTTCAAGACGACCCGCTGATCATTTACAGTATAGCCGTTTCTTTCATAAAAAGCCTGTGCAGCTCCTCCAGTCGCCGTTAAGAGATACAAGCTGTTGATATCGTGTCTTTGAAGTTCGTTCTCAAACCGGCTTAAGATAGCTGAACCATATCCTTTTCCTTGCACGCTTGCACTGACGCAAAGCTCGGCCACGTAAAAGGTCATACCGCTGTATGATTTTTTCGCGTGACCTGCAATCATTCCAATCAACTCTCCTTGGTCATAAAATAAATAGCCTATAAATTTAGGCGTGTTCAGTAGATCAGTCAGCCTTTCTTTAGCTGATTCTTCCGTCCATGGTTCATTCCAAGGCTTTTTTGTAAATACATTCAGATACAAGTCAATGCACTGCTGCATATTCTCTGCAGTGAGAGGTACTACTTTTTCGATCATTTTTACGCTTCCTTTTTTGTTTAGTTTGAAGGCTTATTAACAATTCGCTCGTACATTTCCGGCAGGTGCTTGATTTTATAATCAATCGTCTCAAGCTTGTGATGAATTTCTTCAATTTCTTTTAGCACTGCTTTTTTGTGATCCATCAGCATTTGAAGACTTTTATCAAGCACGGCATTCTCAAGCGTACAGTTTTCAATAAGCGTTCGAATATCCTTGATTTGCATACCCGTGCTTTTTAAACAGCAAATTAAATCAATCCATTCAATATCTTGTTCTTTAAAAATACGATTTCCTGACGCTGTACGATCTAAAAATGGAAAAAGCCCTTCTTTATCATAATAGCGAATGGTATAAATTGTCACGTTCAATTTCTTCGCAACTTGTGAAATGGTATACGTCATACTGCTTCCTCCTACAATTAAACTTCTCAGAAAAACATGATGAGTTTGTCTTGACCTCCAGTTATCTCGAGGATTTATTCTTTTAGAGTCTTCTTTATTGCGCTCTTTATGCTGCAGGTTTTTTGTACAAGCAGCAACATACATTCAAATCAGAAAGGATGATACGATGAATACTGCTCACATGATGCTTACCATTGTAATCGGCGGTTTTATTGCCTTTTTATTAGGTTTTGGCGTCACAAAAATAATTGAGCTGCTGCTAAATCTTTTTCTAGCTTAACCAGTAGTTCTTAACGTAAAACGCAGGTAACTCCGTTCCATGTTCGAACGGAGTTACCTGTTTTATTTTAGAGACTAAAGCGCTTAAGGCACCATATTGCCAGCGGCTTTATAAATATCGTACCATTCTTGGCGTGTTAACTTGATTTCTGAACCTTTGCTTGCATCTTTCATACGCTGAATATTTGTCGTACCAAGTACTACTTGAATATTTGCAGGATGCGTTGTAATCCACGCAACGGCAATCGCTGTATTCGTCACGCTATATTTACTTGCGATGCGATCAATTACTTCGTTTAGCTTTCCAAATTTCTCTTTATCACCTAGGAAAGGACCTTCAAAAAATCCGTTTTGGAACGGCGACCATGCTTGAAGCGTGATATCGTTTAAACGGCAATATTCAAGCACGCTGCTGTCGCGGTTGACAGCTTGATCAATTCCCATGTTTAACGAAATACCAGAATCAATGATTGGCGTATGTGCGATGCTGAACTGCACTTGGTTTACGACAAGCTTTTGGTTAATATATTTTTCAAGCAGCTGAATTTGCGCTGGGTTGTGATTCGATACACCAAAGTGACGTACCTTTCCGCTGCTTTGAAGCTCATTAAATGCTTCTGCTACTTCTTCAGGGTCCATTAGTGGATCTGGACGATGCAGTAATAAAAGATCTAAGTAATCTGTTTTTAAACGCTCTAAGCTGCCGTTAACAGAGTCTATGATATGCTTCTTTGAAAAGTCATAGTAATTTTCCGCTGCGTTAATGCCGCATTTGCTTTGAATCACCATTTTTTCACGAAGACTTGGGTTCATTTGTATAGCGTTTGCAAAATATTCTTCGCATTGTCCTACATAATCAGGACCGTAAATATCAGCATGATCAAAAAAGTTAATTTCTTCTTCCATCGCTGTGCGGATTAGCTTCTCTGCTTCTTGTAAAGAAAGCTCTGTTAAACGCATGTTTCCCATAATTAAATTTGATACGTGTAAGTCAGTATTAGCAATTGTATGATACTTCATGTAAAGCCCCTCCTTGAAATAATACTACTACAAGATAAACCATAGAGTTAACTCTAGGTCAAGCAGAAAGAATAAAAAATTTTGCAAGCAGCGGCGGTAAAACACCCTATCTTTTTTGGTAAAAAGATGAAATACTAGGTTGTGGTGTGATAAAAGTCACTGCCGCTTTGCATTTGATTTAGTAGTATATGTTACGTTCTTTTCTTCCTTTTTATCAAAGCTTATTTCATAGCAATACATTAATTTATCAGGCAAAGGAGTTTATCACCATGGAGAAAACGAAAACAAAACAATTTGAAATACATTATTCCGTTCTAAAAGATGAAGCCAAAATCAAAGGAACTTTTGTAGTAGAAGCTGCTAAAAACCGAGACGACGCATCAAGACTTGCTAAATTAAATGTCTCTACAAAAGAAAGAGTGTTTATTCAATATGTAAAGATTTTAAAAGTCAAACGAGTGTCCACAGATTCGGTGGCAAAGTGACATTGGTTTGCTTCTCCTTTTAGCAAACCCCCATTTATACTGAAAGTGTCGTCTCAGAAGATGCTTGTTTCGTTCGTGTGAGTAGTAGAACTAATCCAATAATACAAGCTGTGCCAATCCATTGATAAAAACCAAAAGGCTCTTTCAGCCAAACAACGGTTGTAATAACAGCGGCTAAAGGTTCTAAACTTCCGAGTAAACTCGTTTCTTTAGGTAAAAGACTTTGCAAGCTTTCTACGTAAAACCAAAAAGCAAGCATCGTGCCAAAAATAATGACAAATAAAATATATCCGCAGGTTATTGGTGATAAGCTTGACGCTTCCCAAGGCGGATGAATAAAGCTCATTACGCTTCCCCCAATTACCATTGACCAGCCAACGATAACAAGCGAACTGTACTTTTTGATCAGCGGGACGGCATACAGCGTATAAAATGCTGCTGCTACACCTGACAGCACTCCCCAAACAACGGCAGATACAGGCACAGACAGCTGAGAAATAGAGCCGTTTGTTAATAAAAAAAGCAGCCCCCCAGTGCCAGCAGAACAGTGATGACGTCTTGTCGCGTAAATATAGACTGCTTGCGCAAAAGCAAATAAATGATAATCATCACCGGTGATAAATACTGCAGCAGCGTAGCTACTGCTGCATTTCCATGCTTAATAGAAGCCATATACGTATACTGAACAGCGAGCATACCAACTATGGCAAAAACGACGAGCTGAAAAGCTGACTTTCGGTTCTTCCATACTCCAAATACGTGAGAATGATTCCTTTTTATACATGAAATCATTAGCAGCAAAAAACCCGCAGTGAGCAGCCGTACTGAAACAAGCCAGTCTACACTGATTTCAAATTCTTGAAAAAGCTTTTGAGCAACCGTTCCTCCCATCCCCCAACATATAGCTCCAGTTATTACAAAGAAGAACCCTTTTTTTCTGCTGAGATTGTTCATCTTTCATCCCTCACTTTTATTATAAGAATAGTGTTATAATAAGTGAAAAACGGGGCAGAAAATACGCATATTGCATTTAAAAATATAAATATATTGAGGTGACTGTGTGTGCCAGCAGCCCATTTTAAAATTGATAAAAACTTAAAAGAGCTAACGACCCATCGCACCGTTGAACTGCCAGTAGCATGTTATCAAACGACGATCAGCGATCACATAAACGGCTACATCCCTCTTCACTGGCATGATGAACTTCAATTTGTGTTGGTTATAAAAGGTGATGCGTCTTTTCAAATAAATGAAAAAACAGTTACTGTAAAACAAGGCTACGGACTGTTTATTAACAGCGGATGTCTTCATATGACCGAAGACATACACAAATCCGGCTGCGTATACATTTGTTTAAATGTTTCTCCTCATTTTCTTGTGCCGCAAGAGCTTTTTACAAATTACGTTTATCCCTACATTCATGCAACGAATCTATCACATTTATTCATCAGTCCAAAGCAAGCGTGGGGTAATAACGTGTTAGAGTCTATACATAAGATATACACATGGATTCATAAGCAGCTGCATCACTATGAAATAGAGATTGCCTCTGAACTCAGCATACTGTGGAAAAATGTAATTCTTAACGGGTTGCAGCTAAAATACAATGAAAAAGAAATGATCAAAAATCAGCGGATGAAGCAAATGCTCAATTGGATTCATTTGCACTTTGCTGAAAAAATCACGCTCGATGACATTGCCAAAGCCGGTCAATTGAGCCGGTCTGAATGCTGTCGATATTTTAAGAAAATGTTAAAAAAATCGCCTTTGACCTATGTATTAAACTATCGAATTCAGCAAAGCTTAGTTATGCTGCAGCAAGCAGAAGCAAATGTGACGGACGTCGCTTATCAAGTAGGGTTTAATAGTACAAGCTATTTTATTAATCAGTTTCGAAAAGAAATGAAGATGACTCCGCTCATGTATCGAAAAAAGAAGCTGCACATCTCATCACATCACTAAAAAACGGCGGGGCAATCACCCCGCCGTTTTTTATGAACTCTTTTTACTCGTTGATTTTGCATCAGAAATCTTCCCTAAGAAGAACCCGTCTACTTCTGCTATTTTTCCTCTCCAAAAGATCTTTCCTTTTGAAGGAGTAGACTTACTGTCTCCACAGTAGATCTTTGTATTTTTCAAATGAATAAAATGTGCTTCTGCTTCTCCGTTTGATTCGCTCGCTTCGCTTGCTAAAGAGAATTGTTCGCTTAGCGCCTGAGCCACTTCACTGCCTTCTTCAAACGTTTCGCTTAAGTAATCAAAGTATTCTTTTGCTGAAATCATGGTACCGGAAATCACAGCTCCGTTTACATTTAATGAAATATCAAGTGAAAAGCCGTGTTTATTAGAAGCTTTCACAAAGTATTCAAGCGTATTGTCTTTAGTTGAAAAAGAAGGGCCTGTACTCATGTATTTCTTTCCTCCTTTACGTCTTAGGCTGTTGTATCGTCTTCACTAGAAAGAGATGTTGCGTCATCATCTTCTTCATCCGTGTTTTTCTTTACTTTTGTATTTTTTGATTTTTTAGCTGTTGACTTTTTTGGTTTCGCTTCCTTTTTTTCTTCTTCGCTTTCCTCTTCTTCATCTTCTTCTGTTTTTACTTTTTTATTTTTTTTGTTTGAACGAGAATCTTCCTCTTCTTCCTCGCTGTCTTCGTCACTTTCACTTTCACTTTCTTCTTCCTCTTCTTGCTCAGCTTCTTTTTTATTCTTTTTACGAGGCTTAGATGTTTCTTCTTCGTTTTCATCGTCCTGCTCGTTTTCATCGTTCTCATCGTTCTCTTCTTCGTCAGAATCTGTATCTTCCGCTTCTTCGTCTTGATTTTTATTGAGGCTAAGCTCAACAAGCATGTTCATTTTTTCTTCAAGCTGTGATAAACGGTCTTGAAGAGTTTGATTTTCTTCTTTTAACTCGTCGTACTCTTGAACGTTATCGTCTTCTGTTTCGCTACTAGAAGAATTTCCGTTTTCTTCATCATCTTTTGATTTATCTTTATCTTTTTTAAACAAGCTTCCCGCAGATGTTTTCAGGCTGGCCACGCTGCTTTTTGATTTTTCTTTTACCTTTGTTCCTAAATCGGATGCTTTGCTTTTTAATTCGTCTGTATCAATGCGGTCAAGAAGACTTTTTCGATTTTCAGGAGTCGATACATATCCAATCGTTGCACCGATGATGCCTCCTGCTACCGCTCGTTTGATTGGCCCGCTGCTTGTTGTTTTGCTTGCTTTTGAATCGGTCTTTTCTTTTGAACCGTTTTCCTTGTTTTTGTTTTCCTTGTTTTCTACCTGTTCGTTATTTAATTTAGTTTCAGTTGCCATTGTAAATCCCTCCATTTTTTAAGTAGCGTACAGTTTTTAACGTTCTGTTTCTATTTTTTCTTCAAGCGTTTTTAACCGCTCATGCAGCATTTTATTTTCTTCTTCGAGCGCTTTACTATTGGCTCCTTTTGAACTGAGATACGGATCATTTTCCCACCAGTCCATGCCGATTTCTTTTGCTTTATCAACCGAAGCCACAATCAAGCGGATCTTTATCGTTAATAGCTCGACATCTGCAATTCCTACGGTGATGTCCCCCGCTATAACGACTCCTTTATCCAAAATCTTTTCGAGCACATCTACAATCGTACTTGACTGCATATTATGTTCGACTGCCATACTGTTCCTCCTACTGACCGCTTAAAGCAGGCTGCCTAGCGGTCCAAGATCAATATTTAAATCTTCTGCGTCCAGACCGAACACCTCTTTCAACTCGTCCATTTTTTCTTCTAAGTTCATTAGTGCAATTCCTAAGTTTTCAATTTGTTCATCCGTCAACGTTCCACCCTCCACCCGCCTCATGGCATGACGTTCAACGATTTGCCTCAATAGCTCAATAACTGTCATCACAAGCTGCGCTAAGCCTTGTTCAGCTTGATCAGGATCCAAGTGGATTCGTCCATTTGCTTGGCTGACCGGTTGCATCCATTAATTCCTCCTTTTGTTTATCAAATTGTTCAGAAGTGATGGGTTTGCGATTTCCTTCTTTTGCTTGTACAAGCGTTTCAACCGAAGAAATAAGCACCCGCAAATCCAAATACACTAAATCGACGCCAGCTATGGAAATGATTAAGTCTCCTTTAATGGCGACTCCTTTATCTAAAATGACATCTAAAATATCAATAAGAGCAATATCTTTATTCTCCATGGATTGTTTAAGAGACATAATGTTAATTCCTCACTTTACGCAAAGCTCGAGAAATGATAGGGCGGCCATGGTCCCGTCACTTCAAATTTCCAGCCTTTATTTTCAAGCTTTTGCTGAAGCTCTTCTATTTCGTTTACGAACTTAGTGATCTGCAGAGATGGGAGAAGAAACACGCTGTTCCATGCCATCTGTTCAGCTGCGCCCGTTACATCCTTGCTCCAATTCTTTTTAACAGAGTCATAAAGCGATAATTCCTTAAGCTTGTCATGTATCTCTTCACATACGTTATTTTTGTGAAGTTCTAATTCTCTTTCAATCAGCTGATCTATTTTTTTCTTTTCAAAAAACTGTCTTCCTGGTGATAAGTGACTAATTTCTTCTTTTTTCGCTTTCACGCTTTCATTCGTTTCGCTGATTCCTTTTTTAAGCTCCGTATCATCACAGTAAATCTTCACGTTCCACTCTTCATTTCCTTGAAGCAGCGTCAGTGAATTCTCTAGCTTTTCTTTGTTAAGCTCAATAGCTGCCTGCAGACTTTCTTTACTTTTATAAATGGTGCAAAATTTTAATGGAATGATCGTAAATTCTTCGTACAAAGCGGCTACCGTTTCGTGATGATGAAATGCTTTTTCCTGCAGCCAGCTCATATCCTGCTCCATTTTTTCTTTAATCACTTCTTCTGAATAGACGTCAGCATCCAGCTTAGAAACGACAGCCGTCACCTGATCAATCGTTATTGGGTACAGTGAATGTTCTCCGTCAAACCCTTTATAAGATGGAAACGGCTCTCTGGCTGCTGCTTCTTTTGTTGGAATTAAACCGTATAAATACAGTAATTCTCCCATCTAGGATTCCTCATTTCTTTTTTTTGTCAGCTCTTCCCATTGTTCAATTTCTCTGCGTTTCGCAATTTCGTACCTCATTAACAATTCATCTTCTTTTTCTTGAAACGCTTCTTCCGGAATTTCACCAAGCTCAAACATCATTTGAAGCTGAATGAGTTTTTGCTGAATCGTCGGAAGGTCATATAGCTGTTTATCAGCTTCTTCCTGTACTTTCTCGCCGATTTTCACTACAAGGTTAATAGGTGCGGTTACTAATTTGTGAAGCACGTTATTTCTCTTCTACTTTTAGGCGAATGTTCACAAAATTATAAGCAGGCCAAGGACCGCTGTAATGAAAATCGGCTTTGTCTTTCCAGTTTTCATGCGCTTCATTCACTTTTTCATCAAACTTCGCTTCATCTTCTCGGTTAATTAAGAAAGAAGCGTTTAAAAGCATCGTTTCGCCCGTTGGCTCATTTGCTTTTGCTGCTTCCGCTGCTTCTTCAAGCGGAGAAAACACATCTGTCTTGACTTCTTTTTGCAGGGAAGTAAACATCTTTTGAGCCATTCCTCCAAGCTGAATACGCTCATAATAACCGGCTGCTTCTGATTTTCCTTTTACGGATGCTGATACTTTTTCAAGTTCAGGATTTTCGTTTACTTTTTTCTCAAGCCATTCTTTTTTCCCAATTACTTTTAAGCCGACTTCAATTTTCCCTTTGATCGCTGGAAACAGCTTTTCAAACTGCGGATAAAGGTTTTCCAAAAGAACTTTTACGTCTTCTTTTGATTTGAATACATTCCCAAAGCTGATTGGAATAACCGTATCGTTCTTGTCCATAATCGCTGCTACTGCGTGTTGATGCATTAATAAATTTTGGCGATTAGGATGATAAATTTTCATCGGCACTTCAGCTGCTACCATAGCCGCGTCTTTGTAGCGAATCAAAAACGTTTCAGCTTTTGTTCCTTCTACTTCTACCGATCCAAAATCTGCGTCTTTATCTGTTTGAATGGCGCTAAAAATATAAATACCTGTTTCGTTTGTTTCACTCATGTTTTCAAGCTCCTTTACTTTTCTTCAGTGTCTATATTCTTACATTCTTCTAGAATGATTTTTTCGGCTTTGCTTTTTGCATTTTCTTCATCCAAACATTTGGTAAGCGGATGATGCAAAATGTCGATACATAACGTTTGAAAATCTTCGTCATTTCCATCGATAGGAATGTCTTGCTGCGTGGCAAGGGTAGCGATCATAAGCGAAGCTCGCAGGCTAAGTCCGCTGCTGTTTTCGTCTCCAGAGCGGTTTCGCACGTTTGCTACGAGCGTTACAATTGTGCGCGCTTCGTCTTCTTCTACGTCCGTTTTCTCCGTTAAAATTGCTGTCTCTCTCTCAATGTCTTTATAATCGATAAACATAGTAATTAACCTGTCAAGAAGCGCATCTTGTGTATCATATACGCCGGCATACTCAGCTGGATTGCTTGTGAAGATGACGCGGAAATCGGGATGCACGCGCACAAAAGGATCGGTCATTTTCACTCCATACAGGGGCAGCACGCCTTCTTCTAATATTGATAAAAAGATATTATTCGTTGCAGGCTTAGAACGAGTAAATTCGTCGTAAATCAGCGTATAGCCATTTTTTACAGCTTCAAGCAATCGCCCATCCTGCCAGTTTTCACTCACTTGTTCATCTTTTTTATAAACAGAACGAACATACTGATCAATCACTTTTTTGCTCGTGTATCCCGTAAAATCGCCAATTAAATCTTTGTTGTTGAGCTCGTGATTCCCGTGCATCAGCATTACAGGACGCTTTCTCTTTTTAGCAAGCGCTCGCGCTAAAGAGGTTTTGCCTCCGCCGGCAGGACCTGTAAAATGAATGGAATAGCCGGATTTTAAATAGCTCAGCGCTCTTGAAAGAACCTCTTTTGTCTCGTCATCTTGTATAAAAGCTCCACTGCCTTTTTTCCTTTTGTCTGTTAAGACGGTCATTTTTACGTTCCTCCTGCCATCTTATCGTTTATGCTTCAATGCCAATGGCGCTTCTATATCTGACGTCGAGTCGTTTGAATGAAATGACTTCTTTTTCTTTATTTAAAAAGCACTCGTACGTTCCGAGCATTTCATCTTTGGCGTATTTTTTCATATATTCTCGTTCTTCAATGACTTCAACAATGACTCTCCAGCCTTCATCTTCAGTAGCTTCCACCGAGGTAATTTTATGAGGAGGAGCTACGTGTTCACCGAAAAAGTCGTTCACGGCTTGCATAATTTTTTTAATTTCCATTTTTAGTAGCCTCCAATAGTTAGATCTAAAAGCTGGAACCACCCTCAAAAAGGAAGGTTCCATACCACTTCATATTAAATACTAAAACGCGGCTGTCCTTCACTTGCATTTGAACGTTCAGGAAGGCCGTTTTCTTCTACGTCGTCACGAAGAAGCCCTACTGCTTCTGCATAGCGTAACCATGTATCAACACTGGCAATAACCACTCGCGCTTCAATTGTTAAAATTTCAATCCCTACAACAGACACTCTTGCAAAAGCATCAATAACAATTCCTTTATCTAAAATACGGTCAATTACTTCTGCTAAACTTGAACTATTAGTACTTTTTTGAATAGACATATCCCATTTCTCCTTTCGGTTATGATCCCATTGTTTTCAAATCTGTAGATGATTTAATATCAGTGGAACTTTTAATCTTAGTAGAGCTTTTAATATCCGTTGCTTTTTTAATCTGATTTACGCCTTTTATTTTCCGCTTGTTTTTTGACTTATCTTTATCGTCATCGTCTGAAGAAGAAACTTTTTCTTGAAAGTTTTCTCCAGCTTCTTTCACATCGCTAAGCTTATCTTTTACTGATAATAAGACGTCTTGAAGCTTTTCTTTTGCGTCTTCTCCTTTGCCGTGTACCTTTTGGGAGTTTTTTTCTTTCGTTTCCTGCAGTTTTTCTGACGCTTCATTTGCTTTTTCCTGCAGTTTCCCTTCGGTTTTTTCGACAAACTTTTCTTTCGCTTTTTCTTTAACCTTTTCTTCTACTTTTTCCTTAACAGGTTCAGGCGTGTGCTCAACTATTTTTTTTCCCGCTTTTAAGGCTGCTTTCTCCACATCTTTTTTATCCATGAAATTCCCCTTCAGGACGGATATCTTACTTCTTCGCGTCCATGAGTTTGTTTAGCATCTCTTCAATGCGCTGCAGCTGATCGTTCATATTTTTATTTTCTTCTTTTAACTCTTCGTACTGAGACGTTTCCATTTCTGCGCTTGCGCTGACTTCTTCCTGCGAATCTCCCTGTTCATTTGATGTTTCTTCTTTTTTCTTTTTAGGTGCCAACAGCTTGCTTAAATTGTCTTTTTCAAGATAGCCTGTAGCCGTCTGTCTTAATGCTCCCATCGCTTGCTGCGTTAGAATATCCTGTGCGTTTCTTCTTAACTCTTGTCCTGTCGCACGTACAATTTCTGATTGTCCTAAGCGGCTGAGTACTTTTTTACTCGTTTGAGGACTTGAAAGAAGTCCAATTCCCGCTCCTACTACGCCTCCTAAAATAGCAAGATTTAAAGAGTTTTGCGTTTTTTCTTCTTGCTGCTCATTTTGTTGTTTTTCACTTTGCACATTGTTATCAGTGGTTGACATGTTTCATCCTCTTTTCTCTTATTATTATTTATTTAATGAATTTTCTTACGATTAAAAGACTTAAAAGCTAAGCCCTGCACCTCGCTCCTCTGTTCGGCCAGGCAGCCCTTCTTCCTCTACTTTGTCGGTTAATAATCCGACGGCTTCCGCGTAGCGAAGCCACGTATCGACACTTGCAATAACGACTCTTGCTTCAATCGTTAAAATTTCAATTCCTACGAGTGATACTCGAGCAAAAGCATCGATGACAATTCCTTTGTCTAGAATTCAATCAATCACTTCTGCTAAACTTGAACTATCTGCACTTTTTTGAATACTCATTTTTTAGCAGCTCCTTTCGAGATTTAACTAAATGAATGATGCTACTAAACAACCTGCTTAACTTTTTTAGTAAACATACTTTTGAAATATACTTTTTAACCATCTTTCAAACATGAATAATTTGCTAAAAATTAATTCCTGAAAAATAATTAGAAAATTATTCTACTTCGTATAATAGTTTACAGTTAATTTATGGATGTATTTTGCGCGCAAATCCCGTTGTTAAAGCTTTTATTGAAATTCAAATTCCAAAATAAAATAATAAATACATTATTGTTACAATAATATTACATTATAATTTAAGGCATATTATCTTTCAGGTTACCCTCAAATACTTTGATATTTTTAACTATTATGGAATATTATTGTGCATTAAGTTAACTTAAATAAAACCAGGGCATAAAAAAGCTGCCGCACTGCGACAGCTTTCTCCTACATATATCATACGTTCTATAAAATCATTCCGGTTAAAGGAGCTTTCGGGTTTCCTTCATGATCTGAGTCTTCTTTGTCTACTAAAACAAGCAAGCTGCCTTCTTTGACTGAATCATTATATTGTTCGGCCTGCTGTTTTGGAATTCCCATACCGACTAAAATACCAGACAGACCTCCTACGCTCGCACCAGCTGCCGCACCTGTTAATGTAGCTACAATCGGACCAGCCGCCACAATTGGACCTATTCCCGGTATGGCAAGAGCACCGGCACCTGCTAATATTCCGGTCAAGCTCCCTAGCGTACCTCCGGTAAGTGCTCCAGTTGCTGCCCCTTCTGCTTTTGTATTCGTTTCTTTCTGAACTTTTTTGGTCTTTTTATGTTTACCGATGATAGATATTTCTTCTGATGCGTATCCTTCTTTTTTTAAACTCTCTACAGCATGAATTGCTTCTTGTTCCGTTTCATATACCCCCACAACATTCTTTGCTTTTGCTTCCATACTATCTCCTCCTCATTAATGTTGTGTGTACCCGGGAGTATGGCTTTGAAACGTTTTAAAGAGTAAGTATTTCTAAATAAATAACGCCAAATCACTTGTCATTTAGTGACTTTCTTCTCTTCTTACCGAACAGCTTTGCATAACAAAACCCTAAGAAAATATACGTTCTTAGGGTTTTGAGTTAAGCAGCTGCCAGATTCTTTTTAACAAATTTCATAAACAATCCGCGAACTAAAGGCCCCATAATGAGAAGCTGAAGCGGATAGGCTACGATAAAGTTTTTCATAACGATAAATGCATAGCTTGAAAGAAGCGGCTCTCCATGCAAACCTTTTGTAAATGACATCGTAATTAAGCCGTATACAGACATGCAAAGCACCATTCCGATAACCATGCACGTTGACAAAATCAACACGACTTTTAACTGTTTAGACTTATCAAACGGCAGTGAAAATGCTACTTTTTTTGCTACGGGACCGACTACGAAAGTTTCGACAGCCATGGCAACTACAAATGTGATAACCAAGTTCAAAATACCTTCTGCAAGTGTGATATGCCCGATGACATCATTTATTAACATGTTATACATCGTCATCACAAGCACCATCCCTCCGCACATCATCATTCCAAAATACATACTTTCTTTTTTAGTTGTTGGCACATTCCTCATCCTTTTCATCTTTTTTACTTGGCTTAGTATAGCTTTTTATCTTCCTTCTTCGTAAGTGAACATTTTGTGAACATTTGCAAGCGGCTGCTCCTCTTTTTGTGGAGGACTGAGTATGGCGAACCACTCTAGTCTGCACCTTTGAAACGTAAGCAAAAACCCCCGCTCTATAGACTAAAGCGGGGGTTGGTTTTATAGAGATTCCGTGTGCGATGCAGGCGGAATTGGCGTTTGGGTTCGAAATACTTTCTCCCATTTTGAGACGACAATACAGGCAATGGCGTGACCTGGAACATTGACTCCTGTTCTGGCCATATCCATGATGCGGTCTACTCCTGCAATAATTGCCACTCCTTCAGCCGGCAGACCTACTGCGTTGGCTGTTGCTAAAAGAACAACAAGTGAACCTGACGGGACAGCCGCAATTCCTTTACTTGTCATTACGAGTATAAGCATCATAAATAATTGCTGAGTTAAGGGCATGTCAATATTAAAAGCCTGTGCTAAAAAGACGCATGAAACGGATAAATACAAAGTAGATCCATCACAGTTTAACGACAGGCCCGACGGAATAACAAACGACACCACTCGCTTAGGACATCCGTACTTCTCCATACGCTCCATCAGCTGTGGCAGAACCGTTTCTGTACTTGTTGTTGAAAACGCAATAAGAAACAAATCCCAAATCATTTTGAATACTTCAAAGTAGTTGAACTTGAACAAAAATCCAACAAGCGGAAACAAAACAAATAAAATAATAAAAAGACCTAAAAAGACGGTTCCAATTAGTTTCAGCATTGGAAGCAGAAGTACAATGCCGTATTGCCCCACAGATGCAGCCATTAGCGCTAGTACACCAAGAGGCGCTGTGACCATAACAATTTGCGTTAATTTAAACATAATTTTAGCGGTGGATTCAAAAAACTTCATGGCAGGTTCGGATGCTTTACCAACTCCTGAGGCAGCAACACCGAATAAAATAGCAAAGAAAATCACGGCCAGCAAATCATTTTTTGCCATCACATCTACGATATTCGTTGGAATGATGTTCAAAATCATTTGTTTAAAGTCCACGACTTTGTCGGTGTACTGAGACAATTCACCGATATCTTTTTTAACAAGATGAGAAAGATCGAGGCCTACTCCGGGCTTTAGCAAATTCACTAACAGCAGACCGATTCCTAATACGATGGTAGTAATAATTTCAAACCAAATAATCGTCTTTAACCCTAGACTCCCCATTTGTTTCATACTGCCGCTTCCCGCAGCACCTATGACGATGGTTGAAAAGACAATCGGCACCACAATCATTTTAATGAGGCGGATAAACCCGTCCCCTACCGGTCTTAAAGCCATCCCGAAGTCCGGAAAAAAGTGCCCGATAACAGCTCCAATTACTAATGCAATTAAAATTTGAAACGCTAAAAACTTTTTCACATTTCTCCCTCCCCTTTGCCTTAATGAAATGGTCATCCATTCCATTAATATCCAAACCTTCAGACACTTTAAGTAAGTTCGGGACATTTAGCTAGATTCCTTCTAAAATAGACAAAATGGTCTATATATTTCACTTTGTCCGTTAAAATACATAAAAAAAAGCCAGAATGAAAGTCTTCTTCATCCTGACTTTTTTATCGTTATGCTTTTTTCACAAACTGAGATTTTAAGCTCATCGCTCCAAATCCATCAATTTTGCAGTCGATGTTATGATCGCCTTCTACTAAACGAATACTTTTTACTTTCGTTCCGATTTTTACAACCGATGAGCTTCCTTTTACTTTTAAGTCTTTGATGACAGTAACTGAATCTCCGTCTTTTAAAGCATTGCCGTTTGCATCTTTTACAGTAAGCTGTTCTTCCGTGCTTTCTGCTTTTTCATCTTGACCCCATTCATGCGCACACTCCGGGCATATGAACAGGTTTCCATCTTCATATGTATACTGTGATTGACAGCTTGGACAATTAGGTACATTCATTTTCTTTTCCTCCAGCAGCAGCTCGTAACCAATGGTACGATCACGAGATTACGTTTTTTATCTGTTTTATACTGTCACAATTTTATAAGTTTAACAAGCTTTTCTATTTCCTTGCTGCTGATGTTTTCTTTTCCAAATAAGTGAGCCGATAAACAGAACAAAACCCGCTCCAAAGACAAGAAGCTGATCTAAATAAAAGTCCCCTGTTTTTACATACCGAATAATAAATAATCCTCCAAACATGAGCATCAGCATACATGAAAACCGAATGAGGTATGAATTGATTTCCATTTTTCATTCCTCCTTTTTGTAAGACTTTTTTGTTATGAAAAAAACGCGAACCATATGCCAAATGTAACTGTGTATAACGGTAAAATGACGGCTAGTTTTTGCTTCCACCCTTTAAAAAAGGAAGAATTACGAGGCGCAAACCAAAGCTCTAGCGTAGCGTATAACAGCAGTGCTCCCGCTGCTAGTATTGCAATCACAGTCTCTCTTAAGTCCATAGATAGATATTCCTCACTTTCATTCTACGCATTTGAAACTAATCGCAGGGTATATCATCAGTGTCATCGTTATAAAAGAGCTTCTAATCGTGATGCGTACGGGCTTTGAATACCCTTTTTAAGCATACAATAATTACCATTATATCATAATAAAAGCATTTTTGAGACTTTTTATACATGTAAATTATTGTATAATGAAAAGTAGACATAGAGAAAAAAAGGGGGAAATTTTTTGAAGAGAACTCAGCTTATTTTTGTTATTACCCTGCTTATTGAAGCTGGATTAACCTATGCATGCTCATCATTTTTGTCTATCCGCTTTATTGAGCTTATGTTTTTTAGCGGACTTTTGTTTTCAGTTTTAACTTTTTGGTTTTCAAGCAGCGGAAGCAACAGCGCTCATTCTCACTATAACACTCACTCCATGAGGTTAATGTCTGGAGCCAATATTGAACATAATTCGTTTCGTTTGCGTTGGACGGCTTATTTTCTTGCTTCTTTAAGCTTTACGGGAGTGGGCCTGATTTTTTTCATTCTGTTGCTGACGGACGTTATTCCTCCAGTAAGCTAAAAAACCTGCTCTTTACAGAGAGCAGGAACTTACGAGAACAGCTTGAGAAGCAGGCATTTTCGCCTTACTTTATTCGCAACAGCTTGAGTCACATGATCTTTTAAAGGCCGAGTCAATATTCGTTTCAGCGGATGTTTTAGCATCCGTTTGCTCACGGGAACTTTAAAAATAATGCTGAGAACTACTGTTGCAAAAACCGAGAGCAGCAAGACCACAAAAGGCTTTTTTTGAAACCATCTCGAAAAGATAAGCATCATTACATAAATAAGTGCTGACCACCCTAAATGCCATCCGTGCCTAAATGTAATAGCCTTACACCTAAGTCCGATCCATTCTACAAATGAAGCTGTACATACCCATTTTGTAATATACTTCACCTGTTTAAGAAGTGTAGGCGGATAAGTAGCTAAGAACGACAAAACCATGAGAGGCGTAATAAACATAAGGTGTAAAATACGCAGTACTTTTAATGAAAGATGAGAAGATTTAAAATCCCAAAGCAACTTATCGTTACATAAAAAGTAATAAAGAATATTAAAAAAGCTCACGTATAAAACCCCAGCATAAAGCTCGTGAATTTTTTTCCACGTTTTCTTTTGGATATTTTGAAAAATCAGCCATAGAAGGATAGAAATATGCACCTTTGTTCACCTCTCTAACGTCGTTTTTAGAACCAATGTTATTTTATTTTCGTTTCGTCCTGCTTCTTTTCAATTTTCCGAATCCATCCAATCAGCAGCCGGTTAAGATACGATTTTAATGTTACGCTAGTAAAGGTGTGGTACCACATCCACCCTGTTTTCCACTCGATGAGCTTCGTTCGTTTTTCAGCCCATAATTCAATAAAAAACATTGGAATCGTAAAAAGCACAATTTTATATAAAATCTTTAACCCTTTATCGTGATACGTAGCCTGATTAATCATAACGGATATACTAGGATACAGTAAAAAGTTGAACAACACATTAATTCTAAACTGTTTTTTCAGCAAGCGAGTTGGATATCGAAGAAGGCCGTGAGAGACAATAAATTTATCAATAATACCATTTGTTAATGCATTAAATGCATAAGCCAGCAGCCAGTCTTTGATCGGTGGTTTTCTAAATAAAAAAGGGAGCATTCCCAGCCCTATAATCAGCATTGCACGTAAAAAATTCACTTCAAATTTTTTATTTCTCATAACCTTTTCGCTCCTTTCACCAAGTGTTGTTAGTATACCTTCGTGTCGATTGGCAGCTTAAGACGGTTGTTCTAACCATGCTCAATTATTGCTTATGTTAATTTATAAAGATACGCAGCAGCGTCTAATGTAAATTTCCCGTACATAATCCCTAAGTTCACGTTATCCATACATACGTAAATGTTTGTTTTAGTTTTCAGTTCTTTGAAGAGATTTATACATATGGTTGAGACATGAAAAAAGCCCGACTCTAATCAGTACGGGCTTCTTTCTTGATCTATTTTGTTCTTACCATCCAGCCACAAATCCGTCCGTTCGTGATTCACTTCCTCCGCACAGCACGCCGCTTTCAGGATCTCTCCAAATGATCTGTCCGCGCCCAAATGCCATCGAATCCACGGCTACTTCAATTTTATGCCCTTTTCGTTCAAGCGCTTGTGCTACGTATAAAGGAAACGTCGGCTCCACAAGCACCGTTTTATCTTTTTTCCACTGCCATCTTGGCGCGTCTAAAGCAGCTTGAGGATGAAGCTGAAAGTCAATCGTATTCATGACAACTTGCATATGTCCCTGCGGCTGCATAAAACCTCCCATAACGCCAAACGGTCCTACAGGCTCATTATTTTTAGTGAGAAAGCCTGGAATAATGGTATGAAACGTTTTTTTGTTCGGAGCAAGACAGTTATCGTGATTAGGGTCCATTGAAAAATTGTGACCGCGGTTTTGCAAAGCAATTCCCGTTTCTGGCACAACGATTCCAGAACCAAAGCCCATATAATTACTTTGAATAAATGAAACCATGTTTCCTTCTTCATCAGCCGTTGCTAAATACACCGTTCCGCTTCCAACAGGTTCTCCTGCTTCAGGCTGAAGGGCATGTTCTTTTATAAGGGTGCGGCGATAGTTTGAATATGTATCAGACAGCAGTTCGCTGACAGGTACGGTCATTTTCGTTTCTTCCGTAATGTATTTTTCTCCGTCCGCAAACGCAAGCTTTATCGCTTCGATTTGTTTATGATACGTATCCACCCCATCTTTTTCTTGAAGCTCAAAGCCTTTTACGATATTTAATGCCATTAATGCAATAAGCCCTTGACCATTCGGCGGAATTTCCCATACGTCATATCCACGGTAGTGAGCGGAAATAGGATTCACCCACTCAGGTTCGTAAGCTGCCAAATCTTCTTTTGATAAAAAGCCGCCATACTTTTTGCTGAATGCATCAATACGATCTGTAAGTTCACCTTTATAAAAGGCTTCTGCATTGGTCTCACCAATAAGCTGAAGCGTATAAGCATGATCGATGGATGACCACATCTCTCCTGCTTTTGGTGCCTGTCCATTTGGGGCAAACGTTTGAAACCATGAATCAAATTCTTCGCTTGTATGTAGTCGTTTAAACGTATCGTACGCTTGTTTCCATTGTTTAGCAAGAGTAGGCGCTAGCGGGAATCCTTCTTTGGCATATTGAATAGCAGGCTGCAGTACTTGAGAAAGAGACAGTTTGCCAAAACGCTCCGATAAAGCAGCCCAAGCAGCCGGAGCGCCGGGAACCGTAACGGGAATCATTCCGTACTTAGGAATATTTTTGTATCCTTTTTCCTTCAGCGCATCAATGGAAATAGACTGCGGAGAAGGTCCGCTCGCGTTCAGTCCGTACAGCTGATCATTGGTCCAAACAAGCGCAAACGCATCTCCTCCGATTCCATTAGAGGCGGGCTCTAATACGGTAAGACTTGCTGCTGTCGCGATCGCTGCATCAATGGCATTGCCGCCTTTTTTTAAAATATCAAGACCTGCCTGCGCTGCAAGCGGCTGAGATGTAGATACCATTCCTTTTTTTGCATAAACGGGAACTCGGTAAGATGGATATGGATGATAATGCGGATCATAGGTCATAAAAGCTCCTCCTCTTTTACACTTCTAAATTTATTTTAATTTTCTAACTAATTCAACTTCTTTATTTTACCATATTTACGGCCCAGCGCCTTTCTTTTTATCTCAAAAGGAGATGACTCCATTTACCTAAAATTGGTATACTAATAGAGTACAAGAATTGCCAAGGAGGATGATGTATGAAAAAAGTAAAAGCCGCCCTTCCACTCGCTGTTTCTTTAGCACTCGGCCTTCAAGCGCTTCCTATGTCCACTTCAACCGTTCAAGCTGAAGCATCGGCGAATGCTGCTCAGCACTCATCTAAAGTTGAATACAAACGCGCAAACGCATTTTTAACGAATGTAGCAAACGGAAAAACAAAGGAAGCTACGCGCTACTTTTCCCGCATCCTGCAGTCAAAAATGAGTGAAGACAACCTAAAAACGTGGTGGTCATCTCTAACGGCTCAGTTAGGTGCTGTAAAAAAGATTGGGACAGCTGTACAAGGTGAAGTCAATACCGTTCATCGAAATGTAGAAATCCCCATTGAATTTGAACATGCATCAGCTACTTTAACCGTTCGCTTTAGTCAAAATCGTCAAATGGATGATTGGCGAATCGTACCGGAGGAGCGCCAGTTTTCGTTTTCCAGACCACCTTATGACACCCCTAAGAATTACAGAGAAAAACAGCTTTCAATCGGCAAAGCACCTTACGAACTTCCAGCAACGCTCACCCTTCCAACACGTTCAAAGCATCAAAATGTACCCGTTGTCATTTTAGTTCACGGATCAGGGCCTTCTGATCAGGATGAAACCTTTATGAGCTTAAAGCCGTTTCGAGATCTGGCTTCAGGACTGGCTTCTCAAGGAATTGCCGTTTTACGCTACAACAAGCGTACATACGAACATACAGCTAAAATGTCCGGTGAAAGTAAAATAAACGTTGACGATGAAACAACGGATGATGCCGTACTCGCAGTCAAAGCAATGGCAAAACAAAAAGGCATCGACAGCCGCAATGTTTTTATACTGGGACACAGTCAAGGCGGTATGATGATGCCCAGAATTTTAAATCAAACGCCGGGTAAAAGCGTGCGGGGCTCTGTTTTACTTGCTGCACCGAGCCGCACACTTCCAGAGTTAATGCTTGAACAATTTGCCTATCTTGTATCGCTTAATCAGCTTCCGAAAGAGCAGCTTTCTTTTTTCCAGCAGCAGTTTGCCATTTTACAAGACCCAAGCTTTTCGCCAGCTCAGCCGCCAAAAGAATTCTTGCTTGGCACGCCTTATTTTTGGTATGACTTAGCTCACTGGCACCCCGCAGAAGTCGCAAAATCTCAGCATACGCCGCTGCTTCTTTTACAAGGAGCGCGTGACTATCAAGTAACGACCGAAGATTTTGAAGGCTGGAAACAAAGCTTATCTCAGCGTTCCAACACTTCCTTTAAGCTTTATCCAAAGCTCAACCACTTTTTCACAGAAGGAACTGGTGAAAAAAGCATGCCCGATGAATATGCTGTTTCAGCCAACATTCCTTCTTATGTCATTGATGATATTGTGAAATGGGTTCGGGAAACGCAAAAGTAAAAAAGAGCGGCTTTGTCCGCTCTTTTTTTCTATTTCCTATTTAAGATGATATGCGATTGATCGGAAGAAGCGGTGGATTTTCTTCCTTTTCCCCAGCCTACAGCTTCTCGGTAACTTCCAAGCAGCTGCTGATTAATTACATCCTGTTCATCTACTTCTGCAGTTTGATCAGCTAAAGGCGTTACGTATAAAGCATCTACCGGACAATACAGTTCACACATAAAGCAAGTTTGACAATCGGATTGACGAGCTATGGAAGGAGCTCCTCCCATGCGAGAGCGGTCAAAGACATTTGTTGGACAAACGGATACACAAAGATTGCAGTTAATACACCGGTCTTCACTAAGGAGCTCAATCATTAAATAACCCCCTTTACGTGATTAGAAGACTTTGTTCCTAAGGGTCTCGCCCAGACTTCTTGCACGCCTCCGCTTAGAATCCGGTAGTGCTGTTTGGAATCCATAAACGGAAAATCGTCACGGCGGTGCATCCCTCTCGTTTCTTTTCTTTCTAATGCACTTGTATACATCCATCGCGCCGTTGCCGTCATGGCCGCAAGCTCTCGACTTCTCACGAGGTTTCTTTCTTTATCATACACTCCGTTCTTCAACTCATTCCATACGGCATGTAACCTTGTCAGAGAAGCTTGCAGCCTTGCTTCTGAACGAAACCAGTTCCGGTCATATGGAAAGACCTCGCGCTGAACCGATGCTATCATTTCTTTCGTATCAGCTGCATCAGAAGAAGCTACTGACTTTGTGATTCCTGACGCTTCTGATAAGCCTTTAGCATGTCGACTTGCAGCATTTCTTCCTTGCTTAACAGCAAATGCTGCCGCTGCTTTTCCTGACCAGCAGCCTGAAGAGATAGCCCATGCAGCATTATGGCTGCCTCCTCCCGTAAATCCTCCACAGATTAATTCGCGTGTTGCTGCATCTCCGGCTGCATATAATCCTGGAATGTCGGTTCTACACGTTTCGTCTGTAATGTGAATACCGCCTGTTCCTCTAACAGTTCCTTCAAAACGCAGGGTGATTGGAAACATTTGAGTAAAGGGGTTCATATGAAGACGATCAAACGATAAAAAGAAATTTGGCTGTGATAAGCGCATTGCTTTTTGAATACGTTCATCCGCTTTATCCAGCTTTGCATAAACAGGCTGGGTCATTAACGTTCTGGCTATAATGGATCGCCCTTTATGAGAACCGGCTCCTTCAATGACTGTACCGTCTTCATAATAAAATGTAGCCCATTTATAAAATGCAGATTTTGTGACTGGAGAAAAAGCTGGTGAAATCGAATAAGCATTTGAAAACTCCATGCCGGAAAGCGACGCACCTGCTTCTGTAGCTAATAAGTAACCGTCTCCTGTTAAAACATTTGTACCGAGTGCTCCGCTCAGAAATGCACAGCCTCCCGTTGCAATCACAACTGCAGCAGCCTCCACTCTCCATGTTTCTTTCGTTTGATTATTGATTCCGCAAGCACCTGCCACACCGTGTTCATCTGCAAGAAGCTCCAGTGCAGGGCTATGGTCCAAAATCTGAACCCCTGCCTTTTGAAGCTGACGCCGCATTAGCCTCATATATTCAGGCCCTTGAAGTGTCGTTCGCTGAGAAATTCCTTTTTCATCTACAGGAAACGGATAGCCAAAATGAGCTAATTCATTTACTTGTTCAAACGTACAATCAAGCACTCGTTTCATCCAGCTTCTTTCAGCTAAATATCCCCCCAGCTCTTCTCTGCTTTTCATCGCGGTCATCTGTTCATCAGAAGTAGGTTTTACATACCAAACTCCTGTACCCGAAGGCGCAGTTGCTCCGCTCGTTCCACAATATCCTTTATCTACAAGTACAGCTTTTGCACCTTCTTTAACTGCTTGCAGAGCTGCCCATGCACCAGCAGGGCCTCCTCCAATAATTAATACATCTGTATGAAAATGAAAGTCGGCAGTCATATACGGATCCTCCTCTTAAAATGTTTGCGCTCTCAAAAACCTTATTAAGAAAAACCTTACTTACTGTCCATTCGACTATTTTGCTCATCGCTAAATCTATACCAACTATTCCGTTTCAGAATCCAACTCTTCCATAACACCCATTTAATATAAAAAGGAGACCAGTCCATTTGTTTCAACACAATGGTCTGGCCTCCAGTTGCCTAGTAGGCGCGTTTCTTCGTACAGCATCATCAATACCAAGTAATTCACTTTGTTTAATTATATATTAAAAGTTTATGCTATGTTTGTCAACGATTATGTTATTCTTAGAATTTATTTCTCGTCCTTACAATCGTTCCCGTTATTGGTCTGGTCGCGACACTTCTTATTAAGTGGGAGCCTATTGGTACAGATGTCGAAAAAGAAGAAGAACAAGGATTTGAAATCAATAAAAGCTTTAGTGAAAAAAGTGAGGTCTATCACTAACTATCATTCTAGTAAAACAGGCGAAACGCAAAACACCTTCAAGCACATTAGCCTTGAAGGTGTTTTTCCTTTAAAAATCGATAAAAAATCCTCGCAAAAGACTATGCAAAGCGCCCCATCACTACTGTGTTATAGAACTTGCCGTCAGACAGCACCTTGTCATTTTTTAATACTCCTTCTACCTCAAATCCGAACTTTGTATATAAATCAATGGCTTTTTTATTCGTTTCTAACACATTCAGCGTCATTTTCTTCATGCCCGCGCTCTCTGCCCACAGTATGGATTGCTGTAAAAGCTCTTTTCCAATTCCGTATCCCCAACATTCTTTTGCGACGCATACGCCAAACTCCACTTTGTGGGCAAATCGTTTCAGCCCATTACCTTCGCATCTTGAAAACCCAACAATTTCATTATGCACAACCGCTACTAAAAATAAGTTTCGGTTACTTTCGGTGTCACGACTAATAAGCTCTTCAAAGTCCCCTTTATTCATATACCCTTCTCCTGACTCACGATCTAAGTTTTCCGTTTCTCCGTCTAGCTGAACTCTTAGATGAGACAATTCTTCTGCGTCGCTAGTGGCAGCTGAGCGAATAATGTACTGAAGTCCTTTTACATGGTAAATCTGCTGGTTGATGACCACCCTATACCTCCAAATGTATTTCTTTCATTCAATCTATCAATTAGTTTTAATTTTCTTTACTGTAAATATTATACATAAAGAGATGAAAGAGAGTTGAAGGAATTGCTTTGGTTATTGCTTTTGATTCTATACGGCATTTACAAGTTCTATAAATCAAGGAGACCGCTAACGAAGTTTGATCATTTTTACGAGAGAGCGTTTGAGCTGGAAGAGAAAAAGCGCTATGGAGATGCGCTTGATATACGTAATCAAGGAATTGAACTCCATACCCTTACCGATTTAGAACGAGCTGATTTACATTTAGCGAACGGGCGTATGCTTTTAAAACTAAAGCAATATGAAGAATCAACGAAACACTACGATGCCTCATTTAAACTCGCAAAATACGAAAAATTTCCTTACTCAGAGGGATTCGACGAAGTTATTGAAGCCTACTTGTATGCGGGGCGTAAAGAAGATGCGCTGATAATAACCAATGACATGTTAAAACGGCAAAGCTATGATCGAAAATTTAAGAAGCTCGAGCCTTTAAAAGAAAAACTTCTTTCATACGAAGACTCATGGTAAAATTAAACAAATGAAAACGTATTATTCAGAGCGATTGAGGTGAGCATAGTGGTCATAACGGTTATTGTAGGAGTGCTAGGTCTAATTGGTTTAATTGCAGCAGGATTTGCGACGAATTATAAGGATACAAAGTAAGATGTCGTAGAGAAGAGTGGGTGGGACAAACGTAGTTTAGTTGAAAAAAGATCCGAACCATAAACAGTTGGGATCTTTTCATTGTGCTAGCGAACGTAGATTTAATCTATGTAGTAGCTTCTAGCTGTTGGTTGGAGGATAAGACGAAGACTCCTGCAGGAAAAGCGGAAGAAGTGAGACCCCGCAGGAGCGTATGCGAAGAGGAAGCTCACCGGCCGCCCGCGGAAAGCGAAGTCTTGCACGGAAACCAACAGCGGTTTCACAAGCGAGCCATACGAGCTCCTTTGTCCCTTTTTCGTCTTTAGATTGGGTAATTGTATGTCTGAATCTCTTTTTTAACGAGCCAACAGCTTTTCAGTAACGCGCAAAAACATTTTTACGCCAACTTCAAGCGAGGCTTCATCTACCGTAAACTTCGGATGATGATGAGGGTATACGATGCCCTGTTCTTCATTTCGCGCTCCAATGTTAAAAAATGCTCCTTCCGTTTCCTGCAGATAAGCTGAAAAGTCTTCTCCTCCCATTTTAGGAGACAGCGTCTTTACACGGTCTTTTCCGTATTCTTCAATGGCTGTTTCTTCAATTAACCTTGTAATTTCTTTAGAGTTAATGACAGGGTGATAGCCTTTTTCATACGTAAACGTGTACTCTGCGCCGTAGGCTTCTGTTAGTCCTTTTACAATCCGGTCAATTTGTGCCGGAACTTTTTCTCGCAGCGCCGCATCAAAGCTTCGAACAGTACCGTTCAGCTCCACTTTATCAGGAAGTACGTTGTGCGTAGTTCCTCCGTGAAATTGTGTAACCGATACGACTAATTTATCGATTGGATTCGTCGTTCTTGAAACAATCGTTTGAAGGTTCGTCACAATTTGCGCTCCTAAAACGATCGCATCAACTGCTTCATGAGGCGCTGCGGCGTGTCCTCCTTTTCCTTTAATCGATATGTTAAACGTGTCAGGCGAAGCCATCATGGGACCAGCAAGCACGCCGATTTCTCCGACGGGAAGACCAGAATTCAAGTGCGTACCAATTACATAATCCACACCTTCCATCACGCCTTCTTTCACAAGCTCCTGCGCTCCCCCGGGCAGCAGCTCTTCCGCGTGTTGAAAAATCAAGCGAATTTCTCCTTTAAATTCATTTCTTAACTGAGAAAGCACAGAAGCTACTCCTAGCAAAATAGCCGTGTGACCGTCATGTCCGCATGCATGCATCACGCCTTTATGAACCGAAGCAAATGCAAACGTGTTTTCTTCTTCAATCGGCAGCGCGTCCATATCCGCTCGAATCGCAACCACTTTTCCCTGCTCTTTTCCTATTAATCTAGCCACCACGCTTGTTGGTGTAGGACGCGTAATGATAAAGCTTCCAAACGAACGAAGCGTATCTTCCACAAACTGAGCCGTTCGGTGCTCTTGAAACGATAATTCAGGATAGCGATGAAAGTGTCTTCTCCATTCAATTACTTGCTTCTTCAAGCTTTCTGTGACGCTGTATTCACCGATTGATTTGACTGTCATAAACAAATTCCCCCTTTGTTTGACTATATCGATTGGCTGGAACGGAAAGATTTAAATTTCCGCGCAGCGTATCGCTTTCATATGAAGTGTCGTAAAGCCCGCGCTCTTGTAAAATAGGCACCACTTTTTCCACAAACTGATGAAACGTCTCGCTCATAAACGGGCGAAGCACAAATCCATCCGCTGCTTCCTGCTCATACCATTTTTGCATTTCATTCGCTACGTGCTCAGGTGTTCCTGAAAACGGCGAACGCGGCAAAATTGTTTCAAGCGCGACCTCTCTTAACGTTAATTTCCGAGCAGCCGCCGCTTGTTTAATTTTATTTGTAGTACTTTGAAAAGCATTTGCTCCGATATCTCCCAGCTCTGGAAACGGTGCGTCTACGTCAAATTGCTGAAAGTCATAATCATCAAAAAAACGAGCTAAATATGTAATGGCATGATTAATTGGAATTAAAGCGGCAAGCTCTCCATATCTTCTTTCTACATCTTCCTCGCTATCTCCTATAATTAAATCAATACTTGGAAAAATGAGAAGCTCTTCAGGATTTCTCCCGTGATTTTTTGCTCTATTTTTCATATCTTGATAGAATGCCTGCGCTTCTTCTAGTGTATGTGCATTGGTGTAAATGGCATCCGCATTTTCTGCGCCAAATCCTCTTCCTTTTTCTGATGACCCGGCTTGAAACACAACCGGATGTCCCTGTTTTGAACGAGCAATATTTAACGGCCCTTGAACTTGAAAGTGCTTGCCTTTAAATCCAAGCGTATGCATTTTCTTTGGATCAAAAAACTGACCGGTTTCTTTTTGGTAGGTAAAAGCATCATCTTCCCACGAATCCCACAGCCCTTTTACTACATCAAGATGCTCTTTTGCAATTTCGTATCGCTCGCTGTGAACAGGAAGATGTCCTCTGCTGTGATTGCGCGCTGCCCTTTCTTGCGGAGAAGTAACTACGTTCCATCCAGCTCGCCCACCGCTGATATGATCAAGAGACATCAGCTGACGAGCGATGGTAAAAGGCTCACTGAAACTTGTTGAAACCGTCCCAACTAGTCCGATGTGACTCGTAGAAGCAGCGAGAGCTGACAGCAGTGTAATTGGCTCAAAACGATTTAAAAAGTGAGGAATGGACTTTTCAGATATGGCTAATCCATCCGCAATAAAGACAAAGCTGAAAAGTCCTTTTTCTAATATACGCGCTTGTTTCTTATAAAACTCAATATTAATGCTCGCATCAGGCTCTACGTCCGGATGTCTCCATCCGTCCGTCGTATTTCCAAGCCCTTTAATATTTGCTCCTAGCTTCAGCTTTCTTTTTTCACTCAACGTATACTTCCTCCTTTTTACGACAAATAAAAAAGAGATGCTTTGATTGTTCAAAGCATCTCCAGTCGTCTGGTCGATTGTTTTTAAATAGCTGTTTATTTGACTTACCTGCATGTTATACCTACTATCCCGGTAAGTCAAATTAGCTTTTTAAATATTTCCTTTTATTGCTGTAAAACTACAGCTATATTGCTTTCCTAACAGCTCTCTTTTTTCCTTAGAGTTCAGCGTATGTTTATAAACTATGCTCAGCCAGTGCTATCCTTTACATTTTAAAAAGAACCCCTATGAATCCACTAACATATATGGTAAATAAAAGGATATTACTATAAAATGAGTATAAAAACAGAAAGTGTGGTAAGTACGGTTGTTTAAACTTCTTTTAATTGAAGATGATGTAACACTGTTTAATGAACTAAAAGAGCGGTTGGAGCAATGGTCATATGATGTTTATGGCATCCGTGATTTCAGTAACGTTATGCAGGAGTTTAGCGAGGTAAAACCTGATTTAGTGATTATGGATATTCAGCTGCCGAAGTATGACGGATTCCACTGGTGCAGAATGATTCGCTCTCACTCGAAAATTCCTATTATCTTTCTATCTTCACGAGATCACCCTTCTGATATGGTGATGTCTATGCAATTTGGAGCCGACGACTTTGTGCAAAAGCCGTTTCATTTTGATGTGCTTGTAGCAAAAATACAGGCCCTTCTTCGCCGCGTGTATAATTACAGCGTTGAACAAGTAAACCTTCTTTCGTGGCAAGGCGCAACGATTGATTACGAAAAAAATAAAGTATCAACGGAATCTAAAGCTATTGAGTTAACCAAAAATGAAATCTTTATTTTAAAATGCTTAATACATAAAAAGAATACGATTGTAAGCCGAGATGAGCTGATTAATAGTTTGTGGGAAGATAAACGGTTTATCAGTGATAATACCCTAACGGTAAACGTCAATCGCCTGCGAAAAAAGTTAGATGAAATTGGACTAGGAAGCTTTATTGAAACAAAAGTCGGTCAAGGCTATGTAGCGATTGAAGAGGAACGCTATGATTAAACTCTTTATTCGCGAGCGTCTAAGCTGGATTCTTTTCTTTTTTATGATGCATCTTTTTATGCTTTTTATCGCTTATATTGATAGCTCCATTCCGCTGTCTTCGATTCTTTATATCGTGTTTTTATCATCGATTATCTTTCTTATTTTCTGCGTCTTCCGCTATCATAAAGAAACAAAATTTTACCAAGGGTTAAAAGATGAAGAGGATTTCTTTGATTCTTCTACCCTTTCTCATTCGCTGCGTCCGTTTGAAAAGATTGTTCAGCGAAATCTGATGCAACAATTAGAACAGGCGAAAAAAGATGCGGTGCAAACTCAGCTGCACGTGACGCAGGAAAAAGATGAAATGTTAGCTTGGATTCACGAAATTAAAACGCCGTTAACTGCAATGCATTTAATAATTGAACGCTTAGAAAATCGAGAAGTTAAAGCAAACTTGACGTTCGAGTGGCTCCGTATTCACTTTTTACTTGATCAACAGCTGCATCAAAAGCGCATTTTCTTTATCGAAAATGATATGTATATTGAACACCTGGATTTAGAGTCCCTTATTTTCACCGAGATCAAAACGCTACAAGCTTGGTGTATGCAAAAAAATATTGGGTTTGATGTGGACATACAGGCAGGACGTGTACTGTGTGACGCAAAGTGGCTTTCGTTTATTATGAGACAGCTCTTAACAAACGCAGTCAAGTACAGTGAAGCATCTGACGTAATGATTAGAAGCTATAAGCACCATGGTCAAGTGTACGTCGAGGTAAAAGACAGCGGACGCGGCATTTCTCCTCAAGATATGCCGCGCATTTTTGAGAAAGGTTTTACCTCAACCACTCAGCATGAAGACAGCCGTGCCACAGGTATGGGTTTGTATCTCGCTCAAAAAGCTGCGCACGCTCTTTCTATTCACATTGGCGTGCAGTCAGCTCTTAACGAAGGCACGACGTTTACACTTGCCTTTCCTAAATCAAATGATTTTGTTGATATGAAAAGCATGTGACAAAAATGTCACATGCTTTCGTCATTTGTTCGGTGAATCAAAGGAAAACGCAAGGCTCTTTTTTTATAATAAACGTATCAGATCAAAGGAGTGAATACATATGAACATATTAGAAGCTACTAATATTCATAAAAGCTACGGAAATAAATTTAATAAACAAGAAGTATTAAAAGGTGTAGATATTACCATTATGAAAGGAGAATTTGTAGGAATTATGGGGGCTTCCGGCTCAGGTAAAACCACGCTTCTGAACGTGCTTTCCTCGATTGATAAAATCAACGGCGGAACCATCAAAATTGAAGGAAATGAAATTAGCAGAATGAAAGAAAAGCAGTTAGCAAACTTCCGGAAAACACATTTAGGCTTTATCTTTCAAGACTATAACTTACTGGATACACTGACAGTAAAAGAAAATATCCTCTTGCCTCTTTCTGTTGTAAAAACTCCTTCGGCAGTAGCTCACAAAAAATTTGACGCGCTAGCCAAACAGCTCGGCATCTATGAGCTAAAAGATAAATATCCAAATGAAATTTCGGGCGGACAAAAGCAGCGTACCTCTGCCGCAAGAGCCTTTATTCATGAACCAAGCATGATCTTTGCTGACGAACCAACCGGTGCACTTGACTCAAAAGCAGCCAGCGATTTATTAAACAAACTGACCGAGCTTAATGACAAAAGAAGCGCAACCATTGTGATGGTAACGCATGACCCAGTGGCAGCCAGCTACTGCAGTAAAGTGATTTTTATAAAAGACGGACAAATTTATACGCAGCTGTATAAAGGGGATCAAACGCGAAAAGACTTCTTTGAAGATATTATGAAAACTCAAGGTGTACTGGGCGGAGTGCAAGATGAATATTAATCAGCTCGTCTTCCGCAACTTCAAAAAGAATGTAAAAAACTATTATTTGTACGTTTTTGCACTGGTTTTCAGCGCAGCTTTATATTTTGCTTTTGTCACGCTTCAGTACGATCCTGCTCTTGATGCAACCAAAGGCTCCATTAAAGGAGGCGCGGCGGTTCGGGCCGCTTCTGTTTTACTTGTAGCCATTGTTTCTATCTTTCTATTATATGCAAATACGATTTTTATTAAGCGACGCAGTAAAGAAATTGGCTTATTTCAGCTAATTGGCATGACCAAAACAAAAATTTTCCGTATTTTGACCGTTGAAAATTTTATGCTGTACTTTGCCTCACTGATTGTCGGCATTTTAATTGGGTTTTCGTTTTCAAAAGCGGTCATTATGATTTTGTTTAAAATCACCGATACAAAAGGCATTGCCAAGCTTCACTTTTCAGAAGAAGCCTTGATTCAAACGCTGATTGTGTTCGGCGTCATCTATTTGTTAATCATGACAATGAACTATCTTTTTATTAAAAGACAGACCATTTTAGCACTATTCCGCGTTACGTCATCAACAGAAAGCAAAACAAAAAAAATCAGTATTCTTGAAATTATTATTGGAATTCTTGGCATGATCTTTATTGCTTCCGGCTACTATATTTCTGCTAAATTGTTTGACGGATCTTTTACAAGCATGAATGCTTTGTCCATCGCAATGGTATCTATTTTAGCTTCGGTTATCATCGGAACCTATTTGTTTTATAAAGGCTCAGTTCGCTTTTTATTAAATCTGATGCGGAAAAGCAAAAAAGGCTATTTGTCGATTAACGACGTATTATCTCTTTCTTCTATTATGTTTCGGATGAAATCAAACGCACTGTTGCTGACGGTTATTACAACCGTATCAGCTCTGGCTATTGGCCTATTGTGCTTGAGCTACATCTCTTATTATTCTGCTGAAAAGTCGGCCGAAGATTATGTGCCTAACGATTTTTCGATCAATAATACAAAAGACGCTGCTTCGTTTAAAGCCGCGCTGGATCAAAAGAAGATAGCATATACGGAAAAAAAGATCGACGTCATCCAGGTAAAAGCAAACGTAAAAAACATCTTAGAAAATAATTTGGAAGGCCCGATGGTAGACTCGTCCGCTATGGTTTTTTCAGTTGTTAGCGAAAAATCTGTTAGTGGTGTAAATGTAGCTCAAAATGAAACTTTGTTTACCGGCTATAATGATATGCTTCAACGAGTAAATTCATTTAAAGATTCCGGAGAAATTGAGCTAAGAGGAAAGAAAAAAGTCATTCCGCAAAAGTATATAGGTTTAAATCGAAAATTTCTCTTATCTACCTATTTTACGAGCGGTATGCCTACTGTGATTGTAGACGATTCCGTGTTTAATGAACTAGAAAAAGACGTGAATCCTTCTATTCAAAAAGAATCTTCTGTGTACACAGGGATAGATATATCACAAGAAAATGACGTACCAAAAGCAAATGAGATTTTCAAAGAAATGAAATTGGGCAATCACACCTTCAATGATTCGCGTATCGAAACGGTAAAAAGCCAAAAGCAGACTATGGGTCTAATTATGTTCATTGTAGCTTTTCTAGGACTGGCCTTTTTAATCACGTCAGGGTGCATTCTTTACTTTAAACAAATGGACGAAAGTGAAGATGAAAAGCCAAACTATACGATTCTTAGAAAACTCGGCTTCACTGAAAATGATTTACTAAAAGGCATAAAAATAAAGCAGCTTTTTAATTTCGGCATTCCGTTAATCGTAGGCTTGCTTCACAGCTATTTTGCCGTGCAATCTGGCTGGTTCTGGTTTGGAACAGAGCTTTGGACACCTATTATTATCGTCATGATTGTCTATACGGCGCTGTACTCTATTTTTGGTATTTTATCTGTTCTTTACTATAAAAAAATGATTAAAGAAGCTCTTTAAAGATAAAAAGCACAAGCTACAGCTTGTGCTTTTTATCTTTAAATGCCATTAATTGCTGGCGTTTTCTTTATTTTCCGCACTGGCTGCATGCAAAAAATTTTCTAACCGCTTTTTGATAAACGGCCATTCGTCATCGATTATACTGAAGATGACCGAATCTCGTACGTATCCACCTGGTAAAACCATATGTTTTCTGCTAATGCCTTCTTGCGTGGCACCTAACCGTTTAATAGCCGCTCTAGACCGCTTGTTTCGCACATCCGTTTTGAATTGAACGCGGTGAAGCTTCAGCTCTTCAAAACAGTATTTTAATAATAAATACTTACACTCCGTGTTGACTCGAGTTCGCCACACGGATGGATGATACCACGTCCACCCTATTTCTACGCTTTTGTTGGGAAGGGAAATATCTAAAAATCTTGTGCTTCCTACAATTGAATGTGACTCTATATCAAATACAGCAAAAGGCAGCTCTCTTCCCTCTTGCTTGGCTGTTAAAGCACTTTCAATCAGCCGTTTCATATCACTTAGACGATGAACTTTTACCGGGAGATGCTCCCAAATTTCTTTCGGTTTTGCAGCTTCATAGAGTCCTTGCTCATGCATTTTTTCAAGCGGCACTAGCTTTACCGCTGTTCCTACAAACTCACCTGACTTTAGCATAACCTCGCCCCCTTTCAATACGTCTAAAGAAAATGTTAATACATGTATATGTACTGAAAAAGGGTCAGTTTCTGCTTATTGTAAGGTATCACTTTCATTATAATACTGGTTATCAGCTAAGTTTTTTTCGAGAAAATCACTTATGGTTTGGAAGGCTTGGTCTGCTGATTCTTTATTAAAGGTTTTTGAAAAAGGATTCATAAACCCATGAAATCCATAAAACTTTTTGATTTTCAAAAGCGGCTCTCTTTTTTGCTCTAATGAGTTTATTAAAGAGTCTACATCAAATGTTTGCTCTTCAGCAGGAAAAAGAAGAAGAGTTGGACACACAGGACGTCTATTTATATAGTCTCTAATGCGCGATCCGTAACAGCCAATCACGAAGTCACACAAATTGTTTTCACTGCATAGCCACGATATTGTGGCTCCTACACTAAATCCTATGACCCCTACTTCTTCATATTCTTGCTTTAGCTGAATTAACATGTTATTGATTTGTCTTGAACCCTCATCAATACCGATGTTTTGAACAAAGTTTTGATAAGCCATGTCCTCTTCTTCATAACGATAAGGAACGTCTTTAGATAATAAGTTAGGACAGATAATATCTGCCTCTAACTTAGACAATTTTTCTTTCATAAACTTCATATGATCGTTCACACCGTATATTTCATGAATCAATAAAATCGCTTTATTTGATTTTTTCATTTCTTTTATAAAACAGTCGTTTCCCTTGTCAGTTCACGGTGCAATACGTCTCCCATGCGCTTCATGCCTTCTACGATTTGTTCAGCAGACATATTAGAGTAATTCAAGCGCAGCGCGTTGTTTCTTGTGCCATTTGGAAAGAATGGTGTTCCCGGAACACAGGCTACGTTATTTTTTAGACATTCTGAAAAGATATGTGCTGAATCGATTCCTTGGGGCAGCTCTACCCAAATAAACAATCCGCCTTCTGGCTTACTGTAAGACAAATTCTCCGGGAAAAATTCTTCAATACAAGATAACATTTGTGTACATCGCTCTTTGTACACGGCTTTAATTTTTTGAATGTGCTCTTCGATATCATAAAGCTCCATATACTTAGCCGTTACCCGCTGAGCAAAGCTGTCCGTATGCAAGTCAGCCACTTGCTTAAACGCCACGTACTTATCAATGAAAGCTTCGTCCGCGCACACCCAGCCGATTCGAAGACCTGGTGCAAAAATTTTAGAAAATGTGCTGATATAAATAACTCTGCCTTCTGTATCAAAATGCTTAACCGGGGGAAGCGTTTCTCCTGCAAATCGGACTCCTCCGTAGGGATTGTCTTCTACAATCAGCACGTCATAGGCGTTCGCAAGCTCGATCATTCTCTGACGTCTTTCCCGCGTTAATGTGCGCCCTGTAGGGTTTTGAAAATCTGGGATTGTATAAATAAATTTAGCATGCGGATTTTCCTGAAGTTTTTTCTCTAGCTCTTCCATAATCATTCCGTCTTCGTCCATATCTACTTCTACAAACGTTGCATTGTAAGATTTGAAAACGTTGATGGCTGCTAGATACGTTGGACTTTCACAGATTACCACGTCTCCGTCATTAAGAAACAATCTCCCGGTAAGATCGATTGCCTGCTGAGAGCCGGACGTGATTAAAATGTTTGAAACAGTGGACTCAATGCCGATATGCTTCATTCGTGTAGAGATGGCTTCTCTTAAAGGAATATACCCTTCAGTTGTACTGTATTGAAGCGAAGCGGCTCCGTCTTCATTTAATACGGCACGGCACGCCTCGTTCATTGCTTCAACGGGAAACAGTTCTGGAGCCGGAAGTCCTCCTGCAAACGAAATGACTTCTGGTCGTTCCGTGACTTTTAAGATTTCGCGTGTTTCAGAGGATTTTACAAGACTAGCTCGTTCGGCAAATTTATCTTTCATTGATGATCATTCCTTTTTTAGATTTTAAACTTTTAACATTAATTATTCGAATAGTCAGAAAAATAACTGTGGACAATTACCTTTATGAAATCAGACAGTTACCGTGCAAGATGCCTTTTTAACAGACAACTAGCATTCGCACCCTTTCTGACTCTCCCTTTCTCCTTTCAATATATATTTTTCTCATTCACTATCTGTAATACAAATCAAAGGTCGTACGATAATTATGGCCTTGTGTTTAATGTATGTTAAAAAGGATAACATAAAAATCAAATAAATAAACAATAAATTCTACAAATTCTTAATTTTTTATACAAATATATTTATCTTAGTAAACTATTTTGTAAGATTTCTTTCCCTTTCTACTCGTTAAATAGGTTCATTAGGCAATTCTAAACCTAAAATTTAACATTTTCTATTGACTGTCTATATCATTAAATGATATATATTAATTAACGATATATCGTTTAATGATATAAGGAGGTTGAATATGCCGAGAAACGATTCATTAGAGACGGGGGAACTTACCGACACGTCCTACTACATCTTAGTGTCGCTCTTAGAAGCAAAACACGGATATCTTATTATGAAAACGATTGAAGATATGACCAATCAACAGTTTTCGATTGGACCTGCATCTATGTACACTACAATTAAAAAACTTCTTGCAGCTGAGTTAATCATGCTTTATGGCGAAAGCAAAGACAAAAAGAAAACGTATGTTGCAACAGAAAAAGGAATTCAGTTTTTAAAAAAAGAAGTTCAGCGCCGTAAAGAAATGATTACACATGCTGAAAATGCTTTAGGAGGTTTATAAATGAAGAAGACAAAATACATACTGAGTGGCGGAACTGCTTTTGCCGAAAAAGAAGATTTACAAAAGCTTAGCGACTATGCGAAAAAAGGCTGGCTGTTAGATCGTTTTGCATTTTTAGGATATACATTAAAAAAAGGAAAGCCTCAAGAGCTTCAATATTCACTAGATTTTCAAGAACATGCAGATGATGAATATTTTCTGCTTTTTAAAGAAGCCGGATGGCAGCATGTTTGTTCAACAGGCAATGCTATGCATATTTTCAGCGCACTTCCGGGAACAAAACCTATTTATTCCGATGTAGAAACCATTGTTGACAGATATAAACGCGAAAAGCATTCTGTAGGAAAAGCAGCTCTATCTATTCTTGTCGCGATGGTGTTTCTGCTGCTTTTTGACGTTATGAGCTTATACGGCTGGCTTCCTAAAGCAGTAGGTACGATTACTGAGATTTTAGTAGCAACTTTAACGGTACTTTTAGTATTTCCAGGACTCCCTTACCTGGCGTATCAGCGTAAACTAAAGAAGCTTCGCAACATCTAAAGAGATACTCTTTTTATTGACCTTCCATATTAAACCCTTTATAATCCTTATTAACTCGATAAGGTTTAAAGGTTTTAATACAGGAGTGATAAAAGTGAAATGGTTTCATTTCTTATTTAATGAGCGCTGCCCTAAATGTAAGCAAGTGTTAAATACATCAAAATCTAACGCACTTCACGCGACTGTTGTGAAAGTGTGTCCGTCTAACCACTATCAAAAAGAATTTCATCCTGCGCTTGAAACGTATGTGGAAAGTGATGAAGTGCTATAAAAAAAGCTATGGGAATCCATAGCTTTTTTATAGTAGCCCCCACCAAATCTTAATTGCCGTTGCTAAAATCAAACCGGCAAGGATCCACTGAAGCACTTTTGTATTCATTTTCTGACCAACTTTTGCACCAATTGGAGAAGCAATTAGGCTTGCAGCAATTAAAATTAGTGCTGGTATAAATGGCACTTGATGCGTCACCAGCTTTCCAACCGTTGAACCAATGGAAGAAATAAAGGTAACCGCTAGTGAAGTGGCGATGGTAATTCGAGTTGGAATTTTAAGCACTACGAGCATGACAGGAACTAAAATAAAGGCTCCTCCTGCTCCTAATACTCCTGCTACGGTTCCGATAAGCAGCGATAAAATAGAAGCTAACTTTTTGTTAAATTGAAGCTCACCATTTTTGATCTCATCTACGTTTTTCTTTGGAATAAACATCATCATAACCGCAATAAGAGCTAAAACTCCATATACAACATTTAATCCTTGTTCACTCATATAATGCGAGCTATAGCTTCCGAGCATGCTCCCAATTAGAATGCTGCTCCCCATATATAAAATTAATGATTTATTTAAAAATCCGCTTTTTCGATACGCCCATACGCCGCCTATTGTCGCAAAGAATACTTGAACAGCTCCTGCACCGGAGACTTGATGAGCCGTTAATGCTCCTACTCCTACTAATGGAGGAATATATAACAGCATCGGATAATTAATAACAGACCCGCCAATACCGACCATACCGGAAATAAACGACCCAATAAATCCAATAAGAAAAAGCGTGATGATAAATGTAAGATCCATCTATAGTCGCTCCGTTTCATATAAGGAAAGGGTACCTTTTACAAGAGATACCCTTTTCGTCCATTATTTCTTATCCTTTTTTAATCCAAAATCTAAGAACGTCGCCTTCTTCTGTATGAAGAAGCTCGTGACCGCCAGATTTTGCCCAGGCTGCAAGGTCATTTTTTGCCCCTTTATCCGTTGCGTGAATTTCTAACACTTGACCTGCTTCAAGTTCATTCATTGCTTTTTTTGTTTTAACAATCGGCATTGGACATGCAAGCCCTTTTGCATCTAGTACTTTATTTGATTCCATTTCTCTCTCTCCTTTGTTTAAGTTTTAGCGAATCGCACAGCGGTTTGGTCCAATTTCCATTTCACGCTGTTTTTCTTCATCTGGGCTTACTTTTCCCATGTTGGTTTCACGAATTTCTTGATACGCATTTGGCTGCGGCGGTAAATGATCTGTTACTAAGTGTCTGAACTCTGATTCGTCTTTAATGTTTAATCCATGATTTTCTGCAAACAAAGTACCTAACTTTTCAGCTACGCTGCCGTTGTCATTTAGCTCATCAATAATCATAAAATGAGCTGGAAGTACGATTAACTCATCTGATAATGCTTTATAGCGTGTATAAAGCGTCTCGCGCAAATCGCCTACCCAGTCTTCAGCCATACCAGCTAAATCAGGACGTCCAATTGAATCGATGAACAAAATATCACCTGAAAGCAAGTATTGATCGTCTACGATAAAAGAAGTTGATCCAATCGTATGACCCGGTGAATAAAGCGGCTGAATCGTAATGGTTGTGTTACCAATCACGACATCGCTGCCTTCTTCTAAAGCCTTGTAGTCAAACATCACTTCTTCTGCATCTTTTGGAGGCAGCCAGTACGCTGCATTTGTTGCTTCTGCAATAACTCTTCCTCCTGAAATGTGATCTGCATGAAGGTGCGTATCAAACACGTGCTTAACCGTGACACCAAGTTCTTTGGCAAAGTTGATGTACACATCTGCCATACGCGTCGCATCAATAATAGCAGCTTCCCCGTTTGATACGATCATATAAGATAAGCACCCTTTACCGATACGAACAAACTGATAAATTTCTCCGCCGTCTTTTAAATCGCCAACTTTAATAGGCTCTAAATATTCACTCCACGCTTTCATTCCGCCTTTAAGGTACGATACTGTAAGACCAGCTTCTGAAAGCATGTCAGCTACCATCACGGATGAACCTTCTTTGGCGCAGACAACTAACACTTCTTTATCAGAAGGGATTTTTTCTAAGATTCCTTCTACTCCGTCTAAAAGATCGAAGTATGGAACATTTAAATGCTGAAATTGATGACCTTCAATTTTCCAATCGCTGAAATCACTTTCGTTACGAACGTCTAAGATAAATAGCGGTTCTTTATTGATAATTTTAGATGTAACTTCTTTTGCAGTAAGCACATGCACTGTCATATTAAAATACCTCCTTAGGTATATAAACTATCAAAATTTTTTAATTCGCTATGTTCAATTGATTATTCTACTTTACCCGTCCAGTCACGCATACCGGGAACCACGTTAATTAAATGTTTAAATCCTTGCTTCTTCATCGTTTGACCTGCCATTTCACTTCGTCTTCCAGAGTGGCAGATAATATAGATTTCATTCGCTTTATTTAATTCATGCGCACGTTTTTCTACTTCGCCAAGCGGAATATGAACAACGCCTGGAATATGAGCTTCATCGTATTCTTCTACTTCACGAACGTCTAAAATATGAAGATGTTCATCATTTTCTACTTTTTTCGCAAATTCTTCTAATGAAATTTCAGGAATGGGCGTTACGCTTTCTTCGGCACCGCCTTTACGAATAAAGTGGTGAAGAACGTCATCTTTTGTTTCTGTACCTAAATACTCATGACCTGTGCTTTTTGCCCATGCTTGTAGGTCAGCCGTAGAGCCTTTATCCGTTGCTTGGATTTCTAACACTTGACCTGCTTCTAATTCATTCATTTTTTTCTTTGTTCTTACGATTGGCATTGGACACGCTAGCCCTTTTGCATCTAATACGAAGTTTGCTTGCATCATTTCTATTTCCTCCTTGGCTCAAATACTAGTAGGGGTATATTTCAATCTAAAAAAATTAGACCGTCTCCCCTTTCCACTCCATCATTCCACCGGTCATATTCGTTACACTGTAGCCTTGCTGTTCAAGAAAACGAGCTGCCATACCGCTTCTGCCGCCAGAACGACAGACAATAATGTAGTTCTTTGCTTTATCTAATTCATGCATACGGAATTCTAATAAAGGAAGCGGGATATTTAACCCGTTTGGAATTTTACCTGTTTTTACTTCCTCTACTTCACGCACGTCTAAAATGTGAATTTGTTTTTGGTTCTGTACTAATTGTTCTACTTCTTGTGCTGCTATTGTCTTCACGCTACGTCTCCTCCTTCTTGATTTATCTCCACGTATTCATGCCGCCTTTAACGTTGGTGATGGATGTAAAACCTTGCTTTTTCAACAGCTTACTTGCTTTCATACTTCTCATTCCGCTTTGACAAATAACGACTACTTCTCTGTCTTTTGAAAGCTGGCCTGTTTGCGCTGGCAGTTCTGATAAAGGAATGTTTCGAAATCCTTTAATATGTTTGGTACGAAATTCATGTGATGTTCGCACATCGATAAACTGGTTATTTTTATTTTTTAACTTTGCTTTTAAATCCGTTGTGGCTATTTGCTGAATACCTTTTACGGGTGCAAAACGCTGATACAAAAACCACAGCAGAAAGATGATAATAAGCGCATTGATAATCATATTAATCCTCGCTTCATGAGCTATCTTTTAGATGAATAAGTTTACGTTTCCGTCTTCTGCGTCGGCTAAATACGCCGCTACGCCTGCATATTCAATATTATCTAGCAGTTCTTTTTCCTGTAACCCTAGAAGATCCATCGTCATCGTACAAGCCACTAGCTTCACATCTTGTTCCTGTGCCATTTCAATAAGCTGCGGTAGCGTCAGGGCATTATGCTTTTTCATTACGTTTTTAATCATTTTAGGTCCCATACCTGCAAAGTTCATTTTAGATAAGCCCATTTTATCCGCACCGCGCGGCATCATTTTGCCAAACATCTTTTCTAAAAATCCTTTTTTCACCGGCACCATTTCTTCTTTACGAAGCGCATTCAATCCCCAAAAGGTATGAAATATCGTCACTTCATGGTCATAAGCAGCCGCTCCGTTGGCAATAATATAAGCTGCCATCGCTTTATCATAATCACCGCTAAATAATACGATTGTTGTTCGTTTCTTTTGTTCAGTCATGTTGTTCCTCCTATTACCCTATGGGGTATATTTAATTCTAAAAAAATTAGCCTTTTTGAATGTAAAAGATAAATGTGCTGCCTTCTTCTTTAAAATCAATGAGCTCGTGTCCTGTTGATTTTGCCCACGCGGTTAAGTCACTTTTAGCACCTTTATCTGTCGTTTGCACTTCTAATACTTGGCCTGTTGTTAAAGTATCCATTGCTTTTTTTGTTTTTACGATTGGCATTGGACACGCTAATCCTTTTGCATCTAAAACTTGATCAATTTTCATAGTAGCTGTCTCTCCTTTTATATACATATACCTGTAAGGGTATATTATATTAAATAATGATATTCGTCAACCTTAAATAAGGTGACAATGATTAACGACTTTTCACTAACAGCTGTACAGCTTCTTGCACTAACCCTTCGGTTGGCTCTCCATGCTGCAGGCTCTCTCTGACGCACTGTTCAAGATTGCTGCTCACAATGACTCCCATCGTGCGATCAATGGCACTTCTTGCAGCCGATAATTGAGTTACGACGTCTCGACAGTCTTTTCCTTGCTCCATCATGCTAAGCACGCCTTTTAGCTGCCCTTCAATTCGACGCAGCCGATTTTTCACTTGCTGGTTATACTCCATAATCGAATACCCCTTTCTTTTCTTTGCTTTGACACTTACACGCTGCTAATTCATAGCTGCGCACTTGAAAACCTTTTTTTCGTAAGAACCGTACGCCTAAATTTAATTCCACTCTATCTTCGGCAATTACATGAACGCTGCCCTGTGGAATTTCTGAATAAAAGCGTTTGAGGTACGCATACGGCATAACTAACCCCTTAGAATCATGAACTTCATGGTAATGGCGAATATCTACAATCGTTCGCCCAAGTTCTTTCGCTTCAAGTTCACGCATGCACTGTATTCTTTTAACAGGATAATAACGTCTGTATGCGATAAATGAAATAGCAAGCAACAACACTGCTGTATATAGCATAACTATCACCGCCTTGCTATTAAATTGATGTTGTTTACACGTTTTATATTATACCCCTATAGGTATATTGTCAAGCGATAAAATTATATTTAATTTTGCTTATTTACATGGATCCTTTCATATGAACCAATCCACTTTATACAGCTTAGGAATCATGAATGTTTTCTTTAACCTGCTTTATTGTGTGTACCCCCTACCCTATAGATCAAACATACTTTTCCGTTTTCATGCATCACCTGGGCTCATATAAATTACTAGAAAATAAGCTTACTGTATCATTCACGTCTACACACAAAAGATCCAGTTCCCAAGGAGAACTGGATCTTTTGTGGTAAAAAGCTGATTAGCTTTGATGATAAATATTATGCCATTGATTCCACGAACTGTGTGGATGCTGCTGGTGCCACTGATTCCATGGCACATATGGATTTTGCTGATGCCACTGATTCCACGTACCGTGCGGATACTGCTGGTGCCACTGATTCCAAGGTGTGTATGGATGTTGTTGATGCCATTGATTCCATGTGCCGTGCGGATACTGTTTGTGCCACTGTTCCCAAGGTACATGTGGATGTTGCTGATGCCATTGATTCCACGTGCCGTGCGGATGCTGATGATGCCATTGTTCCCATGGAATATATTGTTGCTGTCCTTGATGCATGTTTCTTCAACTCCTTTTCCTTTGCCACATCATATGTTCATGTTGGGATTTAGAGCTTATCTATTTTAAAATATATAGGCGTTTGATTGATTATGAAGTAAATCATACTTTTGTTTTTATATGGTAATATTAATATAAAACATCCAGGAGGATTTCAATTGGTTAAAAACTTACCTTTATTAATGGCTATCTTACTTATAGGAGTAAGCTCTTCTCTTATAAGCGGAAGCATAAACTTATCTGGAAGTATAGAATGGATATTTCTTATTATTAGCCTTATTGCTAATATTACTGCCGTGATTGGCCTTTCTTTACACGTATTTGTTTACCTTCCTATGAAAAAAGCTGAGAAAAATCTAAAAGAAACGTTTAAATGAATATAAGCAAAAGAAGCAGATTTCTTATAAGAAGTCTGCTTCTTTTGTCAGCTTGTATTAAACTTGTTTTTCTCGACTTCTATACACCAAAAGATGCATGTAGCCTTTTATTCGGAAGGAGATGGAAATCTTGCTGCTTCGAAATGCGACACATTTTCTGTTGTGACAATTGTTCCGTCAACATTACTTTCCGCGAAGACTTCAACTCGATCTCCTTTTTCTAAATTATAAATAGTAGAGACAGATACCGCATTAACAAACACAGTGTTTCCTCCAAAGAAATCGTTATCAATCGCGATAACCGCCGTGCCATTGACACGAATTTCTACGCGCGCTCGATAATCTACAGTCGTATCATTAGGGAGAAATCCGATTGTAGCAACAAGAGAATATACACCATCTTTTTTAGGACGAAAAGTGGACGTAACCGGGTTATATTCATTTGCTAAGTCAAATTGTTTGAACTGATAGGAAACCTTTACAGAAGTGTTTGCTGATACGGATTGATTTGTAAGGCTAAGAGCACGAAACGCTGAGTCTCTTGTATTTCCTTGTGTGGAAGAACAATGATGATGTTTCTTAGAAGAATAAGATCTTTCTACATGATATTTATCATCTTTTTTAATCGTAATCATCCTTTCTTTATGTGTCTATCTATTTTATTCATTCGCAGGAAAAATGCTTGGATGCTTGTCCTTTGACTGATAATTTTAATAGAAATAAAATAGGAAACGATAGACTACTCAGTTTTCCATAAAAAAGAGGTTGAGACATATCGAAATGAATCTAATCTAAAGACGAACAACTCGTATACATGAGCTGAACCGCTTGTGACAACGCAGTTAATTTCCGTGCAAGACTATGCTTTCCGCGGGAGTCTTCGCCTTGCCCTCCAATCAACTCCTAGAAAGACCTGCACACATGAAACCTGCGTTTAACATAACAAAAAAAACGAACCAATAATCAAACATCTTGATCAATGGCTCGTTTTTCACTTTGTCTAAAATCCTTTTGTCCCAGCCTCTTCGGGATTAACCTACAATATTATAACCAGCATCTACGTGTACGATTTCTCCCGTTACGCCGCGTGAAAGATGGCTCAGTAATACAACCGTCATGTCGCCAACTTCTGCTTGCGTTACGTTACGCTTAAGAGGTGCTTTTTCTTCAACATGGTGAAGAATTTGGTTAAAGTCAGAAATGCCTTTCGCTGCAAGCGTACGAATTGGGCCTGCTGAAATCGCATTTACGCGGATATTGTCTTTCCCTAAGTCTAATGCTAAGTATTTTACTGAAGACTCAAGCGCTGCTTTTGCTACGCCCATTACGTTATAGCCTTCAACTGCGCGCTCTGCACCAAGATAGCTCATCGCTACAAGAGAACCGCCTTCTGTCATAAGAGATTTTGCTGCTTTCGCTACTGCGATAAATGAATAAGCGCTTGTATCTTGAGCAAATGCATATCCGCTTCTTGATGTATTGATGAACTCACCGTTTAAATCTTCTGAGTGAGCAAACGCAACAGAGTGAATCACTCCGTGAACTGTGCCTGCTTCTTCTCCGATTTTTTTGAAAGCTGCTTCAATACTTTCGTCGCTGTTTACGTCACATTCAGCAATTAATGATGCTTGAATTTCATTTTTTTCTAAAAGCTTGTTCAATTTTCCTAGTGAACGTTCTTTACGGTATGTAAAAATTAAGTTTGCTCCTACTTGATGAAGGGCTTTTGCAACACCCCAAGCAATACTTCTGTCGTTGGCAACTCCCATAATCACAATGTTCTTGTTCTTTAATTGTAATAAATCTTCCATATTATCCTCCAAAAAAAATTAGTCATCAATGATGACTAATAGGTAATTGTATAGCTTTATTATAGCACAAAGATGCTCTTAGTTCCTAAGAGTCTTATGAATTAACCGATTTTGCTTTATAAATAATCTCTTACTTGTCCGAATTTTGCAGCCATGCTTGCGTTGTTTCAGCAAATTTTTTAGCTGCAGGTGAAAGATGATAACGAGTAGCTAGACCAATTGAACGGTAGCTGTCCACTTGAAATGGAATCGCACGCAGCTCTTGCGGGATAGAATCCAAAAGCATTTCAGGTAAAATGCTAATCCCTAAGTGATACGTAATCATCGATAGGATAGCACTTTCATCCATTAATTCAAAGCGAATTTCAGGCTGAAGCCCCTGTTCTTCAAACAATTGCTTAATATCATGATATCCGCCGTATGTCGGCATAATAAACGGTTCTTTCTCTAAATCTTTAAAGGAAACGTTTTTTTGATGATACAAAGCACTTTGATTTGATACGACACACAGCAGCGGGTCTTTTTTTAAAGGGATAATATGAAATTGACTTGAATGCGTAATGTTAATAAAACCGCAGTCTATTTCTCCGCTCAGCAGCCACTGTTCAATTTCAAGATAATCGCCTTCTTTTAGCTGAATTTGAATGGCCGGATAGCTTTTTTCCATCAGCTGAATAATTTCAGGGAGCCACTTGGTGGATACGCTTTTAAAAATCCCAACTTTAATCGTTCCTTTTGCAAGACCTAAGAGACTGGCTGCTTCTTGATGAACTTTTTCATTTTCTTGCAGCACTTTCCGAATGGCAAGAAGCATCGTTTCGCCTTCTGTTGTTAAGGTAATACCTGATCTGTTTCGATTCACAAGCGGAAATCCAAATTCTGTTTCGAGATTTGTAATGGCATGACTGACCGCTGACTGCGTGAGTGCCAGCGCATCTGCCGCTTTTGTAAAGCTTTTCACTTCAGCTACTTTGTTTAAAATTTCATATTTCACTAAGCTCATTTTATCCCGCCTTAACATGAATTTAATTCACGTTCATCATTATAAAGATTCATTTTATTAATATCAAATTCCTTTGTATACTGTGAGTACATCATAAACAATGGAGGGTTGAACGTGAGTTACCGCACGCGAGCAAATATGATGATGGTTGGTGTAAATGTATTTTGGGGCATGTCGTACGTGTTTATGAAAATGGGGCTGGGTTCGCTCGGGTCATTTACTATCATTGCACTCAGATGTTTAATTGCTTTTTTGGTTGCCGGACTGTTTTTCTATAAGCCTTTACTACATATCACGCGCAAAACGATTTTATCATCAGCTATTTTAGGCTTTTTACTATTTTCCGTTTTTTCGTTTGTCACGTTTGGCGTCAGCATGACGTCTGCTTCAAATGCCGGATTTCTTGTCAGTTTAACGGTCATTTTTGTTCCATTGCTCAACTGCTTGTTAGTAAAAAAGCTTCCTTCTTGGCCGATTGGACTTGGAGTTATTGTTACCCTAACCGGTATAAGTGTGTTAACTTTAAAGCACTCCTTTCATATGAATACTGGTGATGTACTTTGCATCGGAACGGCGCTATGTTATGCCATTCATATTACCTTGACCGGCACGTTTACGAAAAATGAAAATCCAATTGCACTCGGCATTTTACAGCTAGGGTTTGCTGGATTATTTGCACTGACTTGCAGCTTTTTATTTGAACACCCCAGCATTCCAACTACGTTATCCTCATGGATTGCGATTTTAGGTCTTGGCGTTCTTTGCAGCGCGATTGGATTCATTTGTCAAGCCATTGCGCAGCGCTACACAACTCCTACTCACACAGGACTTATTTTTGCAACGGAGCCGATTTTTGCTGCGCTGTTTGCCGTTCTCTTTTTGCACGAGCTGTTTACGCTTAAAGACCTTGTTGGTTCTATTATTGTGATTGCGGGGATTTTAATTGCTCAATTAGACGATTTACTATTAAAAAAAAGAGTTCATTACCAAGAGACTTTGCCAAAGTAAAAACCGCTAGATAAGAACCTAGCGGCTTTTGTTATGAAGCTAAGGTATGAGCTTTCTTTTAGCAGTCACAGCACCTATCTCCACTTTTCTTTTAATAGATGCTAGTATTTTTTAAACTATATTGCTATTCTAGATAAAAAATAGGTCTAGGAGAACGACTGTGAAGCTTATTAAACGAATACTTTCAACTATTGCTTCATCGATATGCGGCGGTGCAGTTTGCATCGAAATATTTGAATTAAATTCCCTTGGCTATACAAGTATAGTAGATTATTTATCGACTTTGCTTATTGGTGTGTATCTTACCGCTCCATTTATTATTATAGTAGGCATCCCTTGTTCAATAGCTATAGCAAACATCATGAAATACATAGCTTCATTTCAAATATTAATTGAACTAATTCTATATCTTCTTTTCGGTATCGTGGGAGCACTCGCCGTATTAACTTTATTTTTGCTAAGTGACGGAATATCGGCTTTTAGTCTCTTTCCGCGAATCCTTATTGTAACGTTGAGCTGCTCATTGCCGTTTGGTTTATCATCTATCCTTATAAACAAGCTATCTAAAAAGACGACCTAATATGTATAGATCGTCTTTTTTATATGTTTGGCTGCAAACACAGCTTTCATGTCGCTGTTGTTCATTGCAATAACCGATATGATTTTGCATAAAGGCTAAGCTTATACCTTATATGTATAAAACTTTTTATCTACGTTCATCACTGGGAAATTCTCAGGCAGCTTTTCTTTTTCTATATGTTGAAATCCATTTTTCTCATAAAATCGATGCGCAGCCCTATATTGTAACGTCGTTCCTAAGTATATTCTTTCCACTTCCCTCTCTTTTGCCCACGCGATGGCTGTATGCAATAAACGGTGAGCTGTTTTGAAGGTGGCTCCTCTATAAGACTTTGCTACAAACATTTTCCGTAGCGCTACTTGGCGGCTTCCAATGTCTATTAAAGCTACGCTTCCTACTACTTTTTCGTTGCAAACAGCAACCCAAAAGTTTCCGTTGCCCTGTTGATAAAAGCTTTCGATTTTAAATAAATCGGGCTGATCTTTCTCCGTTATTGGAATGTGATATTCTTGCTGCTGAATAGGAAGAATTAAGTCCACTACTTCTTGTTGATACTTACTAGCATATGGCTGAATGATGATACTTTCACTCAAAACCTCCACCGCCTCTAATCAGTTTACTCCATCTTATTTTTGGCTGTTTTTAATACTGCACAGCCTATGTTCATTATAAAACCAATTACAGCACCTGCAAGAATCGATATCACACCTACAGCGATAAAATCGCCTTTAGTCGGCTGAAATAAATTCATGGAAAGCAAACCAAACATAAAAAGCATTGGAATAAGATAGCTCAGCATCTTTTTCAACTTGGCACCTCATTTCCTTATTTCTATAAACCTTGTAACCATTTTATCGTATATTAATTTCCTATTTATTACAATCTTTATCTTCTTTCATGTTTTTATCAAAGAAATGAAAAAAAGTGCCTGCCTCTCGTTCCTTGGTAATTGAGAGACGGGCACTTTTTATAAAACATGACTCGTTGCTTGTAAAAAGAACTGCGACTGTTCGTAGTTATATGTCACTTTTGAAAAGTCAAACGGCTGGCCGTTCGCTAAGTGAAAAAGTGTTTCAATAAATAATTTAGGATCGCCTTCTTTTAATCCTAAGTACTTTGCTTCTTCTTCGTTCAGCTTGCCGACGTGAAGATATAGATCAGAAAACCCGATTTTTAAGCCAAGGCCTTCTTTAATGTAATGGAAAATAGACTGAGAAACAATTTCGTTATTTAAGTACGTAACGATGGATTTATTATAAAACGATTCTTCCAGACAAAGCGTCTGGCCGTTAATATACCGTACTCTTTTTACATAATAGACGTCGCTATTGTCTTCTATGTTTAAATTTAACGCCGCTTCTTGCGTCGGTTTCCGTACATCTAGCTCAATTACTTCCGACGTTAACTGAAAATCTTCAAGTTCACTTGTAAATCCTTGATTGGAAAGCAAGCCAATATATCCTTTTCGTTTATGACGACGGACAAAAATGCCGCTTCCTCTTACTTGAAAAACAACGCCTTTTTTCTCTAATAGATCTAAGGCCTTTGTTACCGTACTTTTACTCGCCTCAAATTGTGCCATCAGCGTTTCTAATACCGGCAGCTTGTCTCCTTGCTGAAGCTTGTGTTCTTCAATATAGGTTTCAATTTCAATTGCAATTTGTTGGTATTTGATCATAGCTATACCTCTTTACTGAATTTGTCTCAAGAATAACACGATTATACCATAATCTAACTCCATCCCATAAACTTAAATTATTTATTGATTATTATTTTATTTGAGTATTGATAAATTGTATCGGTACAATTATACTGAAAGCGTATACTCAACAAGGGGGTTGAACATATGGGAGGGAAAATTAGAGATTATCACAAGCTTGCAGCAGATATTTTAGATGCAGTAGGCGGCGAAGAAAATATCGTAAGCGCTACACGCTGTGCTACGAGGCTGCGAATTGTATTAAAGCGCTCGAAGCCAGAAGCCAAACGTAAGGTGTCTTCTATGGCTGGTGTCATTACGGTTGTTGAAAACAGCGGGCAGTTTCAAGTCGTTATTGGACAGCACGTAGGAGACGTTTATGAAGAATTTGCTAGTTTAGTAAATTTGGATACAGCAGAGGAGCAAACTGAAAACAAAGGCACGATTTTAAACCGTGTGATTGCGACAATGTCCGCTGTGTTTGCACCATTTGTATACATCTTAGCAGCGGCAGGAATTTTACAGGGGTCGTTAATCTTAATTAATTTGTTTTCGGATAGCTTTGCCAAAACGGGCACCTATCAAGTATTAAGCTTTATTTCGTGGGCACCGTTTGTTTTTTTACCTATCTTTATTGCCATCACAGCATCCAAGCATTTTAAAACCAACACCTACATCGCAGTGGCGTGCTGTGCCGCATTAGTCAGTCCAACATGGGCAGAAATGGCGGCCAAAATTGCCGACGGAAGCAGCATTTCGTTTTTAGGTCTTCCCTTATCCGAAACGATCTATACTTCTTCTGTTTTACCGCCTTTATTTTTAGTATGGATTTTGTCTTACCTTGAAAGGTTCCTAAACAAGAGCATTCATGAAGTGGTTAGACCGCTGTTTGTTCCGTTTTTATGTATGGTGATTATGGTTCCTATAACGATTTTACTCATTGGCCCCGTTACAACGATGGGAGCTAACGGAATCGCTCACGGCTATAACTTTTTAGCTGAAAACGTACCTGCATTAGCTGGAGCAATCATCGGCGGCTTCTGGCAAATTGTTGTTATCTTTGGAGTACATTGGGGAATTACGCCGATGGTGCTTGCAAACTTTGATTTAAACGGCAGAGATTCATTTCAAGCGTATCAAACAATTGCCGTAGTAGCTCAAGTTGGAGCGGTGCTTGGGGTTATTTTAAAAGCAAAAAGCCAAGAAGCACGTAAAGTAAGCGTATCAGCCGGAATAACAGGATTATTTGGTATTACAGAGCCAGCTATCTACGGCGTAAACTTACGTTTTAAAAAGCCGTTTATCTTTGGATGCGTTTCAGGTGCTATTGGTGCCGTTGTAGCAAGTTTCTTTCACCCATATTACTTTGCTTACGCAGGATTGCCTGGACCGTTGACCATTGTAAACGGCATCAGCCAAGACTATCCGATGTCAATCTGGGGAATTTTAATTGGATGTGCTATTGCGATTATTCTTCCAGTTGTGCTTATTCAAGTATTCGGTTACGGAGAAGACGCAGCAAAAGAAGCAGCTGCTGCTCCTTTAAACGAAGTAGCTGTCAGCAACCCGAACGAAAATGAAGAAACGATCAGCGCTCCGTTTAGCGGGAAAGTTATCCCACTTTCTAGCGTACCGGACGAAGTATTCAGCTCAGGTGCGATGGGAGAAGGATTAGCGATTGATCCTTCAGATAACAAGCTTTATGCACCTTTTGACGGAACGGTAGTCATGGTAGCGCCAACAAAGCATGCTATCGGCCTTCGTTCAGAATACGGCGTTGAGCTGCTTGTTCATATTGGATTAGATACCGTTACGTTAGACGGCAAGCCGTTTACCCTGCACGTAGAAGACGGTATAAAGTTTAAAAAAGGCGATTTACTAATTGAATTTGATAAAGAATTTATTGAAACACAAGGGTTACAAACGATTACACCGGTTATTATCACAAATTCAAACGCTTACCGAGAAGTAATCGTTGAAGATGTTGAAAATAGCGGACTAAACCAAACATTATTTACCGTAGTGAAATAAGGAGGAACTAACGATGACAAAAATGCCAAAAGATTTTTTATGGGGCGGCGCATTAGCAGCTCATCAATTTGAAGGTGGATGGAACCAAGGTGGAAAAGGACCGAGCGTAGTAGACGTTATGACTGCAGGTGCGCACGGTGTAGCGCGACAAATCACTGAAACAGTAGAAGAAGATAAATTCTATCCGAATCACGAAGCAATTGATTTTTACCACCACTACAAAGAAGATATCGCGCTGTTTGCAGAAATGGGCTTAAAATGTTTACGAACGTCTATTGGCTGGAGTCGTATTTTTCCTAAAGGCGATGAAGCTGAGCCAAACGAAGAAGGACTAAAATTCTACGACGATGTATTTGATGAACTGTTAAAGCACGGAATTGAACCGGTTATTACGCTGTCTCACTTTGAAATGCCTCTGCATTTAGCTCGAGAATACGGCGGATTTAGAAACCGAAAAACGGTAGATTGCTTTGTGAAGTTCGCTGAAGTTTGTTTCAACCGCTATAAAGACAAAGTCACGTACTGGATGACGTTTAATGAAATCAACAACAAAATGGACGTAAACAATCCCCTATTCTTATGGACGAACTCAGGCGTTTCTGTAAAGCCTGGTGAAAATGCAAAAGAAGTGATGTATCAAGCCGGACATCATGAACTTTTAGCAAGCGCTCTTGCCGTATCAAAAGGAAAAGAAATTAATCCAAATTTCCAAATCGGAGCAATGGTGTCACATGTGCCAATCTATCCGTATTCTTCAAACCCTGAAGATGTGATGTTAGCAGAAGAAACAATGAGACAGCGCTACTTCTTCCCTGACGTTCAAGTTCGCGGCTATTATCCAAGCTATGCGTTAAAAGAATTCGAACGAGAAGGCTATCACATTCCGTTTGAAGAAGGCGACGAAGAAATTTTACGAAACGGAAAAGTCGATTATTTAGGCTTCAGCTATTACATGTCCACAACCGTTAAAAGCGACGTTGAAGCTGATAACACGGGCGATATCGTAAACGGCGGATTGCCAAACGGCGTAGCAAACCCTTATATCAAATCAAGCGATTGGGGCTGGTCGATCGATCCAACGGGCTTGCGCTATACGTTAAATCGCTTCTACGACCGCTATCAAATTCCGCTGTTCATCGTAGAAAACGGATTTGGCGCCATTGATACGGTTGAAGAAGACGGATCCATTCATGACGCATCGCGAATTGAATATTTAAAATCGCACATCGAAGCATTAGAAAAAGCCGTGACGTACGATGGTGTTGATTTAATGGGCTATACGCCGTGGGGAATTATTGATATTGTTTCCTTTACAACAGGCGAAATGAAAAAACGATACGGCATGATTTATGTCGACCGTGACAACGAAGGAAACGGATCAATGAAACGCTACAAAAAAGATTCCTTTAACTGGTATAAACATGTGATTAAAACAAACGGTGAAGAACTATAAGAAATCAGAAAAGCCGGGTTGCTGCGTGAAGACACAGGAACCCGGCTTTTTTAAAACGTGTAAAAATAAATGAAAAGACATTATCTCGGTTTATCTACTAGCTGTGTTTGCGCAATTTCTGTTTGCTTAATTCCCGCTCGTTGAATTTCATCCGCAAACGATTCATGCTTCAGCGTTTTAATTACCTTTTCGCTTCCATCTCGAAGAGTATACACTCTAAATTCATACATACCCTGCCCTCTCCTTTAAGCTGTGATTGATGCGATACATTAGATGCGCTCCTGTTAAAAGCAACTCATAATAGAGATAACTTTTTCTCTTCTTTACTTTACCCACTTTTTGGGAAACTAGACAAAGAGATTTGCTCTGACGCGATAAAAGACACACAAAAAGCCTTTGCGGCAAGCAAAGGCTAATATCTATCTCATGAGTTATTGTTCAAAGATGGTTCCTTTTTTGAACTTTGACTGTTTAAAAGCAAATTTCGTTAAAAGAATATACGCCACTCCTGCGACTACTACTCCTATAATCCAGCCTAAATCAACTTCGATAAACGCAGCACCTGCTCCGATGAGCATCGCAAGCAAAGCGCACGGATTGTAGCCGGAAAACGGCCCTTTTTCTTGATACAATTCTTCTACGTTTACTCTTTGTTTTCGTAAAATATAGTAATCGACTAGTAAAATAGAAACAATTGGACCTAAAAAAGCAGAGTAAATTAAAATGAACAAGCCAAGACCTGCGGCTGACGAATCTTGAACAAGCACCCAAGGGAACGAGCAAAAGGCAAGCAGTCCAGTAATGGTCACCGCCACTTTATAATTTGCTTTTGTCAGCAGCGTAATCACATACGTAGGTGGAATAATATTTGCCACCATGTTTACGGCAATAACCCCAATCACAATAAATGCTGATACAGCAACAGTGATATATGAATTATCGACTACAACCGCGAACGCTTTAACAGGATTGGAAATACCCGTAGCAGAAGCAAGCATTGCTCCGATTGTAAGAACGAATCCGTAGGCTACTAGAATTGGTGTAAAGTATAAGAACCCACGCTTCTTGTCGCTAATTCCTGGCTTCAGTTCTCTAGAGTAATCGGCTGCGCTTAGAAAAATCGCCGCATAATTCCCCATAAACATCATAATGAAAGAAAAGAACGGAAGTCCCCATGAACCTTTTGTATGTACCCACTTCTCCCCTACTACCTCACTATGAGAAGTTAAAAGAACGCCAAATACGTAAACAAGGCCAAGCAATATGATGATTGACGCAAGCATCTCTACCCATTTAACCGCGTGGAAGCTGTACAGGGAAAGCACAATTTGCAGCAGCTGAATGATAATAAAACAAAGAACAAGATTATCAAAAGACCCTTTGCTCACAATTTTCCCGATTTCATTTAAAGCGGTACCGCCTGTCCAGCTTTGGAAGCCATACCAAATGATAGCTGGAATACCTCGTAAAAGTGACGATATAACGGAGCCTTTTATACCAAAAGACATTCGAAGCTGCATCACGTAAGGTATACCCGTCCTGTAGCCAATTCGATCGTTTAACACAAAAAAAGTAGAAATAATACCAATGGCAATAATGGCTGCCACAAACGTTTGAAAAAGATTTAATACCGCAGTGCCTGCGATTACCAAGCTAGCACCAAGCGTCATGTTTCCTAAGTTAACGCCGTCTCCAATCCACATAAACATATAGGCCAGTGGAGTTAGCTTTCGATCCGCATCCCTTTTTGGCTTCAGCGACGGATCAAGCCCCCTATCTTGATGAGAATGCACCTCTTCTATAACGGAACTTGTTGCATTTGTAGACACTATACACTCAACTCCTTTTTATGATGTTTCCACTCTTATTTCTAACATCAGATGTAAGTTAACTTAACATGTACATAGTGTATACGAATTTTAACGCAAGTTCATTATTATTTATGTGAATTTTCTGATATTAATTTGTGCGATTTGACTAATTTTTGACCTCAGCTCGCAACATACAGGAGTTGATGACAATAAAAAATCCAAGCGCTTATTATAAGCGCTTGGATGAGTTAGCTAGTATTTATTTTTCACATTCATACTACTATTCTATTATCCATTTTTCTATTTATGAGCCACTCTTAAAGCCTTTACCGCTTGTTTAGCCGCTTCTGCAATGAGTTTATCATTATACTCCGCATCTTTTTCCGTACGATCGGAAAGGATTGCAAGAACAATTGGATCTCCTTTTGGTGGCCAAAGGATGGCAATATCATTTCGCGTCCCGTATGAGCCTGAGCCTGTCTTATCGGCTACTTCCCAGCTTTTCGGCACGCCCGCTCGTATCAAGGCATCCCCTGTTGTATTTCGCTTCATCCAATCCGTTAGAAGTTCACGTTTGTCTTCAGGAAGTGCCTGTCCAAGTACATATGTTTGAAGACTTGCAGCCAGCGCTCTTGCTGTACTTGTATCATGGGTTTCTCCTGGATTCACTTCATTTAAATCCGGCTCAAAGCGCTCAGGCAGCGTCACTTCGTCTCCTATGTTTTCTAAAGCTTCTTTAAACCCATCCGGTCCGCCCAGCTGCTGCAGAATTAAGTTCCCTGCCGTATTGTCGCTATAGCGAAGCGATGCATCCGCGAGTTCTCGAAGAGTCATGCCTGTATCCACATGTTTTTCTGTAATTGGATTGTAGTTCACAAGGTCATCGCGCGTATAAAAGATTCGTTCGTTGAGATCTTCGATTGACTTCTGCTGTAAAAGTGCACCGACAGCAAGAGCTTTATGAGTAGACGCATAAGCAAAACGCTCATCCGGATGATACGTTACCGTTTTATTGGTACCCGTATCTAATGCAAAAACACCAAGGTGCGCATCATATTTTTCTTCAAGCTTAGCAAACTCTCGATCACTCATGCTTTCTTGTTTTTGACACTTCACCGTCTCAGCCTGTACTCCGCTGCTTGAAAAGCCCACAACCGCCGCACACGACAGAGCGAATACAGGCAGCATTTTTTGGAACTTTGAAGCGTGAAACATCTTTTTCCATGTCTTCATTACCCTTCAACACCTTTCAAAAAGTATTTAGTATGTAGTCTCTTAGGTAGAGATTGCCAACAATACTATTTTATCAATTGTTTATTCTCACAAACATGATAGTTTTATCACATTTATATAATAAAGTACCCAATAATGAAGAATAACTAGCATACCACCTATGAATAAATTTAAAATACCGGCGGCGTAACGGAAAATAAAATAACGGCTTTCTCATCAAACGGATTGTCCCATTTGTGTTTCAGATGAGAAGGAATTTTGACGCTGTCTCCTTTTTCTAATATGTATACTTCCTCGTCTAAATACACTTTAATTTTCCCTTCTAAGACATATGCTACTTCTTCTCCCTTGTGCTCTAAAGGAGTTTCTGATGAAGACATCATCGGCGGCACTTCCATAATTGCCGTAGCTAGATTTCCAGTAAAATCAGGTGATAGCAGCGAATACGTGAGCTCTTTTACCTTCATCGTTTTACGCTCATTCGACCTTACAACTAAATGGGAGGTATTTATTTCTTCGAGTAAAAAGCTGAATGTAGGCACGTCGAGGCATTTAGCTAACATTTTCAGCGTTGAAATGGACGGATTAGCTAACCCCCGTTCAATTTGGCTTAACATAGACGGCGTGATGTCCGCTAATTTTGCTAATTCGCGACTGCTTAGTCCCTTTTCCTTTCGAAACTTCTCTACTTTTTTCCCAATATCTATATTTTCCATTTGGATTCCTCCACAAGACGTTTAATTATATTTAACTTTATTAAATTACGCTTAATAAATTAAGCTGGATATGTTAAATTATATTTAATAAATAAAATGTAGTTGTATTTTATCATAGTAAGGAGGAAGAAAAAAATGAATGACGTCTTGACCTTTTTGGTTCTCACATTATTTGTTATTATGAGCCCTGGTATCGATACGGCTCTTATCACCAAACGAACGATGGCAGACGGGCAAACGGGCGGCTATAAAATGGCATTAGGCTTAGCGAGCGGCTCTTTAGTTCACACACTCGCCGCCACGTTTGGCTTATCGGCTCTTCTCCTTCAGTCAGCTTTGGCATTTGAAGTGGTAAAATACGCAGGAGCTCTTTACTTAATGTACTTAGGGATCTCTTCTTTATTTTCTAAAAAAAGCGATACAACTTCTCCTGTAAAAGAGGAAAAGTCAAAAGAAACGTCTGCTTTTCGTCAAGGTCTTGTCTCAAACGTTCTGAATCCAAAAGTGGCGGTGTTTTTCTTAACTTTTTTACCTCAATTTGTTCAAAGTGATCAAAATGTAACGTTTCAATTACTTCTTATGGGTATAACGTATACGATTCTTGCTGTCACGTGGTTTTTCGTATTCGTCTTTTTTATTAACTACTTACGAAAATGGCTCACAAAACCTAGCGTTCAGCGTTTTATGGATAAAGCGACGGGCGTCGTGTTAATCGGGTTTGGATTAAAGCTCGCTTTTGAAAAACATAAATAACAAAAATATGTTAGTTGAAGAAAGTTCCGAACGAGTTTGATTTTTGATGGAGAATCAAATTCGTTCGGATTTTTTTATTAGTAGGGTAAATGTAGGTGCTTCTAGCCGTTGATTGAAGGGCAAAACGAAGACTCCTGCAGGAAAAGCGGAATAGGTGAGACCCCGCAGGAGCGTAAGCGACGAGGAGGCTCAGCGGCCGCCTGCGGAAAGCGAAGTCTTGCACGGAAATCAACAGACGTGTAACAAGCGATTCATACTCGATCATTTATCTCAATTGTTATTTATGCACTTCAGGTTCATAGAGATAGACTTTAAGATCAAGCTTTCCATCCGAAGAAACGAGTATTCCTTCCGCTTCAAGTGAAAGTTTTTGGACAACATGCATTTCTTCGTCTTTAAACCCAATTTCTCCTTTGGAATTGATGACTCGGTGCCAGGGGAGATTATGTTTCTTACTCATCGAGTGCAGTACTCGTACAACTTGTCTTGCACCTCGCGGACTACCCGCCAGGCGGGCAATTTGTCCGTATGTCATGACTTTCCCATGAGGAATTTGTTTAATAAGTGCTACTGTTCGCTCTGTAAAACTCATGCTGCCCCTCCTTTTATTCTTTAGTACAACATTACCATAATTAATAAACAGTGAAGTAATCACTCGATTTTTCTTCAGCAACATTATAAGATAATACATAAGAAGTACGCTCATCATTGTGCAACATTCCTCAGGTAAATGCTTGTATTTCCTATTCTTCAACTAGCAAATCTTTGCGCGAGTGGCAGCTTATCCCTCATTTATGACACTGTGATTATAAAAACGTTACAGAAATCAACACAGCAAAGTACGTAGAAGCGTTACATGATAAGATAAACAGTAGATACTAGTACAATTTCAAATTGATGCTGACGAATAAGTAATCATTTAAAAAGTGGTGAGAAAATGACAAAATGGCTTAGTGTAAAAGAGTTATCTGAAGAAACGAATATTCCTACTTCAACGATTAGAAGATATATAGATAAATTCCAATATTTCTTTATTCAAAAAGAGGATCATCGACCAAAACAATATGAAGCTGCGGCTGCGACCGTTTTACTGAAAATCAAGCAGCTTTATGATGAGGGCTGTCAAGCAGAAGAAATCAATGAAGCGCTGCAACAAGAATTCTCTTTGACTACAAGCGAGGATCAAGCTGCCGTGTCTCTAGAAGAAACCGAAGACAAAGAGGACACAGAAAACACAGCAGAAGCAGCTGACCAGCCCGAGGTCGACGACCAGCAGCCGACACCTCCCGAACAGCCGGTACAGCCTTCACCCCAACAAGAGCCTGATACAAAACAAATTCTTCAGGAAAAAGATAAGCAGCTTATTCAATCTTTGCGTAAAAGTCTGCGTGAACAGCAGGCCATTTCAGAATTGGTAGAAGCTTCAAAAGAAAGCAGCGTAGTAGGTAAAAAGAGATCGATTTTAAAACGGTTATTCAAACGAAAAAAGGACTAAGCTTGTATACGAGCCTAGGTTAAAAAACACCTTTATTTCTGGTCATGGAATTTATTTAAAACAAAGTTTCTAAACTGTTTAACAGCCGGCGATAGATATCTTCCTTCAATCCATGCTAGTCCAATTACTCGGTGGCAGTTGGCTTTAGCTAATGGGATTTTCACTATTTTGCTTTGATCTATTCCGTGTAAATCTGGAAGGATAGAAACTCCTAAGCCGGCTCCTACAAGTCCCGCTACGGTATCAGCTTCCTCTCCTTCAAACATGATGTGGGGCTTTCCCCCTGTCTCTTCAAATAACTGCTCAAACGTAAGACGAAGAGAAAAGCCTTCTTTTAAGTGAATAAAGGATTCTTCAGCAATTTCTTCTATCGCGATACTTTTACGATGAGCATACCGATGATTTTTTGGCACAATGACAAACAGCTCTTCACTCCAAAGATGCTGCCACTTAATGAACGATTTCTCTTCCATCGGCGCAATCAAACAAAGATCCAGTTCACCGATCTCCAGCTGCTCAAGAAGAACGTGAGAAGGACTTTGCCTCAGCTGAAAATTTACCTTAGGATACAAACTGCGAAACGAAGCGATTAAATCTGGAATCAAATCTGTGCTGAGCGTATGTAAAAATCCAAGTGACACCTGCCCTTTTTCAGGATCTAGCAGCGCTTGAATTTCCTCTTGTCCTTTATCAAATTCTTTCATTATGTTATCTACACGCTTTAAAAAAACTTTACCATATTGATTTAATATAATGGAACGTCCTTGCCGGTCAAATAGCGGCGCTCCTACTTCTTCTTCAAAACGAGCGATCGAACGACTGAGCGCAGGCTGCGTAATTAACAGCTCTTCTGCGGCGCGCGTCATATGCTGCGTACGTGCAAGCGTTTGAAAATATTTAAACTGCTGCCACTCCACTTTGTACCATCTCCTTATTAACCGTTCTATTCATTACATAGATGTATGAAAAATATGATTATAATGAATTATACATTATAAATAGCTGGTGTTACGATAAAAAATGGAAACATACTCGAGGATGTTTTTAGTTTCTTTTAACGACTGCTGTATACAGCTCCTATAAAATTTTATGATCATTATTTTCTAGCAGAAAGAAGGATTTGTTATGAAACGTATCGTACATCTGAGAAAGCGTAAGCTGGCTGCTCTATGAGTTATATAAAAAAAGGAACGCCCGTTTTTCGCAAAACGAGCTTTGCATTTTTTGCAGCAGGATTCAATACATTTGCGATTTTATACTGCGCACAGCCTTTAATGCTGGCGTTCACAAAAGAATTTCATATTTCTCCAACAACTTCTAGCCTATCACTTTCCGTTACAACCATAGCTTTGGCTATTAGTATGCTTATTTTCGGTTCGTTATCGGAAGTATGGGGAAGAAAGCCTGTCATGGTCTATTCCATGCTTGCTGCTTCTTTATTATGCCTATTGACTGCATGTAGTCCTACTTTTCACGTTCTATTGTTTTTTCGAACAGCCGTGGGAATTACGCTAGCCGGTCTTCCTTCAGTGGCAATGGCTTATTTAGGGGAAGAAATTGAAGCTAAAAGCCTTGGTTCAGCAATGGGCCTCTACATAAGCGGTAATGCAATTGGCGCCGTTGGAGGGAGAGTGATTTCAGGCACGCTTAGTGATTATTTCGGCTGGCACGGTGCAATAGCAGGAATTGGTATTATAAGTATAGCAGCAACCGTTATCTTCTGGATTAGCCTGCCTCCTTCCCAGCACTTTCAATCTCGTAAATTAGAGGTTGGAAAGCTAGGGAAATCGTTACTTGATCATCTTAAAGATCCAGGATTAGTTTGTTTATACGGCTTAGGCTTTTTGCTGTTAGGCAGCAACGTCGCCTTATTTAACTATATTGGGTATGTACTGACCGCTCCACCTTATTCCTTAAGCCAAACAATTGTCAGCTGGGTCTTCTTAATTCTTATTATCGGAATGTTTAGTTCGATGTGGACCGGCAGGCTGGTAGACCGCTACGGAAAACAAAAAATACTTATGATCAACCTTTCGATTACGCTAGCTGGTGTGATTTTAACGTTAGATCCTGCTTTACTTGCTAAAATAGCCGGTTTGGGCTTGTTTACGTTTGGATTTTTCGGCAGCCATTCGATTGCTAGCAGCTGGGTAGGTCAGCGCGCTTTAACAAATAAGGCTCAGGCTTCTTCACTTTATTTGTTTCTATATTACACGGGTTCAAGCGTAGGCGGAACGCTCGGAGGAGTCTTTTGGTCAATGTTTGGCTGGAGGGGCCTTATTTGTATGATTATTGTTTTTTTACTGATTGCTTTTATCCTTTCCGGTTTTCTTTTAAAAAGCTCAGTAAAGGCAAGACGCGTTACAAATGTTAAGGAAAGTTATCAAATGAAGGAAAGCTAATTGGGATATCCTATTATCTAGATCAAGAAGTAGAAAAATACACATCAAAAAAGCCCCTCTAAAAAAGGTCTTTTTTGATGCAGTCATTATGTAACTATTTATATTACTTATTTATCCTAAATCCTACTTACCTCTTGCAGTTGATTCTTTTGCTCACATTTCACCATTTAATACAAGATGAATTTATAAACAAGCAAGTTTTAGAAAATTACAATTGCCGAATAAATAAGCAACACGCACATTATTACATTTATTTTTTTATCATATTTTGCAAATAGTTTTTTAAATACAGAACCAAATGCAGTCCACAGTAGCAATGCGGTGCACCCTATAAATATCGTTAGACACACCAAAAAGAGTACAGCTGGTTTTGAATTAGTATAAGGGAGCACAAAAGTTGTCATGGCCGTTAAAAAATACAAAATACTTTTTACATTGAGAATTTGAAAAAACAGCCCCGAAAAAAAAGAAGAATGTGTACAGGAATCATCCTCTTTTTTCTTCTTAGAAAAAGCCATTTGCCATGCTAGGTAAACTAAATAGGCCGCACCAACGATCTTAAAGTAAGGTTCTACCATTGGTATCCACTGATACAGACTTGTTGCTAATAATGCGGTTACTACACCTAGAATAATAAACCCCAACATAATTCCACCGCTGAAGCGTAGGGATCTTCTGAATCCAAACCTTCTCCCTTCGTTCATTACCAAGATATTACTTGGACCTGGAGTAAAAGATGTAATAATTAAATAGGAAAGGAATGCTGTAAAATTCATATAGTTAATTTCTCCTCTTACTAAAAAATTGTTGAATGAGTTACGTGCTTCATTGTAATATAAGCCTATCTATCGGTAAAATTGAAATAACAAATAACTACTATCGTTTTTTTAAATAGATAAGAGGAGTTTATGACCAATGGAGATACAACAATTTACTACGTTTCGAACGATTATCGATGTGGGGAGTTATACAAATGCGGCTCTAAAATTAGGCTATACTCAGTCAACTATCACTTCTCATATTAAAGCATTAGAACGCGAAGTTGGCGGAGAGTTATTCACTTATACTAAACGAGAGTTAAAATTGACTGCTCTAGGAAAAGAATTAATACCTTTAACCGACGAACTGTTATATACGTATAAACGTATATCCCATCTAAAAACTCATAATAAGGTCAGCGGCGAGCTGAAAATTGCTGCACCTGAGTCGCTAACTATTTCAAGATTAGGACCTATTCTAAAAAAATATTCAACTAAGTATCCCGATGTTAAGGTTATATTAAGCAATGGAACTTGCGGGCAAAATCAAACAGATCTTATGAGCGGAGATGTTGATGTTGCGTTTATGGTTTGGCCAAAATTAGAAGCAGATAATTTCATTCATCATGAGTTGCATAAAGAAGAAATTGTTTTAATTACAAGCCCGGATAAAAATCAGCACTTTGATGATTATAAAACCGATGGAACTACTGACTTCTTTATAACAAACGAAGAGGGATGCAGTTATCGTTCGATGTTTGAAAAGTATCTGGCTGCTCATAAACTGCCTAAATTTCAAACAATGGAGCTATGGAGTTTAGAAGCAATCAAACAGTCGGTAATGAGCGGATTAGGGTTTTCTGTACTTCCTTATATCACCGTAAAAAATGAGGTTGAAAAAGGATTATTAAACATTCTTGAACACAATGAACAATTTGAGCCCTTTTACTCGCATCTACTCGTCAAGTCAAAAAAGTGGCAATCCCCTGCTGTTGAAAAATTTATTGAGTTAACTCTAGAATCCGTATAAAAACGGCCTCGATAAAAATTAATAAACTTTTTTGCATACAAAACTGCCCCTCCAGTTGTCAGTCATTCTAATTAGAGGGGCCAGTTTTTTTATCACAGCACATACTCGAAACCAAGTTAAAAGTAGTAAATTTCTAGATGAATACAAGCCGTTTTTATATAATGATACGTGGAACGAACTGATGCCAATCTATGACCTAAGTTTACTGTCTACTTGCTATCAATAGTGTTCGTGTTAGCTATAGATGTATTATGGCAAGGCTATTTTTATTAAAAACCTGACTGCAAAACACATTCTTTCTTGTATGTACCCCTTTAAAGTAAACTTTTTTAGAGTTTAACTCGTTCTACTAACTGCAGCAACTCATCATTAGGTCCGTGAAATAAAATCATACGTCCGCCTTCGAGCGTTGGCTGAGGCTCAGATGATAAAAATTCAATTCCTTTGCTCTTATAATGTTGAATCGCCTTATTTATATCCTCTACCGTAAAGGCAAGGTGGTTAACAATCCCACTTTTGTTATACTCGCCAATTGGATCAATATCTCGAATGAGCTCAATTTCAATACCCGGCTGTTCTTCAAGATACAAAAAAGCCATCTCTCTTTTTTCGGTAGATCCTTGAAGGCGAACTTTAAAACCAAACATATCCCCGTAGTAGTGAATCGTCTCATCCATATTTCCAACAATAATTGCTGTATGCTCCATTTTCTTAATCATGCATATTCTCCCTTTCCCCATGTTTAGTAAGTACAAGTAAACTATACCGCAATTTAGGCAATATGTATTTCCATATACCTTGAATCCTGATACTATGGTTAAAAAAATTCAAGCACTCTATCAATGAGTCGGCTATGAGTTGAAAAATAACAAACAAAAAAACAAACCTCATTGGTTTGTTTTGGTTACGTATTTTATAGTCAGTCTCTGTTTCAACAACGTTCGATAAGCCATGTTTTGTACCTTTGTACTGCAAACGATTTTACTCTCGTACTCAGGCGGTAATCATCTATCTACGGTTACACAAGTAACCGTCCGTCTCTCCGTTTAATTCCTTCAAGACAGTTCCCCTACCATTGTTTGGGTTTCTCGCTCGTGGGGTTTACCGCGTTCCACCTTTGCTGTTTCCAGCAAAGCTTCGTCACTGTGGCACTTTCAGGGATACTCGACCATATCCGAAGACTTAGGTGGTTTTTCCCGCCGTCAGCTAAGCTATAAGCCGAGCTGCCCTAGCTTATTTTTTCACTAGGCACGAACACTACGGGCATCTCAGCACCGTGCGAGCATGGACTTTCCTCTACATCAAATGATGCAGCAATTACCTGAACGTTATTTCAGATCGTGTATGAGTAGTATATGCGTTTTAGCTTGCCGAATCAAATGTAACTTTTGGTATGGATTCCAATTCAATTTTTACAGCAAATTAAATAAAATAACTTGTTTCTGTACACTCTTTTTAGTAGGTGAATTACAAGCAAATCCAAGAAATATTCTCTTCATCCATTTCTACGGGGGATACTTTGTTTCTTTGTAGAATATCTTATACACCACATAAAAAGATGACAGAGGTGATGAAAAATGAACGCTGATTTAAAATTTGATTTTCATACCCATCACGACCGATGCGGACATGCTCGCGGAACGATTCGAGATTATATAGAGGCGTCTATTGATAAAGGGCTTGATATCATTGGGATTTCGGACCATTCTCCTTATTTTGCGAGCGAAGAAGACCAGCCGTATCCTCACATTGCTATGGGAAAAAGCGCATTTTCCGGATATGTAGCTGAGATTTTGAAACTAAAAGAAGAATATAAAGAGAAAATTGAAGTGCTATTAGGCGTGGAGTCTGATTTCTTTCCCGAGCATGCAAAAATATACCAAAGCCACTATAAAAAATATCCTTTTGATTACATAATTGGCTCTGTTCATCAAGTTGATGAAATCAGTATCTTTCATAAAACGCGCTGGGAAGGACTTTCTCAAAAAGAAAAGCAGCACACGAAAGAAACGTATTATCAGCTGATTGAAGAGTCCGCCCGGAGCAGAATGTTTCAGATTCTTGGCCATATTGATGCCATGAAAGGATTCTATCCCTCTTTTTCTTCTATCGAGACGGCTGTCATTGATCAGACGCTAAAAGTGATTTCATCACATGACATTGCTATAGAAGTGAATACATCAGGCAAAACCAAAGACTGCGGAGGCTGGTATCCTGCAGATGATATTTTAGAAAGAGCCCTGCACTACGGGGTACACATTACATTTGGTTCTGATGCTCATGACCCAGAGCGTATTGGCGACGACTTTGAACTAGTAAAAAAGCGTCTTAAAGAAATCGGTTTTACAGATTGGGTCTTTTTTAGACAGAAAAAAATGCAGCTGGCATCTTTGTAAAACGATGAACTTACGTAGGCTGTGAGCCAATGAAAATATGCCTGAAGACACGCAGATGAAGGAACATCTCGTGTTTTCAGGCATGTGTTTTTTACTGAGAAACTTTGACTTTTGTAGATGAAGATAAATCTTCTCCATTTGTCTGAATCACTTGTTTATACCAGTAAAAAGAATCTTTTTTAGATCGTTCAAGCGTACCATTTCCTTCATCGTCTTGATCTACGTAAATAAAGCCGTATCGTTTTGACATTTCGTTTGTTGACACACTGATTAAATCAATCGGTCCCCACGCGGTATATCCTATCTCGAGGTTGAAACGCTTGCTAACCAACTTCGCCGTCACATCGAGACTCAGCCCGTACTGATTAATGAAGAAACCATTTCTGTTACGCTAAGTCTTGGAGTAGCACAAGCGGAAAAACAAGAAAATGAAACGTTAGATGAGCTGTTGAATAAAGCAGATATCGCCCTGTACACTGTCAAACAAAACAGACGCAACCAAGTACGTGTGTATGAAGAGAAAAAAGAAATACTAAAAAGAACCTGAACAGCAATGTTTCGGTTCTTTTTGCTTTTGACTAATATTCTTTCATTTATCAAGTAAAAGTGCGAAAAGACTTGATTTTGTTTATGTATTTGCAACTAGAGTATCCTATAAACTATATGTAGATCAAAAAAAGGAGAGATAGAGATGAAGATTACACACATTCGTAATGCCACTTTACTAGTTGAATACGGGGGAAAAACGTTTTTAATTGATCCCATGTTAGCGGAGAAAGGAACGTACCCTCCTTTCCCAAATTCGATCCGACAAGATCAAAACAACCCTTTAGTGAGCCTACCGTTATCCGTTGAAGAGATTATTGAGGGTATTGATGCCGTAATTCTCACTCACCTTCATTTAGACCATTTTGACGATGCCGCTAAACAGGCGTTGCCAAACGATATCAAAATGTTCGTTCAAAATGAAGAAGATGGCGAAGTAGTAAAAGAAGCTGGATTTAAAAATGTAGAAGTACTAACAAAGAATACAGTCTTTGAAGGCATCCAATTAAGCAAAACAAAAGGCGAACACGGAAGAGGAGAAATTTTAAAACGTACCGGTTTAGTATGCGGCGTTGTGTTTAAACAAGAGAGCGAAAAAACGCTTTATGTAGCTGGCGACACGGTATGGTATTCCGCTGTTGAAGAAGAAATCAATACACATCAACCGGATATCATTGTCGTAAACGGCGGCGATAATCAATTTTTAGAAGGCGGTTCTCTTGTGATGGGGAAAGAAGATATTTACGAAGTACACAAAGCCGCTCCTCATGCTACGATTCTTTCTGTTCATATGGAAGCTATCAATCACTGGACCCTATCAAGAGAAGAATTAAAAAGCTTTATCAAAGAAAAAGACATGGCATCCCGCGTATTTGTTCCAGATGATGGCGAAGTTTATACTTTTTAAGAGAGAAGCTGAGACAAAAATATTTTAGTTAAAGAAAGATCCGAACGAGTTTGATTCTTGGTTGAGAATCAAATACGCTCGGATCTTTTTATTTGTATGGTGAACGTAGGTTTCATGTATGTCGGTACTTCTAGCTGTTGATTGGAGCGCAAGCGACGAGGAGGCTCAGCGGCCGCCCGCGGAAAGCGAAGCCTTGCATGGAAATTAATCGCGGTGTTATAAGCAATCTACGAGCTATTTACCTCACTGATTTATCTTTAGATTAGATTGATGTAGTTATGTCTCACTCTCTCTTTTAGCTCTTTAATTTATCAAGTAGTAGTCGTAGTAGCAACTGCTGAAGTGCTCGCGATAATCGCTATCATAGCTGCTTGCTGAGCTTGAATAATCGTTTCAATCGTTGTATAGATGCCTGTTTCGACCAGTCTGGAATCCTTCAGTTTTTCACTGATAACCAAGTTAACCGCCATCATAACATTGACGTCTTTCTGCCATTTAAAAAGTTTGTCTGCGTTTAGCTGTTTCACTACTTCATCGATAATTTCAATTTCAGTTTCCGGTTTTTCAAACAGTGCTAATAAGCCAATGACGGGGTAATGCATCGCTTTTACTTTCATACCTGTGGATTCACAGGCTTCTTTTACTGATACGCATCTTTCAATAAGGGTATCTCCATGTAAGTTTTTATCGATTGAAAGAATATGACTTAAAAATTGAAGGTCATTTCCTTTTTTAAATCCATGCTGCGCCAATGTCGTATAGAAGTGTTCAATTTCATGCATGAGATCATCAGTAGACTCGCTCGTTTCAGCTAATAGCACAGCAAGAGGTACATCACCGCTGGATGTGAGGAAGAGATGCTTTTTTTTCATGCCTTGATAAATTTCTACGGATCTTTGGACCATTTCTTTATGACTTCGACTTGACTCATTCGACAGCATAGCCGAAGCCGCAATATACGTAAACGCGCCTCTCGTAAATCCGCCTTCTACCAATTGGTCATATACATCAAGAAACTCATGAAACGTTTCTTTTGGGTTCTCATAGCGAGTATCTAGCATGGCTGCGATCGTAAATCGCTGCGATGATTTTAACGTAGAGAACATCCCTACTTGATTTTTAATATGATCACTTAACTCGAGATAGTCCTGAAGCCTGAGCGGTTTACCTTTCACTGCATACATAGAAGCAATAGCCATAAACTGCTTGTGATCTCCTACTTTCCATTTCAGTTCATGTTTTAAGCTGATATAAAAATCTCTATACTGATTTACTTTTTGTTGAATCGTTTCCGGGAGCATATCAACACGTCCTTTATTCGTCGTTAGCTTATATACGTAGCACTTCAATAAAAGTTTCAATATTTGGCAAATGTCCTATGCATTTATTACATACAAAAAAGACCCCGGAATATTCCGAGGTCTTTTTCGTTCAGTTCTATCTATTAACCTCTTCCCGCTTGGAAAGAAGGATATTTTGTCATACCGCCATCAGCAAATAATGTAATGCCAGTTACGTAGCTTGCTTGTGATGAAGCTAGGAACGCGGCAACTGACGCGATTTCTTCTGGGTTACCGATGTAGCCCATTGGAATCATGCTTTCTACGTCTGCACGCTGTTCTGGATCAGCGAATTTTTCAGCGTTAATTGGTGTATCAATTGCACCAGGTCCAATGTTATTCACACGGATACCTTTTGGCGCATATTCAAGAGCCAATGTTTCCGTCATTAGCTTCATACCGCCTTTACTTGCTGCATAGTGAACAAATAACGGCCAAGGAATCATTTCGTGAACGCTAGACATGTTAATAACGTTTCCTTTAATGTCATTTTCAACAAAATATTTAATCGCTTCACGGCTTCCTAAGAATGCACCTGTTAAGTTTGTATCGATCACTTGATTCCAGTTTTCTAATGATAATTCATGAGAAGGAACTGGGTTTTCAACGCCTGCATTGTTAATCATAACGTCTAACGTACCAAACTCTTTAACAGCTGTTTCTACAAGATTCACAACGTCTTCTTCTTTTGTTACGTCGCCTCGAACAATAATTGCTTGACCGCCAGCTTGTTCAATTTCTTTTTTTACTTCTAGCGCTTCCTCTTCATTGCTGCGGTAGTTTACGACTACTTTTGACTGCTCTTGACCAAAACGAACGGCCATTGCGCGACCCAATCCTTTTGATCCGCCTGTTACAACTACTACTTTATCTTTTAAATCTGTATACATCTTGAAGTCCTCCTACTTTTCCTGCGTGATATGTCTTGTTATACTGTACTAATTACAGATACAGTTTAAGTTTTAAAAAAGAGAATAAACATTTTTCTATCTCTTTTTTCTCAAACTGTCATTCATTTAAAAAGCAACAAATTCACTTTTGTTTCTTTTCGTTACTTATCGTAACTAAGAGAGATAAAGTAGTCAAACTTTTTGTTTGTTCATTTTTATCATTTCTTTTTTCCTTACTCTCTTTATAGTTGTCTATTCCCTTGAGAATGAGTCTTCACACTTCCAATTAGCACCACTTCAAAAGTTTAAACTTTTTCCCTTGCAATTCTTAAATCAATGTATTATATTGTTGATGTATCAATTATTGATGTGTCAAACAATTGTCCACAATCAAATATATGGAAATGACAATAAATAAGTTTAACGCCTAAAAAGAAAGGAATAATTACTATGACTATAAAAGACTTTAACGAAATTGCTTTAAAACGTCGTTCAATTAAAAAATATGATCCCTCAGTAAAAATTAGCCGTGAGGAAATGGAAGAAATTCTTACAGAAGCTATGCGCGCTCCTTCTTCTGTTAATATGCAGCCTTGGCGCTTTGTTGTGATTGAAACGCCGGAAGGAAAAGAAAAGCTAGCTGAACTTGCAAAATTCAACAGTGAACAAGTTAACACATCTTCAGCTGTTATTGCCGTGTTTGGTGACATGAACAACGTCGAATATGCAGACGAAATTTTCGGCAAAGCCGTTGAGCTTGGCTATATGCCTCAAGATATTAAAGAACAGCAGCTAAATTTCTTTAAGCCGATTTACGAAAACATGCCAAAAGCAGATATGAAAGACATCGTGCTGATCGATTCAGGTCTTGTATCTATGCAGCTTATGCTTGTTGCTCGTGCTCACGGGTATGATACAAATCCAATCGGCGGATACGAAAAACACTTAATCGCAGAAGCATTCGGTTTAGATAAAGAGCGTTATCTTCCAATTATGCTTATCTCAATCGGAAAAGCAGCAAGCGAAGGTCATGCTTCTTACCGTTTACCGGTCAATACGGTTACGACTTGGAAATAAGCAGCTAGTTCTATTCAATAAGTAAAGAGCTAAAAATGTGAAGTAAAAGGAGACTTTCTGATGAATAACTATCAAGAACTTACAAAAAAACAGCTTTCATTCTTCAACAGCGGTAAAACAAAAGACGTTGCGTTCCGTATCGAAACGCTAAAAAAATTAAGAGAACTTGTGGTGCGTCATGAAGAGGACATTTTAAAAGCAGTAAAAGCTGACCTTAACAAACCAGAAATGGAAGCAAAACGTGCAGAAGTTGGCCTTGTGCTAAGCGAAATCGACTTTGCAGTTGAGAATCTTGCAGAATGGGCAGCGCCAAAAGAAGTAGAAACACCATCTACTCACGCCGGAGCAAAAAGCTATATTTATCAAGATCCATACGGTTTAGCGCTAGTAATTGCGCCTTGGAACTATCCGTTCCAGCTTGCTGTATCACCGGTAGTAGGCGCGATTGCTGCAGGTAACTGCGTGGTGTTAAAGCCTTCTGAATTAACACCACATACATCAAGCCTTCTTGCTAAGATGTTTAATGAGAACTTCCCTGAAGAATACTTGACGGTAGTCGAAGGTGAAGTGGAAACAAGCACGGCTTTATTAAAAGAAAACTTTGATTACATTTTCTTTACAGGAAGTACAATGGTCGGCAAGATTGTGGCAGAAGCTGCTGCTAAACATTTAACGCCTGTTACGCTAGAACTAGGCGGAAAAAGTCCTACAATTGTACACGAAGATGCTAATATTGAAGAAGCCGCAAAACGCATTGCGCGCGGTAAATTTGCAAATGCTGGCCAAACTTGCGTAGCGCCAGACTACATTCTTGTTCAGCGAAATGTAAAAGACGAGCTGCTAGCTAACCTAAAAGAAGTCGTAACAAACACGTACGGCGAAGATGTTTCACAAAACCTAGACTTCCCTCACGTAGTGAGCGAAAAGCATTTTGATCGCCTTAGCAGCTTCTTAACAAACGGAGATATCGTTTTTGGAGGCAAAACGGATCGTTCTCGTCTGTTTATTGAACCAACTGTTCTTGACAACATCTCATGGGAAGACAATGTGATGCAAGATGAAATCTTTGGACCAATTCTTCCAGTCATCGTATACGATGAAATCTCAGAAGTAATCCAAGCAATCGTCAAACGTCCAAAGCCATTGGCACTTTATCTTTTCTCTGAAGATGAAGCAGTTCAAGATCACATCTTAAACAGCGTGTCATTCGGCGGCGGCTCTATTAACGATACAATTAACCATATGACATCTCACTACCTTCCATTTGGCGGCGTTGGTGACAGCGGAATGGGTGCGTATCACGGAAAAGCAAGCTTTGATACATTTTCACATGCAAAAAGCATCTTAAAACGTTCAAATAAATAAAGAAAAAGCCGAAGTCAATGCCTGACTTCGGCTTTTTTATTCCTTCATTTGTTTGGCGATTTGGTCATATTGCTCTTCTTTTTTTGTAGAAACCGCTAAATCACAAAGAATATGTAAAAAGTACTTTTTATCTTGAACAAATAAATACTCTTCTTCAAAGCCTTTAGAAATGTATACGGCAAACTCCCAAATATCGTCGTAATAAGCCGGTCCAATGGCCTCAGCGAGATTTCCGAGCGTTTTGAGCAGCTCCATCGTAATGATAATATTCCGTCTTGCATAGTGCCGGATATTAGCAAATCCATCATATAAAAAGTCCTCAAACTTTTTGTCAGGGATCACCATTCGTATGATACCTTTATCGTCGACTAAGTAAGAAGAAAATTGACTAGCGTCACAAATTTCCCGAAGAATATCGCTAATTTGATGAATGGAGTTAACCGCTGTTTTGAAGTCATCATTTCCTAAAGATTTAATCGCCATCTCTACAAACTTCGTAATAATATACGTCGTATCTTGAATATCAGTCTGAGATTTCCCTACATGGATATATTGGTGAAAGACGGTGCAATCCATTTCATCGTGCTCCGTCGAATCTCTATGCCAATAATAAAACAATACGGTTCCGCTGAGCACATAATCCCCTACTTCACGCTCCATTTTTATCACTAAATTATGCTCTTTGGCACAGTGAATCAATTGACTGTAGTTCAGCGTTTGAATATAGCCAGATGTTTGAATACATACCCGCTGTTTCTCTCCTTCTGGAAAGGAAAATTGTTCGCTATGACTAGACTGCGTTCGATGAATCTCCAGTTCCTCGCGAATCGTTGTCTTAATCGCTTTTATGGACGCTGTTTTCATTGATTGAGTCATATGATTTACTTGCAGCCACTTCACAGAGTGATTAATAAAGTAGACAAACGTGCCCGCACTAAAAACCGATAGCGCCGTCGTCACAAATGGAATTGCAAAATATCCGTCTACTTGTGAACTGTTTAAAAAAAGAAAGACAAAAAGTGTATACAAAAAACTCCCTATAAAAATGCCCAGAATTCGCTGAGTAGATTTAGAAGAAGCAAAGTTTTTTAACACGCGAGGAGAAAACTGAGCTGCAAATGATGTAAACACAACGAGCATTAAGTTGAAGGTAAACGTCGTAATCGATAGAATCCCGGGCATAATCGTACTCACTAACGTATTCGTTAAGTCCATGTTGATTGAAAAAAATGAAGGGACTTTCTCTCCTACTTTGCAATAATAGTCAAGAAACAGGGTGAGTGCAGCTAAAAGAACAGAAAAAAAAGCATAAATTAAGGGACTAAACCAGATTTGACTAGTTAACTCATCTTTAAAAGCACGAGGAGAAAGCTGTTTCCTTGCAGCTATCCATCTAAATGTATTCATATAAAACCTTCCTTTTTATTTGTAAATCTCTAACTTTTTTCTTAGTTCCCTTAATTTTTCTAATTATGCTTATATAATGGAAAAAATCTATTTTTTAAGGTATAACTGTACAAAGCAAAAAAGAGGTTGAGACATACCTAATTAATTCGATTTAAATACGTACAACTAGGATACATGAGTTGAACCGCTTTTGACACCGCAGTTGATTTCCGTGAAAGACTTCGCTTTCCGCGGTCGGCCGGTGAGCCTCCTCGTCGCTTGCGCTCCAATCAACTGCTAGAAGGAACTGAATGAAGATATGAAAGCTATGTTCACCATACAAATAAAAAATCCGAGCGCGTTGGCTTCTCAATCAAGAATCCATCTCGTTCGGATTTCCTTTCAACTAACCTAATTTTATCTCAGCCTCTTTTTACTCTTATCTTTTTACCAGCCTCGGCTCGCTCCGCCGCCTCCGGAGCTGCCGCCTCCCCCTCCGCGAGGACCGCTTCCACTGCCGCCACCTCCGCCCCCTCTTCCTCCAAACATCACAAGAAAGTTTAGCAGAAATTGCGTAATCGCTCCTTTAAAAAAGACGAAGTCGACGATAAGTAAGCCCACAATAACAGCTGCAATCAGCAGCGTTTGAAGGGTTGTTAAATGAACACCGCTATCAGAAGGAGGATCTGCTTTTGGCACTTTCTGTTCAAAATCTGTTCCTAAATCATACTCTTTTACGACTTGGTTATAGACAGCTTTGTATGTACTTTCTATCGCCGTATCGTATTTGCCGTTTTTTAAGTTAGGAATAGCATAAGAATCTAAAATTTCTCCTGATTTGATATCGGTGATAGCTCCTTCTAATCCATATCCTACTTCGATTCGAATTTTCCATTCTTTTTTAGCGAGCAAAATAAGAACGCCATTATTCAGCTTTTTATCACCGAGTTTGTACTTTCGAAACGCTTCATTCGCGTACTCTTCTACATCCGCATCACCTAATGAATTCACGGTAAGAATTGCTACTTGAGCTTTCGTTTCATCATCCAATTTTCTGCCCATTTGGTTTATTTCAGCTTTTTCCTGATCGTTTAATAGATGAGCAAAATCTTGAACGTAAATATCGCCTACCGGATTTGGAATATCAGGTGCAGCAAAAGCAACGCTTGCGGTATTACATAAAAGAGATAATAATAAAGCAAACGAAGCAAGAAATTTCATCACTTATCGCTCCCAAAATCAACTTTCGGCGCTTCTTTTTCTTCATTTGTTACTTCAAAATATGACTTTTTTTCAAAGCCGAACGTACCCGCTAACATGCTTTTAGGAAATCTCTTAACGGATTTATTGTATTTTGCAACTTCATCGTTATAGTCTTTACGGGCTACAGCGAGTCGGTTTTCTGTCCCTTCTAAGCTGTCCATTAAGCTTCTGAAGTTTTCGTTCGCTTTTAAGTCTGGGTACTTTTCAACCACTACGAGCAGGCGATTTAATGCGCCGCTTAACTGTTGATTAGCATCAGCTTTATCTTCAGGAGTTTTAGCTCCCGTTAGCTGCGCTCTTGCCTGAGTGACTGAATCAATTGCTTCCTGTTCATGCTTAGCATAGCCTTTGACCGTTTCCACTAAGTTCGGAATTAAGTCAGATCTTCTTTTCAGTTGATTATCTATTTGGGAAAATTTATTATCTACATCTTCCTCTGCGCTAACGAGGCTGTTATAAGAGCTCACTCCGTAAATCACAACAAGCACTAACACAATGATCGTAGCGATCAAACCTTTGTTTTTCAATGTACTACCTCTTTTCTTCATCAAAATTATGTATCTACTTACTAGTACTAATCATACCCTCAAAAGATTCATTTTTTACCAATTTTATTTATGTTAAACGTATAAGTAAGATCTCTCCTAACAATCAATTCCTCTATAAGGTGAAACACTTTTCTCTACCTAGTCTTTCTATCAATTAGCACATGTAACCCTTCTCGATTTTATCTTGTTTCACAACAGAAAAAAGGGATACCTCTTGGGTATTCCTTTTTTTTTTGCTTAAGACCATCCTTCAATCTTGAATGCCACTCGGTGAAATTCAGGAACCGTTACAAATTGATAGTCGTTCTTTATTAAATACTTAATAAGTTTCGGCAATGAAGTAACAATTTGGTCTCGCGCTCCGCTGCCGTATCGATCCCCATCGTGCATGACAATAAGATTCTTTTCTTGTAAATTTTTAATCGTATGTTTGTATATGGTCAATGGATCTTCTTCACGCCAATCCTGGCTATCTAAATTCCATAGAACAGACGTCATTCCCAATTCTTTAATAGCAGCAAGAGCTGGATCATTTATCGAACTGTAAGGTGGACGAAACAGCTTGGGAGAATAACCGATGATTTTCTCTATTTGAGCATTTGTAGAAGTGATTTCTTTCCACAATTCATGCTTAGAAAGAGTTGTAATATCAGGATGACTCCACGTATGATTTCCAATTACGTGCTTTTCTCTATGAATACGTTGGATCAGCTTTGGAAATCTTTCTACTTCCGAACCAACGACAAAAAAGGTCGCACGTACATTATATCTTTTTAAAATTTTCAAAATGGCAACTGTGTAAGCTGAGGGTCCATCATCAAACGTTAACGCAACGTACTTTGGTGAATTTTGATTCATGTTTTCTCCCCTTATATAAAATAGATATAGAAATAAACCCCTCAATTTTTAAGAGATGATGTTATATCTTTTTCTGCATGTAATAGCGCTATAGGTAATAGATTTGTTCAAAAGAACTCGCCAAGTAGTCAAATCCACGAGGGCGCAGTGTTTCGAACTGCTGAATAATTTTTATTCTTTCATCTGATCCTCCTGGGAGATCGTAAAGTTTCGTCACGGGCTGTCCACTATTTAAATATTCAATGATTCTAAACAGCATGACGCGAAAAGCATGTTTAAATTCCTTATATTCATCAGGAAAACGCTGCTCCAGCGCTTTATATTCAACTAATGTTTTATGCATATGCATAAACGGAAGCTCTTTCCATTCGAGAGATAGAATAAGAACGTCTATATTCGGATGTTTTTTCACAAAACGATAGTGATTGCCCCACTGTTCTTTCACTTTTCGCTTCGATATCCCATGTTCCTGATGATAAGCAACTGTTGAAGGATCTAAAACAAATTGTGCACCATTTTTATATAAACGATATCCAAGCTCCCAGTCTTCTGCCCCGTAGCCAACAAACGTTTCATCAAAAAGACCAGATTTTTTTAAATTCCCTTTTCGTACTGATACATTTCCACTTAAAAATGCAATATAAGGTAGTGTAAATCCTTCAAGTCGCTCTCCGAAATGTTTTAGCCCGCTGTTAAGGAAATAGCGATTAGGAAATGATAAACGTTGAAAACGGTTTGTATCAATGTCTTCTTTTGTTACAAGAGGATAAGGAACGTTTGAATGCTGCCTCGTCTGTTCATAGTTTTCATACAATCTTCTATACTCAGGATCACTGCCTACTAGTTCTTTTAAGTGGGCCACTTGATCTTCATTATAGTCTGGCATAATAAATGTGTAGACTCCTTCATAATGCATAGCTCCGGTAACGACAAGATTGGATTTATGCATATGATGTTTATAGTGATTTTCAACAAAAGCAGGAGGCGCCAGCATCTCTCCGTCTAAAAAGATTAAAACCTCTCCTTCAGCATGGTTAATTCCTATATTGCGCACAGATGAGCGCCCTTTATTTTTTTTCATGCGAATATATTTAAATTTAAAAGGGACATCAGCTTCTTTTACAATGTTAGGTGTGTTGTCAGAAGAAGCGTCATCCACTAGAATGACTTCATACTGAGCGTGGGGAAACGTTTGTTTGGATAAACCGTAAAGCGAAAGAGAGGTTTGGTGGTATTTATTATAAGTAGGCATAATAATACTCACTTTAATAGGTTGTTTATGATTATTTTTTATACTCATACTATATAATGAATGGTCTGCTTTATTTATTTTATTTTTGGTCTCTTTTAAGGGATTTGGACTCTTTTTTTTCTTTTTAATATAGTATTTTCCATCGGAACGGTTGTAATAGGAATCATACAAGTCTATTTTAATCATCCTTTCTTTGTTTTTCCTCTATATACTATTCAATAAATGACGGGGTGCTTGTACAATATATATTTTTTTTTAGAAAAGGCGTATATAACAGATTCGGGAACTTTGGTAGATCATTCTATTGAATTAGAAACATATTCTCTTATCATAAATAAGTGTTCTACTTCTCAGCATAAAAAAGCTGCTTACAACTTCATGTGTTATAAGCAGCTCCCTTTTATAGCTGATTTCCATATACCCCATCAATATTCGCAACAGCCGTTTGATCAAATATATCTGCATCCATATTTGTATTTTTCATTCGCGCACAAGCAGCTGAAACGTCTCCATAGGTTGAGTTGATTCCAACAGATTTAACATCCGCTGTGTGTCCGTTGTGAAGAACTTCTCCAAAATTCATCGATCCGTTTCTTGCCATACCATTAATTCTCGTGTTACAGATGTTAATAACTCCTGCCATGACCATACCACCTTTTCTTAAAGAGAATTCGTACATCGTATGTTGTGACAAGCCTATGTGTGAAAAGTTTTTATAAAACAAAAAGCAAGGTACAAACATTAGTGAATTTATTCATTTCACCCTGCTTCACCCAAAGTTTCCACATGTTTTTACGCTTTTTCTGTTACAATAAATGCATAAGTTATTTTTCATCCATATTGTTTGAAGGAGGATACGTAATATGGACGAACCAAAAGATATTCAACCTAAAGTAGAAAAAAGTTTCGAACTGATTGGCAAGAAGTGGACAGGATTAATCATTTATGTGCTGATGAGCGGTCCCAAACGCTTTAGTGAATTAAATGAAAGTATACCAGCCTTAAGCAGAAGGCTGTTGACAGAACGGATTAAAGAGCTTGAAGACCACGGAATTGTTGTCCGAAATGTCATTCCGGACCGCCCTATTCGTTCTGAATATTCGCTGACTCAAAAAGGAACAGAGTTAGGTAAAATATTAGGACCGATTAGTCAGTGGGCAGAAAGCTGGGTCCAAGATTAATAAAACTACTCCATAGAAAGGATGAGCATCATGGCAAATGTTCTCTATATTACTGCACACCCTTTAGCTGAAGACGAATCGCTTAGCATGGCTGTAGGGAAAGAATTTATTGACGTGTATAAGCAAACACATCCAGAAGATGATGTGGTTCATTTAGATTTATATCAAGCAGATATTCCATACTTAGATGCAGACGTATTTAACGGATGGAAAAAGCTTCGTTCTCACTCTTCCATCCAAGATCTATCAACGGATGAACGATTAAAAGTAGGACGATTAGCTGAGTTAGGCGGACAGTTCGTACTCGCTGACAAATATATTTTTGTTACGCCAATGTGGAATTTTTCCGTTCCTGCGATTATGAAAACGTATATTGATGCGATTACCGTGTCAGGTAAAACCTTTACATATACAAAAGAAGGCGCTCAAGGCTTACTGAAAGGAAAAAAAGCGCTTCACATCCAATCCCGTGGAGACGTGTATTCAGAAGGCCCTGAAATGGCAAGAGAAATGGGACATCGCTATTTAGAGATTATGATGGACTTCTTTGGCATCGAAGCGTTTGAAAGCATTATTATTGAAGGCCAAGTAAAGTTTCCGGATCAAGTTCCGCAAATCAAAGAAGACGCCATCCAAAAAGCGCATTCTATGGCCAAAACGTTTTAAACTCAAGAAGAATCAAAAAGACCTCGAAGCAGATCGAGGTCTTTTTCTTTACTGTTCCCTCCCTTATATTTCCCTTGAAATAATTATACCTTCCTGCTCGTTTCACGCTGAAAATAGGTTGAAAGAAAAGATGAAACGCTGTTATTTTCTGTTACTATTAATAACGTACGTAACAAAAATATATGATTTCCCTTTCTCATTTTTTAATTATTTATCTTCAAAAAAGATATTTCTTCTAAAAGAATCGCGTTCAAACCACGCTTCAAAACGAAATAAACCCTTGTTTTTAAAGGGGTTATCCGTAAAACCCCAAAGCGTAACATCCTAAAAAAAGTTTGTGAACATGATAAAACCCAATAAAAAACCTTTGACTAAATTTGTTACGTAAGTTACTATTAATAACGTAGTAGATGTTTTCGAACATATTATCTTTAATTCATGAAACAACATTTATATATTGAAGACAGAAAGGTGAAAAGAATTATGGCAAAAGTATTATATATTACAGCAAACCCTAACGATGCTACGCAATCATTCAGTATGGCTGCGGGAGATGCATTTATTAATGAGTATAAAGAAGTAAACCCAACGGATGAGATTGTTCACGTTAACTTATATCAAGAGCACATCCCTCACATCGACGGTGATGTATTCAGCGGATGGGGAAAACTTGGAAGCGGCGCAGAATTTGATGCACTTACTTCTGAAGAACAGCGCAAAGTTGCTCGCTTAAACGAGTTAAGTGACCAATTTGCTCAAGCGGACAAATATGTATTTGTTACACCAATGTGGAACTTCTCATTCCCTCCAGTGATGAAAGCATACTTAGATGCTGTAGCAGTAGCTGGAAAATCATTTAAGTATACAGCAGAAGGTTCTGTAGGTCTATTAACAGATAAAAAAGCGTATCATATTCAAGCAAACGGCGGTATTTACTCTCGCGGCCCTGCTGGTGAACTAGAAATGGGTCACCGCTATATGCGCATTATGATGAACTTCTTCGGGGTTCCTTCTATCGGAAGCCTATTTGTAGAAGGACAGGCTGCAATGCCAGATAAAGCGCAAGAAATTAAAGAAGACGGTATTGCTCGCGCTAAAGAAGCTGCACGTACGTTCTAATAAAAAAGTAAGCACAAAAAAAAGGAACATCTCCCCATGTTCCTTTTTTGTGCTTATAATTATATCTTTGCTTCCCGGCGCAGCAGCGAATAAACATATGTATCAAACGGGATATTGTTTTGGTACAGGTACTCTCTTAACGTCCCTTCTTTTTTAAATCCTACTTTGCTTAACAAGGAGATAGATCCACTATTTTGCGTAAATACAATCGCTCCTATACGATTGTATTGAAGTTCGTTGAAGCCATAAGAAATCGCTTCATGAACGGCTTCCGTTGCGTATCCTTTGTTCCAATACTCCGGAAAAAGAGCATAGCTTATATTTGCTTTTTTATGCTCTGAAGACCACTCTTGAAATCCTATTGTGCCAATCAGCTTTTCGTTTTCTTTTAGCTGAATCCCCCATTTAATCAACTGCTTTTCTTCGTAGCCTTTGGAAAAATTCTTAATGATCTCCTTCACTTGGTGGATCGATTCTAAAGATTTTTGCCCGTAATAGCGCAGTACCTCTTCATCAGAAAAGCATTCTAAAATCTCACCCGCATCATTTTCTACAATTTTTCTTAATATCAGCCGTTTTGTCTCTAATTCCGGAAACATTTTCTTCCCTCTTTTCTGCGCAGCTTATCTATCTACGGTAAACCACCATACTATTCTCCTCTCAACTAGCAATATCCTGCTAAAACCTCACCCGGGAGGACTCATTTCCTATCCAAATAGTCGATTTACAGCAGAGATAGTGGTATTTTATATAGTGGGCATAAGTTGCTTTTTATCAACACAGAGGCGGTGAACGCAGAAATGAACCAAGATAAAGAATTGCTGTCCACGATACACGCTCTTCAAAAAGAGCTGCAGCAAGAAAAAGAAAATCGAGCGTATATGCAAAAAGATATGGACGAACTAAGAAGCGCTTTATTACAATCAGAACAAGTAAAACAAAACTTAATTGATCAGCTAGAAAAGAAAGTCGATTTGATTTTAACGTTGATTCAAAAAGGAGACGCATAAAGGAATGGATTTTTTTAAAAACAGCAAAATACTATACACCATTGTAGCACTTGTGATTGCCCTCATCGCTGTATTTACCAACAATTCGCCTATTTCCCTCATTCAGCAGCATGAAAACTCAAGCAGCACGTTAAGCAGTACATCGGACACTACATCAAGCAACGAATGCTCAGCTGAGACTCAAAGCGATAGGTTATTTACCGGCAAAGAACTTGTCTTACAAGAAGGAAATGATAAATACGGATATTGCCACATTGTCGCGCATATGCAAAAACCAGGCGTTGACAATTACCAAGGTAAAAGTCAGTTCAGCAAGTATTTAAATGAAAAACAAGCGATGTCTATTGCTGAAGAAGTCATCAACGAAGGTGAAGACGGCACCAACAATAAATCTGGCAACTACGTTAAAGAAAAGTATATTAGTTCTTTAAACCAAGAAGTTAGAGTTGTGTATACCGACTACAGAGGCAAAGACTACGACTACAGCGTAACGACCATGTATCCAATTGGTCATTAATAATAATGCAGTGAATAAAAGCAGGCCCATGCCTGCTTTTTTTGATTTTACCTCTATTTATAATTTACACCTTTAAAAAAGTCTCTTTAAATTTACAGTAGCATTTTTACCTCTTGGACATATTCTGAATATAAAAAAGAAACAGCCCCTTGCTTCTTTTTTAGAAAGAGGTTAAAAAATGAGTAACAAGTACAGAGTCAGAAAAAACGTATTACATCTTACAGACACCGAAAAAAGAGATTTTATTCGTGCCGTGCTAATACTAAAGGAAAAAGGAATATATGACCGCTATATAGCCTGGCATGGTGCAGCAGGTAAATTTCATACGCCTCCGGGCAGCGATCGAAATGCAGCACATATGAGCTCTGCTTTTTTACCGTGGCATCGTGAATACCTTTTACGATTCGAACGTGACCTCCAGTCGGTCAATCCAGAAGTAACCCTTCCTTATTGGGAATGGGAAACGGATGCACAGCTGCAGGATCCATCACAATCACCAATTTGGAGCGCAGATTTTATGGGCGGAAACGGAAATCCCAAAAAGGATTTTATCGTCGATACCGGGCCATTTGCAGCTGGGCGCTGGACGACGATCGATGAACAAGGAAATCCTTCCGGAGGGCTAAAACGTAATTTTGGAGCAACGAAAGAGGCACCCACACTCCCTACTCGAGATGATGTTCTCAATGCTTTAAAAATAACTCAATATGACACGCCGCCTTGGGATATGACCAGCCAAAACAGCTTTCGTAATCAGCTTGAAGGATTTATTAACGGGCCGCAGCTTCACAATCGCGTACACCGTTGGGTTGGCGGACAGATGGGCGTTGTCCCTACTGCTCCGAATGATCCTGTCTTCTTTTTACACCACGCAAATGTGGATCGTATTTGGTCTGTATGGCAAATTGTTCATCGCGATCAAAACTATCAGCCGATGAAAAACGGGCCATTTGGTCAAAACTTTAGAGATCCGATGTATCCTTGGAATACAACCCCTGAAGACGTTATGAACCACCGAAAGCTTGGGTACGTATACGATATAGAATTAAGAAAATCAAAACGTTCATCATAACCACTCTAGAAACAGCGGTACGCAATCAAAAACAGGTAAACCCCTTCCCTTCTGACATAACTTATAAGGCCACAAACACCGTAAAACTCACTGCTTCATTTCCATTCACCATAAAATATAGTTAATTAACCATAATTGGGCTGTGAATAAGCTTCATATGAGGACCTTGGAACATATGAATAAGTTATCAAAGCTTTATAAAAGTTTTATAAATGAAGGGAAGATATCAAAATGCATAATAACGTAAACGCACCTTTTAGTTCTAATGAAAATATGCCGTTCTCACCTGCTATGGCTCACCACGGCTACGCTGCTCCTGCTTATGACCATATGATTCCACACTGCGGATACACAATGCCGGACTATGGATATATGGAATGTGGATATAGCGTTCCTTGCCACAGAGGTAGTGGTTTTGCCATTATCATCGTACTGTTTATTTTACTCATTATCATTGGTGCATGTGGTTTCAATTTCTGCCACGATGAGTGTTAACCCAAAAAACTCCAGTATAAACACTGGAGTTTTTTCATGTCTTAATCGCTGCAAACCTTATAGTGTTTCGTCCAAATCTAGAGGTCTCAGCTTCTCTTCGATTTCTTTGCGCTTCGGCTCTAAAAATGGCGGCAGCGCTAATGTTTGGCCCATCGTTTCAAGCGGTTCATCGGTCGCAAATCCAGGTGTGTCCGTTGATAATTCAAATAAAATGCCGTTTGGTTCTCTGAAGTAAAGTGCTTTGAAATAGTATCGTTCTACTTTACCAGAATTCGGCAGACTGTTTTCATCTAATCGACTTGCCCACTTATTGTATTCTTCTTCATTTGGAACACGGAAGGCAACGTGATGAACGCCACCGCGCCCTAAGCGAACTTTCGGCAAATCAGGTCTCGTTTCAATATGAACTTCGGCTCCGCTTCCGCCTTCACCTGTTGCATAAACCAAAATATCTCTATGATCTCCTGCAAGAGATGGATAAGAACCCACGTAGCGAAATCCCATAATGTTCGTTAGTACGTCAACAGTTGGTTCTGCCGTGCCCACCGTTAGCGTGACAGGTCCTAAACCGATAATCGCATGTTCTAACGGAATGTCTTCACGCTTCCACGGCACGCCTGCTCTTACCCCTTTTTCGCCGTTATCCGCGACAAGAAGCAAACGTGTACCTTCATAATCTTTAAATGCTAACGTATCACGATTAGCTCGTTTAGCTGTTTCTTCATATTCCACTCCGTACTGTTCGAAGCGCTCTTTCCAAAAGTGTAAAGAATCCGTACTTTTAACGCGAAGCGACACAGTCGAAATGTCAGATGCACCTTGATGCGTTCTTGCAAGCCCCGGAATATCAAAAAACGTTACTTCCGTTCCTGGCGTCCCTTCTCCATCTGCATAAAACAAGTGGTAAGACTGCGTGTTATCTTGATTCACCGTTTTTTTTACTAATCGCATGCCTAAAACTTTGGTGAAAAACTGATAGTTTTTCTCAGCTTTCCCCGTCAAAATAGATACATGATGCAACCCTAACAATTCCATCTGCTCCGCCTCTTTTCATAATATATAAATTTTTTAACTTTCACTAAAATTATCTTTAATTTAATTATCTTTAATTAAAGATAATTTTAAAGGATGTACAGCCAGTTTGTCAATAACAAGAAAATTACTGTGGACATAAAAAAAGAAACTAAAAATATATTCAGTTTCTTTTTGGATTTAAACTAACGAATAGATCACTTTTTCAACCAGCGCTTATTTTTTAAGCGCACGCTGCACATTTTGTTTCATCAGCTCCGCAATTTTCTTTTCATTTTCACGAGGCGTCTGCTCTAAATTTTCTATAACTAGCTGCTGTCTCTCTGCTGAATGATTTTGACTTATCTTTTGTTTGCCTTCCATTTTAGTGATATCGATTTTAAATCCAACGATTCCTTTACTTAAACCATTCATATAAGCAGGATCAACGTCACTTAGTGTATATGTACTCTTCGGGCTTTCATACTTCGTTACCATCTTGCTCAGCAGCCCAAGCAGTTCTGCTGGTTCTTCAATCATTTTCATCGTTCCATACACGTGAACAGCTTCATAATTCCATGTTGGTACAGCTTGATTCGTTTCATACCAAGACGGTGAAATATAGCAGTGAGGCCCTTGAAACACAATCAAAATTTCTTGATTTTCAGCATCTTTCCACTGCTGATTCGGACGAGCAAAATGTCCGTATAAAGCTTTTTCTTTCCGGTTTAACATCAGGGGCAAATGAGTAGCATAAGGCTTTTCGTTATGATACGAAAACAAAGTGGCGAATCCATTATCTTCAATAAAATCATACATGATTTGTTCATCATTCACTTTAAAATACTTTGGAATATACATCGGCGCTTCTCCTTTATCTCTTATTTAGTAAAAGATATAATACTATACGCGTTTGCAACAGCGTCAGTTATGAACTTTTTATGGAGGTCAGCAAACATTTAACCATTTATGAATCGATTTTTTAAGAAGTTTATGCTACACTGGTGCGATGTAAACCGCCGATTTTTTACATGTATTTATTTAGCACATGATGCAATTAGATAGCTGTTGGTTAAATAAAGCTCCAGGAACTCAAAAAAAGAAGAGCTTGTTTAAAACAGCTCATTTCTCACGTTTATCTATACAATTGAGGATTTCTTTCTCGTTTGATAGGTCCGCCTTTGGCTATATGCCACTCAATGACGCGGTCCGTCAAACGATCGTATACGTCGTCTTCTAAATACGGATCTTCTGCCGAAGTGAGCAAGGTGTGAACATCGGCTTTTATTTCGGCTAACATAGCTGAGCTGAATACGTCCGGGTCATTTAATACGTCTAGTATATATAGCACTAGCATCTCAAATCCGCCGTCCCAATTGGCATTTCCGTTGCCTTGAGCTTCACAGCGAAGCTTTTCAATGGCTCGGATGACCTCGCCTTCTACGATATCTGACTGCCCATTTCTCGGAACATAGTTTAACCATAGTTCTTTTGCTTCGTCAAAATATTTCATTCTCTACTCCTTTCTTGAGAACTTTATTCTTTTTTGTTTCTTTGATTCATCGTCGTTCCAAAAACAACGCCTAATGATGTCCCAATCGCAATACCAAACCCGATATTATCCATCAACATTCCAAGAGAAGCCCCCATTGCAACACCTAAACCTAATCCTACCCCTAGATAATCTGTCTTTTTCTTTTCTTCAGACAAAAAATCACTCCTTGTTGCTACTATTTTATTGATACCTTTTATACGTAAAAAACGCGCTAAAAGTTTCATAAAAATGGAAAAAAGCAGTTACTTTAACTGCTTTTTAGATAATTAGCTGATAAACGGCCTCTCCGAGCAGCAAAATCGACGTAAGCATGCAGATAAAACCGAATACATACATCGTTTTACGTGCAAATCGCTCAAACGATACGCCAAAGCATCCTTTAGCTATCCAGTACATGGGGATAAGAAGCCCTCTAATCCGAACCCGCTTCATTGATTCATCGGATAATGATCGAGATAAAGAAAGGATGATTAACCCGGTCATCATAGAAAAAACCGCTATCACTATGTTTAAAATAGAACTATCCATACGTTCCCTTCTTTTTCCTTTTTATACTTCCTATTTTAGCATAAAGGCCAGTTAAAATGGACGTGCAGAAAAATACAAACAACTCAACAGGGAAAGGTATCCAAACCTTAAGAAAAGGGCAATTTAAAAATAAAAAACTTTTCTTACTTAAAAAGGATGGATCACGTTGACAACCAATCAAAAAGAATATCTTGAAAAAATACATAGTATACAGGAAGATCTCTCCAAAACGTGGGCTGAATATTGGCATCACTACTCCACTCCAGGCTCTTGGCAGTTTTGGGTGACCTTGGGCGCTTTTATTTTACCTTTAGTCATTCTCTATTTTTTTATTGATCGAAAAAAAGCCTTTCACTTAGGGTTTTATGGATTTAACGTGCACGTTTGGTTTCACTATAGTGACACCGCTGGAGTTTATAACGGGCTGTGGACGTATCCTTACCAAATCAACACAATCATACCCGTAAGCTTTAGCCTAGATGCTTCGCTTATTCCTGTCTCTTTTATGCTTCTTTATCAATGGACAATCAACCATCATAAAAATTACTATTTATATGCAACGACTCTTTGTTTATTTTTTGCTTTTATTTTCAAACCGTTATTAACAGGGATTGGCTTTTTCCAGCTGCATGAATGGGCTACTTACGGTCATTTATTTGTATTTTATCTCGGTGTGATACTGCTATCAAAATGGATTACCAACCTGTTTCTTCATTTTGAAAAACAGAATTGAATACTTTGAGTGCATTTAAAAAAACGTAAGCCTCTTTAAAAAGACCTTACGTTTTTTGTAGTGGTTTTATTTGCTCGCTGTCAGTTTCCTCAAAAGATAGCATGCTTGTTTCATCTCACAGTATCTCTTTTGTAAGCAGCCCATTTTGCTTGTGTAGATTTAGAACATGCTGCATCTAGCAATAATAAAACTTCTGTTACTAAGGAGAATCGCAATTTTCCTAAACTCTGCTTAAATTAGCGTTGTATAAGTCCATTAAACTGCTTAAATCATCTAACAACGGGCAGTGGCCTACACCTTTCATGATTTTCAACGTTGCATTTTCCCCTATGCCTTTTGCGATGTCAGATGCATCTCTTGTCGAAACCATCTTATCTTCATCTCCTTGAATAACCATAGTAGGAATCGTGATTTTTGGCACCTCTCCTGTCCCTTGAACAACACCATTAAAATCGTTTGAAATATTAAATCTCATGAGTGCGTAATTGATATCAATTAAGTTGCGCTGCTTGATCGTTCCTTCTAAATACTTTTCAAATTGATCAGCAGACGGCTTATTTTTTGTATATAAAAATTGACGCAGCATCATTTTTAAAAACCATGTGTTTTTTGTTTCTTTCGCGTTTTCTACCATTCTAAATGCTTCTTTTACTTCTTCTTTGGTTTGGATAAAATTGTTAGGGATAGGCAGTTCTAGAAACGTTCTTCTTGGAATGGGATAGCCTTTGATGTTGACGGAGCTTAATAGAATTAAATTTTTGGCATCATTCGGATGATCAATCACATATTGCATAGCAACTGCTCCTCCTAATGACCACCCGCTTATTGTAAAAGCAGACAACTTCAAAGCATCTGCAAACAGTTTGACGTCATCTGATAAGTCTTTGATTGTGTGGATAGGTGTATAGTAAGTGGATTCTCCAAATCCCCTTAAATCAAGCGCATAAGCTGTGATATGTTCTGGAAGTTCGTTCATCAACACATCCCAGTTAAGGGAAGAATTCATGTTTCCGTGAATTAACAAAAGCACCTCTTTTCCGCCTTTTTTCATTCGGTAATTGATTATTTCTCCATTCGGTAACTCTACTTTTGCTTGTTCTAAAGCAGATATGGTCATCGCTATTTTCCTCTTTTCTTATATGATTAGAACGATAGCTAGCTTTAATTTTTACATACCCTATTTATCTAGAGTTAAGCAGTTCAAAAGAAGTTGTACAAACACCAAGATGATTGTGCGTCATTCTATTTGCTACAAAAGGCAGCCAAATACGCGATTTGGCTGCCTTTTTATAATGAAGAACTATACGAATGAGCAATAAGGCCATTACTTTTTCGGTGCGTCTAATGCTTGATAGGCAAGCTGATATTTCCCGCCTTCAGCCACTTCTGCATGGTACAGAGCTTTAAGAGCAAAGTTTTTTTCAAGGCTGTGCTCTTTCATCAGTCCATTCAGCTTACCTTGCAGTTCCTGATTGTCTTTAATGAGCTGCTTCATCTGTGATTTTAGATATTTCATGGTGTTTTCCGCTCCTTTCACTTGATGAATATCTATCAAGTATATCACTTAAGGATAGGATAATGGTAAAACGACTTACGATTGACGGATTAAATTTGTACCGCTCTGTTCTTTAAGCGCCCTACAAGCGGAACGACGATGATACCTGCTATAACAACTTGCATCACATTGCCTGGTATAGAGCCAAGCGGAAGGATCCAGTTACCGTAAAGAATCACTTCGGCAAAATAGTAGCCTACGATTTTTACAATCAGCGCAGCAACAACTGCCAGCGTGTTCACAAGTGCTCTTTTACCAGGTGCTTTTTCAGATATAAGACCTGCTAAAAAGCCCATGGCCCCTACGATAATAAACGTAAACGGCGCCCATGCTGTCCAGCCGGAGATCAGATCGAATAACCCCATCCCAAAAGCCCCTGCGATGGCTCCTGTTTTTTTGCCGTAAATAAAGGCTGCTATAAAAAGAGGAACGTTGCCTAAATGGATGAGGCCTCCGTTACCCATGATTGGAAGCTTTATGTTGATAAACATTGTCGCTACAAACGTCAGTGCAATAAAAAGCGCATGCATGGATAAAGCTTTGATTTTGGTTGATTCTCTTGGTGAGTATGTTGAATTCATTTGTTGACCTCTTTCTTTTTTTACTACTATCATACTCCTAATTACACACTTAATAAATACGTAAAACTATTTATTTAGTAAGGTATATCATTTTAGCAGCATACAGGGGTTCGCCAACTTTAAAAATTGTCCTATGCGTTCTTAAAAAATAAAGCTGCCTCTGCTTCCTTTAGCAGACTGCGGCGCCTAATTTTTGTTATGGTAAAGAGGCTGTTCGGGCATAATATGAGCAAATCGTTCTTTTTCAAGAGTTGACGAAGGCTGATAAATATGAGAAGTTATATGTTTGTAGAAATGAATGGAATAACTTAGAATTCCAGCGGAGCCTGTTACTATAATTGTACTGATATTGACCAAGTCCGTTCAGATTGTGGCAGTCATGATTTTTACATACAGCAAGCAAGTTATAGGAGGAGCAAGAATGGATAATAACGATATTTTAATTAGATTACGATATGCCTTGGATTTAAAAAATACAGAAATGGTAGAGATCTTTAATCTTGGCGGAGTAGACGTAACAAAAGAAGACGTATTAAAAATCCTTACGAGAACACCGGACGAAGAAGACGAGGATGCAGTTCACGCCGACGAGCACATCTCGTGCAGTAACAGCATGTTAGATTCTTTTTTAAACGGTTTTATTACCTTTAAAAGAGGAAAACAAGACCCTAAACCAGGGCAAGCACCTCCAGCACCGGTTCAGAGTAATCAAAATATGTATAACGTCTTATTAAAGAAAGTGAAAATTGCTTTATCTCTAACAAGTGAAGAGATGTTAGAAGTATTTGATGACGGCGGAATACGTGTATCTAAAGCAGAATTAGGTGCTTTATTACGAAAAAAAGGCCACAAAAATTACAAACCGTGCAAAGAGAATTTTGCTCGAAAATTCCTAAGAGGCTTAACTGTACAATATAGAGGATAACATGATACACACTTTTTCAAATCAGAGTATCCATTATGAAATACGATATAAAAACCGAAGTTCTTTTGCGATCAAAGTCGACGGATACGGAACGGTCGAAGTCCTTGCTCCTAGAGGGACGTCTACTGAACAAGTACTTTCGGTACTAGAGAACAACTGGGCATTGATTCAGCAAAAAATAAATGAAATGAAAGATAGAACGCATGGACCAAAGAAAAAAGTCTATGAACACGGAGAAAGCTTTTTGTATGTAGGAAAAAACTATCCGATACAGATTCATCACGATTCGACTATTACAAAGGATTCTGTAGTGTTTGAAGCGGACACGCTTCAGATTTATGTCAATCAGCACGACGATGAAGCGATAAAACAAGCGCTCAAACGCTTTTACTATCAAAGATGTAAAGCGCTAGTAACTAAGAGTATCTCCTCCTATCAAAAACATTTTAAAACAAAGCCGCGATCCATCTCGATTTCCGATAGCAAAAAAGCGTGGGGCACGTGTGATTCTAATCGTCAGCTAACCTTTAACTGGCGGCTGGCAATGGCACCTCAGCACGTCATTGATTACGTAGTCGTTCATGAAATGTGCCATATGGTTCACATGAATCATGATCGATCCTTTTGGCGTCTTGTCGGGAAAATCATGCCTGACTATCGTGAACAAGAGCACTGGCTGGAAATGTCGAGCTGGGAAATGACGGTGTAAAAAAGAGCAGGAGCCTTTAGGCGTCCTGCTCTTTTCTTATTTTTAACTATAGCGATACTTTCGTAAATCTTTTAAAATAGAAATTTCTTTTAATAATTCTTCTCCGACGTTTGTTTCTAGAACCATCTTTCTTTCTAGTTCTTTGTCGACCAATCGTTTTACGGATAAAACGTCCGTTCCTTCTAATAAAATATCTTCTTTTGAATTAAAGTGTTTGTGCGCAACTAGCTGCATGCCGTAAGAATTATATAACAACGTGTATCCAGCGATACCTGTTGTGGATTGATACGCTTTTGAAAAACCGCCGTCAATAACAATCATCTTTCCATTTGCTTTGACCGGATTTTCTCCTTCGATTTCTTTGACTGGCGTATGACCATTAATAATATGACCATGATCAGGATTCAAATTAAATTCTGCGAGGATGTTTTGGCAGACTTCCTCATTTTCCCGTAAATAGTAGTATGGATTCTTCTTCTCTTTATGCGTTGTTTTATCACTGATAAAATATCGTTCAAACGTCGTCATGGCGCGTTTCCCAAAGAGTGATGAATATTCTCCTGTCCATAGGTACCAGACCATATCTGTTGCCAAATCATCCGTTTCTTCAGGATGTGCAAAAGCCTCTTGTAAATAATGTTCAAACACATCAAGCAAGTTACGGCCTGCATACGTTTTATCTTCTATCGTCATTTTTTCCATGTTTCCTTCTTCATCTAAAGGAATGCAGCCGTGTATTAATAAGTTTCCGTTATATTTCAAGTATAGGCTGCCTTTTTTCATCAGAAACTTCATATGTCTCGCCAGCTTTTCTGAGTGCTGTACAGAAAGCAGCAGTCTTTCCATTACCTGCTCTTCTTCTTCTAATAGCTGATCAGGCTGCTCGGGGTTAACCGTTGCAAAGCAGCTGTTTTCTAGCGGATACGTGTTTCCGTATATCGTAATTTCATTTTTATCATAATCAATTTTTTCAAGCAACAGCCTTTCTGACATATTAAAGAAAGGACGTCTTTTGATAATCGGACTTTCAAGCTTGAACTGAATCATCGCAATGGCCTGGTGAATTTTCGTAATTTGTAGTCGCTCGTGATCGGATAGTTTGTCACTCGAGCTTACTTTTGGTCTAAAAGCAGGATTATCATCATAATATTTCTCCGCCAAGTTAAGCAGCGGTCTCAGGTTAATGCCATATACGTCTTCAATAATATCTAGATTGTCGTATCTCGCGCAGATACGAATAATATTGGCGAGACACACTTTCGAACCCGCAAAAGCGCCTAGCCATAGCACATCGTGATTTCCCCACTGAATATCAACGGAGTGATAGTTAATCAGCGTATCCATAATTTTATCCGGTTCAGGTCCCCGGTCATAAATATCCCCCACTACGTGCAGGTGGTCCACAACCAATCTTTGCGTCGTATAAGCAAGCCCTATAATAAGCTTATCGGCTTGTCCCAGAGAAATAATCTGCTGAACAATCTTTGTATAGTACTGTTCTTTATTTGTAAATTCATCCGTTTTGTATAGCAGCTCTTCAATAATGTACACAAATTGATTTGGCAATGCTTTACGCAGTTTAGAACGCGTGTATTTAGAAGAAGCGTACGAAATAAGATTAAGCATACGATCAATGATTTCTGTATACCATTGATAGAGTTCCTTTTTGTTTCGAAACTGCGCTTTAATCAACGGTAATTTTTCTTCAGGATAATACACTAATGTCGCAAATTCATTGATTTCTTTGTCAGATAATACATTTTTAAAAAGGTCTTTGATTTTCTCTTTTACATTTCCTGAGCCATTTCGCAGCACGTGCTGAAAGGCTTGATATTCGCCGTGTAAATCACTGACAAAATGTTCGGTCCCCTTTGGCAGATGAAGAATAGCTTCAAGGTTAATAATTTCGGTTACCACTTTTTCTTCCGTATCATACTTTTGTGCAAGTAAATCTAGATATTTTGTGTTCAAAACTATGTATCCCCTTTCAACGTTCACCATTTAGTATAATCACCGTTATAACCCTGTAAGATAAATTGTGATTATAATGTTACTCACCTCTTGTTTAACTCTTTTCTCTCCATGCCTCACCTCTTTATTTTAACCTATTTTACGTATGGGTAAAATGGTGTAAAGTCTATTTGGCTATAAAGATTAACGGCTCTTGCTCCCTTGAAGATGATAGCTAGCTGGTAATATAAAAAAACCTGCTGATCTTGTCAGCAGGTTCGATACATATGAAAGAAGCGCACATAATTAAGAAAGTTTACTCCGACCTCTATACAATAGCAGATTTTTTCTTCCTCTGCTGTGAGAAAACGCACAGCGCCGAGTCCTTGCTGATGGTACGATAAAGATGACCTTTCTGAGACAGGAAAAGTCATCCTTTGTATTATATAAGAATCATCATTCTGTTGAATCTCTGTTCTTTTATGTTCAGAGATTTTTTCTGTTAGCTTTGTTAGGTAAAGCACGAGAGGAAAGTTAACACAAATACATATGGTACACGTAGGCTATCTGAGGCTGCTGTTTAACGAAGGAAGAAGTTGTATGTGGCTTTTCCCAGTAACAATTTCTTCTATTATAATATGGAGCGCTGTTGTCAAATTTTTAAAGAAGACACACAAAGGAAAAATCATTACGTTAATGTATGCAGGTACCCTATCCGGCTTCATTCTGACCGTTTCATTTTTTCAAAAGTATCTGGTTTTAAAAAAACTCCGCTAAGCAAATGAGCTATCCAACAGGCGGCTTCTTGCAAGTGGATTTTACGATACAAAAGAAGCAGCGGATGCAAGAATCACGCTGCTTTTCTTATCTCTACACTCCAACCTAAAAGTGGAGTATTGTAGAGTGTTTGTACAAATGTAGTGAATTGTGAACTTAGTGAATATTATTCTTTCTGAAATTACCGCCTTTAACTTCCGCTACGTCATATACCGTAACAAAAGCCGTTGGGTCAATTTCATTGATAATTTCTTTCATTTTACTTTCTTCCAAACGGTTGATTACGCATGTGATTTCCTTGAATTTTTCATGAGAATAACCGCCGTAAGCTTCTTTGTATGTAGCGCTTCGACCTAAACGATCACGTATTGTCTCTACCATTATTGCGGGCTGAGCAGTGATAATCTGGAAGGTTTTCGATCCGCTTAATCCTACCTCTACGATGTGAATAACTTTGGATGCAATAAAGTATGCAATTGCAGAAAGAATCGCGCCTTGCAAACCAAATACTAATGAAACAAAAATAAACACAAATGCATTTAAGAACAAAATAAGATCACTTGTTCCAAACGGCAATTTTCGAGAAAGCAGCACGGCCAGCATATCGATGCCGTCTAGCGCGCCGCCATTACGCAGTGCAATTCCCATTCCAAAACCAAGGATAATACCGCCGACAACGGTTACGAGTAGTGTATCTCCTTCAATAATCGCTGGAGTGTGATGCATGAGGCTTGTACCGACAGCTAGTGAGACGATTCCGAGGATGGAAAATACAGCAAAACTTTTCCCGATTTGTTGATACCCTAACCATACAAAAGGAATGTTAATAACGGCAATTAGAACTCCTAATGGCAAGCCAAATAGGTTTGAAGCAACGATACTAATGCCTGTTACCCCTCCATCTGAGACGTGGTTTGGAATTAAGACAGTTTCTAAGCCGTAAGCTGCAATAATCCCTCCGATAATGACCATTAGTGCTCGGAAAGCAATTTTCAGCCGCTTAGGCCTGTGGTGTTTTTTAGTTGTGTTCATATAATTCCTCGCTTTTAAATGTTTTTTACTATTTAAGTGTACCACAAACATTCTCTTTATTTGAACTAAGGAGGCTTACGTATCGTTTTTTAGTTCACATAGTGCAAACATGGATAAAGGAGAACTTCTAGCTTTACAGACTCTATCCTTGCAATAAGTCCCTATTTCTGTTAAGTTTAAGAAGAATTATTTTTGTTCGGTAAAGATTGATAAGTTTAAGAACTTTCGTCTGTAGATTTGAGCAAGGATAGTAACACAATGTGTGCGTGTCACACTAGGAGGCAACAATTATGGAACAAGGTAAAGTAAAATGGTTTAACGCAGAAAAAGGTTTTGGATTCATCGAACGCGAAAACGGAGACGATGTATTCGTACATTTCTCAGCAATCCAAAGCGAAGGCTTCAAATCTTTAGACGAAGGTCAAGCAGTTACATTTGACGTAGAACAAGGTCAACGCGGCCCTCAAGCTTCTAACGTTCAAAAAGCGTAATCCATCATAAATACAAAAAGACAGACTCTACGGAGTCTGTCTTTTTCATTTCCTTGAAATGTAATAATAAAACCCTATCCACTGAGGAATAGGGCTTATTAATACAAAAATAGTAATCGGTAATACAAATGGTAAATTCAGTATAGCATAGTATAGACAAAATCCAAACTATAAATCAATATTTCTTCATGAATAATTATGATTCGTGTTTCATTAACTCTTCTTCAAAGAAAAATGTACTGGGATATTTATCAACTGTATAAGAATATCTTTTCATGTTTTTCACATAATGACTTTTTAAAATGATCACTATTTCATTAGATGCTTTTATACTTACCGTTTCTCCATTAGCAAATAAGCTTATACTCATATCCTTCATCCTCTCTCATATCAAAAACAAGCAAATTTTCAACTTTATTTATCGGGAAATATAATTTGCATCTTATATTTGACTTTATCAGTATTCTGATAGTCAGCAGCCTTTTCCAACGGCTAGTCCAGCGAAGGTTAGTTATTTTTGATACCTTACGTATACCTACTCCTAAAGCATATCATTCTATAGCTATAAGGTATTCTTTTCTATTTATTTACGACACAGGATATAGGTAGCTCTTCTTTACTAGCTTTCTATCTTCAATGTCTATACTTATGTTTAAAGTAACCTTTTTAAAATCATTTCTTTTTTAATTATTAAAATACCAAGTAAAAAGACCCCTATGTGGAGTCTTTTTACTTGGTATTAATTATGCTACTTTATGAACGTTAGCAGCTTGTGCTCCGCGTTGACCTTGTTCAATGTCAAACGTTACTTTTTGACCTTCTTCTAACGATTTAAAGCCTTCACCTTGAATAGAGCTGAAATGTACGAATACATCGTCTCCGCCTTCAACTTCGATGAAGCCGAAGCCTTTGTCTGCATTAAACCATTTCACTGTACCTTGTTCCATAATAGTGCCTCCTGGTGTGGAATACTCCACGGTTGTATTACTACCCTTGTCCAACCATACTATCTTAAGATAAAAAATTCTATTGAAGAGATTTCTCTTCTCTCAATCCTATACCGAACAAAAATAATTAATTTAATCGTAACATACGGAACCGCGGATAGCAAATACAGGAAATGGAATAAATCGTCGAACGATAAAAAAGAGCCTTCTCTTTGTAAATCTATACAAGAAAAAGGCTCTTTTTTTATTCATATGCTGCACAGCAGCTTGTTATTCAACTTATTTTTCTGTTTGCTCTGTGTGCCACCATAATGAATCTTTTGGATTTTCAACTGCTTCATTGTATTCAGATTTAGAAGCAACCGTTGGGTATGAACCTTTGAGTGATTTTCCTGCCGTGTTCGCAAACAGGAACAAGATTACGAAAAATCCAATGATACTCACAATCGTTAGATAGAACGCTGGAGCCAAGTGATTGCCTGTTGCGTGAACTAACCATGTCGCAACTAATGGCGTCGTTCCTCCAAAAATAGAAACTGAAACATTAAACGTGATTGCTAATGTTCGGTAGCGAATATCTGTGTAGAACATTGTTGGCAGCGTTCCTGGCATTGTTCCTTCATACGTAGCAAGTAAAACACCTAGAATAAGAATACCGATTGAAACAAATACTAAACCATTTAAGTTGATTAAGTAGAACGAAAAGGCTGACAGTAAGCTCAATCCGCCTAAACCGATTAAGAAAACTTTCTTGTTTCCGATTTTGTCGCTCAGTTTTCCAAACATAAGCGCAAGCGGCACCATTAAAATCATAACTGCCGTAATTAATACCGTACCCACTGTGTTTGATAAGCCAATAATTTCATTTAAATAAGAAGGCATGTACGATAATAGCATATAGTTTGTAATGTTAAAGAAAGCCACGGCTACGAAACAAACAAACACATCTTTTTTGTGATTTTTTAAAATAGAGAGGAAGCTTTCTTCTTCAACTTCGTCTTCGTTGGAAAGTTCATTTTCAAAAATAGGTGTTTCCCCTAAACTTCTTCGTAAATAAAAACCAATAAGTCCTAAAGGTAATCCTAATAAGAAGGGAATTCTCCAGCCCCATGAGGCCATCTGTTTATCCGACAGAACAAAAAACAGTAAGCTAGCTAGTAGTGAAGCAAGAATATAACCAACAAGTGTACCGATCTCTAGTCCACTTCCAAGTACATTTCGCTTATTATCTGGAGACGATTCTGCAATATACACCATCGCACCAGCATATTCACCACCAGTTGAAAAACCTTGAATGATTCGTGCAATTAATAAAAGGATGGGTGCCCATATACCGATTTGATCATATGTAGGTAACAACCCAATGAGTAATGTGGAAAAGGCCATTAAAATAATGGTGGTGGTTAAAACGACTTTCCTTCCTAACTTGTCCCCGATTTTACCGAATATAACACCGCCTAATGGACGCATTAAAAAGGCAATCGCAAATGTGGCAAATGTGAACACTAATTTGAGCTGATCATTTTCAACTGCGCTAAAAAAGTTTTGACTAATAATTACGGCTAAATATGAATACAAGCCAAAGTCAAACCATTCCATCGCGTTTCCTACTCCTGTAGCAAAGACGCTTTTTTTAGCTTTGTCAATATCTACGACGTTAATTTTTTTCTTATTAAACTTCATTTCATCACGTCACCTCCGCGGTATACGATTATACAAGACTGAGTAGTAAAGTCAAATCTGACTTACTGTATTTCACACGTAACTGTCTTGGAACACTACTTATTTTTGAGTAAAAAACGAAAACTATTCATGTGATGTTAAATATTAAAAAAGGTTATGGCTAAAGGGTTTGAAGCCAGAAAAAGCTGAGGAAGGAACGCTAATAAATAAATTAATTAGAACCAAAATAAACTTTTTTTATTTCAACGTACAATTAATCGCTGCTAAAAGAACGGATTTTTCCTAAAACAGGGAACGTTTTCGATGAAATTACAGTCGCTGAAATAGTAAATTCCCGTTAAAGATAGTGCATCTGGTTTACAATGCGCTTGGTAGCAATTTCCACTCAGGTTATCTTACAATTATTGTTACAACCCATTAGATATAAGCTTTATTTTTTGTAATAAATACACTGCTTCTATTACAAAAATTATGTAGCCTTAAAAATAAATATAAAGCTCGTTCTAACAAGTTCAACAATGGATGATTCGGTCCATAGAATAAAACTTTAAGATTTGGATGGGGTTCGAGGGATAGAAATTCAACTCCTTTCTCCCTATAATCATTCGTGGCTTCAAGTAAGTTTTCTACTGTAAAAGCAGGCTGGTTTACAGTGCCCCTTTTGGCATATTATTCAATTTACGTAATATGCCTGCTCAACTCCCTCACCAAGCTATTTTTCCGGATAGAAAGATATCCTCTTTCTTCTCTTAGATACCCCATAAGACGAACTTTAAACCTAAATACATCCGTATAGTTTTGAACATAAAGATACGCATTTATTACATTTTTTTACATTAAATAAACGTTTTATCTGCAATAGAATAAAAAAATAGACCTCCGCTTAGACGGAGATCTATTTTTTTCACTTATTTTATTTTTTAGTAAGGCTGCCATTTCGCTCTAAAATAGGTACTTCAATATCTACCGTGTTTGGATATTTAACTCCAAGCCCTGTATTTAAAGCAACAACCGTTTCGTTTTCTTTGATCCATCCTTCTTCTCTTAAACGGCGTGCAGCTAAGAATGTAGCAGCGCCTTCCGGACAAATGAACGAACCTTCAAGCTGCGCAACCTTTTTTTGTTCCTCCACAATTTTATCTTCGTCGACCGCAATTGCGCATCCATTTGTGTTGTATACGGCTTCTAAAACAAGAAAGTCTCCGATTGCTTTTGGTACGTTAATCCCAAAGGCAATGGTTGAAGAATCCGGCCAAAATTCAGATTCTTGTTTTCTTTCATTCCATGCTTTTACAATAGGCGCACAGTTTTCAGCTTGTACCGCTACTAGACGAGGAAGATCACCTTTAATCCAGCCAAGCTCTTTTAATTCATTTAACGCTTTATAGATTCCAATTAAGCCAACGCCTCCTCCTGTTGGATATAAAATCACATCAGGAAGATTCCAAGAAAACTGTTCAGCAATTTCTAGGCCCATTGTTTTTTTACCTTCGATTCGGTACGGCTCTTTAAGCGTAGAAGCGTCATAAAGACCCAGGCTTTAATAGCTTCACCGACAATTTTACCCGCATCACTGATGAGTCCATCTACTAAGTAAAGGTCAGCTCCCGCGACAGCACACTCATTTCGTGTAATAACAGGCGCATCTTTTGGCATGACAACGGTTGCTTTTATGTCAGCTCGTGACGAATAAAGCGACCAAGCAGCTCCCGCGTTCCCATTTGTAGGCATCGCTAACTGTTCAACGCCAAGTTCTTTTGCTTTTGACACACCTACAGCGGCACCTCTAGCTTTAAATGATCCCGTTGGAATAATGCCTTCATCTTTCATATATAAGTTTTGAATGTTCATTTCTTTACCTAGCTTAGGCATTTTTATAAGCGGAGTCATCCCTTCGCCTAAGGAAACGACGTTTTTAGGATCTTCTACTGGAAGCAGCTCATGATATCTCCATAAATTTGGTTCCCTGCTTTGAACATCTTCTGGAGTCAGGTTACCTTTCAATCTCTCTAAATCATACGCTACCAATAGCGGTGAGCCACATTCACATAATTGATGTTTTTCTTTCGGACTATATTCTTTTTTACATTTAGGACAATATAAGTGAGAAACATAACTAAACGGCATCATACACACTCCTTTAAATTCTGTAAACATAATACCATATATAAAATATAATTTATAGTATTTTTATAAGAATTATAAGGTATGATATCTCCATCATTTTATTGTTCATTATTAAAAGCATAAAAACCCTATCAAATTAGGGTTTTTATGCTTTTTTCGCCTTTATTTATATTACTTTTTTTAGAAGTAAACTCAGTAATTTTAGATAAAAACCCAAAGAATAAACAAAATCCATACTTTACTTATAGGAATAATTGTTTTAGTATGTAAAAAGATATTTTAAGGAGGTATTTAAGGTGAACGCACTTTCGATAGTGAATAAGCATAATAATAGTATGTGTACTTGTCTAATTCTCAAAGGTTACTAAAACAAAAACAATACTACACTACAAGGAGAATTGGACAGATGGCTACAAAAAATAGATTTAAGCTTAATTTAGGATTAAAAGTAATTATTGGATTAATTCTTGGATTGATCGTTGGCTACTTTAGTAAAGAAGTCGGTTTGAAGTTAGAAATATTAGGAAAGGCTTTTATCCAGCTTATTCAAATGGTTATTGTCCCTCTTGTTTTCCCATTGATTGTATTAGGAATCACAGGGATGCATGATACAAAAAGGCTAGGACGAGTCGCGTTTAAAACCCTTCTCTATTTTGAGATTGTGACTACAGTATTAATTATATTAGGAATACTCATTGCGAAAGTAACAAATGTAGGTGGACATATGCATGTAGGTGCAGTGGATACTTCTTCATTAGGAAACCTAGCAAAAGGCATCGACTTTGGAGAGTTTTTCTTAAGTATTATTCCAAGCAATATTGTAGAAGCAATGGCACAAGGAAAGCTGTTGCCGATTATCTTCTTTGGTATTTTTGTAGGGTTAGCTCTTACATCACTTGAAGATAAAGCGAAGCCGGTTATTACATTTTTTGAAGCATGGCTACAAGCTATGTTTAAAGTAGTAGAATATGCGGTATCATTTGCCCCAGTTGGCGTATTTGGATTTATCTCTTTTAGCGTGGCTAAATACGGGATTGGCAGCTTGCTTTCTTTAGGTCAATTTGTAGGTATTACGTATTTATCTTTTGCCGTTACGGCATTTGTTGTATTTCCTATTATCGCACTTATCTTCCGTATCCCTTATAAGGAACTATTAAAAAGAACCGGAGATTTAATTTTATTAACGTTTACAACGCGCAGCTCAGAGGCTTCTATGCCGCTGCTCATTCATCGATTAGAAAAGTTCGGAGTGTCACGTTCTGTCACTTCTTTTGTATTACCAACCGGCTATTCTTTTAACCTAGATGGAGCTAGCATCTATATAAGTGTAGCGATTATCTTTCTTGCCAATGTATATAACCTGCCTCTTAGTCTTGAACAAATTATTGTGATTATTGGTTTATTAATGCTTATGACGAAAGGATTAGCAGGCGTCCCTTCAGCTGTCATCGTTGTACTGTTAGCTACGGCTAAAGAAATTGGCTTACCTGCAGAAGGAGTCGCTTTATTATTAGCAGTGGATTTCTTTGTAGACATGGGCCGTTCAGCATTAAATGTCGTAGGAAACTCTTTAGCTACGGTCGTTATCGCAAAGTCTGAGAAGTCATTTCATTTTAATGCCGAGGATAAATAACCATACCCCCTCATCATTCAAAAACACGATAGTGAGAAAGAAGTGTTAGTTTGTTTAAACAGAAAAAATCATTTGAAGAACTAGTAAAAGAAAATAAACAAGCATTATTAAAAGATAAAAAAGCAATCGAGAAAATCGAAAAACGTATTGAAAAACGCCATAAAGTGATAAAGCTAACTTAGTACAGTTAGCTTTATCACTTTATTTTTTATCGTCGTATCTTTTAACAACTTCATTTCCATATGAAGCAGTAACTCCACCTTCACTATTATTCAGAACGAAATTGCTTCAATAAGACTTCTCTTAAACTAGTGGACAATGCCTCTGCTTGCAAAACTCTATCCAGCTTCTCTTTATTAAACCGGTCTTTAAATTTCACATCATTAACTGTCGAGACGGACACTTCTTTCGGGTCTTTTTCAAGAAGGATCAAGTCATCTTGTACTGAGACGATGCCTTCTTTTAAAACGCGAAATAAAAATCCTGTATAGCCCGTGTCTCTCATTTTCACAACGATATCAGGCACTTCATATTTTGCAGCAAGCTTGTAACAAGGATTTCTAGGTTCAGATACTTGAATAATAGACTCACCAAACGCAAATACGTCTCCGATATGCGCATTTTTTTCTGTTAATCCAACACTTGTGATGTTTTCACCAAACAAAGCGGTTTTAACGGGGTTTTGAATTATATTATTCCAGTAATCGTAGTGATCATAAGGATACAAGCACAGAGCCTTGTCCACTCCTCCATGATCTTTGTACGCTTGTTCATCACCTGCTAGCCCTACTTTACTTAAAAAGACAGATTCATCCGTCGACGCTTTTCTAATAGCAGATTGAAACGTTCGTTTTCCATACGTAAGCGTTTCAATTTTCCCGTAGTTAAGCGACTGAACTTGATAGTGATCTTTCATATGCTCTCTCCTTTTTTAAATCAATAGACTTTTTCATCATGTGATAATTCTTTCCGCTCTGAGCGCTTGTGCATGAATGCAGTAAGCACTAGCAAACAAATTGTTAAAACAAGTAAAACAAAAAATAATGGCGTATTTGTATGAAAGATATCGCGCACAAAACCAGATAAAACCGGAGCGCACCCTCCTACAATATATCCCCCTGATTGCATCATAGCTGTCCATGAGCTCGCTTCTTGAGGCGAATCTGTCTCATTTAACGGCAGCATAAGAGCTAAAGGAAAAAGTCCTCCAAGCCCTATTCCTAATAGTATCGAAGAAAACCAAAGACTGGTTAAAGGATAGAGAATGAAAACTAAACCCGCTGATGCAAACAGTGTACTGCTCGCAAGCCAAAAGATTTGGTTTTTATAATAATCGGCTAGCGTTGGAATTAAAAAGCTAAACGTCATTTGAACGAACGTAAAAACGGTAATAAGCGTACCTGCTTTTTGATTACTCATGCCCAAATCGTGTGCTGCTGGCGCTAGCCATGTGGTCACAGAGTAAAAAATGCCGGCTTGCAGACCAAAGAAAAGCGTAAACAGCCAGGCTTTTTTATTTTTTAACGGGAGCTGATTTTTTCTTGAGCTAGACGCTTGCTGAGATTTACGAGCAATCGGAGACCAAACAATAAAAGCGATAATCGCCAGCACGCTCCAGCTGGCAAGAGCTAAAGTCCACGAATCGTGCAACACATGCTGCAATGGTACCGTTAACCCTGCGCTTAACGACGCACCCGTTCCCATGCCAACGGAGTAAATCCCGATCATGAGACCTATTCTATTCGGAAATTTCTTTTTGATAAATCCCGACAACAGTGGTCCGGCAATGGCGATACCTATACCTAAAAGAAAGGCGCTGGTCAAAAGAAGAGACGTTGAGTGCGCCGCCACTCTCATACACGTCGCAGCTCCAATCATCACTAAACAAAAAGAAATCACTTTTTCAGCTCCCCATAATCCTTCAAGCTTTCCTGTAAACAATGCAAATAACCCCATACATAAAACAGGAATAGCTGTTAAAAAACTAACGGTAACATTGCTCAGTCCGAGCTGATCTCGTATGGTCTCAAGCACAGGGGATACCGATGTAATACCGATTCGTAAATTAATTGAAACTAAAAATAAAGCAATCACATACACATATATTCTTTCTTTTGACTTCATGCTGTTATTCCCCTTCCTGATGATTCAGTATATCATCTGATGTTTAACTTTTTTAAAAAAGGAACTTAGGTAAGCTCCAAATTTTGACCTGCATATTTTTTTGCTTGTTCAGTATCTCCATTCAAAATAGCCGTAAATAAGTTTTCATGAATGGCGGAATTATCTTTATAATCAACCGTTTTTAAAATGAGCTGACTCAGCGTATGTCGCAGTACAGGCACAAACGATTGATATAAATCCATTAAAACGTTATTTTTGCTGGCTTCTGCAATCGAAAGATGAAACTGAATATCCGCTTCTATATATTCAGCATAATTGCCTTTTTCAAGCTCTTTTTTTCGTTTATCTAAATGACCTTTCATCTTTAACAAATCTTCGTCTGTTCGACGCTGCGCAGCTAACATCGCAACTTGCAAATCGAGCATTTCACGCGCTTCGTAAATATGATTAATATCTGCCGTTTGCAGCCTTGTTTCAAACGAATCCTGTGTGAAGCTAAGAGATTTAATTCTCGTTCCTTTTCCTTGTTTCACTTCCAGTACATTTGCATGAACAAGAATTTTAACCGCTTCTCGCAAGGTAGATCGCCCTACACCGAGCTCTTCCATTAGCTGAGGCTCCGTCGGAAGCTGATCTCCCACCTGATATTGACCTGAAAAAATTTTAGTTTGAAGCTGCTCCAGTACTTCATCCACTAGCTTTCAACGCGGAACTTTTGAAAACGATTGTTTATTATGTATATTCATCTGCTCATCTCCTGTTTATATCACCTTTATCATAAACAAATTTTGTTTTTTTAGCAAGGTTGCTAGAGCTTCAGGAATTAATCCAAGCGAACTGCTCTGATAGACTTTCTAGAAGTTCGGTACAAACAGGGTGCTTTTACTTTCACTTTAAATAAGAGCAGCATCTTTTAATCGATATAATAGGTATGCAGTATAAGGCGTAACTAAAAGAACAGCCGTATATAAACCTGGAGTATATGCTTTAATAAATAGTGTTTGTAAAAGATGAATAAGGTTATGTAATAGTACAAAAATAAGAAAACCCACAAAAAGAATTGAACTCCAATAACTTTCTAGATAAAGAACTTTCATAAAAGTAATGAGAGACATAAACAAAAAGATAAAGACATCTCTTTTTGCAAAAGCATATGAGCTTATGTTCCAGAATTCCCAAATCTTGTGGCTAATCCATTTGTTCTGTAATTTAATTTTTGCCTCTTTGGTTTTAGCCCATTTCTCAACTGTAATAATTTCTTCAAAATCATGTAGCATAAAAACCACAACGAATAACCAAAGAACATTGTATAACTCAAGTTCAATCAATTATAAATCTCCCCTTTTTCTACATAGACTTATTTACATTTTCTTTCTTAAAAATCCCTATTAACAGCGTAACAAGTCCTACTAAAAAGAAAAACGGAAACAATAACATCATTAATGCAACTCCTGCAAAACCTTCTTCCTGACTGATTGCATACAGAACCGAAACGACCCATGAAAAAAATGGGGCTATGATTAATATAATCGTTGTTCCCCACACTATATATTTTCTTTTAGCTGTTTTTCCTTGGCTTAGTCCGCTTGCAAACATAAGACCTAATACTAAAACCGTTAATGCAACTCCAATTGCCATTTTATCCCCGCCTCTAGCAGCCATTTTCTCTTTTACTTTACATCGTTTTCTTTTTTGCCTCTTGGACAGAAATGAATACGCTTGTAACAACAAGTAAGAGTAAACCTTCTCCGATAATGATTAAGCCTTTTATTTGAATGTCTAGAGCATCAAACCCGCTTATTTTCGCAAAAGCGTAAAAAAGTAGAAATAAACCACATAATACACTAACCAAGGAAATAACTAGAGCGGCTATTCTATTATTAAACACAATACTTACAAAAAGTATTATCACAAATATGATACTAATGGACATACAATTATTAAGTATGAAAGACATACATACCTCCTTGAAACATCTTGTTATATCGTTTGAACATATTCGACCTGTCCGCTATTCTAATTAGCAATGAATGGCGTTTTACCTATGTAAGAAGGATCATGTAGCTGCTCAATCATAAACCTCGCAATATCACGAGAAGATATTTTAAATCCCGGCATATCAAAATCATCTTCTTTTATTACTTTAGATTTTTCGTTTTCTTTAACAAAAGGAAGACGTATAAGCGTCCAATCTAATTTGCTCGCTTGAAGAAGCTGCAATTCTTTTCTTTTATCTTCCATCATTTCAGCGTACAGAATACGAAATACAATAGCTCCTACCTTATTAAGAATTGATTTTTTATCTCCTTCTATATCTAAAGATCCCCCAGTTACTCCAACATATCTCTTTATTTCAAGCTCTTTCATAGTCTGAATAACTAATGCTGTAATTTCGCTATATAAAGGTACAGCTTTATTAGGCTGACCGAATGTGTTGATGACAGCGTGGCATCCACTTAGCAAGGAAAGAATCGTATCTGGATTTCTAGCATCTCCTTGAATTAAAGTGATGTTTGGATCGTCGAGTAAAGATTTTTTTGGAGTTCTAACTAGCATACGAACGCTGTAACCTTTTTTTACAGCTGATTTTGCTAAAAATTTACCCGCTCTTCCAGTTCCTCCAATAATCGCAATTGTATTTTTCATATTAATTATTCCCCCATATGTATAGCATCAACGTTTCATTAATAACCATATTATACCATTAGTGAGAAATGAGATAAACACTATGAATCTACAATGCGATAAGATTAAATTCCATATTGTCCTCTAACTTATTCAAACCTAAACCCAATCCCACCATCTACCATAATGTTTTGACCCGTAACAAACGAAGCATCATCGGAAAGAAGCCACTTTACTGCTTTTGCCGCTTCAAGCGGATCACCAATTCTGCCCAGCGCATTGAGCTTTTGATAGGATTCATTGAGCTTTACTTTTTCCTCTGAAGATAAATCTAAAAATCTTTCTTCTAACATAGGCGTACGAAATGCACCTGGGCACAAAGAGTTAATTCTTATATTTTGATGACCATATTCTTGAGCAACTGATTTTGTTAAAGCGATCACACCGCTTTTCCCAGCCGCATATACGCCAGTCCCTGCTGAACATAAAATAGCGTCCATTGACGACGTATTCACAATGACCCCGCTATTTTGTTTTGTCATTACCTGCAGCTGATATTTCATGCAAAGCCATACACTTTTTAACGTAACGTTTATTAAATGGTCAAAGTCTTTTTCTTTGAATTCATGGGTAGCATTAGAAGCTGCCTCCGTGTTAGCCGCATTATTAAAGCCCACATCAATTTTTCCAAATGTAGAGTATGTTTGGCTCACGAGATTTTTGACATCTTGACTATTCGTTACATCCGTTTTGATAAAAAGGGATCGAGGAGACCACTTTCTTAATACAGAAAGAGCTTCTTCTCCTTTTTCACTATTTCTAGAAGCAATCACGATATGCATGCCCTCTTTTGCGAGTAATTCCGCTGTAGCTAAGCCAATCCCCGACGTTCCACCCGTAATAATACCTACCTTTTCTTCAAACATATCTTTCTCTCCTTTTGCGTTCAATAAAATCTCAACAAATTAAATTGAGTAACACTAGCCATAGAAGTTATTCAGCTTTGGGTAGATTAATCCCTGCTTTAAAACACTAAAAAGAGACTGGGACAAAAGGAGATTAGACGAAGTGAAAAATGAGTCATTGATCAATACTTTTGATTCGTGGTTCGTTTGTTTGTGGTAAACATAGGTTTCATGTGTGTAGGTTTTTCTAGCAGTTGATTGGAGGGCAAGGCGAAGACTCCTGCGGGAAAAGCGGAACAGGTGAGACCCCGCAGGAGTGTAAGCGACGATGAGGCTCAGCGGCCGCCCGCGGAAAGCGAAGACTTGCACGGAAATCAACTGCGATGTAACGAGCGGTTCAGCTCATGCATACTAGTTATTGTTTTTAGATTGAATTCATATCTCGTTACGTCTCAACCTCTTTTGATTAGCTACTAATCTGATGCTGAGAAACAGATAAAGTAGATTTTCGATTCCATAAATAAAAGGCATATCCGCTTAAAAATAGAAGCAGCGCGTAATTAATAAGTAAAGAATCGTTAGCGTCGACAGGGCTTGTAAACTGGAGAAAATTATTTAAGCCGTGGAATGCAATCGTAATTCCAATCGATTGACCGTTAACAATCAGCAAAGCGAGTACCAATCCAATAACAAATGCAAATAAAATTTGAAAAATTGTATTTGCTACCGATTGACCGCTTAGCATATTTAAACTGTGCGTAAAGGCAAATAGGAACGACGATAGAAGGACCGCTACTTTATAGCTTTTTGATAACAGCAAATTCAGCATAAATCCTCTGAATACCATTTCTTCTACAAACGCAATGATAAGAGTTTGGGTAAGAAGAATAAGAACAAGATCAACAATGGAACTTCCGTGTACACCTTTGTTCCCAATGAGAATAATAAGTAAATACAAAAAAAGCGGAGAAAGGAACAGGATTCTCGTTCTAAACGACATGTTTTGTTGAAAAGAGAAGAAATGCGACCACTTTTTTGTTTTTGTTAGATAAAAAGCTATTCCAATCGCCAAAGGGACAACTCCTAAAAACTGAAGATAATGTGCAGTAGGATGCGTCATGCTCACGTATACACCGTTTACCACAAACCAAAAGATAACTAAGATTTCTAGGCCAATAACTTTCCACAAAAGCTTTGACTTGATCATCACTACACCATCTTTCTGCTTTAGGTTTCATTGATAACCTATACTATTCGTTTTAAGAATTTTATATGTTTTCACCCTTTTATGATTTGAGCTCAAAGACCATGTGCGACAACGCTTCTTCCTTTTAAAATAAGAAAATAGTTCCTTACTTTTTTTACTGTGACTACACAAGGTATAAAAACACACAAAATCCTGCCCACGTGACGTAGTCACTAAACTCCATTTCTTTACCGCCTCTAACAAGTACATTTACAGCCCAATTCAAAGCACTTCCCTCAGACGTTTTATCTACATACTTTCTCGCTAAAGCGTATGCTCCCACTCGAAATAAGTAATAGGTTAGTAAACATAAAAAAGATAGGGTCATAAAATTTAAATTTAACTCTTTCACTTGGTACACCTCATTATTTTTCTGCTATTTCATCGGATGGCTTACGCTGCTTGCTCTTTTATCCTTGTTCATAAAAATCCTTTTTGACATCTTTTAAAAGTTTTAAGATGTTTTTATAAAAACAAGTAATTAACATGCCCGCGATGTTGGTGACCATCATAATTGTAAGATTGCCGATAATCAGGCTAAGAAAAGTACCAAGAAACATAATACCTATTCCGATATAAAAACCTGGATGAAACAGTTCATCGTCATCTTCTTTTTCTTCTTCCTCAATGTTTAGTCTGTTTTGTAATGTGGCATCCTTTTTAATAAATTCATCAATAGTCGTCTCGTAGATGTCGCTTAATTTTAAAAGATGCTGAATGTCAGGATAGCTTTTATTATTTTCCCACTTATGTATGTGCTGTACCGATACACTCAGCTGCTCAGCAACCTCTTCTTGAGACATCTTTTGTTCTTCTCTTAACTTTTGCAATTGATTTCCTAACCTCAACTCATTCACCTCTATAACTATGACAGCGTGTAAACAAAATTTACTTGCACTATGTTTTCTCGTTTTCTACAATTCTAACATATTGTGGTAAAAAAGAAAGAAACAGTAATGAAACGTGTAAACCATAAAATGACACCACTAAAAAATAGTGAGAATTCTCATGTGTAAAAAATGAAAGAATGCACTTTTATCTTCATCCTTTTAGTGTTTATACTAAATAGTGGATTGTACGAACATAGAACTGAAAAAGGAGGCAAAATGACGATGGAAATGTTACTAATTTATCTATTTGTTATCGCTCTTATTGGATTCATTATTTGGAGAAAGATGAAAAAGAAAAATAAGCCCATTAAAAAGAATGGACTTGGTATATTAGCACCTATTTTTTTCATATTAATTGCATTTTCTCTTAGTCTAAGTCAGCTGATGCACATACCGGGCCAGCCCTTTCACTTACCACCCTACTGGGAAATGCTGATTGCTGGTGTATTAGGTATTATATTTGGACTTATTATGCTCAGCCAAACAGATTATGAAGTAAGAGAAGACGGCTTCATTTACTCAAAGCCAAACAAGAATTTTAAATATGTGATTATCGCCATTATCTTTATAAGAATGGCTTTGAGCCAATACTTTAAAGGCTTAGACTCGATAGACTTCGCGGTCTTAACGATGACACTAGCTTTTATATATATTGTCATTTGGCGAGTTGGCAGCTATTTAAAATTCCGTAAACTAAACGGTGATAATTACAGCGTAAATGCTGGGTAATGATCAATATAACTAGTCCTTCTTACTGTTTGGAAAGAAGGATTTTTGTCATAGTGAGTAAAAGTCTCGCGTGTTGTGTAAGACAACACATATATTGTATAATGCAATATGTGTTTTTTATAACGGTAGTCTATATATAAAAACAGATTATATGAAAACTGTACCTGGTCACCCGCTGTTTGATTTACAGGTAGATTATGAAAGGAATCATACTATGACATTTATCAATTCTGTAACAGGCCCAGTAAGCACGTCAGAACTAGGGCTAACGTTAATCCATGAACATATGCGCGTTCGTTCTGAATCTGTTCACGCACAGTTTCCCCATTTATATGATAAAGAACAAGAAGTTGCAAAAGCAGTCGAACAAGTAAATCGTGCAAAGAAGCTCGGAGTCAACACGATCTGTGATCCAACGGTGATGGAACAAGGGCGCGATATTCGTTTTATTGAAAAAATTGCCCGCGAAACGGACACTCGAATCATTGCAGCCACAGGAATTTATACGTATAACTACATCCCTACTCACTTTCAAACTCGTAGCATTGACTATATGGCAGACCTGTTTGTTCGAGATATCGAAGTCGGTATCCAAAACACGTCGATTAAAGCAGGCTTTCTAAAATGCGCCACGGATGCACCTGGCGTAACGGCGGATGTAGAAAAAGTAATGCGTGCCGTTGCACGAGCTCATAAAAAAACGGGCGTGCCGATTATGACCCATTCACATCCTGCAAGCGGCACAGGCTTAAAGCAGCTTGATATCTTACTTGAAGAAGGTGCTAATCCACATCAAATTCTGATTGGACATACGGGAGATACGGATAACCTTGAATATATTTCAAACATCTTAAAACAAGGGGCTTTTATTGGAATGGACCGCTACGGCCTGACTAGAGAATGTTCAACTGAAAATAGAAATAATACGGTCATCCAGTTAGCTAAACAAGGCTATTCAAACCGCATGTTTCTCTCACAAGACTACTGCTGTACAATGGACTGGTTTCCAGAAGGCGTGATTGAAGAACGTTTTCCAAAATGGTCGATGAGCTTTGTATTAGAAGAAGTCGTGCCTGAGTTAAAAAGAAAAGGCGTAACAGAACAGCAGATTCATCATATGCTTTTTGATAACGCCCGCTGCTGGTTTGAAGGAAAGTAATTGGGACATCCTTTTTTATTACTACTAAAACCCCCACTCTCCAAGCTTAAAGTGGGGGTTTTTCCATGTATTATTATATGCTTCTATTAGCCTGTTTTTCTTAATAGTTTTTGTTTTTCGCGGCTCTTTTTCACTATAAAGTGTATACCACATAAGCACAACCCGACGGCTATTCCAATTGTCAAGTTTGTAAACACCGTTAACGAAAATGTCGTAAGTAAAACCAGTGAATGAAATGATTTTTCTTTTATCACCTTTGCAAACTGTTCTTTTTTACTGATATTCCATGCTACAACCATTAAAACTGGCGCAAGACTGGCAAGCGCAACGTATGAAGCATACGGAGCTAGCACTAACAGCACGATTAACACAAAGATAGCATGCGTCATTCCTGCAATTGGAGATGAAGCGCCGTTTTTAATATTGGTAACGGTTCTTGCAATCTCTCCTGCTGCGGGAATACCTGAAAACAGCGGCGTCACCATGTTTACGATTCCCTGGCCAATCAGTTCTTTTTTGCTGCTGTGCTTTGATTTTGTCATTTCATCCGCAACGCGAGCTGTCAGCAAAGACTGTAACCCTACAAGTATAGCAATCACAAACGCAGAAGGTAAAAGAGTTACCATCCTCTCCACTGTTATGTCTGGAAACGCTGGCGCCGGGAAATGGCGAGGTATCTCTCCGTAAATGGAGCCAATGGTTTCAAACTGATTGGAAAAGAAAAAAGATGCCAAGCCCGTTGATACAATAATTCCGAGTAAATAAGACATTCCCAGCGACTTGGGCGAAAAGTAAAGAACAATTAAAATCGTAGCTAAGCACAATCCTGCTGTAGCAATACTATAGATGTTGATGAAGTGTAAATTACCAAAAATCTCTTTTATATTCAAATGAAAAAACTGAAATTTGTCAATCGCGTGCAGCCCAAGGAAGTTTGGTATCTGCCCGCTAAAGATAATCAGCGCAATTCCTGACTGAAATCCTACAATAATAGATGACGGAAAGTACTTGATTAAAGCTCCTACTTTACATAGCGCAAAGATAATGAGGAGAATCCCTGACATAAAGCCGGCAATTAATAAGTTTTCATAGCCATATTGCAACACAATTCCTAATAAAACAGGAACAAACGCACCCGTAGGTCCAGCGATTTGAAACCTACATCCACCTAAAATAGCAATTAGCAAGCCCGCTACAATCGTTGTATACAGTCCTGTAACAGGCGATATTCCAGAAGCTATCGCAAATCCTAATCCTAAAGGTATAGCTATAATGCCAACAACAATACCCGATAGTATATCTTTCTTCAAATGCTGCAAGGAGTAATTTCGAAAAACCTCTAGATTCATAAGTGTACATCAGCCTCCATTTTAAGTAGTGAGGTTACCCATTCGTATTTTGGTCATACAACCTTATTTCACTTCCATTCGTTCAAAATAAGGTGGGCTACTCGATTACTTCTATCTTAAAGGAGACAACTTACAAAAAAATAAAGAGGAAATTAGAAGTTTCTTAGACAGTTATTAAAATTTTCTTAAAAATTCTCACTTTTTATTCTTTTAGTTATTTTTCAGTCAAAATTATGTAAAACACATATATTTATCTTTACGCTTGCCTCTATATAAAGCTTTAAGACCAATAAATTGAACAAGCAATGAAGTTTTTGTCCACATAGACCTTAGGTAGAGGCTTGAAACAGCGGCTTCTAGTCGTACAATTTTTGATACCTATCGCTTTTAATAAATAATTTTTTTACTCAACTACGCTATAAATGTAGAGATAAAAACAACTAGACCCTATAGTAGCTATAGGGTCTATGATTATATTTACTAACAGCTCAGATTATAGTTAAATGTTCCTTTTCCAACATTTTGATCTAATCCATTGATAGTTAGCTTGCGCTGCTCTTTTTCCGGAAGGTGAAATGTAATCTGGTTATAAGGTAATTCATACGAACCTTCCTTATTAATTTTTATTTGAATCTCATTTTCTGTAGTTTCCATATCAACATGAATGTACGCAAATGTGTGCAAATATTCGTTTGTTAACCCATCATCTTCATATAGGCTATAAGAAGACTTCCCTTTTCCTCTACAAGGGAATAATAAAAATCCTCTTTCATCCATATTCTTCGTTGAAAAAGTTACTTCTGCTTCATTAATCGGGATAATTGCTCCCGCCTTAGCTAGTAACGGCGTATAGTGTAAAGGTGCTGGAATTTCAACCTTTTTTCCCCCTTCATACCATGTTCCAAGATGAAAATCGTACCATCCTCCAGGATTATTTGGCAAATACACTTCTCGTTCTTTCTTTCCTTTTTCAACAACGGAAGCAACCAGCAGAGCCTCGCCTAGCATAAAATCGTCATTTTCTTCAAAGGTAGTTTCATCATGTTCAAAATCATAAAAAGTAGGCCTTATAATAGGATGATAGCTATTAGAGGTTTCTCGCAACTCACTATAAATATATGGAATTATTTTTGTTCTAAATTTGATTAATTCCCTAATTGAGTCTAGAAATTCAGGATACATCCAAGGTTCGTTAACTGTCTCGTCATCGTTCCAAGAGTGGATAGTGAATCTCGGATGAACAATTCCATTTTGTATCCACCTCACGAATAATTCTGGTTCAGGGGCAGGACCTGAAAATCCGCCTACGTCATGTCCAAAATTATAAATACCGGATAAACTTAGTCCTATCCCCATCTTAATATTAAATTTTAACGTTTTCCAACTGGTGCGATTATCGCCTGTCCAAGTTTGCACATAACGATGCATTCCTACAGAACCGGATCGTGATATTAAATAAGGACGCAACTGAGGGTTATGTTCCAACTGTGCTTCATAGGAAGCCTTCATCATAAGCAGTGGATGAAGTGCACGAATGAGCTCAAACTCTTTTTCGTTTCCAAAGCCGTGACAGATGGCTTCCTTACTCCAGATTTCAAATTCATTATTATCATTCCAAGTGGAATCAATTCCATAATCCAATAGCTTTTCTTTTACTTGCCCTTTCCACCAGTCGTAGGTTTCTTTATTGGTAAAATCTAAATAAGCACCTATTTCATCCCAAAATTGTGCCATTTCAGGTTCTTCGTTATGACTATTTGTTATAAACATCTTTTTTTCTTTTAACTCATTAAATAAGGGATGATCTTTTAATAAACAGGGCTTAATATTTGCACATAAACGTAAACCCTTATCATGAAAGTCGGTTACCATCTTTTTTGGCGAAGGAATTTTTGATTGATTCCAATTAAATACATAACGCTTATCTTCAATTGACGTATAGCCCGACGACAATTGGAATGAATCACATAAGATGTCATGTTTTTCACACAGCTTTAAGAATTCGTTTAGCTGCATTTGTGCATCTGGAGCATCGGTATAACTCATTGTCGATCCAGAATACCCCAAGCTCCACTTCGGTGGAAAGATTGTTTGTCCAGTTAACCATGAAAATTTCTGGGTAACATCTTTAACTTTTGGACCTCCAATAATATAGTAATCTAAATCACCTTGTTTAGCTTGGTAGTATCTGTATAGCTCATGATAGTTATCGAGTTCCGTACCTAGTTCGAAAATTGAACTGGACAAATTATCATAGAAGACCCCAAATGAGAATCCTGTTTCTCTATGCCTTGTGATGTAAAAAGGAATATGTTTATAAAGAGGATCGCTATATTCTGCATCATACCCCATTGCATCAATTGCTTGCATTCGATAGCGCTTTCCATGTTTATCAACTGATCCTGTCTTTTCTCCTAATCCAAAATATTGTTCATCTAAATCACGCTTTAAATAATGAACAATCCCCTCACCAAGTGAACCATCAAAATTATACGCCTGAGTTTTTCGGTCATTCGCAAAATTCACCCACCCAGAATCCTCACGATAAAACCAGCTAATCTTAAATCCATTTAAATCAACATTAAGCTTTAACGCTGAAGTTTCTACGGTGCATTCACCGTTATTATTACTAAACTCATAGCTTGGTAGTGAAAAGCCGCTTGTATCCAAACGTTTGCGCCCCTCCAATGGAACATCTGACTGCCCGGGTGCGACACTCCAAGTTTTATCTAGTTGTAATTCCTCACCGTCTGTAAACAAAATCCTGATAATATCTGTTTCAAGTATCATAATTTTCGCATATATGTTATTCTCTGTTAGTTCAAATTGAAGAATGTTATCAGTTTCATTTATGAAAGTAAATTGATAATTTTCCTTAATACTCATGTGGTATCTCCTTTACTATGCATGTATTATAAAATAGTGTGTCAAGCTGCTTCCTAATAAAAGTTTATAAATATTGTCTTTAGTAGCTCCTATTCAAAATACTTTTTATCAAATTTTTTTAGTTAAAGCTGCTTCTCTCTTTCAAGTCGGCAACAATTTTACTGTATAAATTATCTGTAAGGTTATAAAAGAAAAATAAAATGATTAACCCAATAATATTAAGAGCCGCCGGAGCAAGAAATAATAGCCCCTTAAGACCTAACAATGTATCTGAAGACTGCTGAATATTTGGAACGTACCCAATTAAACTCAGTGCAACTCCTGGAATAAAACCTGCCAAAGCCTGCGCAAGCTTTCGAAAGAAACTGTATGTTGAGTAAACAATGCCTTCTGTACGTTCTCCCGAATTCCACTCATGATAGTCGATGGAATCAGCAATCATTACCCACGGTAGACCAAGCGCAAATGCTAATGCAAAGTTTCCTAATGAAAAAACAGTTAAAAACGTTACTGTACTCGTTGGTAATACAAAATTTAAAACATCACAGGCAATGCAAACTAAAAGCCCAAGCATAAATGTATTTTTCTTCCCTATTCTTTTTACCATTGCCGGGATGAACATTGAACCAACTACAGCAAGCCCTATACTTAAAAAGGAAAGTATTGACATTAATTCTGGGCTTTTTAAATTATACTCCAAATAGTACAACTGAACAGCGTTGCGAATATTGGAAGAAGCAATCATGAATAACGCTGCTAAACACAATACAATAAGAGGGCGGTTTGAAAACAATGCTTTGAATAGTTTAGATAAAGGCACCTTTTCTTTTCTTGGGGCTCTAATAACGTTTTCTTTAGTATTACGATAGCAAATTAAATGAAATAAAATTCCGAATATTGACATTACAGATATAGCCACGATGTACCCCACTTCTTTATTAGCAAACTGTAGCACAATAGGAATTACCACTACTCCTGAAATAAGAAGAGCTGTCTGACTACCAATTGCTCTAAATGAACCCAAAGATGCACGATCAATTGGATCTTGTGTCATCGCTGCAGACAAAGAACCATATGGGATATTAACAAATGAATAGGCTAGCCCAAATCCCATATAGGTGGCAAATGCCCAAACAATCTTTCCGGTGTCTGAAAAGTTTGGAGCCAAAAACGAGATGACCGTCATTAATGCTAGAGGAACTGTTCCCCATAAAATGAAAGGTCGGAACTTTCCTCTTTTTGAGATATTTGTTCTTGAATCTACAAATGCACCAACACTTGTATCCGCAAACGCGTCAAATATTTTAGAAATTAAAAATACTAGCCCTCCCCAGTAAGCAGAGATTCCCAAAACATCTGTATAAAATTTTAGAAGGTATAACTGTCCCATATCAAACATAAGTCCGTTACCAATATCACCAAAACCATAAGACATCTTTTCTTTGAAAGTTAGCTTTTTAGAAACCGTAACTACTGGCCTTTTACTTGGAACCACTGGTAATGCCATATAACTATCCCCTCTTTCTCCCATTTACAATCCCCTTTTGTAAACCCTTTCATTAAGAAGTAGACATAGATGTTTCAATAGTTAAAATCTATCACACTCCTTTCAGATGTCGCTTTTTAAGTTAGTAGCCCACAAACTTAAAGCATCAATTTTCTCTTTTCTTCAACTCTTGCCATACTTGTTCATATACTTTTTTTAAAGGAACGCTGTAAGTCTCAGCAATGAACTTACAATCTTCAAATTCTGGTGCCCTTTGTACAACTTCACCTTTCATAAGTCCGGTTTTTACTGTAACGCTTCCCCATTCGGTTTCTACTTTATGGAATTCTCGTTCCAGCCGATGAACCGACAATGGATAATAGCGAATTCCCAAAGTTGTTGTTTCCTGAAATAAAATCTCCTTTATTTTATCTACATACGCTTCTGCACAAAGCAGCTGAAGCAAAACCCCCGGCCTATTTTTTTTCATATAAATAGGCGTGTAAAAGACGTCGTTGGCTCCGGACTCTAAAAGCAAGTCCATAATATATCCCAGTAATTCGCCAGAAATATCGTCAAGATTCACTTCCATTTTTATCATTTTACGATCGATGTGCTCCAAGTTAGGAGGAATGTGTGAAGACAAAATAGTCTCTCCTTTCTTTTAGTTCTTGTTTACTTTGCGATATGATACTTCAGACTTTCAATTTTCCTCACCAATGATTACTCGGAGCACATTAGGATGTTTTTCAAAATCTTTTGTTCCTGCTCCATACCCCACTGATTGTACTGTCATAGAAGGGACTGTACAGAATTCTTCTGAAAGCACTGATACAATAGCTGCACCTGTAGGCGTGGTTAACTCGCTTTTTATATTGCTTTGCTGAAGAGGAACACCTTTTAATATTTCTAAAGTAGCAGGTGCAGGGATTGGATAAATCCCATGATCAATATGTACTTTACCAGCACCTACACAAACAGGTGATGATTTTATTTTTTGAATTTCTAGTTTGTTTATTAAAATAGAAGCTCCTACAATATCTATAATCGAGTCTACAGCTCCGACTTCGTGAAAGTGTACTTTTTCTAACGAAATACCGTGAATAAGACCTTCAGCTTCCCCAATTTTTCTAAAAATGTTTAACGAAGTTTCTTTCACTTTTTGAGATAATTGACTTCCGTCGATTAGCTTTACAATATCTTGGTAAGCACGATGACCATGGTGATGGCTGTGTTCGTGATGATCGCTATGTTCATGCTTGTGATGATGGTCGCTATGCTCATGTTCGTGATTGTGGTCGACATCTTCATGTTTATGATTATGTTGATGTCCATCATCATACTTGTGATCAGCTATTTCCGATAGTTCTACATCAAACTTCGTACTAGAGATTCCATTTTTCACAACTTTTCTCCAGCTCAATTTATACTCTTCAGAAATATTTAGTTTTTGAAGCTCCTCTTCTAAAAGAGTTGAATCTCCTCCAGCATCAATAAGTGCACCAATGAACATATCACCACTAATGCCTGAAAAGCAGTCAAGATAAAGCGTTCTCATTATGTTTAGCTCCTTTTTGAATTAATCGGTGAATCAAAGCAGCGTTGTAAGCAGCGCCGAACCCATTATCAATATTAACTACGCTAATTCCGGAAGAACATGAATTTAGCATAGTTAATAAAGCTGATAATCCGTTAAAATTTGCTCCATAACCAATGCTAGTAGGTACAGCAATGACCGGATGGGAAACCAATCCACCAACAACGCTTGGAAGAGCTCCTTCCATACCAGCTACTACCACTGTCACAGCAGCATTTTGAATCTCTTCAATATTATTTAAGAGTCGATGAATACCAGCTACTCCTACATCATAAATACGGCGAACTTTACACCCGAGTATTTCTGCAGTTACTGCAGCTTCTTCTGCCACAGGCAAGTCAGAGGTTCCTGCACAAACAATGGCAATATATCCTTCAAAAAAAGAATCCTGATCCGAGTCCTTCCAAAAGAGAATTTTTGCTACCTCGTTGTATGCAAAACTTGGGCATGCTTCAAGCACTTGATTTGCTTTTTCTTTTGATATTCGCGTCACAAGCACCGACTTATCTTTCAGTTGAAGCGCTTTAATAATAGAAATGATTTGTTCGGCTGTTTTCCCTTCACCAAATACTACTTCTGAAAAACCTTGACGTTTTTTTCGATGATAATCTACCTTAGCAAAACCTAAATCCTCATATGTAGCTAACTCTTTTTCAGCATCTGCCACAGTTAGTTTCCCTTGCTGAACTTGTTTCAAAATTTCTTTTATCATTGTTCGTCACACACCTTAGATTGTTTATTCAGTGAAGTTTAGTGTCACTACTCCACTTTGGATAAAGCCTGATTCATACTACCACTTTGATAACCAGCCAAATCTAATGTAATATATTTATAGCCTAGTCCCTTCAATTTCTTAGTAATGATGCTGTTTCTTTCCATAATAAAGGTCATATCCTGAGGTTCCACTTCAATTCTAGCAATCTCTTTATGGGTTCGAACTCTCACTTGACCAACACCTAGCTCTTTTAAATAGGCTTCTGCTTTTTCTACTTTGGTTAATTTTTCTTTCGTAATATACTCCCCGTAAGCAATTCTAGAAGATAAGCAAGCAAATGAAGGCTTATTCCAAGTTGGTAACTCTAATTGCTGAGATAACTCTCTAATTTCTTTTTTAAACAAATTAGCCTCTAGTAAAGGTCCTCGTATTCCCTTTTCCTTTGCAGCCTTCATGCCAGGTCGGTGTTCGTTCATATCATCTGCTATAGCACCATATACAATCGTTTTAAATTGATATTCTTCAATAATTGGCTTCAGATGATCAAATAAGCTACTTTTACAAAAATAACATCTATTTTTGTTGTTTTCCGAATAGCCTGGAATAGCTAATTCTGATGTCTCAATGATCTGATGCCTTACCCCAATTTGCCTTGCTAGCACCTTGGCTTCTTCTAGTTCACTTGATGGATAGGTCTCCGAATCTGCAGTTACTGCAATCACATTTTCATTTCCTAATGTTTCAACAGCCACTTTTAATAAGAAAGTGCTATCTACTCCTCCGGAGAAAGCTACAACAACTGATTCCATATCTCGAAGAATAGAAGTTAAAATCTCGTATTTTTTGCCCAACATGTTCTTATCCTCCCGTCTTTGACAATGCTTTTAAATTGTCATGCTTCCAAATCCACCATCCACCCGTATTAGGGTTCCTGTTACAAAACTAGAAGCTTCTTCAGAAGAAAGCCAAACAGCTGCTCCTTGTAATTCTTCTGGCTTACCAAATCGCTTCATAGGTGTATGTCCCATAATTGACTCTATCCTCTCTGAACTTAGTAATTTTTTATTTTGTTCTGCTGGAAAAAAACCAGGAATAATTGCGTTGACCCGAATACCGTTCGGAGCTAATTCTCTAGCTAAAAATTGCGTTACGCTATTAAGACCGGCTTTTGACACAGAATACGTAAATACTTTAGATAACGGAGTAGTGGAAGAAACAGAAGAAATGTTAATAATACTGCCTTTTCTTTTTTGTTCAATCATTTTTTTAGCAAAAATTTGACACGTAAGTACAATCCCTCTTAGATTGACATTCATAATGTCATCCCATTCGTCCATATCTAACTCAAAAAAAGGAGTTCCACTATTTTTACCAGGAGCGTTAAGAAGAATATCCCACCCTCCTGACCATTTCTCGATAGCACTAGCTACTTCAATTAAAGATCCACGATCACTGACATCAGCTTGAAAAGCTTTTGCTTTTCCTCCATTACGTTCTATTTCCTTTACTACATCTTCTGCTTTTTCTAGATTACGTCCTACAATAGCAACTGTTGCTCCATGATTAGCTAGTCCTATCGCTATAGATGAACCTAAAACACTATTTCCACCAATTACGACTGCAGTTTTTTTAGTTAAATCAAATAATTGTTTCATTTCTGTCCTCCACTCTCAAAAAATTTCCTTCTTTATTAAATGATATAGAATACAGCTCTGAACTTTGTTGCATATGAGGGTGAGAATGGATATGATTTAGCAATGCCTCAGAAACCTCAATTTCACTAAGCTCTAACGTATTTTTAATTCGCACCATCTTTACTTGAGTAAAGTCTAATATATTACTCGTTTTAATAGCTGCCTGAATGGCTTGGCGATCATTAGGTAACGTAGTAGGTATTTTTGTAGGCGCCACAACTGTTGAAGTTAAGCCATTGGCGTACATAAATTCTAGGTTTGCTTTATCTACTAATCTTTGAGTTGTAAAGTCTGCAGTTCCGACTCCATTTGCATTTCCTTCTGTTTGAGGAGTCAAGTCCAAAACAACCATCTTATTAACAGCCGGTCCGCCGTGAGCATATGGAGTTGGGTAGCGTCCTGTGACATTAGGATCCATTCCATCCCCACTAATATTTTTACCAATTTCATCAATAACCAGCACGTCTAGCTCATCAAAGTACAGTTTCGGTAAAAGCTGTTTAGCTATAATTTGTAGATTCGTCTCTTTATCCTCAATTTGTTCAGACGGCAATACTTCTATTACAGCTACTTTATCAAATGAGTTTTCAATACTAGCAATGCCAAATAGAACAGGAAGTTCTTGCATAATAACTTTAGCCATTGCAGGAACGTTTTCAGCCATATATTTAAATCCTAGCTGATGGCAAGCTTCGGCCCCTTTTTGTTTTCCTAAACCAATGCTAATCATTTTCATGAGACCACTTTCCACCGGACCGCGAAAAGCTGTATGTGGTTTTATTCGATTTACAACGATAATTCCATCAGCTTTTGAAGCATGCTTATCTACAAAAACAGGTAATCCATTGGACAATCGTCCAATTTCCACTACCTCCATTGAAGAACGAATCTCACATTGTACACTCTCTTCGGTTATTCCAAGATGGCGTAAAACTTCTTGCTGGCCTTCAGCAGTTGCTCCGCCATGACTACCCATGCTTGGAACAATAAAAGGATTAGCTCCAAGTCCTTTTAAGAATTGTACTGTGGTAGCTGTCATTTCGACTATTTGATCAAGCCCTCTACTACCTACTGCAATGGCAATTTCCATTCCAGGTGTTATTCTTCTTTTTATGTTTTCTTGATTTAATTTTTCCGTTAATACATGTTGAACGTCATGAATTCTTGTATCATCAAATGCCACTTGTACCTTAGCCATTTTAGGAATAGGAATATCTTTTAATAAATCTTGCAAAATACCCATCTTTTTCTCTCCTTTCTTTTAATCTGTAACATTAGAATTATTCGTAATAAGAAAAAGAACTTTATTCATGTTAACGTTGTAAAAAGTATCTCTCTGCATTGTAATAAGAGATATTTTCAATCAGCGCTTGCAGAACTGTAGAATCATTGGGAACCTTTCCTTGCTCTACCCATTCGCCAATTAAGTTGCATAGTATTCTACGAAAATAATCATGTCTTTCATAGGAGAGAAAGCTGCGAGAGTCTGTCAACATACCGATAAAGTGACTGAATAACCCAACGTTAGCAAAATCTTTCATTTGTCTCTCCATTCCATCAATATGGTCGTTAAACCACCAAGCGGTGCCAAACTGAATTTTTCCAGGAATACCCTCTTCATAAAAGTTTCCCATCATCGAGGCAAGTACAGGATTGTCTTTAGGATTTAAATTAAATAATACGACTCTCGGCAGCGCATCTTCTTGATCAAGCGTATTAAGAAGTTTTGATAAGCCTTGTGCAATATCTGCTTCTCCAATCGAATCAAACCCTGCATCCGTCCCTAAAAGGTTTTTCATTTTTGTGTTGTTGTTTCGCATGGCTCCAATATGTAGTTGCATTACCCACTGTTTGCGAGCATACATTTTTCCTAATTCTTTTAAAAGAAACGATCGGTACTTAATCAACTCATCTTGTGAAAGAAGTTCGTCATTCATACGTCTCGTAAAAATTCTTTCAGCTTCTGCTAGAGTTACCTCTTGGTATTTCATGTAAGGAATATCATGATCCGCTGCCCTTCCTCCATTATCATGAAAATAATCAACTCGCTGTTTAAGCGCTTTAATTAAAGATGCCAAAGATGTTACTTGTTTTTGAGCTACGTCTTCAAGGTTCTTGATCCACTCCTGGAAAGTTGGACGTTCAATAAACATTGCTCCATCAGGACGAAAGGTTGGAACAACTTTTGTTTCAAGCGTAGAATTTTGCTTTAGCAATTGATGATATTTAAGAGTAGAGATCGGATCATCCGTAGTCCCTATAAATCGTACATTAGATTTCTTAATTAGCGATTGAGGTGTAAACTCGGCACTTTGCAGTTTTTCGTTGCATTCGTTCCAAATTTCAAGTGCCGTATCTTGACTAAGCCTTTTATTAATACCAAAAAAGTTCTTTAATTCCATGTGAGTCCAGTGATACAGCGGATTTCCAATTAAAGTGGGAACCGTCTCTGCCCAAGCAAAAAATTTTTCCCAGTCACTAGCTTCTCCCGTAATGAAATGCTCAGCTATACCATTCATTCTCATTGTTCGCCACTTGTAATGATCCCCTGCTAACCACAGCTGAGTAAGATTTTTATATTGTTTATTTTCTAAAATCTCTTTTGGGTCTAAATGGCAGTGAAAATCAAAAATTGGCATTTCTTTAGCAATGTATTTATATAACTCAACAGCTGTAGGTGTGTATAGTAAGAAATCGTCTGCTAAAAACTCTTTCATGTTATTTTCCTCCTAAGGAAACAAAATTGACTTTATGGCTAAAAGGATATGTAAACACTTTCATTTTCTGTTATAATTAATTTGTTCGTTCACTAAACTAATTAATTATAGAAATAATTTAGCATGTATACAAAATTCAGTCAATTAAATATTTTAAATTTTACAATTAATATTTTTCCACACGAAGATGCTATAATAAAAAAACAATGTCAACGAAAATTTGGAGGATATATTTATGCCTAACGGTGATGCAGCTTATATCAAAAAATTAAATCGATCTTTAATTATTAGCAAAATTGTAGAGGCAGGAATGATTTCACGAGCTGAATTGTCTAAGGTTACAGCATTAACAAAAGCTACTATTTCAGCACAAGTTGCAAATCTACTTGAAGAAGATATTATTATTGAGACACAGCAAGACTATTCAAACGTTGGAAGAAAGCCTATAATGTTATCTTTGAACGAAACGGCAGGATATGCACTAGGAATTGATCTAGATTATGGTCAAATCTCATTTACTCTTTCTAATCTTCTTGGACATCCAGTTTCTTCAGATAAAGTCAAAATACACGATACAAATTACTCAAATATATTTAATATATTAGTAAAAAAAATTAATGACTATAAAGATAAATGTCTTATGTCTAGATACGGCCTGATTGGTATAGCTATTTCGATACATGGTCTCGTTACCACTGATGAAATTATTCACTACATCCCTAGGTTGCAGTGGCATAATATTGCTTTAAAAGAGGACTTAGAAGCAGCAGTAAAGGTGAATGTTTCTCTTGAAAACAATGCAAATTTGCTAGCTTTTGCTGAACGAGCTTATACACATCATAAATCTGATAACTTAGTATGTATAACGCTTCGTTCAGGTATAGGTCTTGGAATCTTAATAAACAACAAATTATCTAAAGGGCATGATGGCTATGCAGGAGAAATTGGTCATATGATTGTTCAACCAAATGGAGAGCTTTGTGCCTGTGGAAACAAAGGATGCTGGGAGAAATACGCATCTGAGTCAAGCTTTTTAAAGAACCTTTCCCAAAGGAAACAAGCACCTAATATGTCTTTTAAGCAAATCGAAGAAGAGCTTAGTAGAAAAGATATTGAAACTCATCAAGAAATGGAGAATTTTATTCATTACCTTTCAATTGGTTTGAATAATGTCATTAATATCTACAATCCTGAAGTTTTAATTATCGATAGTGAATTACTTTCTCGATACCCAGATTCTATACAAAAAATTAAGAGTAACCTTTCTTCCTCTATAAGTCACTACCGTGAATTATTACTCTCCTCAACTGGAAAAAAGGCATATGAATTGGGTGCATGCGCATTAGTAATTAAGCATTTCCTTGAAATTACAATGCCAAACTTGGTATATCCCGAGCTAACAGAAAGCTCCCTTTTAAAATAAGTACCATCTACATTTCAGCTTGTATAGTAAGAGTAATTAAAGATAAATGTTTTTACCTTCGAAAAAAGAAATAAAAGATTAATTAAGACTTTCAACCTTTCTAAGAAAGAAAGTAAAATGATTGTAGTATGAGCTTAAACTAAAACCGGAGCTACCTTACCTAGACAGCGATTAAGAATTGCCTCCTACTTGCTAGGAGGCAATTCTTTTATTTCTATATCTTAATCACCATAATAAAACTTCAAAAAATTTAAGATGGATAACAGGATAATCAAAATAACCAAAACTCCTTCTATTAATATCCTTCGCCCTTCTTTTGGGGATTTCTTTTGTTTTTTATGGGCATACAAAACCAGTTTTCGAAAGGAAATGTGAAGTAAAATAACGAAGGCAAACAAACCAATCTTCACAAGAATAAACAGATTATCACATCCATTTCAACAAACTAAAGATCTAAGAGACATTCGGCAAACAACTCAGCTATGAAACTTTTTATTTTCTTTGTTCTTTTGATACTCTACAAAAAAGGATACTGGAACTGCTCCAATACCTATACCAATCGAAATAAACAGCGACTGGTTCATCTGAAGACTCGGATTTGCCGCTGCCTTACTATAAATGATAAAACACACAAAGCTTAAAAGGCCTATAGCTAAAGGAATAAGCGCGTGCTTGTACCATTTCATTCTAGTAGCCTCCTCTCTTTTTCAACCCGCTTAGCTTGATAGTGGCAGCATTTTTTCAGATTGAGAGATGCACTCGACATTATGTATCAATCATCTTTTATAAAAAGTGATTTCCTAAAATAAAGCTAGCTAAAAGAACGATTACAGCTACTCCTCTCAATATATAACTTTGACTTTCACTCAAAGGTTTACCCCTTCTTTCACTTATAACAAGGTGAATGTAAAAAAGATAAAAAGAGAAAAGAAATCCCACGCCTGCTGCCATAGCTATGATTATTTCCAAATTATCACATCTCCTTTTTCTTCCTTTTCCTTCTTTTCTTCTTGCTAAACAAATTTAGCCAAATAGTCAGCGGCGCCTCTCGAGAAAATACAAACCACCTTGAAATCATACAAAAATAAAAAAGGCAGGATTTCTCCTGCCTTTTTGCATATGTAATTCCTCTTCACTATGTCAACTCAGCGCTTTTAGCGAGCATAAAAGCAGAGATACTAAACAAAACAGTCAATAAAGAAGCGGCGTGTAACAGTAAAAAAAGAAATTTTTGGCCGCCTTTAATGAAGAACGAATAAATCATTCCTAGGATTGTTACTAAGATTAAAAGTGCTGCTGCTATTTTAATTACTATAGCAAAGAAAGCTCCTGCAAATACAATTGACGGAATAAAAGACGCCACAATAATGATATACAAAATCAGTGTAGCAATAAAAGCGTTTTTTGATACGTTTGAAGCACGTTTAAACAAATTCCCCATATAATCTCCTTTCCCATTTTAAAACTGCATCTTTTACTATAATACATGTGTCTAGAGGACACAATTAACTTTTGTGAAAACCTTAATAAGTTAAGCTTGATCACCAATAATATCAGTTATATTTTTGAGATCTTGTTTGCTTAGTTTATCAAATGTTTTAGCTGTTTTTTTGTTTGAATTATTTGTTGATAAATAGCCTTAAAGAACGCTTTGTAGTCTTTACTTCAAAATCAATTCATACTAAAATTCTCTCTTCCGGTAGATAGACAGCGCAATAAAGTAAGAAGCAATATACATTACCATCCCCAAAAGAGTATATAAGATAGGAACATGCAAAGAAGAAGCGATCGGTAAGCTGGATGCTGCTAATATTTCAACTATATACCCAACAACTCCTTGTAAAGCAATCGCAACGAAAAGGCCGCCCATTCCACCTCCAAGTACTATTCCGTCAGATTTCTCTGCCCCGAATACATAAAGAAGCGGATAAGCAAGTGCACCGGCGAAAAGTACGATAAATGTACCAAACGAAACGATATTTACTATATCCTCTACGGCACTCTTGGAAATAAGCGAATACATTGAGAAAACACCATAAGATAGGATGGTTCCGCTGACGACAATTAAAAAGTAAAAAATATAGTGGCTCTGCACCACATTTTTCCGGCTAATTGGAAGGGTAAGCACGTATTTGTCATAGCCGGTTTTGCTTTCTAGTTTGATCACTTCAAGCGCTGGCATTGCCATTAATAAAATAATTAACATCGCTATAATACGATAAAATGAAGGATCAGCAAAATAAAAGATGACTGCAGAAATAACTATGGCGAGCGCTGTGTAAGTCAAAAAGCTTCGGTGAATGAGGTAATAGTTCGTTAACAATAGACCTTTCATTTATCGTTCACTCCTTGTTAAAAGCACGCTTAGTTCTTCCATCGACATCGGTTCAGTTACAGTTCCTTCTGGCAGCTGATGCTTATCTGATACGAGTACACGGGCAGACGTATCATACGTTCTTTTTGCCACTACTACATCTTCAGGAAGTACATTCAGCTGTTCTTCCTTCATAACGGCAATTGCGTACTCCTCAAACACTTTCTCTTTTTCTTCATTTAATAAAATTTCACCGTTTTTAATCACAACAAGATGGCTCGCGATTTTTTCGACGTCGCTCATAATGTGAGATGAAAGCAGTATTCCGCTGTTCCCATCGCTGACAAAAGCTTTTAATTCATCTAATATCTGCTCTCTAGACGAAGGATCCAATCCTCCTGTCGCTTCATCTAACAGCAATAGTTTAGCACCGTGAGACAGCGCTACCGCTAGAGATAATTTCATCGACATGCCGCGTGAAAACGTATGTATTTTTTTATCTTCTGGCAATGAAAAAGAATGAATCAACCGGTGAAAATCAGCTTCTTCCCAAGATTTAAATAGTTTCTTAAAAACGTTGTTTAACTGTTTTATCGTTAAAGAAACCGGCAGATTAATCGCATCAAACACGACTCCAATGTCTTCTTTAATCGTCGCATCTTTATTTAAATTGTCTTCACCAAATATTTCGACCGTACCGCTATCTCTTGAAATCAGTCCTAGTACCGCCTTAAACGTCGTCGATTTCCCTGCTCCGTTATCACCAATAAATCCTACAATCGATCCAGGAGGTACATGAAATGAAACATCTTTTAAAACCTCATTTTGGCCAAACGATTTTGCCATGTTTCTAACTTCTAAAAGATTTGTCATTTGCTCACTTCACTTTCTCTATTAGTAGTTAGTGTAATCTAATCGCTATGATGATTCGTAATATCACCTTTTTTTTACAAAAATGACTATTCACTACCAATTATAGCTAGTAAACTACAAAAAGTCGATGACAACCTAAAGCTTTATTACTCCTTCGTTTGTTTTTTATAATCGTAATATGTATGACAACATCTGCCTGTACTATTCTTATCCTATCCACTTATCAAAAGCGCAAATAAAAAAAGGATCTCCTATAAAAGATCCTTTTTTCTTCACTATAATTGATGACCCTGCTTTTTTTCTTTTTCACTTAATACGTAGTCTGTTATAAAACCAAGAATAAGTCCAACGGCTACCGGTATTAAACCGCCTTTTGCTTCCATTTGAAAATTTTCCGGTTCATTTACATAAATCCACTGAACTGAAAGCAACGAAATATGAAAGGTATTTCCGATGAAAAATAAAAGTGCTATCGTTCCAAGCGTTACGCCGAATGAAATGATGTATTTCTTCACTGTACCCCTCCTTTCATTAAAAGGCTGCTCCAAGCAAAGCAACCTTTTAATTTCTTTATTTTGCTTCAAGCACTGCCTTTTCTCGAAAAATCTTCTTTAATACAAGAGATTGAAAGATCATAAACAAACTGCCCGTCATCCAATACAAGACGAGACCTGACGGTGAAAATATCCCAAAAGAAAGGACCATGACAGGCGAAAGAATTTGGGCTAGCAGTGCGAGGGATAAATTCATTCCTTCTACGCCTGTTTGCATAACTCTTCCCTGTAAGTACGTAGCCACCGCTGCAACGATCGGAAGAATAAAATACGGATCCGAGTGCCCTAAATCTAGCCATAAAAAGGACGATGCGCTAATCTCATCTATTCGTCTAATCGCATAGTACACGATTGAAAAGACTGGAAGCTGAACTAGTAAAGGAATGCATCCCATCAGCGGGTTAGCTCCATTTTCTTTAAGCAGTTCCATCATTTCACGCTGATATTGCTGCTGACTCTCAGGATTTTTATTTTTGTACTTCTCTTTTAGCTGTTGAAGCTGAGGCTGTATACGTTTATTGCTCAGCTGATTTTTATATTATATTGAAGAACGTTTAAAGGCGCCAGCAGCATACGTACGCCCACCGTCACAAGCATAATTGAAAAGCCAATGCTTTGATGAAGCCACGTATTTCCTATAAACAAAATGAGCAGTGAAAAAGGATAAATAAAATAGTGATCAAAAAAGTGAGTGTGCGAACTTTGAATCACGTTTGCTGAATCACATCCGGCAAGTAGAAAGATGGAAACAACAATAAAGAAAAGCTTCTTTTTATGTTTTAACATCTATATTCCTCCAGTATTTTTTTAGTTAAACGAAAAAAACACTGGCGAATAAGGACCTTCATCGTCTTGTTCACCTATTGCTTCTTGTCTCTGAACAGAATGTATAAATTTAAATTTATGATACACGCAGCATATAAGATCCTGAGCACGTAAAAGATTTACGTTTTGTATGAGATACATGTCTTTTTGCTGCAGACAAACGTGCTTATGTATTGTTTGAAATGTAGCTAGTTTAATAGCAGCATGTACAAAGAATGCTGTCATAATCGCAAATGATAAATACACTAAAGCATCCGGTATAAACAATTCCATTTATTCACATCCTTATGGGTTATTGTATCATATTTTCCTTAATTTAGGTTAAATGTTTTATGAAGCAGATTTAATCTAATGTAGCCCACAAAACCGATTTCCTTATAGATAGGAGTCAAAAAAATAAATTTCTTTTTGTACATGTCATTATACGTTTGATGAGATGACGTATAGAAAATATACCGGGAAACATATAATTCTAAAAATTTCTACTTTTATTAGTAAAAAGGATATTATTCCTTTTTATGGTATAATCAAAAAAATATAATTCATAGGGAGTGAAACTATTGGAAACTAATACAAAACCTCAAGTAAACACCAACTCTATTGTTTCTCTAACTCTAGGTATCCTGTCCATTTTTATTCCAATCCTCGGGTTTATTACAGGTATTATCGGCATTATCCTCTACAAAAAAGCATCAAACGAAATAGCTGCTTCCAATCAAGGCGGCAAAGGACTCGCGATTGCCGGGCTGATCTGCAGTATAGTAGGCGTGATTTCTCAGCTGTTCTTTGTATTGGGGATTATTACGTTTGTATTTGCCGGGACGACAATGGAATAAAAACGTAGTTTATATAGAATCATTTACATTTCTATGTAAAACAATAAAAGCTTGATTTTCAAATAGTTGAAAATCAAGCTCCTAAAATGTAAACGTTACTTATTTAATCATCGTTACTACACTTAAGCGAAATTGCAAAGGAGAATACAAAATTAAATCTATCGTTGAATCCAGAATAAAAGAAATCATAATTGTTCTACTTACTTTACTGCTAGTCATCTCTGTGTTGATTAACTGTTCTAGCTATTTTAATAGTACAGAAATAAAAACGTTCACCTCAAAATGTTATGATAACGGCGGAGATGCGATAGTAGAAATACATAATCCAATTACCAATGACTATTCTTTTAAATGTAAATAGCTGAGTTAAAAACAGCTGGTCACTGAACAAGCTTACCTAGAAGAGGGCTAACGATTTAGCCCTCTTCTATACGTTAAAATATAGACGTATTCAGTCAACAATAAAGGAGTTCTTTATGAAACATGTCATATTAGGCATCTGCGTATTCGTATATGCCGTACTATTAGACTATCTAAAATATAACTATGGTCTTAACCTTATAGGAAAGGTGCTAATTCTGTCTGTTTTAACTGGTGTTACGTATAAAATTATCGAGAAAATATATGAAAACCGAGAAACTACCTCAAAGAATTAAAGAACCTATAACCGCTCTAGATATAAAACAAACGCTGACAATTGGATGTCAGCGTTTGTTTTACTTGTTTTTATGAAGTGAATTATTTGCTCATAAAAGCAACAGATCTTAAAGTCTCACGATCTATACTCTATTGCTGATTACCATGTAAGGTGTTTGTAACCATTAAATCCTTACGTCTATAAATACTCAACACAATTCCAATTAAGAAAGCATTTAACAAGATCGGCATCAATCCATAGCTAATAAACGGTAAAGACATATTTGTCATAGGAAAGAATCCGGCAATCATTCCTACGTTCCCAACTAGCTGTACAGTATAGACCATTACAACTCCTGCTAGTAAAAGCTTGCTGTACGTATCGTTTAGATTTCGGGCAATAAATATAATTCTCAGAGCAACTAAACAAAGAACCACAATAAGAATTGCTGCAAATAACCATCCGTAATAATACGTAAAACTTAAGAAGACGAAGTTAGTATGAGCCTCAGGGATGAATTGATCCGCAAATGAATGCTTGCCAAACCACCCTGCACCCACAAATAGATGATGTATTTCTAAGAGTCCAAATTTGGATGTTAAATATTCAGCGTTATAGGGATTTAAAAATGAAAGAACTCTATACTTCTGATAATAAGCAACGGTCATCCATCCAATTATGCCCCAAGCAGCGACTAACGCAAAGCCAGTTCCTAGGACAATGGCTATTTTCTTTTTATTTAGCTTACTCCACCAGATCATCGTAAAGGTCATGGCTACATATATAAAGAGCGTTGTAAGGCTGAATTGTAAAAAGAAATACGATGACAGAATGAACAAAAGAATAAATTTCCACATTTTAAAGCGATCGCTTTGAAAGAACCCTCCCCATGCCATAAGGAAAAAAGGAATGGCCATTAAACCTTCCATTTTTAAAGGCCCTAACTTAAAAACAGCTTGACCGTCTACGACGGTGTTAAAATGCCTTGTGAGGAACAATAAGAGTGCAGTACCTAATAAATAGAACATCCATCCTTTATTGGCCATCTTTCTATAGTCTATCAACATCATGCCAAGAGCTAAAACCCCACCTAAAACTACAAAGATAGCCTTATACATAGAAAAATGATTATCATTCATATACCCTTGGGACAGCAGTGGCAGAAACCCTAAAAGAAGAGCAGCTACAAATAAAATTAAGGTCATCCAGTCTACTTTCGGTCGATGAATACGGTTAAGACTTTGACCAATGCTGATGGGATTTCCCATTTGAGTAACAGCCTTGGCTTCTGCTTGGTCTTCGCTTATCCCTTTTTGCAGCCAATAGTTTTTCACTTCGTTTAAATGATGATGCAATTCCATGGAAACAAATGCCCTGGCTTCTTTTGATTTAATTTGCGATTGCACTTGTTCTAAAAATGAATTTCTTTGTTCACCCATATACTCCTTCACCCCTCTAGTATTTCTTTAAAACTTATGTGGTTAGATAATGGCTGCTCTGCCACTTTTTTAAGTAGCCTGCGCCCCTTTTTATTTAATTGATAAAACTTTGCTCCGTCTTCTTGCCAGCTGCTCGTCAATACACCTTTTAGCTCTAGTCGATGCAGGATGACATATAAAGACCCTTCGTTTTCTTTGAAATTTAAAATTCCTCGGCTTTGCAGTAAGCTGACTAACTCATAGCCCGTTTTCTCCTGCACAAGCAGCTGCATCATAGCAATCAGAATTTCTTCGTCGCTATGAGTCTCTTGCTTTATTTTTTCTCGAATGCTTTTCTTATGACTTTCCGTAAATTTTAGCTGAGCAAACACTTCACGATTCATTGTTTTTCTAAGATTTTTAAGACGTTTATCCATGACTCATTCCTCCAGCATTTCTTTTAAAAGTGATTTTGCACGCCTCAGTCTTGTTTTTACTGTATTCGTTCCGGTTTTGGTTACGAGCGCAATGTCTTTAATTAACAATTCTTCATAGTAAAAGAGGTAAATCACTTCTTTATATTTGGTAGGCAGCTTCATAACAGCTGACATCAGCTCGTGGTCTTCTTCGTGTTGAATAACAGCTTCCTCTATGTTTTCTTTTTCACTTATATGATTTGGAAAATAGTCTGTCGCCGGTATAATGTTTTTGTTGTACCAGCTTTTTAAAAAGTCTTTACAGTGGTTAATTGCGATTTGCCATAACCACGTCCGAAACTTGGATCTACCGCTGTACTTGTAAAGATTTTTGTAGCATTTAATAAAAATCTCCTGCGTCAAATCCTCCGCAACCGCTACGCTGTTTACATATGAGTAAGCCAGCTGCAAGATTTCCTGTCCATATCGATCCATAATTTCATCTATCACTAGTTCTTTGTCTTGCACGTGTATCCATTCTACGGTTAGTTCTTTCACTTCTGCCTCTCCTTTCTTGTTCTTAGACGAAGCGTTTTATAAAAAGGTTTTTATATTTTTATTTTTATTTTCTAGATAATTGCATCTGCACGAAAAAAAGGTTCTCTACACGAGAACCTTTAGTAGTACTTTTATGTACATGCTATGAAAAAAGATTGCCGATGAAGATAATAAATCCCGTCACTAGAGTTAATCCAGCACTAATTACTACTGTCAAAATACTTCTCACAGCCGATACCCAATTGTTTATTCCAAAGAACCCTGCGATGCCGGTGAAAAATAGAATAATCGCTACACAAAAATTTATATTTAATAATGAAGGGTGATTAAAAGCAAAGAAAAATAAACCAACCCACAGTAACGACAAAATAAATGACCAAAAGTTAATGATTCGTGCCACTCCAATTAGCCTTCTTTCTATTTGAAATCTCTCTGTTTAAAACAGCTTAAATTATTATTTCAAATCTGTTTTTAAACGCTGCAAGAAAAAGTCACACACTTCCATTTGAATACACTGCTTCTTTAAACTGCACAATAAATATTCTAGTTCAAATTCCTGATAAAAGATCTTAGCAACAACCGATTTTAATTCCTCTAAAGTTGGTTGTTCTGACGCATATAGTTTATCCAACGGAAGATTAAATTGAGAGAATAGCTGATCATTTTGATACCATACGGAAATGTCTTCACCATATATTCGGCAGCTAAACACACCTAGTATCTTCAAGAATGCCTTCACTTGATTTTCTTCAAATTCATGATCAATCGCAAACATAAAAAAAGGATGTTCCTCTGCGTTAATCATGTGCTTCATAAGACTCATTTGATATTTTAATAGCTTCACTTCTTTTACGACATCCAACTTCTTCACACCTTTCTTTAGAAAATGATCCTACTACACTCTGTGAATTTTACCATAATATAGTAGTATCAATAAACCGTTTATAGAAGTATGACTTTGTAATGAATGGAATAATAAGGTATATTGTTATAAATGGGAATAATTTCATAAATCGAAAGCGAGGATACATATGGGTCTATTAATAATTGCTGCTATTATCACGTTATCTGTGATTTTAGATTACTTTATCTTTGACTATGACGATAAGCACTGGGGCTGGTTGAAGAAAGCTTCTAAACCTGTTAGAAGAAGTGTGATTGGCTGTTACTTACTGATGTCGTGCTTTATTTATTTTGGTTTGAGTCTTCCGTATATCAAACCTTTTTTGTAAATAGAAATCTACAGCTTACCCTATAGTCTTATTAGAAGACTATAGGCCTACCCAGTCATTTCACCACCACTACGAATTGTTTATCTTCAAATGCAAACACTTCCCCTAATTCATCGATGTACTTCTTTCTATCTAATTTATAATGCTTTCCGAAATACAAGGTTTTCAAGTTAATACTCATGTCTAAACTAGAATCTTTTTCTGTCGCTTCATCACCGTCTAAGCATGAATATAATTCAATGTGACAGCCCTCTATCAGCTGTTCTTCAATATAAGTAAACAGCTCTCTTATTGATTTAGGATGTGGATCACAAGATAATTCGTATACATAAGGCAAGGTGAATACATGCTTGATGTCGCTATGCCCGTCAGTTAAACGATTAACACTAATACCGTACGCATCTTCTTCTTTTTCATAGATTGTAATCAACTTTTCTTTTGTGCCAAAACTTCCTGTAGGCAATTCATAAGGAGATCCTATATAGTGATGTACAGTCATATTCGTCACTTCTCTTTCTCTTTGCTTATGTAAAATACTATTATTCTATCACTCTTATTAAGATTACATACAAATACAAGGGAAATATGTATAATAAAACCAGGAGGTGACAACATGAAAAAACTACTGCCTTTTCTATTTCTAGCCGCTCTTTACTTGTATGACTCTTCATACAATCATACTGCTTTTTTACATAAACCGGTTGTTTCGGCGTTTTTATATGTAGGTGCTATTTTTGCCTGTTCGCTACTGCTTGTAAATATAAAAAAAGAGCGTGCTGTTTAAGCAAGGAGATTACTATGAGCTATAAAATTATATTCTTTGACGTGGACGGAACTCTTACTCATCACGAAAACGGGACGATTTCCACCAAAACTCGAGAGATTGTAAAAAGTTTAAAGCACAAAGGATTAAAAATCGTAGCCGCTACCGGAAGGCCTTTATCTCTCTGTGAAGAAATTAGAGAATTAGGTATAGATACGCTCATTACCGCAAACGGAGCGTTTACTGTACATAATGAAGAAATCATTCATAAGCTGTCTATGGATAAGCACGCTGTGCGCGAAGTTTTTGAATACGCTGCATCAGAAAATCACGGTCTTTCATTTTACACAAAAGAGCTCAGCATGAACGGTGTCAAAGATGAAAATATTTTAAAAGCCCTGAACGAAACATTATCGCTTAGTGATTATCCTCAAATAAGTGAGCGTATTTACGATGAAGATATTTATTTAATGTGCTTATTCGCTGATGAAAAAACGGCTGAACAGTATGCACAGCGATTTCCTCATTTAATGTTCAAAAGGTGGCATCCTTTTGTCGTAAGTGTTCTTCAAGAAGAAATCACAAAGTCGGTAGCTATCCTAAACGTCTTAAACTATTTTAACATCGATCACTCCGAAGCTATCGCATTTGGAGACGGCGAAAACGATATTGATATGATCGAGTTAGCCGGCCTTGGAATTGCGATGGGAAATGGATCTGATAAGTTAAAAAGCGCTGCTGATTTTGTTACGAAGAAATCCGGTGAAGACGGAATTGAATTTGCCCTTAAAAATTTTGGCATTTTATAAGAAAGCAGTACGCCTAGATAATTTATCTAAGCGTGCTTTTTTCTCTCCATAAATGTTTCAGGATGTAGCTCCTCGGATTGAATGACAATGGCCGTCATGCCTTCTTCACTTCTCGACGTATGCCACTCTCCTTTTTCCCACATCGCCGCTTCTCCACGTTTAATGGATACTCGTTTTTGATCTCCTCCTGTTACCCATCCTTCACCTTCGACTACGATAAACAGCTGAGGTATAGGCGCTGGGTGATGTCCTACCGTTCCTTCTCCATCTATATACATATAGCCAATCGTAGCCGCTTCGTTTGTTTGAATCATTTTTACGTAAGTAGCTAAATGCGACTGATATTTTTCTACTTTTTTGCCGTTTTCTTTACTGCATGTATAGATTTTCAATGTGCACCTCTTCTTGGTTCATTACGATTTTTTATTTATTTTTATTGCGCTTAAGATACTCGGGCGGAGAAACAGATTCAACAAATAAAGCACCGTCTAGCTGATCACGCGGTACAAATAAAGTCGGCATAGTACCGCTTTCTAAAAAGATCGTTTTAGTGAATATCCACTTGTTGTCTGAGTTTTTTTCAAGCTGTGAGAAATCCGTAAATAACGCCGGTGACTGCACTTGATGCATGTAATCTTCTAGACTTTTTTTAGGCGGCTTCTCTATTTTGTATGGCTGCCCTGTATCCGTATGTATTTCACCTTCATACATAAATAAGCCTAAGTAATAAGACTGTTTTTTTATTTTATTAGAGACAATTGCTCCTAGAGGTTCAAATCCCGTAAACGTTTTGTATTGCTTGAAAATATGAAGATTATGGGCCCAAATAATAATTTTTTCGTCAGGATACAACTCCTGACAAACCCACTCTAGATTTTCTTTCATCCTTTTTTCTCTTACTTTTTTATAGGTTCGGTGGTTATGGTGAATATGGTTAACAAAATATAAGCGATTTTGCAGGCATCGAATAATTATTTTAACTTTACATGCAAGCTCTTGATTTTCAAGATACAAAACGTATTCTTCATGTAGATAAGCTTCTAAGTCCGCTATTACTGCGCTTGCTTTTTCTTTAAACTCTTCAAACTCATGCAGCATTTCTGCTGGGACTTTTTTTCTTCTCGCTTTATATTGCCCTAGCTGGTAGTACCATTTATATACGCCTGCTTCAATGTATTCTATCTTTTCTATTACGTCTTTAGACACTACGGGACTCAGCTGCTGAACAAATTTTATGAAAAGATCTGGATTAGAAGAAGGATTACTATCTATTCCTATTAAATTTAAATCTGAGTTCTTTATTAGCTGAGACAAAGACAGATTTTCTTTTGTTGCCCATAAAGAATAAATCGCGTTTTTTAAAAAGTCTTCATCTGTAAACTCTTTCTTTAACTCATTAGCGCTGTAGCATTCAGCTAATCCGCTTTCAAATGCCAGTACGGTAAAATTCATTTCTTTATGTAGAAATTCTATTATTTTTGACTTCATCATATTATGTTCTCTTATGTTATGACCGTTTTCCCCTAACCACACAACTCTCTTATCTTTTACGATATGACGGAGAAATTCAAACTCTTGCGGCTTACATTCAGTTGGTTTGCTTAAATGGATTGAGTTTTCAGATAGCCATTCTATAGAGTTTAAATACTTCTCTTTTCCTCTAAAAAAAATTCCCATACCCTATCCCCCTTCACTACATTACCTATTACTTCCATTTTACTAAAATACAGCTAACACTTCACTATTTATGTCCGGTAACTAATCAACAGCAAAAAGACCTTATAGATATCTCTATAAGGTCTTATCTTTCTAGAATTCTAGATCAACTCATCTCGCTGAGCTTTCTCCAAACGTTCTTTGACTACTTTCTTAAACGCATGAGGATCATCTACACGAATGGCGACCTGCTTGTATTTCTTTTTAATCCCCATAAAAAGTGTCGCCTCTCCTGGAGACTTTAGTGTTAATAAAAGATCTGGATAAACTTTTTCAAAATCACGTGCAATAAATTCAATCGTAGTGTTAGGTATTTTTTGTTCGAGGATGTGAGTGTCTTCTATTATTTCTTCAATATCTTTAAAAGAGATTTCCATACGCTTGGCTAAGCCAAACGAAACGTATATACGATCATCTTCCACTCGTAAAGGGTTAAGCCTTAATGCTTGAATGTCTCCTATAAAGAAAACAATGCTGTAAATATTAAGGAACAGTAAAACAACTGAAAGAATGATTGACGTGTTGTGCAGGAGCCAGTGAAGCCCTAATGTTTCAATAACAATCGCGTGAATAATCATAATTTGAAATGTAATAAAACTTGAGCGTTTATACAGAGTAAACGTATCCCCTTCAGTACTCGGCTGCTTCTTCCACGTTCCAAACGCATAGTAAAACATCAGCATTTCTGAACACAGTATGTGTATAAACGTTTGTTTGGGAAACTTTTCGTTTATAGCCCGCGAAAAGGAAAATAAAAGCGGTAAAGAGCTTGATTTGACTCTTTTCAAAATAGGCGGTACGTTTTTAGCCAGCATAAACAGCAGCGAAAGTTCAAAGAAAATGAGTACCCCTTCTATGCCAACGCCTAGCCACATAACCGACTGAAAAGAAGCTAAATATTCACTTGGAATGATAAAACGCGCAGCAATAAGACCTGTGGCCATTAATACAATAAAATATTTTACGCTGAACTTACGTTGCCAAGCTAGAAACAAGAGCGGAGCCACAAGGCTTAAATCTAAAATAGATCCTACTACCACTCCGTTGAGATCAGCAGGCAAAGACTGAATTCCAAAAGAAGAATGATACAACACGTAATTTGAACTTATTACTAACAGCAGTAAAAAAAGAGCGACCAGAGACACCGTTTTTTTATGAAAAACCAAACAACTCACCTCACTTTTAGTTAGTGAAACATAAAAATTCCTGTTACTTCCATTTTAGCAGTGTAGTTGATTTAAGTCACTTCATAACATGACTTTGTGTTATAAAATCCATTTAAAGATATCCACTCTTCTATAGCGATTCTTATATATAAATAATTTACAATGTAAAAAGAGTTTGACATTTTTGGAACTGATGATACAACGATAATGTAAAATACTTTTTACATTTTTAACAAGGAGGAGTAAGAATGGATTGGGTTAGAATTGTGTATTCATTCATCCTGTTAGTTTGCGGTATTTTGATTTTTGTTACATCATCTTCTCGAAAAGGTGATGAAAGGAAGAAGTTTATCAGCACGAAGGCTCAATCATACGCATTTGTGGTAGTTATAGGTATGCTGATTTTAGAAGTTATAGAGTCCATTTATCGGACTTTTCAAGGGAAAAGTTCTTATGATGGCATTGGCATTTCAACGCTAATATTTCTGACGATGATTTCAGTTATATATTTAATAACGTTTCTCATGTACAGAAAAAAATACGGTGATTAAATGAAAGGTCACGAGTAAGAAATAAAGAAGTTCAGCTCATTTTTTCTGGTGAAACGATAAATATAACTTTACTTTATAATTAGCTTTTAACACAGCCTCTAGATGACAAGCGACAGTAAATGAGCTTGTTATAAGTGCTTTTTTTAAAAAGTAATAACTAGACCTCCTACTGAGGTTTTTTTATGCACTTCTAAACTTTTGTTTTGATATTAAACTTAAAATAAAACATCTCCCGTAACTAAAGTCAGGAGATGATATTATAAACGGTGAGCTCATTAACATTTTCTTACTCTCTATTCTGTTTCTCATTCTCAAGTAATTCAATAACTCTATGATTTTGTTTAAGGATCGTTCTTAGCTTTGCCTCTAATGAACATAAAGTGATGAAAACGGCTATAAATCCTATAATAGCTATAAATATAAAGGCTTCTCCCCTTTTTTAAAACAATCAACCATATACGCCTTACATCTCAAAAAAGCTATGTCTTTCCACTTTACAAACTCTAAGCGAAAACTTTTGATACCATTCTGTTTTCCCTTTGTGCTGGGCTGCGCGGTGGGCTGAGTTTTCTTTCCACATTTTGATTGATTCTAAAGAATCCCAGTATGAAATGGTAATGCCTAAATCTTTGTCCCTGGCACTTTCTATTCCTAAAAAGCCTTTTTGTGCAGAAGCAAGCTCTACCATTTTGTCTGCCATAACTCCATAACCCTTCTCACCTTCCGTTCTTTCAGAAGCAAAAATAACGGCATAATAAGGTGGTTCAGGGGTTTTAGAGATTCCACCCATATTGATTTCCTCCTTTAGAAGTCAAATTAACAGTAAAAAAGTATAAGTGCATAATTAATTTTTCTATTACCTTTATCTTCTTTTAGTACTATTTTTATAAATTCCATTATAATACTTTTTTAAGTTTACCTATACAAAATGTAACATTTAATAGCATGTAAAGATAAATATTCCATTTATATGATATAGTCTTTATAAGTAAGTAATAAACAAATAGAAATGGAGTTTCAACATGAGGAACATAAGCAAGATAACAACTGGAACCATTATGATAGCTTTGGCGCTTGGATTAATGGGGTGCAGTCACACAAGTTCAAACAATGAGAGCATAGATGGAAGCGAGGCAAAGAAAGAGCTGGCCATAGAGCTGAAATTTCTGCAAAACGAGTGTGAACGCTTAATTAATAGTGATGGAAAGATAGAAGATAAAACGTTTCAAAGCTATAAAAACGATTTCAACTTGCTGTCTGCGTCTATCAATAGTACGTCAAAAATAGAAACACAAAGTGATAGCGAGCTAAAAGAAAGCATAGCCCACTTAGCAAAAGACGTAGATACTTTGACAGAAAAAGAGTATGTAAAATCCTATAAAAAATTCAATTCAAGTAAGACTATTTATGAAGTTACGCTAATGAACAATATGCATGACATGATAGATGCAACAAAAACTTGGGAAGGAAGCAGTAACGTGTTAGACTCATTTGATGATAAACACTTTCATTCTTCTGAAGCACAAATAAAAAAAGATATGGGGCCTGCGATTAATCATATCAACACCGTATCTAAATATAAAATAGAGCTCATGCAAGACGAAATCCAAAAGCATCGCGATAGTTTCACCAAGCTCCAGCTCGAACAATTAAAAAAAGCCACTCATAATTTTGATTTGTCTCTCAACGATCAAATTAAATCGATTCAATCCTATAAACCTATAAGTGGAGATTATAATGTAAGCAGAGACTTTAGCTATAAATCATATGACAAATATACGAATGCCTGTGTGTACATTACTGACTTTGAATCGAATTTAGGAATTGCCAAGGCCGGTGAGTTTTAAGAAAGAACTAATGCTCAAGATTATAATTTTTCAAAAAAGTCTCTCTAAAAAACAGTTTTTAGAGAGACTTTTTTGCTGTAGTCATTACGAGCACTAGTTCTTTATATCTTTTAACGCTCTATAAGCATTTGCTTCTCCTGAACCAAATAAAGCGTCGTGTCCTTTTTTTCCATAGTCAAAAGCTGTTTGCTTAATACGTGCTGTTACTTGAGCGGGTTTATACTCAGGATGAGCGGCTTTAAGAACTCCTGCAATTCCAGCTACTTGAGGAGTTGCCATGGAAGTACCGGCATTTAACTCATAGGAAGCCCCTAAATAAGTCGGCCATGTACTTAGGATTAAATTGCTTGGATCAGCCGCTGCTGGATCATTGGTTTTGGCATATTTCTCTCCAAAATCCCCTCCTGGAGCCGCTACGTCAATAGCACTGTTTCCATAATTAGAGTAGAAAGCAAGCTGCTGAGTAGACCATTTTGTAGAAGCCGAGACATTAATCACTCCTGGCATTTGTGCCGGCACGACAGTTGCAGGACCTTTGACACTTATTCCATACGGTTCATACAGGGTATTTAAAAAGTCATTTACTTCCTTTTTATTATCTAAATTCAAACTTTCATTTCCGCTACCGGCTACGACCGTTACGCCATTTTTTACGGCGTATTGAATAGCTCTTTTCCAAAGCAGCGTTTCAGCGATTGATTTATAGCTTTCTCCTTCGATAGTCATTTTGTTATTATTATAGAAACGAAGAGACATATTAATAACATCGACTTTATCATTGGTTGCGGCAATAATTCCGTCTATAATCCAAGTAGGCATTCCAAGAGCTTGCTCTGAGTACAGTACGCGATAAGAACGTATTCCTAGTTCTGGTCCTACTCCTTTTACTTTTCCATTCGCTCCGATGATCCCGGCAACATGCGTACCGTGTCCATTGCGATCTTTTATATCTGCGGGATCCCCAGTTTCAGATTCATCCATTCCAGCCGGAACAAGATTACGTCCACCTAGTATATTATTTTTTAAATCAGGATGAGACTCATCAATACCCGTATCAATAACTCCCACCACTGCTTTATGAGTTGTACTACCGTCTTTATTTTTATATCCGCCTGTTTCTACATCATAAGATTTTCCGCCATTTGTCACTCGTTGAATATCCCACTGAGAGTCCCAATAATTCTCTGCATCCTGTGAGCTGATAATACTAGACTGATAGTTGTAAGGACTATATGCTGTTTTGTCCAAGCTTAGAGGAATTTCCCTGTTGGCAGCTTCGATTGAAGAATTACCTTTTAAATTGTTAAGAAAAGAAGCCTGTTCAGATTGAGCTTCTATTCCTCCTACCTCAGGCAGAGCTTTGGTGACTTTCCCACCTGCTTTTTGGATAACTTCTTGATAATTATCTGGTAATCCATTTTTAAAAGCAATTGTGTATGTGTTACTTATCTTTTGATCTTGACTCTTAGCTTGAGTAGGAACTCCGCCAACGGCAAACATTCCTGCTCCTACTGCAAGTGAAAGCACCGTATGTAGAATTTTCTTTTGCATATGTCTCCTCCTATATATGGAAATATTTATCATATACTATCTTATTACATACTCTTTCAAATTCCAAGTTTTTCTAATAGATTACAATTATTCAGAATAACAATGGGGTTATATTTCACAAACAATAACCAAAATAAGGGTTTTAAAAGAGCTTTATAGCTCATTTATCGCGTAAAGAAACCTTATTAGTTGATGCATCAAGTAATAAAGAGTAAAGTTTTTCTATAATAAAGGTTAAAAGCGAAAGGATGAGTAAGATGTTTAAAGACGGTTATGTAAAAGTGAATGATGTAAACCTCCATTACGTGACAAAAGGTGAAGGCGAGCTTATGCTATTTTTACATGGATTCCCTTACTTTTGGTATACGTGGCACCATCAGTTAGAAGAGTTTTCGAAAGATTACCGCGTGGTAGCGGTAGATATGCGAGGCTATAACTTATCAGATAAGCCAGAAGAAATTTCTTCTTACAGCATGCCTCTTCTCATGGAAGATGTAAAACAGTTAATTGAAGCATTTGGTGAAAAAGAGTGTGTGTTAGTAGCACACGATTGGGGCGGCGCTGTAGCATGGGCATTTGCTTATACGTATCCGCAGTATGTCAAAAAGTTAGTGATGTTCGATGCACCGCATCCTTATACATTTATAAGAGAGCTTGCTGAAAACCCTGCTCAACGAGAAGCAAGCAGCTATATGAGCTTTTTCCAACAGCCAAATTCTCAAGATGAGCTACTCGCAAATAATAGTGAAAAGCTAAGAAACATGCTGACGGAGCCTGGCATCAAAAAAGGCTATTTAACAAAAGAAGAAGAAGCTAAATACGTAGAGGCGTGGAATCAGCCGAATGCGATGAAATCCATGCTTAACTACTACCGTGCGTCTTCTCTTTATCCGTTTGAAGAGCGCGTTCATAAACCTGTTGCCCTTCCGCATAAAGTATTTCACTCTCCGACTTTAATTGTATGGGGAAATGCAGATGAAGCGTTTGAAAACAGTAATTTAGATGGAATTGAAGAGTACGTTCCAAACGTAACGATTCACCGCTTAGATGGTGTAGGGCATGCTCCTCAGCATGAGCAGCCAGAAAAAGTAAATGAATTCATGAGAAACTTCTTAAGCAAATAAACTAGAAAAAGACTGCAAAGTACAGGATACAACCGCTTTGCAGTCTTTTTAATAGATTATAAAACATATCATCGTCTATTTTTTGTAATTGGATTATTTTTCAACGTTTCAACAGATGTATATGGGGTATGAATTTCACTGTACAGATGCAGTCCCCCCAAAGGAACATGTACATTTCTTTCTTACTTACCCTTTTTGGAACTCTCTTTTTTGAGGGTTCTTTTTTTATGCGTTTACTTCTTTCCCACCGGAAGAACAATCTTAAACAATGCTCCTCCCGTCTCCTTATTATCCGCTGTGATGCTTCCTCCGTGGTTTTTCACTATGGAATGAGCAATGTAAAGACCTAGCCCCAAGTTTCCGTGGCCGCTTGTTCTTGACGCATCTTCTCTGTAAAACTTTTTAAACAGCTGATCTTTGTTCGATAACGCAAAGCCGGGACCCGTATCATATATTTCAAAGATTACTTCGTTATGATGAATGACTGTCTTCCAAGCTATCTCCCCTCGTTCAGGCGTGTAGCGAATACAGTTTGTGATGATATTATCTAATACTTGAGAAATGCGCTGAGGATCTCCGTAAAATTGATTGGATGCATCTTCTACACTAATTGAAGATACAAATGCAATCTCTTTTTTTTGACATAAAAGCTGAAACTCATCCGCTTTCTCATGAACAAATGTATAGATATCAATAGGTTCCCGTTTTACAGTAAAGCCCGGATTTTCTATGACAGATACTTCTTGCAGCTGATTTAATAGTTGAATCGAACGCTGTGTATTTGTGTAGATCGTATGTAAATATCGATTAAGCCTCTCCGGGTCCTTTTTGCTTCCTTCTACTAAAATTTCGGTGTGACCGTGAATAATCGTAAGAGGCGTTCGTAAATCATGCGCAATCGCAGCTGTCATATCTTTGCGGTCTTCTTCTAGCTGCCACTGTTTAGATAGCGATTGCTTTAATTCTTTTCGCATTTCTTCAAAGGCATGCAGCAGCTGACTTAATTCTTTTGCGTCTTGAGTGACGGACAGCGAAAAATCCAAATTATTATGCTGAATATTTTTGGCTGCGGTCATCAGCTCATTAAAAGGCCGTTCAATTTTTTTGCTAAATCGTCTTCCAAACAAATAAGCAAACAAATAAAAGTAAAGAAACGGGCTGGCTAGCGATACAAATGTGACAAGCGCAACAATCCATTTAATATTTGGATTAGCCGAAGCCACATTTAATTGATATCTTAACGCAATCGCCCCGTTTACTTCGTCTTTTGAATTAAAAAGCGGATAAACTTTTATAATATATTTACCTGAGTGGATATTTGTATTGACCTGAGAATAAAGATCCCGTTTATTTTTTATGTATGAAGTGGACATGGATCCATACACGATTTGTCCTTCTTTAGTTATAATTTGATAATCCATTCCTTCTAGCGGAATCACCGCTTCTACTTGGCTTTGAACATCTTTCGAAAGAAGCGCATCCTCTTTTTTATTCACAAACTGCAAAATATCAGGAATTTGTTTTTCATAATAATTTGCTGGATTCAGTGCTCCGGGCATAAGAAACCAGTTCACTAAGATGACAATTCCCCACGTTAAAAGCGTCGCAAGCAGGCTGTACAGCAAAATTAAATGAAAAGATAAAACAAACTGCGCTTTTAACGTCGCCCGGTTCATCCATTTTTTTATTTTACCCATTTGTAGCCAATTCCCCAAACGGTTGAGATATAAGGCGTTTCGTCATACTTTAATAGTTTTGCTCTAATTTTCTTCACGTGTTCTGTAATCGTAGACGAATCCCCTTCCGCGTCGTAGCCCCAAACTTTTTCATACAGCTGCTCACGTGTAAACACCTGACCTGGATGAAGAGCGAGGAAATGAATAATCTCAAATTCTCTTGAAGTAAACGGAATTACTTCATTGTTATGTAAAATTTGATAGCCATTTAAATCAATGGTTAACTCTCCAAAGTGAAGCCTGTTATAGGAGTTACTGTTAATTCTCTGCTCTCGGCGCAGATGGGCGTAAATTCGGGCTTTTAGTTCTTTCATGCTAAAAGGCTTAACTAAGTAATCATCTCCACCCACTAATAGTCCTTTTACTCGGTCCTGCTCCGTTTGTTTGGCACTTAGAAAGATAATGGGGCATGATATGCTTTTTCGGATCATTTCACAAAGTGCAAAGCCGTCCATGCCTGGCATCATCACATCCAGCACAATTAAGTCTGGATTTATCTTTAGCTTTTTTAACGCTTCTTGCCCTTCGTAAGCGAACACCACCTCATATCCTTCATCTTGCAGCGCATCTTTCATAAATGAAATAATGTCTTTTTCGTCGTCCACTAGTAAAATTGTTTGCTTCATCTCCATCTCACCCTATCCATTCCTTCTTTTTCCATACGAATAGGTTTATTATAAGGCTAATAAGCAAAATTGGAAATAATAGGTTCACTAAAAATTCAGAGTTTGGCCTGCTTAATTCATGAAAAACAGAATCGGTTACCGAGAAAAAGAAGCTTAGTTTATCTGACACATACACACTCCCAATTAAAGCACCAATGGTTGCGACGTAAGATAAAATGGAATTAGGCATAAGAACACTCAGGATACTCCCGATACTAATAACCGCTATAAAGATGCAAAAACAAATGCCGTAAAATTTCAGCGAATATAGTAACGCCCCTAAAGTCCCTAGCGTATGTCCGCCTAAAAACGTCGTTTCATTCACATGAGGCATAACCATTTTCCCAAGGCATGTCCCCACTACCCACGTAATACAAAGAATAATAAAAACTAGTAAACATTGAACCGCCCACTTTACAAAAAACAGCTTCACGCGATGGTGCGGTCGAATTAGTACCATGCGCAGAGCTCCCGACGTATACTCGCCGTTAAAGCTATCTGCCACAAACATAGGAATGACAATAAACGTAATCACAAACGATAGGTCTCGAAGAAGCAGCGGTGCTGAATTTAAAGAATCAATTTTCACGTCATGAGCCGCATCAAAAAATGAAATGCCTCCCCTTTGAAAGAAAAAGAACCAGCTAAAAGCAAGTAACCCTATGTACACACCTAGTACCACCGCTGTTTTCTTTCGTTTAAACGTTCGCTCTAATTCACTGATAAAAAGTCCTGTCATCATGTCTTCTCTCCTTTTATAGAAATGATTCTTTTTTTCGAATAGCTAAATACGTTAAACCACCAAAGAATAAAATATAAAACCCTAACACGCCGAAATTCCAGCCTACAAACTGCGGTTTCTCTGCCATCATGACTGTGATCCCCTGCCATTGAATCATCGGTACGGAAGTAAAAAACAGCTGTCCAAAGAGCTCTTCACTCATCCACTGCCTAAATCCTCTTAATAAAGTAGGATACGAAAAGGAAATCAGTATAAAAGCAACCCCAACTCCAACAGCCGTAGTGGTCGTTTTGCTGATAACAGAGATAAAAAACAGCACACAGCATATCGCAATAGTCGTTAAGTAGGCATATCCATAAAACGAAAGATTATATACTAGTGCTTCTTTTATGTTAAAAGCATGACTGTGATAAAACACAAAGTAGCTTTGCGGGTGTTCAAACATCAGAAAGCCTATCACATAGCTCATACAAAAATACGTAATAAAAAACAGTGCATTAAACAGCAGAATCACTGCGGCTTTTGCTAGGATGATTTCTTTAAACGAATATGATCGTATCATAACCATTCGCAGCTGTCCTGACCGGTATTCGCCGGTAACCACGAGCGTAATAAAAACTAAGAACATGGCATTAAAAACGGTAAATAACATTTCAGCTAAGCTCAGTACAGGAAAGTTTCCCGCAAACGTATACTCTGGTAAATCGACTGTGAGTGCTCCATTTTGTTTTTGGAGATAGGAAGAAGCGACCAACAGTACCAACGGCACTAATAGAAAAGTCAGCCACGCCACTTTTCTTTTCCAAAGTCTTTCCCACTCCGCTACTAACAGCTCCTTCATTGCGACACCAGCTCTACAAACGCATCTTCAAGATTTTTACCAGATGCTAACTGGTCCAGAGCGCCGTCCCATATTAACTCTCCTTCTCTCATCACAACAATTTGATCACATACTCGCTGTAATTCATCCAGCAAATGACTAGAGATTAAAATCGTTTTGTTATAGTCACGTTTTAAGGTGAAAAGCAGCTCGCGCAGTTCACGTACCCCCATTGGATCTAAGCCGTTGGCGGGCTCATCCAGTATTAATAAGTCCGGGTCACCTAAAAGAGCTTGAGCAATTCCGAGCCTTTGCTTCATCCCTAGAGAATACGTTCGAACTTTATCGTTTTCTCTGCCGGTTAATCCTACGATATCAAGTACTTCTTTTACTCTTTGCTGCCTTTCTTGTTTTGTCGAAAATGAATGCAATCGGGCTAAATTTGTCAGGTTTTCTTTTCCCGTCATATAAGGAAAAAAGATGGGCGACTCCACAATTGCACCAACGCTTTGCAGCGCTTCTTTTCTTTGTGAAAGAATGGTTTTGCTATTAATAAAAACTTCTCCCCCAGTTGGTTTAATCAACCCCGTCAACAAACGAATTAAGGTCGTTTTACCAGCACCGTTTGGCCCTAGCAGTCCACATATTTCTCCTTCACTGATTTGAAACGATACTTCTTTTACTAAGTGGCGACGCCTTACTTTTTTTGAAACGCTCTTTACCTCTAAAATAATATTTTTCATATTAAATCCCTCCTACACGTAGTATAGGAGGGATTTATAAAGAATTTATAAAGTTTATAAAAATTATCGTACAGGTTTTTTGGCAATGATAAATGCAACAGTTGCAAACAACAGTAAACATACGGATAAAAACAAATAGCCAGCACCTTCAAACCCTCTTACTTCTACATAGCCAATATAAAAAAGCACGGTGGCGGCAAGAACGGTAAGCATGGACGGAAGCATTCTAATAACTTTGTTCCACTTCATCTTTCTGAACAGCCAGGTTACAAGGAGTACAAGTACACCTGGCAGCAGGGCAATCAGTAAAGGACCGCCTATCATCATATCTATCAACCTCTCTAAATCCTTTTCATTCACTTAAAATAGAGATAATCAGCTTACTGTTCCGAAATTCCATTTGCAATCGCTAATAAAAACATCAAGCTAGAAAGCAACACAAAAAAGATGCTGTTTGCGATTATGCTAAACCACACAACGCTCGGCTTTTTTGTTCGGACTCCTAAAACTAATGCCACAATAAAGCCAACGTCTATTGCAAAAAATAGCCACAGCGGAATGGTCAAATCACCGCTTCTATTTGGGAAAATTGAATTTAGTGGGAATATCCGATTCGAAAAAAACACTACAAAAGCAGCCGCCAGCAGAATAACCGTTAATAAAATCGGCTTATTTTCTTTTGAAACACTCATTTCAAATACCTCCTAACTAAAGAAAATAATACCATATAATACTGAATTGAAATATACAAATTACAAAGTCTTAACACCAGAAAGAAAAAAGGCCGTAGATTTTATCTACGTCCTCTTTTTTTATTCATCTGGTACTATTCCCCCCGCTGACAATCTAGCACTTCACAAATGGCTTCCAGCGTAGTGAAGCGTATAGTATAGCCTTTGCTTTTTTCAGTTTTTAAGATAGAGATATAGCTCATTCTAAATATTCTTTTGCTAAAGACGGGTTTAAATAACGAGCCATACCGGTTTTCATTTCACGAAACCCTGCTTTTCTATAAAACTCTTCATTGCCTGATGTGGAAACAAGATGAACGCAAGAAACATTCTTAAGCTGAGCAAGCAGGTTTTCTATAATTTGATGTCCAATTCCTTTGTTCTGATAATGCTCATCAACCACAACATCATAGATTGCAGCATTAAATACACCGTCTGAAAGAGCTCTGCCAAACCCTGTTATTTTATTTTTATCATAAGCAATCGCTACTACGTTGCTTGATTGAAATACTTTTTTAATCTTTTCTTCATCATGCTTCTTCCACCCGACAGAGCAGTAAATTTCTTTCATTCTCGACCACTCAACATCTTCTATACAATTTGAAAGAGAAACCTTCATAGAACCTACTCCTTTTGTTTTTATATAAACTATTTCTGTTTTCAAAAACAAAAGTCCTTGGTGGATCATTCATTTATCTTTCAAATCATAACGAGTATTAAGGGTATAAAAACATATATTCAATATATAAATGTAGACAAAAATAAAAGTTCAAATCATATACGATTTGAACCTAAAATAAATACTCAATTATAGACTCCCTAAAAAATGAATAAATTTCTTAAGACTTGGAGAACGTTGCTTTCCTTTCTTTATCACAAAATCAATTCGAACGTCTTCTGAAAGCTCTTGATAGTGAATGCTTTGCATATCACCACGAGAATTCACTACGCTAGCTGGCACTACACTCATGCCAAGTCTATCGCGGACACCTTGTAAAATCGCTTCTAATGAATCAAATTCCATGATGTTGGCTTTATTTATATGATGTTCTTTTGAAAACGCTAATAGTCTGTTTCTATAGATGCAGTTTACATCACTATTGATGAGTAGCGTTGGTTGATCTGTTTCTTCTCTACCTTCATATAGAGGTGCGATGAGCACCACCTTTTCTGCATAGTGATAAGCCGTTTCAAACTGCGCTTCGTTATAAGTACCGCTAAGAAAAAGGCCGTCAATTTCCCCGTACGAAAGCATTTCTTGCAAGACTTGTTTTCTATCTGTTTTTATTTTAACCTCGATATTTTTGTTTTCTTTCAGAAACGACGAGAACAAAAAAGGAACTTTAGTAGCAGAAACTGTCTGCGTGGCACCAATAATTAAAGAATTTCTAAACTTGTTAGGATTAACTTCTGCCTTAGCCTCGTCCATTAACAATAGAATACGCTGGGCATAGTTAAACAAAGCTTCCCCTTCATCCGTTAACGTGACTCCTCTGTTTGTACGTATAAATAATTTGGTATCTAACTCGTCCTCTAAGTTTTTTATTCGCTGGCTGATATGCGGCTGAACATATCCCAATATCTCCGCAGCTTTTGATAATGATTTGGCTTCTGCCACATATTTAAAAATTCGTAAGTCTTGGCTTTCCACTCTCAATTCCTCCGCTGATATCATTTTAAATGATACCTCTCTTAGTATTACCTATTATATCCTTTTTTTGATCAAAGATATAATAAAAGATGGTAAGAGAAAGGAAGGTTTATAGAAATGAATGATTTTAAAGATAAAGTATTTATTATTACCGGCGGCGGCACTGGCGTAGGTAAAGCAACGGCTTTAAAGCTAGCTGACATGGGCGCAAAACTTGTGATAAACTACAGCAACTCCGAAAAAGAAGCCAAAAAAGTGGTTGAGGAGATTATAGAAAAAGGAAGCATCGCGTTTGCTTTTAAAGCGAATGTAGCCAACGAGCACGAAGTCAATGAAATGATTCATCAAACGATTGCACAATTCGGACGGTTAGATGGATTAGTAAATAACGCTAGTATTACCGCTCAAATTCCCATGCATGACTTAGAGTCTGCAACGGATGACGTATGGGACTCTTTATATGATGTAAACGTTAAAGGCATGTTTCACTGTGTAAAAGCAGCCGTTCCACATATGAAAAAGCAAAAATCAGGAGCGATTGTTAATGTAGGAAGTGTTGCGGGCACAACTGGGATCGGCTCGTCTATTCCCTATGCAGCAACAAAAGCTGCGATTCATACGATGACAAAATCGTTAGCGATTGCACTGGCACCCCATATTCGAGTAAACTGCATCTCTCCTGGTGCAGTCGACACAAGGTGGTGGTCTGGCAACGAAGATAAAATGTATCAGCTTGCAGGAAATTTGCCTCTTCAGCGCATTTCTTCTCCTGAAGATATCGCAGATGCCATCTTGTTTCAGTTAAAACAAGAGTCCGTGACGGGCCAAGTGTTTACGATTGATAACGGACAAACTCTTTAAGCATACGTGAATATCCCTAAAAATAAACCCCACTACTAGCAAGAACTAATAGTGGGGTTCTAACAAGGCTACTGATCCAAACTCTCTTTCCCCAGTGAAAACCCTTCAAACAGCCGGCCTCCATGTGGTGCTAATACTTTATCAACCAGTTGAATCACTTTATCTTTGCTCCCTGTTTTATAAAAGGTATCGAATGCCTCCACAAACTCTTTACTAAAGCGTTCATTATAGTCATTTAAAGATCGGACCATCCATTTAGAATCCCCAATCCAATGCCCCTTTGTTCTTAAAACAAATTCGTGCGTTATGTAAGCGAGCGTGTTGGCAATAAAAAGTGCTTCACCTGTATTTGAAGAACCGATTAAATCATCCAAGGCATCGCTTATAAAATATCTTTTTAATTCAATCGTCTCTTCCGACCATTTTTCCGGGCCTTTTTCTAGTAATTGTTTCGCTTCTTTTTTTATAGACTGCATCACTCCTTTATCCGCTAAAATAATTCCCTCGGAAATCATTCTCGGCAGTGACGGTCTAGCCCTCTTACAGTCGCTTTTAAAAAAAGCTTGGTATGAAGCCAGGTTATGAGCAAAAACTTCAATGGCCCATCCAAATTCAATGAGTGACTCTCTAAAAGAAGAAGTAAAACTATCATCAAAAATAACTAGATCAAGGTCAGACGTATGCGTAGCTTCGCCTCTCACCACGCTTCCGGCGAGCAATGCGCCTTGACAATTAGGATAATGCTTAGAAATAAATTGTGTAGCTGCTTGCAGCGGTTCTAACCTTTTTAGCTCTTTCATCGTATTCCTCCAGAAAATGATATCTATATTGTTTTTCTGGTTAGGGAGTGGAAATTCCTTTAACAATAAGTTCTTATTTAACCTTTCTGAACATGTCTACCGTATTTTCTTTTTGTTACCATTATTTAAATGACTAGTAGAAACGATTGCTACTCTCCATACATTCATAAATGACTCTTTTTATCCAAATCCTCCCTTGCCTTAAAGTATACTTTAACGTTTAAGCTAGTTTTATAGTTTTTAAAATACAAAAAAGGGGAAATACAATGCTGATTAAAAGAATGACGGTGCAACTTTCCGGTGGACTTCTAGCTAGACATACAGCTTTGTTTGTACGCGAAGCGTGTTCGTTTCAAAGTGATATTCTTCTTGCGAAACATGGAAGATGTGTAAGTGGAAAAAGCATCATGAAGGTAATGGCTTTGGCTGTTAAGAAAGGAGATGAAATAACACTGCTGACAAATGGAGTTGATGAACAAGCTGCCGCTCGCACCCTTGAAGAATTTCTTTTAACTAAACATAGATAGAAAGCTGCCATGCTATTCCTTCCTTTCCTTTTTTCATAAAGTCATAGAAAGAAATTTTTTTCAAAAAGGTCTTGCTTTAAAGTCGACTTTAACGTTTAAGCTAGTATTGTAGTTTTTAAATACACCAAACGACGAAAGGATTGTGTTTTTACTTATGTGTAATAATCATCAACATACAACAACATCACGTGTTTTAAGTGCGCCGCATGCAAAGGCAAAATTCGAGAACACGACAATCGAACGCAGAGAACTGCGAGCAGACGACGTTTTAATTGATATTAAGTTTAGCGGTATTTGTCACTCTGATATTCATAGTGCATTTGATGAGTGGGGCGGCGGGATGTTCCCGATGGTTCCTGGTCACGAAATCGCAGGAGTAGTTGAAGCGGTTGGAGAAAACGTAACAAAATACAAGGTTGGCGATCGCGTTGGCGTTGGATGTTTCGTTGACTCTTGCGGAGAGTGCGAGTACTGTGTGAACGGTGACGAGCAATACTGTACAAAAGGCGTTGTTCAAACGTATAACTCATTGGATTACGACGGAAACCGTACATACGGCGGCTACAGCCAAAAAATCGTCGTAAAAGAAGGATTCGTTGTTCGTATTCCTGATAATTTAAGTATGGATGCAGCAAGTCCTCTTCTATGTGCAGGGATTACAACATTTTCTCCGTTAAAGCACTGGAATGCTGGCCCTGGTAAAAAAGTTGCCATTGTAGGAATGGGCGGTCTTGGACATGTAGCGATTCAATTTGCACATGCAATGGGTGCTGAAGTAACGGTATTAAGCCGTTCTAACAATAAAAAAGAAGAAGCGCTAAGCTTTGGTGCGGATCATTATTTTGCAACAAGTGATGAGACGACGTTCACTGAATTAGCAGGTCGCTTTGACCTTATCTTAAACACGGTATCGGCTAACCTGAACGTGGATCAATACTTATCATTACTTCGCGTAGATGGAACGCTTGTTAACGTTGGTGCACCGGCTAACCCAGATCAATACAGCGTATTCTCCCTTATCATGGGACGTCGTAGCATTGCGGGTTCACTTGTAGGCGGCATTCGTGAAACACAAGAAATGCTTGATTTTGCGGCTGAACACGGCGTTGCTCCTATGATTGAAGTTATCGATGCAAATCAAGTAGATGAAGCGTACGAGCGCGTTCTTCGCAGCGACGTTCGCTATCGATTTGTTATTGACATTTCTACACTGTAAGTTGTAAAAAAAACAGGCAGCTAATTCAATTAGCTGCCTGTTTTTTATTTCTTTATAAAATAAGAAAAACAAATGTTAAATTAAGCTTTAGATGAAAGCTCTTCTTGATACTTTTGCTCTAATTTATCATAGTACTCAATTTTTGTTTCCACTTTTCTAAAAGCTGCATCTAGCTCTCTTTGTTTTTCCATCATTTTCTCTTTATGCTTTTCAAATATCTGCTTGCGCAAACCGATTGTATCATCGCCTTCTTGTGTTAATTCAACAATCTTACGCAATTCTAAAAGAGAGATGTCCGTTTTCCGTAAGCAAATAATAAATTCCAGCCACTCAATATCAGACTCGCTAAAAATCCGATTTCCGTTTTCATCTCTTTTTATAAAAGGCAAAAGCCCTTGCTGTTCGTAGTATCGAAGCGTATGCGTAGGCAGCCCTACCTTTGCAGCGGCCTCTTTAATATGATATTCCATTCCACTATACCCTCCATCGCCATTCTTAGTACGGCGTTTGCTTTATGTATCTAAGCTTCCCTTTTCACAGGTGCTTTCAACTCATTTTCTAGGTTTCTACTATACGATATATATAATCGAATCCGCTATTTTCTTTGCTATGAGGTAACTGTATAAATAGTATCATAAACATTAAAGTAAACGTTAAAGCAACTTATAAAGAGCTGCCGTGAAGTCAGCAGCTCTTTTCATTTTTATATAAAATACGATTAATCTGCGGCCATCACTTTACTTAGTTCATTTAATAAATAATCAAGGGTTTGACTGATTCGAACTGTATTACGACTTGTAAGACCTTCTGTAAGTCCTAACATAACCATGTGCTCTCTTGCTGTTTCGATTTCTGTCATTAAGACTTGCATGACAACTCCTTTATACCACTTCACAGCTCATCACCCCTTTTTACTATACATATATCTCATATGCGGTAATCTTAAACCTATCATACAGGTTTTTGGGGGTGAATAGCGAGTTTTAGAACTTCAACAGTTGTATTTTTTATGAAGTAAATATACTAATATACTTATTGAAATAGAAAGTATCACTCCACTTTCTACTAGAAGTTAAGAAAAGGCCTCCTAAGTGGAGGTCTTTTCTTATTTCTTATAAAGCAGTCTAATACAAAGCCTTAGCCTCTAAAATATTCTCTATAATACGAACCTTTCTCACACTCTATCTCATAGCGCAGCCTCGTTTGCTTTCTGTAAAGCTCTTCGGACAGCTCATTAAATTCACCTTCTGTGATAGATCCATGAATTAAATTGTTGAATAAATTATTAAGATGTTCAGTTAATTCTTGAAGTTTTTTTTCTTTCAATGAACGTCACCCTTTAAAATAATTTTCATCTTCTAAAATTATATCAAATAAAACGTTTTCATACGATATATTTTTTACTGAATTATCGTATTAAAGTGATGAAAGTATTTTTTAACCACCGAAAACCAGGCAAAGAGCTCAGAGAAATCATTAATTACATGATTTCACCAAAAAATAAGCGGATAAAGACCGCGGACAAAAAGGCAAATGGTATCAACCGTTTTGACAAAAGCATAGGATGAAAAGAAAAATGAAACGAGAAAAGGAGAATGAGTATGCACTATACACCTTATTACCATCAGTGGCAGACTCCAGTGTATTACGGCTGGCAGCCATATAGTTATTATGTGCCGAATCACTATCACACCAGCGAACAATTTCAGCAAAGAAACGGTAAATTAAAGGACTACGGACCAAGGCCGTTTGTTATTAACATTAATGAAGCGTCAAAGCAAAACAATACGTACCGCACTGCTTTATGGACGGGAACACATTTACAAGTGACGTTAATGAGTCTCAAGCCCGGTGAAGATATCGGCTTAGAAATCCACCCTAACGTTGATCAATTCCTGCGCATTGAACAAGGGCAAGGCGTTGTTCAAATGGGCAAAAGTAAAAACGATCTAACCTTTAAACGAAAAGTCTACGATGACGATGCGATATTTATCCCTGCCGGAACGTGGCATGATGTCACCAATACGGGTACCACTCCGCTAAAGCTTTACTCTATATACGCTCCGCCAAACCACCCATTTGGTACGGTTCATGTGACAAAAGCAAACGCCCTGGCTGAAGAACATTAAAGATAAGCAGAGCGTTATGCAGGATTGGAACGCTTTTTCAGGATCAATACTAAGTGAATAAATGAATGTTGACTAAAAAAGCTCGCTAGAAAATCGGTGTACTACCTTTTCTAGCGGGCTTTTTTTAAACTTGCTATACATACAGGATTTTATAGCCAAGGAAAGAATTATAGAATAAACTAATCTTTTTAAACAGCTTAAAATAACTGAAAGGCAAACAGGCGATGAAATTATTTTATAAAATTCCCAAATCAAACGTAAATCCTTCTCTTAAATTAGCAAGAAAAATTCTCTATATATCTGTAGAAGCAGTCATTATGACCATGCTTGTGATTAAATCTTTTACTGTGGCCTATGAAAAAGACATAAATTTAATTCTCAGGCAGCTAAATGAACTAAAAGCTTCGATTGGCGGATTTGGCATAAACGAATCGTTATTTTGGTTTATGATAAAATGCAGTATTTGTACCATCGTTACATTTGATATTTGCTTATATTTTCGAAAAAAGCTAAAAAGAAACAAAAAAGATTGATGATTTATACGCTAAAGCCTTTACATTGGAGCGCTGTTAATTTCCGTGCGAGGCTTCGCTTTCCGCGGGCGGACGATGAGCCTCCTCGTCGCTTGCGCTCCTGTGGTCTCATCTGTTCCGCTTTTCCCGCAGGAATCTGCGCCTTGCCCTCCAATTAACAGCTAGAAGCATCTAAACACATGAAACCTACGTTCACCGTACCAATAAAAAAAACTGAACAAGTTGGTTTCACATTCAAGAATTAAACTCGTTCGGACCTTTCTTTTACTAAATTACTTTTGACCCAGCCTCATTTTAAATAGAAAAATAATAAAAGTAGAGGCATATCACGCCTCTACTTTCTGTTTAGAAATCTACATCAATATCTTCTTGAATGGTTCCGGTCACTTTTTCACTTTTAATTAACTGACCTTCTTTAAATGTTTCTTCTTCCTCATTTTTAACGGGTTTCAGCTGCTTATAAGAAGGAGCTGACGCAGAGCCAAGCTCTTTTTTAAGCAAATGAATTTCTCCTAACAGCTCCGCTCTTAATGAATGAACTAACGATTGAAAATCTTCTTCCCCGCTGTCTTTCTGCCCGTTTTGTTCCACAAGCTTCGCTACATAATCCTGAAGTTCATTTGCCTGCTTGGACTCATACTCCTCACGATTTGCAGCAAGACGTGAATTCATTTCTTTTTTTAGTAAGTCAATTTCGCCCAACAGCTCTTTTCGAAGTGAATGAACGAGCGTTTCTACATCCTCTTCTTTACTCGTTTTTTGCATGTCTTGCTGTATGAGTCCTACTATATAGTCCTGCAGCTCATTTGACTGCTGTTTTTCTTTCAGAAATGAAGACACTTCTGACGGAATGTTAGCAGTTTCGATTTTAAAATTTGCACGTTCATCTCTATTACTTGCGGTCTTTTCCCTTACTCCCATCATATCTGCTGATAGATTCCCAGCTGTCAGAAACGCGTTTGATAGTAAGTAAAATGGTGCAGCCATTTGGGAGCTTATCTGACCGTACCAATCGTCTAATGCTTCCTTAAGGCGAGTGTTTTGATGACTCATGTATGCTCCCCCTTTTTAAACGTGAACCGCTGCGTTTGTTTCATGTCTGCTTAAAATTTCAAGACCGTATAAATTTAATTTGCGTGTCTCCGGCAAGAAAAGATGGTTTTCTTCTCTGATCTCTTCCCCGTACATGTTATCAATCTGCTCTGCAATAAACTGTTGAAGGATAGGAGCCAGTCCTCCGATATAAATATATTTATAGACTTTATCTTTTGGCGATGGAAATAGATTTTCAACTTTCGTTAATAAAATTTGCGTGTATTCTCTAAGTGAAGCGTGAATAGGCTCCGTGAGATCTACCTTTTTCCCGCTGTTGCCGTCTCTTTGCTCCATTTTTGCTTTATGGATATTGGCAATAATAAATTCTTCTAATGAACGAACATCATCAAAATACTCAAGCAGCTTTTCATTTCTTAGCTTTTCAATATGCTTCAAATATGAAATATCCGTAAGACACTTCAACGAATTTCTGCTTTTAGGAGCTTGAAGTCCTGCAGGAAGCAGTGCCAGGTCAACCGTACCTCCGCCCAAATCTACAATCAATGTTTCAAAATGTTTGAATGCATTTGCTTCTTCTCTATCTTGTAATTCAAAATCTTTTTTGATCGCCCAGCGAGCCACTTCGCTTTCAATACGGCATTTGCTCGTTTCAATGTTCACAGTGACCGTTTTTTCTAACCCAGGAGTCAATACCGTAACCGTATGCTCTCCTTGAAAACGTTCGGCCATCTTCTGCTGCATTTCACTGAATTTATTTGTTTTCTTAAGCAGCCAAATCGGAAGCATAGTCGAGAAATAATTAATCGTCACACTATTATCCTCTTTGTCTTTTCCTTTAAGTATGTTGTAATAAGCAACTGAAGCTAAAAACATCACATAAGGAATATCAGATTCAGTTTTATTATGTAACTTATTAATATGGATATTGCCTAGCACGTGTTTCTCTGCTGCGTCTCCTACTAAATAATACTTTTCTACTCCTTCGATTGTTGTAGAAATCAGCAAATTTTGAAGAAGTAATTCCGGTTCATTTACACTTGAAGGAAAATGACCCTCTGCCTGATCTTTTGTGATTTCTACTACGTTTGTAGGAATTTCATAGTAATAACCATCCACTAGCGTTTGAAAAATTGAGTTACCAAAATCAACGTTTTGACGTTTGATATCCATCCTTGTTTCTCCCCTTTATCTTTTCGTGACAACACTAATAAGTATATATTTTCCTCATTTGTTTGTCTAAGTATTTAAATAATTTATGTTATTCTAAATTGACAATTAATTAATTTTAGACGGCTAATGTAATTGAAAAGCGCTTGAAATGCTTCTTTTTACCAGTACCCATTTTTACAAGGAATGTAACATGTGACGCTGTGACTTCCCCTTAAATTTTTCGTAATATAAGCCTTTCTTTTATTTTTTAGAGACACGAGAAAACTAAGAGATGGAAACATAATTAAATCAACCCAATCGAAAGACGAACAAATGAGATAAATGAGTTGGACTGCTTTTTACACCGCTGGTGATTTCCGTGCAGGACTTCGCTTTCCGCGGGCGGCCGGTGAGCCTCCTCGTCGCTTATGCTCCTGCGGGGTCTCACCTGTTCCGCTTTTCCCGCAGGAGTCTTCGTCTTGCCCTCCAATCACCAGCTAGAAGCAGCTACATACATGAAACCTACGTTCACCATAACAACAACCATAACAACAAAAAAACCCAAACCATCAATCAGATTAACGGTTCGGGTTTAACTTCAACTAACATACTTTGTCTAAGCCTCTTTTTTATTCATTGAAAAGGCCATTTGTTTGGTTTTCTGTGCGGATTTTCTGGCAGTTTACTGAAGCCTATTTCTTCAAGACCTTTTTCTAACGTCGCTCTTGTTTTGATTGTTCCAAAATCGACGCCTAAATCAACAACGGTTTGCGCGATTTCTGGACGTATTCCGGTAATCATCGTTTTAGTGCCGATAAGCTGTAAGGCTTTTACAATTTGAAAAATATTGTCCGCTACCATCGTATCGACGATAAGAACACCTGAAATATCAAATATTAAATAACTCAGCTGCAGCTGAGCACTTTTTTCTAAAGCCGTTTCCATAATAAGCTGCGAACGATGCGTATCAATTTGTCCAACGATCGGCATCACAGCGATTCCTTCAGAAAGAGGAACGATGGGAACTGATAATTCTTCTAGCGCTGCATAAGCTCGTTTTATGGTTTCGGTATTATGTTCTTCATAAATTTCGACAAATATATGATTAAGCTGATCAAGCATCGGATCAATTTTTTTACTTACATCAAGCATCGTAATAGGAGCAAACTGCTTCTGCTGCAGCTCTTCTGTAAAAACGCCCCATATCACTGTTCGAAACAGCGCGAGTGATTTTAACGTTTGCCTCAAAGAAAGTCCGTTTTCCACAGCCACTTTTCCTATATCTGTACCCCACTGAACGATTTTCTTTAAAATGACCGAGTGTTCTTCGAATAACGACTCGCCTAAATACTCAATGAGTTCTGCTCTCCATCTTAAAACTTCGCTTTCTTCGTGGTAAACAAGCTTCCGCTTATATTCAGAGTCCATCAGATCAGAAAATTGCATCGCTAATTCCTGTTTATTATCGATAATTTTCTTCCCTATATATAACAACTCATCCCTCATTTTTTTTCTTTATCTCCTTTAGTTAGCAGAATTAACGATTACATTTTATAACAATAGTTATGTCACAGACAATATAAAAATATAACCGAAATGAAAAAATTGTTAAGCCCTACCTATTTGCTTTTATCCCTACTCTTCTAATCGGTATGCCTACCATAAACATGATTGAAATTTCAGCGTTGGGGTAAAAACTACTATGAATTTATTTCTATACTTATAAGGGGGATTTTTCAATGAGCAAACATAAAGGAACCGTTAAATCGTTCAACCAATCAAAAGGATCTGGATCTATCACACCCGAGGACGGATCAAAAGAAGTGTTCGTTCACTCCAATGCGATCGACCATGAGGAATATAAAAACCTGTCAGAAGGACAAAAAGTAGAATTTGAAATCCAAGAAGGAGCTAAAGGACCCAGCGCTATAAAAGTACACCCAGTTGACTGATAGAGTGACATTTACATACAGGTTATGGGTAGACTCTCGAATCAAATACCCTTCGAATAAAAACACCTCTTCGACTTTTGTTCAAACGAGGTGTCTTTTATATGATGCAAATAATTCTACATTCAAAATTAGTTACTATTAGCTATTTAAAAAACAGTTCTAAAGTTATCAGACAAGTATCCAAACATTTCCTCTATGAGTGAATACAGTATAGAGTACTGCAAAGAAAGGATGATTATTATAAAAAAGTATTATTTCCATTACAATGATAACGATGATAAATATTATGTAGAAAAATCTTATCCTTACAAGAAGAAAGCTTCCCTTAACAATAAGAAAAAGCAGCTTCAAGAAGATGCCCCTGAGGAAGCACGCTGCTGGGCTTATGGTCACGAAGAAGCTAGCTCTGAAGAATCACAGGTTTGGACTTATGGACGCGCAGAAGATATCTATGAGGAATCACATGATTGGGCTTCTAAATACAAAGAAGGTAAAGACAAAAAAGGAAGCACGCGGGAGTCAGCATTTAGAGCGCTCAATTTAACGATGCCTCAAAATGTTCCTGCAAATACGTTTGTAAAAGCAGTTTTCCCAACTGAACAATTTGATTTAGCAAATGAATATAACCCGATTACTTCTACCTTCCGCCCCAAAAAAGATGGCGTATATTCCATCATTGCTACAATTGGATTCTCTCCTAACGACCAGATGCTAGATTATAGAACTCGTATAGAAATACGTGTAAATGGGACAACCGCTATCGCTATCGATAACGATTTCTTTGGCGGGAACACACCGTTTGTTAATGCGGTATCCGTGTCTACTATTTATAATTTAGAAGCTGGCGATCGCGTTGAAGTTTTTGTTCAAAGCAGTATAGCTGGTACAATCGTCACATCCGAAGATGGCTCACATTTTGAAGCAGCGAGATTTCCTTCTCCAACGAATAACTAAGTAAATGGAACGTTAGCTTTTAGACAAAAGCATCAATCCCCTCTTTTTAGATCGCTTCATTTCTCTAAAGGAGGGGATTGATATGAACGTTAGTGGTTTAAAGGTTCGTAGAAAATTTTTAAATGTTTGTATGTACATAATTCTTTACCAGATTTATAACATTAATCCAGTGTATAAAATCAAGTACTTCTATGTAGTCTGCTACCTCACTCACGCTTGCTTCGCTAACTTTTCCGTTACGCTGCCAAGCTCTTTAACTAACCCACTTAAAAATTCCGCCGTCTGGTCAATGATCTGCAGCGATTGCAGCTGATGCACGGAAGCAGAAGAAATGCTGTTGCTGCTTACAGCCGATTGGTTGGCAAAAGCGGTCATATCGCTGACGGCATGGAGCACCTGCGTAGATCCGGCTGCTATTTGCTGTGCAGAAGCAGCCGTTTGCTGAATTTGTTCGTGAACGTATGTAGATGCGTTGGCGATTCGATTAAAAACATTTTCCGCTTCGTTGGCTAGTAAAATACCATTTTTTACATCGGCTGTTCCTGATTGAATGAAGGCTACGGCTTGAGACATTTCTTGCTGAATATGCTGAATGAGCCTTGCTACTTGTTCGGCTGACTGATTGGATTGTTCTGCAAGTTTGCGAACTTCCGATGCTACGACCGCAAACCCTTTACCATGTTCGCCTGCGCGCGCTGCTTCAATTGCAGCATTTAGCGCCAGTAGATTTGTTTGTGCAGCAATACCTGAAATCACACTCATAATATCGTTGATTTCCGCAGAACGTTCTTTTAACTGATGAATAACGCTAGCTGCATGCTGAACAGAAGAATCGATTGTATGAATTTGTTGAATTGCTTCTTGAATTTTTTCTTTTCCCTGAACCGCTTCATTTGCTGTTTGATCAGAAGCTTCGCTGACTGCTGCTGAAGCCTCGGCTATTTTGGTTACGCCTTGCGTCATCTCTTCTAGAAACTCACTGCTTTTTTGAGCCATTATTACCTGCTGCTCAGCTCCTGCGGCTAGCTCTTGCATTGAAGACGTTGTATGATGACTAGCCGCTTGCGATTCTTCTAAATTCCCCTTTAAGTCGTCAACCGTCTGTCTTACCTGCCCATTCGTTTCATGCAGCTTTTTCATCATGTCATAAATGATGTGCTGCTTTTGTTCATTTTCCTGCTGAAGCTGTTCTGTGTATTTTTTCTTGGAAGTAATTTGCCAAGCGGTTGCCCCTGATGTAAAAAGCAGATAAGCCGCGTGAAGGCAAAGCATCGAAAAAGAATAAGAAGACGTTCCGAAAATAATCGGTGTAAAAAATGGCACGAAAAATCCAGCTAGATGCTCGACGACAAAAATACCCGTCATTAACAATAACAGCTTTAGATTTTCATAGTAGGAAAGAATGGCTATCACCATAAAAATTGAAAAGTGATACTCAACCATTCCTCCTCCGCCTACAACCGTGCTGATACTTGAAAACGTCAGCGTTAGCGTCACAAACGCAGGTACTAGCTCATGCTTTTTAACGTACAGCACAAGCAGCACACCAAGAAAAAGAATAGGAAGCATCAAAAAGATCGATGACACTTCGCCTGGCGTTGAATTATGTTCCATGGACATGCCGGACATACCCATCGGCCAAATACCATGAATGATATGTATGAGCAGAGAAAGTATCACTGCTCCGCTTGATAAAACAACCATTAATTTATCTTTATTCATATTTATCCCTTTCTATATTAGACAATACTTTCTTCATCTATAGAATCGGCTACAGATTGGTTTTTTTTATAGAAATTCACGTTATTTTTCCCCTGTCGTTTTCCTTCGTACAGCGCTTGATCCGCCTGTTTTAACAGCTCTTGAAACGATTCTCCGTTTTCTGGATAATAAGCGGCTCCAATTGTCGATGTAGCTGTAAAGGTGCAGGATTCAATACTCCATTCTTTTTGAAGCTCTCGGTGAATTCGTTCCATAATCTGCTGTATTTCCTCGCTCCTTTCAATCTGCCGAAGCAAGATAACAAATTCATCGCCTCCAAGGCGATACACTTCGTCACATGTGCGAATGCAAGACGTTAAGCGATGCGCGTACTGAATTAAAAATGCATCGCCGATATCATGACCAAATTGATCGTTCACTTCTTTAAAATTATCACAGTCTAAAAACAGCAGGCCAAATCTTTCTTTTTGTTCGATCGCAGCCTGCACTTGTTTTTGCAGCATCATTCGATTCGGCACCCCCGTCAAACTGTCATGAAATGCCTTAAACTTCAGCTGATTTTCTAATTTTTTTTGCGCAGTAATATCGGTTTGAATCAGCACGTAGCTTGAGATGCGATGATGAATATCTGTCAGCGGAACAATGGTCTTATGGCTCCACACGATGACGCCTTCTTTTGTTATGCTTTTGACTTGCCCTCTCCAAACCTTTCCTTGTCCAATACTTTCAAGAACCCGAAGATCATAGCTTACATTAAATAACTCGTATGATTGTCCAATTAGCTCTTCTTTTTCATAGCCAAATATTGTACAGAACATATCATTGACATACCTAATCGTTCCATATGGATCCAGGACGCTCACAATAGCGGACTCATCAAGGGCATACTTCATGTTTGCTAAATCTTTCACCGTGTTTTCCAACTTTATTTCAGCTACCTTTTCCTTTGTAACGTCCTGAGCAATCAAGTAAATACCAATCCATTCATTTTCCACTATGATGGGCACGTTTGTAACATATAAATAAATCATTCCTTTTTCTTTGTGCCACGCTTGGATTTCTTTACTGTAGCTTTGGTCGTATATGATGTGATGCAGAGGCAAAGCACGCACATCAATCTTCAGTTCTTCTAGCAGCTGCATGTAAGAACTGTTGATGATATCCTGCGCACCGTAGCCGAACATTTGCTCACAGGCAGGATTTGCTTGAACAATTTTACCGCCTAAATTCATCATACATATGGCGTTTTCATGGTTCATAAAAAGCGACTTATACTGCTCCATGGTTTGAGCTAATTCTTTTTTTAACTTCTGGATATTTTTACTCATCACTAATAGGTGCGTACTATTGTCGGTATCATCAAAAATTGGGGTAAGCGTTGTTTCAAACGCTTCAGCTTCATCTGAGAAGATATTTATGTCATGGTAGGTAACTGGCTTTTTTGTTTCCATCGCTTTCATATAGTAAGGGTAAAGGGAGTGATACGCCCGCTCAGGGAGTACGCTTTTTAGCCGCATGCCCGCTTCTCCTTGGCACCGTACAAGCTTAGCAGCCGCTTTATTCATTTTTTTATAATAAAGATGTTGGTTCTTTACTTCCGCTAAAAAAACCAGCTCATTCATTTGATCAAAATAAAATTCAAACATATGATTTTTCAACATGGTAGGATGCATCTCCTTCGTTTTTTCACAGATGAACGCCCCCTGTACTTTACACTTCTGTATGAAATATACACTAGATCTTTTCACACACAAACACAACTTTAAATGTACAAACAGTAGTTCTTTTGTATCATTACCTACCCTCCTTCACAAGAAGGGTAAACATGATGAACAAAAATAAAAGAGATCCGAACTCATTTGATTCTAAATCAAGAATCAAACGCGTTCGGATCTTCCTTCAACTAAGCTACTGTTATTTTAGCCTCTTTTTTAAAAATCACTTAATTCCGTAATACTCTTCAAGCGTAATGCCTTTACTCTTAATCGCCTGCGCCACTGGCTTGCCTACATATCGCAAATGCCACGGCTCATATTTATAACCGGTTACCGCATCTTTCCCTTTTGGATAACGAATAATAAATCCGTATTCTGCTGCGTGGGCATCGAGCCAAGCTGCTTCTTTTGTTCCGCCAAAGCAGTCTTGAGCAGCACATGTGCCGTCTCCTTTTGTTACATCAATTCCAAGACCCGTTTCATGTTCACTCGTGCCTGGCAGTGCGCTATAAGTTGCCGCTTTATCATAACCGTCTCGTTGAACATACGAACTAAAAAGCGCGCTTTGCGTTGCATGTGAACGGTAAGCTGATACGCCAAGAAGCGTAACGCCTTGTTTTTTCGCACCCGCAAATAACTGTGCAATAGCAGCGGCTGCTTCACTGCGCATTTTTTTCTTTTCCGTTTGTTCTTTGAATGTAAATGGAATCGTTGTATATACTAAATCTTTCGGAACGTAGTTTTCCGGAAGCTTGTTTTGTTTATTCACAACAACTTGTATACTTTCAGGGTTCGAAACCACTTTCATGCCAGCTAATGCTCGTACGTATTGACCGCTTACATAACCAACCTTACCTTGATACGTAATTTTCAGCCAGCCGTTTGCTGCTTTAGCCGTTACGTCGAGCTGTGTGCCGGCTTTAAGTGTTGCCATAACCGCACCAGAAGTTGAAGCAGTTGTTCGAACATTTAAATTCGCCGTTGCCACATAGACAGAAGCTGCTGGAGCTGGAGCCGGTTCAGAAGAACCCGTTGATTCCTTTACGTACTGCGTGCTCACATAGCCCGTTTTGCCTTGATAGCTTACTTTTAGCCAGCCGTTCGCTGCTTGTTCTGTCGACGTTAGCTGCGTGCCTTGTTTGACCGTTACAACAATCGCGCTTGACGTAGATGGACCGCTTCGAATATTTAAATTTGCCGTTGTTACATAGGTTTTGGTCGTTGAACTCGCTGACTTTTTAACATACTCACTGCTTACGTAGCCCGTTTTGCCTTGATAGCTTACTTTCAGCCAGCCGCTTGCTGCTTGTCCAATTACCGTTAGCTGCGTGCCTTGTTTAACCGTTGCAATAATCGCGTTGGACGTCGATGGGCCGCTTCGAATGTTTAAATTCGCCGTTGTTGTATATGTTTCCGCCGCTGCGCTTGCAACAGTTGGCTCACCCGTAAAATTTAAAGAATGAAGACCTAGAGTTCCTGCCCCTACAAGTGTAAAAGCAAGACCTGTTACCGCTAATTTTTTGTAAAATCTTTGTTTGTTCACTTCTGTCATTTTTTATACCTCATTTGCAAAATATAATAGAAATATATGCTGCTAGTTTAATAGGTTAAGTGAAAACAGGATCCGATGTTTAAGCTCAACCTTAACTAAACAACATTAAGTAAAATTATTCGACGTCTAGAGGCTTACCATTACTTCGTTCCAGCTAGCACGTACTTTTAGAATACAGGATAATCGTGTCAAAAGTATATCAAAATATTTCAAACTTGTTTCCAAACTGATACATTTTCAACAAAAATAGAATAATAGAGCAGAAACAGCAAAAAAACCCTTACGTTTACGCCCAACTGCTTAGGGTAAAAAACAACTAAAAACAAAGATTGAGATGGTGATAAAATGAACACGGCAACGGGTTTTTCCTCAACTGCGTTTCGAGAACCTCATACATTAAAACAGCATATTTTTGATACGCTTCATTTCTACTATCCTGCTTGTATTGACAAGAAAAACGGCGGGTATATCCATGAATACTACGACGACGGCACCGTCAACAATACGCATTCAAAGCACTTAGTAAGTACGGCGCGCTTTATTTATATCTTCAGTGTAGGGGCTCTTTTAGACGGACCGGATTGGTGCAAAGAAGCAGCTCAGCACGGCATTCGTTTTCTACAAAACAACCATTATGATAGAGAGCACGGCGGGTATTTTTTTGAAATAGCCGATGACGGCGAAGTAAAAGATGATTCTAAACAAGCATATGGCCACGCTTTTACGCTTTTAGCTTCTTCCATCGCATATCAAGCCGGCATTCAAGAAGCAAAAGAAACCATTGAACAGGTATATAGCGTGATGGAAAAGTACTTTTGGGAAGATGCGCACGGCTTTTACCGAGACGAATGGGACGCATCGTGGTCAGCTGCTTCTTTCTATCGGGGCCAAAATGCAAACATGCATATGTGTGAAGCGATGCTTTCTGCCTTTGAAGCAACAAGAGATAAAAAATACTTAGACCGAGCGTACACGCTTGCAAAAGGCGTTACTCAGCAGCTTGCTGAACGATCTGGAGGCATGATTTGGGAGCATTATGATACAGACTGGCAGCCGGATTGGGACTACAATAAAAACAATACAAAAGATGAATTTCGTCCGTACGGCTTTATACCAGGACATCAGTTTGAATGGAGCAAGCTGCTTTTATGGCTTGATCGGCACCGTTCGGAAAACTGGATGACAGAACGTGCAAAGTATTTGTTTGATAAGGGCTGGAACGGAGGCTGGGATGCTAAGTACGGAGGTCTTTACTTTGCGCTGTCCCCTCAAGAAGAGGTCATTGACCCAGATAAAAACTACTGGGTGATGGCCGAAGCCATTTCTGCGGCTTCACTGCTCGGGGTAAAAACCGAAGACAGCGGGTATTGGAAAGCTTACGACGCGCTGTTTTCCTACTGTCAAAAGCATTTTATCGATCACACATATGGAGGCTGGTATCAGCTGTTAAATCAGCAAAATGAACGCTACAGCTCGAAAAAAAGCCCGGCGCCTAAAGCCGATTATCACCCTGTTGCAGCCTGCTATCAAACGCTGATTGCGCTGAATTCTCGTTAAGATCATAATAACAAAGAAACCGTTTTCTTCCAGATGCGTTTATTTTTTTTATTTAAGGGAATTTACTTATTAACAATCAATGTTTCTACAATTCAGAAAAAGCTCGACTATATATATGCAAGGAGTGAGGACGATGTATTTTTACGCGTTAGCACAAGGAACAGATTCTGGAGACCCAGTGACACTGCATCATGAAAAGAAGTTTTCGAAAAAAGAATTTTTAGAGATGTTTAATGAAGCGTTAGATGAGCTGGATACGCATCCAGCTCCGGCGGATGTTGGTGAGTACCTTTGCCGTGCGTACGGATTTCAAGAAATTGAAATCGAGACGGGTGTTGTCTGCTACTGCGCACCTTTTAGAAAGCTAGACGACTCAGATATCATAGAAGACCGCACGTACATGGATGCCACGACAGGGACACTAAAATACAACTAATAGAAAACGAAAGGTTGGATACGTGTGAAAACTGTACAGAACATTTATCGAACGAGTGAAGCTGTACCAGAATCCGGTGCTTACATTTGCGCTGAAGGCGAAATTAAGATTTTTCAAAAAGATGACCTTTTTACACCGTGTCCACACACACGTGAATCCACGACGTGGAAGCCTGTAGATGACGCCTTTTCAACCGGAGAATTGGTTCCGCAAACCGGTCGCTATACCGACGAAAACGGCAATCAAGTAAAGCTAAAAGAAAACGATTTATTTCCAAGGTGCCTTCGTTCAGGTGAGCCTACGACGTGGAGGCGCGGATAACAAACAACAAAGAGGCTGGGACAAAAATATTTTAGCCCAAGTGAAAAACGAACCATTAATCAACATGTTTGATGAGTGGTTCGTTTTTTGTGATGGTGAATATAGTTTGATCTATTTTGTTCCTTCTAGCAGTTGATTGGAGGGCAAGGCGAAGACTCCTGCGAGAAAAGCGGAACAGATGAGACCCCGCAGGAGCGCAAGCGACGAGGAGGCTCAGCGGCCGCCCGCGGAAAGCGAAGCCTTGCACGGAAATCAATTGCGGTGTCATAAGCAGGCCAGCTCATGTATCTCATTTGTTCGCCTTTAGGTTGGATTCATTTAGTTATGTCTCACCCTCTTTTATTAAAGCTTATTTAAAAAATGAATTCTTTTTTCTTCCTTTTAACAGATCTCCCGTCCAGCCTTTCATTTTTAAATAGAGATAAAGAGCAACCGTTGAAAGAACAATTAAAATGAGCGCGTAGATATAGCCAAACTTCCAATCAAGCTCCGGCATCCCTTTGAAGTTCATTCCCCAAAGGGCCCCAAAAGCGGTTAAAGGTGTACTAATTGCTGTTAAAAGCGTTAAAGCTTTCATAATCTCATTTCCTCTGTGAGTAGACACAACTTCTTCTAATTTAATTAACGCGTCAAATTCTTTTTGATATTGTTCAATTAGCGTTAAGCCGATTTCGATTTTTTTGCACATCCGCTGATATTGAATCGTTTGGTTAATTTTTTTATGAAACGCTTCTTCGATTCCCATTGTGACTTCTCGAACAGAACTGATTAGATTTGTCCATATAAGCAGGTCATAGCGCGCTTTATGAATTTCATCTAACACGTCGATGTTATTATTATGCCGCACTTCCCAAAGAAGCTCTCTGAAATGACTTTCAAACTGATCAAACCCGTTTAAGTGCTTTTTCATAATTTCACCTAAAAGAATAAAAAAACTTTCCGCCGTATTAGCAGACTGCTTCATGCGTTCAATCATTCGTTCATGGTTGGTTTGTTCGAGGATTTTTAAATCGAGTCCCGCGGTTATAATAAACTCCTCGGTAATATAAAAATGAAACGAATCGTAATCCCTTTGATCAAATGACTTCTTATGATAGATGAGTGAACCATAAATCAGCTCACTTTCTCCTACTACATCTACTTGAATATGATTAGAGTTTTTCTTTTGCAGCTGATGGCAAAACCATTCATCTCGTGGGTACTGATAGTCTTTAAGGACATCAGCTATTCCATCTGCTTCTTCTACATCAAACTGATACCATTTCCATTCGTCGTTCGTCACGGTATTCATACTTTCCCTCTTTCCCCTTTTATTAGGATTTTTCCCTATATACAATCAATTAAAACCTCACATATTAAATAAACATACATTTCATATACATCTTTATTTCAAAAGTGCTATAATAATAGATACACTGCGCGTATGCGCGATGCTTCATCAGTTTGAGAGGAGAATAATAGTGAAGAAAGATATCGCTTTACGTTCTTATCTGCTAGAGAATGCACCAAATATGACCGAAGAATGGTATGAATCTTTGGACAGAAAATCTTCTGAAGGCGTTTATATCTCTAATGACCCTGATGTCATTCAACGGTTAAAAGCGCAAAACTATGAATTTCATTTATATATCAGCAACATCTTTATAGAAGAAGAAAAGAGCTTTTTTGACTCTTTTAACACGTGGCTAAATAAAGTTTCTAAAGATCAACACCATCTCCAAACTCCCATTCAGTGTATTATTAAAGAGTTTATGAACGTCCGTAAACAATATTGTGATTATATTCGTCAGTTTGCAGAACTTCATCATGACGTGACTCAACAGCATATCGATAAGTGGAACGAAAAAGTAGTAAGAGTATTTGATATTATTATCTTAAAATTCATTACAGAAGCTCAAAATTATGCGTCAAGTCGTCTTCGTTCTCAGCAGGAAATGATTCATGAACTAAGTTCACCTGTTATTGTGATTAAAAAAGACGTGGCTCTTTTACCATTAGTTGGTGATATTGACACGACAAGAGCTAAAATGATTCTAGAAAGCACGTTAAAACAGTGTGCAGAAAAGCAAATTGCTCATTTGTATATTGATTTATCAGGCGTTGTGATGATTGATACAATGGTCGCACACGAGCTATTCCAGCTGATAGATGCACTTGATTTAATCGGCGTCAAATCGATTTTATCAGGTATCCGCCCTGAATTGGCCACTACTGCGATGCAGCTTGGACTAAAATTTGACCGTATACGGATTAAATCGAATCTTGCTCAAGCATTAGAAGATGATTCAAAAATTGTAATTGCTTCTAGTACTCATTAATAAGTAGATTTATAAAGACAAAAACAGCCTTCTCAGGCTGTTTTTTATCTTTTATTTTCTATGATGAATACGTTCAGAACCCGATTCATCCTTCGTTTTCTTTTTATTTTTCTCTTCTTTTTGTTCAAGCCTTATGTCTTCCATTGGCATAGGGTCCACCGTTTCTTCTTCTTTAAAACGCTCAAATAACGTTTCGTCTTGATCTGTTACACGCTGCTCCGTTTCATCTCGTTTTTTTGGTGTATTTGAAATAGATCTTTTCTCGCGTTCTCCCATCTTTTCTCCTCCTTTATTATAGGTGAAGCAATTATGTGTTCATAAAGTCTCCGCCGTTGACATGAAGCGTTTGACCCGTCATATAAGATGAATCATTGGATGCTAATAGTACGTAGCAGCCTACGTGCTCCACAGGATGTCCGGGTCTGCCCATCGGCGTATCTGTACCGAATTCTCCTACTTTATCGCCTGAGAAAGTAGACGGAATAAGCGGCGTCCAGATTGGTCCCGGCGCTACGGCGTTCACGCGAATGCCGTCTTTGACAAGCGCTTGCGCCATGCTGCGCGTAAAGCCGTTGATCGCTCCTTTTGTCGCCGTATAATCAATGAGCTGAGGATTTCCGCGATAAGGATTAATCGACGTTGTATTAATGATTGCACTACCTTTCCCTAAGTAATCAAGCGCTTTTTTCGTAAAATAAAAGTAGGAATAAAAGTTCGTTTTGAACGTTCGTTCAAGCTGTTCACTCGTAATTTCCTTAATGCTTTCTTTTGGATGCTGCTCTCCGGCATTGTTCACAAGGATATCAAGCTTTCCAAGCTCACTCACCGTTTTTTCTACCGCTTCGTTACAGAACGATTCGTCTCCTACGTCTCCTGCAATCAGCAGGCATCTTACACCTTCTTCTTCAATGCGGGCTTTTGTTTCCTCGGCGTCGCTATGTTCATTTAAGTAAACGATGGCTACGTCCGCTCCTTCTTTCGCATAAGCAATGGATACTGCTCGTCCAATTCCGCTGTCTCCTCCGGTAACTAGCGCTACTTTTCCTTTTAATTTTCCTGTACCAATATAATTATCATCCTCATAAATAGGGAGAGGATTCATCTCGCTTTCAATACCCGGCTGGCGGTCTTGCGTTTGCTGGGGCTGACCTTGTGTTTGTTGATCTTGTAAATTCATTTTAATCTCCTCCTATTTTTGATGGAACTTTTTAGTATAGTCTACGTTTAGCCTTCCGTTTTGAAGTTCAAACATCTTTTTTAAAAATTTATGATGTTTCTATTCTTTTTTACTATCTTAGAAAATTTATTGAAAACAAGTTTAAAGTTGGAAACAAGGGCTACAGAATGAGTAGAAGATGTATGTCGGAACTATCTTTTTATCAGGAGGTTTGGTTGGTGTATGAAACACATTCAAGTAGCAGAAAACCAAGAAGAGGCAGTCTGCGTCATCCGTTCTTTTTCAAAGAATGGATTTACAAACAAAGATATTTATCTGCTAGCCTATGATAAAGAGTGGGCTCAGAATTTAACGGAGGCAACACGCACCAAAAAATACAGAATGGCAGAGCAAGGAATTTTTGAAACGGCGGTCAATATGCTTCTTTCAAGAGAAGATGAGCTTTTTTCAAAGATGGCTTCACTCGGCTTATCTAATCAAGAAGCAAATCAGTATATAGAAGAAATGAAACAAGGACATATCCTGGTTATTGGCGCACAGAGTCAACACATTCCCTACTAAAACAGCGGAAAGGTTTTTTATCAGCTTACAAGGGTATTTAGTAAAATAAACCATTTTTTATCAAGAAAGGAAGTTATGACAATGTTAAACTATTTGGGCATTCAGATAGGCTCTCTTTACTTTCCTACTAGTATTCTTCTTATTACACTTCTTGTATTAGCCGGCTTTTTTGTTTATTTCTTTTCTAGAAGAAGAAAAAACCGACAGCAGTCACGTGATCATAGTGAAAAAGCGTGAAGCCAAGCTCCACGCTTTTTCATTATTTACGAGATTCTTTTTGTAAAGGCGATTTTTCAATGGAACGCGTAAACCGGTAAACATCAAGTTCTTGTCCTACCTCTGAAGGCAAATACCCAAACGTTGTGAAGCTGTCCACTGATTCCGGCTCAAGGGATAGAGACAATAAATTGTTTTGCGGCTGAGACGTTAAAAAGACGTAGCTTCCTTTTGGGAACGTCACCGTTTTCGACTTGACGATTGTTTGCACATCTACATTTGGTTTGTTTTCGTAGACTTCATTTTCAATGCGGCTGCTGACCGAATACGCTTCTACTGAAAGAGCCGTTTCTTTCGTTAACTTGAAGCCTTTTACTCCTTGTCCCTGCAGTTTTTCTGCTAACTCTTCATGTCCTGGTTTTAAAAGATAAGCAGTCGGACGCTCGCGGACAAGCGTCGGAGCTGCTTCTTTTGCACTGTAGTACGTCACAGGAATTTCTTTAACAGACGCGCTTTCCACATCAACCATTTCTAACGTGGAGTTTGGTATTTTTTTATTTTCGCTGTTCACAACAATTTGGTCATGGTCATTTGCATTTTTTCCTTTTTTAACAAGCGCCGCTTTTTCTTTGGCAATCAGCGCTTTAATTTGTTTGGCGTGATCAGCTGTTTGCGTAATCAGCTTTTCTTGCGTAGCAATTTGCGCACTCACTCGCCGCGGAAAATCTTCTCGTCCAATACCGATCCCTCTGCTTTCGACTAAAAACGAAAACGATGGATACAAGCCTAGTGAGTTTCGGCCAATTCGCGGTTCAACTGAGCCTTCTTCTACTTCAAGCTGTCCTTGTTTATTCACTTGAGACGTATAGTATACTTCTCCTGAATATCCTTGCTTTTCAATGGCTGTAAGCGTACTGTTCACAAACAGCTCATCAGACATGTCTCGAATGCGCTGCGGAATATTTAAGTTCCGACCGGACTGCAGTAAAATATCGTGATACTTCCACACGCCTTCTTTACCGATATTTTTAAATCCGCTGCTGTACGGCGTATATTCATGAGCGTCAATGACGACTTCTGGTGAAAAACGGTTAAATTCAGCTCTTACGCTCTGCACTTCAGGGCTTTCAAGCTTTATGTAGTCACGGTTTCCGTCTAAATTATTTGCTAGCTGACGTTTAAATGCATAAGATCCGTCTGGATTAATGCGCGGCACAATGACAATGTTGACTTTATTTAACACATCTTTTCCAAAGTCTTCTGTCAAACGCGTCGCCACAGCGAGTACGGATTCACCGCTTGCCGGTTCATTACCATGAATTTGACTTTGAAGCCAAATCGTTGGCTTTTTGGATGTTTTTCCATCTGCAAACTTCTTTTCCTTTGAAAAATATAGAGCCGGAATGTCTCGTCCTTGCTGTGATTTACCGATAATCTTCAGCTTTACGTACGGACTTTTATGAGCAAGCTTTTGGACATAGCTCATCATTTCTTCTTGAGTCGTAAATGCGTCTTGTCCTTTCATAAATGCCGGCGTTGCTTCATTCACCTTTATTTCCGGATAAAGCGCTTTAATTTTTTCCGGCTGACTATAGTCTTTTCCGTAATAAGGCATCTCAGCTTGTACCGCAAGCGGTGACAGCAATAATCCAATCGACAAAATCGCCGGCACGGCCGTTCGTTTTACAGTTTTTTTCATTCATTTACTCCTCCCCATCCCTTTGGTTAGACATTTTAAATTTTTAAAATATTTAAAATGTTACATAAATAATTATACCGTTTAAGGAAATAACTTCAAGATAAGGAAGCTGAACCTTTTTGACTATTTTAATGTATCAAATGAGTGCATTTATATAAAAAAGGATTGAGACATAGCAGAATCAATTCAATCTGAAGACAAATGAAATCTATGTTCACCCTAACAAAAAAACGAACCACTAATCAAACATGTTGATCAATGGTTCATTTTTCACTTCAGCTAAAATACGTTTGTTCCAGCTTTTTTTATGTATGAACTGTTATAAAATTCAGGACTTCTCCCAGCAGCTATTGTAAGCTGATTCGTATTCCGTGCAGCTATCTCTACTATTAGTCAGTTCTTTACAGATTCTAACGTCTCTAAATCATATCTACCAATTTCTTTGTTATTTCTTGTAATGACGAGCTTTCCATGCCTCGCAACTTTTTGGAGTTTTTTTAATTCCTGATCGGACGGAGCCATAGGCATTTCTTTGTTTTTAACAGTCGCCCCCAGATCGTAGTGCACATCGACTTTTCCTTTTTTCATATAGTCAAACTCTTCAATTCCCATCCCTGTACCGAACTGCTCATGCCCCTCATCAAATACATTAACCCCTACTGTATTGATAGATGCTTTCTTTAAATCTTCATTCGGTATAATTTTAGCTTCTATTTCGTCTTTATCATTTTGATAGAATTTACGCTTGCCTTGCTGCTTCATTTTAAACTCGTAATACAGCGCTTTTGGTTTTACGTCGACCATTTTTCCTTTGCTATCTTGTATACCAACTTTTCCAATTAAATCAGCATCATCCGTTATCTTGACTTTCACTTTTTGAATGCTATAGCCGCTCTCTTCTTTGCTAGCAGAGTTTGAGCACGCTACCAATGACATTGCCAAAAAAGCACTCAATGTGCCCACCATAAATTTTTTCACTTCACCACTCCTTAAGGATTAATATACCATAAAAGGAATTTAAATGAATGTTTATCAGTCGATTTTGTAAATAAGTAAAGGGACAGCAACCTATTGACTTACGTTTCCTCATCAGCTCTATAGAAACATAAAAAAACTCTCTCCATAAGGAAAGAGTTACTCGATCACAAAATCCGCTTCTGCTTTTACCACTCCGTTTACAATAACAGACAGCGTATGCGTACCGCTGTAATGTTTTCTTGTGCTTAAATCTTTAAACGCATGCTTTCTTGTGACTGTCAGCGTTTGGCCTGCTTTTGCTTGAACATTTTTTAGCATAAACACTTTTTGAGTGCGGTTTCCTTTTGCTTTTACGTAATGAACTCCGTACTCTATGCGAAGCGGCATGTTTTTTTCTACCGATAGTTCAAAGGAAAAGTTAATGCTATCACCAATCGTAATGACATGCGGCTGTAAGCTAAGCCCTGTGACACTCACGCCCGGATCATCTCCATAGCCAAAAAGAGACAGAGCTTCAGGCTCTCCTTTTTTCAAAAGTGAACGGCACGCATGTTTAACGATCCAGTCCGTTTTAACGTCTTTTCCGTACCATCTTTTCATCACGTCAAGCATCCAATCTTTTTCTATGTAGGAAATATCATTTAAATGATTGGCTACGCTTTTGCGGACATAGAGCGATTCATCGCGTTTTAACTGTTCTAAAATCGGCAGCGTTTGCTTCGGATCTTGCTTTAACGCAGGTACTGATTGTCCCCATGGAAGTCTAGGCCGGCTTCCTTCACTTGCTAATCTTCGAATATGATGGTTTTCATCCCCTGCCCATTCAATCATTTGCTGGAGCATTCGGTTTTTATCTTGAATCAAAAACGGACGCACCGCAAATTCTGACGTGGAAAACGGCGTAAAAAAAGCGAGTGCTTTTATTGAAGCTTCCCAAGCATTCAATCCGTAAAGTTCAACGTAATCTGGAAAAATCGTACCTTGAAGTCCTCCTACTGTTGGAGCCACTTTATAGAGAATATGAAGCGCTTCTTCATAATCCGCCGGCAGCACTTCATGCATGGAAAGCGTAATTCTTCTCATGCGCTCTTTCAGCGCTAAGTCTTCCCAGTCCTGTTGAAAAACCAGCTCATGAAATGCTTTTTGATCAAATGAACTCATTTCACGTGAAAAAGCGTCGCTCAAGTGCGTAATCAATTCTTCATTAAATACGCTTTTACGTAACTCTTCAGCCATATCTATCCCTCTTTTCCAGGCAGTATTTTATTTTCTTTTGAATAAACCGCCCGCTCGTACATCCCTTTTTTAAAAATTTGCATAAACAGCTGCTTATTTTTAACTTCCTTGAATCCGTACTGACTGTACAAACCGTGAGCATCTTTTGTTGCCAATAAAATTTTTCGTACGTGTTGAATCGGCTGATAGCGAATCATCTCTTGTACCAGCGCCTTTCCAAGCCCGTTGCCTCGCGCGTGCGGAAGAATAAACACATCTGCCAAATAAGCAAACGTCGCAAAATCTGAAATAATTCGTCCAAACCCTACTTGTTTATCGCACTCATCATACACGCCAAAACAAACGGAGTGTTCAATAGATGTTTGAACAAGGTGAAGCGGAATTCCTTTTGCCCAGTACGATTCATGATGAAGGTACGAGTAGATGACATCTATATCAAGTTTTTCTTTATTCGTATGTATGGTAAACTGTTGTTTTTCTTTCATGCTGTATCCTCCTTGCTTTTCTATCATAGCACAAATGTTCGCCATAGAAAAAAGCCTTTTATAGAGAAAAGGCTTTTTTCGTTAGTATGATATTTTTTTAGTAACGGAAGTTTTTTTTCGATCGCGTCTTCCCACTATGTAAATAAGCGGACTGCAAATAAATCCAATATGCTCTCTCCTTTTACGTCCTTCTCTTTTATCTCTTCGGTTAACATATCTGTTTTTTAACAAAATACCCCTTTTTATTTGCCAACTCTTTACTTACATGATGCATATGCTCCATATTAACAAGCGCATACTAGCTGTAGAAAAGGAGGCGAATAGTCAGTGGAAAATGCTCGAATTAGCGGATGGCAACTGTTTGTGTTAATTACGCTCTTTGAGATTGGCAGCGCCTTTTTAGTCGGCTTAGCGATGGACGCTAAGCAAGATGCTTGGATTGCCATTTTAGTTGGTATGATCAGCAGCTATGCACTCATTTTTATTTATTATCGCTTGCACCGCTATTATCCAGATTTAGCTCTGACGGAGTACATTGAAAAAATTATTGGAAAAGTGCCGGGGCGCGTACTGGCTTTTCTTTACGTATTATATTTTGCTAACGGAGCCGCGCGGGTACTGCGCGATTTCGGCGCGATGCTTCTTACTTTTGTCTATCCTGACACGCCGCTGTTTATAGTGAACGCTTTACTGATGCTCGGAATTATCTATACGGTTCGCCAAGGAATTGAAGTGATGGCACGTTCGGCGGAACTGCTGTTTTTCTTCATTTATGTACTCGCCGTCGCTGGCTTTATTCTTATCTTCGTTTCTGGCCTTCTTGATTTTTCAAGTCTAAAGCCAATGCTTGAAAACGGTATTTCTTTAGTGCTGAGGGTTGCCTACAGCCAGACGCTGTATTTTCCTTTTGGCGAAGTCATTGTATTTGCAATGATTTTCCCATATACAAAAAATGTGAAAAAGACCGCTCTGATTGTATTCAGCGCAATTACGTTAAACGGTATTAATCTTATGATTACAATGATTGTGAATATAGGTGTGCTGGGTGTTACCTTAACATCGAGATCTGCTTTTCCGCTTTTAAGCACTGTTCAAAGCATTCAATTCGCAGGTTTTTTAGAACGGCTTGATGTGTTTTTTATGGTGGCTTTAATCACAGGCGGCTTCTTTAAAATCGGTCTGTTTTTCTATGCCACTGTGCTGGGGCTTTCCCACGTGTTTGAGCTTAAAAACCCGTCACCGCTTGTATTTCCAGTCGGCTTAGTCGTCTTGTTTTATTCATTGTCTCTTGCTCAAAACTATTTCGAACACGTATATGAAGGGTTAAAAATCATTCCGTTCACTTTACATCTTCCGTTTCAAATTGTCATTCCTGCTCTTTTACTCGTGATCGCATTTTTAAGAAATCGAAAAAAAATACAGTCCGTCCCTGTGAAAAATACCGCAGAAAATTCATAGTATGTCCATTTCTCTATTGGATTTAATCTCCTAAAATTATACAATATAGTCAAGAAGCCAAAAGGAGAACCAATATGATTGGATTAATTCTTTCTATCTTAATATTTAATATTCTTGCTTTTAAAACAAACAAGCGCTTCACAGCAAATCAAATTGTACACATTTGGATGTTCACCATTGCTGCTCAGCATATCTTTGACGTCTTCATTAATTTCAAATTTCACGGCTACTGGTATTTTACACAAGAGACAGACTGGCAAGGTATTTTTGCCTATACTGTTCTCATTCCGCCTGTAAACATGCTTTTTCTTACCTACTATCCTTTTGCCGGGAAAATCACAAAAAAAGCCGCCTATATTTTACTTTGGTCGGTTGCTGTTTTACTTTATGAAGTAGTGGCGCTTCTCCCTGCTCCATGGGGTTATTTTCACTACGGATGGTGGACGTGGTGGTATTCGCTCCTCCTAAATCCGCTGCTGTTTTGGATGGTGGTGCAGTATTACCGGTGGGTGTGTAAGTTGGAGAGGAAAATAACAAAAAGCCTTTAGAGAATAAAGGCTTCTTCATCTTATTTAGCAGTAAAAATTTCTTTATCCACTAATTTATTCACGTCCACTTCTTTTGGCAATACATCTTCTTCTTTAAATACATCGGCTACTTTCTGTACAGCACGTATATCTTCTTCTTTAACAGGTCTTACTTCAGCATTTACTCGTCCATTAATTGTTTTCGATACATCATTAGGTAATCTGGTGATATCAGAATACAATTTAACATACTTTTCTTTATTTTGGTTTTCCCATTCCCATGCTTTAGAAATTCGCTTAATTACGTCTTGAAGCGCTGCTTTTTTCCCGGGATCCTGCAGTGCTTTTTCTGAGGCTGTGATAAACCCTAGCCCCGTATTAATTCCTTCGCCTGTACGCAATACTCTTCCACCGTTCTTCTCAGAAATCGCTAAATACGGGTCAAAAGTAGCCCATGCTTCTAGCTGCCCAGCCTTGAAAGCTGCTGCTGCATCAGTAGGAAGAACAAACTTAACGTTAACATCTTTCGTAGACAGCCCTTCTTCTTTTAATGCTTCAATTAATAAATATTGTGCAATACTGCCTTTTGCTGAAGAAACGACGACCGTTTTTCCTTTTAAATCCTTTATTGTTTTGATTGATGAATTTTTCTTGACTAATATCCCGACGGCTTTCGGAGAAGAAACGCTCGTGGCGATAATCTTTATTGGTACGTCAGATGCAGCGGCGGCTAACACAGGCGTATCTCCGGCAGGAGCTGTATCTACTGATCCTGCTTTTACTGCTTCAAATAAAGGGGCTGCTCCTTGAAAGCTTGCCCATTTTACTTTGTAAGGTGTACCTTCAAGTACTTTAGAAGCCTCTACTTTGGCCTTAGTCATTCCAGCTTGATCTCCCAATACAATTGTTACTTTTGACAAATCTATTTTCTCTTTTCCTGCTGTTTCATTTGCCTCACTGCAGCCAGATAAAATAGATGCACTTCCTATAGTAAGAATGCTTACTACTAAAATTCGCTTACATAGGTTCCTCTTCATAAAACCTGAAGCTTTTTGCAAGATTTTCATATGTATATGTTCCCCTTTTCATCGTACTTACTTAGGCATTGAAACGTTTGTATCAATGCCTAAGCCCCTTTTTTTATTTAGTTTAAAACATCGGGCTCCTCATCAAGCAGCTTGTACCATAGCTGTTGAAAGTTGAACCAGCCTCCCGATGGACTACTTACTTGTGAGTGCGTCAAAACAGCCGTTTCATGATCAATTGGAATAGGTCTTCCTGCTGCTTCAGCAAGAAGCTGAGCATGACAAGCTCGGTCCATAGCAATAAACCAATAAGCCGCTTCATCTACGCTATTTCCAACCGTGAGAAGTCCGTGATTCCTCAAAATAACACCCTTATATTGCTGAAGTGCATCAGCAATGCGTTCACCTTCACTTTTTTCTAAAACTACTCCCGTAAAATCATCAAATAAGCCGTGATCTTGATAAAATACACATGAGTCTTGCGTAAGCGGATCAAGTAACCTTCCTAAAGACGACCATGCTTTACCATAAAGAGAGTGAGAGTGGGCAGCAGCGATTACATCTGGTCTTGCTTGATGAATTTGCGAGTGAATCGCAATCGCCGCTTTATTAATTGGACGATTCCCTACGACGACATCTCCGCTGTGATTAACAAGATGCAAATCACTTACTTTCATTTGTCCAAAATGTACACCTAACGGATTCACCCAGTAATGATCTTCTTTTTCAGGATCTCGAACTGTTATATGTCCCGCCACCCCTTCATTAAATCCAAATTGATTAAAAATCCGAAAAGCACCTGCTAGCCTTTCCTTACGATGTTGACGTTCTTCCTCTACATTGTGAAATGTTGGCTCATTATAAATAGACGCTGCTTTTGTTGACATATCTCATTCACCTTTCCTAATATTCCGTTTTTTTAGTTTAGTCCTATTTTTTCTACGTCACTATTTAATACCTTTGTCCAAAACTTTTTAACATCTATTTTTTCTTTCAAAAGTGATTCTGAATAAAACGTATCCGCCACATCTTGCTCTGATTTAATTTGCTGAGTGGTAATAGGAGTAATAATGCTTGGACGCTGTTCTTCACCTTCTTTTAGTGTTGTTAGTGCCTGACTGACTGGCTGATGTGTATTTGTTGCGACAACCTTCGCCCACTGCTCTTGATTTTCTCGTGTCCATTTATGGGCTTTTTGCAATCGATCCAGCAAGTCAACCAATGCCGCTTTTTTGTTTTTATCCTCAAGGAGCTTAGGCGGCACGGTAATGAGGAAGTTTCCTGATAAAATGTCTTTACCACTTGCTATCGTTTTTGCCCCCTTTTCATGAGCAGATATAATAGAGACACCATAGCTTGCAAATGCATCCACATTTCCTCCTAAAAGCGCTGTGAGCCCATCAGATGTAGAAAGTTCCACTGGCTTAATGTCTTTCCACTCTAATCCTGCTTCTTTTAGCAGTTTGAGTAAAAAATAATGAGCGGTTGTATTTTTTACATAAGCAACCTTTTTCCCTTTTAAGTCGGCTACGGTTTTTATTGAAGAATTTTTTGGAACAACCACTTCTTGATTTAATGTATTACCTTCTTGCACCGCAACTACTTTGAAATTCCCATTGCCTTCAGATAAATTAGCAAAGATAGGAGGAATTTCGCTCGATAGCGAAAAATCTATATGACCTCCTGCCATCGCTTCAAGCTGAAGGTTTCCACCTTGAAATACACTATAATCAATCTTATATGGTGTATTTTCTAGCCCCGCTGCTTTTAACTCTTCTTCAATACTGCTCCATCCTGTTTGCGCTACTCGTAGCGTTACATCAGATAGCTTATTTTTTTCCGGTTCACTAGCGGAGCTTTTTTGATCACAAGCGGTCATCAAGCATCCTATAACTATAGTTAGTAAGAGAAGCAGAAATTGAAGATGAAAAGCTCGCTTTTTCATTTGAACACTGGCCGCCCCTTTAACCTTCATATCTTTTTACACGCTCCTTTCATATTTTCTTCTCATTTTTAAGGAGACCAGTACGAGTTTTCAACGTCAATTTGTTTTGTAATTAATTTCATTTCTAAGAGGTCATTCGCCTGCTCTTGAAGGTCATCTGCAGCTTTTTGATTCATAAATTGAACATCGGCTGGCTTTTTCTTCAAGATCTCTTTCCAAGTGTCAACTGGAATCTTGGTAGCATCTGATACTAATTCAGCTGCTTCCTGAGGATTTTTATTAATTTCTTTTCCAACCTTTTGAAGCTCTAATACAATTTGTTTTGTTGCTTTCGGATTATCTTTCACAAATTTTTCACCAGCTACATAGAAAGAACGAAAGGAAACAAGACCAGTAGCATCTGATAACACGCGATTACCCTTATTTTCAGTTGTTGTAAAGTATGGCTCCCATATAACCCATGCATCTACTTGCCCTTGTGAAAAAGCAACACTGGCTTCTGGCGGATTAAGATACACTGGGTTTATATCATTCTCTGTCAACCCTTCCGACTTCAGCGTTTTTAACAGCAAGTATTGGGAGATTGACGCTTTATTAAAAGCAATTTTCTTACCTTTAAGATCCTTAATAGTTTTAATAGAAGAATCTTTCTTTACCAAAATACCTTCAGATTCAGGCACAGAAGGTTCGCTTGCAATATATACAAAATCAAGCCCTCTTGCTTTTCCAAATAAAGAAGGAGAATCACCTAAACCCCCAATATCGATGCTCCCTGCATTCAACGCCTCTGCTACTGCAATTCCTGTATTGAACTCATACCACTTCACTTCATATCCTAATTTCCCTAAGTTCTTTTCCAACAGCTGCTTTTTCTTTAATAGCAGCATAGGTGCAGACTTTTGATATCCTACTTTTACGACACCTTTTTCTTCTACTGACTGATTGCCCGCTGCTGTCTCTTTACTTCCTCCACATCCGCTTAAAGCTAGGAGCAACAGCAAAATAATGGTTGTTGTATAAAACCTTTTTTTTCGAATCATCTTCAATCTCCTCTAGCTTTTTCAGCATCTCTTTTTTCTAATGACGTACTTTTTTCTTATTACCTTGCACATACTGACTGAATCGGCTGATAAAATCTCCTTCTAGCACTGAAGCACGCGTCAGTTCATGAAAAGACTCTCCTGAATGGCAAACTTCTTTTATTGTTTGAGTCGTGTATGATGGAACGTTTGCTAAGGTGCTTGCCCATTTCAAAGCAGTCTTTTGGCCAGCTTCTTCATTTGCACTTAGTTCATGAACTAAGCCGTACTCCAAAGCAGTTTGTCCATTTATCTTCTTACCTGACAATGCTAAAAAACGAGCTTTGGAAGAACCGATTTCATTAACCAACCGCTGTGTCCCTAAAACCAAGCCAAACTGCGGACCGGGAAATCGAAAGTATGCTGATTCACTGGCAATGCGTACATCGCATGAAATAGCCAGATCAGCTCCTGCTCCGAAGGCATATCTATTGACAAAAGAAATCGTGGGAACTGGAAAATGAATAAGCGTATCTAGCAGCTTCGATAGATTAGTGAAAAAATCACTCGCTTCTTCATTACTTAAATTTTGAATAAATTGTAAATCCACGCCTGCACTGAAAGCATTAGATACGTCACTGTTTAAAATCAATGCGCCTATTGCTTTGTCCTGTGAAATCTCCTCCAAGGATTGCTTGAGCTCTTCGTATAATTCTTGATTAATAGCATTAAGATTATGAGGTGCGTGCAAGGATAGAGTAACGATTTTTTTAGATGACAGCTGACGATTAACTGTTATATTTACATACTTCATAGCTTCTCCTTCCCAATCTTCACTCGTTAGGTAGCACAGCTGCACTAGGTTCAATTTCAGATGATGGCAAGTCTGTGACTAATTCGATATTCTTGTTTTTTAAACGCTGCTGAAACTCTGCAAAGCCTGTGTCAGAACTTACTCGGTAATAATGAAAACCTTTCGACTTGGCGCTGCCATAAGATAACTCACACAGCATACTAGGCGGTGCCGCTAGAACCTTTATGCCTCGACTTTCAGCCCATTTAACAACCGCGCCTCTCTTTCCTTCACTTAAATGAATAGAGGGATTTGTAACATCTTCTGTTTCTTCTGTTTCCGTATCGTATAACCGGATAATATCTCCTTCCACAATGGGCACAATTTTTTCTGTCTTGCTATTTAATACAACTGCCACTCGCATCATACTCTTCTCCTTTTATACGGTCGTAGCATCTTCTAAAAGCGACGACGTTTCTTTTTTCATGACTCTTGCTAGTACTTTGCTTTCTAGTTTTCCAAACGAATGACTCCCCCTTTCACGAGGTCTCGGAAGAGGTATACGTAAATCCATCGCAATCTTTCCTTGTTCAATTAAAATAACTCGATCCGCTAGCGTAATAGCTTCTGAAACGTCATGAGTCACCAAAAGAGCTGTGAAGCGTTTCTCTTGCCAAATTCCTTCGATCAATTCCTGCATTTCGATACGCGTTAATGCATCTAATGCACCTAGCGGCTCATCCAATAGCAGCAGCTTCGGCTGAGTGGCTAACGCTCGAGCGAGTGCTACTCGCTGACGCTGCCCACCGGATAAAACAGACGGCCACTCATTTGCTCTGCTCTCTAGTCCTACTTGCTTAAGAGAAGTTAACGCCTGCTCTTTCCACTCGCCTTTTAACCCTAGACTAACACCTACATTGGCCACGATTTTTTCCCATGGTAGCAGCCTTGAATCTTGGAACATAAATCGAGCGTAGGGATTGATCGAATGTAATCTTTCCCCGTTTTGCATGATTTGCCCACTTGTTTCTTTTTCTAGTCCTGCAATGTGTCTTAATAACGTGCTTTTTCCACAACCGCTTTGCCCAACGATAGCGACGAATTCACCGGGCGCTATATCTAAATCAATCCCTTTCAAGACTTCGACATCTCCAAAGATTTTTTTTAAATGCTGTATTTGTAATTGAATTCCTCCACCTTTATATTTCATATTCTCTCACTCCTTACTTTACGATTTTTGATAGTTTGGATTCCATTTCAATAGCTTTACTTCTAATAGCTTTGCTAAAGAATCAGCAACTTTTCCTAAGATGGCATATAACAAGATAGCAACAATAACAATATCAATTTGCATGAATTCACGTGCATTCATCGCCATGTAACCAATGCCAGAATCAGCTGCTACAGTTTCTGCTACAATTAAAGTCAGCCACATAATCCCTAACGAATAGCGAATACCAACTAAAACGGATGGAAGGGCTCCTTTAAAAATCACTCGTACTAAAAGTTTATTTTTGCTTAAACCATATACTTTCCCCATTTCAATTAACGATTTATCAACTGAAATGATTCCATGATACGTATTTACATAGATAGGGAAGAATACGCCGATCGCTACTAAAAAAATCTTCGCTTCTTCTCCGATTCCTAACCATAAAATCACTAGTGGAATAAGAGCTAAATGGGGAATATTCCGAAACATTTGGATGGTTGTATCCAAATGTTTTTCGGCAACAGGATATACTCCGTTTACAATTCCTAAAATAAGACCAATACTTCCTCCAATGGCAAAACCAATAAACGCACGGCTAAAGCTTACTTTAATATGATTGAACAGCTCACCAGTTTGAACTAGATGAATTGCACTATATAAAATATCTAATGGAGAAGGAAGTGTTTCTTTTGATACAATACCTGTAACCGAAAATAGTTCCCAGAGTGCAACTAATAGAATTGGTAAAACCCAAGGTGCTACTCGTTTGCTATAAATGTTTGCTTGCTTGCTATTCACAATTAGACCTCCTCTGCTTTACTATCTTACAAACGAACACTTGCTTGATTTTCTTTTAATCGATCTTTAACTTTTGGAATGATTTTTTTCCCAATAGCTTCAATTACTTCTAAATGAGGAAACCCTCTTAGCAATACTTTTTCGAACCCCAAATCTACATACTCTACCACGCGATCAGCTATTTGATCTGGTGTTCCAACTAATGCAATAGAGTTCCCGCTTAAAACTTGAGTTAAGCCTGCCCAAAGGTTAGGTCCAATAATAAAATCCTTTTCTTTTGATTCTTGCATTAAATCTTCCAACCTTTGATGACCGACAGATTCATCTTTTAATCTAAATTTCTTTTTACTTTCTAAGCTACTTTCACTTACTTTGCTAATTAGATTATGGGCTTTCTCCCAAGCCTTCTCTTCCGTATCTGCTGTAATAACTTGAAGAGAAACCGAGTACTTCAGCGTTCTTCCTTCTTTGGCTGCTAGGTGTTTCATTTCTTCGATTCGATGCTTTGTATTTTCCAATGTTTCTCCCCACATCATGTAGACATCTGCTAATTTAGCAGCCACTTGTTTACCAGCTTCAGATGCTCCTCCCATAAAAATCTCAGGTCTTGGGCGTTGCACTGGTTTTGGGAAAAGAGATGCATTTTTAATAGAGTAATAGTCTCCTTGATGGTTTACCACGTCTTCGGTAAATAAACGTTTTAAAATATGAACAAATTCTTCGGTTCTTTTGTAGCGTAAATGATGTGGAAGACTATCTCCATCTCTTTCTAAATCAGCCTGCGAACCACCTGTAACCACATTAATAACAGCTCTTCCATTTGATAAATAATCGAGCGTAGCAAATTGCTTTGCAAAGACTGTTGGGCTAATAAAGCCTGGTCTAGCTGCATATAAGAATTTTAAATTTTCAGTCGATTGTATCAAAGATGAAGCTACAATTGATGCATCTAGGCATTCTGCTCCTACTGGGAGAAGCAGCGCTGAAAAACCTGTCTGCTCGGCCATTTGAGCAATTTGATGATTATATTCAAAAGAAGGCTCAATGTCCCAGGGCACTCCAACATATTTTCCGTCTCCTGATGTAGGAGACATTGTAAGGATTTCAACCATTCTTATTCCTCCAATATCATATTTTTTCTATAAAAATAGTATGTTTTAAAACAAATTTAGGCCTTTACGGATACTTTCTTCCATTCTTGAAGGACTTCATTTGTGTGCTCGCCTAGTAAGGGTGGCTTTCGATACACGTGAAATTCATACCCTTTAACCTTTACAGGGAACCCTACTGTCGGTATAGATGAACCATTTGGTAAAGGCAAATCTCTAACGATATCCAATGACTGTGCCATCGGACTAGCTAATGCTTCAGAGAAATTATTTACCGGAGCTGATGGAACGCCTCTTTGATCAAATTCAGCAATCCACACTTCAGCTGGCTTTGTGCTGAATACCTTTTGTAAAAGAGCTGCAAGCTCTTTTTGATTTTTAGCACGTGCGGTTTGGTCCACGAATCTAGGATCTGTAAACAACTCTTCTAATTTGGTTGCTTCGCATACTTCTTTCCAAAGTTTATTATTACCAGCTGCAATGACAAATGGTTTGTCACTTCCGTAGAATCCTTGATAAGGAGCATTGCGGGGATGCGCAGTTCCTAACCGTTTCGGCGGCTGCTTGTTCCCGAAATATTCACTCGTTTGCAAAGCTGAAATACCTAGTACACTTCCTAACATGGAGCAATCAATATGAGTGCCTTCTCCTCCTTTTTGAACATTTAAAACAGCTGCTGTGATTGTATAGGCGGCGTACAGTCCAACAGCAAAATCGGCTACCGGCACACCGCATTTAACTGCTTCTCCATTTTCTTCACCTGTGACGCTCATTAATCCGCTTATTGCTTGAACTGTTACATCAAAAGCTCCTTTATGAGCATAAGGCCCTTCCTGTCCATACCCTGAAATAGAGCAATAGATTAGCTTGGGATGAATACTAGATAAACTCTCGTGATCTAGTCGAAACTTCTTTAATACTCCTGGACGAAAATTCTCTACAATTACATCAGCTTGTAAACACAACTCCCTTAAAGTTGCTAATTGATCTTCATCTTTAAAATCGATACATATACTTCTCTTATTCCGATTTAGAGATGAAAAGTTAGCACTGTACTCTTCTTCCTCTTCATTTCTTACAAATGGCGGCCAAAGCCTCATGCCGTCCCCACCATTTGGATTTTCGACTTTGACAACATCGGCTCCTAAATCAGCTAACAGCATTCCAGTATATGGACCGGCTGCAATTTGACCGAATTCAAGAACGCGTATACCAGATAGCGGTTGGTTACTAGGTAAGTTCATTTCACTTTTCCTTTCTTTTCGTAATTTAACTCATTTTTAATTAAACTTAATCAATCAACTTACTATGTTTTCACAAAGTATATCTCACTTTCCTAGATTTGTATAATTGATAAATCCGAATAGTTGATTCAAAAAAAATGAACTTCAAAAAATAGAGTCATTAAAAGTGGGTCTTTATGAGCCGAATTAAATTCTCAACGGCCGTTCCATTGGTTACAGCATTAATTTTTCTTAAAATACCTGTTGTTACGCCAATTTTGAGGTCGTAAATCTTTTTTATTTCCGTTCCGGGTGGCGGGTTCTTTACCATAACATCAGGTACTACAGCGATTCCAAATCCCACTTGCACATATTCTTTTAATGCGGACATGCTGTTCACTTCAAGTCGAATGTCAGGACTAACACCAGCTTCCACCAACGATTTCTCCAAACTGATTCGGTAATTGCACACAAACCCGCTCAAAAGAAGACGTTCTCCTTTGAAATCAGCAAGTTCTACTTGATTTTTCACAGCTAACGGATGGTTTTTAGGTACTAACAGGGATACTTCTTCAATAAAAAGCGGCTCAAATAATGTTGTATGATCCAAATTAGGCGTATTGCAGATAGCCAAATCAAGCTCTCCTTCTTTAATCATCTTTGTTAAGTTCTGTGTATTATCAATTTGGATACTTAATTGAACATTAGGGTATCTTTCATTAAACGGCAGTAAGATGCTCGGCAAGCGAAAAATCGCCATGGGCTCAATGGCTCCTACCCGTACTTTACCAGCTTCTCCATGAAGCCATTGCTGCATAGTATCTTGTACGTACTCCAAATCTCTTAATAAAAGGTCTGCTTTCTCATGAAAAAGCCTCCCTGCTTCTGTTAAATGTATTTTTTTCCCTCGTTCAATGAGCTTTACGCCCAAATCTGATTCGAGTTTTTGTATTTGCATCGTAACCGTTGATTGTACGTACTTTAGCTCTTCTGCTGCTTTTTGAAAACTTCCTAAGCGCGCAATAGTTTGGAATGTTTTAATCGTTCGTAAATCCATTTACTTGCTACCTCCTCCTTTATAGATAGCTCAAAAACCTACAGCAACTACTTCGTTATTAGTTATCTAGTAAGTAAGTTTTATCACTTCTTTAGCTATTTACTTTATAAGTCAAACCCTTTTGATGTCTACAAAAATCACGTTTGAATTAGGTATTAAAATAAAACAATTCATTTTTATTGAATAATCAATTCTTTTTTTTCAATTATACAAAAGGTTCTTTTCCCTTTATCATGTTAACTAAGTTTTTGGTTTTATATGACATATCTCTACTCAATTAAAGCTTAAGGAGGAATAACATATGCCAATTCATTCCCCTATGAAAAGATCAATACAAGAACAAGCTTATCTATTAGCAGCTGAATTTCAGAAAACGGCCATTCAGCGCGACAGGGAAGGTGGAAATCCGAAATGGGAGCGAGACCTTATTCGAAAAAGTGGATTGCTGAACCTTTTAATTCCCAAAAGGCTGGATGGAATGGGTAAAACTTGGGGAGATGTGTGTGAAGTTGTACAGATTTTTGCTCAAGCAGACAGCTCGCTAGCGCATGTATACGGCTATCATTTCCTTAACCTGACAACTCCTTACTTTTATGGAACATCGGAGCAATCAGATTTTTACTACCAACAAACAATTCAACAAAATCTCTTTTGGGGCAATGCCTTCAATCCTATTGATTTAAATCTTTTTGCTACAAAAAAGAATTCAAGCATTTTGTTAAACGGAAAAAAAACCTTTTGTTCTGGAAGTGCAGACTCTGATTATTTAATTGTATCTAGTATTTTTGAAAAGACCGAGATTCCATTAATTGCAGTCATACCAACTAACCGTCAAGGCATTGAAGTTAACGGTGACTGGGATCATTTTGGACAGAGGCAAACAGACAGTGGGTCCATTACATTTAAAAATGTGCCTGTTTACAAAGAAGATATTCTAGCAGCTGTTCCACCGAACGATGAATTTTTAAGCATCCGATCAAGCATTGCTAATTTTCTTATTTCACACATTATGTTAGGGGTTACAAAAAGCGCCATCAACGAAGCCCTACAATACGTTTCAACGAAGACGAGAGCTCGTTTTGCCCAACATTCATCTGCCATAGATGACCCTTACATTCAAAGACATCTTGGAAAATTCCACATTCAATACGAAGCAGCTGAATCGTTAATTTCCCAAACTACTGCTGCATTTCAAGAGGCTTGGGAGAAAGGTTGGAACCTTACAGAAAAAGAAAAAACCATCATTCAAAATTCTATAGGGGTAGCTAAAGCATTTATTACTACAGCAGGATTAGATATTACCTCAAGAATCTTTGACGTCATGGGTAGCAGAGCAACGTCTAACACGTACCGCTACGATCGCTTCTGGAGGAATATTAGAACCCTATCCCTGCACGCCCCTATCGATTATGAAATTCAGCGCCTTGGCACCTGGACGCTGCAAAATTATAAAAACCACCTTGACCTGGAGGAAAATCAATGACTATTTCAACACACATTAAAAAATTAGAAGTTGCCATTCGCAACGTCTTACAGCAAACAAGCTTAGAAAAAGAAGTTGTGGAACAACTCAAACCTCACTTCGACTTATTTTTAAAAACAAAAGATTTATTGCCCGCTACATATAGACAGCCTAAGAAAAATAAATATAGCCAGTTCTTGTTATATAAACCAGAGGATGAAGCTTTTTCAATCGTTGGTTTCGTATGGGGACCTGGACAAACCGCTCCTATACACGATCATTTAGTATGGGGATTGGTTGGGATATATGAGGGAGCAATTGAGGAAACAAGGTACCAAAGAGTTAAAAGTGAACAAGACAGCTACGCCTTAAAGAAAGTGGAGGTAGTAACAGCTAAAGCTCAGGATATTTCGTATGTATACCCTCCGAATAGAGATATACACAGTGTCCGTAATCCATTTGCTGAACCGGCTATTACCATTCACCTTTATGGAACAGATATTGGTTTACAGAAGAGACATATTTATGATGAATCTGCTTCTTCTAAAAATATCGTGACGGCTCATGAAAATGAAGTCCCACTGTACACGTAATATTAGTCTATAGAGCAATAAAAAAACGATAGCCTCAAGGGCTATCGTTTTTTTTATTATTGAGATACCATTACTTTTTGGCGAACGTGCTCTAAGTGATCACGAACCGCTTCTGCTGCTTCTTCTGGCTCTCCATTTTTAATTGCTTCAAAAATACGCTCATGGTCGGCATCCGTTTGCTTACGATTTTCTTTTTGGCTTTTATTTAACGAATAAGCAAGCGCTTTTCGATACAAATGACCTAAATCTTCTACGGCATGAAGAAGGAATGAATTATGGGCTGCTTTCACAATATCATGGTGAAAACGATAGTCCGCTTCATGTCCAATTTCTTCACTGTTATGAACCGTCTTTTTAAATGCTTCTAACGATTCTTTAATTTCAATCAGTTCTTCATCTGTGCGGCGCAGCGCGGCTAAGCTTGCTGCCTGCGACTCAATGATAATACGCATTTCAATTAATTCAAGAACCTGATCTGCTTCAACCATTTCAAACGTCATTGGATCAAGCATGCCCACTAAGTTTACACGCTTTACGTAGCTTCCTCCGCCTTGTCGTGATTCAATCAATCCGCTTGCAGAAAGAACGCTTAGCGCTTCACGGATCGGTGCGCGGCTCACTCCAAACATTTTTGACAGTTCATGTTCCGACGGCAAACGAGACTCTGGCGGGAACGTTTTCTCTTTAATCATCTTTTTTAATTGATCAAGCACTTGACTAGACACTTTTTTACGCTCAATAGGTACAAACATACTTCTATTCCTCCTCCAAGTAATTATCTCTCTCTCTTTTTTTAGTTTTCATCGGACCCAGATTAACTATGTGTATTCCGATTTATGTAAACGCTTCAATCTTTGTATTACAAGTATACATTATTTCAATTCAAATGTGTTGATAAAATTTTACTATTATTGTTATTATACCATGAAAACAAGTTATAAATGAATAACGATTCATGGTTTTTTGACATAATACCACTATCTTACATATAATCCGTATACAATCATAATCGCCGCGTCCGCTAACGCATGGCTGATGATGGCCCCTTTGATACCATATCGCTCTCTTATATACGCCCACATCATACCTGCTGAAAAGACGCCTATTACCGAGATCACATTAAACGGAAATACAAAAACAGGAAGGATAATGAATACGTGATAAAGCGTATAAAAGCTTGATGTAACAGCGCTTGAAGCAAGTACAGAAACATGCTTTTTCACTTTATTTTGTATATACACCCGCCAATACATTTCTTCTAAAACAGGATTAATAAAAATCAAAATGACGGCTAAAACGGTAACTTTCCATCCGCTAAATCCCCATATTTGCAAAACCGCTTGCATATCTTCTACATGAAAGATTTTACCAGAAAAAAGCAGGCTGCTTCCAATTATAGCAGCGGCACATAGAACTCCGCTGAGAGTTCCCACATACAGAGATTTCTTTGTAAGCGCTACCTTAAAGTTAATTTTATTATTCGCATATAAAATCATAAACATCCAGCCGTAAAAGCAAACAAATGTTACCAACACATTTTGGATAAGCCACAAACCGAACAAAACAAAGATTGTAGGCATGAACAGCAAAAACAAAAATTTTATCATGTTTATGGCCCACCTTCTTTAAAAGCCGCTTTTCTTTTACCTAGTAAACCTTTCGTATTCAAAAGGTTTACTATCTTTTATCTTATAAAAGTCCGGGGGTATTTTCAATTATTTTTTAATTCCTGCTCCAACTCACGAAGACTTTCAGCAAGCTTTTTCTTTTCTTCTTCAAAGTGAGCATCGTCTTTAAAAGCAGGAGCTGGAGGTTCTAGCTCTTCATTTTCTTTTAGCCAATCCGGCGTCATTTCCTTGCGAATGAAGCGCTTTTTATTAGCGTAGGAAATCGGCTTTTCAGCCTGTTGACTCGCTAGCGTACGCTGTGATGTTACATAATGCTTATGAAAAAGATGCTGTTTAATATAAGCAAACGCTCGAATGGTATCACCGCTGTATTTAGGTACGTAGTGATCAAATGCTTCCTGCAGTCCTGATAGCGCCGTTTCTATTCGTATTTCGCTTTTTGCGACTTCGTACATATGCTTTAAATCACTGGCTGAAGGATACATCCCTCGGTTTCTTCTAGCAATAAAAGCGGCTTCCAACGTTTGGACGTAAGCGTCATGCGCGTCTTCTTCTCTTTTTATTTGATTTGTATTTTTTGCTGTAGTCTCTGTTAATGACGCCTTCACTGTGACGGGCTCCGCTGCTTCAATTTGACTTTCCCCTTCTGTCAAATTGACATTTTCGAGCTCTTCAAATTCATCGCTTGGCATAAGCTTTTCTAATTGCTCATAATCAATTCGGTACCAGACCGTGTTGTTAAATTTAGAGCGGTTGTATTTCCCTTTTATAATCAACCCTTCTTTTTCAAGTTTTGAAATGATGCGTTGAATCGTTGAAAGCGACCAAAACGGAAACTGCTGCAGCCACTGCTGATTGGTATTGTATACCCACGTATATCCGTCCTGCACGTTTACGCTTTTTTCAAGCCAGTAGTGAAGCTGCTGAAGAAACAGCGCTCCGTTCACTCCTACTTTGACTGCAAGCGCCGGCAGTACAAGTAACGGCTGATCTTTTAATAATAATTTACTCATTACGTCATCTCCTTTGTTATGTAAAATAGCTACTATATATATACAAAGAAAACGGAAAAACGGGGATGCCACCTTTAAATTTATGTTAAAATATAGAAAAAAACGAGGTGAGCAGATGATACGTCAAGGGAGAATTGGTGATGAAGCGGGCATTGCCCACGTACACGTAGAAAGCTGGAAATCGACTTATAAAGGACTTGTTCCGGATTCTTTTTTAAATTCGTTGAACGCTGAAAAGCGAAAAGCCGTCTGGAAAAAACAGCTGGAATCAAATTCTGTTTTCGTTGCAGAAGAAAACGGTCAAATTGTCGGCTTCGCTTCTTATGGTAAAGAAAGAACCAACAAGCATCCTTCCTATAACGGAGAACTGTATGCCATGTATTTACTCACAGAGCATCAGCGAAAAGGAATTGGAAAAGCGCTCATGCATAAAATAGCGCAAGAATTGACAAACCAACATATACATACGATGCTCACATGGGCTTTTGAACAAAACGACGCCTGTCAATTTTACGAAGCGCTTGGCGGGAAAAGAATCGATCGCGCTGACGTGATCATTGATGGTACATCTCTCTCTGAAGTGGCTTTTGGGTGGGACACGCTTAAAAATTTGTAAGACAACTATCTGGACAGATTTTTTTCTTCACGGTAAACTGTTTAGTTGGTATAAAAAGAAAGGATGACTTACCGTGACGAATTCTACTTATCGAAACATTATTTTACTCGTTCTTTGCGTAACAGCAGGTATTGTTGATGTGATTGGCTACTTAAGCCTTGGCCATATCTTTACCGCGAATATGACGGGAAACATCGTGCTGCTCGGGTTAGCAATCGGAAACTCGCTTGAAACAACTGTTTTTCATTCCCTGACAGCTTTAGGAGGTTTTATTGTAGGAGTTGTAGGCGCTGCAATCCTAGTTGGAAACAAAGAAAAAACATTTTGGCCTAAAGCCGTAACGATTGCCCTTGGAATAGAAGGATTGATTTTACTTGTTTTTGCACTTTTATCTTCGTTTTCTCCTTCTTTACACTTAACTTACTTATTTATTTTCTTATTAAGCTCAGCAATGGGACTTCAAACAACGGCTGCTCGAAAGCTTGGCGTAGCCGGAATTTCAACAACTGTATTAACAGGGACGCTTGCTAATTTCTTTGAAGACGTAACGGCACGTTTGCGCAGCCCTCGCTACCGCAAAACGTTTACAACCGATGCGATTCTTCGCGCGCTATCTCTTGTATTTTACTGCTTTGGCGCTGTTATCGCTGCACTTGCAGAGCCTGCTTATAAATTTGAAATTATTTGGCTGCCAATTGTGATTCTATTAGCCATTATCATTTTTGTCAGCACGAAGTTTCGTTCTGCTTCAGAAAACAAATAATAAAAAAACCCGTTTCGATAAAGAAACGGGTTTTTTTATTTTCCTAATAGGGCTGATAGAACGCCAAAAATAATTGCCGCTACAGGTCCTACAATAAATAGTCCTATTAAAATCGATCGTATAGCTTCCCATAGAAACCGTAAAGGCCCTTGCCTGGACTCTGCTTTCTTCACTCTTTCCTCTAGGTGTTCGAACTCTTTGCTGAAGCTTCGCTAATTCCTGCGTAACATCTATTTGTTCGCTCATCGCTCAAGCTCCTTTTTACTCTACATTACCATATACTTCCTTACTAACACTACTATTTATTTGTGATCACTTCAATGCCGATTTCGCGATAAGCATTTAACACGGTTTCGTTCACATGTTCTTCTGTAATGAGCCAATCTAGTGAGTTGGCTGAGCTGAACGTGTACGTTGAAGACGTATTGAGTTTTTTAGCTGTTACAATAGCCGCTACTTCACTCGCGCTTTTAATCATTTGACTTTTAATGTGCATTTCTTCAAGCAAAGGAATGCTCATGCCAATTTTCGGATCGATCGCGTACACGCCTAAAAAACAAAGATCCGCTCGAATTTGTTTAAGCGTATCAACCACGCTTTGTCCTACCGTGACCATCGATTCTTTTCGAAACGTTCCTCCAAGAGAAACAACTTCTACAAAGTCATGTTCCGCTAATGCAACGGTAATTAACGGACTGTTTGTAATAACCGTAACGTTTAAATTCTTTGGAAAAGCTTTGACGAGCTGAATATTTGTTGTACTTCCGTCCATCAAGAGCACCTGCCCGTCTTTAATTAACGGAAGCGCCGCAACGGCAAGTGAATGCTTAACATCCATCAATTCACGTTTACGCTCTTTGTAATCAACCGCAGACGTGGAACGCGGAAGTGCTCCTCCGTGTACACGCTGCAGCAAACCGAGCGCGTCCATTTCCCGCAGGTCTCTGCGGATTGTATCTTCTGAAACGTTCAGCGTTTGACTAAGCGTCGTAGCTACAATGCGCCCTTCTTTTTCAAGCAAATTCATAATTTGTTTGCGTCTTTCTTGTTTTAGCATTGCTTGTTCACCTGTTTTCTTTCTGCTTTTTACTTTATTATACTTGTTTCTTTTGTAAAAACAATGTAAAAACGCTTGATTATCAGTGTTTTTTCGTTTATTGTAGGATAAACAAGATAAAACACGCAAAAACAAGTAATAATAGTCAAAGGGAGAGATAGTTTATGAAGATGATTTTTACAGACTTAGATGGAACTCTTTTAAATAGCAGCAGTGAAATTAGCACAATTAATGCAGAAGCAATTAAAAAAGCGCAAACACATGGAGTTGAAGTCGTGGTTGCTACAGGGCGCGCTTATTTCGACGTGCAGGAAATTTTAAAAAAAGCTGAGCTTTCAAATCTTTGGGTGATTGCCGCAAACGGAGCGACTATTCATGACCCGAACGGAAAGCTTAGACATTCTGTTCCAATTGATGCCCATCACGTAAAAGAAGCGATTCAGTGGCTGGATGCAAACGAATTTTATTATGAAGTGTTTGCAGAGCATGCGATTTATACACCAAACTCGGGCCGAGAGCTGCTGGCCATTGAAATTGACCGGGTAAAAAGCGCCAATAAAAACGTGGACGTAGAAAGACTTCATCACGCTGCGGCTAAGCAGTACAGCCAAACGGGATTTGCCTTTGTTGCATCGTATGAAGATATTTTAAATACAAACGCTGAGCTTTATAACGTATTAGCTTTTTCATTTGATGATAAAAAACGAAAAAAAGGCTGGGATCACTTTAGCAAGCAGCATGACATGACCCTTGTCTCTTCCGCTGATCACAACTTTGAACTCGAACACAAAGACGCCTCAAAAGGAAATGCATTAACCTACGTTGTCAAAGAGCTTGGCGGCTCTCTTCAGGATACCATTGCCATTGGAGACAGCTTTAATGACGTATCGATGCTTCAAACGGCTGGAAAAGGAATTGCTATGGCAAATGCGCACGCGGAAATTAAAGCACTAGCAGATGACGTTACATTAACAAACGATGAAAACGGAGTAGCTTCCGTTATTGAAAAAGTGTTAGAAACACAGCTAAAAGCACATTAAAAAAACGCTTGGCAAATGCCAAGCGTTTTTAACTGATCATGCGGTAAATACCAACAAACCAGCTAAACAGCGCAACTAACAGCAACAGCCACGCGCTGGTTTTCTTTCTTTTTTGCCACTCAATTGCTCCTAAAACTAGCATCGTTAAGCCTAGAAGTATATTTAAAAACGAAAGGAACTGGTAATTGTGAGTGAGCATAATATAAAGAGCCAGTCCAACGGTAATAATTAAAAAAATAAGCTGTAATGCTTTTAACAAAAAATCTCTCCTTACTTGTAGTTCACTTCTTCATTCACACACGTCACTAAAGGCTTTCTCTCAAGGCCTAACAGCAAGTTCTGTACGGCTAAATCCGCCATGCGATTGCGCGTCTCGTACGTAGCACTTCCAATATGAGGTGTTACTAACACATTTGAAAGCTGCAGCAGCTTGTGATCTGCCGGAAGCGGTTCTGGGTCTGTTACGTCGAGTGCAGCATACGCAATTTCTTCATTTTTTAGCGCTTCGTACAACGCTTCAGTGTCCACTAGCCCTCCGCGCGCTGCGTTTACAAAATACGCGCTGTTTTTCATTGCTTTAAATTCCGCTTCTCCAAACATCCCTTGGCTTTCGTTTGAAAGCGGCACTAAGCATACGATACAATCAGCTGTGTGAAGCAGTTCTTCAAACGAAAGGTATACGGCATCAAGCTCTTTTTCTGCTTCATGCTTGCGGCTTCGGTTGTGGTAAACGATGTTCATGCCTGATGCCTTTGCGCGTCTGGCAACGGCGCTTCCGATATCACCCATCCCAACAATACCAAGTGTTTTTCCAAATAAATCAACGCCGAATACTGTTTCCCAGTTTCCTTGTTTCACTTTTTCATAGCCTTCATGAATGCGGCGAGCTGCCGACAGTAATAAACCAAACGTTAAATCAGCCGTCGCTTCTACTAACACGCCTGGCGTATTACTAAACGGTACGCCTTTTTTGGTACATGCTTCGACATCTACACTATCATACCCCACACCCGATTGAGAAATAACGCGCAGGTTCGGCGCTGCTTCTAACAGCTCTTCATCCACTGTAATGTGTCCGATATTAAAAAAGCCGTCGGCGTCATGAAGCCAGTCGCGCAGCGTTTCTTGTGGAATCTTTCCTTCTCCTTCCCACATTTGAATATCGCAGTGCTCCTCTAGCTTTTCATAAGCATCTGGCCACGTTTTTCCAGACATAACAACTTTGTATTTCCCCATGTGTATCTCTCCTTTTCCTTGTTCACTCATATGTATGAATAGAAACTAGCTATTCTATCATAAGCCTACTATAAAGATGAAACTTTTTCCATTCAGTAATCGTATTTATAGTAAGGGGGAATACGAATGTTTGAAGATGAAATGATATTTGAAGATAATCCGTCCGGAGATGACATTGTTTTTGAAGGTGATACTGACCTAAGCGGAGGCGCTTTTTTTCCAGACGATGCGTTATTTAACGGAATGCCTACGTTTGTTATGCTATTTTTTATTATTGTTATTGGTATTTTTCTATTTTCTATTTTTAAAGGAATCAGCACGTGGAGTAAAAATGAGCAGTCTCCTCGTCTATCTGTAAAAGCAAAAATTACGGGCAAACGGACAAACGTCCATCACCACAACAGTCACGCTCACGAACATCACCACTCTCACACGTCTACAACTTACTATGTAACCTTCCAGTTTGAAAGCACCGACCGCTCTGAATTTACTGTTTCAGGCAGCGAATACGGCAAGCTTGCAGAAGGCGACGAAGGAATGCTGACCTTTCAAGGAACTCGATTTTTGAATTTCCAAAGGCATCCAAGTGAAGAACATCCAGATGCTTAGCTTATGACCTCTTGCTTTTAGAGGTCTTTTTTACTGTAGGAATGCATTCCGACCTATTTGTGCCCTTTTTATATGATAGAAGAACGTTAGTGACCACAAAAACATACCGTGTAACACATTCATGTAAGCAGGCAGGTGATTTTATGTATTCTCCTTATTCAGGCAGCGGCATCTACTACGGACATTACGGAGAAGCCCCTCATTCGCACCCTATTCAAACAATACTGACGCAATACTGGCACGAAATCCACTATCCAGGCCCACACAAAAAATATGTTCACGTGTATTATCTCAACCCATCTTCTCTTCATTATTATCCAGCCTATCGAACATTTTTGTAAAAAATTGGTGATTTCCGGACTTTTATATTGTAAAATTAATCCATATACTTTTAATTTGGAAAGGAGGTTAACAAACAGTGCGTAATTCTACAGCAAAAAATAGTGTGGCGATCACCACTTTGCTTTCTGCACTATTTTTCTGCTTTATCTTGGTTCTTGCTTCGCTTTCACCTCTAGCAGATTCAGGTCCAAACGTTAATACGTTCGGTTCAGTAGGAATGTGGTTATCTCTTGGCATGATTCTATTTTTATATTTGCTGCCTTTAGCTTTTTATATGATAGGAATCAACTTCTTAAAATTTGTGATGGCCGCTTTTTGTAGTATTGGACTTTTAATCGCTGCTAGTACTCTATTACTGATGCCGGCTCTGTTTTTATTTGGACTGGAAGATTTCTCAGGAAACTTAGCTTCCATCATAGGTGTAATGATTTCTTGTTTGGGCTTACTGATCACGAATATTGTGTGGTTTGTTGTTGCGTTTAAAAGACCGTCAGCCACCGTGCAGGAAAGCGTTTAAAATGGTGAAGAGGAGCAGCTACTGCTCCTCTTTTTATAGCTCGGTAAGCAAAAAATGTCAATATAACGAAGTAGCCTTTGTGCTTACTGTTTTTTATACATAACATCAAATTTTATTACATATTTTTATATGATGAAAGATCACTTAAACGGAAAATGTTAGTAGATACGAGATTGAAAGAGGTTTTGTTTTTGGTGACGTTATTTTTAGCAAATGTGCTGCTTGGTCTTTCGATTGCCCTTCCCGTTGGTACGGTGACGATTGAAATGACAAAGCAAGGTTTAAAAAACGGGTTTCTTCACGGATGGGTTGTCGGACTTGGAGGCATGACGGTTGATTTGTTACTAATTGTGCTTCTTTACTCTGGACTGGCTTCTTTTTTGTCTGCTCCTTTTATCCAGCTTGTGATGTGGCTTGTAGGGGCGCTTTTTTTACTTTATATTGGCTATGACAGCATTAGACATGCGGACCATGATATTACGGCTCCTGGAGAACAGGTGAAAAAGTCGTTTGCATCTTCTTATGTGAACGGAATCTTTGTTGCCATTTCTCCTAGCAATCTCATCTTTTGGCTGAGCGTGTTTGGAACAGTGCTGACCAACTCGCTTCAATCCTCTCACTCTTTTCATTTCCTGCTGATTGCTGCGGGGATATTAACAGGGATTTTAATTCATGACTTAGGCTTAATGACGATTGTCTCTGGAACTAGAAAAGTGCTGAATCAACTTTATATCAAATGGGTTTCTATTGCAGCTGGATGTATCTTAATTGGTTTTTCATGCTACTTTCTTTACCGGTTTATTGGGAATCTGCGCATGTACTTTTAATGTTTCTACATATTTTATGACTTACTAAATCCCCTCTTTATCTAGTATAGAGAGGGGATTTTTATAATCTAGCAGGGACTATCAGACAAAAAGTTCACAATTCCGTCACATTTCTATTGATTTTTTTCTCTTTTTATACGAAAATATAAAAAAGGGAGGAAATATCATGAAAATCAAAAAAGCACTTCGCATCTTTATTGGATCAAACGTTCTTGTATTATTAACATTCGGCCTTCTTCCAGCACTATTGGTTAACCCTGATATTGACCTAATTCAATCATTTATTAATTATATAGGCAAGGATTAATTCCGCTTTAAATAGTCATAATTTTCAATCTATTATTTTTATAAAAAAAGACAGCGCAGGCTGTCTTTTTTAGTAGGTTTGTTTATTTAGTTGAAAATAGCCTTTTAACATCTACTTTTTGATCCTTAACAATCGTATACGTGGCCTGCTTTTTATCCTTAAAATTAAACGCTTTTATGTAATCATCATCGTAAATCGTTAAACCGTACGCATCTTTTCCGTTTTCAACGATTTTTACCCAGTAAGCCTGGTCAAACTTTGGGTCCAGCTCCTTGCTTTTTTTTACTTCTAGCTGTGATAAAGAACGTACGATCTCTTTCGTCTTCTTTTTATCGTCTATTACACGTTTTCCTTCGTCTGTATCTATTTCAATACGCGTAACGTTTGCTTGGTCTACTTTTATGACGTCTTTTAATTGATAGGCTTTCCCTGTATATGTAAAGTAAAATACTGCGATAAATAAAAGTGCAGCAATAATAATTGTTCTTTTTTTCAAAAGGAACCTCCTTTTCCATATCACGCTGCATTCAGGTGATACATCTTTTTATTCCTCCAGTCCCGCAGCCTTTTAGTAGAATGCTGCTTCCTACAAGTAAACTATACGTTAATCCCGGAACAGGAAGTATTAATGTCACCATCAACAGTAACATGCCCGTACTTGTAAGAGCTACTCCGGCAGCTCGATTTTTCATTCATTTCACCACCGTTGCTTGGTAAATTCGATTTCCTGTTCACTTATTAGCTATGTACTTTTCGCTTGTAATAAACGAGGGTCCAAAAATATACGCATATTCCTACTAGTAAAATTGTAGCTTCCCAGCCTCTTTCACCGGTTTTAATAAAATCATAGGAAGACCAAATTAACAGCGCTACCGTATAAAATAAAAAGCCGTTTCGCGCAGCTTGTTTAATTTCAAACTTTTCCATTTCGTCCGCTTTTTTTATTTTCACATTACCTTCTCCTTTTTAACTAACTCATGATTTATGAAATAAAAACAGCTCATCTACTGTTGCTCCCAGCTCTTCGGCGAGTTGAAAAGCTAGCGTTAAGCTTGGATCATACTTATTGTTTTCAATTGCATTAATCGTTTGTCTCGAGACGCCGCATACTTTTGCCAGTTCATCCTGAGACATTTTTTTGATTTTACGCAGTTCTTTAATTCGGTTTTCCACCATTCATCACTCATCTCTAAAATGTAAAAAACTTTTTACATTTATATCTTACATTATCTTCCTCAATTTTGTCAAATATGTTTGACAAATTAATATTTCTTACATACCTGAAATAAAGGATGGGAAAAAGCAGGTTAGTTGAAGGACAATTCGAACGAGCTTGATTAAGAATCAAACTCGTTCAGATTTTTTATTGCTATGATGAATGTAGGCTTGATCTATTTCGTTCGCTGCTTCTAGCTGTTGATTGGAGGGCCAGGCGAAGACTACTGCGGGAAAAGCGGAAGTGGTGAGACCCCGCAGGAGCGAAAGCAACGAGGAGGCTCACCGTCCGCCCGCGGAAAGCAGAGCCTTGCACGGAAATCATTAGCGGTGTAACAAGCGATTCATAGTAGTAACATCAAAGCTTCTTACTCATATTAAACCACTGCACGCCTGCATGCTGCGACTCCGCCAATCCTTGATTCACATACCCGTTTTTTTCATAAAAAGGAATTAATTCTTCTTTACACGTTAAGGTAACCGTTAAGCGCTGTTTGTTCCGCGCTTGTTTCTCAAACTCCCTCAGCAGCATACTAGCAATTCCTTTATGATGATGCTTGGGATTTACAACGATACCTAAAATACTTTGATGACCACCTGTCTCAGGGTTCGAAATCGTTTTTTCAAACAAATCATCCGTGATAAACGGAGCTGAAATGACGGGGCCGTTCACATATCCGATTATTTCTTCATTTTCTTGGGCAATGATAAACGTATCAGGAATGGTGTTGATCCGCGTGATAAACGCTTCTTTTGAGGCAGCTTCTTCAGGTGTAAAGCCTTTGTTTTCTAACGTAATTAATTGGTTTAAATCCTTTTTATCCACTTGTCTTATAATCATTGAAACGTTTCCTTTCATTATGTATTTCTCTTTTTTCTCTAAAAGCTTCTATTACATATAACTATCTCTTTCTACTATATATAAAAATGCCCAAACAAAAAAGGATTGACCTCTGCATCATACAGAATTCAACCCTACTTCGCTTTTTAATTAACGTCTTGATTATTTGATAAATGCACCAAACGGCTTGCCTACCGGAAGCACAACTCGACCATAGTGAGTATTTAATACAGCCGCTGCAGATCCATAGAATGAAAACAGAGCAATTAATAGCTCTGACACTGCTGCTAGTAAGTGCGTGTACTCATATGCCACATCAAATGTACTTAGCGATAATCCAATAAATAAGAAATCAATTAACACAAAAATAATAAATAATACTTTATGAGTGCCCATTGCTCCAACTGTCATAAAAACGCTGAAAATTAAGTAGCCTACAAAAGCAAATGCGAGCTGCTTCGGATCCGCTGCTTTTGCGAGCGCTTCCCCAAATGCTCCAAGCTGAATAAGCCATGTCATGCCGACACCTAGCCAAAATAACCCGAAGGCACCAAAAGCCGTTGCGCCGAAGGTATTATTATGTTTGAAATCTTGCATAGACGCGATTAACTGCCCTATTCCGCCTAAAAAAATCGCCCATGGCAATACCAATGAAACCCCATCGGTTACCCCAAGCTTTTGAAACGATGCAACAAGTGTCACCATGGCAAGTCCGAATAGACCTAGCGCTGATGGATCTGCTGTTACAATTTTAACGTGCTGCGTGCTGTTGTTGCTCATGTTGTACCTCCCTGATTTTAAAAACACCTTTAAAAAGATACAAAAATCTACGGGAAGTGTCAATGGATATTTTTGGCCTTTAAGAAACCCATAAGACCAAGCAGTGTAGCGTTTACACTGCTTGGTCTTTACTTTCTCGTTATTAAACGTTTTGTAATAAATTTTGTCTTGTTTGTTTTGCAGACTCAACCATCACTTTTAAAGCTTCAACCGTCTCGCTGATTCCTCTTGTTTTAAGGCCGCAGTCGGGATTAATCCAAAACAATGCAGGATCAAGCACCTGCAGAGCGCGGTCAATGTTTCTTGTCAGCTCTTCAAGCTTCGGTACGCGCGGGCTGTGGATATCATATACGCCAAGTCCGATTCCTTGATTGTACGTATGTTTTTCAAACGCATAAATTAGTTCACCATGGCTTTTAGACGTTTCAATGGAAATCACGTCGGCATCAAGCGCTTTGATCGCATCAATAATCTCTTCGAATTCTGAATAGCACATATGCGTGTGAATTTGCGTCTCGTTTTGCACCGATACCGTCGCTAGCTTGAACGCATACACCGCGGCATTCAAGTAGTCTTCCCAGTTTTCTCGTTTTAACGGCAATCCTTCACGCAGCGCCGGTTCATCTACTTGAATCATTGAAATGCCCTGACTTTCAAGTGCTTCTACTTCTTTTCTAAGAGCAAGCGCAATTTGATTTGCGACGTCGTAGCGCGGGATATCATCACGTACAAACGACCAGTTTAAAATCGTAATCGGACCCGTCAGCATTCCTTTAACCGGCTTATCTGTTAGAGACTGTGCATACACAGTTTCTTTGATCGTCATCGCCTGCTCGTACGATACATCTCCGTAAATGAGCGGCGGCTTTACGCAGCGAGAACCGTATGATTGCACCCAGCCAAACTTCGTAAACTGAAAGCCTCCTAATTTTTCACCGAAGTACTCAACCATGTCCGTACGCTCAAACTCTCCATGCACAAGGACATCTAAGCCGATGTCTTCTTGAATTTCAATCCATTTTTTGATTTCATCGTTAATGTACGCTTCATATGCTTCATCGCTTAACTCGCCTTTACGCCACTTTAGACGCTGTTGTCGCACTTCTTTTGTTTGCGGGAAGCTTCCAATTGTTGTCGTGGGAAGAAGCGGCAGTTGAAAAGCTTCTTGCTGAACGCGTTGACGTACGTCAAACCGCGCTTGGCGCTCAGCTTTATAGCTGTCCAGCTGCTTCAGCTCTTTTTGCACGTCTTGATGGTTTCGGAAAGATGATCCATTTAATGCTTGAATCGCCTGTTTACTTACGTTTATTTCTTCTTCTATTGCTTCTTTTCCTTGCTGCACCGCTTTTGTTAAAAGCGTGATTTCCTTTAGCTTTTCATCTGCAAAAGAGAGCGCATTTTTTAACACTGGCTCAATGGTTTCTTCATTTTTTACCGTGACAGGAACATGTAATAAACTCGATGAAGGCTGCAGAATCAAACGGTCTTTTGATACGGCTTCTTCAATTTCACTGATCGTTAAAAGCTGCTCGTCCAAATTTTCACGCCAAATGTTTCGTCCGTCAATCACTCCTGCTGCCAGCACTTTATCAGTCGGAAACCCATATTTATTAAGCGCAGTGAGATTTTCTCCTCGGTCATGTACAAAGTCTAAGCCAATTCCTTCAACAGGAAGAGACACAACTTCTTTGTAGTAATCAACGCTGTCAAAATACGTTTGCAAAATGACTTTTACATTCGGTGCCGCGTCATGCAGGACTTGATAGACTTCTTTGTACAGCGCCAGGTCTTCTTTTGATAGCGTTGTAGCTAAAACCGGCTCATCTATTTGTACCCACTCTACTCCTTCTGCCTGAAGCTCCGCTAAGATAGTTGCATAAAGAGGAATAAATTGTTCAACTACTTCTTTAAACTCACTTTCTTTATATCCTTTTGATAGCTTTACAAATGTTACCGGACCTAAAATAACGGGCTTTCCTTTGATATTTAGCTTTTGTTTTGCTTCTTTGTAAAATTGAAGCGGACGATTTTCTACGAGAGCCGGCTTACGTCCTTCTAGCTCTGGTACGATATAGTGATAATTGGTGTTAAACCATTTTGTCATCGTAGAGGCTACTGCACCTTTTGTTCCTCGCGCAATGTCAAAATACGTTTCAAGCGATACTGGTCCTCCCTCGTACTCAAAGCGCTTTGGCACCAAACCAAACATAACAGCTGTATCTAACACATGATCGTATAAGCTAAAATCGCCGACTGGAATCAATTCAATTCCTGCATCACGCTGTTTTTTCAGATGCCCTAGACGAAGAGCCTCCATTTCCTGCAGAAAGATATCTTTCTCTAGCTTTCCTGCCCAAAACTGCTCAAGCGCTTTTTTCCATTCTCGTTTTTCACCAATTCTTGGATAACCTACATTTGAACTTTTTACACTGCTCATTTTTTCCACTCCCTGTATATTTTTTTATCGATAAACTAAAAAATCTCTCTTTTCGAAATGAAAAGAGAGATGATACGCATACTTAACTAAAGTTGAGATAGCCTGTTTTTCTCAACACGTATTCCTCACTCCTCTCTATATCCCGTAGAGCTTAAGTGCATACAACAGGCAGGTCTCCTGACTTAGGTTCATCGCTTCCTATCCCTTCCCATTTCAACATGAAACAGTGGTTAATAAGTTGCTCCCCATTACAGTGGCGGGACCGCGCCGGCTTTTCACCGGTCTTCCCTTTTAAGCTGCGTACATTCGTTACACAGCACCTGATGCATTTCTATGAAATTGTTTATTCAAAACACCTTCACATAAAATAAAAAGCCTCTCTATCATGAATAGAGAGGCATAGTATCTATGAAATCCTCTCTTATTTTTCAAAGCTGTACGCTTTGCAGGATGTAGCACCTTTTTAACAAAATTGTTAAATGGTTGCCGGGCTTCACAGGGCCAGTCCCTCCGCCTCTCTCAATAAGAGTTTTAATTGTTTATAATGTTTTGAATTTAGAGTTATCTTAACACCTTACATTTACGTTGTCAAAAGAAATTTAAAAAAATCAGTTTTCAGGAGGTGCTGACGCTAATTTTTGCCTTAACAATTTGTAATCATCTTTTCGATGTGTTTCGATCAAGTCTTTTGCTCCTTGATGATACCCTGAAGAATAGATGTACTCTACCGCGGTTTCGATAAGCATTCTCTTTTCTTCCGCACACTCCCGATCCATTAAAGGGAACAGTCTACCTAAAAGGTCATTTAAATCTTCCTTAATAAAACGATTAAGTCCTTCTTGCATCTTTTCGTTTGCCATGATAGCTCCTCCATTTGCTGTGTATCTTCTAAGCCTCTATAAACAGGCAGTTCACTGTAAATTTTAAGATAAAGTTAAGTCATTAAACAGTATATCAAGTGAATGTTTTTCCTCAATTACATATGTAATACAAATATATGACAAATATAGAGAATATATCATCATTCACTATCTATTATAACGTTTGACTGAGCCTTCTGCTACAAGGTTTCTTTAAACATTATGCACAATCTTCCAAAAGCCTGCCTGTGAATCACAGGCAGGCTCTCCATTAAACATAACTTTCTATTCTCTTGTTTTTACAAACAACTTCTTCGAGGTCGTCCAAAATCCTTCCAAAGAAGAGGTCCTAAAATGTCGTACCGGCTAACAAAAAACTCCGTAAAATTATAATTATTTAAAATTAAAGGCGGCTCAAAATCAAGGGGAGCACCCGCGCCTCCTGACAATACAAAATCAGTGCCTCTTCCAAGCGTAAACGACCCGTTTCTGTTTTTTCTAATAAACTGCTCGTCATACGCATGCACGTGACTGACTAACACTTTTTTCACGCGGTGTTCTTGAATTAAATCAAAAAATTCTTGACTTTGAGGAGTCGTTACAGGAAACCCTTCAAGGTTTGTCCACCGACCAATATTTGGCTGCGCATGCATGGCTATAACGGTATTACGAGGAGCATCCTCTAGCTGCTGCTCTAAATAATTAAGCTCTCTATCTGTAAATCCATATATTTTATTTTTGGGACTGATGACATTATTTAATGCAATGCACCGGAAGTTAAAGACAGGAATATCAATGACCCAGTGTACTTTTCCGATAGTGGCTCTGAAGTTTTCGAGATTGCTTTCATCAAGGTACAGTTCATCATGATTCCCTACGCATACAAACAAAGGAATGTTTGGTGCGATTTTTTCGACAACCTTAACAAAGTGCTCCAAATACTCTTTTTTCCCTGTATAGACGGTGTCTCCCCCATGAATAATAAACAGCGGGTCCAATTCCACCGCCTTTTTTAACACAAGCTCAAATTCACCGCTCATCGTGAAACAATTATCGTTTGGTCCGTCACCTCTGCTGTCGCCCATAAAAACAAAGTTGAATGGATCTCTCGGATTTAATTGTTTAATTCTTTGCTTTAATAACTTTTCAGAACGTTCATGAAGCGTCAAATTCATCAACTAGTTAATCCCCCTATTACTAAATAAATTTGGTTAAAAGTAAACAAGCTTACTTATTTATATGGAAATTTGCTGATGAAGGTCACTATCTTCTTGTAAGCAGAACGCACATTTAAATGCGTTTCTATAGCCTATCTATTCTTTCATTTTGTTAAGCACTGATAAGACAACATAAAAGCTAGAATCTCAGTATCTATTAATAAGAGCTGGAGCATAATCCAAAGACGAACAAAGGCCGACATGAGCTGAACCGCTTGTTGCCCCGCAGTTGATTTCCGTGCAAGGCTTCGCTTTCGGCGGGCAGCCGATGAGCCTCCTCGTCGCTTGTGCGCCTGCGGGGTCTCATCTGTTCCGCTTTTCCCGCAGGAGTCTTCGCCTTGCTCTCCAATCAACTGCTAGAAGAAATGAAACAGCTGAAACCTGCGTTCACCACAAAAAACGAACCACTAATCAAAGTGTTTGATTAGTGGTTCGTTTTTCACTTCAGCTAACATATTTTTATCTCAGCACCTTACATTTAAAACTTTTACGACAATTAAACATATTTATTACGCTCAACTGGACTTAAAGAATTTCTTTCAGAACGAGCTGCCATGTCTGTTTCAATTTGCTCTAGGCTGCGTCCTTTTGTTTCAACAACTACAAAGCGTATGAAGAATAATCCGAGAATACAAATGATTCCGAACGTTGAAAAGATCACGCCTAAACTAAACTGGTCGGCTAAAATTGGGAACACAAGCCCTACTGCAAGCGATCCTGTCCAGTTAAAGGCAGATGAAATACCAGCACCGATTCCGCGTACAGAAAGCGGGAAAATTTCTCCTACAATGATCCACGTAAGCGGCGCCCAAGAAAACGCATAGCAAAGGATAAAGCAGCAAAGGGCAATTAACGTAACCCAGTTAACGACGACTTCATTAACGCCTACTGCTCCAAGAATAGCCGGGGTAAAAAAGGAAAGAGCCATACCCGCGCCGCCAATCGTAAGAATGGTACGACGGTTGAATTTATCAACAAACTGCAGAAAAATAAGTGTTGTCACAACGAAGATTACCCCAACGATGACCGTAAAACCAGCAGCTACCTGCGGCGCTAAACCAACTTGACGAGCAATGCTTGTTGCATAATAAACAATTGAGTTTGAGCCTTGAATCTGCTGAAAAGTTGCCATTCCGACACCGATAATTAAAGCTAAACGAAACTTTTTCTGGAACAGCTGTTTAATGCCTGATTGTTCATGCACAGCTACGCTTTCAATTTCAGACACTTCAGCTTCGACTTCCGCTGCTGAGGAACGAAGCGTGCGCAGCACTTCACGCGCTTTGTCTGCCATTCCGTTTTTAATTAAATAACGAGGTGACTCCGGAAGCTTGATCATACCGATGCATAAGACGATCGCAAAAATACCGGCACTGCCAAGCATAAGTCGCCAGCTGTTTGGAATCGGCTCAAAAATAAAGGCTACGATATAGCTTAATAATAGTCCAATTACAATCATTAGCTGATTCAAACCTGAAAGCTTCCCGCGAATATGAGCGGGTGCGATTTCTGACATATAAGCAGGAACTAAAGAAGAAGCCGTTCCTACTGCTGTACCTAAAAAGACGCGCGCAATCGTTAACGTGATTTCCTCTGGTGCAATCGCTGAACCGATGGAGCCTAACAGAAAAATGATAGACGAAATTAAAATTAACTTTCTTCGGCCAAACTTATCACCTAATAATCCGCTTAAAATAGAACCAATAATGGCTCCGCCCATTAGCGACGAAACCACAATCCCCAGCCAGAGCGGACTTAAATGAAACGTTTCACGGATATGACCTTCTGCACCAGCAATAATCCCAATATCATAACCAAATAAAATACCGGCAAATGAGCCGAAGAAGAAGATAAACTTACTTGATACTTTACTCATGATTATATATCCCCTTTGTATTGTCTTAGTTTTGCTCCCTATCACACAAATTTAAAACGCTTTCATTTATTTCTAAAAACGGCGTTCTTTTACTAACGCTATATTTTCACTTCCAAGGAAGCAGCGCTCCCTCAGAAATGTGAATGCTTACTTAATAATGACGTACTCTAGATCCACAAGCTTTGCATAGCTCACGATTTGATCGGTCGTTAAATTTAATGAAAGAACCGTATGATGGCCTCCTCCATTTTCAATCCACGCTTTGACACCGTCTTGGAAGTTCGGCTTGATGTTCCAAAGCACGCGCGCCACAGGAAGATGTGGAGCTGGAACTTCCGGTTCAAATGCCGATACTTCGTTAATTAACAGCTTGTAATGCGTACCGAAGTCAGCCATGGAAACCACTACGCCTTCTCCTTGTTTACCGTCAAACACTAAGCGAGCCGGGTCTTCACGGTTACCGATTCCTAGCGGAGAAACGATTAGTTTTGGCTTATTTACCGCTAGCGTTGGGTCTACTTCGAGCATGTGAGATTGAAGCACTGACTCACGTCCAGGTGCTAATTCATACGTGTAGTCTTCCATAAAGCCCGTTGACTGATTGTGGCTCATCACTTTAAGCAAGCGGTCAAGCGCCGCTGTTTTCCAGTCTCCTTCACCAGCAAAGCCGTATCCCTGTGCCATCAAGCGCTGAACAGCAAGACCTGGAAGCTGCTTCATGCCGTACAAATCTTCAAAGTTAGTCGTAAAAGCGCTGTAGCCGCCTTCGTCTAGAAAACGTTTAATCGCAATTTCATAGCTTGCCTGTACTTTTACGCTAGATTCCCAGTCTTCTACAGAATAATCGCCGTAAACAAACTCATACGCCTCCGCATATTCAGCAAACAAATCGTTGATTTCTTCTTCCGTAACGGCATCTACATATTGAACAAGGTCACCAATTCCAAAGTAGTCAACCGTCCAGCCAAATTGAATTTGTGCTTCAATTTTGTCTCCTTCCGTTACGCCGACGTTGCGCATATTGTCACCGAAACGGGCAACTTTAATGTTGAAGCTTTCGTTATAAGCAGCGGCTACGTCCATCCACTGTGCAATTTGCTGCTGTACGTCGGGGCGCTCCCAGTAGCCTACTACGATTTTATTTTGCTTGTTCAAACGCGCGTTGATAAAGCCGTATTCGCGATCACCGTGAGCGGATTGATTCAAGTTCATAAAGTCCATATCAATCGTTTCCCAAGGAATGCTTTCGTTAAATTGTGTTGCTAAATGAAGCAGCGGTTTTTGCAGTAGTTTGGTACCGCGAATCCACATTTTTGCAGGAGAGAACGTATGCATCCACGTGATTACGCCGGCAACTTCATCTCGGTAATTTACTTCTTTCATCATGTTTGTAATCGTATCCGCATTCACAGCTAAATCTTGCAGGACAAGCGGATAAGGTAAGATACCGCTTTCATTTAAAGCATCAGTCATACTTTGCGCGTGTGCTTTTACTTCTGCTAGCGCTTCTTTTCCGTAAAGATGCTGTGAACCAACAATAAACCAAAATTCTTTTTGAGCTGTTTTTAACATGATAATCCCCTTTTCTGTATGTAAGTCTTTTACTGTCCCTGCCCATAATACGCGTTTTGTCCGTGTTTTCGTAAATAATGTTTGTCTAATATACGCTGCGGCAGCTCTTCAGCCAGTCCGTTTAATTTTTGTGTAAAGAAATTCATTTTGGATACTTCGTCTAATACAACGCTGTTCATTACCGCCGTTTTGGCATCTTTTCCCCACGTAAACGGCCCGTGCCCTTGAAGTAAAATACCAGGAACCGCTAGCACATCTAAGCCGCGCTTTTCAAACGTTTCAATGATCACCTTGCCCGTTTCCACTTCATATCCGTCATTTACTTCTTTTTCTGTCAAAAAACGCGCGCACGGTACGGCACCATAGAAGGTATCGGCATGTGTCGTTCCCATTGCCTGCACATCAAGTCCTGCTTGAGCCCAAATGGTCGCCCACGTTGAATGCGTATGAGCAATACCGCCAATTTCGGGATAGTGTTTATATAGTACGGCGTGCGTCAGTGTATCAGAGGACGGATTAAGCTCACCTTCTACCACGCGGCCATCTAGGTCTACGACTACCATATCTTTGGCTGCCATTTTTTCATACGTCACGCCGCTTGGTTTAATCACAAACAAACCGCTGTCTCGGTCAACTGCACTTACATTTCCCCACGTGTACTTGACCAGTCCGTGTTTTGGCAAATCGAGGTTTGCTTGAAATACTTCTTCTTTTAATTTATCTAGCACAGTAACTCCTCCCGTTCTTCGCTGTGATGCTCGGCAGCTGTTTTTTCAATGACTAGCCCTTTTTTATATCTTTTAATAAATGCTTCAAACCCTTTTACATCGAGTTCGTCAGGGTAGATTTCCTGTGCGGTCACTTCTTTAAAAACTTTATCATCCAAGAAATCTTCTAAACTTTCATTCTCACTTTTATTGAGCATGTAAGAAGAAAGAATAGCCATTCCCCACGCGCCGCCTTCTCCTGCTGTGTCCATAACGGAAACCGGGGTATTAATTGCCGCTGCCATCATTTTTTGACCAACTACCGGCGTTTTAAATAACCCTCCGTGCGCTAAAATACTATGAATCTTTACGTTTTCTTCTTTGACTAAAAGATCCATTCCTATTTTTAAAGCACCAAAAGCTGTAAAAAGATGTGTACGCATAAAGTTTGCTAGATTAAAATTACTTTTTGCTGAACGGACAAATAGCGGACGTCCACTTTCTACTCCGGTAATATTTTCACCTGAGAAATAACCGTAGCTAAGCAAGCCCCCTCCATCAGGATCAGCTTCTAGCGCTTTATTTAACATCACTTGAAATAATTTATCCGACTCTATTTTTTGCCCCATCGCCTCCGAAAATTCACGAAACAATCCGAGCCAGGCGTTTAAGTCGCTTGAGCAGTTATTCGCATGAACCATGGCAACTGGACTGCCGCTTGGCGTCGTAACTAAATCAATTTCTGGATAAACGTTTGCAAGCTTTTTGTCTAGGACAATCATCGCAAAAACGGACGTTCCTACCGAAACATTTCCCGTGCGCTTTCTTACGCTGTTTGTCGCCACCATTCCCGTTCCCGCATCTCCTTCTGGAGGACAAAGCGGAATGCCCGGCTGCAAATTTTTTGATTGATCTAAAATACTAGCCCCAATGGCTGTTAATATACCTGCTTGCTCGCCTGAAGTATGGACTGCAGGCAGAATATCTGATAGTTGCCACGGATACCCTTTATGAGAAATGAGATCATCAAACTGCTTCATCATATTTTCACTGTAATTTTGCGTGCGTTCATCAACCGGAAACATCCCCGAGGCATCTCCAATGCCAAGCGACTTACTTCCAGTCAGCAGCCAGTGAATATAGCCTGCTAGCGTTGTCATGTAATGGATGCGCGGCAGGTGTTTTTCTTGATTGATAATTGCCTGATACAGATGCGCAATGCTCCATCGTTCAGGAATATTAAAGTTAAAATGTTCAGTTAATTCTTTTGCTGCTTCGCTTGTTGTTGCATTACGCCACGTTCGAAACGGAACTAGCAGCTCACCCGTTTTATCAAACGCCATATATCCGTGCATCATAGCTGAAACGCCGATGGAGCCAACTGTTCGAATGGTGATCCCGTAGCTTCGTTCCACTTCTTGCTTCATTTCACGGTAAGCACTTTGCAGACCTGTAATAATATCGAGTAAGTTGTACGTCCAAAAACCGTCTTCTAAGAGATTTTCCCATTCGTAACTGCCTGATGCGATGGTTTCAAAGCTCTCATTAATCAGCACCGCTTTAATACGAGTAGATCCAAGCTCAATTCCAAGGGACGTTTTTCCTTTAGCAATTGCTTGTTTTATGCTTTCTTGAGTTGTTTTCACGTTTAATCTCCTTTCTGATAGCTATAAAGATACCTATAGCAGTAAGGAAGCGCTTTCCGTTTTATGTAACGCTGTTTGAATTTGTTAACAACTTAAGTATATTTATTTGTACGTACATTTGTCAATAATAAAATTATATATGCACACAAATATTAAAAACATCCTACCTTTCCTTCTTTAAACGTTCAAATAATCGGTATCCAATCGTTAAATCATTCTTCTTTCAATTAAAAATTACGGAAATCTTTTCATTTATTCACGTTCATGATAAAATATGTCCATACAAATTTTATACATAAAAAAAGTTGAATGTATACAACTACGAAAGAAGTGAAAACATGAAGCCAAAATATCAGGTGATTATTGAAGATATAAAAAGCAAAATTCTTTCAGGCGATTACAGCATCGGCGAACAAATCCCGACTGAATCGGTCATGCAAGAAACATATAACGTCAGCAGACATACGGTTCGAAAAGCGATTCTAGAGCTGTCGAATGAAGGATTTTTAAGAAGCGAAAAAGGATCTGGCACCTATGTGAGCAATCAGTATCAATCCAAAGCGAGCGGGGCTTCTGCCAACAAAACAATCGGCGTTATTACCACGTATATTTCTGACTATATTTTCCCTTCGATCATTCGCGGAATTGAAAGCAGATTAAATAAAGATAATTATTCGCTGCTGCTGGCTAGCACGAATAATGATGTGGAACAAGAAAAAAAAGCATTGGAAATGATGCTTTCTTACGGAGTAGACGGTCTAATTGTTGAGCCTACAAAAAGTAATTTGTACAATCCAAACATCTCGTATTATTTATCATTCAAAGAACAAGACGTTCCGTTTACAATGATTAACGCCTACTACGAAGAATTGGACGTTCCGTTTTTTTGTCTAGACGACGTTCAGTCAAGCTACCTTGCCACAAATGAATTAATTTCAAAAGGCCATACGCAAATTGGGCTTATCGCAAAAATGGATGACCTGCAAGGAAAGTACCGAATGAAAGGCTACATAAAAGCGCTTGGTGAAGCAAAGCTCCGCTTTCAGCCTGAGCATATTTTGTCTTTTAACACGGAAACAAAGCTTGATTTGTACGCTAATTTGAAGACGTTTCTTACTGAAAACCAAGACGAAATGACCGCTCTTGTCTGCTATAACGATGAAGTCGGATTAGAAGTCGTAAATGTATGCAGACAGCTTGGTATCTCCATTCCGGACAAGTTGTCAATTATTGGTCAAGACAATTCGTACATCGCTAAAAATGCGACGATTAATTTAACAACGTTAACCCATCCGCAGGAACAAATGGGACACGACGCGGCGGATTGGATTATTAAAAAACTGCAGGGCAAAAAAGATTTGCCAAACGAAACCTACTATCAGCCGGTGTTAGTTGAAGGAGAAACGATTAAAGAATTAACTGCAAAGCGTGATGAAGTGCGTTGAGAGAAGGCTTCCTTAGAGGTCTATAAAACTTCTTATGAGATAAGGGGATGCACATTATTATGCATCCCCTTCTTTATGTAATGATTCCCTTTATAACGGAGCCTGAACGTTGATATATACTCCTTTTTCTATCCTTTGTTTTGCTTCTTCTATTACTCTTTTAGCGGTAAGTGATAACTGAGATACAGGAGCCGCTCCCTCTGAACCAATGACGAGAGGATCAACCCAGCGCATTTTTGTCGTTTGGTAAACATCATAACAAGACGCAGTGCCTGTTTCTACTTTGCTGTTAAGAAGAGCAGCTAACATTACTTCAATGCTGCTATCTCCAGCATTTTTCAGCAACCGAACCACATCTTCATCCTGCTTTAGAAAATCTTCTATAGATAAAATATCTTTTTGCAAAGCAAGCTTGATAATCTCCGTCAGCTGATAATTTCCAAACATATTAAGCGGATTCATAAAAAAGCCAATCACTTCTTTGTAGTAAGCATCCAAAAACCACTCTGCCGCTGATAAATTACTGCATGCCATTTGTCCATTAAATACGACAAGCTGATCCAAAAACGCTTCCACTTCTTGTAAAGTGATCTCCCCGCATACGTACAAATCCCGCAGCGTATAATCCACGCGGTCAGCGCATAAGTGCGGAGCGCTCTGTTCGAGAAGCGTCCACTGGCTTTCATCAAGTAAGATATCTCGCCAGTTTAAACCGGCGTTCTTTAAAATATGAGGAATAGATGACTGGGCTACTATTTTTTCGTAAATCATTTCATGATAATTTTCTTCTTTTTGTTCAAGAACGTAGTCAATCACATGAGAAAATGCCGTATGGGAAACGTCATGTAATAAAGCCGCTATTTGCTCTTCCAAAGAGCCTCCTAATCTATTGACAAGCATCATCGCACCAACGGAATGATCGTATCGTGTAGTATTCCATTTTCCATTTACAAACCGGCTCGCTCCGCCTTGGTAAATTCCTTTTAAACGCTGTACGGGATCACTTTGAATGAGTTCTAAAAGAACGCCGTCTATTTCAAATTTTCCGTACAGCTCATCATAAAGTATAGCCATATCCTTCTCTCCTTTTACTAGCTTACTATGTTTAATCCTAAACGCACGACACAATGCTGTAAAGCACCTCTCGTCGTGTTGTGATAGTGAACTATTTTTTGTAACAAAATGTTCAATTCTTTCACATGAACACTTATAAAAATCACTCATTGGGATGATTTTATTTTATGACTTTAGTGATAAAGTTTTATGGAGAAATTTATTTACTAATAGAATGTAAGATAAAAAAGGAGATATTTATGAAGAAGCTTAGTATGCTGCTGCTCATTTTAGTCATTGCCATGGTCGGCTGTTCAAAAGGAAATGAGCAAAAATCACAGGAAGTTAAAGGGGAAATTGAAGTGCCCCAAACCATTAATGCCAATAAAACAGTTTCTATTGAAGTACTCGTTACACGAGGAGACCAAAAGATAGAAAACGCAGACGCTGTACAAATTCAAGTTGAAAAAGAAGGCTATATTAATCAAGAGATGATTGATGCAAAACACGAAGGTAACGGCACATACAGCACGGACTATACGTTTAAAGAAGACGGTGACTATACGATTACTGCTCACGTTACGATAAAAGGCGACATGAAGATGTTTACAAAAAAAGTGACGGTTGGCGAGAAAAAGTAAACTACCTGTCAAAAAGCGACCTCTGCTTATCAAAGGTCGCTTTTATTATTTCTTTGATTCTTTGATACGGTCAAGATACTGCTTCGCATGAAGCAAGCCAAGATTTTTTTCTTTTCGTATGTATTTAATAGCCTGAACGTCGCTTCGCCCATTCATAAGCATCAGATTGACTTTGTTTTCAAACGCTTCGTCGCTCTCTATTTCTAGCTGCTTCCACTCTTCCTTTGAATTACGTTTAGGTGTTGTTAGCAGCAGGATCACTAATATCATAAGAGCGCTGCTTGTCGTCACATAAAGCCAAAACCAGTCCAGAAACCAGCTGTTAATGACATTCAGTATGATGACGATGGTGAAACCGAAATATAATTTTGTTTGATACCTACTCGTTTTTTTTGAATCTATTTTATTAAAAAATACCCTCACGGTCAGCCTCCTTTCAGCATTTTATCGGTGAGTTTTTCTACTAATCTCTCTTGGCTCAACCTGCAGTTTCTTTTTACCTAATGATGACACTTTTCGTAGTACCCTCGCTTGTCTGATAGCCACCTGAACTGTTGCTGCCAATCACTTGTATGCTGCCGTAATCATGATAATCTTTGTTCGAAGAATGAGAGATTTGTAGTTGTTTTAACTCCGTTCCCTCTAAAACAAAGTAAGGGCCGTCATAACTCGTATTCTCGTACTCACCGGAAGAATGAAGGTGCGTGTACGCATAGCGACTAGTTGTAAAGAAGTGTTGGTTGTTAAGGATTTCTACCTTCGAAAAAAACTCATCTGCGGTCATTAATCGGTCATATTGAGCAGGCTTTCCATCAACTTTGTCACTTGTAACCGTCAACCAGTCCTCTCCTTGATCTTCACATGAAAAACATGAGCTGTAATGTAACATTGTATAGGAGTTATGATCAGAAGGATTTATCACTGTAAACCGCATAGAAGATATGTTTTGATCCCTATCTAGCGTTAAACGAAAATCTTCTATTTTTGCTTTATGCTGTGAGAGCTGCTGTTCTTTTCGAAAGGATTCCCAGCTTTTGCTTACTTCTCCAGACTTCAGCTCATCTCTTGTAAATAACAGCGTTTGTTTTGTACCTTTATAAACGACATTCACGATACTGAGAATAAGGAGAGCAAGGATTGCCAGCCAGCAGATGGTTTCTGCCACCTTGTTTTTTGCCATAGTTGTTCTCCCCCAGAAGTTAAATGTGTGCATATCATAAAAGAAACACACATCATACAAATTACCATTTATCCTAAAAAATATCAATTAATCTCACTAAGACTAAAGAATCAGCGACTTATAAAAAAAGTGCAGGACTCTCTCAAGAGCCCTGCACTTTTATTTCATATTTAAATAAGGTTAAACGCTTTTACCACTTGAGCAACCGCAAACGTAACGCCAATCGCAATCACTGTTGGAATCGCAAAAGCAAGAAACGTCCACTTTACATTTTTAGTTTCTTTATAAATATTCACAAGCGTTGTTCCGCACGGAAAATGCAGAAGTGAAAACAACATCATGTTAAGAGCCGTTAGCCACGTCCAGTGGTGATCAAGGAAAATTTGCTTGAGTCGAGTCGCATCTTCAATTTCAATTAATGAGCCCGTTGATAAATACGCCATCAGTAAAACTGGTACAACAATTTCATTAGCCGGCAATCCAATAATAAAAGCAGCTAATATATAACCGTCTAGTCCTAGCGACTTGGCAAACGGATCAAGAAACTGAACAAAGTGCATTAAAATACTCGTATCGCCAATATAGATATTAGCCAATACCCACGTTAACACCGCTGCGGGCGCTGCAACAATAATCGCACGTTTTAACACAAACAGCGATTTATCCAACGTCGCCCGTACAATTGTATCTACAAATTTTGGCTTGCGGTAAGGCGGAAGCTCTAGCGTATAGTGTGTTGGTACTCCGCGCAGCGCTGTTTTAGACAGTGCCCACGATACAAACAGCGTCACCACAATTCCAAATAACACGGTTCCCACTACCACAAGAGCCGTTACGAATGTTTTAGCGCTTCCTGTAAAGCCTGTTGCCATAAATAAAGAAGCTAGTAAAATCAGCGTAGGCCATCTGCCGTTACAAGGAACAAAGTTATTTGTTAAAATCGCCATCATACGTTCACGGGGCGATTCAATAATACGCGTCGACATAATTGCTGCGGCGTTACATCCAAACCCCATCGCCATTGTTAAGGACTGCTTGCCGTGTGCGCCTGCTCGTTTGAACAAACGGTCCATATTAAACGCGACGCGAGGCAAGTAGCCGTAGTTTTCTAAAAGAGCAAACACCGGGAAAAAGATGGCCATCGGGGGCAGCATGACGCTGATGACCCACCCTGTGCCTCGAAACAGTCCTAATACAAGAATTCCGTGCAGCCATTCTGGCGCATGCATCGCTTGAAAGAAAGCTGTTAAATATCCTTCCGCCCAGCCGAACCCTTCTGCAATTAATCCGGAAGGAACGTTTGCGCCTGCTATGGTGATATAAAAGATGACCGATAAAATACCAAGCATAATTGGAAAGCCCCAGATTGGTGAAGTGAAGACTTTATCCAATTTCTCAGTGCGCTGAAGCTTTGAGCGGTCTTGGTACACAACTGATTTTTTACATATTTGCTGTGAAGACTGATAAATACTTGCGACCATATTTGAACGATGATCTTTTTCTTTTGCCTGCTGCGCATAGCGCGTTAGCTGTTCCATCGCTAATGAGTTTTCAGGAGTTAACGGATTTCCCATATGCGCTGTTCCTCCTTTCTGTGTGACTGATATCTTGCTGCTGACGCTGCTGAATGGTTTCTAAAAATGACGTGTCTCCATCAAGAACTCGTAAAGCAATCCAGCGGAGAGGAAACTGGTTTCCAACAATAGAAGCAACTTGAGGCTCTAGCTCCTTTAATGACGCTTCTATTTCTTTTGTGTACTGCACCTGGTACGGAGTAAGCTTTACCTGCCCGCGTACGACTCCTTCAATCGCATCCAGCAAATTCGTAATTCCTTTTTTATTGCGAGCTGATATTGGTACAACTGGTACCCCTAACGATTCAGCCAGCTTTTTTTCGTTAATTACAATTCCTTTTTTCTTTGCTTCATCCATTAAGTTCACACAAATCACGACGTTTTCCGTCATTTCCATCACTTGCAGCGCTAGATTAAGATTTCGTTCCATCGCCGTTGCATCTATCACCACAACCGTAACGTCAGGTCTTTCAAACAAAATATAATCACGCGCTACTTCTTCATCCGCCGAGTTTGAGTAAAGTGAATACGTTCCAGGTAAATCCACTATCGTATAAAGCTGATTATGATGTTCGAACGTCCCTTCTGCTTTGGCTACGGTTTTTCCCGTCCAGTTTCCGGTATGCTGCTTAAGACCGGTTAACCCGTTAAATAACGTACTTTTTCCTGTGTTCGGATTTCCTGCTAGTGCAATACGATATTTACTCACCGTCGTCACCTACTTTTTTTACATAAATTTTTGAGCTTTCTTCTTTTCTCAGACCAATCGTTGTATGACTGACTTGATAAGCAACAGGATCTCCTAACGGGCTTTTTTGAAGCACTTTAATGATGGCCCCTGGAATAAATCCTAAATCTAACAAGCGGCGCTTTAAGGCACCTTCGATCTCAATTCGCTCTAACTGTACTGTTTCACCTGTCGTAAATGTAGACAATGGATAATTATTTACACTAGCCATCTATTTTTCATCCCTTCTTTTTTTTTACCTATGGTTATATTTTTTTCATTAGACCAACTTTTAGAGTAAAAAAATATGCTCGTTGATTTTTAATAGGGTATTCTGCTGGTGCAGAAAAATGAACATGTCAGCATCATTTATTTGAAATTTTCAGTTTGTACGTGTCATGATACCGAAAGTTTACCACAGGAAACTTTTTTAGTCTAGGGTAAATAATTGACTTTTTACTTATTTCTACTGATGTCATAAAGTGTTAAACAAGGGTCTATTTTATCTAATAAAAGTAAGTCAAAAAATAATTCAGTAAAAAGAAATTAATAAAAGTAAAAAAATGTAAAGTTGTGCTATACTAGTGAATGAGCTTTTTTGGAAAATAAAGTATTGATTGGCTTTAAAACCTACAAAAATCACTTTAGGGGGCTTTTATGAAAAGGTTCAGAAGGGTTAGCGCAGTTGTTTTAGGTTTTGCTTTATTATTTTCACCGCTTGCTCCGCAAACAGTTGCAGAAGCAAAAGTCGTGTGGGGGAATCAGGAACTGGTTAAAGGGCAAATAGGACGCGTTACAGTTTTAAAGAACACGAATCTTTACAACATTAAAAACAACAAGTTAGTAGCGGCTAGAAAAGTGACAAAAGGGCAAGTATTCCGCGTGTATTCTGAATCTAGTAAATTTGGTGGTCTTTACGGCGTATCAAAGGGTACCTATGCTCAAAAGTCATCAAGTATTAAGTATGAAAAAGCGCCTAGTGACAAAGTTCAGGCCTTAGGAGTAACGGTCACGAAGAAATCTTTAGCAAGCAACATTAGCTATCCGCAGGTATCCGGTCTTATCAATAAACCATTTGAGGCTAGCTACAATCGAAAGTTTTTAAATATTGCGAAAGAAGCACAAAAAGAACACAACGAGCTAAAAGAACAAGAGAAGGAAGACCGTAAAAACGGCTGGGCGCCAGGTCCTTATTCTCGTAATATGACATACTCTGTACCTTACAACCAAGATAATATTTTAAGTGTTGCTATTACGAATGATGCGTACGCTGGCGGCGTTCACGGCAACGCTTGGATTGATACTTATAACTACGATTTGTTAAAAGCTCGACAAATTAACTTAAAGGATATTATCAACACCAACACTAAGTTAAATAAAGTTAATAACTATATTCGCAATGAAATGATCGCTCGTAATAAAAAAGGTGCTCAATTCTGGATTAATGAATTTAAGTCTGTAAACTTAAAAGAAGATCAGTTTTACTACACAAGTAGCGGCATTGCCATTATATTTGGTGAGTATGAGTACGGCCCGTATTCTAACGGCATTCATACGTTTAAAATTCCTTCCAGCATTTATAAATAAGATCGTCATACAAAAAAACATAAAAAAAGAAGCCTGCGAACCATCAGTTCACATGCTTCTTTTTCTTTTTTTCTGCAGAATACGCGGAGCAAAAAAAAGAAAGGTGAGCCCTATTCCGCTTCTTATAGCCTAGGAAAAACCGCTTTTAGAAGTATTTTTATAGGGTTTGAAAAAGTGAAATGGTCAAAACTAACGTCAGCAAGGAGCCTGCGGATGTTAACATCATTATCTTTCGGTTACTCTGATTCTTTTCAGGTTTTAAAAACTCTTGAATGGCTACAAACCAGATAACAAAAGTGATTAAAGAAAGTATCCCCATAGACATACGAGCATCTCCATTCATATATGTATTTAAATTTTTAACACATCTAATTAACTACCAAATTGATCGTATCTCCTTGTATTGTATACCGCCCCTTTATTTCTCCGATACCAGTAATTAAAAGGGAATCACCTGTTTCCAATGGTTTATCCTTTAATACGATGAGTAATTTTTTTATATCTTTTAATCCATCCGCACAATAAGTAAGAGATGGTTGTTGAATAAGGTATTCTTGGTTATTTATCCTTACTTTTATACAATTTTTATGTAATAACCTGCCTTCCAAAGGGATGATATTCATTGGATCAAAGGATAAAGCAATGATTTCTCCTTCAATGAAAAGATGGGTCCCTATCTGTGCTTCGAATTCATCCAGTTCTTTCTTCCTTGATTCAACCGCAAAATTTACTGCTGCTTCTGTTTCCGGGCTTATTTGAACCTCTTCAATTGCCTGTTTTCGAGGGGCAATATCAAGAAGTTTAATTAACTCAAATAGTGTTGTTTTAGTCTCAAAAAAACTTTCCTTCCAATCAAGTGACAATTCATCTAGCAGCAAACACATAAATAAGCCTGAACTATAACAGCTCCGCCTTGTATTAGAAGTGGATTCAACCACGTCTATTAGATTTTTCCCATATTTTTTTAAAACCAAATCATTAGCGAGCGAAGATTTTTCTGAAAAAGCCTTTAGTTCAACGTACCAGGCAGGCCCTTCAACAGATTCAATTAAATTTTCATATGTTAGATGCTCTTTTATTCCTTCTGACCTTTTTTCCCTTAGACTGATAAACTCGTTCAAATACTGCTTCTTTTTACTGATACCAGTTTCTATCAATGCATTATAAAGACTTTTCCTTTCGCGATTTCGAATTTCTACATTCTCTTTTGTTAAGGGGTAGGTTATTCCCAGCGTTTCATCAGGAAAGCGTTTTTCCCCTTTTACATATTGATTTCCGTGGAATAATTCGTGAACCAATATCGAAAAAAGTCCTTCATAGTCATCGTACAGTTCTATATCAGCAATAGCCGTAGGATAGCCATCAAATAGAATAAGCGTATTTCCCAAAAACTGCTCGTCCCGTTTTAAAATTTCATATGATTTAGGAGGAATGTTATTATACCTAGGATGATTGAACAGGAATACACTGTTTTCGTCATACAATGCATAGGCAACAAGTTCAAAATTGGGCCAATACCTTTCTAAGTTCGTATTAGTTAAGTCCTTGGCAATTTGATTCAGAAAATGATTCATTCTTTTCGTCCCCAATTGTTAATTCCCTAAGGAAAGAGAATATTCTTTTTTAGAAAAAAGGGCTTGTTCAACTTTACTTCCTCGTCAGTTGAACAAGATTACTATTATTATCCTAATTTTAACATAAGCTTCCTAACGTTTGGTCTGCTATCTAGGAAGAAACGAAATGATTAAAAAATTAAACCATTTTGTGCTGACGCTAAAAGACATTGAAGAAGCGACCTTATGAAAAAAAGAGAATGCACAAGGCATTCTCTTTTTAAATGGCTATATAAGGTACTACTCTTTAGACTTACCTACCTCTGCTTTTTTCGTAAACATTTTCATGTCACCGTCTACCGTAACGTGAGCGGTAATCGTATATTCACCGCTTTCTTTAAACGTATAGTCCGTGCTGTAGACGCCTTTTCCTTCGTGCGGTGCTTTTGTCATTTCTTGATTGATGTAGCCTTCTTTTTCAACTTGAAACTGTACGTCATCGGCGTTTTCCACTTTTTTGTCTCCTTGCATTACAAGGACTTTAAGCTTGACTTGTTCATTTGCTTGAATGGATTCCGGTACTTCAATCGTTCCTTTTACTTCTTTTGAACGTGAATCATTTCCTTTTGAACAGCCTACTATAGCTATCATTAAAACAAATATTACGATGCTGAGTTTTTTCATTATGTTCTCCTTTGTTATGTAAATGTAAAGTCTTCCTGCAATTTCATATTATACTCATTTATCTGGTAAAAAGAGAAAAAACACTTATTGTCCACATAAAGTTCTTATTTCCACAGTAGTTTTTACATTTTTTCATTTCTCTAATCGTCATTTCCTTCACAAAAAAGCTGAAGAAGCTTATTGCCTTCTCCAGCTTTACCTTTATCTCTGCGGTTCTTCTAGCGTATAAGCAGACAGTGCGTTTTCTACCCATCGTACAAAATCTTTGCTTGCTCCCCAGTCAATATTTAATACCCCTTCTGCGCTTCCTGAAGGAATACACTTTACTTTGTTTGGACCCGACACATTTTCTAAAATAATGGTTAGTGATCCTCTGCCGCCGGTGCGGAAAAAATAGCGTTCAAACACAAGCGTACACATCTGCTTGCCGTCTCCGAGATCATAATATTCTTTGTATAATAAGTCACTTTCCGAATTATTTGCGTTCACAAGCTTTTTTGCTCCATCAAAAGGAAGCAGCGTCGTTTTAAATTCAATGACCTTACTCATTACTCCAGCCCCTTTCCATCAAAACAGATAGATAATACTTCTCTGTTTCTCTTAAAAAAACCTGCCCGTTATCTTTATAAACAATATGGTACAATAGAAAAGAAAAGAAATTGTTTGAACGGAAAAAGGAGCACACAACTTCAATGAATACACGAGATGAACTTATCCAAAATGTGGTTTCCACGATGCGAAACCAAACGAAAAAAATGCAGCTATCGGTTATCCCCACTTTAAAATCATATATTCCTTTAAATGAATTTTTAGCGCTTCGCCTGCTGTATAAAGAAGGCAATCATATCGTTTCTGAGATTGCTGAGCATATGCACATCTCAAACAGCAGCATGACGTGCGTCAGCGACCGTCTCATGGAAAGAGAATTTGTCACGCGCGTACGCAGTCAAAAAGACCGCCGCGTTGTCTACTTATCGATTACGGATAAAGGAAAAGCGTTTGCAGAGGAAATGGAAAAAGTACTCACCCAAGAATATGGTGAAAAGCTTAGCCATTTTACGGATGAAGAATTACAGACGTTTCTTCGCTTGTTAAATAAAATGGATGTTTAATAAAAACCAGATGCCCGCTAAGCAGGCATCTGGTTTTTATTTGTGTTAGTTGTCATTTACCTTCAAATTAAAGGCGTCCGAGGTTAAGTCTTTTGACCAGTCTTTTTCGTGATCACTTACATACGGAATAAATCGAAGCATAGTGACGTCCTTATCATTTCGGTACTCTCCGTCCATCTCTATGACTGTGTCTGTTCCTCCTCCACTGCCGCTTTCAGAAAGATTTCTTCCGTTTTGGTCTTTTATGTCTACACCGACATCCATTCCGCCTCGGATACTTCCTTTTGATGCTGTAAACGTATAGTGCATTTTAATCGAAACAGGCGATACGCGAACTTCTTTAATGGACAATACACCTTCTATTCCTTTTTCGTTAATCGGAATTTCTTTGTTTAACGGATACACTTTAGTATCAGCAATAATTTTTGAGCCGTTTACGCTGGTGTGTACGGTCCAATTCCCTTTAATTTCTCCGTACGAATCCCGGTAGTTCCCGCTTTTCGTCTGACCAGGATTCTTTTCAAATTCGAGGCTTGTGAACTGCGCGCTGATTTGATAGTTTTTGTTTGGATCAATATGATCTAGCACGTTGTAGCCTTCCACATCGATTTTCCCGTCTCCGTTCGTGTCCGCTTGCGTTAATTTTAAAGCATACAAGTAGTCCCAGCTTCCGTCTTTGTTTTTGATTGGTTCCTCTCTAATACTTGAAGCGGAATCAAAAAACGACATGTTTCCAATTTTTACACGCAGCTCTCCCAGTCGAATTGGCGCGTTTTGGTTAAGTCCTAGTGCGGTTCTTCTAATTTCATCTGCGCTGATCGTCAACCCGAGCAGCACCTGTCCGTCATCAAGCATCAGTTCATTTACTTTTACTTGAATGCCTTGGTCCGTTGCCGTTTCATTTACCGTTTTTTTATAGCTGCTCAAGCTGCCTTCAGGCTTGTTCATAAGCAGCTCGATTTGCTGACCAAGTTGCTGACTGATTCGCACAGCCGATGCCCATACCGTTTCGTTTTGTATCATCACAGGCGTCACAGCAAGCAGCAGCACCGCAGCGGCAATCAGCGGACGCGCTTTTTTCCGCGCCGGCTTTATTTCACGTTTTAAACGTTTTTTCATTCGTTTTTTCTCGCTTGCCGTTAGCTCGATTTCTTCATATTCATCAACATCTATAGAAGATCCATTTAATAAGTCATACTGATTTTTCATCTTTGTCCCTCCTTATTTCTTATTTAAAAATAGCTTTTAACTTTTTTCGTCCGCGCGACAGCCGGTTGTATAAATTGCTGATGGTGGTCTGCTGCTTTTTAGCAATTTGCTTCAGCTCGATTTCTTGTAAGTAATACGCTTTAAACAGCTCACGGTCTCCTTCATTTAAGTGACCTAAAAGTTCTTCCACGTCGTCCCCTTGAACATTATGAACTCCTGATGTTTCACCAAACTCCGCTTCGCCAAGCGCTTCGTGCTGCGTTTTTATGTATTTGCGCTGATAGTCGATGGCTTTGTACTTAGCAACAGCCGCAACCCAGTTTTTAAACGTATTTTTTCCCGAATCAAAGCGGTGAATATGATGCCACACGGCTAACAATACGTCGTTTACACACTCTTCTTCATAACCTTTCAGCGTGCCTAGATGCTTACGTACAATGGCCGTAATTAACCCTCCGTACTGATCGATTAACAGCTCTAATCCTTTTTCTTTTTTCCGCGTTATACACGCAATAATCCAGTCATCTTCCATGACATTGCTCCTTTCCGCTTGCTTTTACATCTATTAATACGGATTCTTTTTACAAAACCTATCAATCTTCCTAAATTAAATTAAAAATAAGCTTGTTCAGTATTTCTCCCGCTGGTAAAATAAGCTAAAACCTTTGAAGGAGGCCGCTATGATTACCTATCCTTTTCTGACATCCAACCCAACTATCGGCGTAACCGCACCGTCTTCTGGTGTACCTCAAGCTCTTCACTCCATGTTTTCTTTATCGTGTGAAAGGATGAAAGAAAAAGGCTTTTCTGTTATACCGGGAGAAACCGTTTGGACACAGCACAAAGCAAAATCTTCTTCTCCTAAAAAACGGGCAAGTGAACTTCAAGCCATGATAGAAGATGAAAACATTGATATCGTTATCCCGCCTTGGGGAGGCGAGCTGCTGATTGAAATTCTTGAACATCTCGACTTTACGAAATGGAAAGCAAAATGGGTGCTTGGTTACTCTGACACCAGCGTTCTTTTGCTGGCTATTATACTTAATACCGGGATTGCAACGGCTCATGGAACCAACTTTGTGGACTTGCGAGGAGAATACTGGGATCCAACGACTGCGATGTGGCAGCAGGTGCTGACGACCAAAAAAGGAGAAAGCGTAGCTCAAGTTTCTTCTGATTGCTATCAAACAGAATGGCAGCACGATAACCCGTCACCATGCGTGTTTCATTTAACCGAGCAAACGGCTTGGAAGCACACAGCGTCAAGCGACGTTCATATCCAAGGACGCCTGCTCGGAGGATGTATTGACGTAATCAGGCACTTGGTAGGAACTCCTTTTGGAGATGTAAAAGCTTTTCGAGAAAAACATATTCCTGCTGAACCGGTGATTTGGTATTTTGACAACTGTGAACTGACGACTGTAGACCTTCGCCGTTCGCTTCTTCAGCTTAAGCTAGCGGGTTGGTTTGATAACTGCTCGGGTATTTTATTTGGCAGAAGCATAGCTAATGAACCCGTTGATTCCTATACCGCTGAAGATGTGTATCATGACCTTGCTTCTGACTTACATATTCCAGTTATCTATGACATCGACTGCGGCCACCTCCCTCCTCAGCTCACGCTTATTAACGGCGCGTATGCGAGTGTTAACGTAGAGAGAGATAAGGGCACAGTTGTTCAATGCTTTACATAAAAAAACAAGAGAACTTTTTTCGTTCTCTTGTTTTTTTACATATCTGTCATCAGTAATATAAACGTCCCAAATAAGAAAAAAGTTGCACCAAACCACGAGTGGTAGTGCTCTTTTTGTTTTCTTTCAAACTTCCATTCTTCAAATCCTCGAATTACGTACAGGAGAAAAAAGAAAAGAAACATAAAAACGGAGGTGTAGGCTGGAGGTATAACGAAAATCAGCACTAAAAACGCAGCAAGCATCACCATTTCAAGTGTGATAAACAGCGGACGCCTTCCTTTAAAGCTTCTCCAATAGCTTTTTTTCATCTTTGTATGCAGCTTCTTTCGCATGGCAAGATCCAGAAAGATATAAACGACTGCCAGAATCAGCAAATACACAAGCGTCATTTCCGTCCCTCCTTCCGACTTAAAATATCCTTATACTTCCATTTTAAAGAACTTTCCATAAATTTCAAGCATCTAAAAAACTTTATCCAACTTATTAGTGCAAGCATTCATATATTTAAAAATCGCTAATATATTGACTAATGTACAGGTTAAATTCTCTGTATAAACTCATCTAGAGGGGGACATCACGTTATGAAAATAAAAGAAGTGAAGCAAGGTGCACTCGCAGCGCTGAAAAACCGCTGGGGATTCGCTGTACTGCTTACGTTCGTTACGTATCTAATCGCTGCCGGTATTCCAGGACTTATTGACTTTCTTGTTAACGGATTTCCAAGCGGGTCTGAAACCGAATACTCTCAGTCTACCTTAGCTAATATTGTATCCCTGCTGCTCGTACCGCTCTTTTTTTCTTACTACTGGGTACTGCTCCGTTTAGTAAGAGGAGAAAACGTCTGCGTTAAAAGTGTGTTTGATTCGTTTTCATCTGCAGGCTTATACTTTAGAACACTCGGACTTTACTTACTAACGATTATTTATACCGTGCTATGGAGTATTTTATTAATTATTCCTGGCATCATCAAAAGTCTTGCCTATTCACAGGCTTACTACGTATTCCGCGATAACCCAGATTATTCGGTCAACCAGTCTATTACTGAAAGCAGACGGTTAATGAACGGCTACAAGTGGACCTACTTTTTACTCCTGTTAAGCTTTATCGGCTGGGGAATTTTAAGTATGATTACGCTTGGCATCGGGTTATTATGGCTCGTTCCGTATGTAACGACTTCGCTTGGCGTATTTTATGAAAAGCTAAAAGCAAATGAAGCAGAAGTCGCTGAATAAACGAAAAACCGTATTCGAGTTGCGAATACGGTTTTTTTATAGCTAGCTTTAAGCCGCCTGGTCTCCTCCATCAGAGGGCTTTGACTTATGATCCTTCGCTTTTTTATTCACTAAATAAATACTGACAATAATCAGCACCAAGCCTACAAAAAGGGAAGACGTAAACGGTTCATTTAAAAAGAGCGTGCCGATGATAATTGAAATAATGGGCACAAGAAAATTAAACGACGCCACTTTGCTGGCATCTCCTTGACTGATTAAATAAAAATAAATGAGCCACGCAACGGCAACAGAAAACAGCGCTAAAAATAAAAGCAGCAGCACAGATGATGAATTCCACACCATATGAGACCATCCTTCCACTCCGCTGCCGGCTGCTGTCATAACCACTCCGCCGACAAGACTTTGAATGGTAATAAGCCAAATGCCGTCTACGCTATTGCTAATACGTTTGATATAGACAGTTCCAATCGCCCAGCTCATTGCCGTAAGCACAGCTAAAAGAATTCCAACGGCTGAAGCATTAGCAGATAATTCTCCCATGCTGATAGTAGCTACACCTACAAAACCAAGAAGCAAGCCCCCTATCTTCACAGCGTTCATGCTTTCTCCAATCCACAGCCATGCAATGATGCCGATGAGCACCGGCTGCAAGTAGACAATCACACTGAAGACGCCTGCTGGCATAAACATAAGTCCAATTGTTTGAAGGCCGTAGAATAAGATTGAATTAAATAGACCTGACACCATATATTTACGCCAGTTCTGCTTCCAGTGAAGTTGTTTATATCTTGGAAGTGCGACTGCTAATAAGATGATTCCCGCACTTAATGACCGCAGTCCAGATAACAAAATAGGCGATGAATAGCCAAGCGCCAGCTTCGATATCGGCCATGTTAATCCCCAAATCAGTACAAGAGCAGCTAAAAGAATCCCATTAATAAAAGATGATGACTGTTTCATACAACAACCACTCCTACATATATGAATGTAAATGATTCACGCGTTCATTCCTCCTTGTATACTACGCTTCTTTTTTACTCGCTTCAACTGGATGCTTTTGATGTAATTTATGTATAGCAGTTATAGTAACTGAGTTTCTTTTATGACAGCGTATCTTTCTTCTCTATGTGCTCATTTAGAAAAAAATAAAGTGTATCGCTAATGGCGATATCACTTTTTACCTACAGCTTTTATACATCCTAAAAGCCTTGAAGCCATTCAGCTGCTGGGTTTCTGTTCCCCTTTTTCATTTAGCTTACATATTTTCTAATAAATCTATGAATCTCCTAAACATTTCTACCTAGATAAATTGTCAGAATTATTACAGAGAAGGTGACAATTCTACTTATATCGCCCTTTAATATTAAAACTATGTTACAAAATGTCGTAATTTGGAATTAGATGTTTACTTTTCCTGTCAGGATTGATAGACTCACAGTTGTGAATAAAACAAGTTATGGAAAGGGAGAAAGAACATGCTAAAGAAAGCAAATCGTACAGTTATGAATATGGGGTTAGCAGCATTACTTGTTCCCGCTGCCCTAACATTTAGCACAACTTCAGCAAGTGCAAATGACGGAGGCGCTGCACCAGCACCCGTACAAGAAAAGGTAACGCCAAGCGTACCTCAACAACAAGCAACTACTACTACTAATCAAAAAGTCATCGTAAACGTGAGTGCGTTAAATATTCGTCAAGGAGCTAGCTTTTCATCTACAGTCGTTGGAACTGCAACACAAGGCCAAGAGTTTGCTATTTTAAAAGAAGCAAACGGCTTAGTTGAAATTGCACCAAACAAATGGATTTCAAAAAGCTCAAGCTACGTAACAATTGCATCAGGTAAACCAAGTACAACAAGCCAAGTAAAAGGTGTAAGCACATCAACTCCTTCTACTTCTACAGCATCTACATCTGCAGCAAAAGAAACAAGCACACCAGCACCTGCTCCAACAACAAGCACGGCTTCTGGAAGCACAGTAAATGTTGCACGTAGTTTAGTAGGATCACCTTACCAATGGGCAGGAAACACACCAAGCGGATTTGACTGCTCAGGCTTTATCGCATACGTGTTCAACCATAGCGGTCACAGCATTTCACGTACAAGCGTAGCAAACTACTGGAACATGGCGACAAAAATTTCGTCTCCACAACCAGGAGATCTAGTATTCTTCCAAAACACATACACAAGCGGCCCATCTCACATGGGAATCTACATCGGAAACGGCCAAATGATTCATGCTGGTTCACACGGCGTAGCAGTAGCTGACCTAGATGTTTCTTACTATCAAGATCATTTCTTAGGATACGGACGCTTCTAAGAAAAAAATGCCCTCCAATCGTTAGATACGTTCTAACGATTGGAGGGCATTTACTTTTTATCGCTGCGCGACAGAAAGAGCCTTTTCAATACGCGTTTGAAATTTATTTTTCCAGTCTTCCGCAAGTTCAGAAACTTCTAACGCCCGCTTCATCCCTTCTACATCTTTTGAATGATGGAAATATAAATCAAGCGTGAACCACACAGATACTTGATCTGGATGAGCTTGAATTAATTTCACTTCCGCGTCTTTCGTAATTGTGCCTTCTTTCAGCACGCGGCAAAGGTAGCCGGTATAGCTTGTCTCAATCATTCGTTTTAAAAGACCTTTAACGCCCGTTCTCTTTGTAATCGTATCGCATGGATTTCGACCTTGCGTCACTTGAATAACAGCGTCCCCCACTTGATAAACGTCTCCAATGCATACGTCTTTTTCAACCATGCCCGCTAAGACAAGATTTTCTCCAAACGCAGACATCGGCAGCTCCGTATCAAATTCTTCGTTCCATTTTTTATAGTGCTCATACGGATACACGCACACCGCACGATCCGGTCCGCCGTGATACTTTAAGTTCGCTACGCCGTCGCCTTGAAACCCTTCTTTTGCTAAAAAGGTCTCGTCTACTTGCTTCTTGCATATGCCTGTGCGCATTTCTTTGTCAGGACTGTATGCCATTTGTTCAGGCATGCCGGTTGCTAAATGAATTATTTTACGTTGATTCATTCGTACCTCTCCCTTCCCCGTTTTCCCTTACTAATTACGTCATATTTTACCACATTTTAAAGATGGCGCTCTGATTTTTTGTGTATTCCACTAAAATCTTGGCAATATCATGAAAGTTTAAAAAATATTTCACAATTATATTAAAAATATCTTCATTTCCTCTTTTTCTTTTGTTCGAAATGATTTAAGATAGTAGAGGCTGTCGAAATATAAGTTATTATGTCAGTTCTGCATGTTTTTTTACATATTAGCACATAGTAAATATTATTTTACACTTACGTCATTTTTTACAATGGCCTAAAAAATTTTGCCCATTTTTAACAAAATTGGCGTAGAAGTTCCGTTTTTGTATAAAATAGAGGCCGATTTACATAGTCATTTCTATGCACGTCCCTCTTTTATAAATATAGAGTACATGTAAGGAGAAAAGTAAATGTCAATTTTAATGGGAATTATCGGAATTGTAATTGTCTTAGCAGTTGCGTTCCTCATGTCAAACGACAAGAAACTTATCAACTACAAAGGCATCGCAGTTATGCTGGTTATTCAGCTTGCTATCTCTGCTTTTATGATGAATACATCGATTGGTCGCAAGGTGCTTGACTTTATCACGAGTGTATTTACAAAGATCTTATCATTTGGTAACGACGGAATTTCGTTCGTGTTTGGAGATCTTGCAGGAAAAGGCATTTTCTTTATCCAAACGTTAGTTATGATTGTATTCGTTTCAGCATTATTAAGTATTTTAAACTACTCTCGTATTTTACCCTTTGGGATCAAATATATCGGAGGACTTGTTTCAAAAATTACCGGACTTCCCCAAATTGAAAGCTTCACAGCGGTGAACGCGATGATTTTTGGTGATACAACGGCGCTAATTGCGGTGAAAAACCACATCGGAGGTTTAACACCAAACCGTTTATTTATCGTTACAACAACATCTTTAGTATCCGTTTCTTGTTCGATTTTAGGCGCATACATGCAGATGATTCCGGCTGAATACGTATTAATTGCCCTTCCGCTAAACGTATTCTCTGGCTTAATCGTTTCTTCTATCGTTGCACCTGTAAAAGTGGAAGATGAAAACGAAGTCGATATCAAAGCGCCTGCTAAGCAAGGTACACTGTTTGAAGCAATCGGTGACGGAGCACTAGACGGCGGACGCGTTGCGTTAATCGTAGCAGCAATGCTTGTAACGTACGTTGGTCTTTTAGCATTAGTGAACTACGTATTAAACGGCGTCATCGGATTAACCGTTCAAGACATTTTAGGCTATATCTTCTATCCAATTGCCTTTATCATGGGTATCCCGGCAGACGAACTAATGAGAGCCGGCGGCGTAATGGGAACAAAAGTAGTAGCAAACGAATTCGTTGCGATGCTTGACTTCCAAAAAATGATGCCTAACCTTTCTGAAAAAACGATTGGTATCGTATCAGCTTACTTAATCTCATTTGCCAACTTCAGCTCAATCGGTATCGTTCTTGGTACGATCCAAGCAATCAACGGCGAACAAGCTTCACGCGTTGCAAAGTTTGGCTTGAAGATGCTGCTAGTTGCAACAATGGGATCGATTTTAACAGGTATTATGGTTGGATTGTTTATTTAATGGAAAAGCACTCACGTTGGTGAGTGCTTTTTTAACTTCTCTATCTGCTTTTAATCCATATCAACAATAGAAGTAACACGGTAGTTATCATTGTAGCTGACGTTTACTAAGTATTGCTTAGAGTTATCTTCTTTCACCTTTCCCGTTACCTCTATATAATCAAAACCATGGTCCGCAAAATCTGCTTTTTCCACCACTAGGTCTTTATGTCTTTTTTCTTTAAAATATGTAACGGCTGCCTGCTCCGCCTTATGGAACATTTGATCATTTTGTTTTTGCTCCATTTGTTTTTCTTTCGAATGATTTATGTAAATTTCTGCGCCTAAGACTAGGAGTATAAGAGCTGAACAAAAAATGAGAGCTTTTTTCATTGCTTTTAGGCGGTTTCATCTTTTCAATGTTTGGCATCACGATTCATGCTTTTCGCGTCGCGGGAGGAATTTTAATCTTTGGCATCGCTTATAGTTTGCTGCATGCTAAACCATCGAATGCACAAAGCCCTCATTCGCATGAGCAAGAAGCTGCAGCTTCTCAAAATGATATTTCGATTACTCCTCTTGCTCTTCCGATTATGGCTGGACCCGGAATCATTGCGACAGTCATGTCTCATAGCTCATATTCAATAGAAAACCTTGGGAGTGTATTGATTAGCTATACGCTTATACTGGGAGTAACGTTTCTCCTTTTCTATTATTCTACATCCATTATTAACAAGCTTGGTCAGAATGGATTAAACGTTATCTCACGGTTAATGGGACTAATATTGGCCGTAATGGCTATACAGATGATTGCAGAAGGCGTTCACGGCTTATTTCCTCATCTGTAACGAATGGGCGTACGGCTTTTTATACATAGTGTGTTCATTCTCTTATCTATTGAATGTTATTAAATTAAAGGTGTATAAAAAGCTTCATACGAAACAAAAGAACCCTTAGCTGAATCTCACTGCCACAAGGGTTCTTCGTGTGTTTGATTTCTATAGGGTACTTTATGTAAACTAAGAATAAATATGATATACACCTCTTTCACGTTTGAATTCTTTGTAATGTATCTCTAATAATATGAATTACTCGTTCTGGTTGATCCATGTAAAGTACATGACTTGCATCCTCAATAATAATATGGTGGAGTCTCGATCCAAACCTCTCTTTAAAGGTCTCGGGTCATTTGGTAAATATACAAATTCTGAAAATCCGTCTAGCATTCCTCTGTATGTAAAGAAAAAGCTGGTTAGACTTTATTAGAACCTTATACGTTTTAGTCCAACAGTAAAAGTTGTTTTTTGGAAAGGAATACTATCTAAAGATATATTGCCACCCATCTGCTCTACTAACCTTTTGGTAATCGTTAGTCCCAATCCGCTTCCTTGATAATTAGTATTTCTGGAGTCTTCTAATGTATACATTCGTTCAAAAACTCGATCTTTGTGCAATTCATTTATTCCTTTCCCTTTGTCCCATACTTCTATATAAACGTTATTTTCAATGGTTCTAAGCTTTAAACCAATTGTTTTACCGTCAGACCCATATTGAATTGCATTAGAAATTAAATTATTAAGAACTCTTTCTATTGCATTTTCATCCCCTCGTACAAATACTGGTTCTTCTGGAACTTCAATTAAAACCTCAAATTCCTTATTCATTAGAATTTGATAATAATCCAATATTATTTTTCTACTTATTTCACAAATATCAATTCTTGAAATGCCTAACTTTTTATCTCCAGACTCAAGTTTCACTAGTTCAAAAAAGCGATTTATTAATTCTAGCACCTCCACTGTCTTTAAGTTAATGGTTTTCAGCAGACTACTCACTTTTTCTGGATTCAAATCTTTATCACTATTTATAATTTCGATATAACCTAAAATAACAGTTAAAGGTGTTTTTAAATCGTGTGAAATATTTGATAGCATTTTCCTCATTGAAATCTCTATATTATTATAATTTGCTACTGTCTTTTGATTATGCTCTAATAATCGGTTAATCTGTATTAGTAAAGATTTTATATATTTATCATCTGTATATAACAATAGTCTCTCGCTTGTTTCTTCGTCAATAATAGCTTGTAGTTTGTTCCTTATGTATTTAACTTCTGTTCTTTGTTTCACTCTACCGTGAAAAACAAATATATTTATACCTATGGAGCATACTAATAGGATTAATATTAAATAAAACATTTTATAAATCCCCCAATTTATAACCTATCCCCCACAAAGTCTTTATATAGGTTGGATGAGATGGGTCGTCTTCAATCTTTTCTCTAAGTCGTCTAATATGAACATTGATTACGTTCTCATCTCCGTGGTAATCATCTTCCCATACTGCTTTATATAGTTGAGACTTGGTGTATGCGTGAGTAGGGTTAGAAATAAATAATTTTAGAATACTAAACTCTTTTGCAGTGAGGTTTATTTCCTTCTCGAGTTTTTTTACTGAGAAACTATCCATATCAACACTTAATTCCCCTATTTTCACAATCTGACTGAAACCCTCTTCATTTTCTTCTAATATGCGTGACTGCATATAGTGCGTTTCTCTTCTAAGAATTGCTTTAATGCGAGCCAGTAATTCGAGCATAGAGAATGGTTTGGAAATATAATCATCCGCACCAAAACCAAGACCAAGTGCCTTATCTACATCTTCGTCTTTTGCAGACATTATAAGGACCGGCACCATACTGTTAGAACGAATTATTCTTAAACATTCCATACCGTCTATTTTAGGAAGCATAAGATCGAGTAATATCACATTATACGTTTGTATCCTTAGTATCTCCAGTGCCTCTTCACCGTTAAAAACAGCTGTAACTTCAAAGCCTTCTTTTGTTAAACTCTCATTAACCATATCACTAATGTACTTATCATCTTCTACAATTAATATTTTTTGACTCAATGTTTTTCACTCCTAAAACCTTTCAATATTTCGATGTTCTTGTCATATAGGATCCACTTATTATAAATCTAAATTATTTAACAAGTAATTCTATTACATTATAAACCCTTTTTTATCCAAAAGTAATATATATTTCATTATTTGATAGACTTAATCCATAATAAATAGACGACCACTTTTCACTTAATTAGTAAAAGTTAGTCGTCTAACCGTCTTTTATGCTTGGCCCGAAAAAATAAACAATCTTTATAATCTTTCGAGCTATTTTCATTCTTGTTAATGCCTTATTAGAAGACATTCTAATTCTTTCACTAATTTCTTTACACTTTCAGGGCTAAGACTCAACTGACCGTGGAGTAAAGAAATATTATGTTGGGATACCTCACCGGTAACAGCACATTTATTATAAGGTTCAAATTTTTTCAAAACGATTTCATCTTCTCTTACAAATATCTCCATTAAAGTATCAACACTTATATCTCTAGCAACACGCAATTCTTTTGGTAACACAATTCTTCCTAAACTATCTACTTTTCTAGCAATTCCAGTGGATTTCATTTATATTCTTCCTTTCTAACCTGTTACTTATGTAGATATTTAGCATTACTGCTTATGAGTTATTTAACTTATAAGGTTTAAGGCCTACAAATATTCACTAAAAAATGCTGTTCTTAAAAAGTTATTAAGACAGCATTTCTAAAGAGAATTAATAATACGTTTAACAATTTAATTCTCAACGTTCTCCGCAACCATTAAACAATAATTAATTTTTTACATTTATAACACCATCGTTACTTGTTAATTCTAGTATATTTTCACCTTGACCTACCTTACCACTTTGTGAGTTTTCACTGCCACTACTTTTCTTATATCCGTCTAATTTCAGGTTTACGTCCGAAGATTTACTTGTAGCATCCACCGTTAGAGATGTTGGAGCTTTTTTATATGAAACACCTATGTCACCAGAGGTAGTCTTCACTGCTAAAGATTTTCCCTCTTTCATTCCCTTAATTTGAACTACTCCATCTTTTGAAGAAACTTTAGCTTTAGAAGCACTTACGTTTTCCATATAGTTATCACCACTTGCAGAGACAACTTTTAAAGATTTAAAAGTACTGTTTTCAAAACTCAACATTCCATCACTAGATGAAAACTTTCCATTTTCAACATTTAGACCTTTAATTTTTTCATCACCAGAATTGTTTTTCACTGTGACGTTTTTAGCAGAAATTTTACTTAGTTCTATATCCCCGTTTTTGTTATTCAATTTAATATTGTTAATTTTTGATTTAGGGACATTAATATAAATAGTACCACTCTTGCCAAAAGTAAATCCTCCAAAAAAGCCACTTTTCTTTTGATCTTTTTGCTTAATCACTAAGGTTTCTCCATCTGTTTTGAATGTAACAGGTTCTTTCCCTTTTTGCTTCCCCTCAGCGGAAATAGTTACTTCGTTTGAGTTGCTCTTTTTAAACCTTACGTCCCACGAATCACTATATACTTTTAAGGTATTAATATTCTCTGCATTATAAGATTTGTTTTTATCAAAACTTTTTGCCTCTGCATCATACGAGCTAAAAGCAAACCCTCCAATTAAAGCTAATGCTAAAGAAGTCGATATAATTTTTTTCATTTCTTTTCCTCCTAATTACGTTGTGAAAATAATTATGTTTTTTGTTTATACTAGATCCATTTTGTCCACCTTGCGATAAGAAAGATAACCAATTAAAAGCCCAAAAAGACAAAATACTGTAGGAATTACGATAAATTCACTTAAGCTGACTGTTTCTCCTCCATTAGAAACTGACGCGTTAATTAGAAAACCAATGATTACAGCCCAAGTAATTGTCGCAGCAGTTGATTTCTTTCTCATACCAAAAAACAAAGGAATTAGGCTTACACCAGCCATCATAAGGGCAGTAATAAGGGTCGAAGGCACAGTAGAAATAATTTCACTCATTTTAACAGGCTTTTCAAATAAATATAAATGTGGACTAATCCAAAAAGTTAACAAGTTAATAACAAAAGTAGCAATAACAATACTTACAAAACAGAATAAGAAAACGATAAATAGTTTAGCTTGCATTATTTTTTTTCTTTGTAAAGGATAAGTGAATAGTAAGTGCATTGTTTTATTTTTGTATTCGTCTATTACTAAGCGAGATAGAAGCACAGCTGAAAAAGTGATAAATACGATTCTAATAAAAATATTAGCTAAAGACATAAAAGACGTATAATCAGGGAACATTGTTTCAATTTCGTTTCTGGATCCCCATCCCATAAGAGCAACTAGAACAAAGATTAATACAATAGAGATTGCTATTCCCTTAAAATACCGTGATATGTGATGTTTCTTATACTCTAACTTCATAAGTTTTAACATTTTAACTAGCCTCCAGTATTGATGTTTGAGAAGTTTTATATAGAGCCTTTTACTTCTAAAAACTGCCTACAACAAAATAAAAGGTCAATATCGATATATATCTATAAAAATTATGATACGAGGTAATACAATTAATTAAGCGTGTATTCCTTCACCACTCATTGAGCTTAAGAAGTACTCTTCCAATGAACTATGTTTTTTATTAATACTTTCTATACCAATATCATTCATAACAAACGCTTTAGAAATCTCTTGTTGTGTTAATGATGTTTCATAAATACGAATTATTTCTTCATCAATAATTTTGAAATTTCTTATTCCTAAGTTTTGCTCTAAAATATATAAAGCTTTCCTTACATCTTCAACTTTTACTTCTATATACTCAGTTTGCCTTCCGTTAATACTCTTCATAGATACTTCTTTTATTAACTTACCGTTCTGAATAATTCCAATAGTATCTGACATCTGTTCCATTTCTGCTAAAATGTGACTAGACACTAATAATGTAATTCCATATTCTCTACAAAGTAATTTAAATAAGTCCCTTAACTCTTTTATACCTATAGGATCTAGTCCGTTGATTGGCTCATCTAAAACTAGAAGTTCCGGTTTTGTAGAGATAGCTCTAGCTATCCCTAATCTTTGTTTCATTCCTAACGAAAATTCTTTAACTTTTTTATCTTCAATATTATTTAACTTTACAAGTTCAATAGCCTGATCAATGGCCTTTTTATCGTAATAACCCATATATTCACAGTGTAAATATAGATTTTCTTTAGCAGTTAAGTGATCATAGAAAATTGGATATTCGATAATAGTGCCCATTCGCTTTAGGACTTCAAACGACGTATTTGTTAATTTTTGACCAAAAATCTCAATTTCTCCACTTGTTGGTTTAATTAGGTTGGTAATCATTTTCATAATGGTTGTTTTACCAGCGCCATTGGGACCTAAAAATCCATAAATTTCTCCTTTTTTCACGTGCATATTAACTCCAGAAACAACCTCTTTACCCTTAAACGATTTTGTAAGCTGGTTGGTTTTTAATATATATGTCATTTGTTTTCCCCTTTCAATTTATATTTTTATTATATAAAATAAAGTTTTCTTTTCTCTTACTTAAATCTTACGTTTTTCTTAATTTTCATTTTTTTACAGAAAAAATGAAAATTAATATGTTTTTTACAAATAATGAAGAAAGAGCCTTCTAAATTAATTAGATTGGCTCTTTCCTCTAATCCTTAAATATAGTCCTTAATTTATAGGCCAGAAATAATTTAAATAAAATTTAAAGTTTAACAATTAAGAGAGGTCAGAAATAGCCTTTTCCACTCGTTCTAACTCACATTCATTTAGATCACTTCCAAACGAATGTTTATAGCCCGTTAAGAATTCTAATTTGTCTTCTGATGTATCATTATCACTTACTAAGAAAGGAAAGTCTTCCTTAATCAAATTTCTAACGGCCATCATAGGGACTTCGCAAACTAAAGGCGTAAATGTGCTGTTATATAGACCTACTTTATTATTAGTGGAATAAAAATCTCCTATCATCATACCCTCATAAACGAGTTCACGTTTAAACTCTTGATGAACACTAGCGAGTATACTATCCAGGGATTTGTTAGCAAGAAATACAATTAAAAGTGTTTTATACTTTTCCAGCTTTTCTGATTTCATTTTTAATTCTTTAAAATGTATTATGCTTTCTTTAATAATAGCTCGCATTTCTTGCTCATTATCTACATATTCCTCTATAAAAGAACAATATATAGTATCTTCTTGTATAGCAAAAGGAAGGAATGGACAGATTGCTCCTTTAGCCCCTTTTTCAGGGTGTGGCTTCGAACAAAAATCTATATAGTCTAAAACAACCTTTATTTCTTTCTTTGTAATGTCTTCTGGATTTTCCTTAATTTGTTTTAAACTAACAAGGTTATTCTTCACATTTAACATACAACCACTCTCTTTTCTATAAAATATTTATCAATTTAATTACAGTATTTTTAAATAAAATACTTTTATTTAAAAAAATGGAAGTAGCAAAGCGGCATCTACCCTTATCAAAATAGATAGATTGATTAAGGTAGAAGTATATAATACTTTAATTATTAATATAGATAATGTTTTTCTTAGTTACCTGATTTGAACAGACACTAATATAATAATTCTCATCTAATAAAAATGAAGAGATTAAAGGTCTTTTATCAGTAGTACAATCTTTAGACTTAACTTCCCCATTTTCTTGAAGAGGAACAGAAAAGGAATTTAGGTCTAAATTAAACCCTAGCCCGGTATATTTCATATAACTTTCTTTTGCTGTCCACATTCTATAAAAGCCGAGTTTCTTATCTTCTTTTAAACTGTTTAAATATTCCTGCTCTTCATAAGTGAAGAAGGGAATTACCTCATTAAACTCAATACCTAGCATTTCTTCTATGTCAATACCTACCTCATATTCGCTAAAGGCAATTACAACCCACTTTCCAGAATGGGAAATATTAAAATGCACGTTTAATGAATTTTTACACTTCTTTTTGCCATACTGGTTTTCAACTATTAAAATGCTTTCAATTGGAATGTTAAGTTTATCCCTTAAAAGAATTTTTAAAAAATAGCTACTAGCAATTCTTCTATCTCTTTCTTGTTTTATCTTAATTGCACTAATTTCTTTTAAGATGTTTTTATCTATACTAGCCGCCATCTCATTAAACTGTTTCTCAGTAATTTTACCTATATTAATTAAGAATATATCCATTAAGTAAAGCACCTCCTAAGAGGGTCATTAATTTATTAAACGACCTCTCTTAATGAGTAAAATTTATAAAAAGCTCCTCTGTTTTGAACTAACTCGTCCAAAGGTCCTTTTTCAGCAATTCTGCCACCTTCCATATAAATAACCTCATCGTATCTACGTAAAAGCTCAGGATTTAACTTATGAGTGATTGCAATAATTGTTAAATTATTAAAATTAAGAAGTTTATCTTCAATTGAATAACTTGTCTTTAAGTCCAAAGCAGAAGTACCTTCATCAATAACAAGAATTGGCTTATTTCTTATGAGACCTCTAGCTACCGCAATTCTTTGTTTTTGTCCACCTGATAAGTTTCCGCCACTTTCCCCTACATTGTTATCTAGACCTTGTTGATCTTTTATAAATTCAGTGACACCACTAATTGAAAGTGCCTGGTTTATTTGCTCTTCATTAAAATCCTCAAATAATAAAATGTTTTCTCTTATTGATTTGTTAAATAAGTAAATATTTTGATGAATTATTGAATATAATTTAGTTAATTCGGTAGTATCTAATTTAGTCAATTCTTCTTTATCCCACAAAATTTCTCCATTATATCCCTTATTCATACCTAAAATTAGTTTAATTAACGTCGATTTCCCGCAACCACTTTGCCCAATAATTACGTACTTTTTATTTTTTTCAATACTTAAGTTTATATCGCGAAGAACTTCATTTGTTCCCCGTATGAAAAACTAAGATTTTTTATTTCAACAGCATTATTAAAAGTAGCTTTCTTAACCTTGTTGCTATCGTCGCTGTTTTTATATACTAAATCTTTAAATTTCTTTACAATAGGCTTCACACTTTGAAGTTGGGGAATACTCATTGTAATGACCATAATAGGGTTAACAAAAGTGTTACTAAGTTGCACTAATGCAATTAAAGTACCTACCAAAACATTTCCTTGTAGTACCATATAAGATCCAATAGCTACCACAGAGAACATTGTAAGTAACCCTAGCACATCCGAGAGACTTTCATTTAATGCAATTGTTTTATCCGCTTGATATTTCTTTTCTACTACAACCTCATTTTCAGTTTCAAACGCTGAAAAACTTTTTTTAGTGACATTAAACGATTTTATTACACTGTAACCACCGAATAAGTCTTTAATTTTCGAAGTGTAATTTCCAATAGCAACAGAGAATATCTCCTGTTTTGTTTGTAATTCTTTACTAATAACAGTTGATACAACAGCCATTATTCCAAAGCATACTATTAATGCTATTAGCACAAGTGGACTTAACTTAATTAAAAGTATAATAGAGACCAAGAAGATGATAGAATTCTCCATTACATTTAATAAAGGGATAATATAGTTTTCCTCAATAATCTTTACATCATTAGTTAACATTGAGATATACTCAGCCGTATCATATTGTTCAAATTCGCTATAATCCCTGTGTAAAATCCCCTTACATAAATCTTTCCTTAAATCTCTGGTAATATTTTTAACCATTTTTTTACTACATAAATGATAAATGTATTTACTTATTCCCAATACTACTAAGTAGACGAATGAAAAGAGAATCATTTCTTTAAATTCTTGTGATGATCCTTTTGTTGCTGCGTTCACAATATCCTGTAAAATAATAGCTAAATAAACTGTTCCACCGGAGACAATAGCGCTAAATATAAAGGTAACTGCTAAAAGAATTTTGTGTTTTCTTAGATAGATCCCCATTGGGATTCCCCTCTCTCGTTCAATTAAGATGTCAAAAGTTATTTATTTAGTGAAGACCTATATTATAGGTCTTCACTTTTATTTACTCTTTTATTAATCTACTTCTGCAGCTACTAGAATTTCCTCATAGTGAGCCGTAGAGCCTTTTGTATCTATAATTGAACTAATTCTTTCAACGGTTTTTTCCTCCATTACATCTCGAACAGTGATAGTTACTTGTAACTCTTTCTCAATATAATTTAATAACCTAATAACTTTTAGAGAATGACCTCCTAAGTTAAAGAACGAATCATTAATTCCAACGTTCTCAACCGATAAGACCTTTTTAAATAATTGTATTAGAGTTTTTTGAGTCTCTGTTTTAGGTTCAATATATTCAGGATTAGCGTCAGCTACAGGATCTGGGAGTACTGCTTTATTAACTTTCCCATTCATTGTAGTTGGTATTTTATCCAATTGAACGATGTAACTTGGTACCATATAATCAGGCAATTGCTCAGAAACCTCTTTTTGTAATGATTTAACATCAATTTGTTCATTGGAGACAACATAAGCGCAAATATATTTTTCGTTATTTAACTCTTTTACTGTAACTACAGAATCCTGTATACTGCCTTTTGTTCTTAAAACTGTATTAATTTCTTGAATCTCGACCCTGAACCCTCGAATTTTTATTTGATCGTCTACTCTTCCTAAAAATTCAATTCTTCCTTGATTAGACCATCTAACTAAATCGCCCGTTTTATACATTTTGTTTCCATTTCCAAATGGATTTTGAACAAATTTTTCATCTGTTAATGTAAATTGATTTAAATATCCTAAAGTAACTGACTGACCTGTGACGCACAGCTCACCCACCATTCCTGTTCCACATATATTTCCAAATTCGTTAATTACGTAGAGTTTCGTGTTAGAAATTGGTTTACCAATTGGTATAATCTTATCGTTTTCACTCTCTGAAATTCGATGTGATGCAATAGTAACTGTAGTCTCAGTTGGACCATAGAAATGATACACATCTTTTAGCTTGTGTGTATTGGAACCAACTATTTGATTTACTTCCTCTAATGTTATTGGCTCAGCTGCAATAAATAGAGTATCGAATTGCGAAAGTAATTGATCACGATTCATTTCTTTAGCATAAACGATTACTTCTCTTAGTAAAGAAGGAATAAAAGTTATTTTATTTCCTGGGATAAGTTCTAATAATTCACCTGGTTTCTTTCTTTGAGTTTCATTAATTATTAGCAATTTCCCACCTGATAAAAGTGCAGGAAAAAGTTCCGCTGTATGCCCATCAAACGTAAAAGCAATTGTTTGAACCATTGTAGATTCGCTATTAAAATTACCATTTTTTATTTGCCACAAGGTGTGATTCAAGGAGTTACGATGACTTACCATAACACCTTTAGGATTTCCAGTAGTCCCTGATGTGAAGATGATATAAGCTAAATCATTAGGATTTATATTAGTATTTATTTCTTCTTGGTTTAGGGTTGGCATATTGCAAATCTCTAATTGTTTAATACTTCGAGAGATGTTATTTAAAATTAATGAACCTTCTCCGTGTAACATTACTTTGGCTTTTACTTCACTAATCATATATTGAATTCTTTTTATAGGTTGTTCTGGATCAATTGGTAAATATGCAGCCCCCGCTTTTAAAACTCCAAGAACAGCTACTACTAATTCTAAAGATGGTTTAGTTATTACCGGAATGATATCTCCTAATGTTATACCACTTTGTGTTAATGTAGCCGCTACAGAATTAGCTTTCAAATTTAATTCTTTATAACTTAAATATTGTCCGTCAAACTCCACAGCAATTTTGTCAGGATAAGCTCTCGCTTGCTTTTCAAATACAGAAACTAATGTTTCGTTGATTGGAAGCGAATCTTCAGTATTGTTGTATTCAATAAGAACTTTTTCTTCTTCTTCCGCTCCAAGATAATTTACTTTACTAAGCGTTAAGTTAGGGTTACTTATAATTTGATTTAGTAAGTTGATCATACGAGTAATTATTCTAACGACTTCCGCTTTTCCATACATATTTAAGTTATACATAATACTTAAATAAAAATCTGCTTGCCTCACAGCGCCTAACGATAAATTAAAGTTAGTTAATTCGCGTATATTTTGCAGTCTAAATGAATTATTTATATTCTCTGAATCATATTGCTCGTAATTCTCAAACGAAAATGCGTTCTTGAATAATTCATCGCCCATTTGTGATAACTTCTGAATTTCCGCTAGTGGATAATGTTCATATTGGGTAGTATTAATAGATTGTTCTTGAACTCTATTTAAAAGGGTTAATAATGTATCGTCCTTATTTAGGTTAACTCGTACTGGAACAGTATTGATGAACATACCCATCATAGTCTCAATACCTGTTAAATCAATATTTCTACCAGATACTACTTTACCAAATACAATGTCATTTTTATTTGTATATGCTGCTAAAGTTAGTGCCCACATAGTTTCAACAACAGTATTTATTGTGTAACCTTGATTAATACAGAATTTATCTAAGCCATTATATAATTCTGCAGGCAACTTATATTCCACTTTACCTACATCATCTATATCTCCACCGTCTGGATTTCCTTCAGGCTTAATAAGAATTTGATCCTCAAAATCTTCTATTAATTCTTTCCAATATTTACAAGATTCCTCGTTATTTCTATTTTCAGCTAGTAAAACATAATCTGAAAACGTAGTGTCTCCTTCTTTTTCATCCAGAAATAAACTTTCGTAGGATGCACCTTCTGTTAAACGTTCATAAACCTCAAATAATTCATTTCGTAATATACTGCTACACCAACCATCTAATATGATGTGATGAAATGTTATTAGCAGCTTATAGTCCTCTTCACCAAACTTAATGACCTTTACTCTTAATAAACTATCTTTTTCAAGATCAAAACCTCTTCTTATATCTTCTTTTTGTATTTCTTGAAATTTATTTAATTTGTCATCTTGAGATGTTAGCTCTATAAATTTAAACTCTAATTTTCTATCATTAAAGATAATCTGTCTTGGAACGGTTACTGAACGATACTCTATTGCCGTTCTTAGTACACTGTACTTACTAGCAATAATTTCAAGACTTTTATTTATTAAGTCAACATCAATGTTTTTTTCAGCACTATTGGTCATTTGAACAACATATTCAGATGAATCTGGACTACTTATTTTATGATATAGCATTGCTTCCTGCATTGAAGTTAAAGGTTGTATCTTCTCAACTTTCAAATCAAGTTCATTATATTTCTCTTTTACTTGTTCGAATTCATCGTTACCCCACTCATATTCCCCTAAATCAGAAGCCGTGTGATGGTTAACCTCTTGATTTTTACAGTATGTTACTACATTTTTCAGTTGCTCAATAAACTCATTCATTAGTTCACTAACAAAATTCGTAGTGAACACTTTTTCATCATAAGTAATCTCCATTCTTAGAACTTTATTGATTATAGAACCGTTAATAGTAATTGGTGTTCTAAAAGCATTTTGCATTGACTTATCTTTTGCTTTTTCTATATGACTGGTAGAAAAAGTACGATCTTGATAATCCTGTCCAAACTCACCTAAATAATTAAAGGTAATATCAGGATCTATATCATTAAATATCTCAGGAGATACACATTGCAGAATAAGATTACCCATACCGCGATTAGGTATTTTTCGAACCGTTTCTTTTACATTAATAATATCTTTAGCAATAGAAGTGCCCAAGTTCTCTAAAATCACCGGATATTCACTCGTAAACCAGCCTATAGTACGGTCATTTTTTACATCTTTATGGATACTCTCTCTACCGTGTCCCTCTACATTTATTGCAACAATAGAATTATCTGTTTGTTTTTGAATAGCTCGTGTAAGTCCTGTAATTAATATGTCATTTATTTCAGTATTATAGGCTTTTCCAGCGTCGTAGAGCATTTCGTTAGTATATTTTTCACTTAGTTCAATATTCATTGTGTTCAACTTAAACTCTAAGTTAAAAGGGCTTTTTCTGAACTTCCCTTCTGGTACCTTTGAATTTACATTTTTCCAATATGGTATTTCTTTTGCTAATTTATCGCTTTTCCCATATTCCCTTAAAGCTTGGCTCCACTCTTTAAAAGAAATAGTTTTTAATGGAAGTTCAATTGGTTTACCTTCCATTTGCATTTCATAGCCATCAATAAAGTCATTTATTAATATTCTCCAGGAGATGCCATCAATTGATAGGTGATGTATACAGAAGAACAAATAAGCCTTGTCAATACATTTAAAAAGTCCTACTTTAAATAGTGGGCCATTTTTTATGTTTATACTCTTCTGTATTTTCGCCGTTTCGTTTATGAAACTTTTAGTAAATTCATCTTCATCTTTAATATTTGTAAAATCAAATATACTAATTTCAAAATGCTTATCTTTCTCATAAGGAAGAATGCGTTGTGTTTTATTTGTATACACAGCTCGTAATAGATCGTGGTGTTTAACAATTTCATTTAAAACATTTTTTATATAACTTATATCAGGATCAACACTAGTTTCTAAAATATATGATTGGTTAAAATAATCCGGTTCATTAATACGCATTTTCGTGAAGAAAGTTTCCTGAATAGGGCTTAGCGAAGCTTCACCAGTAACCTCTCCTTGATTTATCTCTAAGTTATCAATGGACTTTACTTTCGTGTAGATCTTTCTCATAACCTTATTTTCAAGAATATCTTTTACTGATAGTTCGTATTTGCTTTGTCGTAGCTTAGAGATAATTTGAATAGCTTTAATAGAATCTCCACCAAGCTCAAAGAAATTATCATCTAGTGAAACATCTTTATTCCCTAATACTTCAGAGAAAATAGAAAGTATTTTATCAGAACCGACTTTTTTAAGTTTTTCCTTGTTTTCATTTATAAAATTTTCAATTAATTTTCTTTTATCTAACTTTCCTCCTGCTGTAAGCGGAAAACTATCAACTTTAATAATTTCATTCGGAATCATATAGCAAGGAAGATTCTTTTCTAGTAATTCTTTAACCTTACCAGCAAATTTAACTCTATCACCTAGATAAAAAGAGATGAATAACGGGGAACCTTGAGATTGATCATAGATAACTACGGCATCACTAATTCCCTCTATCTCACGAATTTTCGTCTCTACTTCTGCTAGTTCAATTCTATAACCGTTAATTTTGACTTGTTCATCTCCTCTTCCTAAAAGCTTAATTGTTCCATCTTCTTTCCAATAACCAACATCCCCTGTTTTATAAAGAGCTGTATCTGAAATATGCGAGAGAGTAACATATTTTTCGTTAGTTAAATCTGGTTTATTTAAATAGCCACGGGCAACTCCCGCTCCCCCTACATATAACTCCCCTTCATCACCAACAGCACACAGCTTATTATCTTTAAGAATATAGATTTTCCCATTTTTAATGGGGCTTCCAATCGTAACTTCCTCCAAAGATGATTCATTGTCATAAAAGAAAGCACTCGCAACTACTGTACCCTCAGTAGGTCCATATAGGTTTGCTATGTCTTTTACTTTATCAGGGCATAGTTCACTAAATTTAATAATTAAATCGGCAGGCAAAGGCTCTGCTCCAAGGTAAACCTTCTCAAATTTAGATAGTATATCTGTTTTATTAAATGTTTCTGCGTAATCTAAGACCGCTTTAAATAAACTTGGAATCATAAAGGCCTGTGCATTAACTAGATTATCTAAAATCTCTTCAGGATTAACTTTCTGGTTATTGTCTAATATACATATCTCACCACCAGCTGCAAGACAAGGGAAGATTTCAATTACTGATGCATCAAAGATAAACGAAGAGCTTTGTAACATCTTAGTCGTTCTGTTCATACTCCCAATATCTATCATCCAGTTCACCAAATTCACAACATTTTCGTGCTCTACCATTACTCCTTTTGGATTTCCTGTAGTACCCGAAGTGTATATGACGTAGCACAAGTCTGATATGCTTGGTTTTTCATTTAGGTTGTATCTAGGCTTTAAAAGTTCTGAATTCACTTCAATATATTTAATTGACTTAAATGTTTTTTTATCTTTTAAATTTTTAAAGCTTGAATCCACTAGTATGGTCTGTAGACTACTATCCTCAATCATATATAGTAACCTTTCATAAGGCTGGTTAGGATCCAGTGGCAAATATGAGCCACCGGATTTTAATACCCCTAAAATAGAAATAATTGTTTCAATAGAACGATTCATCATTATTCCTATAATGTTGTTACTTTTAACGCCGCTATCCTTTAATATGCGAGCAATACTATTTGCTTTTCCATTTAATTCAGAATAAGTAATTTGGTTATTCTTATAGGTCACAGCAATACCATTAGGATTCTTTTTAACTGTTGATTCAAAGTATTCTACAAAATTACCAGTAAAGTTATAGTTAAATCCAGTTTTATTAAAATTATTTTGCGTTTTTGCAATGTCATTACTATGCTTGTCCATCCCTTGTTCCTCTGTATGTTCCTTAACGCTCATTTTTTGTCCCCCCACAATTTCATTACTATAATATTCCCAATGATTTTCTTAACTTAAGACTAATTTAGACTGGAAAGATTCTTCTAATTTATCTAGAGTTTTTTGAATCTCTACTCCAATATCTTGTTTGCATCCCTCAAACACTGGATAAGTAACAATAAGTTGATCTTCAACGTCATTGATAAAAATTTCAGTTGATGTGAAATCCTCACCCTGACCAGATAACCATTTTTGCAACTCTTCAGGAGAAATGTCATATGCTCCTTGATAGTTAACAATTAGTACTTTAGAAAATAGATCCTGAATATCTTGCGCTCTATCAAAAATAATCTCTGAAAAGTTTATTTTCTTTTCTTTCTTTAACGATTGCGAGCATTCTACTCTCTTCTTAAGTACACCCTCTTCAGAAAAATTAATAGATGCAGGTACTAAGTCCAAAAAACACCCCAATGTTTCTGCATAATTACCATTCATATAGTTTCGTTCATCTTGAACAACTAATATAGGGTAAGTTTCATTCTCCATAAACTTAAGATCATTACGCTGCGCTATTACTTGAAGGATATATTCGATAATATTCCACGGGTTATCTCTATATTTTTTGAGAGTATTAACCCCTAATTTAAAAAGCTTATTTTTGTTGAATTGTAAGGTGTTATGACTTGTATTATTTAAAATGTTGTAGATTAGCTCTTTTTCGTTTGAAATCTCCCCAATAAAGCTACTGTTATCAATTAAGCTATTGGTTGTATTCAGTACTTCTTTTATATAGGAGTCATAAGATGTACTCTCTAGGATTTTATATGAAAAACCATTTAGTTTATTTCTGAGCTTTTCCTCAAAAATTTGTGAACTAGCTTTATCCCAAATACAATGGTCAATAATTAAATCAATTTGATATTTTGATTCAGTTAATCGACTTACAAATATATAAGATAAAGGGTTTTTAATGCCTGGAAAATATTCTTTTAAATTAATGTAATCAGCAATCCCATTAGAAATATTATCTTTTTGAATTTTATTTCTCATATCAATGTAAGGAATAAACCAAGAACCATTAAACTGATGTTCATTAATTTGTCTTTCTCCGTTCGAGAAAGAATATGAACTTCTCAACACGCTATGCTCTTCAATTATTTCTAAAATGGCTGCTTTAACGATTAATGACGGTCCTTCAAACAATAATGATAGTTGTTCATTAACAATTCCTGCACTTGTAGAGCAATAGAACTCTTGAATATTTGTCGGAGAGTACGTTTTTAATAGAGATCCCTTATAGTTCCGATTCTGTTTTTTAATCAGACTACTATAGTTAATTGAGCTGCTTTCTAATTGTTTATAGGATAATAATAATTTCAATTCATCTAATGTTTTACAACCTTTTGCATCTTGATATTTATCAAGCGGAGCAATAAAATCTATAAATATTTTTTTATGTTTTGAACTCATAAGGAGATTTACAATATTTTCGTACAATGTCTTTGTAAGATTCTCAACATAAAGTATTGTTAATATGTCATTGTTTACATTAAGTTCTTCTACCATAGATGATTTATTGTATTTATCTAATATAACTTGGCGAATATCCCTCTCTTGATGCGCCTTGTCTTCGGTAACATAATCAATAAAGCTAGAAATAGCTTGTACATTTTTATATTTTAATATTGTTCTTACATTTATTTCGCATCCTAAATTATTCAGCTTAGAGATTACTCTTATTGCTTTAATGGAATCCCCACCAATATCAAGGAAATTATCATCTGTACTTATCTCATTATTAGAAAGAACTTCTTGAAAAATACTGAACACTATTTCCTCTGTCTTAGATTTAGGGTACACTTTAGTACGTTCTTCATTTAATAATGGCTTTGGTAAGTTTTTTTTATCAACTTTTCCATTTAGTGTCTTCGGAATCTCATCAAGTTGAATAAGATGTGTAGGAACCATATAATGGTTTAATTTCCTAAACAAAAACTCTCTAAGGTTTGTAAGGTCAATTTGATTACCTGCAGTAAAATAGGCTACAATTTGTTCTGTCGCATTATCTTTATCTACAATAACCACAGCATCGACAACATCCTTAAATTGACGGATACATTTTTCTATCTCCAATAATTCTATTCTGAATCCTCTAATTTTCACTTGTTCATCTATTCTTCCTAATAACTCGATGTTTCCATCTTTTGTCCACCTTGCTAGATCACCTGTTTGGTATAATACTTCCCCTTTGTAATATGGATGCTCAATAAATTTCTCATTTGATAATTTTTCATTATTTAAATAACCTGAAGCAACTCCACGACCGCCAATAAAGAGTTCTCCTATCATTCCAATTCCTACTAATTGGTTTTGGTTCATAATTAAAGCAGTCGAATTGTCTATAGGCTTTCCTACTAAAATTCTTGGTTCATTATAGTTTTCATTAAACTCATATGTTGTACTACAAACCGTTGCTTCAGTCGGACCATAGCAATTCTGAATTCTAGGCTTATTCTTAATCTCTTTGGAAGTTTCGAAAAACTCAGAAACAACTTCTGAAGTTAATGCTTCACCACCCAAGGAAAGAGACTTCAGAGAATGTAATTTATCTAAAATGCCATTACTTCTTGCGTAATCTAATAATTCTCGATACATAGAAGGCACCATAATAATATGTGCATTATTAAAACAGCAAATTGTTTCATATGGATTGGCTTTTTGGTTATCTGATAAAATGCGCAATTTACCTCCAGCTAATAATATCGGGAATATTTCATAGACTGAACCATCGAAAATAAAAGCGAAATTTTGAATAAATATGCTACTCTCGTTAAGGCTTAAATGAGAAATTAACCAATTAGATAGATTTAGAACATTTTGGTGTTCAATTACTACACCTTTAGGATTTCCTGTAGTTCCACTTGTATATATGACATAAGCTAAATTAGTAGGATGTATAACGTTTAATGAGTTCTCTTCTAAATATCCAATATTATTACTCATAATTACGGAAGGTATGTTAACTAAATCATTAACAATTTCTTCACTGTTAGTTCCAATAACAACTAATTTTGCATTAGAATCATTTAGCATATAGTTAATTCTATCTTTCGGTTGTTTTCTATCTATTGGTAAATACGCTGCGCCTGCTTTAATAATTGCATAAATTGCAATAACCATATCACAAGATCTATCTGATATAAGCGCAACAACATCATTAGATTTGATACCTTTAGCTGTTAATTGATTGGCCAAATAGTTAGAGCGTGAATTTAACTGACCGTAGGTCAATTTTTGTCCTTCGCACTCAACAGCAATATTATTAGGAAATTCATTTACTATTCTCTCTAATCGTCCAACTATTGTTTCCTCTTTCACTGCATTGTCTAAAACGCGATTAAAACCGTTTAATATTATGTCTTTCTCAATGTCGCTTACAACATTTAATTCAGAAATCAATTTTTCAGGTGCATCAATAATGCTAAGAACTAGGTTTTTAAAATGATTTAATACTCTAGATATCTCTCCATAATTATATTTATTAGTTTGATACATTAAGTTTAAGAAAAGTTGTTTTTCAATTACGATAGTTAAAGCTAAATCAAAATTAGTTTGTTCACTTGCTTCTTCCATCTTCAGTTCATCCGGTTCTGAATTTTCTTCTACAAAATAATTCTCAAAGGCTAAAATAGTTTGAATCATTCCCGTACCTAAATTTGTTTCATTTTGAATCTCTGTTAATGACATATGATCATATTGACCACTATTTAGCGCTTGATTTTGTACATCTTGTAATAAGTCAGTGAACTTTTGATTTGGCTGGCTTTTAATTCGTACTGGAATTGTATTTATAAATAACCCAACCATTTGCTCAATGCCTGGAATATCTATATTTCTTCCAGAGACGACTTTACCAAATATTGAATCTGATACATTATTATATTTTTGAAGAAGAAGCCCCCATAATGCTTCAATTATTGTATTTACTGTTACATTGTAATCTTTACTTATTTTAACTAGTTTTTGTGTATCATTTTGGTTTAATGATAACTCGCAAGATTTAACATCTTCACTGTCATTTTCGGTTTTACCTTCTTCAATAATTGAAGTCTTTTCTTCCAAATCATCTAATAAATTTCTCCAGTATTTTGCGCTGCTTTTTCTTTTGTTAATTAATTCAACATAATCATAGAAACTTGCTTGAGGCTTAGAATTATCATCAATTCTCAGATTTTTAGTAGCCGCTTTATAGTATTTAATTAAATCACGTACAAGTATAGGTAGACTCCAACCATCCATAATAATATGATGTGCCGACATAATAATTTTATAATCTTCGTCATTCATCTTAATTACTGTTAAACGAAGTAAACTATCCTCTTCTAGATCAAATCCTCTGCCTTTATCTCTAATTTTAGTATCATTAAAAATATTTACTTTATCTCTACGGTCTGTTAAATCTAAAAAATTCAATTCCAAGTCACGTTGTTCAGATATAATTTGTCGTGGTACGCTTACTTTTTTATAAATAACACTTGTTTTTAGGATATTGTGCTTATTTGTTAATAAACTTAAACTCTCTACTAGAGAATTAGTATCCAATTTCTCAGGCCAAGTAAAGACAGTTTGCAAGAAATAGTTTGAGGATTGCCCATCCTCCATTTTGTGAAATAACATACCCTGCTGCATAGGCGTTAGAGGGTAAACCATCTCCAACTTTTCTCGTTTCTTACTTAAATGTTTAACACAATATTCAAAGTCCTTAATTTCCCATTCTGTCTCATTAAAATCTGAAGCAGTTTGTTCACTAACTTTCTTTGATAAACAATGCGATACAATGTCTTTTAATTGTTCTTTAAAAATACATTCCAAGTCGTTAATAAATGTAGGTGATATAACTCCTGAATTATAAGATGTACTTATTTCTAATTGTCCGTTAATTACTTCACAATTTATGCTTATAGGCGTTCCAAACATATTTTTAGGATCAATTTGTTTACCTGAACTTATGTTAACAGGGTAGAAATAATCATTATTTGCTACATCTGTTTGTTCACCAAAATAGTTTAAAGTAACAAGCGGCTGAGCACTATCTTTGTTTAAAAGGTTTAATTTTTTAGCTATTCCATATCCTATCCCGTGGTTAGGAACACGTCTTAACATTTCTTTGGTACGAATAATATCAAGTCGAATGTCTTCTCCTAAACCACTTAGGACAACTGGATAAATAGTGGTAAACCAACCGACTGTGCGATCTATTGTAAAGTTATTTAAAAATTCCGCTCTACCGTGGCTTTCCATATTTAAAGAGACGGTAGTATTACCTTTTATTTGCTGTATTGTTCGGAATAAAGATGCAAACAACAAATCTTTAACTTCAAGGTTATAAGCTAGCTTAGCCTTTTTAATTAAATTGGATGTTAACTCTTTTCCAATTTTTAATTCACTTTCTTTTATCCCCGTATCTACTAAATTTTTTTCATCATCATTTAATAGTTGGCTAGAATCAACACCTTTTTGTACCTGTTTCCAGTAATCCAACTCTGATACTCTTTCTAAGGATTGGAAATAAGTTTCTATATCTGTACTCCATCTCTTATATGACAAAGTTTTTTGTGGAAGTTTGACGTCTGAATTAATTAAATATCCTTTATAAAGACTGTTTAGGTCTTCTAAAATAATTTTCCAAGAGACATTATCTACAAGTAAGTGATGAATACATAACAATGCACCATTAAATGTAGGTGAGTTTATTGCGGCACATTTAATTAGTGGGCCATTCTCAATGTCTAAAGATGACTGCAAATCATCCCCTATATTTTCAATTTTCAAAAGGACTTCGTTAATATCTTGTTGTTCTAAATTCCACTCAGATACTAAAAATAAATTTTCCGCAGTTTCTGGCCGTACATACTGTTTACCTTTTATATAGTGTGCTCTTAATTGATCGTGATGTATTAATAACGCTCTCAAAGCCTCTTTTAATACCACAACATTAATATTATTTTTACTTTCCAAAACAATACTTTGGTTAAAATGATGAGGATTTTCTAGTTTAGAATTAAAGAATTCATACTGAATTGATGTTAAAGGTAATTGACCAACGACTACTTCATCTAACGCTTGAATATCCTCTAACTTTTGTAAAGTTAGCGCAATCTTCTTAACAGTTTTATTCTGCATAATATTTTTTACGGTTGCGCTGTATCCTTTCTCTCTTAACTTGGAGACAATTCTAATAGCTTTAATTGAATCTCCTCCTAGTTCAAAGAAACTAGTGTTAATACCAATTTGTTCAACTCCTAGAATTTCTGAGAACACCTCACATAAATCTTTCTCTATAGGGTTAGTTGGCTTCTCATAATTAGAAGACTTATTTACACTAAGTTGACCTAGGTATTTTTTATTTATTTTTCCATTTGGAAGTAGCGGCAATGCATCTAATTTAATAATAAATTCAGGTACCATATATTCAGGTAATTTCTTTAAAAGCTTGTCTTTAATTGCTAGATTATTTGTTTCGCTATCGCTCGTAAAATACGCTACTAAAAAGTCATTGTTCGGATCTTTTTTTCTAACAACTACCGCATCATTTATTACTGCTATATCTTTTAAAGCCGCCTCAATTTCTTGCAGTTCTACTCTAAATCCTCTTATTTTTACTTGTTCATCCATTCGGCCAACTAATTCAATTTCATCGTAATAATTTATAAATCCAATATCACCAGTTCTATAGATTAATTCATCATTTAGAGCTGGACAACGTACAAATGATGCTTCTGTTAATTTCTTATTATTTAAATATCCCTTTGAAACTCCCGGTCCACCAACACAAATTTCTCCTAAAACACCTTTAGCGCAAAGTTCATTTTTATTTAAGATATAGACTTTATAATTTGAAACTGGTTTACCAATTGGTATACTGTCTAAATTTGTACCTTCACTTAATTGGTACGAAGTCGAAGTAATAGTAGCTTCTGTAGGTCCATAAAAATTCCAAAGCTTTGATAAATTGCTTCCCTTTGTTGATCTGTATCTTCTAATCAGGTCACCTGATATCTTTTCTGCTGCAAGATTCAATCTTTCAAAAGAATTTAAGGTATCTTCCATCTTATTATCAATAGCATATTCCATTAAAGCTCTAAACATTGACGGTAAAAATGTCACTTGGGCACCTGGTAAAAGTTTTAATATTTCTTCAGGTTCCTTTTTTTTCTCAGAATCTATGAATAGGAGTCTAGCTCCTGATAGTAAGGCAGAGAAAATTTCTAACGCAGATCCATCAAAAATAAATGGTGTATTTTGAATATACTTTGTCTTACTCGATAATTTTGATTCAGCTATATGCCAATACACTTGATTAATAATATTTCGATTAGTAACCATTACTCCTTTTGGATTCCCTGTAGAGCCAGAAGTATAAATAACGTACGCTAAGTCATTTCTCAAAATATTTCGTTGCACCGAGATATCACTTTTACCTTCTAATTTATTAAAGTGAAAGATATTTTCATCACTTAAACCAGTTATTTCTGACTCGAATTTATCTACAATGATAGCATCCATATTACTGTCTTTAATAATATAAGATAGGCGCTCTACCGGTATGTTTGGATCTAATGGCAGGTAAGCTGCACCTGTTTTTAATACTCCAAGAACTGCAGCTATTGTATTCATAGAAGAGTGGGCTATTATGCCAACAATTGATCCAGTAGTTACCCCTTTATTTGATAATTTCAAGCTAATATAGTTTGCTTTTTGATTTAACTCTGAATAAGTTAAGCTTTCGTCTTCAAATTCAACTGCTATATTACTTTCGTTTGTTCTAAGGTTATCTTCAAATATGTCAATTAGTGATTTATTAGAAGGAAAAGGAGCTTCATTACATAGTCCCTGTCTCAAATATGTCTTCTCTTCTTCTGTTATATATTCGAGTTTAGAAATAGAACATTCAGGATTTATTAATATATTATTTAACAAAGTTTCAAATTGACCAGCCATTCGTTTAATTGAAACTTCTTTAAATATGTCTGTACTGTATTCCCAGTACAGGCTATAAGATTCATCATCTTTATTAATCATTAATGTTAAATCGAATTTAGCGGTTTTATACTTGTGACTGAGATCTGTTAACATAGCATCACCCAGTTTTAAATCAGACTCAGCCCCATTTTGTAAGCCGAACATTATATCAAAAATGGGATTTCTTGATGTGTTTCTTTCAATATCAAGCTCTTTTACTAACTCATCAAAAGGATAATCTTGGTTTTCATACCCTTGAAGACACTTAGATTTGATAGATTCTAAGAAATCTAAGAAAGATTGTTCTGGTGCTAATTCACCTTTTATTGCTAAGGTGTTAACAAACATACCTAACATATCCTGGGTATCTGGATGTGTTCTACCTGCTATGGGTGTACCTAAAATAATTTCTTGTTGATGGGAATACTTATGCAATAAAGCCATAAACGCAGCCATAAACACCATATATTCCGTAGCTTTAGTCGTTTGACAAAAATCTTTAATTAGCAAAGTATGTTCTTTTTTTAATTCTATGGTAAAACTATCTCCCTTATTGCTTCTCCAGGCTGGTCGTTGGAAATCTGTTCTTAGTTCTAAAGGTGTTATTTCCTTTCCAAATTCACTTAACCAATATTGCTTTTGAGAGTCCAAATTTCTTTTGTACTCCCAAGAACTATAATTTTTATATTGCGCTTTGAGTGGTGGTAAGGGAAAGTCATTATATAACTTTCCCAATTCATCAAAGATTAGAGCTAGGGATTCACCATCACAAATAATATGATGTATATCAATTAGCAAGTAATTATCTTCAGTAGTTAAGTTCTTTACGACTTTCATTCTCATTAATGGCGCCTTATTTAAATCAAAAGGTTTTACAAAACTCTTTAAGATTTCTTTCTCATCTACACCTTGCACCTCTTCGAAAATAACTTTAGCTTCTACATTTTCTTCTACAACCTGAATAAAATTATTTTTCGAGTGCATAAAATGAGTTCTTAACAACTCGTGTCGTTCACACAACTTCTTAAATGATCTTTCCAAAGTATCTAAATTTAGCTGTCCATCAACTTTTAGTAATGTAGGGACATTATAAGAGATACTGTTTTCCTGTAAGGTCTCTAATGCATATATGCGTTTTTGGGCCGAGCTCATTCTGTATTTATGGTTCAAAATTTGCACCTCTTTTTACCGTAATTTCTATTAAACCAGTTCTTCAACATCTTCATCTTCTAAGCTACCCCAATTAACTTCCAAATCATTACACGTCTCTTTATCCTTAATTAGTTTGCTAATCTCCCTAACTGTTCGCTTATCAAAGATCTCTGCAACTTTTAATTGAATATTCGTTTCCTTTTCAATCATAGCGATTAGACGAACGGCTTTTAAAGAATGTCCACCTACCTCAAAGAAATCGTCATCTAAGCCAATAAAGTTTCCACCAAGTGTGTCTTGAAATACCGCTAGTACCACTTTTTCTATCTCATTTGTGGGTTCACTCGTTTTATTAAGTGAAACAACTTCTGGTATTTCTAATTTTTTAAAGTCAATTTTTCCATTTGAATTCATTGGAAGGGATTTAACAACACTAATGTGTGTAGGAACCATATAGCTTGGAAGCTTAGCTTTTAATTCTTTATATACTTCCTCTTCTGTTATGTTGTCACTCTGTACATAGACACATATAATTTTTTCCTCTTCTTTTGTTTTTAATGTTACAGCTACATCGGTTACATCAAGGTTTTCTCTAATATTAACTTCTATTTCGCTAAGTTCTATTCGGTAGCCTCTTAATTTAATTTGATTATCAATTCGTCCTAAGTAGGTTATAGTACCATCCGGCATCCATTTTCCAACATCCCCTGTGCGATAAAGTTTTCCTTCTCCGAATGGATTAGGTACAAACTTCTCATTTGTTAATATATCTTGGTTTAGATATCCATCTGTTATTCCACTACCAGATACACAAATCTCTCCAGGAGAGTTAATGCCACAGAGTTGATTATCATTAGATAAAATATAGACCTGCGCATTTGAAATTGGTTTTCCGATTGATACATTGTTTAATTCTTCTCCACTTATTTTAAAATAAGTGCAGCATACGGTTGCTTCGGTTGGTCCATAGGTATTGTATACCTCGGCGTTTTGAATCAAATTATCGTAGTAACTAGGTTTAATTTCTTCTCCGCCGCTAATATACGTTCTTACGGATTTTGTTTTATTTAATTTATTAATTTCTTTTAGAGCTAGCGGTGAACAACTTATTATGTTTACTTCTTTTTGATTGACGTAATCACATAATTCTTCAAAGTCAATACCATAGAGCTTTGGATAAATGCTCACTGTCCCACCAAAAGAAAGGGTTGGAAAGACTTCTTCAATAAACATATCGAAAGTATAGGTTGCTTGTTGCAAGAAATTAGTATTTTCGTCAATAGAAAATTCTTCTTTAACCGCATAGACATAAGCAAGGATATTGCTGTTTTTTAACATAACTCCTTTAGGCTTACCAGTAGTTCCAGACGTATAAAGTATAGTTTGCAAATCTTCAGGATAATAAGCCCTTTCAAATACTAGAGTTGTATCAGCTACATTAGAATTTGTTAACATTGATTCGACTCTTAGTGATACGAAGTCATTGACCACATATTCTTCATTAGAAAGTATTATATTCGCTCCACAATCCTTAAGAATTAAGTCAATACGCTCATTTGGGTAATTTGGATCTAACGGTACATAAGCAGCTCCTGTTTTAAGTATGCCTAGTATTGAAATAATCATTTCAGGAGAGTTTTGCAAAATTAAGGCTACAATACCTTTTCGATTGATACCTCTCTGGTAAAGCTGATTAGCAATAATATTAGATTTTTCGTTTAACTCTTTATATGTCAGTTGAATATCGTTATATACCACCGCTATCTTTTCAGGATTTAAACTAGCGTTCTCTTCAATTAGCTGGATAATTGATTTATTTTTGTCAAAATCCAGTGCGGTATTATTAAAGGTTTTTAAGATAGTCTTTCTTTCGCCTTCAGTAATAACCTGTATATCTTTCATTTGAACATTCGAATTATGAACAATTTGATTTAATATATTTTCAAGCCTACCAATTAAAACTTCTGCCTCTAATTTTTGATATTTATTCTGATTGTATAAAAGGTCAAAAGTTAAAGTATCGCTAGTGTCTATTGATAAAGTTAAATCATAATTAGTTTCCTCTCTAACACTGTCTAATACAGGAGATAAACCCGTGTCACTTTGATTAGTATTATCAGCGACATAATAGTTTTCAAAAATAATTAGAGTTTGAATTAGTTCTGATCCTAACTCCGTTAAATTTTGAATGTCTGCTAAAGAGGTATATCCATTTTCCATAGAATCTAAAGCCTGTTTTTGTAGTTTATTTAATACTTCTATAGCTAAATCAGTTGACTGATTTAATAGACGAACTGGAATTGTATTAATAAACAAACCTATAACTTCATCAATATTTTTAACTATACTATCCCTACCAGATACAACTTTTCCAAATACAACATCGTTTGATGAATTGTAGCTTTGAAGTAAAATACCCCAGGCCAATTCTATAACAGTGTTAAGAGTACTGTTATTTTTTTGCGCATAATCTTTGATAGATTTAAATAAAGAAACTGGTAAAGAATGCATTATCCGATCTATGCTGGTTTCTTGAGTTTTAGATTGAAGTACCGGCTTAATAGTATTTGCCCCGCTAAAATCATTTAATAGGCTTCCCCAATAATTAATTGACTTTTCCGTATCTTTATTACGAATAATACGAACATAATCTTCAAATGTACCTTGATCCTTATGTTCATTTTTCTGTTTAAATTCTTCAGGAGAGTTGGTTAATCTATTATATATGTCTAACAAATCATTCATTAATACAGACATACACCAACCATCCATAATAATATGGTGAAATGTCATTATTAACTTAAACTCTTCTTCCGACTGTTTTACAAATGCAAACCTAATTAAACTTTCTCTTTCAAGATTAAAGCCACGTATTAAATCATCTTTTGCTATAGATTTAAATAAAAGTTTACTGTCATTAGTATCTGAAATGTCTATATGGCTAAATTCTATCTCTTTGTTTTTAAGTATCACTTGTCGCGGCTCGCTTAATTGGGAACTAAAAATATTCGTTTTTAAAACCTCGTGCTTTTCACTTAATAATTGCAGCGCTCTTTTAAATGTATTTATATCTATTGACTTATCCGACTTAAAAATTCCTTGTACAACGTAACTTTCATTACTTTCATCTTGCAATGTATGAAATAAAATTCCTTCTTGCATTGGCGTTAATGGGTACATACGTTTTATAAATCCATTAGTATTTTCTACTTTTTTCTTAATATCATTAAATTCACCAACTGACAGATCCAGTTCCCCATAGTCAGACGGAGTCTTAATAATATCTGCTTTTATTGAACAATGCTTCACTACATTTTGTACCTCATTGTCAAATCTATTTATTAAACATTTAATAAACTCTGTTGTAAAGCGTGAAAGGTCAAACGATACTGAAAAGCGTAATTCACCATCCACGATAATGCCGTCTATTGAAATCGGCGTTCCAAATACATTTTTAAAGGATATAGGATGAGCATATTTAAGTTCACTAACCACAAAATTTTCGTCATTTTTATGTTTTTGTTGTTCTCCTAGATAATTAAACGTGATGTCTGGTGTAGCTTGTTGTGACAATACCTCTTTATAATTACTTTTCAAAATTTGATAACCTATTCCGTGATTTGGAACACGTTTAAGTGTTTCTTTAACATTTATAATATCTTGTTGAAGGTCTCTTCCAATTTCGCTTACAACTACAGGGTAGATATTTGTAAACCACCCCACAGTCCTTTCAACCATTAAGGATGATAAGGCGTTCTCTCTCCCGTGCGTTTCTAAACTAACTGCAGCTATATTATTGTTATTAATTTTTGCTATTGTTCTAAATAAGGAAGTAAGTAACAAATCTTTCACTTCAGATCCATATGGTTTAATTGATTTATAAACTAAATTAGAAGTAACTTCTTTAGAAAAACATAGATCAATTTGATGAAGAAAAACAGATTTGTATTCTTTGGAACTAAGTTTAAACTTGCTCTTGCTTAGATTAAGATCAACCTTTTTCCAATAGGGTAATTCTTTTTTTATACTGAACTCCGTTGTCAATTTAGTTTGTTTCTCCACCCATTTTTTGTAGGAGTCAGTCTTGTTTGAGATGTTCTTTTCTTTTCCGCTTAACAAGGAGCTATATATATCATTTAGGTCATCTATAATAATTTGCCAAGAAACGCTATCCACTACTAAATGATGAATTGTTATGAATAAATAATCTGATTCATTAGTTGCGAAATGTCCTATTTTAACTAATGGACCACTATTTAATTTAATAGAACTTGTAATCTCTAACGTTTTATCTAAAAATAATTCATTGAATTCGTTTTTTGTTTGAATGGCTGATAGATCAAACTCGATGAGTTCATATAAATTCTCTGCATCTGGTGATTTAATTATCTGTTTTCCATTATTAAAAGTTGCGCGTAACATATCGTGATGTTGAACTATCTTAGAAAATGCCTTCCTTAGCATAATTGTGTTAATACTTTTCTTAGATTCTAGAACTATTGATTGATTAAAGTGACCAGGCTCGGGTAATTCACTTTCCATAAAGTTATTCTGAATTAAAGAAAGGTTTACTTCTCCTATCACTGCCTCTTGAAGAGTACGATCAACATCTAAAATTTTAATACCGTCTATAATATTTTCTATTTTCCTACGCTCCATAATCTCTCTCAAAGTTAAAAGGTACCCTGCTTCTCTCAATTTCGCTATAATTCGAATCCCTTTTATTGAGTCTCCACCTAATTCAAAGAAATTATCTTTTACTCCTACTCTTGTTCCGAGCACATTTGTAAAGATGTTTATAACAACCGTTTCAAGCTCATTACGAGGTGCTACATAACTTTCGCTTGATTGAAAAACAGGAGCAGGAAGTTTACCTTTATCAACTTTTCCATTGCTTGTTAACGGTATACTTTCAACATCAATTATAAAAGTTGGAACCATATAATCAGGCAAAAAATTCCCTAGCATATCTTTTATATCTTTTTCAGAAGAGTTATTACCCACTAAATAAGCGCAAAGGAAGTCGCCTTCGTTCAAGTTTTTTATATGTACGCTGACCCCACTAATAGTTAACTCATTTTTTAGGATTTTTTCAATTTCTTCTAGATTAATACGGAATCCCTTAAGCTTTGTTTGATCATCCATTCTGCCACAATAGATTAAATTACCATCAGAGCGTTTATAAACAAGGTCTCCAGTAGCATACATTTTGGCTTCTGGAATAAATGGATTTTCAACAAACTTTTTATTAGTAAGCTCTGGGTTGTTGAAATACCCATAGGCTAAACATTCTCCAGATATATAAAGTTCTCCCACTACACCATATGGTTGATGCTTTAAATCAGAATTTAAAACATACAACTGTGTATTATTTATTGCGCGGCCAATAGGAACTAACATATCATCATTATTTAAGTTATATTCGTGAGTAGCACAGCCAATAGTTGCTTCAGTTGGACCATATTCATTAATAATGGAAATTGGATGTTTTACTTTCAATGTCATTTCCTTAGCGGTTTGTACAGTTAGCTCTTCCCCGCCTACTATTAAAGTATGGAATATTGCATTTTCAATATCCAATTGACTTACAATTTTCATATGAGAAGGAGTTAATTTTAAGATAGTAACTTTGTTATCCTTAACTAAATCTATTAATGCTGAAGCATAATCTTTTGAAGAATAGATATGCATTGTTAAACCTGAAACTAACGGTAAAAAGACTGAAGTTATTGTCAAATCAAAAGAAAGCGGAGAATAGAATCCAAATGCGTCATCCTTAGTTTTTATGTACTTTTGTTGTCCCCATTCTAAATAATTCAATAAGCTACTTTCCTTAATAGCTACACCTTTCGGTTTGCCAGTAGAACCAGAGGTATAAATAACATACATCAACATATCTTCATCCCTTGGGATACTTGACTCTTCATTAGGAATTTTAGAGAAATCAATTTCCTTATAATGAAGAATTTCTCCACGTAAGGAAGCAAAATTAAATTCTTCTAAATTAGAAATTAATAAACTCGCTTTACTATTTTCCAAAATATAATTAATTCTGTCCTTTGGGAGGTTAGGTTCAATCGGTAAAAATGCTGCACCAGATTTCAGAACACCAAGAATTGTTACGATTGTTTCAAAAGATCTATCAAACAACAAGGCCACTATTGATTCAGGCTTAAGTCCCTTTTTAATTAGTTTTGTTGATAATTTATTTGAGAATTGATCTAATTCTAAATACGACATTGAAAGATTACCCATTTTAAGGGCTGAATTATTCGGAATATTTTGAACATTGTTGTTAAATGCATCTAATATTGAACCATTCATTTTTGTTCGCGGTTCTTTTGTAACGTTATCAAACAATAACGTATACTCCGCTTCATTAACCATATTAATAGTTTCCAAATTATCTGAAGGCGTTACTATTACATTTTTTATAAATTTTTCAAACAGCTTATCTATGTATGCGATAGTAGACTCTTTAAATAACTCGTTACAGTACTCCCAACTAAATTCATAACCTGATTCAGAAGCATCAATTGTTAAAGTTAAATCAAACTTAGAAACTGGATAATCAACATCTTTTATTTCAGTAAGTTCGTTTCCATTTAAAATATATTTTTTGTCTTCAGAATTCTGAAATACAAACATAATATCAAATAGAGGGTTTCTTGAGACGTCTCTCTCTACTTTTAGCTTTTCGACCAATTCTTCAAATGGATATTCTTGGTGGTCAAAAATTGAGTAAATTTTATCTTTCATTACTGACAACAAGGAAGTAAATGATTGACTTTTATCAATTCTGCTATTTACAGCGAGCGTATTAACAAACATCCCAACCATATTATGAGATTCCGGATGTGTACGATTCGCTACCGGAATCCCCACAGTTATGTCATCCTGCGAATTGTATTTACTTAAAAAAGCCATAAATGCTGATAATAACATCATAAATTCTGTAGTGTTGTTTTTATGACAAAACTCTCTTACTAACTTACTTAACTCATAGTTTGGTGCTTTATGTATTGTCTTCCCATTAATACTTTTCCACTTCGGCCGGTTAAAGTCTGTTTTTAAATCAACAATTGGAGGAAGTTCGGAAAATTCTTTTAACCAAAAATCCTTGTGAGCCGACATATCTTTAGAGTTTTGCCAAGCAGCAAAATCTTTATACTGAATTTTATTCTCCTTAAGGCTTTCTCCCTTATATAAAGAAAGTAACTCATTCACAAAAATATCGACTGAAATTGCATCACAAATAATGTGATGGAAATCAAACATTAGCAATGAACTCTCTTCATTCTCTTGCACTTTTAAGCGCATTAAGGGAGCCTTTGTTAAATTAAATGGCTGTAAAAATTCTTTGAAAGACTCTTGAACACCCTTGGTTAAGTCAAGATCTACCTCTAATTTGACAGCCACTTCTTCTTGAACAATTTGGTAAAATTTATCTCCATTATTTGCAAATGTAGTACGGAGTAACTCGTGTCTTTTACACAACTCATTAAAAGATTCATTTAATCTTTTTAAATCAAATCGTCCAGGGAAAATTAGAACTTTAGGGGTGTTATAAGAAATATCATTTCCTTGCAACTGGTTTATAATGTAAAGACGCTTTTGATTATTACTCATATAAAATTTTTTTGCCACGATAATTTCTCCCTTAAGATTTATTTTCTAGTGCAACTGTTTGATAAATTTTCAGCAACAAAATGTTTACTTATAATCTAGGAGGTTTTTTAATTTACAATATTCAGCAAAACATATTGATATAGTGAATTAAATCAAGATTTAAAATGAAATTAGGTAGAAGCTTTCTATACTTATAAGCATCTTTTACCTAATTTCTATTAAATAAATATTTTAATAGCGCACTTTAAATATGTATATTAAATGTATCTTTAAGAATATCAAAATAATTTATTTTAATATTCTTAGTATTTAAAGTTAATCTTTTCATTTCGTTTTTAGTTGTGAGAATTCTATTGAGACATTACTAATTTAATTAGAGAATCTCCATCTCTTAAAATTACATACATTTGTTACTTAGTCTCGTTTGAGAACTTTATTTTCTTTTTAATAAATAGGTAAAAAAACTCAATTAATTACATTTTTTACAAAATAACGATGAATACTTTTATAATTTACCATAATATCTCAAAATATACCATCCCTTTATTTGGATTTTTTATATTTATTTCACATATATTAAATTTTTATGATAATTATTATTAATCTCTTTATTTTAATTCTTGTTTTTGAGCATTAAGACGTATCATTTATATACATAGAGGTTCTTATTTTGTTGTCAAACTTCGTAAATGAAGACAAAACACCTTACCAAATTACATATTTATCCAAAATACATTGACTATTTTATTGTTTTACCATAATGTTACAAAATATCCCATCTTCTCAAATGTTAATTTACAATTTATATACATAATTTCATCAGTAAAGTTTTTAATGAACTGAAGAAATATACATACTTATCGTTATTAAATGCGATAAAACTTATTATTATGATCTTCCATTAACTAATAATACCCCTCAGTTGTTTCACCACTTTTTTTCACTCCCAAAATGGCTTCTCGTATAATTCCAGCTAACGTAAAGCTTTAGTAAGAACACTCTCCTTTAGGAAGGGATCAAGAGACTTATTATTAGCATAAATATGGTTAGATAGCTAAAGAAAATAAAGATGCGCTCGTAGAGAGCAGCTTATTGGTAAAGTGCTTAAAAATATTGCTGCGTTGAGCTTAAAATTAAATAATAACTATAAAGTTCTATATTGAATTTAGTATAGTTTTTTGAAAACCATTTAAATTAAATTAAAAACACTTAAAATGACCTTAATTCAAAATAACGCTAGCTATATATGATCTCTACATTTTTTGCTACTATAATCACTTTTTCCTAAATTTATAATAAAAACAATCCTTTGATAAACAAGGGATCGTTCTCTTTCAGGTTCTTTCGTTTATAGAGGCTTCTATACGTTTTGGAACTCTCAACATATGCATGAAGTTTGAGACTTGAATTCTTTTATAACAACCAATCTTTTTATGAATATGATATTGTGTTATGTCTCTTTTTATATTTACCTTCAAATTGTCTAACCTGATTTTCTTTATAAAAGTGTGCTATTTTATATCCATCATTATTATAAGCTTCCAGTATTCTAAAATAAGATTATTCAAAAATGGAGTAAAGAAAAATTGATTGAGCTATCTAATCAAAATATCTATATTAAAAACATCAATAAACTTAAAGAAATAAGAGACCAAAACAGCAAAAATATAGGCGATTTAGATATGCTAATGCTGCCATTAATGTGATTATAAACACACTTATGATGCTGCTTCGCAAATAGAAGGTATGGAGGGAAATAGAGGGCAAGTGAAAACATAATTGAATAAAAAAAAGAAGTTACCTTGTGGTAGCTTCTTTCACTAAAAAAGGAGTCTATTTATTTTAAGGTTAACCTTATATCACAAATCATGTTTTTCAGGGTACTACTGCGATTTATTGTGTTTTATCCCAATAAAGACGTACCTCTGTTTATAAGTTCAATTAAAATCGACTTGCCTTATATACATATGCCTTTATTTTAAAGTTACGGTTAATTCTCTTTCTTTAAAAACTTGTTTAGCAATAAAAATAGCATTTAACACTCTAGGAAAGCCAGTGTATGGAATACAGTGAGTAATGGCTTCTACTATTTCATGTGGTGTGAGGCCTACATTAAGCGCAGCATTGATATGAACATTTAATTGTGGTTCACACCCTCCTTGTGTCGTGAGTGAGCTTATCGTAACCAGTTGTTTTTGCTGTAGGTTAAGTCCTTCTCTTGTATAAATATCTCCAAAGGCAAATTCAATGACATATTTCCCAATGTCAGGAGCAATGTCTTTTAATGATTCAATTACTCGTTTTCCACCCTCTCCATCTACTTCCATTAACGTTTTCCAACCATTTTCGTAACGTTCATTCATCAACTGAATCTCTCCTTACAACTGAGTTATTTTATTTACAAGTTAGATATTACGCTTTAGAGCGCGCTCTAAAGCAAGCATTTTATTTCTCATGTTATAATAATTAATATGGAAAATTTATTCAGCATTCAACAAGTAGCAAGTATGACCGGTCTTTCTACACATACTTTGCGTTATTACGAAAAAATTGGGTTAATAAAAAATGTGCAAAGAAACCAAACCGGATATCGACAATATACAGACGTTGATCTAGCTTGGATTCAGTTTTTAATTCGTTTACGTGTTACAGGAATGCCTATGCTTAAAATGAAGCAGTTTTCTGATTTGCGACAGAAAGGAGATTCTACTATTACGGCAAGAAAGGAATTGTTAGAGGAACATTATAAAGATGTCTTAGGCAAGATAGAGGAACTAGAGTTAAATTCGCATAGAATTGAAGAAAAAATTGCGCACTATAAAAAATTAGAGACAGTGGAGAACCAACAATCTTAATAACTATAAAAAAGACCTTGAAACAAATCTTTCAAGGTCTTTCTTATAGTACCTAATATAACATTAAACAAAAAACGCTGAATTTATATATGTAGCAGATTTGAAATATTCCCACCTAACACTCTGTCTACAACTTCTCCACTAGTTGCATTTGAAAAATTTGCGTGTCTTGAATACCGGCTTTTTGGAGTTCCTGTTTAAAGGATTCTCCTTTTTTAGTTTTCATAATTAACAAATCTATACTAACTCCACTCATTCATAATTGCCAAAAGTTCATATCCATATGAACCGGGTTTTTCTTTTAACCAACCTAAGATTAAAAGTGGAATCAATTGATTTCTCCTCATAAAATGGGATTAATTTTGCTTTACTTACTTTCATTAATAGTAGAGACATTAATAGAAAACTCCTCAAAACTTACTTGTCCCAAGGCAAGCTTCATACTTTCAACAAATATAAGTTCATTTTTAGTTAGTTCACGCTTTGCTTCCTTTTCAATCCATTCATGCTCAACGTCTAAAACATCTAACACATGCTTTTGTTTTGAAAAAGCCTCATAGTATCTTAATCCAAACTTTCTTTGGGAAACGGCATCAATATGAATGCCATCTGGATTTGCTGTTAAGCCTTTTGATGTTACAAAATAACAATTTTTTTCAGTATGGGCAACTTTAGATAATATCTGGTTTATTTGTTTATATTCTACGGCGCTTTTTCCAAATCCGACGTCTCCAAGGTAATGCCCCAACTCACCGATAATAATGGGGATATCTGGTGCATTCAATTCTTCTCTCAAATGTTTAAACAATGAAAGCAGTTTATCTTCATACGTCTTATAACGTTCTCCGTAACTGTCGCTTTCTCCTTGATGCCATAGAATTCCCACTAACTCACTTGTTTCCATTGCGAATTTTGCTTCAGAAATCGCGTGTCTTGTTAATAGTCCTTCAATTGTCCACTCATCAATTGAGCTTCCTCCCTCGGCACATGGTATTACCCCAATGGACTCGCCCGGATGATCCTCTGTCCAAGCTTGGGCAAAAGAGGCTGCTGGCCCGACGCCAGATATGTGACGATCAAAATTAAGTGGTTCTGCCATCGTTTGCCATCTACCGTTTCTCAACATATGTATATGCTCATTATAAATCGGCGGTACATCCTCAATAAATCCTCTGCCTGCCATATTTGATTGTCCAATTAATAATATAGATTTCATAGAAATACCTTCTTTCTCTTCCATGTTGATCACTTTTTTCTAATTTGCTCGTGCTTATACTTATAGAATTAGTAACACTTTGATATATAGCTTAATTGATGGCTTCAAGGGCTTGTTTCAAATAATCCATTTCAGAGGTTATATCATCTATTTTTTGGTTTAACTGACTTACTTTATTAAGAGTATTCTGTGCGTCTAATAAATTAATTTCTAACATCAAACGGCTTGCTTCACTCTCAAGCTTCAATCTCTTTGCAAATAATACCTCGTGCTTTTTTATAATTTCCGATTTTAAATTTTTACTATTGTTTTCTTCCATACTTCTACCTCACTAACTTGTAATAACAGTATTTTATTGAGATGTAAATTTCCCTATATAATTTAATAATTACCTACAGGTAGGTTTATGACATAGTTAAAATTGCCTTTTTTACTTAAAGGAAAACCACATTTATTTCGTATTTACATAAGAGAAATAATAGGAACCATTTAAAATAAATTTCATTATTTACTTTCCTCGGATGGCGTTCATAAGTTTTTGATGTTGGCATTTAGATACATACTGAGCATTCAGAAGCTCCCCTAACTGTCAAAAATAAATGAATTATTCCAAAATAAGGGAAAAACGAAATCATTTTGTTTTTTTTGCAGGAAAAGAAAGCTCAGTATATAAAGATAACAGTATACATCAAAAAGTGTTGAGAAAATTTTATGATCATTTTCTATCAGCACGAGATCCATAATTCGAGAAAAGAGCTTATATCAGTCCGTGTCTTAAGTATGCCTATTATATAGAATGGGTTACTTAGTAAATAAGGGAAGGTGATTTATATGTTAGGGGAAGAAGATTTAAAAGTAAATTGTATATCAGCTGCTATAGGTTTACTAATCCAACATAATATCATCACTCACCAGGAACTGGACAAACTAACTAAAACGAATTATCACGTTTTTTATCATTTTCTCATGGATAAGCTAATTGAAGAAGAGTTTAGTAAGGATAGGGTTGTACAAACATAAGTACTTCAACAAAGAAAGAAGCGCAAGATCCAAAGCAGGAATCTCCTATTTCAAATGTAATTCGTATAGGGCTCCTTACATATTAGACATATATAATATGTAAGGGCTTTCTTATTCAACAAAGCCTCCTATAGTTTAAATGTATTTCTTCACAGTCTATCATTTTAAAAGTCATTTTATCAAAGGAAGTATGCCAATATTGTTACAAAAAAGTCCTCTCCTCGTTTTAGGAAAAGAACTTATACTCAGTGAATTTTATAAGCTACTTCCAAGTCTGATCCAGTTTATCTGAATAGAAATGTAAGGCTCTTTTATAACTTAGTATTTCATTGTCATTTGTCGTATTTAGTAAGCATTTCAGTATCAGTTCCATCGCTTTGCTATGCTCTTTTAAATTGTATAAGGTCATGGAATAAAATACTTTAATTACATGATTATCTGGAAATAAGTCCATTCCTTTTAAAAATATATCTTTTGACTTTTCATATTCCCCCAAGGCTCTATACGTGCTGCCCAATCCCAATATTGCACCTTCCATATCCTTAGAAGGTAATCCTATCTTTATGGCATTTTCGTAAAAGGGCACTGCTTTTTCTTCTTCTCCTAATACGTCAAAGCTCCAAGCACATTGATAGTTATATAAAGCATCGTCTGGACATTCCTTAACTAATTCACTTAGCAATTCGTTAGATTCTTTGTGATTTCCATTCTTTCGTAACGCTAATGCTTCATCTAGTTTGTTATTCATTATCTAAATCTCCAGCCCTTCTTTTTCCCACTACTTATCTCTTAACATCCTTCCATATCCAGAAATTCAGCGTATTCGTACACTTTATCCATATCTATTTCTTATTTTAACTATCCTTGATGCTTAATTTTTAAAGGCTAACCCATTGGCCTGCAAAGCTGCTCTAAGTTTAGGTAAAGAAGCTGGCCCCATACCATGAAATTGTAATATCTCTTTTTCACTAAATGTTGATAGCTGCTGCAAAGAAGTTATCCCGTTGTTTTCTAATGCTCGTCTTGCTGGTGCTGATAGCATGGAGAGAAATCCATTGTCAGGTTTGTTTTCTTGCTCGCAGGTTGGGCAGGTCGGACAGTTACTGCTTTTATAATATTTGTGTCCTTTATGACAGATTCTTAGATTTCCTTTTTGGGTTTTCATTTTTAACCTCTCCTTTTCTCAAGAATTTTTTTAGCTTTTATCCCCTGCCACTTCTTCAATGGATGGTTTATGAAGGAACAAAACATCCTACGTATAGTAAACTAATTATTATTAAATGCTTGTTAGTCTCGTTTCAGATAATGTAGCTCCATTACAAATCATGCTAACACCTTACATGTTTGCGTTTGAAACCAAGCCTTCCTCTATCTATATCCTTTTGAATGTTTTCGGAAGCAAGAAGAATACTACTTTTTTTCTTATCCTTCTTAACCTCGACTGGACCTACTGTCTTTGCCGTTTCAAGGGCCTTTTCATGAAGTGGCAAATATGAAACACCGACTGTATAGATAAAATTATTCATAGCCGATTTCGTTCGATCTGGAGAATCGTGAATCGTATTTTTCACTTGATTAAGCATATCGGCAATCTTGCTTGTGCTAAATTCATCGTCAGGACGATTGCCCAAAAGCCAGCAATAACAACTCCAACCTGCCGACATTTTAAGTTCTTCACCGCTTGCCACCCATCTATCAGCCACAACTTGCGCAAAATCGGTTTCTGACAAAGTTACCGCAACTACATAATCGGATAGCATGTAAAAATACGCTTTATCAATCCAACGCTCAAAATCCTCCGCAGTCATCTCTGTTGGGTCTGCAATGATACCAGCAAAATACATAGCGTCATAATTGCCAGACGCATAGAGCTGCTCAGCTAAAGCCTGGTTTTTCTTGATTTTCTTTGCAATCGGCTTCATTTTTCCTGTTGCCACTCCAAAAAGCGGATCGTGTGCACCATTGTTTATGTAAGTCTTTTTAATTCGTTCCGTACCAAGCGCTTCAAGTTCTTTCATAACCATTTCAAAATCCACCGTTCTGTACCCTCCTTCTTCTCCGTTCATAATCTGCTTTTTATTTCCGCCAAAAAGTTGAACAGTCTTTTTTATCTAAAATATTAAACTCGATTATTTTTTTAAGTAATTCATAGTTTACTGGCTCAGTCCATAGAATTCGAAACAGGCCTTTGGTAGCGCTGTATCCAGCCTGAGCAATGTCATGATTAAAGTGCGCCATGCCTGTTTCTTCAGGTGAAACGCTCAAATGATGTTTCGCTGAGGCAAAGCCGATGATGAATGTTCCATGATCAGTAAACATTGGCGTATTCCATTTGATTTGTGGTTTCAAATTCGGGAAAGTATTAGCAACCCAAGCCAAAACCTCCTCTGTTCGGTCACGGTGGTCAGGGCTATCTATACGCGCTAAATATTCTGCAAAAACTTCCATAGAATCTTCTCCTAAAGTAAAAAAATTTTTGGACGCTATCATTTTTTAATCTATTCTACTTTTAGACAAATGGAACATCAATCAGTTCACTTAAACTTATTTAATTTTCAATTCAAAATTGGCCATGTTTTAAATAAAGTGTACTAATCATTTAATCCTTTTCCATTAAGAATGTTTGGAATGCATTTTTCAACCCTTGATTCTCGAGTCTTAGATTGTTTGGCCGCAGAAAAATGAAGAATATATGCTCTTTGTCGTCCTGGAGTCAATGTAGTAAAAGCATCTTTTAGAGCAGGTATTTCATCAAATTTATGCTGTAGCTCATCAGGAATAATGAGTTCTTCAGGCTTTTTAGCTTTGACTTTTAATCCAGCTTTCTCCACCTCAATAGCCTCATAAATATAAGCTTTTAAGATAGCTTCCTTTTCAACTATTTCTTGTACATTGGTAAAGCGAATTTGTCGCGCCCCTTGTACATTCTCCGTTTGTTGGATTAGAATACCATGAGAATCTTGTAACAGAGCACCTTTAGGAAACAGTAGCGCACAGTACTCTTTAAATCCATGTATTAAAACAATGTTTTTTTTCTCAAAAGTATAACAAGGATTCATCCATTTAAAATCTTCGGTCAACTCACAGTCAAGAGCAATCTTTCTCAACGTCTCATATTCTTCTTTCCACTTTTTAGCTTTAGTTAAAAATTCATCAACCTTAGGATTCATTTTACTGTTTGTCATCAAAGAACACTCCTATTCAATTTTTCAATCTGTCTCTCTCGCAATCATACAGTCAACCTTAAGTCTGTTTAATGGTGTTACTATTCTTCAAATGTAGGAAATGCCCTTCTTCAACGTTTTTATTTACTATAGAAAAAACAAAGCAAAGAATGCCTTCATGTTGATACATATAATGACTCTGTTTGGTAGCTACTCATAATCGATCGAAAGAATCTTTCAAAAAAAGAATATTCGTTCTCTACATTATATAAGAACAAACGTTCTCTTTCAATGAAAACTCTAAAGCTTTCCGAATTATTCCTATGAATAACGTCGAATCTATAATAAAGAATATTTCAATTGTTGGACATTGTTCTACAGGCATTATTAATAAACATTATATAATCGTAGAAGAAATTAGTTAAACAACAACTCATGTTTTATAAAACATGAGTTGTTTGATTCTAGTACAATAATTGTATCTATTAGAAAAAATATATAGCTTTCTTTCAGATTATTAATTTTCTTTAATCATAGTTAAACCAAGGTCACTACATGAATACATAGCTGTATATAGATTGTATCTTTAATGTAAAATATTATTTTTTGGTAAATTTGGATTTTTTATTACATTTATATGATAATATAGACAAAAAAGGAGGGTAATATGAAAAAAATACTTAGTTTAGTTACATTATTTGTTTTTTCTATGGGAATAGCTTTACCAACGTTTGCAGAGGCGGCTTCGCAAAAGTTAATTCAACCAATTAATAATGCACGAATTACAGCCGGATACCTCAATACTAAATACCAACAAAAGTTTGGCTTCAAACATTATGGTTGGGATTTAGTCTCAGCAACAAGTAATCGTACAGTTTGGGCAAGTGGTAAAGGTAAAGTTTTAGCCACTGGATATGATGGGGTTCTAGGTAATACGATTATAGTAAAATATCCTCAAGCATACATTCATAGTACAAAAGCGACCAAAGACATTGTAATTCGTTATAATCACCTTGCATCAATAAAAGTAGCAAAAGGTCAAAGCGTCACAAAAGATACGTCTTTAGGTATTTACGGAAACACAGGGAAGTATTCTACAGGAGCACACTTACATTTTGAAATCGATACAGATACTGTAAACTATCAATACTCTCCAACTTTAGGTTCAAGTTCTAACATTATCAAAGCAGGTACAGCTAGCACTGTGCTTTCACCAAAAAGTGTCTTATACACTAAGAACTCTGCACCAGATAATCAGCAAATTTGGATTTTAGGTGATGGCTATCAATCATCGACTGAAGATAATTTACCTATTTTCTAATAGACGTTCGTTTTTAGACTGTCTTATTTGAGACAGTTTTTTTTTGTGTCCAAGTTATTGACTCAAATCTAGAAGAGTATGTATACCTTAATTTAGACAGTTTAAAAGTAACTGCGAAAGAGGAGATTATACTTTTAGAAAAAGCGGTGGATATTTTATCTAAGAATAAAATTAAAGTAGCAGAAGAAGCCTTCCCCTCTAAATGGTAGATTTCTTCTGTTTTTAAACTGTATGTTACCATAAAACGTATTATAAGAACCATAAACATTTGAAATAAGTTTAGTTAGATGTTTCCCTTTTTAATTTGGTGAAATTATCTAAGAAGATAAAAAGGGGGAAGGAAACATGAGCACAACAGAAATCATATTATTAAACATAAAAGAGATTAGAAGAAGAAGCATAAAGATATGGGAAGCAATTCCTCAAAGTAAATTGGATTGGAAGCCAGATACAGAAGCTATGACATGCTTGGAGATGGTTCGACACGTCTTAGAATCAGAATATTATTATCATCTAGCTATTAAAAATAAGGGTAGCTTAAAAGAATTTGACTCTCCTTTTGAAAAAAAACCATTGATTTCTGTAACAAGTGAATTAGAATTTGCAGAAACATACCATCAACAATTTTTAGAAATGATAAGTACCTTTTCACATGAGGATTTAACATGTATTCAAATAGATCGTTCAGATGTAGGCTATATTCGTTCCTTAGGTGATATGTTATTGCGTATAGGTTATCATGAATCCGTACACGCAGGACAACTCTTACAGTATTTAAGAACAATGGGAGTTGATCGTCCTAAAGTCTGGGATTAAGCCAGTGAAGCACTATGTATACCATATACAACACCAGTTAACCTAATCATGATCATGTTTAGGTTCATTTTTTACGATACTATTAAGTAATCTACAACTTAGTTCGTTAAAATAAGAAAATCCTTTGCAGAAGTATGCAAAGGATTTTTTTTATTTTCTTATACCTTTTCTCTCTTGGGAATTAGTAAAGCACAAGAAAAGTTAAAGTTCTCAGTTCTCATGCTATTATTGAGTCTTTATTCTTTATATTCAGCTACTGTTGCTCCCCCTAACTTATACAACATAAGAAGTTGTTCGGCCATAAAAACAGGTGACTGTTTAAATTGATGCTTTCTCCAATAATGAATAACGCCTAATTGTGCAGATGTCACATAACTTAAATAAATATCTGGAGATACAATCAAATTAATATCTTTTACATGAACAACCTCTAACCCTTTTTGTGTGTACGTTCGAATAATATCTTGGAGCTTTTCTGCAAATATGGATGGCCCATGTTCCCCAAGCATAACGGCATAAAACTCTCTATGGATATAGATATTCTCAAACATTCGCTGAAAAATTTCATGAAGCATCGTTAAACTAAATTCAGCTGACCTCTCTCCCGACTCGTCAATTTCAATCGCTTCTTCTAAATCATCCAATATTTCTTTAATACTTTGTTCTTGTAATTGTTGTTTATCCTCATAATGGGCATAAAACGTAGCACGGTTAATATCTGCTCTTTCTGTAATATCACTCACAGACACAGCGTGCATATTCTTTTCTTCTAACAAGGAAAGATATGCGGTAATAATGGCCTTTCTTGTTTTCCGAATGCGTCGATCAACCTTTTTCATCTCCAATTGACCTCCTACTTTTGAATTATTTTTTAGATTTAAAACAACACCCTCTATATAAGTGTTGCTTAAACTACATTTTCTGAAAGATTAATGGTTGTTGATTTCAAACTGAATTGTAAAATATAAAGTAACACTTTGAATTTTAACATACATAGTGTTGCTTTATATTTTTTTAGGAGGAATAATAAATGTCAGATTTACATGTATTGATTGCAGGCGGAGGCATTGGAGGGTTAAGCCTAGGACAACATTTAAAAAAAGCAGGAATTAGCTTTTCTATATATGAGCGTGAAGATGAAGTATCAAAAAATGGATATCGGTTACATATGAATATGGACGGCGGCGAATCGCTCCGTGCTGCTCTTCCAGAAAATCTATACAAACTATATGTACAAACGTCAAGAAAAAATCCACGTCGTGAAATGGCTGTATTAATTGATGAGCAATTGAATGAAGTGGGTGTTCGCCCTCATATTGGTGCTCCAAACGATGAAGAATTTCCACATACAGCCGTGAACCGCCGAACATTATGTCAAATTCTACTTAGTGGTATTGAAGAACACGTTCACTTTAATTCAGTCGTTACAGGATTTGAGCAAGATGAAAAGGGAGTTTCACTGTTTTTAGCTGATGGAACAGTTGCTAAAGGTGATTTATTAGTAGCCGCAGACGGTATCAATTCAGCAATTCGTCGCCAATTGATGCCAGACGTTCAACCTGTAGATACAAAAGCTCGGGCGATTTATTCTAAATCCCCTCTTACAAAAGAGATTAGACAACAGTTACCAGAGATCTTATTTGATGGATTTACAAGTGCAATGGATTCTATTGGTACGTATATGGCCATTGGTCCATATGAGCCAAGACGTCCAGTAGCTGAAGCTGCTAGAGAACTAGCACCTGAATCTGCAATAGAACCTGTAGAGGATTATGTCATGATTACTCTGAATGTCTCTGAACAGTTAAAGGTATCAGATGAAGAGCTTCGTCGTATAAACCCAGAAGAACACCACCAGTTAATGCTTGATTTAACAAAAGATTGGCACCCTATTTTACGAGGTCTTGTTGAGCGTATAGATTCTCAAACGGTATCCGTGCTGCCTGTTCGCGCAATAGAACCTATAGAACCTTGGGAAACAAGTCGCGTTACGTTAATTGGTGATGCTATTCATGCAATGCCACCAAGCTTTGGCGCTGGTTCAAATTTAGCGCTGCGAGATGCGCGCATTTTAGCTGAACAAATTATAGCTATTCACAAGAAACAAACCGACGTACATGGTGGAATTTCTCAATATGAAGAAGCCATGAGAGCTCATGACTATCCAATTTTCGAGATGTCATCAAATGAAAAGAAAGCACGAAAATTCAATAAAGTACACCAGTAAGATAGATAAACACTATATAGTACTGTTTCTGAAATGATGATATGGAGGAAACAGTATTTCTTTTTACTACATTAGGGAGAGATCTATAAATGATGAATACGTACAATTTAATTTCCGAATCTAAAAAACAGAAGTTAATTATTGTATTAGCATGCACACTGGTCTTTTCGTCGATGAGTGCGACCATGTTTAATGTGGCTTTGCCTTCTATTACACATGAATTGTCGCTAACGCCTTCTCAAGCAGCCTGGATTATTACAAGTTATATGATTATCTATGCGATTGGGTCTGTTGCTTATGGACGATTGGCTGATCAATACAAACTGAAAAATTTATTAACGGCCGGCCTTCTCTTTTTTGCAGTTGGTTCCGTCATTGGCTTCTTTTCAACAAACTTTGCTTTTATTATTTCAGCACGAGTTCTGCAAGCTGTTGGAGCATCTGTTTTCCCAGCTTCTGCAATGCTAATCCCCTCTCGTTACTTTCCGCCTGAAGTAAGAGGAAAAGCACTCGGCATTACATCAACAGGACTATCATTAGGAGTAGCAGTGGGACCGATTATTGCTGGGGTCATTACCACATCTTTACATTGGCACTATTTGTTTGCAGTATCTATTATACCTGTTGTTGCTATTCCTTTTTTCCGTACTTATTTGGATGATACGAAAGGTAATGCTGCAAAACTAGATTACTTGGGCGCTGCTTTATTAGCTGGAATGGTAACGTTTGTTTTATTGGGCATTTCTATGCAGCACCTATATTATTTTATCATCAGTATTCTACTACTAGGATTATTTAGTTGGAGAATTAGTAAGGCACAAGAGCCATTTATTAAGGCAGAGTTGTTTAAAAACAAACGTTACTCTGTTATTTTACTTTTATTTGCGTGTAGTTCAGGTATTGGCTTTGGGCTTCCTTACTTGACACCTTTATTGCTTGCAGATGTAAACCATTTAAGTGCCTTTACAAGTAGCTTATTTATGTTTCCTGGTGCCGCAATTACAGCTCTTTTAGCAAAAAAAGGCGGAGAATTAGCTGATAAAAAAGGCAATGTCGTACTAGCTTATATTGCGTTAAGCTTTTACTTTATCTGTTTTATTAGTTTATCTATTATCGTTGGACATTCTCCTTACCTTATTATGGTTGCAATCATCTTTGGTTATATTGCACAGTCTTTTTGCCAAATGTCGCTGGCAAACACTGTTTCACAAGTTCTTCCTTCTACCCAAACAGGGGTAGGCATGGGATTATTTATGTTAACAAACTTTGTGGGGAGTTCTATAGCCACTACGCTAATGGGGACATCATTAAATGATCATAACGGAGTTTCAGGCTACACGAACATTTATATCATTCTCAGCATCATTGTTGTTGGTATGGGTATAATTTATACAGGTGTTATTAAGAAAAGTGTTTCTTCTACTCAGCAGATTAGTAAATAACACACAGTATTCCTTATCTCTAAAATAAAAAGTCACGTTAAATTAATAAATGAGTAAGCTATTCATGATGTGTCCGAGCATCATCTAAAAATAGTGATATTCATAGCAAAAAATACAGAAATAAACATTTATAATTTTAACTCAATGAAAAAATATATATTGTATGTAAAAACTCCACTTCTTTTAAGCAGAAGTGGAGTTTTTTATCTATTTTAAAGTTTTGATGTAAAGACTTTTTAATTTATATTTAAACTTCTTGTTTTTTTGTATGTAAAGCTTTAATCAAAAGGCATAAAGTATTTATGCTCTCTTTATAAGGCATACTTCTAAAGAGAGGAGCAGTGATTAATATGCATTATAGTAAAAGAAATCAAGAACCTCCGATTCAAGAGGAAACAGAAATTTGGGAATGTACAGTAGAAGAGTGTAAAGGCTGGATGAGGAAAGACTTCTCTTACGATAGTCATCAGAAATGTCCTTTGTGTAAAAGTCAGATGGAAGCTAAAAAACGGCTTATTGATAAAATCCCCCGTAATCCGCATAGAAGATAATATAAACCTACGCTTTCTAAAAGATTAAACACTATCTATCCATAAAAAAGTCTTGTCTTGGTTCATCTTTGCTTTCTATTTCTATTGTATGTTATAACTAGTTAACCTTGTATCGATCGTCTTGACTAAGCCCCAAGCTTTTAAAAAGCCTGGGGTTTTTAGTTAACTACTAGTAGGTAAATCACGGTTTTGTGATTATAAAACCATAAAAAAAGACTCCTTTACAGGAGTCTTTTTTGTGGTCGCTTTTAATTATGCTTTGTGAACGTTAGCAGCTTGTGCTCCACGTTGACCTTCTTCGATATCAAAAGTAACTTTTTGACCTTCTTCTAATGATTTGAAACCTTCACCTTGAATAGCACTGAAATGAACGAATACATCGTCTCCGCCTTCGATTTCAATGAAACCGAAACCTTTGTCTGCATTAAACCATTTTACTGTACCTTGTGTCATAATGTTGCCTCCTGCTGTGGAATACTCCACAAATGTATTACTAATCTTGCCCAAACATACTATTTCAAGATAAAAACTTCTACTTAGGGTTTTTTCTTTTCTCAATATACCGAACAAAAATAAGTTATCTGTAGTGTAACACATAGTAGGATTGATAGCAAATAAGGAAAGTATCCCCTTCAACAAGTTCTAACTACTCATCTTTCCCCTACCAAGACTTATGATAGGCATATGTAGCATAGCTATTCATAATAATTCATTATTTAACCTTTCTTATAAATAAAGAGCATATGTAATCCAAAAAACACCTGTTAGCTTTATTGAATTATAAAGAAGCTATTGGGATATTCTATTTAGGGAAGAAGGAAAACAAGTTATTGATTACAACTAATCATTACAAAGCTTCTTACATTTGGGATGAGGTGTCTACAGCAGGCATATTTCAGAAAACCTTATTGTAAATCGATGTATGTTTGATTCATAAGGGGATGGTAGTCATGAACGTAGTAAGAATATATATAATGGGTAGACAATAATATTCATTTATCACTATACAAATGAGGTGTTTGTCCCAGACCAAGAACGATTTCGTTCACATTGTATATTTTTTAGTTCAATGCTTAAATGAGGTGTTTGTTAAAGAGAATATACTTTTTCAAGTTACTGTTTCATTAGGCAATGGAATTACGTAAATGAGGTGTTCCTTAAAGATCATATGCTGCATTAAAAGCTGATTTTTCCTTCTTCACATGACGGGATGCATAATCGTTTGCATCTCGTTTTTGTTATACATACTATCTGAGATATACTTGTTTATTTGTATGTAAGGCTTCAATTAAGGTGTACAGAGTTCTCTACATAGGTTTTCATTAATTGTATCCGTACCCTGTTACTCGGTAATCATCACCGTAATCTACTGTGACAGACACTTCTTTTTTCTTCTCTTTACTATTAGCATATCCGTGGACTAATACTGTACTTAAATCTTCTCCACCTGAAAATTTAACATCTTTGGGAACAAAATCAACGTCTTCTTCGTCTTTCATATACGTAGCCGAGAAAAAAGAGATGATAGGTTTAAAAAAGCTGTCTCTACTTTCAAGTAGAGACAGCTGAAGAAACAATCAGCTATTTAGAAGGTGTTTGTCGTGTCTTGTAGGCAGATACTTTTATCACTTACCCAATAACCCAATAAAGGAATGCTCCTATTAATGCTCCCCATTATCCGACTTTATCTCTAGTTTCTTCGACATTATAAACTCACTCATATGTTGAAAACCATATAACAGGAGTTGTCTAACAGTCAAAATGGTTACATACTGAAAAGGATTAATTTTCTTAAGCTTAAAGATGCTGCCCTTTTTTAATTTAGGTACAACTACAAATGTAAATGTAGTATGAATCATAAAGTTTACAGCTATATACAGAGGAAATTTACGGTATGTGGATTTAAGCACCCACATGGATACAGCAAAAAAGGGCCCCCATGTCCACACATCTTCACCAGGAATTTTCGGATGTATACTTTGTTTAAAAGACCAAAAATTCTTTCTCTTAGCATAAGAATTAAGGTATTTAGTTACCATACAAATAGCAATGGACGCTGGAAGAAAACGTTTAAAATCTTTGCCTTTCATAAATGAAAAGCTGGACCAACAAGTGATAACTAACAGTATTAAAAATAGTCTATTCTTTTTCATGGTTTTATACACCTCTCTATTTTAAGGTGTACATCTATTCTAAAATTACACAACGAATTATCTTAAGAGCATGCTGCCTAAAGATTATAATATATAATCGGTTAAAATTTGAACAAACTATTGACGATGTTTTCTTGTACATGTTGCCTCATAGTGATATGCCCAATACTTCCTGAAATTTTCAATTTTTTCTTGCCAGGTACTTCTAAGGATACTGTCTCTCCACTTGGATATATTAATTCTTGTGGAGGTGATAGTAATGGAAAACAAATACTCTAACAAGACAGCTTCAGGAACAGATGTACAACACGTGAAGCAAAAGAATGCTCAAGCATCTTCTGGCAAATACGGTACGGAATTTGCTAGCGAGACTGACGTACAACACGTTAAACGTCAAAACGCTCAAGCAAACAAAAACCAAAAATAATGTTAAAAGGGTTCTTTCATGCTCGTTGAAAGAACCCTTTGTGATACAAGGTTATTCTTCGGGAAGTAATAAAATCTTCCCTAACTTCCCTTTATTTTTAAAATACACTTGGGCTTCTTTTGCTTTGTCTAAAGGGAAAATTTTATCGATAACTGGTTTAATTTTCCCCTCAGAAATTGCCTTAAGCATATCTTTAAACTCTGCTCTCGTTCCCAACACAGATCCATACATTGTAATATGTTTTAGATACAATGTTCTAAAATCAAAATTTGTATGCTGACCACCAGCAGAACCTGAAATGCAAAATTTCCCTCCGTTTTTTAAAACTTGAAGAGATATGGAAAACAAAGCATCTCCTACAACATCTAGAACGGAATCGACCGGACCTCCGTTCAGTTCTAAAATGTCTTCTGAAAGAGTATCAGATTTATATGATAATACGTGTGTGGCTCCCAATTCCTTAATTCTTTCTTGATTCTCTAAGTCCCCCGTGATTGCAATAACTTTAGCACCAAAGACTTTAGAGGCAATTTGTACATTTAATGATCCCACACCACCATTTGCTCCAGTTACTATAACTGTCTCACCTGGTTGAGCTTGAATTTGTTTGACCATGTGCCAAGCAGTTAACCCACTTACCGAAAAAACAGCACTTTCTGAATAGTTTGATAGGGGCATGTCAAAGCAAAGTTCAGCAGGCCAAACCACATATTCAGCATAACCACCATCGTATTCTGAACCTATAAAGGACATATCATCAGAAATATGTTCGTACCCTTCTTCTCCACTAGATATAAAAGGGAATAAAACAACATCCTTTCCCACTATAGACTCCTCTACTAACTTTCCTGCTTTTACTACTTTTCCCGTTATATCAGATCCTGGTGTACGTGGAAACTGGACTCCTTCCAGTCGCCATCCAGATTTTGAGTCAGTACCGTAAGCACCCTCTCTCATCCAAATTTCTGTATTGTTAATAGCACAGGCCTTTACTTTTATAAGAACTTCATTTTCTTTCGGTTCAGGTATAGGAATTTCCACTAGGCTTAATTTACTTACGTCTCCATACCCTGTTACTTGTACAGCTTTCATAGAACAGTCACCTTCTTTTTTACGAATATAGTTTTTAATATATTTCATACGGCTGCTTATAGTTTAGAAAAAAACATGCATATTTCATTATGCGCTCTTCTCTCTATTATCATCAAGTTTGGAGTCAGTATACTTTTACGGCCTTTTCTTTTTACTTCTGTTTCACAATGTCAAAAACTACTGGATCATTAAATTTAGAAATATTAATAAACTCTCTTTTTTATTGTTTTGTAACATGGCGCTACCATATAATAAAAAACACCAACAAAAGATTTTGCTGGTGGAAAGAGATTATTTATTAGTAGGCGCCTTGTGAATAAGTTAACTCATAGCTATGCGTATAAATTTCAAAAATATTTCCAAATGGATCTTCTACATAAACCATTTTATATGGTTTTTCTCCTGGGTAATATTCTCTGATAGGCATACGTTGTTTACCACCATGTTGCTTAATTTTCTCTACAAGACCTTCAATATCTGGATCCTGAATGCAGAAATGGAAAATTCCTGTTTTCCAATACTCAAAGTTATTTTCAGGTGTTTCATTTTCAGGGAACTCAAACATTTCTACGCCAATTTTATCTCCAGTAGCTAGATGTGCAATTCTGAATTTATCCCAGTCATTCCCAAATACATCTCGACACATTTGACCGATAGGTGTGTCATCATTTTCTACATCTGAAGGTTCCATAATAACGTACCAGCCGAACACATCAGTATATAATTTAATTGCCTCATCTAGGTTAGGTACTGAAAGACCGATATGAGAAAATGTTTTAGGATATGTGAACATAATTTATATTCCTCCAATTTTTTTAATGATTTTAGTGTTTGCTGTCGAACACATGAATATTGTATTTCACAATTTTGAATTATGGAAGAACGCACTTTTTTGTGAGAAACTAACCTAAAGGTAAGAAAGGACTGAAGAATGAAATGAACACTCCGATAGATGATACAGGAAAATTAAAATGTTCTATTGAATATACACTAGGAAAGATAGGTAACAAATGGAAAACAGTGATCCTATGGCATTTAGGCGTAGACGGGACATTAAGGTATAGTGAATTACGTCACTTGTTACCTGGTGTGAGCCATAAAGTAATGACGAAACAATTAAAAGAACTTGAGCAAGATGACTTAATTAATAGAACTCAGTACAATACCGTACCACCTAAAGTGGACTATTCCTTAACCAGCAAGGGAAAAACGTTAATGCCCATCTTAGACCTGATGCATACATGGGGGAAAGAACATGGAGAAGGTTTTTGATTGGAGAGCTTTGACAAAAATATTTGCCTATCGTAAAATACTCTAAATCTTGGTAATCAATTAAGAACTGGTATATAGGAAGCAATACCGTTAGAAGGTAATCTTATACATATTAAATTAAGTGGTACTAAGGGCTTGTTCATACGTATCCGAAGCATTGAAACATAAGTATGTTACCACATTATGTAATTATAGGATATTTTCAATATGTTGCTGCCTATGAATAAAAGGTGCGCTTTTTATGCATCTATTTGTCACTCAGCCCGAGGCCAAACGTTGATAAATCAAGGATGAATAAAAAGTTGCATATTCTATAAAAGTGACCATTGCAGAACCCTTACTCCCATAAGGGTTCTCTTTTTTGATGTGTTCCGGAAAAGAGTGATTATGTTAACTAAGAATGTATATCTTATACACCTTAAAAACAGAAAAAAACCTATCTCTTCCCAATCAAAAGAGGTAGGTTTTTTCTGCTCTATTGCAGTAAGGATTTTCGCTGATGCCTCACGGCGTCTTGTGTAGTTTGTTCTGGTTACGATGTTTTAATTCATATAAAAAGAAAATAACCCTTGAATCAATACATTCAAGGGTTATTTACTAATTCAATTTATAAGCACGTTGAGGTCTTTATAAATCATATGCCTGTTTTTAAAGTGCTATGACTTTTTGTCCTTTAAAAAACAAACTACCTAAAAATAGAAAAAACCACTGGGACAGCAGTAGTTTTCTCTAGTGCAAACTATGTTTTTATTGATGACTTTAATCATCATGAATAGTGTGGTTACACTAATGAATTTTATTCCTAGATAATCGATAAGAAAGAAAGCTGCCCTCCCTGGCAGCTTTCTTTCTTACAAGGTTGCAGTGGAAGACGCCGTTCAGACATCTTGAGTAGTTTGCTCAAATGATAAAAAAGTATTCAATTTAGGCAAGTTGCCTGATAAAGAATGAAAACATATAGTGTAGTCAGAATGCTTTCGGCTCTGAATCCGTATTTTTTATAATCTCCCTGATCTATAAAATTAAAAAGCGCTTAGAATAAATTATTCTAAGCGCTTTTCCGATAAAAACATTCATGACAGCTAGCTAAAGCTTATACATATAGTAAGAGATAAATTGACTAAAAAGGTGATTATTATTATTCGGAAAATATCGGTTATTCTAGTCGGAAGCTTATTGTTAAGTATAGGAATTAATGGATTTTTAGTTCCTCATTATTTGTTAGATGGAGGAACAATTGGGATTGCTCTCATCCTTCACTATTATTTTGAATTTCCTACAGGTGTGATGATTATTATTTTGGGTTTTCCATTATGCTGGTTTGCTTGGGTTTATGAAAGAACTTATTTTTATAATAGTTTTTATGGTTTAGTTATTTCTTCTTTATTGATTGATTGGCTAGAACCTATTAAAGACCAGTTTCAACTTCCTGTTTTTCCTAGTGTAATCCTTGGAGGAGTGTGTATTGGGACAGGGATTGGTCTTATGCTTCGATATGAGACCAGCACTGGAGGAACAGATTTACTAGCACAACTTATATCAAAAGCTTTTTCTTTAAACATAGGGATGGTTATTTTAATTATAGATGGTTTTATCATAACAGCAGGTCTTCCTTTATTAGGACCTAAAACGTTTCTTTTTTCATGTTCGACAATTTTTATAGGTGGAATGACGACTTCGTTAATTACTAAAAAAGAATAATTTGGATTATAAAATTAGTATCTTCTATCCTCCATTTTTTGCACTTTCTTGATTTTTATAAATTTGAAAGGCCCTTATAACAATTCTAAGATTGACTAAAGGGTTCTCTTTTATCGTTCGTTCCTAGAGAATCCATTATGTTAACTAATAAGCTTTAGACCAATTGCGGCACTTAATACCATAGCCATAAATATAATTCTAGCTAAGCTCTTTGATTCTCCATAAAACAGGATTCCTACAAGTCCTGACCCAACTGTTCCAATTCCTGTCCATATTGCATAAGCTGTTCCCATTGGCAGAGATTGCATGGCTAGGCTTAAGAAGGTGAAGCTGCTTCCCAGTCCTAAGACAAAGACTGCAAATGAGAAGATGTTTTTATTACGTAATATAAGGTTTAAACCTGTGACACCTACAACTTCAAAGACTCCTGCACAAACAAGAAAAATCCATCCCATTATGAAGCACTCCCTTCTTGATTTGTACTTCCGGTTACAAGCTTCAGACCAATAACACCCGCAAGAAGAACCAGAATTAAGATAATCTTTACAAGTTGAAATGGCTCTCCAAAAACTAGCATCTCAAGTAACACAGTACCCGTGGTACCAAGTCCAGTAAATACAGCATAGGCTGTTCCAACAGGAAGTTTTGAAGTGGCCTTAATTAATAGGCCAAAAGATAAAACAATGGCAATAATTGTTCCTGTCCACGTGAGTGCATCATCAGCATGTTTTAACCCCATGACCCAGAATATTTCTAATATGGATCCTAAAACTAATAAACCCCAAGCGCGATTCATTTGACTCTCTCCTTTTATTTAGTAATACCTTGCCAATAAACATTCCACGAATTAGTTAGACGTTTCTGAAGACGATTTGGGAATCCATATAGCAATTCAACTAATAATCCATCAAATATTGTTAAAAATGACATCATTGCAGATTCAGGAGCAAGGTTTGACTTTAAGTCAGCCTTTCTGTCTTTAAATACTAATAAAAACAAGGATTCTAATTCATTCACAAACGTGTTAGTACCAATCTTAATTTGTTCTTCAAACTCTAATGGTGGAAAAAAGGATGTTCTCATAAAGAAACTCATATTATGATCTTTTTGATAACGTCCCAAGTATTCGTTTAAAAAGTTATATAAAACTTCTTCAAGAGGTACTGAATGATTTTCTTCCATGAATTGTTTAATAAATTGCAATTCATTTTCTAGAGAATCATTAAAAGTACTAATAAAAAGATCTTCTTTACTTTTAAAATGTGCATATATAGATTGTTTTTTAATGCCTACTTCATTAGCAATAGAAGCAAGCGAAGCCCCTTGATAACCATGTAAAGCAAATTGATTTAAAGCGACTTCTTTTAATTGATTTGATTTCATTTCACCACTCCTTACGAACGTTCGTAAGGAAATCTTAACAAAACGCGATTTTGATGTCAATTTAAATAGCGTTTTGTTATTAATTGACTTATAGAATTGTTTTAAGTTAACATTGAACAAACTTAATACTCCAAAGGGGAGTAGCTGTACAACAAAAGTCGTCACTACGAAACAAAATGTTTCCGGCTTTGTTGGCAATCTTAATTGTTAGCAAGACCTTTGCCTACTTTTTTAGTTAGGTGAAGACTGTTTATACATCAAGCGCTTTTATCTACTAAAAGGATAAAAGCGCTTTTTGTTTTTTATAGATTTAAAATGACTATGAGGAGTGATTAAATTATGTTCAAGAAACTGTTTGATTCACTAATGAACAATAAGCATAAGCGTTATAGTAGCAGTGATTATAAAAGAGGCAGATCAAAACCTTTTAAAAGTTATAGCAGTAGTGATGACTATAGGAAAAAACGTGGTCATCACGGAAGTTATGGACATCATCATTATAAGAGGAAAAGAAAGAGTGGAAGTTTCTTTAGTAGTTAAATAAGAAAAGGGTACCTCTTTCTAATGGCACTGGAGAAGGAGGTTCCCTTTCAAAAAAATCTATAACTTAAAATAAAGCATACCGTATTCTTACCATAAAGAGTAGATTTCTACTGTCCGAGCATATGTATAAAAAGTTTGGTTGTTATGCATCTCTTTAACCAACAATGATTAGCATGTTCGTCATGATACAGGTGCGCCCTTCAAATTCTAAAACAGAAAAATTAGGATCATCAGTTTTACAGAGTACCCTTTCGTCTTGTAATTGAGCTAAATAGCTTAAAACGAATCGTTTAGTTTAATACATGCTCATTCAATATATCTAAATCAATATTATGTAGGTGATTAAGATAAAGAATGTCCTCATAAATCTCGAGCAAGTGAAGTTGATAAAGCAGCACCAGAATTATGCAATGGAATTTATTAACCTCGTCAAAGAATCAGCCAAATAAAAAAGAATAAACCTACTGGGCCACTGTAGGTTTTTCTGTTTTATGCTATCAATACTTTACATTAAAATTTCAATGCTTCCATATACCTTGAGTAGCTTGCTCAGTTTATAAAATTCACCCTAATTTGCGTTTGAATTCTTTACTAGCGAAAAAGTAAGCGATGACCATGATACCTAGGCACCAGGCAAGGGCACTCCAGATATCGTTGCCAACAGATCCTTCATACAAGAGGGCACGAATCGTATTCACGATTGAAGTCACGGGCTGGTTCTCGGCGAATGCACGAACAGCTTTAGGCATCGTTTCAGTGGGAACAAAGGCGGAACTAATAAAAGGTAGGAAAATCAGTGGGTACGAGTAGCCTGTGGCTCCTTCCATAGATTTCGCTGTCAGTCCTGGAATAATGGCCAACCATGTCAGGGCTAGCGTAAACAGCCCGAGTATCCCGGCTACCGCGAACCAATCTAGGATATCAGCACTGGAACGGAAACCCATCAAGAGCGCGACGAAGATAACTATCACGATAGTAAGCGCATTGGAAACAAAAGATGTCAACACGTGAGCCCATAATACCGAAGAACGTTTAATGGGCATGGTGATGAAACGGGCCATCAGTCCACTTTTTACATCATTAAATAGCCGCACGGAAGTGTAAGCGACGCCGGATGCGATAGCCATCAGCAGGATTCCCGGTAATAAATAATTGACGTAATTGGCTGTTCCTGTATTTATAGCGCCACCAAATACGTAGACAAACAGTAGCATCATCATAATCGGCGTAATCGCCACCGTAATAATCGTATCCGGGCTGCGCATAATAGTGCGCATCAAACGTCCTAGTAATACACCTGTATTGTTTTTCATTTACATTTCCTCCTTTTTACCGATGATTGCGAGGAAGATTTCCTCCAATGTTGGCTGTTTCTCAATGTATTCCACTTTTGCTGGGGGGAACATCTCTTTAAGTTCAGTAAGGGTACCGGTTTTGATGATTTTTCCGCCATGTAGGATGGCTATACGGTCTGCCAGTTGTTCAGCTTCCTCTAGGTACTGAGTCGTGAGCAAGATGGTCGTACCACCGCCAGCAAGCTCTTTGATGGTGTTCCAGACTTCAATCCGGGCTTCCGGATCAAGTCCGGTCGTCGGTTCGTCGAGAAAAATAACGGCTGGCGCCCCAATCAGACTCATAGCTATATCAAGTCGGCGCTTCATCCCGCCAGAATATTGATCCGCCCGGCGATTGGCTGCATCGGTCAAGCTGAATCTTGCAAGGAGATTGTCAGCTACTTCATTAGGATTAGATACCCCTCGCAATTTGGCGATCATTATCAGGTTTTCCTTCCCAGTAAGCATGCCGTCTAACGCTGCGAACTGCCCCGTTAGGCTGATGTTTTGGCGGACGTCAGCCGGTTGACGTTGGACGTCAAATCCGCAAATACTCACTTCGCCGCTATCAGCCTTCATCAGTGTTGAAAGAATGTTAACGGTCGTCGTCTTCCCTGCTCCATTTGAGCCCAGCAGTGCAAAAATTTCACCGCGCTGCACCTCAACATTCACCCCTTTTAAAACTTCTTTGTCTTTAAAGGTCTTTTTTAACTCTTTTACAAAAATCGCTGTATTTCTCATACGTTTTTCCTCCTTTTAAAAAGCTCCACAAGCTTGCTTGCTAGAACTGTCATGCTGTAACTAAGCTGAGCGTCTCGTAGAGCTAGGTTTTTGACATTTCACTATTTAGTCTGACTTATATTCTGTATCACTTAGTACTGAGTTTAAAAAATGACTGAATAGCGAAAGCAACTAGCTATTCAGTCGATGTTATTGATTAAATTTATTTTTTCCTAATCGTTCCTTAATACTCTGGTTCAAATCTTCACGATACTTAACCATATAAGTTTTAGCGTTTGCCACTAATTCGTCAGCAAAGGAAGCCACATCGTCTCCAGTAATTTCGAGCACCTGTCTACCTTCTGCAGCACCTGCTTCGAATAAATCAATTAATTCATACTGCATGTGTAGCATATCCATTCCGTTGCCCGATGAGAAATTCCACATGTAGTTTTGAATTTTTTTAAATACAAACTGATAGTCTTCTGGCAAGGCTTCAACCCGTGCCATCATCATTTTATACTCTTTTTTATCACCAATCATTTTTTTGAATATTTCCAACATGTCATTTTTCCTCCTTTTTATAAAGCTTCATAAGATGCTTTAAAACTATCCTATGAAGCTAGTTTGACTTCAAGACGTTGATTTTTGATGATACAAAATCCCACCTTTTCCAAAACAGCTCAAGCTCCTTGTAGCCCGCCTCATTAAGCGAATAAAATTTGCGGGGTGGGCCCATATCTGATGGTTTTTTTTCTATATTCACAAGTTTTTTCTTTTCTAATCGTACGAGAATAGTGTAGACCGTTCCTTCCACGACCTCGATAAATCCAAGCTCGTTCAGACGGCGTGTGATCTCATAGCCATAGGTTTCATGGCGGCTGATAATTTCTAACACACAGCCTTCCAGCGAACCCTTCAGCATTTCAGTTAAATTTTCGATCTTCAGAACCTCCTCTATATTGTCTGACTTATATTCTGTATTACTTAGTACCAAGCCAATTTTTACTTAATAACTTTTAAAATTAAGCTATTAAGTAATACTTAGTATATGTAGATTGTAATACTTAGTACCGGGCATTTCAACTATTTTTTAAAATATTTTAAAAATTATTTATGCTGTTTATTATAGAAAAACCATTTTTTATCAAAATGAGTTATTTCTGTTAGTACAATACCTTTTTTATTAATATGATTGTATTGCTTCAGTCAAATTTAACTTTTTGATCAATTCTTCAGTTGTTAAAACTTTGGCAAACTCATTATCTAAAGTTGCTAATGACACAGTATGTATTTGTTCAGCTGGATAATATGCATGATCTGCTCCTTTTATTGCAAATGCAGCTGTGGCATCTGATACGAGATACGTTTCAAATCCTAAATTATCACTCATTCGAGTAAAAGTTGATACATAATGTGGAGTTGTTAATCCTACTATTACGACTTTTTCTATTTTGTTTTCTTTCAAATGATTCTCAGTCTCCTTATTTTTTCTGAATATTTTAACATTTTTATAGATATATACCTTTAAAGTGGTATAATATAGAGAACGTCAGTTCGGGAGGCTTAATATGCAAACAAAAAAAGTTTATATTTATGTATTTAATACAATGTCAGATTGGGAGTATGGATATTTAATTGCTGAATTAAATTCAGGAAGATATTTCAGGCAAGGTTTAGCCCCTTTAAAAGTAATGACGGTAGGAGTTAATAAAGAAATTATTAAAACAATGGGGGGGCTGAGTATACAGCCGGATATTTCTCTTGATGAGTGCACTCTTCTGGATAAAGATCTTTTAATTCTACCGGGAGGAAATACATGGAGTGAGGAGATTCATCAACCTATATTGAAAAAAGTTGGGGAAGTTTTAGAGCTTGGTACTATTGTAGCTGCAATTTGTGGTGCTACTGATGCCCTTGCAAATAGTGGATACTTAGATTCTAGAAAGCATACGCTTAATAACTTAGAATATACACAAATGGTCTGTCCTAATTATAAAGGGGAAAAGTTGTATGAGATTGGACCTGTAGTATCCGATAATAACATGATTACTGCTTCAGGAGTAGCACCTCTAGAATTCGCGAGGGACGTATTAAAAAAATTAGATGTATTTGCATCAAATACATTAGATTCATGGTATAGCTTAAATAAAACTCAGAAGTCCGAATACTTTTTTCAGTTAATGAGCTCAATATAGGTTCCTAATTATATACAAGGTGGATTACAATAATTTTCTTTTTTATTTTTGTATACGTAAAAATAGATAAAAAAGATGATTAAAAACAGCTTTTGTCTACCCTCCTTAAAACCCCAGATAATCAAAATATCTGGGGTTTTTTATTATAAAGGTTTTAATGTTTACATTAGATAACGACAAATACATATCTTTTCCACGAATTTCCTATATCTTAGATTACTAAATATCAATAAATTTAATACTGATTCTGTTTATCTAGATCAATTAAGGAGATACTTTTTCCTCAGATTCATTAAAAGAAATATTTTTTATCCATTCTTTTTTTAATAATGCATACTGAAGAGTATTTTCATACTTAGGTGTTCCATCTTCGTATTTAGTAAACGAAATAAACTCAACAAAACGTCCTTCTTTACGCATTCCTAATTTTTCACATAGTTTTTGTGATTTATAGTTATCCTCCTCAACGTATGCATAGATTCTTCTTGCATCCAATTGAGTAAACAGATACCTTAGGAACTCCTTCACACTCTCGCTTGCGTACCCTTTTCCCTCATATTGAGCATTAAAGTGCCAACCAATGGAATAAGTATCTGGATCTTCCTTTAAGTAGAATATTTCTCCTATTAGATCATCACTGCCTTTTAAGCAGACTGCAACAAAAGAGTCATCTTTTTTTCTTTTTTGAATTTTTAAAGCAGCTTCCTCTATTGTATGAACTTTGTCTTCAAGAAAGCAGCTTACCCTTGGATTAGCCAAGTATTCCAAAAGAGCTTGAGAGTCTGCTTTAGAAAAGTTTCTCAATAGTAATCGATCAGTTTCAATCTTTTTCATTAAAAATCCTCCTAACCTATATTTATGGGCTTATTTCTCTGAAAAGACAACAACAATAATTTAGGGGATAACATAACAATAATGGTTGGCTAAGCTTTTTTGGTTTTAGATATTAACGTCTTCAGCAACGCGCTCACCAATATCAAGTACACGCGAAATATTTTGCACAATTTCAGGAAGACCAACTACTGCCTCTTGAAACATCCAAATATAAGCTAGAACTGCATAAATAGCACCAGGCGTAGTACCCTGAACACCTGTAAGTCTAAGTAGTGTAGCTAGGGTTAAGAGAATGACGACAATCTCCATCATCCCCCATGTTTTAGCCTCAGTGTTAGAAATAGCAACACGCCACAAACGTAATCGTGCAAAATGTTTTTGAACAATGGTAAGTGGACGATGAACGACTATATCTGCCTCTTCTTCAATTCGGTTGTTAAGTGCGTGATTCAAACGATAAGAACGTCGACCGAACCAATGGTTTATGATTAGTATTGGAATTAGTGCCAATAAACTTAAGAACCCAATAAACTGGTCATAAAGAAATAACATGATAATAGCGCCTAAAAATCGAATAACCGTTGTTACAACTGCTGGCAGCTCCATCTGAAAGAAATCTACTACCTCTCGAGACAATGAGACACGTCCTACAATTCGAGTTCCTTTTACTCCATCAGCACGCTGGCGCTCTACCATTTCTGCAGCAACATTAGAATAAATTCCAACGAATACTTTGGTATCGTAAACGTGTCTGAACAAGCCAACCCCTAGGTGAAGGATCCATAGTAGAGCAAGTGGTATAAGGCTAGCCGGATTCCCTTTAAGCAACCCATCGATTGCAAAACCAATTGTTGCAGCGTAAAGAAGATCGCAAATATTTTCAACAAGAGTGAGCATATAGGTAAGGCTAATTCCTTTACGATTTTTTGACCATATACCTTGAAGGAGTTGACCTACGGAGGATTTTTTCTTTTTTATCATTTGCATCTTATCTACTCTTTCTTTTTTCTAATTAAACAAACTTTAATTCTATTCATTGCTTTATCTTCAAATTCATCATCAATTTGCCTTTTCACTTACTTTAATGAAATCAAGGACTCGTCATTGCTGTTTATATCCCCTTTCCAGTACAATGAACATCATAAAGTATATGGTTACCGTATAGTCAAGGAGGATTTTATGAGTGAAGAGTTGGAAAAGTACTTTACTACTGGTGAATTCGCGAATCTCTGTCGTGTAAAAAAGCAAACTCTGTTTCATTATGACGAGATAGGGTTACTTTCACCTCAAATAAAAAAAGAGAATGGATATAGGTACTATTCGTATGAACAATTTGAAGTCTTTCAAGTGATTGCCTTATTTAAAGAATTTGGTGTTCCATTAAAAGAGATAAAAGTGCTTTTAAAAGATAAAAAATCAATAAATATGATTACTCTTTTAAAGGAAAAATCTCTTGAAATTGAAGAAAAAATTAAGAGCCTTAATCATTTACAAGCAATTATTCAAACACGTTTACAGTTAGCAGAACATGCTTTAAAAACTGATTTTTCTTCTATTTCATTGCAATATTTAGATGAAGAAACCTTTATGATTAGTGAAAATATTTTAGAAGAAGCCGAACAAAAATATACTACAGTTATTCCGGAGCTCATTCATTATACTCAACTTCATAAATTAGATCGAGGATATCCAATTGGAGCAATGCTTGCGAGAGAACAAATTCAAAAAAAAGAGTTTTACAATTACGAACATTTGTATATCAAAATCCCAGAAGAGATAGAAAAAATTCATTGTCATACACGTCCCCAGGGACTATATGTTGTTGGGTATCAAAAAGGTCCCGAAACCGAACATGCTTACGATCGAATTATTCAATTCGTTAGAGAAAAAGCGTTAAAAACAGGGGAGTATGCATATGAGGAATACGTGATTGATGAGGTAATGGCGGATGGAATAGAGAATTCAATTACAAGAATTCAACTTCAAATTCAAAGCCAATAACGTTTTTTTAGGTTGTATTGCAAAGAGGTACTATATTTACTAAACATATATGGCGTATACAGACTAAAAATAGAAAACCCAACCCGTGAACTCTAAAGGTTGGGTTTTCTGTTTTTGTAAACAGAGTATAGGAGAATTGCTTATTGATTTTTCTAGATGGCAATAATGAGGAAACGTTATTCTTCATAAAGACGGATTGCTTCTTTTAGCACAATAACATCCTTCTCCTTAATCCTCAATCTCAATTCCAGCTTGCTTAAATGGTTCTAATACTTGTGGATCACACATTGAAATATAGTCCACTGTTTTTAAATTCGTTAAGTTCTGAAATCCTTCAACAGATAATACATCAAACAAACTGTCTTCGCCATCCCAATCTGGCTTTAGAATATGATAAATTTCATTACCTCCATCAAAGCAAAGGCATTCAACCTTTTCCAAATCACTCTTTTCCAGAGTTAACTCTTCTAAATAATCTTTGATTTCAACAATGGGTCCAGCTCCAGAATACCATTCGAAATTATTCGTATACTTATCTTTTAAATCGGTTAATTCTTTTAGAAATAATGGCTCTTGATCTAATAAAGCTTCAATAACCACTAATTTAAAATTAAAATCTTTAAACATTCCACTTTTCCCCATTTTGCTACCTCCGATTTTATCTCTGTATTAGGCTTGCAATCGCCCCTGCACTATTCGTATTATAACAATCATCTATAAACAAAACCTGCGTTTTCACGTATGTTTTTCGTTTTTATTATTTTCGCGTTGACGGCACAACTGAACCAAATATTCAACCACAACTTAGTTGACTTTACTTTTATTACGTGTTAATTTGTATATGCAAATGAAGAAAAGGAATGATTACATGAATAATGAAGAAGAACAAATATTAATACACTGTCTTTACTTTACAGCTAGCCGATTTGCTCGTAACATTACAAAATTAGCTGAAAAAACATTTGATTTTGGTGACGTCGCTCCTTCCTATCTTTACATGATTATGATTGTAAAGTTTCATCCGGATATCACACAGAAAGAACTGTGCCACAAGTTATCGATTGCCCCTTCTACAAGTACGAGGTTTATTGATAAACTTGAAAAATTAAAGCTTGTCGTCAAAAAAATGGATGGAAAGCAGACGAGGATCTCGTTAACGGATGAAGGAGAAAAAGTGTATCATCAGTTTCGCGTTTCTTTAAAAGAATTGTTTACTAATTACTCAGAAATATTAGGAGATGAATTTAGTAAAGACTTAAGTAAAATGCTGCATGAAGCGAGCAATAAGTTAGAGAAAGAATCGTAATTTTTTTACCCCTTCATTTGCATATACAAATATAATAGGAGGATTCAATATGTCTGAAAAACTATTACTAATTGTTGGTTCTGGTCCAGGGATTAGCTTAAATACAGCAAGAAAATTTGGAAAAGAAGGATTTAAAGTGGCTATGATTTCCCGTAGTATGGACTCCTTACAGAGATATGAAGATGAGCTTAAAAACGACGGAATTATAGCAAAAGGATTTCCAGGTGATGTCTCTTCTGAAGAATCTTTAAGAAAAGCCATCGATAAAGTAATTAAAACCTATGGAAAAGTTGATGTTCTTTTATACAATGCTGCTTCAGGAAGACCTGGCAAACCAACAACATTGAGCGCTGATCAATTAGTAGAAGATTTTAAAATCAGTGTAGCTGGAGCTCTTACTGCTGTTAAAGAAACAGTTCCCCATATGCAAAACGGAGCCATTTTGTTAACAGGCGGCGGATTAGCTCTTCATCCATATGCTGACTATTCTTCATTAGCGATTGGAAAAGCAGGCATTCGTAATTTAGCATATAGCTTGAATCAAGAACTTGCTTCAAAAGGAATTTACGTTGGAACATTGACTATTAAGGGTTTTGTTGAAGAAGGAACTTACGTCTCACCTGCAAATATTGCTGAGACCTTCTATCACATGTTTGAAAACCGAAAAGACGTAGAGGTCACTTTTGAAGAAAAGTAAAAATTTTTAACACATCATTTGTATATACAAATATAAAAGGAGTTTATTTATGAAAAAAACATTAGTTATTGTTGCACATCCCAATTTAACCACTTCAACTATTAACAAAACATGGAAAGATCGCTTGAGTCAAGAGAGCGACATTACTGTTCATGATTTATATGCCACATATCCAAACGGTACTATTGATGTTGCTTACGAACAACAATTGCTGCTTGAACACGAACGGATTGTGTTTCAATTCCCGCTCTACTGGTACAGCAGTCCTTCTTTATTAAAGGAGTGGCAGGATGTTGTTCTTAGTTATGGTTGGGCATACGGATCTGAAGGCACAAAATTGCATGGAAAAGAGTTTATGTTAGCCATTTCAACAGGCGGACCTGAAGCAGCCTATCAAGCTGGTGGATCCAACCTTTTCAGCATGAGTGAACTAACCAAACCGTTCCAAGCAACAGCAAACTTGACCGGTATGCGATTTTTGCCTTCTTTCATAAAACAAGGAGTACGTATCTTAACGAACGAACAAGTCCATGAAAGTGCTGAAGAGTTGTTGCATCACCTCAAACTTACCTTTTAAGCGCGGACAATCTTTGTATAAAACATCTGATATATTCTCACAAAAATTGTAGCCCAAATAAAAAAAAGACTAACGCGAAGGCGCTTAGTCTTTTTTGTTACCTCTTTTCACTATTCTACATGCAGACACCATTATCTTCTATGTTTGCCGAACAATCAAATCGTACCAATAATATCTTGACTACTAACCCTATCCCTTTTAGTCAGCGTTAATTTTTTTGAATCATCAAGTTCTGGAAAAACCACATACATTCCTATTCCCTTACCCTTGTCTTTTATATAATCAAAATCAGCAGTACCTAGGAAATCACCTGGTTTCACATAATCTCCTTCATTAGCACCAAGCTCAAGAGGGATGCCCTCTAGCTGTATTGTATCGGTACCAATATGAACCAAAATGCTGATTCCACTGTCAGTTTTCATTGTAAAGGCATGTTTAGTTGGAAAAATAGAATCGATTGCTGCTGCGATAGGTGCATATATTTCTTTTGCATGAGGTAACACATAGAACGACACCATTTAATTAAGGTCTTACAATGATTGTGAGAGGATTTGTCCAAAATGGAGCAGCATAATTTTTTTGCTTTTTACTTAATTTGTTGTTCTTGTTTCACTTTTAACAATTTATCAAATGCTTGCCAGGGCATTAACGCACAATTATGTCTTGCAGGCAGCTTATGAATATCTTTTAAACTAATCGCATCTTGTATTTGAGGATCTTCTACTTTACTTCCATGTACAATCATGTTTTTTATAAGGGTAGAAATATCCTTTATTTCTTCTGTTTTTTTATCTTTTGCTATGGTTGTAAACATTGACGAAGAAGCCATACTAATAAAACAACCTTCTCCTATAAAAGATATATCTTGCACTCTATCGCCTTTAATGACTGCATACATTGTCATGATATCCCCACAAGTAGGGTTTTTATAATGTACTTTATGAGTGTGGGATTCCATCGTTCTGTGGTTTCTTCTATTTTTAGCATGATCCATTATTACATGCTTGTATAAATGATCTAGGTTCATTTATTTCCCCCCTTATTGGATAGATAAATTGTGAAGATTTCGTCTTTTTTATAGAAAGCTTTTTTGCTTCGCGCTTTCTTCTAAGCTTTTTAACTCTTTGTTTAACTTTTCTTTATCAAATTTTTCGCCAATAAAGACGAGATTGTTTGGAAAGGATTTTTTTTGTGGAAAAGAGTAAGGAATTCCATATGAATATTGAAATAAATAAGTATCTTCCTCACTTCCTACAAACTGTAAAAAGCCTTTTATTCGATAAATAGTACCAGGCAGTTCTTTTATCCATTTTTCAAATTTTTCTTTTATAACTTTACCTTCAAATTGATAAGTCATCGTTTGAATATGCAGATGGTGATGAACGTGTAGTTCAGTATGATTATCCACAGAGGAATGAAAGGAATGATTAATTTCTTCTAGGGATGAAATATTCCCATATGTTGTTTTGCTCATTTGAGCCTTAGTATTCACCTCTCTTATTTCCTCTTGTAGAGATAATTGATCTTCTTTGGTCACTAAATCACTTTTATTTAAGATTAAATGATCACTATATTTTATTTGTTCTACAAGCAGCTTCTGAATTGATTTATTCAATTTCTTACGATCTTTCCATCTGCTTAAATCAATGACGCTAATAATAGACTTAACATCAATATATGGCGCAATAATAGGGGATAAACAGGCGTCTAAAACTTCTAAAGGATGTGCAACTCCCGTTGTTTCTATGTAAATAACATCTGGTTGATGCTGTTGATAGAGAGATAATAGCTGCAGTTCTAATTGATCCTTCATCGTGCAGCAAATACAGCCGTTTAAAAACTCTCTTAACGGCGTTTCTCTTCCAATAATATCTGTATCAACAGAGTGCTCTCCTATTTCATTTAATAAAACAGCCACTTTTTTCTTTCGTTTCTTCTCTTGCTCTAAAATAGTTTGTAATAAGGTCGTTTTTCCACTCCCTAAAAAACCACCAAGTATATATATTTCAATTTTTTTCACCTATCTTCACTCATTTCTTCTTTTATATTCAATGTTTCGTTTCTTTCATATGACCTGAGCGCTTACTTTTAGTTTCAATATATCTTTTGTTATACTCTGTTGTTTCACATCATACCGGAATTCTTCTATTAATCTTAATTCCTCTATCTACCCTCATCTAAGAAAATTTTACTGCCGGTAGCATTCTTTTGTCCCTGATATTTTCCTCTGTAAGGATTAATGGTCGATTGATCCATTTGAGCAAATACTAGTTGGCAAATTCTCCACCCTTTAATTAGCCTTATGGGCAGGCGGTTAGCATTATATAGTTCAAGAGTAATTTGTCCTTCAAACCCTGGATCTACCCAGCCGGCATTTTGGATAAACAACCCCATTCTGCCTATAGAGCTTCTGCCTTCTACAAAAGCAGTTAAATCGTTGGGAAGTTTAATGTACTCCAATGTAGTTGCCAGCAAGAACGAATGCGGCGGAATAATTATTTCATCATTTTTCAGGTGTTCATATTTAATTTCTTGGTCTAAAGACATAACACCTACTTGATGCTCTTTAACCTTTAAATAGCTAGATCCTATTCTTAAATCCACTGAAGCAGGTTGAATTTGATTATCCGTTAACGGTTCAATATGTAATTGTTTGTCTTTTATTTTCTGCTCGATAGTTTTATCAGATAAAATCATCCTATTCTCGCTTTCTTTACGTTTTAGTATAAAAAACCAATCATTACACCTTATGAAGAATAAGCAGGTTAAAAAGTATTAACCTGCTTCCTTCGATTGCAGTATAAATCAAACCTTTTGACATTTTAGAAGCCACAAATGAGATAAGATATTTTCTACTACGCCTGTTGTAACTTCCAAGTGAAGGAATCTGTAAACTTACTCCAATCCTCTCCCAGCTCTTCCTCCGTTAGAAGACATTGGTCTAATTCCTTTTCAATTTTATCTTGTTCTGAATCCACACCGATAAATACTAATTTGGTATGACGGTCACCAAACTGATCATCCCATTCATCCAATAAATGCGGATTTTGTTTAATAATTTGCTCTTGTTGGTTTCTTGGCAAGGAGGCAACCCAATAAGAAATAGGCTCAATACTTACAGATGGTCCAGCTTGAGACATTAAAAGCGCTACGTTATTTCGGCTAGCGCACCATGCAATCCCTTTAGCTCTCACTATTTGCTTTGGCATTGAATAAACCCATTCAGTAAAACGTTCTGAATGAAAAGGCCTTTTTATGTCATAGACAAAAGAACTGATTCCATATTCCTCTGTTTCAGGTGTATGCGCATGATGACCTTCATTGAGTTCCTTTATCCACCCAGCCGAAGCGCTCGCTTTATCGAAATCAAATAAGTTCGTATTTAAAATTTCTCCTAAATCAACTTGTGAATGAATAGCACGAATAATTTTAGCACTAGGTTGTAATGTTCTTAGTACGTTCTCTAATTTCAGCAGCTCATCTTCTGTTACGAGGTCACATTTGTTTAGAATCAGCACATCACAAAATTCAATTTGGTCAATTAGTAGATCTGCTATTTCCCTTGTATCCTCTTCTCCTAACGCTTCTTTACGATCAAGTAAAGAATCTCCTGACTCGAAATCTTTCCAGAAGCGATTTGCATCTACAACCGTCACCATCGTATCAAGTTTACAGAATTGAGTTAGATCAATTCCTACTTCTTCATCGATATATGAAAACGTTTGTGCTACAGGAACGGGTTCACTTATGCCTGTAGACTCAATTACTATATAATCAATATTTCCTCTTTTAGCTAATTTCTCTACTTCAATCAGAAGATCTTCTCTTAAAGTACAGCAAATACACCCATTTGACATTTCAACAAGCTTTTCTTCAGTTCGAGATAAATCTCCACCCTGCTTTACTAATTCAGCATCGATATTGACTTCACTCATGTCATTTACAATGACTGCTACTCTTAATCCTTGTCGATTCTTTAAAATATAATTTAATAATGTAGTTTTTCCAGAGCCTAAATAGCCACTTAAAACGGTAACAGGTATTTTCTTCATTGGAACACTCCTATACACAAATCGTAATCATTACGATTTAAATATACTATGTAGATTAGATGAAAGCAAGAAATTTAGTAAAATTGTTATTTATTTCTCTTGTATTTTTATATGAGCTGTAAGGCGCTCTTTTTATTCACTAGTGATTGGAGCCCCTCCGCTGTATAGATATACTCAAGGATCATACTAAAACCCAAAAAAACTTATTAAAAGAATCCATAGGTCCTTTTAATAAGTTTTTTCTTTTAGCGATGCCTTTACAGTTTTTCCGTATAACCTCTTAAATTTCGAATTAAAAAAGAGATCCCTGTCAGTAAACAATTAAGAAATAAATATTTCGTCAGGTAGTGTTGAAAACTATAGGTGAAGTAAAAGTATAAGAAGAACACAAAACTAAAATAGAAAATAAATTTTAAATATCTTTTTAAAACAGCATTATGAGGAGAATTCACGTTGACTACTCCTTTTAAAGTCATATAATAAAATTATTTTTTCAACCTATATTGGAACGTTTTTCTGTGTCATTTTATAAAACAATTAGAAAAATGATAGGTAATGTAGCAAGGCTTAAGGAGGTACTAATTAACGTTGCACTTGATACAAACTCCGGCTCTGTATTAAATTGAAGCGCGTACATAGTTGTATTCGCAGCTGTGGGCATAGCAGCCATAATAATCATTATTTGTTTCACCATCTCGTCCACCGGTAACAGAAGTGTTAGTATATAAGCGATAAATGGCGAGATCACAAGTTTGATCGCTAATGACCATGAAACTTTTGCTTTGGCTAAATTTCTAATTGATATTTTAGCTAGCTGCATTCCAAGTACAATCATGATGGTGGGAATAGCTGCACCCGCTACTAAATCAACCGCTTCTTTTACAGAGTTGCTTAATGGAATATGAAGAAACTGAAATATAGCTCCTAAAAGTCCCCCATACACAATGGGTATCCGTCGGACTGCGTCAATGGCTGATTTTATACCATTTCCATTTGGACTTCCTTTCGCAGCATAGTAAACTCCAACTGTACACATGACCAGTTGCTGTATGACCATGAGAATAATGGCAGAGTCTAAGCCGGTAACGCCAAAAAGTAATAAAACAACAGGTGTACCGTAGTTTCCATTATTCATAAATGAAGACGCTAATATCATTCCACAGGTTTCTGAAGTAGAATATCGCTGAAAATAAGCAATAATATAGACGACAGCAATTAATGCAAAGCAAAGTGCAAATGTGTATAACGTAAGATATAAGTAATCAATCGTAAATTTGGTTGTGTAAAATGTTTTGAACACTAGAACTGGAGACATCAAATAAAGTGCCATTGTTGAAATCGTTTTTGTATCAAATCCTATTTTCTTTTGTCCAATAAATCCAAGTGCAAAAATCCCGAAAATAGGAAGAAGGATTGTTAGGAACTCCATGTTTGTTCACCTTCGTCATTTTTTCTTTGTTATTTTCCAAATGAAAGACCTAGAAAATTAAGAATCTAGGTCTTTCATTTAAACTAATAAATTATAAATTTAGAACAATGATACGTTCTTCCGTCATTTCTTCAATTGCATATTTTGGACCTTCTTTTCCGTTACCGCTCTTTTTCACACCGCCATACGGCATATGATCGACACGATACGCTGAAGCATCATTTACAATTAATCCGCCTACTTCGATTTCACGAGCTGCCTTCATAGCAAACTGTAAGTCGTTCGTAAAAAGGCCTGCCTGTAACCCATAGTCAGAATCATTTACTTTTGAAATCACTTCATCAATCTCATCATATTGAGCAATGGCTACTACTGGCCCGAATACTTCTTGACGACAAACTTTCATCTCATCATTTACATTGGTCAAAATTGTAGGAAGATAGAAAGCACCGTCACGCTTTCCTCCTAGTTCAATTTTTGCCCCTTCTTCCACCGCTTCTTTTACCCATTCTTCCACTCGCTCTGCTTCTTTAAGACGAATCATAGGTCCAATATCAGTTTGCTCATCCATTGGATTACCAACTACTAACTTTTCTGTTTTTTCTTTTAGCTTATTAACAAAAGCAGTATAAATATTCGTATGAACATAAATTCGTTGAACCGAAATGCAAACTTGTCCTGCGTTATTAAAGCTTTTTTGAGAAATTAAAGATGCAGCTTTTTCTAAATCAGCGTCTTTATGTACGACAGTAGCCGAATTATTTCCTAGTTCAAGTGAAACTTTACGTAAACCCGCCTTAGATCGGATAAGTTCTCCTACTCTTGGGCTTCCTGTGAACGTAAACATATTAACATCCTGGTTTTCTAATAACCATTCACCAATTTCTGCCCCATCTCCAGTCAATACTTGAAGGCGCCCTTTTGGCAGCCCTGCTTCTTCCATTAACTCAGCTAGCTTGAGCGCACAAATTGGAGTGACTTCAGCAGGCTTTAATACTACGCTATTCCCAGCTGCAATTGCCGGTCCAAGTTTATGACAAACTAGATTGATAGGTACATTAAACGGTGTGATAGCTGCAACAACTCCAACCGGGACTTTTACTGTAAAAGCCATACGATTCTCCGAGCCTTGAGCCGATTCAACAGGCACACCTTCTCCATGAATACGCTTTGCCTCTTCCGCTGAAATTTGTAAAGTTGTAGCCGCACGCTCAACTTCTCCGCGAGATTCACGAATAGACTTACCAACTTCAGTAGCCAAGATTTCAGCAAATTCTTCTTGGCGGCTTAGCAGTAGCTCAGCTGCTTTCATTAATACTTGGTAGCGTTCGTACGGTGAAAAAGTGTTTTTTAATGCAGCTTTCGCGCTGGCTACAGCTTTATTTACATCGTCTTTTGTGGCCACCGAGATTTCAGCTGCAGGCTGCTGCGTATATTTATTTAAGACTTCCATTTTTTCTGCTGTTGTTTCCCATTCCCCGTTTACATATAAACCATATTGTTTGACTTGAGTTAAACTTGTCATTATCTCCACATCCCCAATTGTATTAGCGTTTTATCTTGTAAGCTCAATATTGTAATGATATTTATCACTGCGATATTTTGTTACCGTAAATTCAAGTGGTTTATCATCAAAACCATAACTTACTCGTGTCATTTCAAGTAAAGCTTCTCCGCCTCGTATGCCTAACAGATCGGCTTCATAAATGGTTGCATTAATCGCTGATATCTTCTCTTTAGCTCGTTTTAAGAAGATTTCATTCTCTTCTAGTACTTCATAAAATTTTGCATGATTTAAATCTTGTTCAACTAGTATTTTCCCAATATGCGTAGGCCAACAAGAACGTTCAATCGCAATAGGTACCTCATCGGCAAAACGAATTCGTTCAATAACTAAAACCTCTTCTCCAGCATCCAATTCCAGCATGGAAGTTTCATAATATAAATCTTTTTTAAAATCAGTACGAATGAGCTTTGAATTCGGTGTTAATCCTTTTTCCGCTACTTCTTCTGCTAGTCCTTTAAGCTTGCCTAAGCTGCCGCCGATCAGTGGCTGAGGCTTTACGATTGTCCCCCTGCCTTGTTTTTTTTCCAGCAGTCCATCCTGTACTAGCATAGAAATAGCTTGTCTTAAGGTAGTACGGCTTACATCAAATTCTTGCATTAATTCTTGTTCTGTTGGAATTAACGTATTCGGCTTCCAAACTTTCTCTTGTATACGTTTAATTAAGACATCTTTTACTTGAAGATAAAGCGCGATATTTTTATTAGAACCTATTGTATCTTTCATGTTCTCAAACTCCTTTTAAGTTAGCGTTTGGTATTATTATATAGTATTGGCTAACTTTTACTGTAGCAGAGAAGTACGATTTTCTTAGATATAGACTTTTGTTTCTAGATTAAGCATACGGCCTAGTTCAATTAGATGTTCTGTCACATCACCATACACTAGTGCAAAGTGAGGCTCATATCCCGCATGCATAAGTTCATAAAGTGTGTCTGATGCATTTGTCGCCAGTTCCACTTCTACAGATGTACCTGTAAAAGGCTGCTCTACATCTAAGGCATCTCCTTTCATCACTAGAAGGCGATACCCATCAGGCGTATGACTTACCCTGAAGATCGTTACTTCTCCTGCTTTTAATCCAAAATCCATCGCAAAACCAATTTTTCTGTTAGGATGAACCCCTGCTGTTGCTCCGGTAGAAGGATTGGCAAGCGAATATGCTCCTGCACCGCAGTGCCAAAAAACAACTGAGTTTTTTTCTTCGTCTATGTGAACTAAATCTCCCAGGTAAGGTGCATTTCCCCCTGCTAACTCACGCAGGATAAACATGGAGATTGATCCGTGAATATCTGACTCACAGGATGTCACCATTCCGTCTTCCGTAAACTGAGATAAAGTTGAGCACGGAGCAGCTCCTAAATCATTAAAGAAATCTGGCCAACATCGCATAGCTAATGCATCTAACTCTTCACGTTGAATGTGCTTTTTAATATAAGTGGAAAATTGAGCAAATTTAGCAACGGTTTCATCGTTTCGATTTAGACCAATCACCTGCTTTTCTGCCCGCTCAACTTCCCCTATCCATTCGTGTTCTGGAAGTTTTACGCACTCTTTAAACGCTTCTTGTAAATCCATCTTATGAAGAGTTACGCCAAGTGCGTTTTTTAATTCATCTTCGTTAGCTTGTGAAAAGAAGAATCCCGGCGGATAATCTCCCACTACTCCAATTTTTAATTCATTTAATGCTTTTAACACGCGCATAACGTTAATTTGTCTTAATAGACGATCCTGCAACGCTTTCTCACCTGGATTTCCAAATACAAACGCAAACGGATGCTGATGATTACGCAGCACATTACTGGTGCTATTTCCGCCTGTTAGCGAGTTTAAACGTAAACGTCCCCCTACACTTGGCTCACGTACTGACCAAACAATTACAGGCTGTTTAAAATACTCCAATATCTTAACCATAAATTCACCGTCGGCAAACGTAACGCTTTGATATAAGACGGTATCAATCTTATCCCCTTTAATTGAATCAAGAAATCCCTGTAATTCTTCAACTGATGTTATAATTTGCTCCGGCGCAATAAGAGTACTGCAGTTGCCGTTCAGCCACTCCATACTTTTTTGACGATACATTTCAGCTGCTTCAATATCAAATGTTTTTCTACCTATAGGCACATATAAAACTGTTGTATTTTGCATATAGAGTTCCCCTTGTCGTAAAACTATTTGTTATAACCATTTTAAAATACATCATTACCTTTATCAATACTATTTCTCTGTTTGACTATATTTCTTATATAAATAGCTCTTAAATTAGATGTGAAGTAGTTTAGAAAACAACTCACTCCATATAGATTTTTTACGGTAAAATACAGGTGGATAACCTAATGGCGCTTGAACAGTAACCGATCCTCCTGTATACTCTTCACCGCTCCATACATGGACCCACTGATCTTGTGGTAAATATACTTCCCACTCTGTTTGGTTTTCTTGATGAACCGGCGCAACAAGTACATCTTCACCAAATAAATATTGATATTGAATATCATATGTTTTTTCGTCTTCTTCATAGTGCATAAACAAAGGTCGCTGAACAGGAATTCCACGTCGCGCATTTTCTTCTACAAGTGATCTAATATAAGGTGCCATCGTTACATAAACATTAGACATTCTTGCTAAATGCTCTAGTGTCTCCTCATCACCGTCAAACTGGAAACAATCATCCGGACGATTTCCTTCATGTGTTCTCATCATAGGCGTGAAGGCTCCCATTTCTGCCCATCTCATCAGCAGCTCTTTTGAACGTTTATTACCATGTAGACTTGTGTACCCGCCAATATCACTATGGTGTAAGCCACAGCCACTCATTCCTGATGATAAAGCTGCAGGAATAACGGAAGCTAAACCATCATCCAGCGACCAATCTACGCTTTGATCTCCGCCCCAAAGAAGCGTACAGTATTTTTGTATGCCCGTATATCCGGCGCGCATAAAGTATACAATCTCACCAAGTTTTCCTGCTTCTGATACCGCTTCATAGTTCGCTTTTGCCCACATTGTCGGCCAAGCATTATGCATAATCTTAGCGTCGACTCCATTTTTGAGCACAACATCCGTTGGTAAGTATTCGCCAAAGTCGGCCATCCATCCGTCTAATCCAAAATCAATCATGTTCTCTTTAATAACTTGTTTATACCATTGGGTAGCCTCTTCGTTGGTAAAATCCACAACTCCGCAATAAAATTCACCGAAATCCACTAAATACGTATTTCCTTCCGTATTTAATGCTAAGTATCCTTTATCTTCAGCTTCCTTATATAAATCACCTTCAATGGCTACATATGGATTAATGTAACCTAGAAAACGAATATCATTTTCTTTCCACTCTGCAATTTTTTTATCTAACTCCGGGTATTCACTCTCGTTCCATTTCCAATTCCACATTAAGCGTTTGCCGAAAGAAGTAATACGTTTGCCCTGCCAATCTTGGCACCATACTCCAGATACCTTCATACCTTTCGCTAAAACTTTTTCTAATTTTTGTTCAACAACATCTGTACCACCTTGAATACCTAAAACCACGCCGTTATATACCCAGTCTGGTAGCTCGGGCTGTCTTCCGAATAAACCCGTAATTTTTTCAACTAATTCAAGGTACGTATCCGCCGTTTCAAACAGCATATATTCAGGTACTTCCCAAACCTGCAGTTCATGGAACGTCTCATTGCGAAAATCAAAGTCCGCGTATGCCGTTGTTTCTACGTGACAATAGTACTTTTTACTAGATACATATGTAGGCTGAGGAAAGTTGGTATTATAGTAATCTCCTCCAGCTCTATCAACTACATCAGCTTGCCATGTTACATATGTCTGTTTGTTTCTTCCTACGCCCGGCTCAGATGTCCATAAAGGAAAGTTTTTTCCTCTCATATTAAAATGAGAAAGTTGTTCTCCGCATCCATAGACTTTTTCCTGTTCATCTGCAGCTACTCGTAACCAAAAGCGGTTAATGTTCGCATCGTGTTTTTGGTATTCTACTTTTAGACGATCCTCTTCTTCCTTAACTATAAGAGACAGCATAGTATCTCCATTGTTAAAGCTGGAGAAATCAATTTTATAAGCCCCTTCTACTTCTTCAACATTCGCGTAGCGAAGAGCTGTACGTTCAGTCACATAATCTTTAATATCAAAGTTCCCTCGATACATTTCAATCGTTTCTTCTCCATAACCAACAAACAGCATTGGCTTTTGTATTGTATGCTGAAGCAGAACTACACCGTTAAGAGCAACTTCAAATCCATCTTGTAAGATCTCCACATTTACCCCTTTAGTCACGTTTAAGGTACCTGACATTTTTCTCTCTCCCATCAATTAATAGAGCTTAGTCTTTTGTCTAACATTCATGCGCTTTATTGATAAACTTTAATATTTTCTCCTTTTATACCTGGGTGTGCACCTTTATTGATTAATTGCTCTCTTTCAGGATGAGCAATTAACCATTTATTTTTCATAAACAATAACTCATCTTCTTTTGTTCTTTTTTGAATATTAGTTGATAACGGATCATTTGTTCCTTTAGGTAAAATGACGACTGTTTTAAACCCTTCGTTATTGACCTTACAAGGAGCAAAATGTAATGTCGTACCATACAATTCAACTGCTGTTCCTTCAGGTACAAAGAAAGCGATTGCATCACTTGAATTAAAAAAGTTATTTTCAACTTCCTGTACCTTACCTAATAAAAGAACCATATCCGTTATAGCGATGTTAATTTCACTGCTTTTATGATACTCAAGACCATTCAAAGTTGAATTAGGACCATTACAATATCCAATTTGAATAGGCATCTCACCATAAAAAGCTTCTTGAAGCTGATTCTTAATAATGGTGTTTTCCATCTCAGTAACGGATGCTACGTATACATTCTGATCTTGAGGAATAGTTAAACTATCCATATATGTTTCTAGTTCACTGAAATCGTATTCATTAATTACCTTTCCATAAGGCTTAAATTTGCTGTCCTCTATATGATAAAAAGGTACATGTTTATTTAAGTCTTTCATGTATTGAAAGCTGCTCAACGTTTTCTTCTCTCCTTTTCTATGTAAAAAGCCCCTCCAAGAAGATAATAAGATTCTAAGAGGCGCCTTTTATAAAATACATATGTTTATTTTAAGACAGGAGCTTCTGTGACTGTATTATCCCAAGCGTTGCGAAATTTGTTTAAACCATAGTCTGTGAACGCATGCTGGAAGCTTTCTTTATATACATCAAATCCGCAAGTCACAATATGCGCACCAGCTTTTGCCGCATCTACAATTTGTTTACCATTACGTAAAGCAGCAACAATGATTTCTGTGTTGTAATCGTAGTTTTTATAGATATTCACAATATCCTGAATGTATTGAGTTGTATCGTCCCCGCTATTTTCTTTCCAGCCGACAAATGGAGATACAAATTTAGCACCGATTCTTGCAGGCTGAAGTGCTTGTGATGGCGAGAAGACAAGAGTGACGTTAGTAGAAATACCTTGTTTTTCAAATTCCTTTGCTGCAATTAAGCCAGGCTCTGTGCATGGAATTTTAATAACAAAGTTTGACGACAGCTTAGCAATCTTTGTCCCTTCTTCTACCATATCTCTAGCATTATCTAAATGAGGATTGATTTCCACTGAAATTGGGAAGTTTTCGACTCCTTTAAATTCACTTGCAAATTCATCTAGAACCGTTAAAAATGGTTTACCGCTGTTCATAATGTGGCGAGGGTTTGTTGTAACTCCATCAATTGCCCAGTTTTCATACGCGTAACGAATTTCCTCTAAAATTGCACTATCTAAAAAATACTTCATCTTTATACCTCCAGTTAAGTGACTATTACCCCTAAAAGATAATGACCTTTATATAATTTATAATAACCTTTGTATTTATAATATGAAAACGCCACCAATATTTCAAGTACTTTTTGCTAGATTATTAAATTAATTTTGTATTTCGTCCATTTTACCTATCATCTTACATTGGTATTCTATTTTTACTTTTAGCAAGATCCGCTACGATTTTATTGTATTTTTCATCAGAAAGTTTATAAAAGAAAAACATGACAACAATCGTTGCAATGGCTAATGCACTTGGATAAATAAACATTAACCCTCTGATTCCCTCCAGTACATTTGCACTTTGCACCGCGTTTGGAACGTAACCCACAACTCCTAACACAACGCCAGGAATAAAACCTGCAAGCGCTTGAGAAAGTTTACGGAAGAACGTAAAGAAAGAATACACAACACCTTCAGATCGATTTCCAGTCTTCCATTCGCCATACTCTACAGCATCAGAAACTAATGCCCAGTTCAAACTGTTTACAAATGAGCTTCCGAAGAAAGCAAAGCAAGCTAATGTAATAAAAATCACTGCGTTATCTGCAAAAACATAAGCTAAAATATCTCCTACAGCCCAAATCGCGCACCCTAATATGTACGTAGATTTCTTTCCAATTTTTTTAACCATGAAAGGAACCATTGCTACGCCGATAAATACACAGCCGATACTAAAAAAGCCCATATAAGGAACGATTGCTACATTTTTTAAAACGTACTGACAAAAATAGACTTGTACAGCAAGCTTGACGTTAAAAGCTGAAAAGGTAAACAAATTAACTAAACAAAGAATGAGTAAAGGCGTATTCTTAAAAAGACCTTTATAGCTGTCAGTCAGCTTTACATTTGTGTTTTGGGGTTTTTCATACACATATCTTTCTTTTACATTGGCATAACAATAGACTTGTAATAAAACGCCCAAAAATGCAAAAATAGATACAGCCACTAAATAACCAGTAGATTGATTGTTAAACATTAAGACAATCGGCATAAACCCTACAGTTGTAATAAGAAGGCCTAAATTTGATCCTGCTTGTCTAAATGATGCCATTTCTGCTCGTTCAACGGGATCTTTTGTCATCGCAGGTACCATTGATCCATAAGGAATATTTGAAATGCTATAAATTGTTCCAAATGCCATATACGTTACATATGCCCATATAATCTTTCCGGTTATTGAAAAATCGGGATTAGTAAAGCTGACTATCGTTATCAAAGCAAGCGGTATTGCAGCATAAAGAAAGAATGGTCTAAATTTCCCTTTAGGACCTATCTTCTTTCGATTATCAATCCAAGTACCTACTGTAATATCAGCGAACGCATCCCATATTTTCGTAATTAAAAATACTAAACCTGCTGTTGCAGAAGGCAAGCCTAACGCGTCGGTATAAAACTTCAGCAAATAAATTTGACCCAAGTCTAACATAAAGTTATTTCCTACATCTCCCAATCCATAAGCAACCTTCTCTTTAAGTCTTAGTTTCTTAGGCGTATTAATTGAATGTTCTACATTTTGAACCAATGGCTGTTCCATAAGTTCTCCCCCTTTGATTAACACATTTTGAGACTTCACATTAAACATGCATCACATAGGAGATTACAATTTTGATACACTTCCAAACTTATAACCTCCTCTAAGTTGATACTAAAATCACCTCCCCCTTCATAACATCACAATGTTTTAAAAAAAGTTACTACCTTTTTATTTATAATATGAAAACGCATACAAATTATCAAGTGTTTTTTTTATTTTATTTATAAAAGGCTGAATAATAATAATAAATCTATAGCTATCCCTTTGGGTTGTGTGTCGGAAAGAATGGTTATGTGCACTAGTTTTATACATGATATAAAGAACTTTCCAAAGAATAATTATGATAAAATGGGGTTAAAAGGAATTTAAAAATTAAAAGAGGTTAAATCAATTTGGGAAGAAATTTTGTTATAACGTTATTCATTTGTGTATTAAGTATTCTACTGAAAATTATAATGCTTGTTCTAAATTTGAATGGCATTTACGTGCAAGGCACCAACTTTTCTCAGGACACTATTGACCTTATTATAAATACCGTAATCTTATTATCCGTTACCACGATTATTATGTATAAACTAAAAGATAAAACTTTAAAAACCCTTACTGTTATATGTTCGACCTTTCTCATAGTAAGTAATTTTTGTTGGTGGCTGCTTATAGATAGTGATACTGCATACACTACTTTTTATTCTCCTAGCAGGAATGAAGCTTTTGTGGTTAAAGAAACGCGTCATAGTGAGGTCTATCAACTGTTGAAATTTAAATTATTATCAAAAAAACTTGTGGATATTCGTGGTGATGATGGTTACAGAATGTTTTACGAGAATAACTACAAATTAGAATGGATGAATCATAACAAATTAAAAATCCACTATCTATTCGACCCAATAAGCCCTAATGATTATAAGAATGTAACTGTTACATACAAGGAATATTAAATATCTAGATATACTAACAGCCTTTAGATTTACCAATCTAAAGGCTGTTTTGATTGTTGAAACAGGTATTATGTAAACTGATTTTGTATATAATACTCATGATTTTTTAACTCAATTCTGATATATAATCAGATAGGAACAAAATTATAATTGAGTCCATCTGAATAGAGGTTAGAAATTGAAAAAACGATATATAGTGTGTTTGACTGCATTAAGCTCTCTTCTAGTTATAGGATTTGTTTGGTGGTTTCTTTTTGCGCCTAGTTATCTACGATTTGCTCCAAAGGGAGAATATATTTCTCAAAGTACATCTCCTAACGGTGATTACATAGTAAAGATTTATCGTTCAAGTGGTGGAGCGACTACACCTTTTGCTATTAGAGGAGAAGTGACTTATACAAATAAAGTTTTTAATAAAAAGAAAAACATCTATTGGAATTACCCTCAGGAAACAGCCAAAGTTAAGTGGGTAAATAACAAAACAGTTAACATTAGTGATCATATATTGAACGTTACAAAAGATACGTTTAATGCTAATGATGTAGATAATTAAATTCTACTCTTAAACAACAAAAAGCTCTTATGAAAGAGCTTTTTGTTGTTTAACTACTTATAGGGTGATTATGGTAACTACAAATTTATGAAGTATAAGTCTTACTAAGCAAATTTTTTATTTATTGTTATATTGTTTTATAACTGTGACTATAACTGCCATTAACAGAACAACCGCACTATTGATAAGTAAATAGTATCCAACTTGTAAACCATAAAATATGGCAAAAGCGTCTCTAATGATCAACAGTGCTAATATACCGCCTATTGCCCCAAATAAAGCCGCCAGTATCAATATTGTGAAAGCAGCAGCGTATAAACTTTTCTTTTTTTGGTAGGAGATAAATCCAACGATATTTGCAATGATAATAAAGAAGCCGATAAGTATTAAGAAGAAGTTAGCCATTTTCTTTAATTCTCCTCTACGGACTATTAATTGGTTAAAATTTCTAATATCTAATATCAATTTAACATAAAATTCTATGTAAAAGTTTTGCTTCTTATAACATGTTTGATATTCATCCAAAAGAAGCTGACTTACATTTTAAGATCTTTCTTTATATTTTTCCTTATAGTTAAATTGGCTAAGCGTTTACGCGCTGATTCCATAGGACCCATTTTAAAATAACGAAGCCACAAAGTAGCAAATAACATTTGAAACAAACAGATTAATACCCAAACAAAAATGACAAAGAATGAACGAGGGTGTCCACCCAATCCAAGGCCCCATCCATAAAATAAAATTGAGCTTAAAACATTCTGTAACACGTAGCAACTTAAAGACATCTTACCTACTTTTTCTAAAACTCTCCATAATGAAAAGGCCTGAAATTTTTCAATTAGGAAACTAATAGCTCCCATGTATCCAATCGATAAAATAGGGGCAAACACATACCTTACTGGAAAATCAAAGTATCCTCCAGGAACAAATAATAATAGGTTTAGAGGTAGCCCAACTAAAAGTCCTGTCTTCATCATCCTCTTTCTGATATTAATACCATTGGAGTTATTGTCAAAAGCCCCTATTCTCACTAGTAAAACACCAATTAAAAACATACATATATTAAATGGAATGACGAAAATTGCTTCTGTGCGCAGCTCCCAAAAATGAAAAAGTCGATACTGAATTTGATTCATCCATGATCCATGTTGATAAAGGTTCATCACTTCTTTTGGCACAGCAACTAGCTCATCTCCTATTGAGTTAGTTAGCACACCTAAGAACACAAGTACTATAAAGAAAAGATGAATCGCTGCTGCACTAATCATTGCTATTCGTATCATTCTCTTTCGCATTTTTACGATAAGTGATACGACAATGGCAGTTACTGCATAAGACATTAAAATGTCGTACTCTAAGACAAAAATAAAGTGCAAAAGCCCTTCCATTAATAAAAGTAAAGACAGCCATATGTACCTTCCCGGCCAAGTCTGATTTAATCGTTTTGATTGCTGATATTTCAGTTCTAAACCAACACCAAACATAATGGCTAAGAGGCCAAGTAATTTTCCGTTAATTAAGGACAGAAAAAGGATTCTTAAAAAGTCATCTCCTGATAACCACCATTGATTATGGTTAAAAGTAAATATATAATTTATATCTCCCAGATAGGCAAACAGCCAAATATTTGTTCCTAATGTTCCCAGAATCGCTAGTCCTCTTAATATATCTAAAGAGCGAATTCGTTTTTTATTCTCCACTTCCCATGCCCCCATCCTTTACTTTCATTCTAATAACGTTCCGAATACATTTCTAAAAAGGATTGTTTATTTTCGTTACTCTCCTTCTTGATATGTCATAGTTCAACTATATTAGATTACGTCGCGTCACCTTCAACCCTTATTTTTAAATGAATGAATGAATTATTTTTAGTGCAATAAAGAGAGCGTAGATACGTTTTGAGAAGTGCGAAGGCTGCCTGCTTTGGAAACAGGTTTAGCCAAAATCCAAAAGATATACTGGCTTACGCAGAGTACTAATTACAAAAAAAGAAACCCTAGTATTTTTAAGGTTTCTTTCTTTCTGATATTCCACTCTAAACGACAATTGAAGATAAATTAAAATGCTTTTACTGCAATATAACGTTTTCCAACGTTTTGTAATTCATATTCTAAAAGCTGGCATCTAGCTTTTAGAAAGTTCGTTTATCTCCCTTTCAATAAGAGCTACTGAAAGTTCGAATGCTTGTATCCTTCTTTTAGCTAAGGTTATTTGAGATTTATATCTATCGGCATTTTCTTTAGCTTCAAACGTTTTTACTGTCTGTCTGAGTTTATGTAAAGTTGAATCAATTTGACGTTTTGCTTCAACTAATTCAGGTACGTCAAATTTCATTGGAGTCCCTCCTTTTTATCATTTTTATCGATAAGATGGCTTTCTTTAAAAAGGTTGTTTATCGGCAGAGCTACTGTTATCTATATTTCCTGTACATGAGTAGCCATCCAAAAATGTTTATTATACCAAATATAGTGAACACAAACTTACCACTTAAAACTTCTCTTAACAATATACCTGATAAACTAGTGTTTGTTTATCTGTAGAAGTTGAAAGGTTCCTTTAAAAGAAGCAGGTTTTTTTGAGGTATTGAGAGGTGACGTCAATTTTTATTAAGATGCTCAGCTGTTCTAAAATAGCCTCTGCGTAAGGGCCACGCTAAATAACCCATTCAAAATCTCTCAACGCAATAAAATTTGTCATACAAATTTCGTTTTTCATCTTCACAACAAAAATAGTTTGTGATATACTTCACATGTAAGGATGTTCACATGAACTAACAAACTCTTGAATGTAAAGTAGAAAAAGCTATTTCACTCCGATGCCAATACGATTGAAATAGCTTTTTTTATGCTCTTATTTTGAGAACCCCCACCATTTCTACTGCTATGGCCTTCTGTACAGTTCTCTAGGAGAAGTAGTTACATCTATCTTACTCGCTTGCTTTTAGAGTTTGATGTTCCTAACCTATCACTCAAAAAATAGAGAGGGTTCTATTTTCCGCTTATTGCAGATCAACACTTATTAATTGCCGCAATCGCTTTTGTAATACGAGCATCGTCACCTACTGCATCTAAGAGAGCTATTCCTTCAATTGTAACAAGAGCTAGTGCTGCTACTTGTTCTTTATCCTCTCCTTCGTCTACCTTAATGATATCTAGGTAGAACTGATAAAAGCTGTCGCAGATTTCCTTTGCTACAGAATGAAATGGGTCCCCTTCTTTTGATGCAACCGCAACTAATTCAAGCCACAGCTTAATGTATGGACGAACTTCAGGATCTCTCATCATGTTATACAAATGGGGAACTAGCGTCTGAAATGAATGCTTCTCCATTTCTGTATTGTGAAGCATGTAAATAAGCTTTTGAGAAATAAAGGATAGCACAACCGTAAATAATTCCTCTTTGTCATTAAAATAATGAAGTAGCATTCTATCGCTGGTTTCCGCTGCTTTCGCAAGATTTCGCAAACTGGAGGCCTGCAGACCATTTAATAAAATATAGTCAGCCGTTTTTTCTATAATTTCTTGTTTTTTCTTTTCACCTTTTTTCATATAAAGCTCCTTACTGTCTTTTTCTGTCGTATAGATACAATTATGAAGGAAACTTAGCTGCTTTGCATTATTCCCATTCATTTTTTTGTTGATAAAAAATGTAATGAGTGCTACATTTTAAGAAAGGGGGATGATTGAATTGATAAGTAAAAACCACAAAGCAATGGACAGCAACACACTTTCTAGAAATGATCGAATACCAAAAGCATTACTTATTTTAGTATTAGTATCTTTTTCTGTTTTAACAGGTTTGGCCGTATATCATTATGGCTTTCTTGGTATTTTTTCTCAGGCATTTAACAACTATGCTTCTATGCAAATATTCTTTGATTTATTGATAGCACTAATTCTAGTGCTTGTATGGATGTGGCATGATGCCAAAAAGACAAACCGTTCTTTTTGGCCATGGGCACTAGTCACGCTAATAATTGGCTCGTTCGGTCCCCTTTTGTATCTGTTGCTGCGCAAACGCATTTAGCAGATTAAAAGGCTTTGTATTGCAAAAAGAAAGCCTTTTGCAAAATAAAACAAGGCTTTCTTTTTATCTAATTAAGTATTAATCAGCTGTTTCCTCTAGTACAACTTTAATAGCCTTTGCGAGCATCTTTGCTGTACGTGTTTCTTCCTTCGAGGAGTGGTTTAGAGATTTATATAAGGTTCCATCTTATAACACTATCATTTGGAAAGATAATAAAATAAAAAAGATTCTTTTAGATCCCCAAAAAGTAAAGATAATAAAGCAGGATCAAAATCATGCAATGAAGTTTATTGAACTTGTTAAAAAATCATCTAAGTAAACCTTTAATTGTTAAATTAAAGGTTTATTTCTATATATTGTGTTATACTCTTAAACATGTATTACGGTTGTAGAGGAGTTTTAAATTGAAACAGAAAGAGATTTTTTCGTGGATCAAATCCATCATTATTGCTTGTATCCTGGCTTTTGTGGTGAGAGAGTACATATTTACGCCTATAGTAGTAGACGGCGAATCGATGATGCCTACTTTAAAAGATAGTGAACATATTATTCTTAATGAAATGGGTAAAAATAACCCAGATAATATAAAAAGATTTGATATTATCGTTTTTCACGCTACAAAGGAAAAAGACTATATTAAAAGAGTAATTGGTTTACCGGGTGATCATATAGAATATCGCAATGACACGCTATATATAAACGGAAAAAAATATGAAGAGCCTTATTTGGATCAATACAAAAAAGAAATAGTAACAGGCCCGTTAACTGAGGATTTTAAACTTGAGGATTTTACAGGCAGCAAAACAGTTCCAGAAGGTCAATTGTTTGTCATGGGAGATAATAGAATGTATAGCTTAGATAGCAGATCACCTCAAGTAGGAACAATCTCCGTAGACAAAATCGTAGGAAAAGCAAAATTAGCTTATTGGCCTTTAAAAGAATTTCAATGGATTAAATAAAGTCTTTAAAAGCTCCCTTATTAAAGGGAGCTTTTTCTATTAAATACAAACTAAAAAATAACGATATTTATGTGCTTTACCTTTATTATTTCTCCGCTACTATATTCAGTACTGCAGCTGCTTTTGGCCACCCCACGTAAAAAGCCATATGAGTTATTAGTGCAATAATTTCTTTTTCAGTCACTCCATTCTTTTTTGCCAGCTGCAGATGAAAAGGCATTTGTTCAGTGTTGCCAATACTGATTAAAGCAGAAAGTCACAAAGTTAGGAGCAAGATCTCTCATGTCGTTCAGCAGCTTAGAATTAATACCGTTATTCATATTTATTGTGCCTCCTTTTGATTAACCATTTGTGCGATTCCTTGCCCAAATGACCAGTTTTCAAGGGTTGTTTCGTTTACTGTAATAAAGATATTGTTTGTAGAAAGGTCTAAGTCAGTGTGAAGTCCCTCTGCAATGGACTGATGTAGCTTCTTTTTCTGCTCGATAGTTCTCCCCTGCCCACATGTAATAGAAGGAAACTTATTGAACGTAATGAATTTATCTATAAAAAAATCCTTTGCTTCCAGGGCAAAGAATTTTTTTGCAGTTATAGAGAGCTTTGTCCCTTTTACAGATTAATATAATACTCATCCACTATCTCTATCATGAGCATAGTTTTTTGATAAGCTGTCTTTAAAGTCTTGAGGAAGCTTCATATTTCTAAAATTTAAGCCAATTAAATCTTCAACATCTTCATTTAAATACGACCATTTAGATGGTGATGTCATTAAATGGTCTAACAAAACAGATTCATTAAAACCTATGACACATATATCTAAGCTCCTTTCTCCCCATATCGCCCACTGCTTAGAAGAAGAAAACCATACCACCTTCTCTGAATTATAGTAAGGAGCATCCGCAGGGTAATCCTCCGGTCCAATTTCTAAGGCATTCCTATACTCTTCACTTGATAAAGAAGTAGGAAGCTTCAAGTAATTAAAATAGCCAAACTCTTTATAAAAATAGCTTGTGGGGTGTGGATCTAAAACCGCAACTGTAACTTCCTTTTCACTAAAGATTTTTGATAAATATTGTACGGTAGGCCAAAAATCATCACACATCACCCAATAGAACTCTTCAAATAAATAATAATCACACCTTTGGTTAAATACTTGGTCAGGCAATTCCTTATTTGTGTTAAAGATACTTTTTAAATTTTTATTAGTGGATTGAAATTCTTGGATATCTTTAATGAAGAAATTTGTGGGCTTCACAGTTTAGCCTCCTTTTTTATTAACTGGGCGTATGTTTGAACGGCGTGATGTTATCAACCTCGCATCTTAGTTCATAAAATTTCATGATTAAAGGGGGGGGACATTAGAATCATATCTTAAAGCTTCCAATGTCCTCTTGCCTAACCTTCTATCTACTAATGCAAGAGCTTGAAGAATAATATTCTCAGAATTTAATGCTCGATGAATGGTCAGCTGAGGATACTGGATAAAAGCGCCATAAACATGTTCAGCGTTAAAAACGCCTCTATGTTTTAGAATACTTGCAGTGTAGTCCATATCATCTACCTGGCCAATGAATTCTGGGAAACATTCATATAAACACTCGGGAAAAGGTTTGCTTGTTTTTCTCTTCACTTCCTCCCAGAGGTTATCATGTTCCATTAAATATTCTGCTGAAGAAGCATTAAAAACTTCCTTTTTATCTAAAGTAATCCAAATACGCGTCTGCTCTCCACGAGAAACGTTATATTTAGTTAGATGAATACTCAATCTATGCTTCAATTTACCACAGATTAAATTCCCCATATCTTTCTTTACTTTTGTCCATTTTTTAAATAGCAAACGTAAAAGCCGCCTCGATTTGTCAGATAAGGCAGCTTTTACGAGAAATTTAATATAGAATCTGTTTTACTATGAATTATAGTATACTTTTCCGGTAAACACTATATTTTCCTGTAGAGACACACTCGTCTGGGTAGAGAATATAGTTAACTATAAATTTAGTGATAAATATGATTTAGTTATTGGTCATCATCTATTTCATTTTATAAAACGTAACCAATGGTCTACTATAATTGAATGTCTGAAATGTTGAGCACTAAAGAAAGAGAATGAATGATGGTTGGTCTATAGGAATGTATCAATCTTATTCGTTTAAAGACGACCATAAAAATAAGAGTAGGATTGTCATGAAGTTAATAAGGTTGTTGTAAGAAAATTATAGTTAAAACACTAAAGCCAAAGAAATGTATAGCCTTCTATGGCTTTTTTACTGCTGGTAAATCTGCGTCATTCTCTAGTTTAAAAAATCCCTTTTATATCGAACAGCAAGATATATACCTGAAGCAATGAATGCAATGGAATATTTAAATAAGAAGAAAATTTGCCACATATATTCTTTTGGAAAAATCAAGTCGCACAAAATGACTCCATACAGTACAACGAGGGCACTTTTTAAACCGATTTGACTTGTTCTTTCGTCAGACACACTCATGCCCATTTTCTTTTGAAAAACATATATTAAAACCGCTCCTACTATAAGCGATATAAATCCAATACAAATAAGCACATTCCAGTTACTATTTGATTGTTCTGTCCAGGTTCTCAAAGGCGTAAAAATGGCATTTTCTATTTTGTCAGTTATCATGTTAATCCCTTCCTTTCACATAACTAAAAATATCGTTCACATCTACGTTAAAGAAATCAGCTATTCGAAAAGCTAAAACAAGAGAAGGCGAATAATTATTCTTCTCCATCACATATATAGTTTGTTTAGATACACCAACTGCGTCAGCCAATTCTTTTTGAGACATCCTGTTTAAAACTCGGTGCTCATACACTTTATTTTCAACGTAGTCACCATTTTTTTCTTTCAATGTAATCACCTTCCTTTTTTTGACTACAACTATATAATACAACAAACTTTGATAAAGGTAAAGTAAACTTATACAAAAGATAAATATTATTATACAATTTAGGGAAATAAAAAGAGTTAGACTCTTAACGAGGAGTCTAACTCTTTTTCTATTTCAACATCAAAAAATAAAGTACTCATTTCCTTTTACTGTTTAAAAACAGTTCATTTTCGTTTCTTCGCTAAAAACAATATTTGTTGATTAGTTAAATCCCATTAAGTTTTTCACCTGTTGAACATTCTCTAAAGAAGTTAATTTCTCTAATAGTAAAAAGGCCACATCAAACCCGGTGCTGGGGTTTGACGAAGTAATTATATTGTGGTTTACGACAATATAATCATCTTGAACAAGAATGATTACAGGCAAAAAGGATACGATTACTCCTTCTTTTCATGGGGAATTTGTGTTAAACGGCGTTTCTGATGCAGAACGAATTCAGCATATAGTTATCGAAAATGGAGGGTATTGTTCAGTTCTCAGTCCATTTCCCGACTTTATGAGATCTCCTACCTTCCTTCCCTCTCAGGATCCCGAAGGTTTTAATCGCAAGGAGTTTCATGAGGATCTGCAAAACGCTATATTGAACTTTTTATTACATTCTTGTTAACTATTAGTATTCTATATGTTGTTGAGACTTCTAAAGATACTAAAAGCATTTTTAAATCTTCTATCACAAAAAGAGTGATGTTAAGCAAATTCACTTACTATGCCTAACCACTTAAAAACAAAAAAGAAGTAACCATATTGGTAACTTCTTTTTTTCCTATTCATACGTCAGATTTTTCACCTACAAAATAATCACTTACATTCTGTCTCTTAAAAACGAAAGCAGCGCTTCGTTAAATTCGTGTGCATGCGTTGCATTTAAGCCGTGTGGACCGCCTTTTATTAAGGCTAATTTTGAACCAGAAATGGCTTCATGCGTTCGCTTTCCGCTATATTCAAATGGAACGATCTCATCTGAATCACCATGAATAATAAGAGCAGGTATTGTAAATTTGGCTAAATCATCTCTGAAATCCGTTTTGCTGAAAGCAGCTATACAGTCTAGTGTTCCTTTAGGCGATGCGGCTGCGGCAATATCCCGGTTGTACAGTCGAAATGGTTCGCTGACTAAGCCCTTTCCGTCTTCAGCTCCAAAAAATGTTTTTGTAAAATCATCAAGAAAAGCTAAGCGATCATTTTTTACGCCGTTTTCAAATTCTTGGATTCCTGCATCATCCAATGCTCCTTCAGGATGATCCTCTGACTTGTAAAGAAACGGCGGTACAGCTCCTGCAAATACGGCTTTTTCTACTCTATCTGTGCCGTACGTTCCTACATAGCGAGCTACTTCTCCCCCGCCCATTGAAAACCCGACTAGTGTCACATTTTTTAAATCCAAATGTTCTAGCAACTGATGTAGATCAGCAGCAAATGTATCATAATCGTAGCCGTCCCATGGCTGAGAAGACTTTCCGAATCCTCGGCGGTCATACGTGATGACTCTGTGCCCAGCCTCAACAAGAGCCGGAACTTGATATTCCCAAGATCGTCCGCTTAGTGGCCAGCCGTGAATTAAGACAACCGGCTTTCCTGTCCCATGATCCTCATAGTATAGTTCAATAGGTGCTTCATTTTCTGTTCCTACCGTAATTTTTGCCATTTTGCTACCTCCATTATATAGTCGTTCTTTATTTGGTTAAGTGGTCGTAACCCTAGCGTAGATCATAAAAAAGATGGCTAATTCTCCTATGATGAGCTTGCTGGGAACAATCAGTATTAAGTTAACAATAAAAAATACCGCTAAAATCCCTAAAAACAAGCCTAAATGATACACTTTCAAACGATGTTCTTCGAATCTATATTGGTGAAAAACAAGAGTCGTTGCCATGAAGTAAAGCAGCACGGAGCCAAATACAAAATATAAGCTGAATGTATAGTGAACTTCATGTAAAAACATGAGTTTAATTGATGCTGCAATCATGCTTAGAGACATGAGGATAAGTAAGTGTCCGTAAATAATCGTTTGCCCGGCTCTTTGAATAGATTTGTTTACTTTCTTTTCTACGTTCTCAAAGTACTGCCACCACATGGCAATGATCAGGACAAATGAAATAACCGCAAATAAGATTGTATTCCAGTCTCCTTTTTGAGGCTGTATCACAGCAAGAATGCTGACAACGGATTCTCCAAACAGGATTAATGTTAATAAAGCAAAGCGCTCTAATAAATGAGCGGTGTTGGTCGGTAATTTTGCCAGTCTATTATGCCCTAAAATAGGTAAAATCATGTCCACTGCAATTCCTGTATACAACACGGCGTAGCGAATCCATGAATCAAAAAAAAGCGAAAGAAGCGAGATAAAGATCCCAATCCCAAAGCATGTGCCTAAAAACACAGCAACTTTTTTTCTCTCACTCTGTTCAAATTTTTGAACAATAAGATACTGAAGAGCGGTTAACGCTCTTAGTCCAATATAGCCAATCAGAAAAGAGACGTAATATTGATCAAAATCTACAGACAGGCTTGAGATCATGATAAGAACAAACAGCATTTGAAGAATCATAAAGATGCGCTGATGCAAAAAGTCTTGTCCAAACCGGTTGATAAACATCGTTTGTCCGGTCCACGCCCACCATATAGGAATAAAAATTAAGACAAACTTTAACAAGTACTCCCCATGAATATACCCTTGTTCAACGTGAAGCAAAACATGCGTAGCAGTAGCAACCGCTGCCACAAATAACAAATCATAAAAAAGCTCCAGCCACGTAACTTTTTTTTCTTCCACTACTCCGCATCCCTTCCTATCATTTATAAGCTGTAGTGAATGTATTTTATTTTATATACAAGAGATGCATACTTCATGACAGGCAGCGTAGTAAAAGATAGATGAGCCGACTGTTCATCAGTCGGCTCATCTATCTAACAATTGCTCTTATGTCGTTACATTTTCTCCGTCACATAAATGCTCCATAGATGCCATTCTACTTTCATGTCTTATATGTAAAGAGAACGACCGATGCCAAAATGAAGCTCCGCTACGTTAAACGCCCTGCTTGCTGAAATCGCGCTGAGCTCCTCTATAGCTGCCCATTAAGTTTTGATATCCAGGAAGATGACTAGAAATTAAATTGCCAAAACCTTCAACGTCGTTTCGCCAATCACGCTGCAGCTCGCACGCTACGCTAAACCAGTTCATAAGCTGTGCGCCCCCGTGAGCCATACGCGTTAATGCTGCATCGGCTACTTGCTTATTAAACGTACCTGAAGCATCTGTCACAACAAACACTTCGTAGCCTGCTTTAATGGCAGAAAGCGCAGGAAAAGCAACGCAGACGTCTGTAACTACACCCGCGATGATCAGCTGTTTTTTGCCCGTTGCTTCAATGGCTTTAACAAAGTCTTCGTTATCCCATGCGTTGATTTGTCCAGGACGAGCTATCTTTGGCGCATCAGGAAACAAATCAACGAGTTCTTGCATGAGCGGGCCATTGGGTCCATTTTCAAAGCTAGTTGTTAAAATAACCGGTAAATCAAAGAATTTAGCCGTATCACCAAGAGCCAATACGTTGTTTTTAAATTCATCAACCCCATAGTCACGTACAAGGCCAGAAATAAGGCCCGTTTGGTGGTCAACTAAAAGCACAGCAGCATCATCTTTTGAAAGGCGAGAGTAAAGATCAGACATTTTATAATCCTCCTTAAATTAAGGCAAGTAAGGATACACGTACCTTTTTCGTTCCTTACAAGCGGTCTATAATTTGAACGGTTTTTTGGATTTCATTTATGATCTGTTAGGTAAAACATCTATAGAAAGAAAAGTTGTTTCTGAGGTGAAGGTTCGTGAGGTGTGTTCTCTTTCTTAATCTAGAACAGGAACAGGCGCTTGATCAATCCAATGAATGAACTGCTGTAAGTAGCGCTGAAGATAACGTTTTGTTGATTCATCAGTTAGTACCTTTTGTTGAACATCAACTTTTTCATGAACTTGCGAAATCAGCATTTTTTGAAATGGTAAAACATGAACTTGCATAGCTTCCAGTACTTCTCTCGTTTGTTTTTGAGCAAATGCTGTACCGAAGCCTCCAGGAGTTGCTCCAATGAGACCAACCGGTTTTCTGTTTAAAACAGAAGAAGTCCGAGGTCTTGATGCCCAGTCTAAGGCGTTTTTTAACACTCCTGTAATTCCGGAATTGTACTCTGGACTAACTATAATAACGCCGTCAACATCTTGAATCGCAGCTCTAAAGGATGCGACAGACTCTGGTGATCCGTCGGCTTCTAGGTCTTCATTAAAAAAAGGCAGGCTGCTTATTTCAATCCAGCGATATTGAGCTGAGTCATCTAATGTAGCCAATGACTCAGCGATCATTCGGTTATACGAATTCTTTCGTAAACTTCCACAAATAAGACCAATGGTTTTTGTCATCTATTCACCTCCTTACTTGGAATTAATTTCATATTACCACGGTGTTTCAAATATAGATATTAGTTTTATATATAGATAAATTAATTCCTTCTTTGTACCTAATTTGGGATCGAGCTAGCATTTTACTATTACTAAAAGAATTCTTTCGTTAAAATTTAGTCTAATTCTCTCACTTCAAAAGGAATCAAAGCTCTTTCAATTTGATCTCGGTGGGTTTCGTACTGTTCAGGCAGCATGAGCTTTTCTCCCATTGTTTCAAGTGACTCATCATGTGCAAAGCCTGGAGGGTCTGTTGCAATTTCAAATAGAATTTCTCCGTGTTCTTTAAAGTAAATCGCATTAAAGTAATTTCGATCTCGAACAGCCGTCACTCCGTATCCGCTATCGGCTACGTATTTCTGCCATTCTAATTGATCTTCATCATCTTTTGCTCGCCATGCAATATGGTGAACCGTTCCAACGCCCATTTGCCCCCGTCCAATGGTTGTTAATTTTAAATCAATCACATTTCCAATGTCAGCTGATGATTGAAAACGTATAAAATCTCCTTCTTGCCCTACTTTTTGTAGACCCATTACATTTTCTAATAACTGAGCTGTTTCATCAGGTCGAACCGATAATAACGTAGCGCCTCCGAATCCTTTAATAGCAACATCCGAATTAATTTCACCAGTTTGCCACGTATTTTTTTCTCCTTCTTCTCTTTCAACAATCTCTAAATGTAAACCGTGAGGATCGTCAAACTCTAAATACTGCTCTCTAAATCGCTCCATCTTTGTAGCTGGAACTCCAAACTTAGCTAATCGTTGTTCCCAAAAGCCCATCGCACCTTTTGGAACCACATAGGAAGTTACGCCAACTTGCCCGTCGCCTATTTTTCCTTGTCGTGCATTTGCCCACGGGAAGAATGTGATAATCGTTCCAGGTTTTCCGCCTTCATTTCCAAAGTAAAGGTGATACGTTCCTGGATCATCAAAGTTTACCGTTTGTTTGACCAAGCGTAATCCTAACACGCCCGCATAGAAATCAACATTTTCCTGAGGATGACCTACAATCGCCGTGATATGATGAATACCCGCTGTTTTTTTACTCATTACTACCATCTCCTTCGATACATTTTTCGTCATATGTTTCGTTATCCCTCTTAAAATTACAACTATTTATCGTAAATATCTCGAATTCGAGATATTAGTCAAAAAATAAAAGCACCTTTCTTATTCCAACCCATTCTCTCTTTTAGAAAATAAAAGTATCGAGTGCATAATAACCTGGTCCAGCGATTGCTACACCGACTGCTACAACTAGCAGCGTAAGATTATATTCATATCCGTTTTGTGTTGCCCAGTATCCATTTGGACCGTGTACTTTCACAATCGCCATGACCATTGTTCCTACAATTAAAAGCGCTCCAAGCGGCGTAAGAAGTCCTGCAGCAAATAAAGCCCCGCCTACCAGCTCTGATAATCCAGCCATTAACGCCATTCTAACACCTGGCTTCATTCCGATGGATTCAAACCAGCCTCCCGTTCCTTTTAGCCCGTGGCCGCCAAACCATCCAAACAATTTCTGAGTTCCATGGGCCATAAAAGATAATCCAATGACTAAACGTATTAACAATAAACCAATGCTCACCATTTTTTATTCCTCCTATTTTTTCATCACTTTAAAATCTCGAATTAAAATATCTTGAATTAAGGATAATTATAAAACCTTATAATTCCACTGTCAATATAAATTTTTATATTTTTTTGCAGCTAGTTGAAACGCTTAACGGCTTATTAGAAACATATTCATGATTTTGTGTGGATATGAGCACGGGGGTGGAAAATATAACGGGTGAACTTTGTTGTTCTTACTAAAAGTGAAGTGGTTTTTGAAACGCAACTATACTTAATGATTCTGAGCTAAATTGAGGCCCTTTTTTGTATCAAAACTTATCTCAAAGCCTATAAACAGAAGCTTATACATAAATAAAAGAAGCAATCCCGTATCGCCAGAGTTTGCTCCTTCTATTTGGACACATAGAGAATACCCAACTGTTAGATAGTACTCGTGTATATAACTAACCGAAGTTTTTTTCTACTTTCAAATATTTAAGACCTTTTATTAAATAAGCTCAGACAATCGGAGCCATTTTTATTTTAGTTCTTTAAAGCCAACTGCACTTTACACTAAATTATAGTCTAACTCTTACCTCCGTACCATCCGTAGCTTTGACATCTACTAGCACCATTCCCTTATGTTTCTTTAGTTCCTTGACGATAGGCTTTAGCACACTTTTATCTATTTGCGGAAAAGTAAAATTCAGCTCTTTTCTTTTAAAATGTTCTTTTGTCCATTTATCTGCATGCTTCTGGATAAATTTCGAAAAAACAACGCTAATAGCAACATTTAAAAGAGCATATGGAATTGGGATACTAAACCGAGCTTCTTTGGTTTTCACTTTTACATGAATCATAAGCGCACCGTTACTCAATGATGATTGAAACGGTATCTCCGTTCGCCGATTTAATGTCAACAATTTGACCATCTAACTCGTTTTCAATTGCTTCAACAATCAGGTTTATGTCTATATCTTTTACATATTTTTCTGATTGAGGAATACTTGCTGCGATGCTGTGTCCAGCCATTAATACCAGCTTGACAAGCTTTATGGGCAAATTCACCTTCACATTATCGTTTTCAGTTGAAACAACTCGAATTTTTAACGTTTTATCTAAATACTCATTCGGTTTTTTCAAAAGCTTATTGCTTGTTTCTTCTTTTTCTTTTAATACTTGAATCAGTTCTGATCCCTTTTCTGCATCAATTTTTCCTTCTTGAACCATTGTTAACACTTTTGTAATTTCCTCTTTCACAAAAATCCCCCCTATTCTTCTTTTAAGAGCTTGATGGCTTCTTCCGCTGTGATTTCACCATTTTCTAGCATAGACACAACTTTTTTCTCGTCTACTTCGTTTTTCTTCTTTTCTACATATCCAAGAGATGAAATGATGTCAGTCAGCTTGCCTCGAACCGTTGGATATGAAACGCCCAGTTCTTTCTCAACTTCCTTGATATTTCCCCTGCATGTTAAAAACACTTCTACAAAATGAAGCTGATCACTCGATAAGGAGGCCAGCTTAGATAATTCAAACTCATTTTCAATCGTCGTGTGACAATGGCTGCACTGCAGCTTTGTAATTTTTAACGTTTCACTGCAGACAGGACAACTTGTAAGCACTTTATAAGCCATAATCAAATCTCCTTCTTTTAGTTAATTTGATTATATAACAAATATTTAATATTAAAAACAATAAAATTAAATTAAATTAATAAAAAAATTAAATATATAAATACTAATTTTAATAATATTAATATCCCACTTTAAGTTATACCTACTAATAAATGAGATGCTTCAAACCTACAAAAATGAATATAAGATGAGATTAAATAAAAAAAGAGAAGGATAAACCCCTTCTCTTCAAAAAATATATGTGCTGTCTTCAGCGCAGACTTCATCATATTTCCCTCTGCATGTCAGTCAAAACACGGCTTGCACTGTTCATTTTTATTTATACCTTTACTCTTTCTGCTAAATGAATAGCAGCACTCACTAATAAAAGAGGTAAGATTGGCTTAACCTTACCTCTTGGAACTTGCTCTTTTATAGCAATATGATGTTGTACATTAGCCCTCCTTTTGTTTAAATGAAACTTTTTACAAATTGAGATTATTTCATAGGATTCTTCGACTTTTCAAATATGGATATTCCTTCATATCCCTTAAGTGTTTTTTCATCTAAAAAATCAAGAATCATTTCATTAAAAATATCTATTTCCATTGTGCTTATTGGGTCGAACGCATTTTCAAACAACGCAAGTGTGGCATTTGGAATATTGTCAAATAGTGTTTGTGAACCCTTTCTTTCGTCCACGCCCATGACTTTTTTATTTCCACCCATCACTAGTGTTGGGACCTTTATATGTTTTAACTCATTTGTATGAGTAGGAAATTCAGAGTTTTTTGCAAGGATTATCATTTCTTTATCGAATGTAAAAGAATCACGTAATACCTTCTTCGTGAATTCGTCCTTTCCATACACCTTCATCATCAGGGTGATAATGGTATCATAGGGCATCATTTTGAATACGGCATTGGACAACTTTAATACCAACCCTGACACCTTTGTAGGGATTTCACTGTACCCATTCGATAAAATCAGTTTATCAATGTGGCTAGAGTACTTTGATGCAAACAATTGAGCGGTAACAGAACCGTAGGATAAACCAACCAGATGAGTCTTGGTGATATTAAGTTCATCTAAAAATAATTTTAGGTCTTCCGCCATCACTCTTGCTGAAAATTTATCATTTGGAAAGGTTTTTGTAGATTCTCCGTGTCCCCTCATATCTAACATAATCATTTTATATCTAGAGGAGAAGGCATCTATTTGCGGGAGCCACATCTTCCAGCTACCTCCTAATCCATGTAAAAACACTATAGGCTGACCTTCTCCTCTTACTTCATAATTTATCAGAGCTTTGTTTAATTCTACTTTCGGCATATTTCCCCCCGTTATCCCTTTTATCAATTTTTATTTTCCAAATAAGAATTCTGTGTCGAGGTGAATTTTCCACCTTGAACAATCCTGCTGCGTTAACTGCATAAGCGTCCCTATGATTTCAACATAAATATCCAAAAACCTGCTTGCCATTTTTAACACAATCGTCCGGATAACAATTAGCGTACCAATTGGCAAGCTGATAATATTTTCCACTAAAGTGATAACCCTTCATTAAATTCACAGGAAATCCTAACATATCAACAAAAAAATACAGTCCAATTCGGTTTCCAATTGGACTGTATTTTTCATGAATTGAGTTTTTGTATTCGAAAACTGAATCCTTTACATCGATAATGGTCTGTGGTTTTTATTAATGCGCCTTCTGTTCAACATTAACTCTCTTGATAAAGAACGAAATAACCAATCCAACAATTGAAACAATAATCGCAAAGATGAACGCATGCTGAACACCGTTGGTAAAGGCAAGAACTTGGTTTAATGGATCCATTTTATCTGATACCGTCTCAAGGAAGCTTCTTGAACCTGATGACAGAATCGAGATTCCAACAGCTGTTCCAATTGCGCCTGAAACCTGCTGTAAAGTGTTCATAATCGCTGTTCCATGCGGGTACAGCTCAGGTGGGAGCTGATTTAATCCATTTGTTTGAGCTGGCATCATAATCATCGAAATAGCTATCATAAGCGCAATGTGTAACCCAATGATAAACCCTGTTGACGTTTCCAGCGTTACGGTTGAAAAACCATACATGGTGCCGACTACAATCAAAAGACCAGGAATAACTAGCCATTTGGGACCAAAACGGTCAAATAATCCGCCCATAACCGGTGAAAGAATTCCGTTAATAACTCCTCCTGGAAGAAGCATTAGGCCAGCGGCAAAGGTTGATAAAGCTAATGATGTTTGTAAGTACAGGGGTAAAATCATCATGGCAGACAGTAGTACCATCATGCAGACTAGAATTAATAAAAGACCAATTGTAAACATTGGATACTTAAAGGCTTTAAGGTCTAACATTGGCTCTTTCATCTTCGTTTGACGAATAGAGAAGGCAACTAGTGCAACAGTTCCAATCACAAGAGTTAGAATAACCTGTAGACTTCCCCAGCCCCCGCCTTCTCCAGCGCTGCTAAATCCAAATACAATTCCTCCAAAACCTATTGTTGAAAGAACAACGGAAATCATATCGATTTTTGGCTTTGTTGGTGTCGTAACGTTCTGCATAAAGAAAGCTCCAAACACTAAAGCAACCACTAATAACGGAAGTGAAATCCAGAAAATCCAGTGCCACGTTAATGTTTTTAAGATTAAGCCTGATACAGTTGGTCCAACAGCTGGGGCAAACATAATAACGAGGCCGATGATTCCCATTGACTTTCCACGCTTATGCGGCGGAATAATAACAAGGATTGTGTTAAACATAAGCGGTAAAAGTAAGGCAGTTCCCACAGCTTGCACGACACGGGCAATCATGAGTACCCCGAACGTTGGTGCAATAGCCGCAATAAATGTTCCAATGATGGAGCAAATTAGCGATGCTATAAAAAGCTGTCTCGTCGTAAACCGCTGAAGAATAAAACCTGAAATAGGTACCAGAATTCCTAACGTTAATAGATACCCTGTTGTTAGCCATTGTGCCGTTGTTTCGTGAATACCAAAGCCTGAAATTAGCTCTTTTAACGCCATATTTAGCGCTGTTTCACTAAATAAACCGATAAACCCGGCAATAAGAAACGACGTAATAATCGGCAGTACTTTGATGTTAGAGCCTTCGGCTGCTATTTGTTGATTACTCATATTAAATTGTCTTCCTCTCTTTTACGTACTCTTTTTGATAAATTTTTTTCTATCTCAATGATAAGTTGATTAGCAGACAAACGATACATACCGATATAAAGATTAGCAATAAGTTTAAGACATTGTGCTGATTAAGCTTTTTCCTTCTCTTCTCTTTTGCCCGGGTTGCTTTTTGTCTTCTAAATTCGTTTCTTTCCACAGATACCTCTCTCTCCATTTCATTTCTAAATTACGTATGTAAACTGTTTCCCATTTATGTATATGCTTTTTCAATAAGCAAGATAGAACTAAAAAATGAAAAGAGGAAAGGCACATATTTATACCATTCCCCTGCACAAAGGAAAAATGAATTTCCATTTTGTATTCCAGGAATATTGTAACACATCTATAAGTACTGTTTCTATCTAAAATATACTAAATAATGATATCTATATACCTAACTTAGTGCCCTGTGACAATTAAAATTTGTTTCTGTTATTTCATTAGCAATGACGTATATAGTCATTTTTGAATGTAATAGAAGTTCTGTTTATGTTCATTGGCTACTATGTATATTCTCTGCTTCACAACGTAATTTATAAAAATCCTGAACGAATGTGTTTTCTTCTAAAATGGATTCTTTCATTTTACGTAAAGTTCTTTTTCCTACACGACGGTCAAGCATACACAATATTTTTATTAACATATCATTCGACTCTAAAGATAATTCAATTGGTGAATTAAAATATTCCTCCAAAGCAGAAAAGAAATCATATTGTGCATAAATGCCTTCCGTTTTTAATTGTTCTTGAGCTTGTTCTTGGATTGCTCGATTATTAAAAACATTATCATAAGTAAAATCGTCTAACTGAATACGAATATCTCTTTCTCTATAATATTCTTCTTTTTCAGCAGTAATCGTACACATATTTAGCATTTCTACTTTATCAACAGTTATGCCAGCCCTACCTAACTGGTCATGTGCTTTTCGATAATTAATCACTTGAAAATCTACTCTTGAATGCAAAGATTCGCATACAAAACTCAGTAAACGTTTCTTTGCTTTGCTCCATTTTGGATGATACAGCAATAAACTCCCTCCCTTTCAACCTATTAAATTTTACCATTATAACATATCTGTGGTAGTAGAAAAGAAGTATATGCAAAAATTAAAAGAGCAAACTCTCTTACACGTGAGTTTGCTCTTTCTCTTCTTCATTCAAATTTCTTCAGTTTAACTTATTGTCCCATATCCTTCATCCTTTTAAGAGCTTTTCTATATTCTTGATCTTTCATATGCAGCATTTTATCAGGAGAAAATTTAGGCTTGCCAAACTTTTTTAAAGCTTCTCTATACTCGCTATCACCAATGACTTGATTCGAAACAATCTCTTTAGGCGAATGCTCAAAAACGGGAATAGCTTTTTTACTGTGAACCTCTTCGGTACTCAGTTTTTCTTTATTTTTTTCTTTATCATGCGACTTATGAGCCAGCTTGTGTCCTTTACCTGTTAAAAACATCAAAAACGAGAGAATGAATACCACAATGCTTAATACACACGAAAACGTAGAAAAGGTATGATACGTAATGATTTCAGATTTTACATGTAGAGACTGAGTAAAATTTTCTTTACTAGCAACCTGGCTCTCTGCGCTTACCGTCGCAAGGTGATCTTTATACACCTTTGCAAAAACAATACTGCTGATTACAGGGATGACTGCCGATACTGTCACTCTTATAAATTGAACCGTGACCATTCGAGGGACTAAACTTGGTAGCGGTCCGCCTAAAGCAGCACCCATAAGACCTGCAGCGACTGTGAACCCTACTCCTGCGATTAAAGCTGCGAAGCTACTAACAAAGAGAAAAGCTGAAGCATGACCGTCCACATACATCCACTGTATGTTTACTCCCATAATAATGACGGCTCCTATAATACCTAATACGCCCGGCCCGACTTTATCATATAATACGGCACTTAATATGGCCGCAATTACTATCCCGGCAAAAAGCCCGATATAGATCAGTGACATCTCTCCTTTATCAAAACCAGATCCGCTTTTAAGCAATCCTTGTAGGGATAAAAGAGTGAGACTCATACTAATATTTCCTATAACAGCGATTAAGATAGCGAGAGCTGGCTTTCGAGAAGCCACTAATCGAAAGGGAATTAAAGGATTTTTAATATGCCATTCTGCTATAAATAAAAAACATAAAAAAATGATGCTTCCTACTATGCCTATCCATACATAAGTAGATGCCCATCCTGATTTTTGGAGATTAAGTAATGTAAACGTAATAAATGCAGTAACCATAAACATTAACGCTACACCGATGATGTCAAATGGTTCATGATGTTTGTTCTGTTGCTTGGCGTGATCATTTGTTAAAAATTTGTAGCTGAAGCATATTCCCAGTAAGGAAAGTACGACCGCTATATAAAATAACCATCTCCAGTGTCCGTAGCTGTTCACTAACATTCCGAGAAAAATGCCCACAACGCTAGAGCCATAAAATCCGCCAATAAGAATCAGTAATGCCAAGTTCCGTTTATAAATCGGAAAAGAAAGAACCAGCATTGGAATCATCATCATAAGTGCTAAACCCGTTCCTGCCCCTTGTAAAAACCGACCAATGCCCATTCCTAGAAAGCTGTTAGAAGCAATACTTACGATAGCTCCTATAAGAAACAAACACATCGAAAGAACATAAGTACTCCTCTCCCCTAGCTCGTGTCGAAGAATCGGTCCAAACGGAATACAAAATGCAAAGCTTATAATCCCTATTAAAACCGGTGTTATCGAAATATAAGATTGATTGTTAAACGTTTGTTGGAGAATTTCACGTATAGAATTTAATGAAGTGTTTAACATTAAACCAGGACCAATAGCTAAAACTGCCAGTAAGGAAATCTCCCCGTGTTTTTCTATTTTCATACCACAATTCCTTTCTGCCTTTCATGATTGTAAAATATCTTTATTTCAACAAACTAAAAAATAAAGCTTCAGTAAGGAAGCTTTATTTTATTTTCTAAACCTGCCACTCGAATTGGCCCTAGAAGGGTTAAACGGGTTAATTTATCAGCCATAAATGCAGGGCTAAATTTCATATCGCTTTCTAACCAAGAACAAATGACACCTATATGAGCTGATGTGATATAGCTAATCAGGATATCTTTAGGAATATCAAGTCCATCCTCTGCTTCTCCAATCGAAGAGATGAGCTCTCCGTACACTCTCTTCTTTACAATTTCCGTCATATGACTTCTGAATTGAGGCAATCCTCGGTCACTTAGCATGACTTTAAAATAATCAGCGTGTTCGTAGATAAATTCAAAAAGCTTTAAGAAAGAAACAGACTCATCTTTTTCTTCTACTTCTGAGGAAGTCTCGTTATTTTGTTTAGGCTTTACCTGCTCTATTAGCTCTTCTAGAACTTCATTCATAACCTGAACAAGAAAGTCTTGCTTATCTTGATAGCGTAAATAAAATGTTCCTCGCGTTAACTCCGCTTTTTCCGTAATTTCTTGAATCGTAATGGACGTGACATCTTTCTCCTTAAGAAGTTCGACTAAAGCGTCTCTTAAGTATTTATTTGTTCTTTTTATCCTAGGATCTACTTTTGTTTTTTTAGACATAGTTGATCTCCTTGTATCACTTTTATTAATACATACGATGGACTATTTAAACTATACTGTATCGTCAACATACATTTTATACATAATGTAAACTAATGAACATCATGTATATTAAGTCTCACAAAGTATTGCCAATCTGTCAATATCAAAAATGGGTGCAGAACAAATCATTCCTTTGTTAGACACCGGTGGCGTGAACTCAAGAGTGAAATCTTTTGTAAAAACCTTCAAAAGAAATGGTATTAGAAATGAAGGAATAGTAAAAATTGATACTATGGAGGTGTTTTCTTATGAAAAAGTTTGAAGTAACGTTTCATTTAATCAATGGTGAAATCAGTCATATAGTTGAAACTAAATCACTTATTCGTGCAAAGAACTACATACAGTATAGATTTGAAGATAAAAGTAAAGTATTGGATTTGGCAAATGACTTGGTACTCGTTAAAAGCAACGTTCAATACTTTACCGTAGCTGAAAAAGAATAAGTAACGATATAAACGGGGCATGAATTGCTTGTTACACCGCTGTTAATTTCCGTGCAAGGCTTCGCTTTTCGCAGGCGGCAAATGAGCCTGCAGGAGTCTTTCGCCTTGCTGTCCAATTAACGGCTACAAGCACCTACATTCCCCCTCATAATAAAAAAGATCCGAACAGCTTATCATTCGGATCTTCCTTCCACTAAACTACTTTTAAGCTCTTTTCTCACTATTTTTTCACCCAGTTGTCATTACTATCCTTTTTGTACTTTGTTTTTACTGCATTCCACGCAACTTTATGCGCCGTAGCTTCTTCTTTGTATTCGTCACTGGCTGAATTAAATGCTTCTTTATAAATTTCCTGAGCATGATGAGGAAGATTATCTTTTACTCCATCAGGCAATTCTTTTAATGAATTGTAGGGCATATAGTATTCCTCCTTGAAAACGTCTTTTACTACTGATTTACCTGTTTTTAATGAGTATAAACATTTAATAAACTCTGAAAACGAATTGGAGTTTTGACTCTATAAAAAAGAACAGCACCTCTCTAGGAAGCCTGTTCTTCAAGTGAATCTAATTACCCTTTAAACATCAGCGGGGAAACGCCCTTACTTAAGTTCCATTTGCTTAAGGTAATCAATTCAATTTCTTGATCAGCAAAGAAACAAATACCTTTTGCATTTTCTACAGGATAGATTCTGCTCGTGATCACTTTCTCGCCTTCATTAATAAAAACTTCAATTGAAACCTCGTAAGAAAAAATAATAAAAAATTTTATCGATTTGACTTGATTTTTAATTGTAGTAGTAGCATTAGAGGGGATTTTTGTACACTATCTCTTTTAATACTTAATCATAGTAGGGTGATTCAAAAAAGTAAAAAGAGCTGGATATCAGCTCTTTTTACAAAATAAACTTATTGCGGTATTTTCACTTTAAAAGGTTTAAATTTAACTGGTTTTAAAGAGCCACCTTTAAAACCTATATCTCTTGACTCGCCGTTTTCATCGAATTCGACTCCTCCCCCGTCTGTTGGAAGAGATAAATAAGGAGTAACGTTTAATTCAGTAACATGTGAGTCAATTGGATCAAACTTTTTATTACTCTTAAACACTAGCTTATCTTTCACTTTTTGACCGCTTGCTCCACCTGAATGGCTTGTAATTTCCTTTCCATCTTGATCAACTACTTGGAATTCTATATATCCAACTCTGCTTAGTTCAAAGTCCTCTCCTTTTTCAGAACTCTCATAAGATATGTTCATACCTGTTTTACTTAAAGATAAGTCCTTAACATTAAGAGTGATGCCATCAACATTCTGTAATTGATTAATAGGAACCTTCTTAATATCCGTAATTTTTTTGATTGGATTTGAGAAATACCACGTTTCCCCATTTTCACCGTGTAAGATTAATCCAAGCTCAAAAGCATTTGGCATATCTTCGGATACGTTTATCTCCTGAATGGCCGTTCGAGTTGTGGCAGATTGAACTTTTTCTTCATATCCACCCGAAGATCCGTCAGGTGATTTTCCATTTATGGTAAAATCCATACCGCTACCAAAATAATATTCTCCCAATTTTTTTTCTGATTTTATGATATAACTAAGGCTAATGCCACTTTGGTCGTATAAAATTTCATCAAGCGTAACAGATATTCCATTAACAGTTTGGGTCTCTCCAACCTGGCTGGTCAGTCCATTTTTTTGAGCTTGTTTCAAACCAACGGAATTAGAATCTGCAAAAACAGAACCAATAAGAGGTATTTGAGACAAAGTGCTTGCTAAAGCTGGAGATTGATAAGAAGAAGCAACTAATAGTCCAAAAGCGACTGCCACACTAGACAAAGCATATAAGCCTTTCCTTTTTTTATTACTGATTTTATGGCTATATTTATAACTTACCTTGTTACCACTCATTTGTGATTCTGCTTGACTGATACCTGCTTGAATAGCTGACCGAACCTGTTCTTGTGGGAAATTTTCTACATGCTCATGAGATTCTTTCATTTAATTTATAGCTCCTTTCTAATTCACTTCTCAATTTTTTCTTTGCTCTACGTAGATACGTTTTTACTGTACCAACCGGTTTTTCCATCACGTCCGAAATATCCTGAATGGATAGATCATGGTAGTAAAATAAGATAATAGACGTTTGATAAGATGAATTAAGTTTAGATAATGCCTCAGTTAAATGAAAAGATTCAATTTCTTTTTCTTGTTTTTCATCTAACCTCTTTAATAATTCGTGTTCTTCATAAGGTACGATTTGTTCTCGTTTCTTTAATAGCTTGTAACACTCTCGAATAAGGATTTTAAATAGCCAGGTTGAAAAATATTCTGGTTCTCGCAAGTGACCTATCGCCAGAAAGGCTTTACATGCTGTTTCTTGGATAACATCAAGAGCATCTTCCTTTGTTCCAACATAAGAAAGAGCTTTATAATAAAGCATTTTCTCTTCTTGAAAAAGCAGCTCTTCAAAAGCTCTGCTGTCTCCGTTTATTGCTTGTTTTACTGTATGTATATTATGTTTCACAGTATTATCACTCCCTTCATTAATTAGAGTCGTCTCAACAAGCAAAAAGTTTCATTATCTCCATTTTTTTCAAAAAATATTTTATTTTTACTATCTATAAAGTAAAATATCAGCGATAAATACCCTATGCTCTTGTGAAAACGATTCGTGACATCTGTACATGCTGCATGAGAAGAATGGTGTGCTCCAAGTTTCAAGTTACTTAGATAATTGGATGGATGAGTCTGTTGCTTTGGATAAAACACATATCCCTTGTTTTATAATTAAAAGCATCATTATTTCTGATCCTCTTGCAGTAGTCATTTCTCAAATAAATAAATTCAAAGCCTTGCAATCCACATCCAAGAACGAAGAACAAGATGTTGTACTTACATAACAGTACGTGGAACTAAAAGTACGTATCTTTCGAAGGAGATTATAAATAAAAATAAAACGCTTTCATTTCTTATTCTATTCAATTGTTTTCTTTGTTAAAATGACATTATAGGGATTATAGCAGAAGGGCAGATGGGACATATGAGTACAAATCTATTGATCATTTTAGGGGTTATATTTCTGACAACAGTTGCTATCACTATTTTAATTAAGATTCCTGAAGAGGAATAAACTACATCATAAAATAAAATAAAAAGCCACCTCATTCTTTTGATATTAAAAAGTGAGATGGCTTTTTCGAATTTTAAGCATTGCAAAAGTTTAAGAAAGATTAGGTCTATAAATAATTATAGCATATTAATTGAAAGGTTGTCATACAATTTTAGATAGAAAGAATCCCCTTCTAGTAAGGTATATACGTAAACATTGTGTGAAAAAACAAGAATTTTATTATGTCGTTGCTGTACATACTACATTTTAAGGAATTCATATGATAGTTAATTAAAAAAGAACTCCACTTATGGTAATCAATGATATAATTACCTTTAACTGTATAAGAGGTGATTTTGTTGATAGAAGATTTATTTGGAGGAACACTACCGTTTTTGCCTTCCAAGGAAACAATGGCTGCTAAAAAGAAACTTAGTCTATTACGTAAGCAAAAATGGTTTAGAGCTGCTTAAGGAAGAACGGCTTAGCTGAGAAAGGATCTACGAACAATGAAAAAATCGAATAAAGATCACTTACTTTGGAACATGTTAAAGCTATGGATTTCTATACCTAGAAATATTCGTGTAGCATTTCTTTGGGCTTTTATTTTAGGAATCTCTTACTTGGGGTGGGTCAAGCTAGCCCACAGATTTATTTAGCATTAGTGATTTACCTCTACTAAAATTCATTTTAAGCAAACAAGAAGACTAGAAAAGATAAAAAGCTGAACTAAGTATAAAATTAAAGGAGCACTGTCTTGAGTCGTTTTATAAAATTAGTTGTTACTTCCCTTTTATCTACTGCTATTTTTGGTGCTGTCTACGGGATAATCAGCTTAACACCTGAAAGTGAAAAAGAACCTAATATTTATTACTTCAGCTTTACAGATACATTCGTATTTACATTCATGTATACTTTACCCGTTTATATAGTTGTTGGAATTATTTGTTCCTATCTAATTGATATGCTAGCACATAACAGGCAGACAAGAAAAATGTACTTGTCTAAACTCTTAATGTACTCGTTAGCAGGAATAGTTCCTGGTTTAGCATTTTACTTTCTGTTTGAAGGAATTCAGTTAGACTATCAATTGTTATTTTATTTTTTTGCCCTGGGTATTTTTGCATCTAATACTTTTTATCATGTTTTGCTACTTATAAATAAGGTTTTTAACAGAAAGAAAATTTAATTAAGGTTTGCTTTTGCTTCTAACGCAAACGTACATTATGGCACAGAAGGATTTTCATATATATTATAAAAAAGAATGATTTCAGGAAGAGGAAAATGTGTGAAAAGTAGTCGTTTGTTGCTTTTATCGTTAATGAGTAGTTTGTTAGTTATTTTAGTATCGTTGTTCCAGTGGGATCTCGTTGATATGATAACGGAATTTTTAATGTTGCCTGTTTGGTTATTTGTATATGCCTTCTTTATCATCATAACTGTATGGGCATTGATTCATCTTTTTAAAAATAGAAAGTGGCAGCCGCTTGTTATTCAGCTCATTACTATTATATTATGGTTCTTCTTTCCCTTTACTCAAGTCAACTTGGATTTGAACTTTAAAATCCATCAAGAGAAGAGAGAAGAAGCTGCGGCTAAAATAGAAAATGGCATGATTAAACCTAACGTACCCGATAGTCCATCACTTATTCAATTGCCAAAAGAGTATACTCAATTGTCTAAAGGCGGAGGCGACATTGAAGTAGAGACAAAAGGAAAGTCGACATCAATTCTTTTCTTTACGTACCGCGGGATGCTAGACAATTTCTCAGGATTTGTTTATGACCCAAATGATCATAAACCTTCAAAAAGCGATTTTGACGGAGATTTTAAACAGATAGAAAAAGTACATAAGAACTGGTATTATGTATCTTCTTATTAAAAATAGATACTACTTAAAAACTAGCCCCAAATCGTTAGACACTGTCTGACAATTGGGGCTAGTTTTTAATTTTCATTCTTTAATTCAAGCTCTCTACTTCAGAATGCCGTTTTTTATCTACACGGTCAAAGTAAGCTTGTTCAAGAATTTGCATATAATCAGCCTCGGTAATTAAGCGGACGTTACTTGGCGTTGAGTTGTTTTGCATAGCCAACTTTACAATGCTCGGAAAGTCTTCTTTCTTTACACCCTCTAGCTCTTTTAATTTAGGAATATTTAATGATTCTGTTAATTCTATAATTCCTTGAATTAATTTTTCAACAGCTATTTCATCTGAATCTGAATCTTTGGCAAAACTCATATACCTTGCTAATGTAGCATGCAGCTGCTTATTCTCCATAGAATTAAATCGTAATACGTATGGTAAAAATACTGCGTTAGCAACTCCATGCGGGGTATCATAAAGTCCTCCAAGCGCTTCTGCTAAGCAGTGTACCGAGGCAACATCTGCAGATCCAAAACAAAGGCCAGCTAAGAGACTTCCTTCCAGCATATCTTGACGAGCCGTTTCATTTTTACCATTGCGGAAAACGATAGGCAATGCTGAAACAATCGTTCTCATTGCTTGAGCCCCAAGCGCTTGTGAAATAGGATTTGTTACTTTACACGTATAACCTTCAATCGCATGAACGAGTGCATCAATGCCAGTCGCAGCCGTAACAGAAGGAGGAAGACTTAATGTTAGTTCAGCATCAAGAATCGCCAAGACAGGTCTTAATGAAGCATGTTTGAGCGTCATCTTTCGATGTGTAGATGCCTCCGTAATTACAGCAGACCGAGTAACCTCTGAGCCTGTACCTGAAGTAGTTGGAATACAAATAACTGGTGCAATGTTTGAATACAGAAGTCGGCCGTCTGCATAGTCAGATGGTTCTCCGCCGTTTGGGCCGCACAGCGCAATAGCTTTTCCTGTATCCATTGCACTTCCGCCACCAATGGCAACAACTGCATCTGCACCAAAGTCACGAAATAATTTAGCACCTGTCAAACAATTCGTATCTCGAGGGTTTTGTTCAATTGAGTCAAACAACAGCACACGGTAACCAGAAGCCTCCAAGGCAGTTACAATTGGTGAAACTAGTCCTGCACGAACCACACCTGGATCACTCACGACTAAAATTGATGAACCGATATTTAAAGATTTTAGCATTTCTGGTAATTCTCTAGCTTTGCCCATCCCTACCTCAATTTGTGTAGAACAAAAATAGTTATAAGATTTCATTTATATCCCTCCGGTTATCTAAACTTAAATACCTGTCTTAAGAAGCACTGTTTTTTCATTTCACCATGGCCTGTAAACTTACTTGTTCCACTCTGAAGCTAATATACCCATAAAATATGTATCTACGTACTTCCCATCCACATAGGCATGGTTTCTTAATTTCCCTTCGATAATAAAACCAATTTTTTCATATAGTGCAATTGCCTGTTCGTTTATTCCTCTTGTGGTTAAATAGATTTTATTTAGACGAAGCTGTTTAAATCCTAAATCAATCATTTGCTCCATAGCCATTCGACCATATCCGTGACCTCTAGATTCTGAAGATAGGAGAATTCCTATACTAGCTCTTCCATGTCCATGGTCTATATCCTTCAGAAATACCCACCCGACTAATTCTTTTTCATCGCTTTCAATTCCTAGAATTAAATCGTTGTTCATTCTTTTCTTTTCTACTTCTTGTACCACCTCTTCATAAGTTAAAGGTGTTCTGCCTATCATTCGTATTGCCCGTTCATCATTTAACCATTTATGTAAGTATTGAATGTGAGTAGTTTCAAATGGCGTAAGATGTATTCTTTTTGTACTCATTGATTTATCTTCTCCTTTTAAAAAGAGTTAACCATAAATTACAATTCATTCCATAAATATCGCTGACAAAGGTAAATGTGTATTTCTACTTACGATATACAACAGCCAAATTAAAATAAGTAGATGCATAATTGAATGAAGCCATTAATCTGTTTAAATAGAACATTTTTGTATATAATTCTGGAATCAATAAAAAAACCCTCTCCTAAATTTTACGTATAGTTAATCTTTGTCTTTAATTAGGGTTAATTCATCGGTTTGAGCTATTAAATCAATTATCTTATTTCCTTTTTCATAATAAGTCGAGGCCCCTTCTCGCTCCCTTTCCTTCCACCCTTTTGATTTAATCACTAATTTATATCCTGACGGGATGCCGTTTTCTTCAGAAGCTTTAGACCAATCATATATCGCTGTACGTTCTTTTCCTTTTACTAACTTTGCATTTTTAGGGACAGGAAAACCGAAAAACTTATCAGATGGGATATAGGCAAAGAATGTAACAAAATAAAAAATCGCTGCTCCTATTAGTAGAATTGCTGAAACGGTCGTCACGGCTTTTTTCAAAGTATTGCCCTTCTTTCAATGACATTTTTACAATGAGATGGATCTTATTGCATTAAGATTTCTGTTGTTTTAGATTTAAGCACCTTTTTGTACATTCGTCTTATAGAGCTTTTTCAACCAGGAATAAAGAATACATTCGCTAATTATAAAGAGAAGAACGCTTATAAACGTAGTGGCTAAAAACTCAAATATGTTAAGAATAGACATAGCGTGTCCCCACCACCAATATCTAAAATCCGTTCCGAACAAAACGAAATGAATAAAAAGAGAAATTGCCTGAACTTCCCCTACTGATCTATGAGATTTTATAATAAGTATTCTTCCAATAAAGAAACTAATTATGAAAGATAGAATAATGAATACAAAATAAAGAGAACTGGCCAATAAGGCTTCCTGTGGTGAATACATGGTAACCTCCTTTTACATTGATTATTTTACCATTAATTATAATTAAAGGAAGTTTTTTTAAGGATTTGCACCTTAAGAAATATTTAAATAAAAAAAGAATCCTTTTATAGCGTTGTTGACACATTGTTTCTCAAAAAACAGGATCAATTTTTCTCTAATCTAAGGTTGTTCCTTCTGATAAACCCTATTGCGTTATTCCGATGCAATAGAAGAAGGATTTTTACTTTTTAAGATAGAATAGTTTCTTAAAGAGTCATAAAGGAGTTGATTTTATGTCTAAACAAACAAAAGATATAAAAGAAATAAAGCTTTTGGATTCTCAAATTTACTTATGTGATGAAATTAGAAAGTTGTTGAGAAAAAAAGAAAAAAGAAGTCTAGCCTTTGAACAAGAGTATACAGAACATGATATATTACACATTGCTTTAAACAGATTAATGAGTGAGTTAATCTCTAGACATTAAGTATTTCATCTATTATATTTAATATTATTCGAAATAGATAAGTTCAATATAAAAAATAGACAGAATATTTCATCAATATCTTTATTTTGTAAACGCTTTTGTTTATACTAAGTATAGGTTGGATGGCATGAGTGGCTGTCATAGTATTTAGCGTAGGCGGGGCTGATACGAGGGAACAGGACATAGAAGAAATGTCCTTTTTTGTTTGGGCAACATTTGTTAGAAACTAGGAAATGTTATAAATTTGCTTTCAAACGCTTTTTTACTTAGTATGCTCTACCCAGTCTGGAAATTGAAAAAGACCACCTCTTCCCAGCCAAAAGAGGTAGCTTTTTTAAAATTGAATTAACAGCAGTCGTTAGATAATGCTTTATTGTATTTTGAGTAAGTTGCTTAATTTAAGAAACAGTATTCATAGACAACATATTCACCGCTTTTTCTAACAGTAAAATATCTTCTTCAACCATTCTTTTCATATTGTCGAGATCCAGTTGAATATATTCTTCTTTTAAACGTTCTAATTCCCTGACAAACAGGGATCCCGTATAGTACCTATAATTTGTCACTAATATTTATCCCCTTTGTATGCTCTTAATAGATGTAATTCCCCTTTATTTAGATTAACAACCAATAAATGCAAGATTTTTTCAAAAAAATCTTTCTCTGATGTAGGCAAAGGGTTTTTAACTTTATTAGAATAGGAAAAATACGTTATTAATGTGCCAGATTTTTAGTTTCATATACATACAACGTTTTATCGTTTTACTTTGATGTTAAATCAAATTTATCTTCTTTACCATTCCATTTTATTGTCACATGAAAAGGAGCGTTGCTGCTTTGGGTCGAACACCCACTGCAGCTTCCATTTAAATTAATTTTCCCTTCTGTCTCGTCATCCGTACCTGATAATTTGCTTGTTTCCCCTTCCACAACATAAGAAACTTTTCCTAATTTCTCTTTGTCTTTTCCTTTATAAATGATACTGCCTTGCCCGTTTTGAGTATTCTCGCCTTTATTTAAAAGATACAAAGCTTACCACTGATCCCCTTCCCCTTCAAAACGCACGCTTTTTTCCTTACTCACACAGCTACTCAATACTAATAAAAGAATAGACATGAATCCTAAAAACAACAAATTTCTTTTCAATTTTGAATCCTCCTACACGGTAAGAAATCATCCAAATCCTATTAGTATCTATTCTTCTTTTCAAGTAATTTAATTAATCTATTATTTTGTTTCACTATCGTTCTTAGCTTAGCTTCTAACGAACATAAAGTGATAAAGACGGCTATAAATCCTATAATGACAAAAAACATATTAGCTGATATCCCCTATACATCATTTTATTTTTAAATCAATATCTATATAATAACATTTTTTCTATATTTTATATCATAATGTTGTTTCTTAATTAACATAATAAATAGAAGGAATAGGAAAGCGTTCTCCTAAAGGAATCCTTCAGGGCCGCCATTTAAAAATTCTAGCTATACCAAAATACATAATGGATATGCCTTCACCCATGAACTCAACAGCTTTCCTTTATAATAAATACCTTGTCTCTAGCTAATAATAAGTAAGTAAAATATGTATATACTATCAACTAACACCATTCTTAAAAGTATGACGTTTACGAACATCTACCTATAATTGAGCAATGTTTCCATCTAAATCATGGTTTCTCTTCTTCTATTAAAGGGAATTAAACCCTAAAAGTGAACCTTAAAAGGAGACCATCATGGTTACAATTGAATCAATCATAATAGGTATTGTTTTTATTCTCATTCAACTATACGCATTAACGATTGTCGAACGTTCTCCAATCGGGGAACAAAAGCTGCTCTCATTATCAGGCGGTGTAGCTATTGCTTATGTATTTATTTATATCTTACCGACGCTTCATAAGAAACAAGAAGAGTTTGGAGGATCGCTAGCCCTTGATACTGAACTATATTTTCTTGGTCTTCTCGGCTTACTCGTCTATTTTTCGGTGTATTCATTTGCTCAGACAAAAGCAGCCACACACCTAACGGAACTGACCGTTTATATGGTACAGGCTAGTTTTTTTATGATTTATTCTTTTATCATTTCTTATGTCGTGTTTTCAACCGATGTTAAGCGAGTTGAATCAGTATTCTACGGACTGGCTATCAGCCTTCATTTTATCGGATGGTCTTACCATCTAGGAAAAAAACATCCGCGCTTACACAAAACTAGAGGTCGCTATATGCTGGCCGGAGCAACTTTTCTTGGGTCAATTCTGGGCGTTTTCGGACCCTCATCAGGACTGCTTATTGAGTCTATGATTGCTTTTAGTTCAGGTGCAATGTTATTTAACGTAATCAGTAAAGAGCTCCCTTTTGAAAAACATGCGCATTTGCCTACCTTTTTAATCTCATCTCTTGTCTACGCCGCTACAATGATTTCGTTAAAAGCTTTTTTCAACTGGTAGTTGCGAGGTGTTGGGACAAAATAAAAAGAGCAGCCATAAAGGCTGCTCTTTTAAAGTATGGTTTTTATTACTAGATACACTGCAGCAATCGATGCAAGAACGATAAGTACATTCAAAATGCGATGTTGAGTAGCTAAGTGGCCTCGCTTCATTTCTGCACGAGTCAATGGTTTATTTTCATCGTGATTTCCACTCACTCTATTACATCTCCTATCCTGTTTAGTTATTGGTTCTGCCAATTTAAGCAATAAGCTGATCTTTGTCAGCTGCTTCTTCCTTTTTTATCTTCCCTCTACATAAGATATAAAAAACACTAAACATAACAATCGACCAAATAAGATTAGCTACTGGCTCAGTGTTAGCTACCTTAAACAAACTCGGTATAGATCCGAAAACAGAATCGTCCGTTGTAAGGAATAAAGCGAGAAACATGTTATTGGCTGCGTGTGCGCCAATGGTAATTTCTAAGCTTTTTGTTTTAATCGCGATATATGTAAGAGCAAAACCAGCTACAATATAATCTAGTCCCACCAATATAATGGATTTATTCATTTCAGGATTAGCAAAATGACCTATTGAAAACATTAGCCCAACAATAATAGCAAGTAAAATTGGACGCTTCACTTTCTTACTCACCCATTGAAGAAGAAGTCCTCTAAAAAACAGCTCCTCCGTTGTTGTTTGAATAGGTACTAATAAAAGCGTGATCAGTACTAACAGGGCATACTCTTTTAAACTTACATGATTCCATGAATAATCCGAGTGGTTAAACACGACATCAATTAATTGTGAAACGATTAGTAACAGACTAAAAGCTCCAAAAGACCATATTACTTTCTTCCAGTTCACACGTTTGTTAGCAGTGATTAGTGATTTCATTTTTCGTTTGTGAATAAAACGAATCCCGATCCATAAACCAAAAATCCAGCATATGTACATAATATGAGACAACAGAAAATCAAAATTAGCATTGATTCCTACAGCTACCCCACTATCAAAATCAACATATGATTTTCCACTTTCATCTGCTGCAACCATTATCATTTCAGCAATAATATAAATAATTGATCCTAACAGCATAAACACAGAAGCAAGGATTGTTGTACTTACATAACGCTTCCAGCTATTTTTTCCTTCTTCCACATTTAAATAGTTTTTCATTTTATTCTTACTCCCTCAGCCTTCTCTTCTCAACTACATCGTTCTTCTCTACTTCGTTGTTGTCTAGGCAATCTAAAAATCTATTAGGACCCGAAGTCCTTCCATCATTTTAACTACCGCCTGCTTTTTACCTTTGAAGATAAGGAAAGAGACTGACAATATGAAGACATTACAACTCTACCCATTACCTCTTTATATAAAATTTAGCGTCTTAAAAGCCGTTAAAAAACAGCTTTTTCTAAAAGAAGACTCGACACCAAGTCATCGTTAACCTTTATATCCTGCTCATACGTGCCCGCATACACATAATTTTGAAGAAAATACTTGCTACTCAAGAATATATATCCTAGAACAACCAAAATAAATATTTTTTTCAACATCGTCCTCACCTTTTTATCTAAAGTTTTCCCCTCACGACTGCTACCACAACCGCTAAGGGCTTATCCATAAACAGCTTTTCATTTTTAAAAATTAGCTACCATTCTATCTAACATCGCAAAAATGTATTTAAGTTACAAATATATTACATTATTATTACAAATGTAACAATTACATTATAACTAAGAAAAAGAGGATAATCAATATGAAGTGTTGAGTAACGCAAATAAAATTGATAGATTAATATGATGCGTGTAAATAAATCAAAAACATGTTGGAAAAGACGTTTATTATTAAACAGGAATATTTAAAGAACAAAAGAGCAAACTCCCTACCATTAGGAGTTTTCTTCTTTTATTTAAGAGATTTTATAACCTCTTTCATCTCATGTAGTGTTGAGATTTTTCAAGTAATAAGCTATAAACTACGTCTCCTGATTTAACATGACACTTAACCATTTCATCTTGACACTCTTCTAAAGGAGTGATTAGATATATATGTTAACTATTTATAAATTAAAGTTAACTTATTTCATTGTCGGTGGTGAGAGTGTATTGTATTGGGAAGAAGATATCAAGAGAGAACTTGCCTATTTAGATGAGATTTTTCAAAAACGGTACCTTGTTACGACAGAATTTGCTGAAGAACCATGGCTTACAGTCAATGGACATAGGATGTTGAACCTTGCCTCTAATAACTATTTAGGCTACGCAGGAGATAAGGGGCTGAAGAAAACAATGAGTGATGCTGTGATGACATATGGAATAGGAGCAACAGCTTCACGCTTAATAGTAGGAAATCACTCTCTTTACGAGAAAGCAGAAAGAGCACTTGTTAATTGGAAAAAAGCTGAGGCAGGACTTATTATCAATAGTGGTTATAATGCAAACCTAGGAATCATCTCAGCCTTGGTTCCGCGTAATGGCTTCATCTTCAGCGATAAGTTAAATCATGCAAGTATCATTGATGGGGCCCTACTGAGCCGTGCAAAACTTCAGCGCTATCGCCATAACGATATGAACCACCTAGAAAATTTATTAAAAAAAGTTCCCTTGGAGTCACGGAAGTTAATTGTAACAGATACTGTTTTCAGCATGGATGGTGATTTCGCCAAGCTCAAGGAGCTTGTTAAATTAAAAGAGCAGTATAACGCCCTACTAATGGTTGATGAGGCTCATGCAAGCGGTATATACGGAAAAAATGGTGGAGGATATGCGCATTTTCTCGATCTACAAGATAAAATTGATATTCAAATGGGAACGTTTAGTAAAGCGCTAGGGTCATTTGGAGCTTATGTTACCGGAAAACAGTGGCTCATAGATTATTTAAAAAATAAAATGCGAGGACTCATTTATTCAACTGCTCTTCCCCCTGCTATACTCGGTGCAATAACGGCTGCAATTGAAAAGGTGCAACAAGACACAGGGCGTCGCGCACTTCTTCAACAACATGCACTATTTTTCAGGAAGGCCCTTACATACGAAGGATTTAACACATGCAAAAGTCAATCTCAAATCATTCCAATTTTGACGGGAGAAAACAAAAGAACAATGCAGTTTGCAGAGCGTTTACAGAAAGAAGGAATTGCTGCTATTGCAGTTAGGCCTCCTACTGTTCCTGAAAATAAAGCAAGAATTCGTTTTACTGTAACAGCCGATCATACTCGAGAAGATTTAAATTGGGCCATAAAGAGAATTTCTCTAATTGGAAAAGAAATGAGTGTGATTCAATGAAACAAGCCACTATTATAATATTTCCCGGATGGGGAATGGAAAAAGCAGCGTTTCATCCGATCATAAAACCATTGTCTACTATATGTAACGTTTTGTGTACAGACTGGAGAGGTGTAAAAGAACTAAGTGACTTTAGAGAACGAGCAATCCAATTGCTTACTTCTACTCAAGGTACTGTTTATTTAATGGGTTGGTCATTAGGTTCCCTTGTAACGCTTGAACTTGCAAGTTTATACCCTAACAAGATAGAAGGACTCATATTAATTGGCGGAACTAGTCGCTTTACAAACGACATGCATAATACATTTGGATGGGAGCAACGCATCGTTGAACGTATGAAAAAACAACTACAGCGTAATAAAGAAAAAACCCTTACTTCATTTTATAACGCTATGTTCACTAAATCTGAAAAAGAAGAAGAATTTCATCATCAATTTATTGAAGTTGTTCAGCGTGATTATCAAGGAGACAGTACGTACTCCCTCCTTACAGGGCTAGATTATTTACTCCAAAAAGATGTTGGAATGCAACTCAATCAAATTCAAACTCCTTGTTTGTTGATCCATGGAAGAGATGATCAAATATGTTTGCCTGAGTCTTCTTCTTTCATAGCTGAAAGAATTGGTGGAAAAGCGCAGCTGTGTATTTTAGAAAAAGCTGGCCATATTCCTTTTTTTACAAAGCCTCAGCACTGTACGCAACTTATAGAAAAATTTCTCGAAAAGGAGCTCATTTATGATTAATAAGCAACTTTTAAAGAAAAGATTTAATAATCATGCTAAAACTTATGATGCTTATGCCGATGTACAAAAAAGCATGGCAAACCAATTAATAGATCAGCTTTCCACCAATTTCTTTAACCAGGAAATAGCTATTCTTGAAATTGGCTGCGGCACGGGTTATTTAACACAGTTATTATGCGAAAAATTTCCTAAGGCTGCTATTACAGCAGTTGATTTGTCATCAGGAATGATGGAGTTAGCAAAGAAAAAAGTAACGGAAGATCGAGTTTCTTTCATATGCGGAGATATCGAGGAAATAAGTATAGAAGGACATTACGACCTTATTATTTCGAATGCAACATTTCAGTGGTTTAATAGTCTTCATACGACAATCAAAAAATTGTATAAACAACTTAAGCCTACAGGCAGCCTGCTATTTTCAACCTTTGGAAATCGTACATTTCAAGAGCTTCATTCATGCTACAGTCATGCGAAACAAAGGCTTGGTCTTTTCAGTAACAGTTCACCTGGCCAATTGTTTTTTTCTCTTGAAGAGTTGTCTCAAATTTGTGAACAAGCATTAGTTCCATTGAGAGAGGATCCATTTAAACTATCAAAAATGGAGAAACTAGAGATTCAATACTTTCCGACGGTCCAGGAATTTTTTACATCAATAAAAAAGATTGGAGCAAGTAACAGTAACGAGGAAAGCTACTGTCAGCGCCCTTCCTTTTTTCGTGAGTTAATCAATTTATATGAAAATAATCATCGTGACGAAAATGGCGTAAAAGTAACCTATCATTGCTTAATGTTTAATATTACAAAAACGAACCAATAGCCAATCCAGCCCTGGTTACTCTCTAGAAGTGATGAATTGCTGCCAGTAAAAAAGGGTACTCTTCTATGTAGAAAAGTACCCTTAAATAATCAATTAGATTTAATTAACTTACTGTTTTTTAGAAACTAGCTCAATAATATTTGTTATACCTTGCTCATTGTACCCTGTTTTTAATAACTGTATTTGATTATGTTCAGATAAATTTGTAAAAATGATTGGTGTAACAAGTGATTTAGCATTTTCTTTAATGTAGTTTAGGTCTATTTTTAAAAGCGGGGTTCCTTGTGTAACCTTTTCTCCCTCTTTAATTAGACATGTAAACCCTTTCCCATTCAAGTTCACTGTTTCTAACCCTACGTGAATTAATAACTCTAGATCATGATCTGTTTTTAGACCTATGGCATGTTTTGTAGGAAAGATGCTAACAACCTCCCCGTTGATAGGAGAAACAAGAGTATTATTAGTTGGTTCGATGGCAAAACCGTCTCCCATCATCTTTGAAGAAAAAACGGCATCAGGGACTCCTTCTAGAGGCACAATATATCCATCAAACGGAAGTTTGAATGCGCTTTCTAAAGTTGTATCGTTCATTTCTTTTTTCTCACCTGTTGCAGCAACTTCAGTTTTTGTCTTCGCTTCAGGTACTTCTTTGTTATTAGAGCCTTCTGTGATAGCCTCTTTTGGTATGCCAAATAAATATGTGCAGATGAATCCTCCAGCATATCCTGCAAGTAAGCCAATGATATATTTTAGCCATAAACCGTGAGCAATTAATGGAATTAAAGCTAGACCAGATGGACCGATAGCGATGGAACCAACGTTTCCGAACATTCCAATTACGGCTCCTCCAATTCCTCCACCGATACAAGCCGTAATGAACGGGCGTCCTAATGGAAGAATAACTCCGTAAATAAGTGGTTCTCCAATACCTAATATTCCGACAGGAAGAGCCCCTTTAATAATGGTAACAAGTGATTTATTTTTACGACAACGAATCCAAAGTGCTAAAGTTGCACCTACTTGTCCAGCACCAGACATGGCAAGAATCGGAAGCAAGATGGTCATACCAGCTGTGTTAATCATTTCAATATGAATAGGGATTAATACTTGATGCAGACCTAGCATCACCAATGGTAAAAATGCCACTCCTAGTACAAAACCTGCAAAAACCCCTCCACGTTCAAGAGTCCAATCTATGCCTCCAATTAAATTACTAGAAATTAGACCTGCAAAAGGCATAATAAAGAAAATCGTTAGCAATCCAACAATCAGAAGAGCAACTGTAGGTGTAACAATAATATCGATTGCATCGGGAATAAATCGACGTAAGAATTTTTCTAAAAATGAGAGTAACCATACAGCAATCAAAACGCCAATTACCCCGCCTTGCCCAGCAGTTAGAGGCTGATTGGTAAAGATATTCATAATAGGAAATTCTTCTGTAACTCCCGTTAAAAGGGTGATACCTCCGATAACTCCACCTAGGGCCGGAGTAGCCCCAAACTCTTTTGCTGCGTTAATCCCTACATAAATAACTAAATAGCTGAAAATTGCATTTTTAATCACATTAAGAATCGTAACGTATTGTTGCCAATTATCTTTATCAAGGTCTCCCGCGGTTATGCTGTTGGCTAAAATAGAAGCAATACCAGCTATCAAACCTGCGCCTACGAATGCTGGAATGAGAGGGATGAAAATGCTTCCAACTTTTCGTAAAAAATTTTTAAATGGCGTATTGTTTTTCTTTTTCAGCTCAGATTTCATATCTGCACCTTTTGAAGTCAAATCTTCAGATGAAGCTTTTTCTTGCGAAGGAGCTGTTGAATCTTCTTGAAGTACAATACCAAATTGTTCAGCAACTTTCGTAACTACTCCTGGTCCTAGAATAATTTGATACGTATCATCATCGACAACCCCTACCACTCCTTTCACTTGTTTTATACTCGCTTCATCAATTCTATTATGATTCACCGGTGTGACTCGGAGTCTTGTCATACAGTGTGTATAATTCGCTATATTAGAACTGCCTCCAAGAGCTTGAAGCAGTTCTTTAGCTGTTTGATGATGTTTGCTCATAGTTGTTCCCATCTCCCTTATAGTTTCGCTACTTAATTCACGATTGCTTGACGGATAAATCCTTGTGTTTGTTCTAAGCAATGTAAAGCTTCCTCATATGAAAGTCCTGTTAAAATCATGACTATAGCAAGCTTAGAATTACAATTTGCTTTTGCTAAGTACTCTTCTGCCGTATCATACGTGCATGAAGTTGCTTCCATCACAATTCGTTTTGCGCGTTCTACGAGCTTTTCATTCGTCAGCTGAACGTCTACCATTAGATTTCCATACACTTTTCCGATACCTACCATAGAAGCTGTCGAAAGCATGTTACAAACCAATTTTTGTGCTGTTCCGGCTTTCAAGCGAGTAGAACCTGTTAATACTTCAGGACCATTTACTACTTCAATTGCAATGTTTGCTACTTTTCCAATATCAGAATCTTTATTGCAGCTAACTGCTATTGTTTGAGCTTCAATTGAGTTAGCATATTCTAATGCTCCAATGACATAAGGTGTACGACCGCTTGCTGCAATCCCCACAACAATGTCCGCCTTAGTAAGTCGAATGTTTTGTAAGTCTTCCATGCCTAACTCTTTACTATCTTCTGCTCCTTCTACTGCTTTAATAAAGGCTTTTTCTCCGCCGGCAATTAAGCCTACTACTTCATCTGGACTTGTACCAAATGTAGGCGGACACTCAACAGCATCAAGCAAGCCGATGCGGCCACTAGTTCCTGCACCTATATAAATAAGGCGCCCCCCTTGTTTCTTAGCTTCTATAATAGCTTCTACAGCTTTTGCAATAGAAGGAAGTTCTTTTTTTATCGCACTCGCAACTTTTTCATCTTCTTCATTCATGGTTGTAAGAAAATCAAAAATGGACATTTCATCCAGATTCATTGTTTTTTCATTACGAGTCTCAGTAGTTAAATGTTCAAGCATTACTTATCATCCTATCTTTGTTTTTGTTTAAAATCGTTCTCAAGTACAGAATAACGCCTTTGAAATTAAATTTCAATAATTATTTTAAAATGTTAAAATTTAATTTCAAAAGCTATAGTAATATGTGACTTTGAACAAACATCATATGCCTGAATTTTAGTAAATAAGACAACTCTCACCGTATAAATATCAAGCATGTCTTATATCAATAATGACTCCTTCCCTGCTGCAGTAAGGATTTTTTTTATAAACGTTCCTATTAAAATCATTATTTTCATCCCTATATAGAGACTACATTATGTTAAATGGGTAAAAAAGCGAAAGGATTTCCATCTTTTAAAATAGACTAGTTCCTTAAAAGGTTATAAAGGAGCCGAACTCATGTCTAAACAAATAGAAGATATAAAAGAAATAAAGCTTTTAGATTCTCAAGTTCACTTATGTGAGAAGATTAGAAAATTGTTAAGAGAAAAAGAAAAAAGAAATCTACCTTTTATACAGGAATCTACAGAACGCGATATCGTGCACATTGCTTTAAACAGGCTAATGAGTGAATTAATCTCTAGACACTAAATATATAGGAGCGCATTCATCAAGCAGACGAATAACTAATGACAAAGCAATCTGGATGCTACTAGACTGCTTTACCCCTTTCTGAAATCCGTTTTGCGTTTATATCATGTATCTTAGAAAACAGAAAAAACAAGAAGGATCTCATAAGAATAATGCGTTTATCTATTTATTCTTTGTGCGGACAAATGATTGGATATTTTAAATTCACCTTACCAATAATACCGTTATATGTCTTTTGCGTAAAAGGAGCTAAGTAACGATGAAACTGAAAACAATAGTAATTATCACCTTTTTATCAAGCGTTATCTTATTTTCGGGACCTTTATCATTGGTCAATGCATCAGTAAATGATTCTAAAATGACTGTAAAACATTCAGTGAAAGAAGAGCTGCCCAATATAAAGATTTTGGCCACTGGAGGTACAATTGCAGGCTCTTCTGCGAGCAGCACAGACACAACTGGATATGAATCAGGAGCTCTTGATATTAAAACCATCATTAAAGCTGTTCCTGAGTTAAAAAAACTAGCGAATGTAAGCGGAGAACAAGTCGTAAATATCGGAAGTCAAAATATAGATAACACCATTCTGTTAAAGTTAGCAAAACGAATTAATACACTATTAGCGTCTAAGGACGTTGACGGGATTGTCGTGACACACGGATCTGATACGATGGAGGAAACGGCTTATTTTCTAAACTTAGTAGTAAAAAGTGAAAAACCTGTAATTGTGGTTGGTTCAATGAGACCAGCTACCGCTATAAGTGCAGATGGGCCGCTAAACTTGTATAATGCAGTGAAAATTGCTTCTACAAAAGAAGCACGAAATAACGGCGTTTTAGTAGCGCTTAACGATCGAATTGGCGCAGCCCGCTATATAACAAAAACGCATACAACGGCAGTTGATACGTTTAAATCTCCTGAACAGGGATATGTAGGAGAAATAGCTGGAGATCAGGTATTATTTTATAATAAAGCAACTCGTAAGCATACAGCGCAATCAATATTCGATGTATCAAAATTAGATAAGCTTCCTCAAGTAGACATCATATATGGGTATCAAAACGACTCTAGGAACTTTTATGATACGGCCGTAAAAGCCGGAGCAAAAGGAATAGTCGTCGCAGGAGCAGGAAATGGGCTGCTATCTGATGCTGCCCTAACAGGTGCTAGAGATGCGGTAAAAAAAGGCATAGTTATTGTTAGATCTAGCCGCGTAGGAAGCGGGGTTGTGACACATGAAGAATCAGATGATAAAGATAAGTTTGTTACATCCGATTCATTAAATCCACAAAAAGCCCGTATTCTTTTAATGCTTGCTTTAACGAAAACAAAGGACCCTAAAAAGATTCAAGAATATTTTAATGAGTATTAATCAAAAATATCTTTCCTCCTCTATTTTGGTGCTTTAAGAACAATCGGTAACAAAAGTATAAACAGGCTGAGACACCACTAGCATACTTTTGTCTCAGCCTGTTTTCATAAGAAAAAACATCATCAGGTCCCTTATTCATTTCCCCAGTTCTTGCTTTCTATAATTAAATGATGGGATGTGTTATCTAGGACACGCCATACCACGGTCTTACCTTCTATATCTTTTAACTCAATAGTTCCCTCCAACTTATTGGTATTCACATGGACACGTTTCTCGTCTATTCTTTGTGCACTTTTTAATCTTGTTCCAAATGTTGCAGGACTTTCTTCCGTTAGCTTTACAATTACATCTATCATACGTTTGTCAGAAATATAGTTTTCGCTGTTCTCATAGCTTTTATCAGCAGGTTTAATAGCGTGTTCTAACCCATTTTCGTACTGGCGCCAATCAACAATTAAAAAAATCGCAAATACTAAAGACACTGTTAGTAATAAGCCATACACAACATTTCGTTTCATTTACTTTTGCTCCTTTCAATAGCGATTTATAGGTGAAACGAAGAAAGCTCCTGTTGTAGGAATAGGTTGTATCAGAAAATAGTATCGTACAACTTTGAAAAATATTCCGGTTTTCGAGTAAAAGAAGGTATAATTTAAAGGTTTCTACTTACGGAGACTACAAATATCTAGACAATCGGCTTAATATAGGTCCAGTACCAACAATCCGTTAATTAAGAAAAATAAGAATCATGTTAGAAAACTGACGAATTTATCCTGCTCTATTACAAGCTTCTCATCGCATTGTAAGAGCCCGTAAACATACCGTTTACGGGCTCTTGTTTCTCGTTCATAAGATATAAATATAATTAGTTCAGTATGCATATTTTATTTAATATACGTTATTTTTCAATATGTTCTCCCGATATTCGGATAAAGCTTTCATTTCTATCTAATGGAACAGGAGGGCGTTCTCCTAAAGGAACCTTCCAGTGCCACCATTTGAAGATTCTAGCTATGATGAAACATAGAATAGATATGCCTGCAAAGATCCCAACAAACGTCCAGTGCTGTCCGCTTAGCAGCATAACAGGCCCTGCTGACCAGGCAAATAATTCTAACGGTGTATTAAGCGGTCCAACTACCGCTGTGTCTGTAAGTGTTTTTGATTTATTGTTAGGATCAATAATTCTTAGTAATGTAAGTCCGATAGCGAATACACCTGTTGAATAGCCATACACAAATATAGAACGTTCAAACCAGCTTTCATAGTTCATAGCAGGTCCAATTACGACTAGCATCACCACCACTACTACTATACCTGAAAGCATTAATAAACCAAGCGGAAGTGCATATTCAACAACAATAGGTAATTTAATTGATGCTACACCGAAAAATACAAGAAAATCAGTTGCTGCACTGCCTAAACGATCGACTATCTTACTATCAACGTATTTGTAAACCCCTTTTTCTCCTTTGCCTAGCAATATGTACATAAGCAGTGCTATCAAAAATGCTATTGTAAACGTTGGGAATTCTAGTCCCCAAGCAGTAGCAATATAGTTATTTAATAGGTAGCCCAAACCTGATGGCACAACTAATAATGCTAAATGAAAGGCTAATGGATCCATGGCAATTGGTGAAATCGTGTCATTTCCCATTGCCGTTCTATTTTTAGGCTGAACTAATCCTGTTTTTAAATCCTCCGAAATTTCCGAGAAGTCTTTTACATAATGAGTATAACCTTTTCGCGTTGCCCATTTTATAAAAATAAGTCCACCAAAAATACCTGCTAAAATACCGCCGGTAGCAGCTGTCATTCCTAAGTCAGTTGCATTTTCCCATCCTAAATTTTCAAAGGTTGTACCTACCGCTGCCGCCGTTCCATGACCTCCATAAAATCCGGCTGCTAAAAGTAAACCAAATCCGTTATTAATCTCCGGGGCAAACTTTGAAATCACTAAAATCGAAAAAACAATTGGAATAGACATTTGAAGACCTATACAAAGAATTTTATAAGTGGCATATGCGCCCATTCGATTAATATCCTTTTTCATATTGCCGGGTGAAAAGGAAAATCCGTTTATCCCGACTGCCGCAAATACAAAGATGGTGATGATTCCTGCATAGGAGCTAATATCTTCAGAAAAAGGTAGAACATTTAGAAAGCTAGGTCCTAGTGCTAAACCTAAAAAACCTGCCAATAAGCTTGCCGGAATAAAACTTCTTTGAATAAATTTAAATTTTGCGCGAAGCAGCATGCCTATTAGAATCAAGACGCTGGCACAAGCAAAATCTACTAGTATCGTATATACAGTCATTCATATCCTCCTTTCGTAACGTTACATGCTTAAAAAATTAGTTGATCTTGTTGATGTAGCCGGTGGTGCTGGGTCTAGTTTTTCTTCTTGTATATGTAATACGTCTTCTGGTTTGATCCAAGGTCTATTTTGGATAGCACTTGTTTCTTCATGTGTAAGGTATCCTTTATAAGCGGTTAAGCTTCGTCTTAAAAATCCGTCTTTAATACAGGCTGATTTCACACCTGAATTTAGGATAGATTGGATATGTGGCAATACAGATGCCGCATAAGCTACAGAAGTAGAATTAGCAATAGCTCCAGGAATATTGCTGACACAATAATGAACGACACCATTTTCGATATATGTAGGATTTTCATGAGTTGTTTCACGGAAGGACTCAATTGCACCGTCAGTATCATTGCTAATATCTACAATAACTGATCCTTTTTCCATTAAATTGAGCATATCACGATCTATTAAATAATCTTCGCGTTCCTTTGGCCATTTAACACAGTTAATCACCATATCAATTTCAGGAAGCAATTTTTTAATATTTTGCTTAGTTGATAGCTGCGTATTTACTTTTTCATTATACGTTTTGCCAATATCTCTTAATGTTCCGTAATTGATATCCATTACAGTACACCACGCGCCTAAAGAATGTAGTACCTGCAGCGCCGACCTTCCTACTAGTCCTCCTCCAAGGATAAGTACCTTCATACCAGGGGCTCCGGCTAAGCCACTAACAAATTTTCCTTTCCCGCCGTTAATCGTCAGCATGGCTTGCAGCCCCATTAATGCACCTTGTTTTCCCGCTGCTTCACAGTTAACTGAACCAAATCTATGAGAATCCTCTGCTGTGAACGCAATACATTTGCTATCGAGTATAGCTTGTACCTGCTCTTTGTGTGCAGCTGGATGTATACACGTATAGATAATTTGATTTTCCTTAAGCAGCTTATACTCATTTTCTTCAATTTCTTTAACTTTGGCGATAAAGTCACATCTTTCATACATCTCTTCTGTTGTTTCTACTATTTCCGCCCCTTCTTTTTCATACTGTTCATTCGTAAATCCCGCTAGTACGCCCGCATCTTTTTGAACAAGAACCGTATGACCATCATCTTTAATAGCAGCAACCTCCACAGGTGTCATAATTACTCGATACTCTCCCACTTTATTATCTTTTAATACACCAAATATCATGTTGTTCCCCCTAAAGTAGTTTTTTTAAATGCTTCCCCTCTCATTCCTGCGTGATATCAAAGTTAATTAAACTATTAATAATATTCAGATTAAAATCAATACAGCTTGTTTTTCTAGCACGCAAGTTTTGGAGTAATTGTTCTATTAGAACCTTATTCTGCATTCACTTAACAAATTATAAATTAATTTGAATAAAAATTCAAAAAAATATGACATTAATGCCTTTTTGTGCGTACAGTGACAAGCTTTTAGCTTATTACACTTGCATAGAAAAAAGGTTCCACTCATTAACGTTAAATGAGTGAAACCTTTTTAATTTAGTTATAGCAAATAGTTACTTTACTACTGAAATATTGCCGTTGTGGGTAGCTAGTTTAATAATATTCTTTCCTTTTCCAATAACAGCGTCCCTATCATATTTATTCAGAATATCGACTTTTCCATTGTCGACAGAAACGTTAAATTGAACGTTACTTGGTTCTTTTTCCGTCGTAATCTTAATCTTTCCATTGTTCGTTTTAAAGTCAATATCTCGATCAAGTTCTTCTGTTTCGAGAGCGATACTTCCGTTATGCGTTTCGCCTTTTAAACTACCTTGCACGTTACTCAGCGTTATTTTCCCATTATTTCCTTTTACTCCAACTGTTTTTGCCGTAGCATTTTTTATGCTTGTGAGTCCATTGTGTACGTTTGTATTCAGGCTTTCTGAGTCAACGTCCCCTAATTCCACACGTCCATTGTTTGCACGAACAGAAACATCTGCTGCGCGTAATTTTTTAACAGACACATATCCGTTGTTGCTGGAAATCCCCAATGAATTATACTGTTTTTCAGGCAGATAAACGTTGATAGATAGCGGTTTTAATACACTAACAATGTCAAAATTGACCCAGCTGCGCTGCTGTTCATTATAGGAGATGAAAAGCGTTAAATTTTTAACGTCAGTAGTGAAGTCTCTTTTTATATTAGGAGATGTTTCTCCTTTTAAGGTTACTTTGATATTATCACCTTTGATAGGATACACATGAACACGAGTATTATCCGTATCGATGTTTACTTTAGATACTTGATTACTGTTGATCGTTTTTTCTTTTGAAATAGGTTCAGGATCAATAGCACGATAAGTAAGGAGACTTCCTATGACCCCAATAAGAATGAGAATGCCTGCAAGAACGGAGAGTTTCTTTTTATTCAACACGTTTTAAACCGCCTTTCACCAATGATACATTGTATTTCAGATAACGTACAAAGCCTTTTATAGCTAGCTTCGTTACAACGAACATACCTAGCATAATGAAATATCCAAGTCCGCAAAATGCTAACGACATAAAAAAATTAAAGAGAAAAAATCCGCTTGAATGCACAATAGCTTCACCAAGAACTAGAATAGGAGATAGCAAGAAACATAGACCTATTGCCCAAGCTGACAAAATGAAGCCAGCTAATGTAACGGCGGGCCCAAGCACAATAACTACATTAAAAAAAGCTAAACCAATTACGGCCCAAGTGGCTCTTAAAATATTTTGAGTTGTTGCCTTAGCTGTTGCTTGCTCAACATGATAATCTGCCAGCAATTCTTTGGCTATTTGATTCGGGGAGCCTAGCGACGCTACAATTTCTTCTTCTGTTTTTCCTTCTTCTAAGCCAATGGAAAAATGTTCTTCATAATCTTGTAAGATATCTGCTCGTTCTTTTGAGGATAATGGTTTTAAGGATTCGTTTAATTGCTGTAAAAAATTACTCTTTGACATTGTTCACACCTTCTTTAATTAATTGATTAACACCTCTTGAAAACTCGTTCCACTCATCGACAAGTTCGTATAAATAATCTCTTCCTTTATCTGTAAGCTGATAGTATTTCCTCGAAGGACCTTCTGTAGATTCTTTTAAGTACGTTGTGAAGTATTCTTCTTTCGTTAATCGGCGGAGAAGAGGATATACGGACCCCTCTGATATTTCAATTTGATCAGAGATTTTTTGAACTAATTCATATCCATAGCGGTCTTTCTTATCAAGTAATACAAGGACACAAAGCTCTAAAACTCCTTTTTTAAATTGCACGTTCACTGTTCTTCACCCTTTTCTTTTTAAAGTCCACTACTGTTTATTGTACAGTACTGACTTGCAATGATTTCCTAATAATTACAATATATCATCAGCTATTGTTTATTGCAAGGTACTGTTTAATATTTTTAAAATTTTAACCATTTTTACAGTCGTAAGGTATTTTTTATAAAGCAAGGTTTAACCTTCTTTTTCTAATTAGCTTATAGATGGAATTATTTTTAACGCGGCCAAAAGAAAAAGCAGCCTATAACTATAGACTACTCAGCAGCGATCATGCCAAGCTATTTTTCTTTTGCCTGTTTGATAAATAAAAAGAAAACCATAATTAAGATAAAATAATTTAGCGGGTTTTTAAAGATATTCCCATCTAAAGCTAATTGTAATAAGATCCACAAAGCGAATATAACGAGTATAGCTGGTATTACAAGTTTGTTCATAAATTGCTCATCCTTAGTTTAAGAGTACAATCATGGCTCTCAATATTTTTTATACTGTAAAAATTAAATCCACAAATAGCTTTGAAAGCATACTGATTGAATTTCTGTAAGAATATCACTTTTTAAGATAAAATTTAACAGTTTCCGCCACAATTGATAGAAATGGATCAATTTCATTTGATTTTTTGTAATAAGTTCAAGAATAAAGCAACTGCTATTTCACATTTTTTAACAATAAAAACCAGCCAATTTCATGACTGTTTTAAGTAGATTGCTACAAAAAGCTTAATATATTCAACCATTTATTCAGCCATATAATCTACACTAAATGAATACTCTTGTTTAACCCAGAAATTTAATCTTCCAACTAAAGATGAAGCTTGAGTATAGCAATAAAGATCTATATCTAATTTTACCTTTAATAAAAGGCTAATTCCTAACAAAAAAGACTTCACTAGCTATGAAGTCTTTTTTTGTTAGCGATAATGCAAATTTAATTGTATCTAATTAATCAGCTGCCTTTTTACTACCCTCGGTTTTCAACGTTAACTTTCATTAAAATGTTCTAGTCGGTTATAAATTACCTGGGAGCTGTTTTACTCCATTTATTTGTGCTAGACCGATGTTCTGTCAGTTTAAAGTGTGTGCAAATTCCTCCTGCAGCTCTTTTAAAAAGGCATCAGCTGCGGCCGAAAGAACATGATGCTTTTTCCACACAATATTTAAACCTGATTCAAGCCTTGGCTGCAACGGCCTGAAACAAAGATTGCTATTAGTAGACGTATTGACTATTTTATCAAGTGTTATTGCATATCCAACGCCTTCTTCAACCATAATGGCCGCATTATATGCAAGATTGTATGTAGTGACGATGTTTAATTTATGAAAATCTTCGCCAAACCAATCCGCAAATTCATTTTTTGAAAACGTCTGTTTCATGGCCTGTCGTGAACAAATCAGTGGAACGTTTAATAAATCTGCAGCTTGAATGCTTTCTTTGAGGGCAAGAGGGCTGTCTTTTCTCATCACAACGCCCCAAACATCTTTGGCAGGCATATTAAGATAATTATATTTTGAAATATCGGCTGGCTGAATTAAAATACCGAAATCAAGCAATCCCTTGTCAAGCCGTTCCGTTATATCTTCTTCATTTCCGCTGTAGAGGTGATATCGTATATTTGGATAACGTAACTGTACATCTTTTGCTACTCGTGCAATGTGTTTCATTGCTTCTGTTTCTCCTCCTCCTATATAGACATCACCACCTATTGTTTCTTCCATCGAACTAAATTCCGCCTCTAATTTATCGACCATATTAACAATTTCCTCTGCCCTGTTTCGCAGAAGCATTCCTTCATCTGTCAAAATGATACTGTGACTGCTGCGAATAAATAATTTTTTGTCCAACTCTTGTTCAAGGTCTTTTAATTGTCTAGACAAAGTTGGCTGTGTCACATGCAAAACATTAGCGGCCTTCGTGATGTTTCCTTCTCTTGCAACCGTAAGAAAATACCGCAAAACTCGAATTTCCATATCCCCCTCCTCCTTTCATAAGCTTTAGTATATACACTCCAGAAATGCTTATCAAACATATCATGATATAAGATATAAGTATTTTTTATATTAAAAAGAAGACGTTAGAATGAATAACACAGAAGGTTATATCACAAAAGCAACACCTTTACTTATTCAAAGTGGAAAGGAGCTTAAAATGAGAAAGCTGTTGTGTCTCACTTCTATCTTAGCAATAAGCCTTGCCCTCGCCGCTTGTGGCAACAATAATTCATCTGCAACCGACAGAGATCATAATGCAAATGACAACTTAAACCGGGAACCAGAACAATCAAAAGAAGATAATATTTCAAATGCAAAAATAAAATTAACATTCGACAACAAAGAAGTAGTAGTAAGAATGTACGATAACCCAATAAGTAAGGATTTTCTAGCTCAACTGCCTTTGACAGTAACGTTTGAAGATTATATAGGTAAAGAGAAAATTAGTATTTTACAAAAAAGATTATCTATAGATGATGTACAAGCCGAAGACTTATCCAAAAAAGGAGACTTTGCTTATTACGCTCCTTGGGGAAATGTAGCTATTTTTTACAAAGATTTTGAGGATGCTACAAACGACCTTATCATACTAGGTCAAATTGAATCTGGAAAGGAAAATTTTGAAAATGTTGACGGTACTTTTACAGTTAGAATTGAAAAAGTGACTAAGTGAAAACATTACAATACACCTTTAACCACCCCACTTTACAGCAACTAGAACACAACATTTTTTAGAAAGAGGGATCTTTATTTTATGTCTAAACAAAATAAGTTACTTCTATTTGTCTTAACCCTAGGAGCTTTCGGTATTATCAATACCGAAATGGGGGTTATAGGGATACTGCCCTACATTGCTGACCACTTTCATATCAGTGTATCAAAGGCAGGGTGGCTGGTTAGTCTCTTTGCGCTTACTGTGTCAATATCCGGTCCAACGATGCCATTATTATTTTCAGGAGTCAATCGTAAGAAGGCAATGTTACTTGTACTTGGTATTTTCGTTTTAGGTAACATTATTTCTATCTTTACTTCTAACTTTGCTATTGCCATCATTGCGCGTGTGATTCCAGCTATCTTTCATCCAATTTATTTTTCCGCAGCTTTTACAATGGCAGCGAACTCCGTCAGCAAAGAAGACGCTCCAAAAGCTGTTTCCAAAGTCTTTATTGGCGTATCTGCAGGCATGGTACTTGGTGTACCAATCGCAAGTTTTCTTGCAAGCACAGTTTCGTTTCAACTATCAATGACGTTTTTTGCTGTTATTAACGCGATAGTATTTATTGCTACGTGGGCATTCTTCCCTTCAATGCCTGTTAAAGAAAGACTTTCATACGGAGCACAGCTCAGCGTATTAAAAAAACCCGTTACTTGGCTTTCGATTATTGCTGTCCTTTTAATCAATTCAGCAGTATTTGGGGTATATAGCTATCTTGCTGAGTATCTTAAAAGCGTTACGAACATCTCTGGTAAATTAATTAGTTTCATGTTGGTGCTATACGGTGTGGCAAATATTATCGGAAACATTATCGCAGGGAAATTACTTACGAAAAACGCCATTAAAACTGTAGTCGTTTTTCCTTTCGCATTGGGAGTCGTTTACATCATTTTATTCTTTGCCGGACAGTTTACTTGGCCGATGGCTATCATGACCTTAGTTTGGGGAATATTTGCTGGTATAGGAACGAATATTAATCAATACTGGATTTCATCAGCAGCTCCAGAAGCTCCTGATTTCGCGAATGGATTATTTTTAGCATCCGTTAACTTAGGAACAACGATTGGTACAGCCGTGGGTGGAATGTTTATATCAGGAATGGGTATACAATACGTTGTACTAGTGGGGATCTTGTCATTAGTATTGAGCGTACTATTTATTTTACCAAGAAGTTACATGAAACGTCCTGTAAGTCAACTTTCAAAATAAGACATCAACGCAACTTTCTTTCGGGATCCCTAGTAGGATCCCTTTGTTTTCTTTTATTACACATCTATGAAAAGCAGAAATCTGTTCTAATCAATGCTTACAGCATTAATATATAAAAAATGGAGGAATTAAAATGGAAAACCACACTAAAGTGGCACTTGTCACCGGCGGAAATCGCGGTATTGGATATGAACTAGTGAGACAATTGGCGGTGGAAGGTTTTAAGGTCATTTTGACGAGCCGTAATTCAAAAAACGGACATAAAGCCGTGCAAAAACTTAAAGACTCTCATCTTGATGTTTCATTTTTGACAATGGATATAAACAATCAAACAAGTATCGGTCAAGCTGCGGCTACAGTAAGTGAACAATATGGAAGATTGGATGTGCTAATTAATAACGCGGGCATATATTTAGATGAAAATCAAAAGTTAGTAGATATGGAGCCTTCTGTTCTAGAGAAAACGCTAGAAACGAATTTCTTCGGTGCCTACCATGTAATCCGTTCCTTTATCCCCCTTATGGAACAGCAAGCCTACGGAAGAATTATTAATGTTTCCTCCGAATATGGAGCCATGAGTGAAATGTCTTCTCCAGGAGTAGGCGCTTATAAGTTATCTAAGCTTATTCTAAATGGCTTAACGCAATTAATAGCTGCAGAAAGCACCAATGATATCAAAATTAACGCGGTCGATCCGGGATGGGTAAGCTCGGATATGGGTGGACCATCGGCTCCAAGAACGCCACAGCAAGCTGCTAGTTCTATCCTTTGGTTGGCAACGATTGGACCTGAAGGACCTTCCGGAGGCTTTTTTAAAGATGGAAAACAAATCAATTGGTGAACTTTTATAGCGTTAAGGCTATTCCCTATGACATCTTGAATTTATAATAAAAGCCCTACTGATTATTAGGAATAATCAGTAGGGCTTTTGCTTCTAGGATATATACAATCTAATTATTTTATGTTGTTATATTCCTCATCCGTTACTGGCTCTAACCATTCCGGCGTACCCGCAGTGATGGCAATGTGTTCAAACCAGCTGTCTTTTGCAGCACCATGCCAATGTTTTACACCATCATGCGTAACAATAACATCTCCAGCTTTTAAGAATTGTGCAGGTTTTCCTTCTTCTTGGTACCAACCTTCGCCCCCTGTTACTAATAGAAGCTGAAATCCATCACGATGAATATGCCAGTTATTGCGGCATCCAGGTTCAAAGGTTACATTTCCAACTCCAACGTTCACTTTAGGATCTGCGATTAAGGTTTGGAGATAACTTTGTCCAACAAAAAATTGTGCATACGCTTCATTCTTTTCACCTACTGGGAAAATAACGCCATTTTTTACTTCTTCATGTTTTGCCATTTTGATTCCTCCAATCATATCATTCATAGTTGTATCTCTTGGCTCATTCATTGCTATAAAAATTCCTCATTCGTTAGCCGTTCATTTTAATTTCCCGCCAAATACCGGAAAGTAGCTGTGCTCACCATAATCCTGAATAGGTTCGACATTTTTCAAAATTTCCATATCTGCATCGCTGATCACAAAATCAAGCTCTGCGTTGTCTTTCATATGATTTGGATTTGCAGTTTTAGGAATGACTGCAAGACCAAGCTGAATATCATAGCGCAAGCAAAGCTGAGCAACAGACACTCCGTATTTATCAGCTATTACCTTCACTTCTTCATTACCAAGAACTGCACCGTGTGCAATTGGTGAATATGCTTCTACTAAGATGCCATTCTTCTGACAGAACTCAATTAATTCTAAAGGCGTATTGCTCACATGTGCCAATATTTGATTGACCATAGGCTTGATTTCACAGCTTGAAAGAATATTCTCTATATCATCCTGAAGGAAGTTAGAAAGACCGATTGCCTTTACCTTCCCTGCTTTATAAGCATCCTCCATTGCTTTCCATGCCTCTTTGTTTTCTTCAAAGTAGCGATTCTCTTCTCTAAACTCCGTCCAAGGCTGGGGACTGTGGATAATTAGAAGATCAATGTAATCTAGCCCCATCTTTGTTAAAGACTCATCAATGGACTCCGTAACTTCCTTATAAGTCTTTGCTTCTGCAGCAACCTTTGTTGTAATAAAAAGTTCTTCTCTTGCAACACCGCATGAACGGATTCCTTCGCCTATACCAGCTTCATTCATATAAGCTTGTGCCGTATCAATATGACGATACCCGCTAGATACCGCATCACGAACTGCCTGCGCTGCCTGTTCATCATCAAGCAGCCAAGTACCCAGGCCTAATAGCGGAATTTCTACACCGTTTGATAATTTATACGTTTCATTAAACATGTTTTTTATCTCCTTTGAATTGTTTATTTTTTTATACTTTAAAAGTATCTATCTGCTTGTTAAAAATAAATCAATATTGATTGATTAATCAACATCTGTCTATAATTATAAAAGCAAATAAGATCCTTTCAATCGTTAATTGAAGGCGATTCGTTGATTACTCAACAAATGAAGAGGTATTGTTGAATATCTTTTAAAAAAAGTGAGGTTTTTAAAATGGCGAAAGTGGATAGAAGAATACTCAAAAGCCAAGAGGCTATAAAAAACGCAGTAACTGAATTAATGACCCAAAAACGTTTTGATGACATTACTATTCAAGATATTGCTGACAAAGCAAACGTTAACCGTGGAACTATTTATCTTCACTATATGGATAAATATGATTTATTAGATAAGATGATTGAAGAGCATATGAACAATCTCCAAGAACTATGCCATTCGGCTGCTGATATGACGTTTCAAGAAGGAAATTATGTTTGGTTTGAATATTTTGAGACCCATCACCTCTTCTTTTCAACCATGTTAGAAAGTAAAGGCGCTCATTATTTCCGCAGCCGTTTTCTCGATTTAGTCATCCAAGAGTATGGTCCTGAAGTTGATACAACTGAAGGAGAAAACAAAGGGTTGCGTAAAGAGGTTGTTATTCAATTCTTTGCCTCAGCCGTTGTAGGGACCGTAGAATGGTGGTTTAAAAACGGGATGCACGTTCCAACCGATGTAATAGCCGAGCAAACTGGCATATTGTTAGATCGGAATTTAGAATAATTTAATCCGTTTTACACGTACACATAAATGAAAATTCCCGCGCAGTGTAAAAATGGTAGAAAACATCCTTATTATAAGATCTTTTTAGAAAGCTGAGTTAGAGATGCTATGACTTGCAGTCAAATAAAGTGATAATCTCAACATAAAAGAACAGCACTAAACCTGCTGAGTATCCATAGGTTTAGTGCTGCTCGAACATTTTGTTTTTTTAAAAACAGATATTGATTTTTACAGAAAGATTCATTTCTATCGGGAATAACTCTTTATTTTTTAGTTAATTTATAAACAATGTTTAGCTAGTAAAAATTAATCCAACTTTTTTATAATTTTTGCGGGGTTCCCTCCCACTACTACATTATCTGGAACATCTTTTATCACAACAGATCCGGAAGCGATTACAGCATTATGTCCAATTGTAACGCCTGGATTGATGACAGCCCGTCCTCCAATCCATACATTGTCTCCAATTGTGACAGGCTTGGTATATTCAACTTCTGTAATTCGCTGTTCTGCATCCACAGGATGAGTATTCGTATAAATATGTACGCCTGGAGCCATCATACAGTTCTTCCCTATCGTAATTCGTCCTCCATCTAAAAGTGTGCAGTCAAAGTTCGCATAAAAATTTTCGCCTACATGAATGTTGTATCCATAGTCACATCGAAAGTTGGATTCAAGGTAGATACGTTCTCCAGTTGAACCGAATAGTTTTTTTAGTAACTCTGTACGCTTTTCATAATCCGTCTCATCTGTACCGTTAAAGGAACGAACGAGCCTTCTTGCATCTTCCCGGTCCTTTACTAATTCTTGGTCTGCTGGAAAATACAGCTCGCCATCCACCATTTTTTCTTTTTCAGTTTTCATTTATCTGCTCTCCATTCTTGTTCTTACATTTTTCACTAGATTGAATTCGTTTACATTTTATCATGATAATAGACTTAAAAATAAGATTTTTATAGGTTTGAGTCAACAGTTTGAAGACAAGAAACGTAAGAAATCACGTTACTCTTTTACCACGCGCACAGCTGCTGATTACTTTGAGTATGTTTCCTTAATAATTGAAACAGACACAGCTCCCGTAACAAGTAAAATACCTGAAATTAAAATCATCCCTGTCATAGACGATCCGATTGCTGGGAACAAAGCAAAACTCAAGCAAGAAGCTATAATTTGCGGTAAACAAATACTGCCATTAAATAATCCTAGATATGTTCCCATATTCTTTCCTGACAAGGCATTGGTAAGCATAGTAAACGGAAACGTCATCATAGCAGCCCAAGCGATGCCAATTAAAATAAATGAAGCAATCAGCGTCCATTGATTGTGAATAAAAAAGACAGATCCAAAACCAATACCACCTAACAGTAAACTAAAGGCATATGCTGGCTTACGTTTGTTGTTGGCTACGCGGGACAAAACCAGTGACCAAATGACTGCCGCAATCGATTGTACAGCTGATAAAATGCCAAACCAGTTGCCCGCTGCTTGATAACCTGAGCTAGACGGCTGGGTCGTATACCAAACGTTTTCAGCGACTGCGCCTGTACCGTATGTCCATAAATATTGAAAGCCCATCCAGCAGAAAAATTGAACAAGTGTGACCGTCCAAAAAACCTTTGGAGCGTTGCGAAGCAGTTTAAAAACGTTTACATTTTCTTTTGTAGCTTCATCCGTAATACCATGGTATGCTGCAAATTCTGCAGGCGAATATTCTTTCACTTTAAGTATTGTAAATAAACTACAAATAATTAATACAATGGCTCCAACATAAAATGAAATAACAACTGATTGCGGTACTACTCCTTTTGGTGCACTATTTGACACACCTAATACCGTTAACACAAAAGGGAAAATACAAGCTAGCACAGCACCGCTGTTTGATAGAAAACTTTGAATAGAATAAGCAAAACCTTTTTGTTCTTCATTGACCATGTCTCCAACCATCATCTTAAACGGCTGCATGGCTACATTTGATGATACGTCCATAAATAAAATAGTAATAGCTCCAAAAGTCATGGCAGCCACTGCACTAAAACCAAAACTGCCGGCGTTTGGCAGCAAGCACATAACAATTACGGCTACAATTGCTCCAATTAGCAGATAAGGTATACGACGGCCAAGCCTTGGCATCCAGGTACGATCCGAAAAATAACCAACTAAGGGCTGAACCACTAAACCGGCCAACGGCGGTAAAATAAAGAAAAAGCCTAATGTAGTTGGATCAGCACCGATTGTTTGGAATATGCGTCCCATATTTGAACTCTGCAATGAGAATGCCATTTGTACACCCAAAAACCCAAAACTAATTAGCCATATTGTACTGATGGGTAGATAAGGTAAGTTTGGCTGAAAGCTTTTTTCACTGGTTTCAACGATTTTTTCTCCTAACATAACTGCCTCCTATGATCTAATTAACAGCCGCAAAAGATAAATGGTCTGATTTTAAAATATTACAACATGTGTTTGTTGTTAACGTTTTCAAAATAACGATAAATACTATAAATGCTAATGTCTTTGGCTGACTGTTTTCTATTTTGCTAGATTACTTCAGGAATACGGCACAACTGATAGTCCGGGTCTAAAAATGCTGTTTGAGTATTTAAAAACTTTCACTATCTGTTCATCCGTAATCTGCTGACTATCGCTTATACATTCTTAAAAGTTTCACAAAATCTAATTATTAAAAACATTAGAATACTTTTCTTTGAACATTATATAATAAACTAATAATTCAATGCAATCGTTTGCACAAATTTATTTTTAGATATTTAAAGACCATTAAATCTTGTGACACTATGCGTACATGCTCATTATTATCGTTTTAATGTCTCTAAGTGAAAGAAGGCTATATTCTTAAAATCTTATAAAAAACCCAAAGAATATATGTATTCCTTGGGTTTGAGTGTACTTAATTCACTTAATCTCCTTTCTCAGCAATCTATAATAGAACAAAGATTATCTGCGGTATGACTTTAGCTGAAAGTTTTTGTAACGATAAGGATCATAAAGAAGATAACAGCGAAGAAAAATCCTTGAATGACAGGGCTAGTAGTTTTTTATCTAAGGATTTTCGGGTAAATAGCTTGAAGAACAAAGGAAACAGAACGCCTCCAATAATTGCTGTAATTAGTGCTTTACCTAACATCCAATACTCCTTTCTAAAAACTGTTAATATCCGTATATATCTGGTTCAGTAGAGAAAACAACATCGCCCCATTTCCCAGGCAAGAATGTTGGTAACCAATAGGAATGTTTAAGAATTGATCCCTTTAGCTATAACACTATTTTCTTATGTAAAAGGTTTTACAATTAAAAGCATAATAAACATGATAATCGCAAACAAAGCTCCCTGAAGGACAAAGTTTATTGGCCTATGAGTAGCTTCATTTGCTTTTAGAAAATACTTTGACCATCTTGTATGCATCATTACTTTTGCACATAAGCTAAATAAAACACCCGCAATGATTGAAGCAACTACTGTTTTTAAGATATAAATTAACTCCTTTCTAAAACAATTGAAGGATACCCATAACTTAACATAAAAACCTAAATCATACAAAAAATCATAGAGTTGAAAACGTATGGTAATTGCCCGTAAACCATTCGTTTACAGACGAAACTGTGAATTAGACTACGAAATTTTGTGGAAAACCGTTCATTTTCTTACTACTAACATCTTTATCTATATTACTCATATTTAATAAACCCTCTAAAAGAAAATAATAACCAATGTTAATGTTTTTATGACTACAAGTAAAAAAACAGGCTTTAAGATTTCTTAAAGCCTGTCCACTTACCTTCCTTCCTTAAAATCCCTTTTTATACTCCAAAACGTTTTCATTAAATCCTCATAAAAAAACATCGTTAGAAAACCTAGTATGGTAACCCCGGCTGAAAATTTACCTAAATCTAAAAATAATCCTACGAATACAAGAATGATTCCAACCACAAAACCAGGATCTGAAAAATCCTCACTTTTTTTTCGATCAATTGCTATTTTGCTTTGAAATGATTGATCCCCTTTAATCAATTCATCCAACGTCACATTATAAAGCTCACTTAACTTAATAAGGTTCTCAATATCAGGATACCCTTTATTATTTTCCCACTTATAGACGGCTTGTCTAGATACATTCATTTCCCCAGCTAATTCTTCCCTGGACATCTTTTTCTCTTCTCTTAACTTCTGCAGCTGTTCCCCTAAATTCACTCTCATCACCTCTAAGGCTTAGCTTACAATAAATATGTAAAAAATTCCATAAACGCTTAGTAACAAGCTGTAAACCATTGGTTAACACAGCAGACATAAGGCATAATCACTAGAAATGTACAAATTTAACAAATAAAAAAAGCTAGCATAAAGCTAACTTTTTTAAGTTAGAGATAAAGGCAGGCTAATAATTAGCAGCCGCCAAATCCTCCCCAACAAGCACAGCCGATAATGATTAATAAGATAAACAGCACGATAATTAAAGCAAAACCACTGCCGCCGCCGTAACCGCAGCCGCCGCCATAACCATAGCCACAACCTCCGCCATAACCGCCAAAGAACATAAACTTCACCTCCTTCTCGTTCATACATTTAGCATATGATGAAAAACGAAATTTGCTCCACGAAGTGGATAGACTACGTTTTATATCACTATAAATAAAAAAATAATAACCTTTTAGTTTATTTTACATACAATGAAGCATCCTCAGATCCCACCCATATATGAGTTTTACTCTCTCTGCAATAGATTGTTTGAATTCCGCCCAATCAGTTCTATTGCGTATAAGAGCCCCCCCACAACCTAGAATAAAAAAGTCTTTCTCACATTAGAGAAAGACTTTTTTATTGTTATTAATAGCCAAATCCGCGGCCATAACAGCTGCATCCAATAATGACAAGAAGAATAAACAGGACAACTAATAAAGCAAAACCAGAACCAGCTCCACCATAACTAGACATACAAACACCTCTTTTCGTGGTATTTAACTAAAGGAAAAAACTCTAAATATACATGGGTTAAGGTATTATATGTAGACATAGCTCATATCGATTGGATTTTGGTCAAAAATAGGCTACTTTGTTTAACGATAGCTAAATAACATCCTAAATTTCACATAGTAAAAACCCTTCATTGTTAAAATGAAGGAGCTTTTTTGGCTATCAGCACCAAGGACGAGGTCTAGGAGGACAGCTTGGAGCACAAAAATGTTGGTGCGTTTCCTGGCATACAACGGATTCTGTATGCGGGAATGAGTGCATATATTTATAATTTTTTTGATAAACATTTGTGGTATGACTCGGATGCACCACTGGTACAAACACATTTTGACCAGTATGAGACTAAGAAATAAAAGGTTTTTTAATGCCTATTTTTCCTCAAGATTAACATCCATCGCTGCGTTATCAATATTATTTAAAATGGTTTTGTTTTTATCGTCTAATTCATTACGTAAAAGTGAATTACGCGTCGCTTCGTATAAATCATAGCTTCTTTCATCAACTGGAGAATTATGATCTTCACATATCATCTTTTCTGATTCTTTAGATTGACCTGCCATATCAGTCACCTCCTCTGTATAGTATGTGAGTTGATTAGAAAAAACATAAGAACTTTATCTGGCTACTGTTGAGTAAGGTTTAATCAACGGTTAGCTGTTTCTGTATATTGTGTTTACATATGACCTCATGTTAGGTGGATAAAACAGTTTCTTGAGCGTGCTTTTGGATGATTTCTGGAACTTCCAGCAGTGAATGAACGGTTATCAATTTACCTTTTGGCGCAATATCAATTTTAACTTGGTTATAGCTCCACTCCAGTTCAGAAGGCACGTGAATCGCATGTATTCCAACTTCTACTGCCGGTCTTATATCGGTTTTTAATGAATTGCCAATCATCCAAGTCTTTTTTGGATCGTACTTAATTTGGTTTAGTATCTCTTTTAATGCAGGTGTATCTTTTTGTTCAGAAATGAACACCCTTTTTTCAAAGTATTTAGCTAGCTCTAGCTGAACAATTTTTCTACCTTGGTTTTCCTCGTCTCCACCTGTGTGTAAGTAGAGATTATGTCCTTGTTCTTTAAGTTTATCTAATACTTCATACATATTTGGCAAAGGCTCTATCGGTACTTCAAATACACTTTGACCAATTTTTTTGACTCTTTCGACTCTATCTTCATGGATATCTTGATGATTTTGTTCACTAAAAAATAAATAAGTAGCTACTAATGATTCTGGAAATCGGGAAGAGTGAAGGCCATACTTTTCGATACTTTTTAAATCTATCTCTAACTGCTTTTGTTTTATTTCTTCCTTAGTCAGATTCTCAAACCATTCCTGCAATTGAGCCACAAAGGCATTTATGGTGTCTCTAAAATATTTATTACAGTGAACAAGCGTATCGTCTAAATTAAAAAGTAAGGTTTGCTTCTGCATTTCGTTAAATCCTTTCTACAATGGATGTACAGACAGTATATATAAAAAAACACTAACCACTTTTATTACCTATCCACACCTAAAACCAAGATGAAATCTCCAATACGTTAGGAATAAGCAGTTGATTTACTATACTGAAATGAGAATATTTAGTGGAAAGATCCTTCTAGCATAGAAAATAGAAGGATCTTTTTATAAGATAAAACGCTGCAGGATATTCCTGCTAATAAATATAACGTTCAAAATGTTCTCTATTCAAATTTGTTTTGAACGTAGAGTTACTCAGTCCTGAACGAGTTATTAGCGGTTGGCTGCCTTCGCCTTCTTTAGGTATATTCATTTCAAGACCTTGTATAGTGAAAGGATCATACATATACGTTGTTCGTTCAGTTTCTGTATGCGACATTAACTTCACCTCTATTAATAGTCCTCGTTTTTTCAAACCATTTTAACTCGTTTACAGCAGGTTCTCTAATGAAAATATCTACGTTTCGTAGGTCTTTTCGCTAAAAAAGATCCGCCGTTTTCTACTTTTTTTATTAAGTTGTAATTTCTTGTGGCTCTTCACCTTCAAGGTCAGTAAAGAAATTTTCTAAGGTTTCCCTCGGATCGAGAGCACGCCCATCTTCTTCGACAATACGGTTAAGCGTAGGATCATTATTGCTATCTTTATTTTTATAGTTGTTATAATCCACTCTTTCTGCAATTCCTGAATCATCAACGCCTTTAAAGTCTTTCTTTGGCATAAAAACACCTCCTAGCCTTATTGTTTGAAAATTTGAAGATAAAATAAGTGGAAGGTTAAGTTATATTTTTATTTCCCGAGAATTAAATAGATACTTGTTGCTAAAAGACATGTACAACATGCTTAATTGTCTTACGAAATGGGGAAACTAAAACGTCAAAACTGAATTTACAGAGGAAGAATAACTAAACACAATTCTTAAAATAGCTATAAAAAGCAATCATTTTTATTAATCCAAAGACTAACTCTTTAAAGAGTTAGTACTTTGTCATTCAAATAGTATACTCATGAACATGAAAAAAAGAATGACAAATGAACTGTCATTCTTTCTCCTACACATGGCAAGAGTATAGTTTTCTTCACAAGGAAATGAAACATGTAATTCCACTTTTCACAGCGTAACTTGTTTCTACTCTTTAGTATCATTAAATGATAAAGAAATGATAAAGGTCTAAACATCCACAAATTACCATGTATATACTTCTTGGCCTCTAGGAAACTTAAGGAAAACAAGGAGGTGACACAACATGGCAAACAACAAAAGCAGCAACAACAACGAATTATTAGTATACGGTGCTGAACAAGCAATCGATCAAATGAAATATGAAATCGCTAGCGAATTTGGTGTAAACCTTGGTGCTGATACAACTGCACGTGCAAACGGATCAGTAGGCGGCGAAATCACAAAGCGTCTTGTACAATTAGCTGAGCAACAACTTGGCGGGGGACGTTTCTAAGACAACTTTATAATTGATGGCTGAAGGAAGAATGGATCTCCATTCTTCCTTTTTGTACGAATAAAAAAAGAAGGAGAGATTATATGCAGCAAAATCAATCGGCTAACGAAAATGCTGGTTTTACTGAAAGATCAGCAGCTTCTGCAACAAATGCACAACAAGTAAAACAAGAAATCCAAAGAGACGTAAATGAAGGACAAGGTGCAATGACTTCTCGGGAAGCAGGCGCAATGCGCGATTAAAAAAACGCTTTAAGCAGTTTTTAATCACAGACTCTTTGTATAAGAACCTATAAAAGTACCTCAATTAACCGAGGTACTTTTAGCAGTCTACTCTATTTCGACGGGAGAGATACTGTAACTTCGGGTGTGTTTCATCAGGTCCATACTGGTGAAACACAAAAGCAAACGGCCTAATCCCCAATATATAAAAGGCGAGCCTGCCTTGTCCACCTGAAAAATAATTAGTTTGTATTTTGTCCGTCGCCATTCAGCCCTTCTTTTATGTACCCGTTAACCTGACTATTTGAAAGCAACCCAATATGTCCAATGCCATAAAGTTGAATATATTTCTATATCTTTAACAAACGAATCAAGACGCCATGAAGCATCTAACCACCTCTTTATTAACATAATACCAATTGTTAGAAACAGCATGTAAAAAAGCTCTCTATCGAAAAATAAAGAGCTTTTTCTTATCAACGAATTTTCTATTTTGACAAAGATTAAGTGTATATCAATGGATTGCATAAAATAAGTAAACAAGACCATATTAAATATGAATGATAGGTATAAAAAGTATATTTCCTTCCAAACCATAGGAGATCGTATATGAATAATTATAAAAATGACAATACTGCAAGACGCTATATTGCTCATGTTAGTATATTTGGAACGACTCAAATTCATTTAAGAAACCCCTATATTGTTGCTTGGTGGTCAGCAGCTTTTCCTGGGTTTGGACACTTGCTACTGTCTAAATACCTTCGCGGATTTGTGTTATTTATATGGGAGGTCGTCATAAACCTTAAATCTCATGTAAATTTAGCAATGATTTATTCTTTTCAAGGAAACATTGATATGGCCAAAGAGGTGCTTAATACAAGATGGCTTCTTATTTATATTCCCGTTTATATTTTTGCTATATGGGATAGTTACCGAACAACCGTTGATTTAAATAAAATATACGTGTTAGCTGAAAGAGAAAATCATCGGTTCAACTCCTTTAGTATAGGAGCCATGGAAATAAACTATTTAGATAAACGGAATCCCATCTTGTCCGTTGCCTGGTCCTTTTTGATGCCAGGTCTAGGACAACTTTATATTCATCGGATCATTGGTGCTTTCTTTGTTATCATTTGGGCAGTCATTTTCTTTTATTATTCCCATCTACTTGAAGGGATTTCTCTGCTATTTTTAGGAGAAATAAAACAGGCTACTTCCGCTTTAAATAAAGAATGGCTGTTATTTTTCCCTTCCCTATATGGTTTTGCTACTTTTGATTCCTACATGAATACTGTTGAGAACAATAAACTTGTGGAAAGAGAGCAAAAAAACTTCTTCGAGAAAACGTATCAACATCCAAGCTTTTGTATTGTGAAAGGAAAAAAGGTGGAGTGAAAACATGCAGGTCTTTTCTACATTTGAATACTCCAGTTACATAGAGTTAGCTGTTTCGGAGCTAGAGAGAAAAGGGATAAAGAAAGGGGATATATTTATTGTTCCTCTTAATAATCGAACAGAAAATCGTCGAATTTTTGATAGCCTTCATCGAGCAGATGGAGTTTCTCTTATTGATTTAGGAATGGCTTTAGCCACAGCCTTTTCCGTCATTGGTGCAAGCATTGGCTTTAAACTAAGCTGGGGCCCTATTTATTGGGGAATTATTAGTGCTTTTATCGGATTTAGCTTAGGATTGGGAATTAAACTATTTATATTTAAAGTAATCAGGAAAAATCAACGACTTCTGCGTGGCAAACATTCAGAAGTCATACTCATTGTGGATTGTCGTACGGTGGATGCCGAAATGGTTGAACAAACTTTGTGGAAAAACCTTGCCTTAGGTGTTTCAAAAGTTAGATCTGATGGCTTATAAAAATAAGTCATCACCGTACAATATAATAGCGAGATGCAGGATGAATGAATTACTATTCAGGATTAGAGATAACTTCCTTAACGCATTGAGGGAGTTTTTCTGTTTTTAAGCTGTATACTCTTTAATTAGCATAATGTCATTTATTAGAACCAAAAAAGCTCTTAAAAAGAGCTTTTTTAGTTCTAACATATGTTAAATGCCATTCTACCATCCTCTTTGATTTCTTAATGTGGTAATATGAGCAATATGATGCTTTCCATGCCAAGCGTAAGTGGCTATTAATTGCTCAATCGTCACTTCCCCATTTTCAGGATGGTGGATCATTTTCTTCAAATCTTTTTCATCAAGTGAGTTTAAAACTTTATGAAGACGCTTATGTAAAGCTGAAAAAAGTTGAAGAGAAACTTCTATCGGTAAATCATTATCAGGCAGAGTTGACCAAGCTACTTCATCATAGGCCTTAATAGTAGGTGCTTGCTCTGTTAAGCCTAATTTAAAACGAGTATAAGCATTCATATGTGAGTCAGCCAAATGATGGACAACTTGACTTAATTTCCAACCGCCTTCTCGATAAGGCGTAGCTAACTGCTCGTTTGTCAGCCCTTCTACAGCATAAGCTAATTGCTTTGGTGCATCTCCAATGTCATGAATCCAACCTTGAATGTCTTCTTTTTGAATATTTTCCTTCACGGTAAATTTTCCAATAGGATATTGATTAAACATACTTCTTCCTCCCTTTCTAATTTTGTTAATATCTATTATATCAATTTTAAATATAAATAAATTCAAATATTCAGAATTAAATATAGGTGAAAAATTATAATTTATAAATATGGTGTGTACTTTCAGTTACCCTCATGTACCTTCTACGCAGTACAAAGACCTGCCTTTGCTATAATTCATGATAATTCCCCCCTAAATTAGGCCGCTTTTAATTAAAACAATAAACATATAAATAAACTTGCCTTAAAATTAAGTGGGGGTGAGTAAATTGAGCAGTAATTATAAAAGCTATTTCTACAAAAAGTTCTTTTTAATATATTTTATTACCCTTTCATTATTTATAATCGTTGGTATTATGGACTCAGAAAGAATTACACTTTTTTCTTTTGAAGACAGCTGGAATTTTATTTTGTATCAAATTGGTTTTTGTTTAATTTCGATTGGCTTTTTTAGTGCCTTCCTTGCAAACTTATTATGGAAAATAAAAAGAGTTAAATAAATACGTCATAGCCCCCCACAGAAATAAAAAAAGACCTTCAGCCATTAGAAGATCCTTTTTGGATAGTTGCTTTAAGCGCTTGTAATCTTGACTGAGAATCATTGGTTTGCCTAATTACTTTTTCCACAATGTACTGATATCCATATAAAACAACGGCTAAAACCGTAGTCATCCCCCAGTACATGCTTGGCGACATCTTTTTCATTTTAAAGATGCCCACTTTTTTCAAGGCACCGCCAAAAGGAAAAATATTAAACCAGTCTAACACCGTATTGGCAAGTATGTATTTTAGAAAAGAGCCGTACGTTAGCTTAAATATCCAAAGCGTTCCTATTAAGTGAGGACCTAAAATATAAGTAAAATCTATAGGTGCTTTAGGAAATAAAGGGTTGTTATTTCTAAACCATTTTTTCTGATTGGCAATGACGGTAAACACAATGATGAATAAGTTAGCGAAAGTAGCTACAGGCAAAAAACGGACAAATGATTTTGTTCCTATAAAAGGCGCGGTTAACCATGGAAAGATTAGCACGCTTAAAGAAATGATCAATTTTCTTTTATACTTACGCATGAATTGTCTCCTCAAACTGTATTTTCGTAAATATTATTACCTAAAATTGAAAGTTTATGTAATATACCATAACGATTCCAGGCAAAGAGAACCTGGCTAACGATGACATACGTATATTTCTAGTCGGTTCTACTTTTGCACTTTATAATGGTGAATCATGATAAAGAAAAAAAGCAAAGAGAATGTTCTCTTTGCTTTTTTTGCCTTTATGCTAATTTATATATCCTGAGGTTTCATTAAAAACCCTGCGGATATAATACAGGCAGCAGATAAAAGCAACCCTGTTACTCCCTGTTTTAAAATAAACCCAAAGATTATAATAGAAAATGATCCTAAAAAGAACATCAACTTGACTAAAACATTTCTTTTGCTCATTTATCCAATCATCTCGATTCTATATACAAATAAATAATACATATAGTTACTCCCTCTGTTCTCTTTGTCCAGCACTCCAAGCTAACGCTAATATAGAAACCGTTACCACTACTGCAGTCACCATAACTATACCCACCTCTTCTTCCTTATAATTACATTTTAACATAGTTTTAGAGCACTGTTTAAACGGAGGTTATACGAAACTAACTAGTATAAAACGGATTACCAGCACAAAAAGAGCACCCAATTACTATAAGTGCTCCTTTTTTAGGTATTAGTACGACTAGACCCCTGTCCTACTGCTTTACTTGATAATAACCTCTGCAAAAAAACAAGTTCTTCGGTTTAATAGCAATTAAAAATGAGTTATAGATATCTGAGCCAGAAATGAATGTATTTATCCAACACACAAATAATAGAAATGATTTGATATTTCCTGATACATAGAACGATATAATAGCAGGAACTACCGATAATACAACAAAAGGCAAGCTCATAAAAAGCCAATATCTCGTTTTGGATAGAACGGCATTTGTGCTTAGCCAGAAAAATATTCCGCTAAAAGTTAAGCTCATATCACCTTTTTTACGAATGACTAACACGTGTAGACATTCGTGAGCAACAAAGACAGCGATGCCTGTCATGATGAGATAAAATAGATTGATACGGATAAAGCCTGCTCCAAAGAAATAAGGTATTGATAGAATAATAATCTGAAGCAAATATACAAACTTCATATAGTGTTTTCGATACCACGTATTCTGGATAAAAGGTGTCCATTCAGAAAAGTCCATGCTTATTTGTGGCAAGTTACGAAACCAAATGATAATAGGCGTTCCCTCTCCTTCATGTAAACTTCCGCTAATTTCATTAACATAAAATCTCCTACTCTATATTAAGCTTTATTATTTAAATACTGAGTAAGTAAATGAACTGCGCTGTCTTGTTTTTTTTCTACTGCAACCTCTAAAGGTGTTTTCCCATCATCTTTTTGTATCTCGATATCTGCACCTTTTTCGATGAGAAGTTTAATCATAGTTTCATCTCCTAGCAATGAAGCCTCATGAAGGCTAGTCCATCCACCGCTTTGTTTTGCATTTACATCTGCGCCTTTTGTAAGCAACAAGTCTACAGCTTGAATTTGCTTATTTGCTACTGCTGCATGAAGAGGCATGTTTTCATTCGAATTTTTAGCTTTAGCGTGAATATCTGCCCCTAATGACAGCAATAATTTCGCGCTATCCACTTGTCCAAAATAACAAGCTAAATGTAAAGGCGTCCATCCATCTGAATTAAAAGCGTTAAGTAAAGATGGCTCTTTATTTAATAAAACTCTTATCTCTTCACTTTCTCCATTCAATGCAGCATTTGTTATTTGATCAATATATTCCACTTTACATCCCCCTAATATATAGAAATACCTTGATTATATTTCCATTTTATCATAGCTTAGTGGATGAACACGATATACAAACTCAGTTATATAAGTAAGAAGGACGATAAGGAATACGATGATAAAATTAATAATCATGGTTCCTTTAGGTAAGAATGGAGAGTTGATATGAAAACAACTAATAGCGAAGAGCTAGACGTCCAATGGTATGGAGTAAAGGTTCTTTATAAGTACTTAATAGTCGGTAAACCTAATATAGAAAAGATTGACCAAAATTATGAAGAACATCAGATATTTGAAGAAAGTATTTTATTAATTAAAGCCCAATCATTTGATCAAGCCTATGAAATTGCAGAAAAGAAAGCAAAAGAATGTGAAGACAGCTATACCAACGTTTATGATCAGACTGTGAATTTCCAATTGATTGAGAGTTTAGATGCCTTCCTCTTATTTGAAGAAGATGAGTTCCCAAGTGGTACGGAGGTATATTCACGTTTTTTACATATACCTAAAGAAGAAAGTTTAGCTAATGTCTTATCTAGGCACTATCCAGAAGTTACAGAAGATGAAACAGAGCGGATACGAAAAAACTTCATTTTAAGGAATAGAGATTTTAATTAAAAATTCATATTAAATATAAAAACAAGATGTATACGATATACGAACTTGATCAACATAATGTACTAACTTAAAACATAAGGAAGAGACGCCACTTGCTTTAAATGGCGTCTCTTCTTTTAAAATATTTGAGTAAAAGCTACAATTAAAATCGTAATCCCGCTTATCAACGTTCCGCATTGACCTAATGTAAACTTCCCAATCTGCACATTTGCTGCTTTTTGCCCCACCATTACTCCTAGCCATACCGTTATAAAACTACCAAATGCTGATGTAAGGGATATGGCTAAAGGTGACAATCCAAGTAAACCCGCTCCTAGACCGTTTGTAAGTGCATTGGCGGAAAGTGCAACACCTAGAACGCTGCTTTCAATCCATCCAATATAGCGTACGTTTCCTTGACCCTTACTATCTAATTCATCACTTCCATTATTTCTTTGAGATCCTACTAATAAAATAATTCTAATTCCAATTAGCGTTAATAATACGACGGCTACAATAACATGGAACACTCCCGGTAAGATTGTTGAAATCCACCTGCCAAACATAATCCCCGCCATGCTAAAGAGGAAACAAATAGCCGCTATTAGTAAATTAGAAAGCCATCTTATCCTGATTTTTCGTACTCCATAAGATATTCCTACACCAAAGTTATCTATACTTGATGATAGGGCAAAACCTAAAATGAATAACCATTCCATTTTGTATTCTCCTTTTGATGATAATATTGAGGAAATTTGCTTACTTGTTGCATATATTGTTGATAAACCTTCAATAAAATGATTACTGCGCGTTGAAAAATATGAAGAGGTGACTCGCGATGTCTAAGATTCAAAATGACCAAAGCCTTGGTTTGTTGTTACGGTCTTTATTAAAGGAAAATGCTTTATCTATGCGGAAGCTCAGCTCACTTACGGGGATCGATACGGCAACTATTTCACGGATTATAAACGGAAAGCAGCAAGCAAATCTACATCATTTAAAGCAATTTGCGCACTATTTAAACACTCCTCTTGAAGCATTAATTGACCCTGCTGGAGCTGCTTCAAATACTACAGAAAATGAAGTAGAAACAGGCATTCATTACTCCATTGATAAAATTCAAGAAATACTTAAATCTTTTAATATAGTGGATACAAACTTTACGATTGAACGTGTAAAACAAGAACTAACAAAATATGAGCAATATGCACAGACCGACGAAGGACACAGCATGATTCTAGATAACTTTCAATCCAAAATAGAGCAAGTAGGCAGCGTTGGTACTTTCATTGATCAACTAAAGCAAATGTATCTTGAATATTGTAACGAAGAAACCTCAGCTGCCAAGCGCTCTAGATTGGGAAGTGCGCTATTGTATTTTATTTTGCCTACCGATATTATCCCAGACTACGTCTTTCCAATCGGCTATTTAGACGATGCAATAGCTGTACAACTAGTGATGAATCAACTTACGGAATAAAGACTGAGTTTTATTAAGGGAACTGAACGCGGCATGCCGCTATTTATTGTGAAAACGGAACTTTTTCTGGACGATGAGCAGGTAAATACTCTATTGCTTTCTTTAATTTAGATAATTCCTTTGGCACAATCTTTTTGATGATTTTTTCTTTTTTACATGGCTCGCATGACTCATGGTTACATCTATGCGCACACATACCTAAAGGAATTTTCTCTCCTACAAATGGATCTATATAGACTCCATTTTCAAATAGCTTACTCTTAATAAGGTTTTCGTTTTGCAATCTGCAGCAATTAACACAATAGTACATTTGTTTTCCACTCTCTTTCTTATACTTGATTTTGAAACATCTTATGAGAACCCATCAACAGAAGTGCTTGTTCCTACAATAAAAATTGAAAAAATCTCAACAGGCGTTGATAAATACTCAACACACGGCACTTACAAACATATAGTTCAATAATGACATCATAGAGAGTGTCATACATTGAGGAGGGACAGCGGTGAAAACAAGAGGTATTATTAACGCTGTAATCGGTATTTGGTTTGTTATTGCCCCTTGGATGCTTGGGTTTTCATACGATACAGGGGCTACTTCAGCAAGTATTGTATTTGGAAGCCTTCAAGTGATTATGTCTTTTTGGGGAGTTACTAAACCCGGATGGCATTCATGGCAAAATTGGATTTCGCTCATTACCGGATTATGGTTTATTCTTTTTCCCTTTATTTATTCATTAACAGACGGGGTGCTTTGGTCTAGCGTCGTACTTGGGTTAATGACCGTATTACTTAGTTTATGGAGCTTGAACTCTAAAGCAAGATTAAAATTAAAAGCTGTAAGTTAAAAAGCGAATAACATTCCACTTTTTGCTTAAACTACTCAAGATACCGCAACGTATCGACTATGTGAGAAATAATTCTCCTAGCAGAAAAGCTCCCTACGGAAATAGGGAGTTTTTTCTGCTGTTTATGTAATAAAGCGTACACAGGTTTAGTCAACGTAACGTACTTTACAGAAAGCTATAAAAGAGAAAAGGCAGATCAAATTTGCGATCTACCTTTTCTCTCCATTACGGAGTCATCATTACTTTTTTAACACGGGTATCCATATTTCACTTTTAAAGGTTGGCGACGTTACATTTTTATGTTCATTCCATAAGATTTCCGGTCCTTCTACTTGTTCATAATTTGAGGATGGAAACCATTCTGAATAAATTCGTCCCCATACATCTTGTAATGTGTCAGGAAATGGTCCGACTGCTTCGAATACAGCCCATGTTCCAGCTGGCACTTCAAGTTGTACTAAATGATCGGGACAATCCTTAGTTGTGGCTACACCGATATAATGGTCCAGCTGCCCTTTTTCCTCCATTCTCCCTTCAGAAAAGTTCACAGATGCACTAAGCAAACCTAATGGTGTAACATTAGAAAGTTCTTTTAATTTACGTATTGTTTCATCGTTCAAGCTTTCCCACATAGCAGCAATCTTTGGGTTAACTCCATGAAAAATTATCGGAACTCTTTCTTTAATACCAACGATATGAAAGGCCTCTTTTTCCTCAATCCGGTAATTCATTTCATTTCCTCCTTTAATTGATAACTGAAAGGTCATTTTTGGAAACGCTTTAAGTGAACTCCCATTTTTTTTAGCTTCCGAAGGAGTTATACCGTGTAGATTTTGAAAAGCCCTTGTAAACGAATCCGGTGAGCTGTAATTGTACTTGATCGCAACATCAATGACTTTGATGTTACTATCTTTAAGTTCAAATGCTGCAAGTGTAAGTCGTCTTCGGCGAATATATTCTGATAAAGTAATACCTGCAAGAAAAGAAAACATTCTTTTAAAGTGATACTCAGAGCAAAGAGCCAGCCTTGCTACTTCTCTAAAATCGATATCATTGGTTAAATTCTCCTCAATATAGTGTAAAGCTCTATTCATATTTCTAAGCAAATCCATTTGTATGACCTCCCTTATTATCAGAATAGCAGGATTTGAATAAGGCTATCCGACATTTCGTGCACAGTTATGCAGGCTTTTTCCTTCTATTCATAAGTTCCTACAAACTTAAACAAGCTATTCAAGGTGCAATTTCATCTAGCATAATAACTGTAGAAAACAACAAATAAAGAGCCTTAAATTATAAGCCTCTTTATTTGTTCTCTATTTACCTGTGTTTTCATTAGTAAATCCCAACCAAAATAGCAATTACACTGCATCTGTCATTACATATAAATTGGATGGAGTAATTTTGTTTTCTAAAATTACGTATGGATGACATTTCATTAAAGCAAGTTTAAGAACTTCCGGCACTCTTTCTTCATCATAAGCGCACACTAAATATAATCCGCCTTTGTTTACTAATTTATCTGCTTCATTTTCAAACTCTTCTAAAATAGATACAATTCCTTCTTGCTGTCCCCATTCTACATGAGCCCATATTTGAAAAGATCTATTGTTTTTATAGAAGGGATCTAAGTGTCGAGAGAGATGTTCAAAGATTATAGCAGGCTGAAAACTCCCGCTTGAACAGTAATAATCAAAATTATTAATAGTATGTATATATGTTAATTGGTCTTCAGTTAGAATTCCCTCTAACTTTTCAAAAATTAATGGAATTAATCTTTCACTTTCTATAACTAACGTATGCCTCTCCTGTTCAATTCCCGACACAATATAAGAGACAAGATTATCTAAGTAACTTCTCATGTCGTCAATATTATAGTAAATATGAACGCTTTCATTATTCTGTATTAATTGAGCAAACTGATTTTTCAAGTATGTACGCTCCCTTATATAAAATCAACCTAAATTTCAAGAATCTTAAACTAGTAAATTATCTATTCATTAGAACAATTCTACGCTTTGCATTCTTGTCTGTCAAAGCTAGATGTTTTCCCCTTTGTTTTAGCGTGTACGGCTGCTTTTAGAACAGTGTATCCATATCGATTGCAAAGGGTATAACATTTGCGGCAATTATTCTGGCGCCTTGACTAAAGAATACTATACCCCTTTTCAAATACGATTAAACCCTAACAAGAAATAATGACAGAATTAAGTTTACTTATTCTTTCAAATAAATCTTCGCGTAGCATGGATAGAAGCATCTCTAGGGAAGTTCAGGATCTTCAAATAAAAAGCTGTTATTTTTTTAATGTTATAGGTACACAAATATCACAATAATCAATCTCATTATTGTCACCATAATATCGTTCAAAGATTGGCCTCGGATCAACTTCATAACCCTCTTCTAACAAGCCAGAAAAAATGGTAGCCCACGCTTTTTGAATTTCTTCTGCAGTATGCTTAACTTTGTATATTGCATACTGTCCCCCTACCAATTGATCTTCACTAAAATCATCGTCAACGTAATATTCACTAGAAATGACGATACCAGCATCATAGCGACAATTCTCAGGAGCTGTTTCTTCAGGATTGTCCCGTGCGATGCTCAGAATTATTGAATCTTTAGTAAACAATCCCTTCTTTTTAGCCAAACGTTTTAACTTCTCCATCACTTTAACATTATGGGGACCATATGGCCCAACTTGTCTCACATATGCAATTCGGTAATTTGGTAAAGTATCAATCTTCATATTCATCTCACTCTGCCCCTTTTTCATCAATATTTACTACAATGAAAAAGTTATCACTATTTAAAAAGATAATCACTTAATTTTTTAAAAATTTACCATTTACTTATGAAAAACTAGAGCGAAACGCATAAAAACAGAATTATTAATGCGAGAACAATAGAAAAAGAAGAAATTTGAAGATAAATTAGTGTATTTCTTATATCGCCTATTTGTCATAACCACCGTCATAAAGCAGCAAAAGCCTTTAAAACAAATAGTTTTAAAGGTCTTTTATATTTTCCTAATATACTATAAAAACGCTCTTCTAAAAAAACATAAATTTTAAAATTCTTTGCGTATCTCCTTATCTGATTGTGGTACACCTTTCTTTACATAGTTTAAAGTAACTGTACCATGCTTTAGTTCAGCTTCTTTTTTTAAGAAAGATACCATTTCACTGAAAGTCTCTGCATCTTCTTTTTTCGGTTTTCGAGCAATGGAGATAGTAATTGAAGGCGAAGCATTATAATCCTTATAACTAGTGGCAGTATCAGGATTAATGTTATACGTCTTTCCTACTTTTGCATCGTAAAATACAACCAGCTCATCTAACGGGTTAAACTTCTGTGTAACGTAAGGGCGAACTTTTTTCTCTAATTGGCTTTCCCACTTAGAAGAAACATAGCTATCTTCCATTTCATTTACTTCATCGTTGTAGTAAACAAGAAAATTTGTCTGATCTTTTTCATTAGTTACCTTTGCTGCATATTCAAAAGGAAAATTCCCCATATTGTCGTATAAGGTATCATAGATAACAGTTGAATCTGTAAAATGTGTCTTCAAATACTTTTTAGCTTCTACTTTTACTTTTTCTTCTTTATCTTCGTCTGGCTTTAACGACTGATTAAATATAAAAATGGCCCCTACAACAACAATTATTACTATGCTAATAATCAACACTAGCCCCTTTGCTACCCTCTTCATCATTTACCCTCTTCCTTCAAATATTTTATTAACCTTATCGATTCGTTTAATCCTATTTAAAGATTTAGTTAACGTTATAGCCTTACCTTCTTTAACGAAAAATGTGGTTTGAAACTAATTTCCACTTCCGTATTGTCATCGTTCCCCAAGATCTTTAAGCGATCATTTTCTCCTTTAATTTGGCTAATATTTTCTAAATCAAAGTTAAAGATTAGCCCTTTAAAGTGTTTATAACTTAAACTTACACTGCACTTACTTTCATGTACTGACATTGTCAATAGTAAATGAAACCCATGATCGTCATCCTTGCTGTACATAAACATACCTGTCTGATAATCAATCATTACTGAAGGTTCATCTTCAAATAACTCAAGCATTTCATATTCATTGTACTTCATTACTATTTAGTCCTTCCTATCTTAATAATTCTTGCGTAAGTACCTACTTGAGCTAAAATATCTTTAAAATTTTAGTAAATACAAATTTCAATTCTCCATATAAAAAGTGCCTGGATAAGCATTATCCAAGCATTCTAGAAATTCATTATGTATGACTTTTCTTTTTTATCTTTACACCTGTATAAATAGAGTTAACTATTAATATGACGGTTCCTAAAAACCATCCTGCAATAGGAGAATACTCGAATACATTTTTCAAAGCCATCCCTAAAGAAATGGCTGCTATTCCTAGCATTAATAAAAGTACAGTGATACCTTGCTGCCTTTGCATATATACCACCTCAGATGCTTTTCTTCTAATCATTGTTTTCCTGGTTGCTCTTTTTTCCCTACAATCCAAGCTAAAGATAAAATTGAAACAGTTACAACTGCTGCCGTTAACACCCCTATATCCCCCTCTTATTCCTTATAATTACATTGTAACATATTTTTAGAACAGTGCTTACACATGCTTATTCTATCTAGACTTTGTTGCTTTAAAAGTATAATCGGTACAAAAAAGCCCTATTTTTAGGGCTTTTCATTTTAATACATATAAAGCGTACCTCTCTTCATTAGAAAATCCAAGTTTACTAGCTAATACTTTCGATGCTTTATTATTATTATCGCAATCCCAAGCAGGCATAACATTCTTTTCTAAACACTTATTTATAAACTCTTGACCCACTATTCTTCCCAATCCTTGTCCTCTATAGCTAGGATTAGTCACAATATCAATTTCAGCTACTGTTCCACTATGAAAGATCGACACACATTCAGCGACAATATTTTCTTTATGGATAACACAAACTCCTAATCCGTTTTTCAGAAAATGACTTTCTGATCCCCAGTAATCCACTATATATGATTCATTAAAATTCTCACTTTTTCTTAAAGCGTCAGAGTTAAAATCTTTTAACTCATAAAGATCGGGAAGGGTATACCTAAAAGGAACTTTTGAAGGAACAAATCTATACTTAGAACGCATCATTTTCTTTAGGTAAGGTTGGAAAGTCTCGTCAAAAAAAGCCTCCCAGTCGGCCGATGGAGTAAAAACAGTAAAACGTTTTTCCTTACCATAAACATTCTCAACGAAGTAACGATAGAGAGAATTATTAAACACTAAGTCATTTCCTTGACCAAATACGTAATAGTCGCCTGCACGTATTCTAAGAAATCCTGCCGTTGGCTTCATACTATCATTTACGTACACAGATCCTTCAATCACATGATTTACGACAGAAAAAGCAAATGTAGGAGTCTTAAATGATGCTTTTAAAATGTTGTGTATCTTATGATAATCTTTTGGCTCTAAACAATGCATTTGATCTCCCTCCTTAATAAAGTATTTGTTTATCTATTTCTTTCTAGTTAACACAAAACATGTCCTAGGCTATTTAAAAAATTAACTGTCGCTATACTTCTTTAGTAAGTAAATAAGAAGGATGTTGCAACCCCGTAGGTTTATAAAACTCATCATGTGTGTATTTAAACCCTAATTTATTAAGTAATTTTGCAGAGTCTCTATTTTTAGGATTATGCCCCGCAAATAAACTGTTTACCTCAAGGTTAGTAAAAGAGTAATCTATGACTGCTTGACTTGCTTCTTGAGCTATTCCCCTTCCCCAATAAGCACGTTTTAAGTGTATGCCAAACTCTAGAGTTTTACCTTGAATATTGTAAGGTCGCACACCGCAGCAACCTACATGTTCGTTCGTTTGGAGTAAAAAAACAGGCCAGTACTGAATGTTATGTTGACGATACATATCTAATACAAATTTAACAAACTTTATTATTAAGGAATACATTCAAGAAGATTTGTATGATCATGAAGTTAACCTAAAATTCTTCAATAAAATGTTAAAGAATATAGGTTCAAATTATAGTATTGAAGAATTTGATGAAATCAACTGGATTTATTTATCTCAGGATTAAGACCGTGTACACAAACCACCCTCTTAGGCACACAGCAAAAAAGAGAACCCTTAGGGAAGTAAGAGTTCTGAAAAAGTCACTTTTATAGAATATGCAGCTTTTTATACATCCTTAATTTAGTTGGTTCTTCATTAGGAGGACCAATTAAATCGATGAATTAAAAGTGCACCTCTTATTCATATGTTAGAACACATCAAAAGTATTATTTATATTTTAAAATATGTTATAGTTTAATTCCAATAATCGTTCATACTTGAATACGTGTGAATGAACCCTTATAAAAAGCAGCCTCGCTTGCCAATGCCGAGGCTGCTTTTTCTTATTTCTTAAGGACTTTTGTCTTAAAAATGGATGTATGTCCTGTGAACAAATACTTAGAAATCACATATTATAGTGTATCTTCTAATTGAAGGAGGTATGCAATTATAGAAAACTTGGTTAGTTATATTAAAGAATTAGGCTTTCCAGTTGCGCTATCGTTTTACTTACTCGTGCGCATTGAAAGCAAATTAGATCGAATTACAGAACTGCTTCAAATTCTTATTGAAAAAAAGGACAAGCAATAAGCAGACTTCTGCTTTTATACCCAAAGCGAACTTGTACCTTCTTTTTCAAGATGCAGCACATCCACTTCTATTCCCCTATCGTATCCATGCTCTCCACCCGGAAGAACAATCAAGCCGTTCGCCGCAGCTAAAGATGAAATAGCACCCGACTTGTCCATGCCAACAGGCGTTACTAAGAGCCTTCCCCCTTCGTCTGTAATTTTTCCTCGCACCATTCTTGTGAATGCGTTAGGCTCTTTAAAACGGCCGTTTAATACCGCTTTTGTTTTATGTAAATGAGGCGCCGGTGAATGTAAAAAGCTGCGAACAATCGGACGTACAAACAGTTCAAACCCGACATAGCAAGCAGATGGGTTTCCTGATAATCCAAACAACAGCTGTCCGTTTCGTTCTGCGACTGTTGTGACGCTTCCCGGTCGCATCGCAATTTTGTTAAACAGCACGTTCGCGCCAAGCTTTTTATAAATAGCCGGTAAATAATCATAGTCCCCAACGGATACGCCGCCGGTTGTCAGTAAAATATCCACTTCTTCAAGCGCTTTTTCTACCGCTTCATAGCAGCGGTCAAAATCATCTTCAAGCTTCCCTAAATATTTCGGAATTCCCCCGCTTCTTACGATTTGTGCAAGTGCCATATAGGAGTTGCTGTTGCGGATTTTCCCTAGTTCTAGCGGCTCGTTCACATCAAGCAGTTCGCTTCCTGTTGTTAACACGCCAACAATCGGCTGCTTCACCACGGCTACATCCGCATAGCCAAACGTAGCTAAAAAAGCGGTGACGCCCGGATTGATGCGCGTTCCTTTTGAAACGAGCACGTCTCCTTTTTTTGTTTCTTCTCCTTTTAACGCAATGTGTTCCCACTTTGAAGCACGCCTGCTTAACGCCATATACGTTTTGCCTTCTTTTTCATACGACTTCGTTACTTCAAGCATCACAACCGCATCACATGAATGAGGCACTTGTGCTCCTGTCATAATGCGCACAGCTTGAAACGGCTTTAGTTCTTCTTCAAAGACAGAACCAGCGCCGATTTCACCTACAACTTCGAACTCGACAGAATGTTCACTTGATACTTCTACGCAGTCTTGTGCTCGAACCGCAAAGCCGTCATAAAGCGATTTATTAAAGTGAGGCACGTTTTGATCGGCGATAATATCTTCTCCTAAATAACGTCCGTAGCTTTCGGTGATCGATACGCGTTCAATGCTGCCTTTTCTTTTATATGTCATAACTTTTTCAATTGCTTCCGGAATTGAAATAGGTGTTCTGCTTTCTAACATACATTCTTCACTTCCTTTATGTCTGTTCACTTTTTGCGCTATGGTGTAAAATCATAGCATATCTCACTATTTCTATCATACAACAAAATTTACTGAAAAAGGATGAAAACACCGATGTCTTCTTTTACTCATTTTAATGATCAAGGCCGGGCCAATATGGTCGATATTAGCGAAAAATCTATCACTCGTCGCGTTGCAACAGCTCGTTCAAGCATACTTGTTAACAAAGAAATTCACGAAGCCGTTGTAGAGCATAAAATCGGAAAAGGTGACGTGCTTGCTGTTGCACAAGTAGCAGGAATCATGGCAGCAAAACGCACGTCTGACATTATTCCCATGTGTCACCCTCTTTTATTAAAAGGCGTGAACCTTTCATTTGACTGGGATACAAGCAATAACGAGTACCGTTTACTAATAGAAGCGACTGTTAAAACCGAAGGATCAACGGGCGTTGAAATGGAAGCTTTAACCGCTGCTTCTGCCTGCGCATTAACCGTTTATGATATGTGCAAAGCCATTGATAAAGGCATGATTATCGGTGAAACGTATCTGCTTGAAAAATCAGGCGGCAAAAACGGTGACTACAAACGCACAGAAGCGTAAAGGAGGTACATAATGAGCGTACACGAACATAAATCCAAAGCAACGCAGCCCGTTCGCTGCAAAGTCATTACCGTATCCGATACACGTACAAAAGAAACCGATAAAAGCGGCGCGCTGATGATCCAACTTCTAAAAGAACATGATATGCAAGTCGCAGCATATGAAATTGTAAAAGACGACCAAACGTCGATTCAACAAGCGATACTTGCCGGCTGCAGTGATGATGACATTGACGTTGTCCTTACAAACGGCGGAACCGGCATTACAAAACGAGACGTCACGATTGAAGCTGTTCAAGCGCTGATTCATAAAGAAATCGTCGGGTTTGGCGAGCTGTTTCGCATGCTGAGCTACACCGAAGACATTGGCAGCGCAGCGATTATGAGCCGGGCAATTGCCGGGACGGTTAACGAAAAAGCCGTTTTTTCTACACCAGGATCAAGCGGTGCGGTTCGTCTAGCCATGACCAAGCTGATTTTGCCTGAACTTCGCCACGTTGTGTGGGAGTTAAACCGCCAGCGCTAACAAAATGCCTATGCACAAGCATAGGCATTTTTTATTAATCATAGTCTTTATGTACCCACTCATCTTCTGGAATACCTAAATCTTCTCCAGAAAAACGCTCTTCTTTAAATGGATCTCCTCTAAGATGAAAGCCGTTTTGCTCCCAAAAGCCAGGATGATTTTCATCAATGACTTCAAAGCCTCGAAGCCATTTAACACTTTTCCAAAAGTACAAGTGCGGAACAACCAATCGCAGCGGATATCCATGCTTAGGTGTAAGCGGCTCTCCGTTAAAGGAATGAGCAAGAAGAATATCGTCTCTCAGCAAATCTTCTACTTCAATGTTTGACGTATAGTCATTGTCTCCGTGCAGCATGATATATTCACTTTTTAACTCCACGCCAATTGCTTTTAAAAAGTCTGTAAACAACACGCCTGTAAATTCATTGTCAAGCCTTGTCCATCTTGTTACGCAGTGAATATCACATTTCACCGTCGTTTGCGGCATATCCAATATGTCTTGATAGGAAAGGGTCACTTCCTTATCTACCAATCCAAACACCCGAAGCGTCCACTCCTCTAAGTTATACTCCGGCACGTCGCCTTCATGCAAAATAGGAAACCGCTCTGTCACTACTTGTCCCGGAGGCACTCGTCCTTCATACTTTGGATCAATTTCTGGTGTTTTCATTCGTTTAATACGGTCTGCTTTGTTCATAGGTACCACCTCTTTATTTTTTTGTCAGCGTGCACTTTGCTGACTTGTTTGATTCGTTTCGACTCCTTTATCTCGTAAGAAAAACATCGCTGCTAATGTCAGCACATACGGAACCATCATGGTAAACTCGGTCGGTATTGAAAAGCCTTGCAGTCGTGTGCTCACGGCATCCATTAAGCCGAAAAGGATACTTGAGGCTAAAATACCGAGCGGATGAGACTGACCGAGCATCATCGCAACAAGTGCGATAAATCCACGCCCTGAAGTCATACCTTCTGAGAACATCGTGACTTGCCCTAACGAAAGCTGTGCTCCCGCGATCCCGCACAGAATTCCGCATGCTGCAATCGCAAACAGCTGATATCTTATTGCTTTCAACCCAAGCGTACTTGCTGCTACCTTATTGTAGCCTACTGCTAGAAGACGAAAACCAAAAATCGTTCGATAAAAGAAGATATAAAAAGCAATAGCTGCTAAAAAAGCAAAATAGACAAGCGGTGACTGCCCGGAAACAATGTCGCCGATTATAGGTATGTCTTTAATTAAAGGAATATCCCATGTACCTATCCCGTGCATGTTTTTATCGTAATAGGCACCTTTTGTATGAAAAATAGTCCGGAGTAAAAATGTCGTTAAGCCCAGTGCTAAAAAATTAATAGACACCCCAACGACAATTTCATTGGCTTTAAACACCACGACCATCATTCCAAAAAGCAAAGCAAAAAGTAAGCTTGCTCCAGCCGCAATCACGATCGCAAAAAAGACATTGTGAGTATAATAGTTACCGGCAATTCCGCTAAAAGCCCCAATCAATATCAGACCTTCTAGCCCTACATTAAATATGCCCACGCGCGCGCAAAGCATTCCGCCTAGCGCCGCTAATAAAATCGGTGCAACCATTCGCAGCGTTGCATTTAACAGTGACCAATCAAGCAGCTCCACGAATATCAGCTCCTTTCTTTTTGGCTTTCCACCACTGCTTTGTAAATTTCGCTGAGATAAATAGAATAAGAACAGCTTGCATAATACTCGCAATTTCTAACGGAATTTCTGTATTACGCTCTAGCCCCATCGCTCCTGTTTGCAAAGCGGCAAGTAAAAGAGACGTAAAAACAATGCCGATTGGATTTGAATTTGCTAACAGAGCAGCCATCACTCCAGTCCATGCATATCCAGGAACGGTGAGCGCACCGTCTACAAATCGGTACTGTGAACCAAGCACTTCAAATCCTCCTGCTAATCCAGCCAAGCTTCCGCTAATAAACATGCTAAACAGCATGACTTTTACCTGATGAATGCCTCCATACGCTCCGAACAACGGATTTTTCCCGGATGCGTTTACTTCATAGCCAAACACAGAGTAGCGAAGCACCGTCCATAGCAGCAGCGCACCCACTAGAGCAATGATAAATCCGACATGAAGAGGCATTCCTTGAAACACTTTTCCAAGCCATGCTGATTGCTCAATCATAGGCGTCTGAGCGAGAGCAGCTGAGCCTGTTTTATCTTGAAAAGGGTGACCTGCTAAATAACTTGCAAATAAAACAGCGATATAATTTAATAAAAGGGTCGAAATGACAAGCTGAATTTTAAACGCGGCTTCCATCCATCCTGCTAAAACGGAAAGCAAACCTCCTGCCACAACAGCAGCGGCAATGGCTGCTATCAGCTTGACTATCCCTGGAGCCGGCAGGTAATAAGCAACAATCGCTGCACTAATCGCTCCAACGACCATTTGTCCTTCTCCCCCTAAATTAAACACACCTGCTCTAAAAGCAAATCCCACACCTAACGCAATTAACAGAATAGGCGTAGCGCGAGCCAGTGTAGTGGTGAAGAAATAAAAATTACCAAACGCTCCATTCCAGAGCTCTGTATATGTTTGGAAAACCGAACCACCTGTTAAGAAGATAATAATGCCTCCTATCGCTAAGCCAAAAATGACCGCAATAATCGGTTGGATTAATGATTTAAGAAGTTTCTGCAACTGTATCACCTTCTACCGTTCCTCCTGCCATTAATATGCTTAGTTTCTCTTCCGTCGCTTCTTCTCTTGTAAGCTCTCCGACAATACTGCCTTCGTACATCACTAAAATTCGATCTGATAGTGAGATAATCTCCGACAGCTCAGACGATACAAGTAAAATAGCAGAGCCATTATTCCTTTTTTGAATCAAGGCATCATGAATACGTTCCATTGCCCCAATATCCACTCCTCGCGTTGGTTCGGCAGCAAGTAGAAAAGAGGTGTTTTGGCCAAGCTCTCTTGCAACAATTAATTTTTGCAGATTTCCCCCAGACAGTTCTCCTGCTTTTTGCTTAGATGAAGTGGCTTTAATCGAAAATTCATTTATCCATTCCTCCACGCTCGACTTGAATATCTTTCTTTTCAGCCAGCCCATCTTCGAGTAAGAAGCTTTATACTGATAGCCCATCAGCGCATTTTCCTCGATCGTATCGTCTTTAGAGGCTCCCCACATATAGCGGTCTTCTGGAATATGAGCAATTCCTGCCTCTCTTCTTTCACGCACAGATCGCCCTGTAAGATCTTCATCTCCAAGTTTGATACTTCCGGTGTCTGTTTCTACTAATCCAGCAATTGCTTGAAGCAGCTCTGACTGCCCATTTCCTGAAACCCCTGCAATACCGACAATTTCGCCTGCAGAAACGTGAAGAGACACATTTTGCAACACGTTTTTTTGTCCTTTTCCTTTTAAAAAGAGATTTTGTACGCTTAAATGAGAAGTGCTTTGTGATGGCACTCTTGCAGGACGCTCTTTTAATTCTCTCCCTACCATTAGTCTCGCTAAATGGTGAGCATTGGTATCTTCTTTACTTGTGACGCCGGCTACTTTACCATTTCGAAGAACTGTAATTCGGTCCGCTACTTCCATCACTTCTTGCAGCTTATGTGTAATAATAATGATGCTTTTTCCTTGAGAAGCCAAAAACCGGATTGTTTTTAATAGTTCCTTTACTTCATGAGGAGTAAGAACTGCGGTAGGCTCGTCTAAAATAATAATTTCTGCTCCTTGATACAGCACTTTTAAAATTTCAATCTTTTGCTGTTCCCCAATTGAGCAATGCTTTACTTTTTTATGAACATCCACTGAAATTTGATAAGTTTGGGTTAATTGCTGTACATCTGCTTTCGCCTGCTTTCTGTTGAAAAAGAGACCTTTCTTTGGCTCATGCCCCAAGACAATATTTTCAGCCACTGAAAAATGAGGAAAAACCATAAAATGCTGATGCACCATGCCTATTCCGTTTTTAATCGCATCCGCAGGAGATGAAAACAAAACAGATTTCCCGTGCAGCTGAACACTTCCTGAACTCGGCTTTTCCATTCCGTAAAGCATCCTCATCAACGTTGTTTTACCAGCACCGTTTTCTCCGACCAGCGCGTGAACCTCCCCTTTTTTCAGCGTAAGAGACACGTTATCGTTTGCTAAAAATGAACCGTATTTCTTCGTCAAATTCGTTAACTGCAACAGCTCACTCATTCCATTCATTGCTCCTTTCCCTTTAGGTTTTTTTCAAAAATAAGAAAGAGAAGCCAGCCTTACTCGACTTCTCTTCTCAACTCACTTTGCTAACGGATCTTTTACCACTGTTTTTCCATCAATAATCGAATCTTTAATTTCTTTTAATTGATCAATTACATCTTGTCCTACAAAGTCATTAAGAGGTGTCTTGCTGTCTTGAGTCACATACGTTAACCCAACACCTTTTTCTTTTAAGCCGTATGTCACTACGCCCGATTTAAATTTGTCATTTGCGAGTGCTTCTACCGTTTCATAAGCAGCCGCATCAGATCCTTTTAACTGCGATAAAATGATATGCTCAGGATCTACTTCCGTACGGTCAATATCTTGGCCTGCCGTATAAAAACCTTTTTCTTTTGCTGCTTCAAATACACCCAAGTCGCCTACAGCTGATGCTCCAGCGATAAAATCAGCACCTTTTGAAGCCTGTAAAATAGCAAGTTCTTTTGCTTTAGCTGGATCAGAGAAACTTCCCACATAATTTACTAGAAACTCTGCTTTGGGATTTGTTGATTGTAATCCTTCTTTAAAGCTTACCGTCCATTTTTTTAATAATGGAATATCATCAGCTGCAACCATTCCTACTTTATTCGTTTTCGTAATCAATCCTGCGGCTGCTCCTAATAAATATGAAGCTTCTTGTTCACGGAATACAACGCTTCTTACATTTGGTAAATCAACCACTGTATCAATAATCGCAAATTGACGCTGCGGATTTTCTTGAGCTACTTTTTTCAACGCATCTTCGGATTCAAAAGAAGATGTAATAATCAAGTCATAATTTTCTGCTACGGCAGCACGCAAATTACTTTCAATGGCTGCTTGATCTGTAGATTCAATTGTCTTTACATCAATGTTATACTTCTTCCCAGCGCGTTTTGCTCCCTCATCCATTTGCTGAAAAAACGGGTTAACTCCAATCTTTTCAGGCAAAACAAGAGCAATTCGCTTCTTTCCTTTCTCTTCACTTCCACTGCTTTTTGTGCTTTTTGACTGACAGCCAGTTACGAGTAGTACAAGCGCAACTGCTAAAATAAGAAATCTCTTCATTTAACTTACTCCCCCTATAATATAAAAAAGCTCTTCCTTTATATAAAGGAAGAGCTCGTTAACCAAACGTCTCTTCCTCATCTTCAAGAACATACTGTTCTTAAGGATTTGGCACCATTCTGTCATAGACAGCGGTTGCCGGGTTTCACAGGGCCAGTCCCTCCACCTCTCTTGATAAGGAAAACAATAGCTATTTGTTTTATGTAATATAGTCAATATTAATAGTTTTTTAATAATTGTCAATATTATTTTTCTTTTTCATACAAAAAAACTTTAAAAACAGATAGGATTATATGGTTTTAGTCTACTAAAATAGAAGTTAAAACCTTTACCTCATTTCTTGAATCATTCTATACTTCTTCACAAAGCGCTTATACTGAATTTGTTGACTGTCGAAAGGATTTAGCGGTAGCAAATAAATTTTATTATGCTTCTTCGGTTAATGTGTTATTAATTGAAACCACTTTACCAATAATGTTAGACTTTTCCTTAGCGATATTGGTAAGAGGTGTTAATGTTGAAATTAATGAAAGAATTATCTGGCATAGCCATTGGGCTTATTATCGCTTTAGCCGTTTCAAAAATATTTTTTGATACCCCGACCAACATTGGAATCGTAGTTATTTTTATTACGAGCATGGTCGTAACAGGGGTAGCAAGAGCAAAACTAAGATGAGATAATCTAACAAAAAAACACCACCTTTTATTCGCAAGGTGGTGTTTTCTTTTAATGATTTTAGTATGTAGTAATTCTAAGTGAAGGCCTTTACCCTTCTCCATCAATCATCGTATACTTCCTTGCAAAGCGCTTGTAGTAAATTTGCTCATCCTCTTCCCCATCGTTAAAAACAAGTCGGTTATGATCAATATCTTTTTCTTTTAACACATAGCCTTTTTCATTCATCAGTTGAATATATTCATCTAAATGTCCTTTTTTCACCATATAGTGAAGAGCATCATCTGAATCCGTAGTCTCTGCTACACCTTGACTTCCCACCTCTAACTTGAATACAGCTGTTGCTGTTTGAATCGGACGGTAATCGCCAAACACTCTTTCCCAATTTAATAGCAGCAGCGCGCCGAAAATTATGATACATCCTCCAGCCGCTACGGTTAGTAAAAATCGTTTTGACACACCTTTCTCTTTTTTACATTTACATTCTTTTTCTTCTATTTAATACAACAGATTGCCCTAAACTTGTTTTTACGCCAAGTCCTAGATACACGGCAGCACCTAAAGCAATTGAAATACAAGATGTGCTAATCGCAAGTGAAGATGCAGACAGCTTATTTTCTAAAAAATAGTGAGAAGTATAATTGCCGATAATCACAGCGGCTGACATCACACTTACTAATAAAACAGGTGTCAACGCAGCTTGTCCCAGTGATTGAACTCGGTAAGAAATAGATTTTTCAATTAAATAGAAGTTATATATAACCGATACACCATACCCTCCGTAAGTCGCGACAACCGGTCCAATTTCTTTTAAGCTTGAAACCAACAGTACGTTTAATACTATCTTCACAACAATTCCTAAGCCCAAGCCTAAAATTAGCTTCTTTTGTTGACTAATTCCTTGGAGAATTGCGGCTGTTACGGTAAAAAGAGCAAAAAGAATCGCAGCAGGCGCATACCATTGTAAAACAACTCCACCGATTTCAGGACTGTTTTTCGCTCCAAAAATCATCATATATACCGGCTTACCCAATAAACAAAGCCCTACCGCAGTAGGAAGAGTAAAAAACAACAGCAGCTGCAGCGTTTTTGTAATCTTTCCTTTTACTTCCCGTAAATTTCTTTGCACAAAAGAAGATGTAATGCCCGGAATTAGCGACATGCTGAAGGCAGTCGCTAACGATACCGGCACCATCACCAAAATTTGCGCTAATCCAATGACGGAGTTAATCGTTTCAGCCTTAGCTTGTCCATATCCTATTGATTGAAAAAGCATGTTAATCGTAAACGTATCAATATTTTGATAGATAGGAATAGCTAAACCAACTAATACAAACGGAACAGCGTACGTCACAAGCTCTTTGAACATTAAAGAGAACGGAACGGATTTATTATTTTTTCCGCTGTTCACTTCTTTTATAATCAACCGCTTGCGCTTCAAATAAACCGCTCCAAGAATCCCAATTCCCCCTACGCCTCCAATAAACGCTCCAAACGTACCGATTCCAACAGCTTTTGTCATTGTGCTATGAAAAAGGTGAATAACAGCGTATGCTCCTACTAAAATGAACAACACTCGCACTATTTGTTCAATAATTGTACTTAGCGCGGACGGTCCCATAGACTGGTTACCTTGAAAGTAGCCTCGTAATAGACTCATAGGCGGGATAATAATTAAAGCAAAGCTTACCATTCGGATGACGTACACTACGTCTTTTTGACTATTTCCTGAGGAATCTTTTCCGTTAATAACTAGTTCAGCGAGCCACGGTGCCATCGTATAGAGGACTAAGAAACCTATTATGCCCGTTATCGTCATTAATAGAAGTCCTGCTTTTAACAGATCTTGTCCCGCACGGTAGTTTCCAAGACCGTTATATTTCGATACATACTTAGAAACAGCAAGCGGAAGACCCATTGTCGACAAGCTTAGCATCAATGTATATGGACCGTATGCATACTTATAAAGTGCATAACCTGACGTTCCCACTAAGGCTGTGAAAGGAATAATATAAATAAAGCCTAAAATCTTTGTTAACAAAGAAGACGCTGTTAATAAAAGCGTACCTCTCATCAAATTTTTTTCCATACATCAAAACTCCAGAAATAGATATTATATTTTTAACAAATACTTGATTTATTGTATCATAATTACAATTATTATCCAGTTTTTTATAAAGCATTAGAACCTTCTTCATATTACGTTTTTTTACCTAATAAAGGAATATAAACCACTCTTTTCACCTATGATAAATGAATCGTTTTTTGCTTTTTGCTTTACCTGACGTTTACATTCTAAAAGACGTGTTACATTATATATATCAGTTACCAACTCAACTAAGACTCCTTGACTATTCTGGTCTACCTTCTCTTTTAGGTAGACTGAGGTTGCTAAATCGTTATATATAGGAGGAAAAAATCATGAAAATGAAACAACGACTATCAAAAGCGGCGGCGGCTGCAACGATTACAGGAATTGCGGCTTTTGGATTTGCTCCTGTCGCTCAGCTTGATACACCAGCACATGCAGCTACATCTCAAGAAACAAGCAGTCAAAGTCAAACAGCTGTAAAGAACATTAACGAAATTTATAACGCCGCAATAAAAGGTGAAGTACCACGATTAACAGCAGACTTTAAAATTGGCAAAACCCTGCGTCAAGACGTTCGCGATCAGTTCGGTTCCCCGCCTGAAGGTTCATCAAATAGCTTTGACTACTATCACGCGGAAATGGGCCATCCTGGGTATGCATTTGGCTATGACCAAAATAACGTCATCAACGAAATTCGCTATTTTGGTACGAATGTAGAGCGTCAAACAAACTTAGGGTCCATCACGCAAGCTAACTTAAAGAAAGAATTAGGTCAGCCAAACTTTACAGGCAAAGTAAAAGGTGATGGTACGACTCAAACGAAATACACGTATCATGCCGGCGCCTATGATCTTGAATTTATTTTTGATGATAGCAAAACATTAAATCACGTAAATTTAGTTGCAAAACCTTAGTTCATAGAAAAAGTAGCAGACAGCCTGCTACTTTTTTTCATGAAATAAAACTAGTGCTGAATCAGCTACGTGTTCATACCCAATCTCCATATAAATCTTGTTAGACGTAGGGTTTGTCATGTCCGTGTATAGACTTGTTGTTTGAAAACCGCTGTCTAGCATAAGCTGAGAAAGCGTGGACACACAGCTTGAGGCATAGCCTTTTTTACGTTCTTCCCGCGGCGTGTATACAAAGTTAATTGTAATGTTATGAGTCGTTGGACGCGTAGCATTGGCAATCGACACATACTTCCCGTTCACTTCCCATAAAAATAACCGTTCTGCTTTAATAAAAGCTTCGCCTGTTTTGACAGCTTGTTCTTTTGACACAGGCTCTCCAATAGTCCCCATAAACTCCCAAATCCATTCTGTCACGAGCGGAAGGTGCTCCAACCTTGCTTTTACCAGCACTCCGTTCGCGTCCACAGCTTTTTTTACTTTGTCTAATCGGTAAATGCGCTGATCCATTTTCAAAGAAGCTTCTTGATTTTTTAGCGTTGCTAGTTTTTGAGAAAGATATAAAGCCGTTTGCCTTTCTCCAACTAAGCCCGGTACGTCGATTTCTTGTAATAGCTCTGCCGCTTCGCTTAGTTCACACTCCGTTAGCTTCTGTATTTGAGACAGGATGATTTGCTTAGGATGCGTTTGCAGTAACACAAGCGCAGCACGACTGTCTTTTAAAATAACACCCATGAAATTTGGTTTGCTGCTTTCATTTAAGCTGTGTAAAATTCCAAGCGCTAAGTTATGAAGAACTTCATTCTTTGATAAAAGCGGTTCTACTTGGTTTTTAAATTCCTGCACTTCTATATATATATGTAACTGGATCATTTTCTTTCTACCTCCGCAAATGCTCTTACCGGAAACGTTCCGGCTCCTTTTATTTTAGGAGGCACGGCGTAAAATAAAAAGGACTGCGTTAGTTGATTTAAGTGACATAAGTGTTCAGCAATTACAATGTCCGCTCCTAACAGCAGCGTATGAGCTGGTCTTGCTTTTCCTTTTGTGTCGTCAATATTCATCGAATCAATTCCGACAAGAGCGGGCTGTTGAGACACTAAATAAGCTGCCGCGCTTTCCGTTAAGTATGGATGGTTTTCTAAATAATCGTCTGTATTCCAGTAGCGATCCCATCCCGTATGAATTAATACCGCTTTGCCTTTTACGTCTATATGTTGAAAATGAGATTCATCAATAGCCGTTAAAGTCGGGTCAACCGAAACGACTATTCCTTCCAGCCCGGCTGTTTTATCAATAGCCGTTTGAGCTAAATCCGCTCCGTCTTTGTATCTGTGAAACGGCACGTCAATATATGTACCTGTATTTGTAACCATTTCAATTTTACCGATTTGAAATTCAGTCCCTGGTTCATAAAGCTTTTTAGACTCTTCTCGGCTTAAATAGTCGCAAATGATTGGTGCCGGCAAGCCTTTATGTGTGATAACTCCGTCTTCAATGACGTGGCTTAAATCAATATACGTTCTTTTTTTCATACTCCCACCTACTTTTTCAATATTCAGTAAAAACAGTCTAACATAAAAAAGCTCGTTCTAGTTTCCTAGAAAGAGCTTTTTTTAGAGAACGTTATTAACTTGATAAACACACATCGTACGTATGCTTTGTATAAACAAACCCTTCAAAAATAAGACGGGCTGTACGCACTACTTTGATTCCTTTAACCTGTCCATCCTTTGCATCCACGCTGGTTTCCATAATTCCCATTGGATGAGCAAGTCGAACGGTATCACCTTTTAGCTGCACCATTTCTGACAGCAGCGTGCCTTTTGTATAAATCGCCGCCGTTGTACAAATTGCTCCTGTAATCGCAAGCGTTTGATGCGGTTTTTGCATCGACATCATCCGAATTAATACGTCCATTTGAGAAGCAGCTTTTTCTCTGCCAGTCCCGTCGCGGTGGTCCATAGGAGGAGCAATAATCGTCATTTTTGGAACCGCTGGTGATAGTTTAGTTGCTTTGTCTCGAGGTGCGAGCCCCGATTTTTCCGCTGCAATGGAGCGAATTTCTTCAAATAGCTTCAGCTGTTTTTCCGTGTATTCATGCGGAAGTTCTGTTCCCGTTAGACCAATATCCGCTGCTTTAACAAATACAAGCGGATTTCCTACATCAACAATTGATGCTTTTACTGGCCCGATAGATGTTTGCAGAAGATCAATAGCGTTCCCGGTCGGAAGCAGTTTTCCAGTAACGGCTCCTTCTCCGTTTTCAAACGAAAGATAAATGGGTGAACCCGTACCTGGCACTCCAGGAATCATACACGATCCTTCTGTTTTCACTTTTCCGTTCTCTACTTCTACTTCCGCTACAATTACTTTTTTAGTATTCGTATTATAAATCCGGACTTTGGTCACCGGTTCCACAGCTTGTACAAGTCCTTGTTCGATTGCATAAGGTCCGACTGCTGAGGAGATATTGCCGCAGTTTCCTTTAAAATCAACGAGAGATTCGCTGATGCTAACCTGCGCAAACGTGTAATCTACGTCAGCTTCTTCTAAATCTGATTTTTTTATAATCGCAATTTTACTTGTCAGCGAATTGGCTCCGCCCAACCCGTCAATTTGACGTTGATCCGGACTTCCCATTATATCTAGCAAAAACGGTTCCCAATCCGATTTGTTCACAGGCATTTCTTCATGATTGATAAAGACTCCTTTACTCGTTCCACCTCTCATAACCGTTACAGGAATACGCGTCATCTTAATCACCTTTCTCCCCTACTAACAAACGCCGAGGCGTTCATCAAACCATTTTATTTTTTTACTATTTAGAACCGGTTCATTTGCCATTTATCGTATAATAGAGGTGGTCATAAGTAAAATACATAAAATTTATTGTCTTTTTAAAAATTTTTTTATAATCTAAATACAAGGGGGAATTGGGATGGATCAAAAAGATTGGATATTAATTAAAACGCTTCATGAAGAAAAGAACATTACGCGAACGGCTGAAAGGCTCTACGTATCGCAGCCTTCTTTAAGCTACCGCCTTAAAAATCTTGAAGAAGAATTTGGCGTGACGCTTTTTTTCAAAACGAAAAAAGGAATTGAGTTTACATCTGAAGGTGAGCATCTTGTTCGCTATGCGGAAAATATGTGGAAGCAGCTGCAGGAAACAAAAGACAGCATGCGTAATATGAGCGAAACCGTTACGGGCACGCTTCGCTTAGGGGTATCGAGTAACTTTGCACAGCATAAGCTTCCAAAGATTTTAAAGCAGTTTTCTCTTCATTATCCAAATGTACAGTTCAGCGTCAATACGGGTTGGAGCACGCAAGTTATGAATCTATTAGACTCTTCGCGTGTGCACGTTGGTATTTTACGAGGCAATTATCCGTGGAACGGAGAAAAATCACTGCTGACGAAAGAACGGCTCTGCTTAATTTCGAAAAAAGAAATTGCGATCGATGACTTGCCGAACCTGCCTTATATTAACTATAAAACCAATACGTCGCTAAAAGATCTCATTCAAGACTGGTGGCATGACAAGTTTTCAGAGCCTCCGTTTGTGGCAATGGAAGTTGACCGGCAAGAAACGGCCAAAGAAATGGTTAAAAATGACTTAGGCTTTGCGATTTTACCTGAAATTTGCCTTCACTCCAGCGATAATTTATATACATATGGACTTTCGTACCGAGATGAATCACCTTTGCTTCGAAATACGTGGCTCATGTATGATCCTTCTTACTTGAATCTATCGGTCGTGAAAGCATTTATTGACTTTTTAAAGCTAAGTGAAAAATAAAGCAAAAAGCTAAAAAGTTTGCGTCTTGGAAGAATCTCTCTTTTAGACCAAGCTTTTTTCTAGACTACCATTATAAAAAATTTTTATGAACTTTCTAAAAAAACCTATATTTCCTTTATTTTTCAAAATGTACTAACATGAAAACAAGAAACATCAGCGGGGGTAAAGAGCGGATTTAAAAATTCTTAATAATCAAACTACGACTCATACATGGGGATGAAAGATGTTAGTCACGTTTTTTTACTCTAAAAGAAAACGCTTTCAGAGAAACGAGGGAAAATAAAGGAGGTTGTTTGAATGCTAGCACTACTAGGTTTTACAATGATTATTGTCTTTACGTATCTCATTATGTCAAAAAGGATGTCTCCTATCGTAGCTTTAATGGTGATTCCACTTCTTTTTGCGGTGATTGGAGGGTTTGGCAAAGGCGTCGGAGACATGATGCTAGAAGGGTTAAAACAAGTAGCTCCGTCAGCTGCGATGCTGCTGTTTGCCATTTTATACTTCGGCGTTATGATTGATGCCGGCCTTTTCGATCCACTAATTAAGCAGCTGTTAAAAATCGTAAAAGGTGATCCGATGAAAATCGTAATTGGAACCGCTCTTCTATCGCTTTTAGTTGCACTAGACGGAGACGGTACAACTACTTATATGATTACGGTGTCTGCTCTTCTTCCACTTTATAAACGTTTGAATATGAGTCCGTTAGTGTTAACGACGGTTGCGATGCTTTCTCTTAGTATCATGAGCAGCATGACGCCTTGGGGAGGCCCGGCTACTCGCGCGATTGTTGCCCTTAACCTCGATGCATCAGATTTCTTTCTTCCGCTTATCCCAACATTAATTGGCGGCGCTTTGTGGGTGATTTTCACAGGCTATATCCTTGGAAAAAAAGAACGCAGACGACTTGGTGCTATTGACATTGAGCAGTTTGAATTAAAAAGCTCGCTTGCTTTTGCTGAAGACGCGTCTTTAACCTCTCAAGAAGATATTACACAGCCTAAAAAAATCTGGATTAACTTAGCTTTAACGATTGCACTTATGGTCGTACTAGTTTCTGGCATTTGGTCAGTTTCTGTTTTATTTATGATTGGCTTTGCGCTTGCTCTTATGATTAACTATCCAAAACTCGAGGATCAAAAAGAACGTTTAATGGCTCATGCAGGAAACGCGTTAACCGTTGCAGCCCTTGTCTTTGCAGCCGGTATTTTTACAGGGATACTATCCGGCACTAAAATGGTGGACGAAATGGCTAGCCTGTTAATTCATTTAGTTCCTGATTCACTCGGTTCGTTTTTACCGACAATTGTCGCTTTAACAAGCATGCCGTTTACATTTGTGATGAGTAACGACGCTTATTACTTCGGTGTTTTACCAATATTCGCTGAAACGGCTGCTTCTTACGGAATCGATCCGATGGAAATTGCGCGAGCTTCAGTACTCGGACAACCTGTTCATCTGTTAAGTCCACTTGTTGCGTCTACTTTCTTACTTGTAGGTATGGTAGGTGTTGATCTTGGTGAACATCAGCGATTCGCATTTAAATGGGCCGTTTTAACGTCTCTTGTTCTGATTGTCCTTGCTATTGTCACAGGCGCACTTACGCTATTTTAATAGGAATAAAAGCCGTTATGGCTTTTTATTAATAAATTGATAAATGATAGGTGGAGGTACTTCTAAAATGTATGTAATTACGTGTTATGTAGGAAAAAGTGAACTGAGAATGTACGAGTTTGATAGCAAAGAAGAAGCCCTTTCTCAGCTCAAAAACCTGAAAGGCTGCACCATTCTTTCAGAAGTTGTTTACTTTAATGATTCATCGGTTATTCCGATAGCTATTTAATTATGCACCACTCAACCCTATAGGTACAAACTTGATAAGCTTCCTTTCGCTCAAAAGGAAGCTTCTTTTTTTATGTTCTTCTCAAGTTCCGGCCCACTTTTCTCTTATGAACGTTTTGTTACGTCTGGTTCATTTTGTTTTCTTGCTTCAATCATATCAATAATTTGATTTGTATGTGGAGTTAGCACTGAGCATTTTTGATAGAACGCTCCGTCTATAACAAGCAGCTCTTCATCCATCCCGCAAAACTTGCAGCGGAGCTCTTGTGGTCCTGCGTAAGAGGTGTGATAAACACTATCGTTAAAGATGGTGTAAAAAGTATATCTTTGCTGGGTATCGTAAAAGCTATATTGCTGGTTAGCGTCATCCCGGTAGTTAACTCCATAGTTGCGGTCGAATTCTTCTTGAGTAAATCTATCCTGTAAAAGTTCATTTTGTACTAGCTCTCTTAAACAGCACTCTATTTCTTCATAGTTCAATGAACAATTGTGTACGTAAACATTTAGTTCTTCAGTGCTGTTCTCTTTTACCATCACTTCACTGCCGCAAATCTTACAGGGGTGTTTGGGACTCTGTTGATCAAAGTAAGAGAGCGTTTGTACTTTTTCCACTTCTATTTCATCGTTCGTCTTTTTGAATTTGATTTTTACATTTTCCGTTTGACTGACGCTTTCGTTATACAACAGCACTTCGTATTCATCTATATGCTTTCCGTTTTCTTGTCGATTCAAATGTTCGATTACTTCATATGACGAAATCGTAAAAAACTCTTTAAAATTCACCACTAACATGCATCCTTCCAAAAAATTTACGTTCTCTATGTACCTGCTCTATACTACCATTTTTTCAAAGGCTCGCACCACTAAACGAACTTCTTTTAGGCTGGTGCATGTATAACAATTTACTATAGTTCACCAATATGCAATTAGCTAGCTATTTTACATTCACATCAAATAAATAAGTTGCCTTTCCATGAGGCCATTTCCCAGATACTTCATAAAGATAGTAACCACTCTTTGAAGACACTTCAATATAATTATTTTTTATCGTAATTTTTTCTTTTTGATTGTTTTGATTTAGTTGATAGACGGTAAGTTTTGGATTGTTTTTTAGTAGAATTTTAACTTTGGTATCTTTCTCTAGCGTAAGGTCATCAAATTCTTTAGCAACCTCTTTTGGTGAGTAAGAATCCGTTTTGGTTATGTGCGCACCATCGTCACCGTTCCATTCATATTCTCCTACTCGCATTTCATACTCTTTGTCATTAACCACAATGCTTCCTGACACTGGAACTTGTTCATCATTAGGTGTGGATACAGTTACCTTTTCTTGATTGCAACCAACTAGTAAGAAAAATAATAGCGCCGTACCAGCTACTTTATTCATACTTCCCCTCCTCTTGTTTTTCATCATAAATACACAATACCAAAAATAACCATAAGAGAAAATATTAAAAAATCTTCACAATTATGATTTACACTAACCCTTTTACAAGGAGGATTTCATGAATACGTATATAATCATCAGCATTGGCGTTGTTGCCAGCGCATTTTTATTTCGGAAATATCGAAAGCAAGTCGTTGAAATATATACAATCAGTGAATTTATTCACGCTAAAAACAGTGCGGTCGCTACAAGCTCCACGTGGCTTGAAAAGTTTTTTAAAGAACCTTACGCTACCGGACCAAACTATGAGAAAACAGAGGATGACGTTAGCGAGGGTGGAGATGGAGACGGCGGAGAATAAATAAAAGAAAAAACCTGTTGTGATAACAGGTTTTTCTTATTAATCATCGCTGCCTAAAATACCGAAAAAGCGAAGCAAGTTGATGAATAGATTAATAAAGTCTAAATAAAGAGATAGTGCCAGCAGTGGAACAAGCTCTTCTGTAATTTCACCATGCTTCATTTTATTAAAATCATACAGCACATAAAGTGAGAAAACGATGGTACCAATCACGGAAAATGCCATAAGTCCAGGCGTTGTTAATGGACTAAACAGCGAGAAAATGCTGATGCACACTAATGCTAACAGCGCCACTAATAGAAAGCTGCCTAAAAACCCTAGATCTTTTTTCGTTTTTGCACCAATTACACCCATCACCGTAAAAATAACGAATGTGCTTCCAAACGCATAAAGAACGACTTGCGCCCCCGCTACTGATGCATAGTAGCTGACAATCGGAAACAGCGTGATGCCTGATATAAATGAAAACGCATATGTAAAGCCATATCCTACGCTTTTTTTCTTTCGTAACATAAATGCGGCAACCAGCATCACAATTTCAGCAATCGCTAACGGAAGGAAATAAGCCGGCGGCACATATTGACCTACATATAAGCCAACTGTTGAAATAAATAACGAAAAAATAAATGTTACTAATACTTTTTGAAACAGAGACCGCTGCTCTACTCCAATCACTTCTTGCATGTGTAAAACCTTCTTTCTAAAATCTGTTATATTTTATATAATACCTACCTTTTAAAGAAAAATAAAGATAATACTAAGGTCTTTTTTCTTATTTTTATAGACAAGAAAGCATAGACGCTGCCGTCTATGCTTTCTTGTCACCTCTTTATTTCGGCAACAGAATACCGTCAATAATTCCGTAAGTCTTTGCTTCTTCGGCGCTCATAAAATAATCTCGTTCCGTATCATGTGCCACTTTTTCAACCGGCTGCCCCGTTCGTTTTGATATAATTTCATTAATATGCTGCTTCAATTTTAAAATCCGCCGGGCGCTAATTTCAATTTCAGTCGCCTGCCCTCTAGCTCCTCCTAGCGGCTGATGAATCATAACTTCACTGTTTGGAAGTGCATAGCGCTTTCCTTTTGCTCCTGCTAGGAGAAGCAGTGCGCCAAAAGAAGCGGCCATGCCCGTGCAAATTGTTTGAACGTCCGGCTCAATGTACTGCATCGTATCATAAATCGCAAACCCTGCTGAAGTCGAACCTCCGGGGCTGTTAATATAAAGTGAAATATCTTTTTTAGGATCATCTGCAGCGAGAAATAAGAGCTGCGCGACCACGCTGTTAGCAATATGATCATTGATTTCATCACCAATTAAAATAATTCGGTCTTTTAACAGCCTCGAATAAATATCATACGAACGTTCACCGCGGTTGCTTTGTTCAATTACATATGGAATCGTACTCATATATATCCTCCTTATCACACGTAATATGGCTATGCAGCCATGCAGAGAGTGCACGTCGGAGTATACGTTGGTTTTTGAATAACGCTTTTTAAGGAAGGCAAAGCCCGAATCAAAAGTGCTGGGTCCTGCGCTTCTAACGTTTTATAAAACAGCTCTGACAGCTCTTTACGCTCTTTTTCATCCCAAAAAGAATCTGTAGAAAACGGATCACCGCCTTTTTCTAATCGCTGCTTAGCACGATGTAAATTGCTTTTCACCGCTGTTTCTGACGTTTGTAAAATCGAAGCGATTTCTTTCAGCTGATAGCGAAAGCCTTCTTTTAAGAAAAAAATAACCGCTTGCTTCGGCGTAAACTGACTAAGGAGCAGCTCGACCAAGTGTCCTCTTATATCAAACGCATGCTTGTCGGCTTGCTGTTCCAAAGCTTTTTCTTCGACTATTCCTTCACGCTTTCGTTTTCTCAGCAGATCAATCCAGTGGTGATACGCAATTTTATTTAACAGCGCAGAAGACAGCTTGTGCTCTTCACCTTTATATCGCTGAGCTTTTAAAAACGTTTCTTGGGCAATATCGTCTCCGTCCCACGCATTTTGCGTTAAAAAACGGCAGTACTGCTGCAATTTTGGGTAATGCTCGTTCCAGCAGGCAGCGTCAAAGCTTTCTGTTTGTGTTTCGATTTCTTTTGAATGTGACATGATTTTCACTCCTTTTGCACTCTCTATTTACTAAACGATTAAAGGAAGTTCAAAAGATACGGGGAATCAAACTTTTTTACACATTATACGCTTAAGCAGCCGTTTTTTTGTATTATAATGAAGATACTTTTATCTGAGGAGTCTAAAATAATATGCGAAGAAGACGATTATATGGCAAGAAGAAAACGAACAAACTTCACTATAAAGACTTAACCTGTGAACACCCTAACCCTGCTTTGCCTATGAGCTATACAAGTGAAGCTCCTTTTTACTATTATGACGCGTCAGACGATGAAAGACAAAACGACTTTGAACTATATTCAGAGGTTTGTATCATGAATCAAGAACATTTTTTCATAAGAGGCTGTGTTGAAATTCCTGTTCTTAATGAAGAAGAATTTTTCACTTGGAACATATGGGTTTCTTTAAGCGAAGAAAATTTTCATCGAATGATCGATTTATGGGAAAGTGACAAAAGAGAAAATGAACCGCCTTATTTCGGATGGTTTTCAGTTTCAATTCCAGGCTATCCCGAAACGTTAAATTTGAAAACAAATGTGCATACAAGACCTGTTGGAATAAGACCGCTCATCGAGTTAGAGCCAACCGATCACCCTTTAGCCGTCGAGCAGCGGGAAGGGATAACGCTAGAGCGAATCAAAGATATACAAAAACAATTGGCTACCTATTAAAAAACCAAGACAGCCCCAGACTGTCTTAGTTTTTTACCTTTATGGCATGCGCTTTGCTCCGTGGTATTTAGGCGCCCAGTAGCTGTCTACTTTATAGTTTGTAATTTTTACGCCGTCAGATGTAGAGACGTGAACGACATAGTCATTTCCAATATAGATAGATGGAATAAGTGAACTTCCTTCAAAAAAGACGAGATCTCCTGGCTTCAAGTCAGATTGTGAAATGGTTTCTCCTTTTTCCCACTGCTGACTCGCATAGCGCGGAATGTCTTTTCCGGCTGCTTCTTTGTAAATGTACTGAACAAAACCAGCCGTATCAAAGCCTGTAGAAGGACTTGTCCCACCTTGTGCGTAAGGTACTTCTCCTACATATTTAAGAGATTCCGTCACAAATGGATTGTCTTTTGACAGCGATAAGTCATCGTAGCGCCTTGCTCCTGCATACTTAGACGTCCAGTAGCTGCTTGTCAGGTAATCAACCGTCACATTTTCACTTCGCTTAGCATGGATAAACTGATTGCCCCCTGCGTAAATGCCTACATGCGAAATTCCTTCGCGATACGTATCTTTAAAAAAGATAACGTCTCCTGGCTTTAAATCTTCGCGGGCAACTTCTTCTCCAACTTGCCACTGCTGATCGGTTGATCGCGGAAGATAGACGTCCGATGCGTGCTGAAATACATATGCAACAAATGCGGAACAATCAAAACCGTCCGTTGGCGACTCGCCTCCAAATACATATGGTGTGCCGAGATGCTTTAGCGCTTCTGCAATAACTTCATTATCTTTTGCAATTCCCGGTGCTCCTGTAATGCGCTTTGCTTTGGCAAAATGTGATGACCAATAATCACTGCTTGAAATGTTTTTCACCACGACTTTTCCGTCTGAAGAAGATGCATAAATCATCTCATCGTCTCCGATATAAATAGCGGCTACGTTCACTTCACCGTTTTCATCTGTGTCAAAAAACAATACATCACCCGCTTGCAGCTCGTTTTTATCAACGGCTGTCCCAAGCTCTGACTGTTCTTTCACAGAACGAGGCAGCGTTGTATCCAGCGCTTGCTTAAACACATATTGAACGAAGCCAGAGCTGTCAAACCCTTCGCTTAGCGTCTTTCCTCCAGATGTATAATCGGCTCCTTCATACGTTTTTGCTTTATCAGCAATCACGTTTTCATCCGTAGCAGCCTGTACTTGCACAGCTTTTTCTGCAGGAAAAGCGCCTTCATAAAAAGTAGCAAGACTAAGCCCTAACGCTGTGACCATAAGAGGTTTCATTACTTTCATCTTTGTTCTCCTTTGTTTTTTATTTCATCCAAGAAGTTTTATATGTAAATGGTTCCTCTGTTAAAGTATGGTGCAGATGGATAGGAATTGGCTAGTACCTTTTGACTTAAATATGCTTCCCTTCCAAAGTCCTGTAAAAAATCCATAAAAAAACTCGGCGCATATTACGCCGAGCTTTTTTATTTCATGCCCACCTGGATATTTGCTGCTTTTTGTTTTTGACGTAAATTTGCAATCCACTTATAGTAAAGCGTAATTAACAGAACAAAAATTCCTAGCGCAAAGTACAGTTTTGAATAGCCTAAAGCGCCTGCTGCAATTCCTAATACAAACGAACCAACTGCAATCCCGCTATCATAAAACGTAAAGAATGTAGCAGTTGCATATGCGCTTCGGTGAGCAGGCGCCGCTTGAATCGCAAGCGTTTGGAAGCTAGGAAGCAGCGTTCCATACCCTAGTCCTACTAACGCACCTGAAAACAGCAGCATCCAAGAAGAATGTGTAAAGCTTAAGCTAAATAGACCAATCGCAAAGACAATACACGATGGAATAATCACAATGTTTGGGCCAGATTTATCAAATAATCTTCCTGTAAACGGTCGTGAAATCAGCATCGCAGCTGCGAACACAACAAAGAAAAAGCTTGCTGTTTTAATCAATCCAAGCGACTGTGCGTACACAGAAATAAACGAAATAATACTTGCATACGAAAAAGAAACGAGAATACCTACAGATGAAATCGGCATGGATTTCTTTTCAAACAAATCGCTCAGTGAAAATGATTTCTTTACTGACGGAGCAGCGTTTTCTTGAAGATTTTTGACCATCATTCCGCACAGCCAGCCAACGAGCATAATCACGCCAAATACAAGGAAAATAATGTTGTATGCCATGTACTGATGAAGCGTTAGTGCTAAAAACGGCCCTGCAACAACGGCTAAGTTCATTGACATTCCGAAGTAGCCAAGCCCTTCTCCTCGTCGCTTAGCGGGAACTAAATCCGCTGCAATCGCTCCGGTGACGGTTGTCGCTAAGCTGAATGAAATTCCTTGGAAGAAGCGCAGTAATAAAAGCACGTTAAAATGGTGGATAAGCATATACAAGAAGGAAGAAAGCGCAAAAATGAGGGTACTAAATACAAGCGTTTTTTTCTTTCCAATGTTTTCAATGACTTTCCCTGAAAATGGTCTAACAATAATCGCAGATAATAAAAAGATGGTAACAACAAGCCCTGCCTGCGTACTCGTGCCGTCTAAGGCTTCTAATACATAAATCGGCAGCAGCGTCAGCAATGCATAAAACACGACAAAAATAAAAAAGTTGGTAATCGCAATGCTGATAAAGCTTTTAGTCCAGATTGGCTCCTGCTGGTTCGTCATTCATTTCACCCTTTTCTGTAGATTTACAAATTTTCTTTAATAACGAGATAAGCTGATCTTGTTCGCTGTCGGATAAAGCAATCAGCAAATTTTCTTCCAAACGTTCAATTTCTTGCTGAATTTCTGGAAGCTTTTTCTTCGCTTGAGGAGATAAATAAACGATGCGCTCTCGTTTATCACTGCCTGCTTTTCGCACAATCCATTCGCTTTTTTCAAGTCTTGTTAATGTGCGAGTAACCGTTGGCGCTTCGACATTTAAATACTGCCAAATCTCTGTTTGCGTCATCGAACCGAATCGCTTTAAACAAAATAAAATTGAATACTGTGAGCTATATAGCCCGTACGCCTTTAACACTTCATTTACTTCTTTAATAGACAATCTCGACTTTTGATGAAGTTCATGAAACACCAAGTTATTCACTTTTCCCACCTCACCTTTCCATTTTATTTACCTAGGTAACTAATTGTTCTTTTATTAGTATATGTGCTACTAGTTGATGTGTAAAGGCGTTCAAAAAGATCGAAAACCAGCTGTTTTCTCTTACTTTCTACTAATGATTTACGCTTTCACTCCCATTTTCTTATTCTTTCGTATCACGAAACTTTTTGTATATATTTACATGCACCTGCAAACTCTGTTAAAGAAGACGAAACAATATGCGGGAGGCTGGTATATGTTTTCACTGCGCGGCGATGCTCATAAAGTCTACCTTAAACTGAAAAAAGCGGCTCATCAAAACCAAAACGCAGAAGATATTGATGAATTAGCGGAAATGGAAGAAATTCGGCAGCTTTACCTTACGCTCGACAGCGCTATTTTACGAAAAGTGTATTACCGAATGACCAAAGAAAAAAACGGCTCCGGCGTCATCCCTATCCTTGTTTCTGCCTTGCCCTGGCTCTTTTTTTTATTTTCGCAGCGGCTGCAGCAATTTTTATTTAAAGACGGCAGCTGGCTTTGGATTATTTTTGTCGTGCTGTATGTTTTTATTCTCATTCCAAGCGTGTTTCTTCATTTCCGTGAACAATCGTGGGCTTCTGTTCATATTGAAATCATTCAAGACATTTTAAAAGACCGTGAAAAAGAGCCGAAACCCCTTTGAGGTCCGGCTGTTTTTTGCCTATTATGAAATAGCTTGTCTGCTTTCTACGTCGCGACCTAGCTTTCTTTTGATACGCTGCAGCGCGTTGTCAATTGACTTAACGTGCGTATTTAATTCTTTCGAAATTTCAGCGTATGAATGGCCGTCCATATACAGCGTCAATGCTTTTCTTTCCAATTCACTAAGTGTTTCCGCAATTTTTAACTCGCGGTCTTCCACTTTTTCTTGATGAATCAGCACCGCTTCCGGATTAGCAATTTGATCGCCAGGAATCATATCCATCAGCGTATAGTTTGATTCTTCATCATACAGAGGCTTGTCCAATGAAATGTACGAATTTAACGGACCGTGCTTTTGACGAGTAGCCGTTTTAATCGCCGTAATAATTTGTCTTGTGATACATAACTCCGCAAAACCTTTAAAAGATGTTAGCTTGTCTTCATTAAAGTCGCGAATTGCTTTGTATAGTCCAATCATTCCTTCTTGGACAATATCTTCTTTTTCAGCGCCAATCAAAAAGTATTTTCTTGCTTTACCCCTCACAAGATTTTGATACTTGTTGATTAAATACTCTAATGATTTTTCGTCTCCGCTGTGAACCATTTCAACCAAAACATGATCTTCTAACATAGCATAATTTTGAACTTTTTCAATTACGATGCCTACGCTCACTCATATCCCCCCGTTACACTTAGTTGAGTTTTGATGTGTTCTAAACTGATGCATGATCTACTTGTTACGACGCTACTGCAATACGGTCCAGAAACGTAAAAAGCGTACAGAGTAAACTGTTGCTTTCCTCTCTCACTTTATGCTCCCCTGCATCTTTCTATAATCTATTATAAAGAAGTATAACCGATAAAAATCAAAAAGGTTGTCGAAATATGAAAGTGTTTGCAAAAAAAATCAATTTTTATAGAAAATTCACACAAATCACTTTATTATTTCATATAGTGACAGCAAACTGTAAAAAAAGCAATAAAAAAATACTTCCATATGAAATAAACTTACTCAAGCAGAGTAAGTCGAAGTTGCAGATGATACTGCGCATATAGGATTAGTTGCCTTCTGGCTTATCAGCATTTTTTGTTCCTTTGCTTTTATAAGGCTTTGCATTTTTCTTCTTTTTTGCACTCGCCTGCCAGCGGTTCCACCCTTTTTTGCCGGTGCCTCGCCCCGTGCCGCCTTTACCTTTTGCTTTACTCATAAGTATTCCTCCGTTACCTGCGTGTTTGCTACAATAAAAAAAGACCCCGTCCAAAGTCGGAGTCTTTTTTGGATTGCATAAAATTATGCTTTTACAACGTTAGCAGCTTGTGCACCGCGTTGACCTTGCTCGATGTCGAAAGTCACTTTTTGACCTTCATCTAAAGATTTGAATCCGTCGCCTTGAATTGCGCTGAAATGTACGAATACATCTTCTCCGCCTTCAATTTCGATGAAACCGAAACCTTTTTCTGCATTAAACCATTTTACTGTACCTTCAGTCATACTATTTCCTCCAGTGGTGGAATTAATCCACGCATATATTACTACCCTTGCTCAATCGTACTATTTCCAGATAAAAATTTCTTTTGAAGAATATTTCTCTTCTTTCAATTTCATACCGAACAAAAATAATTAACCTTAGTGTAACATATCAATTTAGAAATAGCAAGTTTCTGTTCTAAGACAGATTTTATATTCATTATGTATCTGCTAAACGGCACTGTGAAAGCTTTAATGCTAACAAAAATCGTAAACCATAATGCTGTATAAAGCTTTTAAATCGAGCAAAATTTATTATCTTCAAAAAAATCTTGTATCTAATCAATTTATTTTCTTCTCATTCCAGAGCCTTGTAATGGAAACGTTCTTCTTTTCAAGATCAATTCGGTACACATCAGGGTTCGTTAAACATGACCACTCATTAAATCCAAACCTCGGATCAAAATGTCTAAGGATTAATGTCATCAAATTGCCGTGCGTAACAAACAGAGTCGTTTTCTGTTTTTCGTTCATTACTTCTTTAAACAGTTCTAAAGCACGTACCGTGGCTTCTTTGGTCGATTCTCCTCCGTCTACCTTAAAGTCTATGTCATGAAAAGTTCTTTTCAATACTTCTATCCAGTTGAAAAGAGGCTTTCCGCTTAAACGCCTTTCTTCTATCCTTGTATCTATATGAAGAGGCAGACCGGTATCTTTTGCATAAGGTTCAATTGTTTGAACGGCTCGTTTGTACGGACTTGAAATAATTTTATCAATGGGATAACTCAGCTTGTTCAAATAATCCATTAACTGCTGAGCTTGCTGTATGCCTTGTTCCGTCAGTGATGCTTTTGCTTCTTGCCCTTCTGCTTCACAATGCCTAACTAATAAAAAAGTTTTCATTCATCTTCCCTCCACGCGTAGCGAAATAACCATTAATTACAAAATAAGATAATAATAGTATATAATGATACGTGATTTATAGCTAAGGAGGAACAACATGATTCGTGAACGATCATTTTTGATAAAAGGACTCACCTTTTTACTAGCTGCTTTTATTTTAAACATCCCTTTTCCTAATTCAACTCCGCTCAGTCATTCTGTCTTTTCTTTTTTAGGTCTTCTCCTCTATGGAGATGAAGAAACAATGACGGGAATTCAATATGCCAGCAATGCGTGGGGAATTATACTTTTACTTGGTCTTTTTGCCCTTTACAAAAGTTTGAATCGCCATCGTTTAAAACTAATGATTTTAGCTGCATTTATTGTCATATCGGGTCCTGGTCATATGGTTGAAGCGATGCAAAAGACCGTATTACCAGGTATATATGCCGTTTCTTACGATGTGGAAAATAGCATTTGTACATTTGAGAGAAATAAAAAAGAAACCGTATTAACGGGTACCTGTGACCTTTCATTTGAAAATCACAGTTCAAAACCTATTACGTTTGAAGTAGCACTGGATGAGCGCTCCTATTTTAAAGAAGATACCCCTTTTTTAGTGATGATGAATAAGCCTAAGCTTCATACTGTTAAGTTGGAACCAAAAACGTATCAAACTGTCGAAATCACATCATCTGTCAAAGCAGCAGACTTTCCTTCTAAAATCTTTATGAGCGAAGTAAACGGTTTTCATGTCAACATTTATCAAAACGGGAAAAAACGTTATTTATAAGCATAGAAAAAGCCCTTATAGGGCTTTTTAAATGAGTGAATTACCAGCCCAAGCCTCCGCCGTAGCAGCTGCAGCCGATGATCACTAATAAAATAAATAATACAACTAATAAAGCAAAACCAGATCCATGACCATATCCAGGGTTTCCAGACATAAGAACACTTCCTTTTCTTTAATTACTCTTTCCTCAAGAAAAACGCCGCTTGCATTTCACTTGAGTTGGATTATCTTATGCCTGAACACGCCCTTTTGACTCTGGTTTTTTCTTTTTTCTTTTTCCTTCTTGCCATGCACCTCGTTAATAAAAGAAGAAAATGCTTTTCAGCCTCTCTTACAAAATCATTTATTTCACTAGCTTACGTCTTTCAGAAGACCGTACTTCCGTGCGCTTACCGATACCTAGTACATAGTAGCTCAGCACGACAATAGCTAAAAAGATAATGCCGACAATCAGCGATATGCGCGTTTCATCATTAAACCACATGCCTACAAGCACCATAAATAAAAACGCGATGGTTACGTAGTTCGTCACAGGAGCAAAAGGCATTTTAAATGGATGTTGGTCCATCGCCGCTCCTTTTGCTTTTCGAAAACGAATTTGACTGATAAGAATTACAAACCACGGAATCATACCTGGAAGCACGCTCGCACTGTACACGTACACAAAAACGTTTGGCGGAGCAATATAGTTTAAGACAACGCCCGCAGCTAACCCAATCATTACCGCAACGGTACTATAAATAGGTACACCGTTTCGAGAAACCTTTGTAAAAAACGCTGGCGCCTGTCCGTTTACGCCTAATGTATAAAGCATGCGTCCTGCGCTGAAAATCCCGCTGTTACATCCAGACATAGCCGCTGTGATGACCACAAAGTTAATAATGCCCGCGGCTGCCGTAATTCCTACTTTAGCAAACGTAGAAACAAACGGACTGCCAAGCGAATCCAGCTCGTTCCATGGATACACCGTTACAATCACAAAGATGGCGCCGATATAAAAAATTAAAATACGCCAAATTAAGCTTTGAATTGCACTTGTTAACGTTTTTTTAGGATCTTTTGCTTCTCCTGCTGTAATTCCAATAAGCTCTACTCCTTGATAGGCAGCAATAACAAGCGACAGGGCAAAGAAAAAGCCTGACCATCCGCCTGTAAAGAAACCGCCGTTTGCCCACAAATTCGACAGTCCAAGCGCTTCGCCGCCGTTTCCAAGACCGAAGAAAATAAGGCCAAGACCAGCAATAATCATGAGAACAATCGTAACAATTTTAATCATTGCAAACCAAAATTCAAACTCTCCAAACGATTTTACCGAAATTAAATTGGCCCCACCGAGAATGACCATGGCGACAATTCCCGGAACCCACGCCGGTAAATGCGGGAACCAGTACTGCATATAAGCTCCGACTGCAATAATCTCTGCCATGCCGACAATCACCCATTGAAACCAGTTGCTCCAAGCCGTGATATAACCAGCTAACGGATGAATATATTTATGACCAAATGTCGCAAACGAACCCGTACTTGGCTCTAAATAAAGCATCTCCCCCATTGCACGCATAATAAAGAAAATAAAAACGCCGCAAATAGCATACGCAAGCAGGACGGATGGCCCCGTCCATTTAATGGTGCTTGCTGAACCCATGAATAACCCTACCCCAATCGTTCCTCCAAGAGCAATCATTTGGATATGACGAGATTCAAGCCCTCTTTTTAACTCTTTGTTTGCCAATTTACTTCCCCCTAGCCCCTCGTGATGATTTTCTCTTCTATTAAGAAATTCTTTTATTCCCCTGTCCTGATAGGGAACTATCATCTTTTTTCTTTTTCATAAAGAAGTACGAACATACCACAAATACAGCAATCAGCAGCGTGAGATAAAACTGAGTGCGAAGTGAATCAATAAATGCCATCGCAATAAAGATACTTGTGATTGCCGCAATCGTTCCATACGTTAAATAAGGAAACAGCCACATTCTGATTTTTAATGCTTCCGGCTTCTCTTTTTCGTATTTCTTTCTCATGCGAAGCTGTGAAAAAGCAATAACAAGGTACACAAGAAGCGCTACGCCTCCCGATGCGTTTACTAAAAATAAAAAGATTTTATCAGGTGAAAGATAGTTAAAACCAACGCTGATGTAAGAAATCACGGTACATCCTACAATGGCATTAAACGGAATGCCTTTTTTATTCACTTTCAAAAACATGCGCGGCGCGTCTCCTTTTTGCGCCATTGAGTAAAGCATACGAGAACTCGTGTATAGACCTGAATTTAAGCAAGACAAAACGGCAGTCAGTACGATAAAGTTCATGATTTGAGCCGCTGCCGGAACGTTTACCAGCTCTAATATCGAAACGAACGGACTTTTCATCAAGCTTGAAGAATCCCACGGAAGAATGGTCACTAAAATTAAAATCGACCCAAGATAAAAAATTAAAATACGATAAATAACGGTATTTGTTGCGATGGTGATCGCTCGCTCAGGCTGAGCCGATTCTCCAGCCGCTGTTGCGACAATTTCGGTTCCCATAAAAGAAAACATCACAATCGCCACTCCTAAAAAGACGGAGCTGATTCCGTTTGGAAGGAATCCTCCTCTATGAAGAAGGTTCGATGCCCCCGGAGACTCTACTCCCGGTATTAAACCGAGGATGATCGCTCCTCCTAAAAGTAAAAACAGCACTAAACTAACTACTTTAATAAGCGAAAACCAGTATTCAAATTCACCAAATGATTTAACAGAGTATAAGTTCGTTAAAGTTAGTAAAAACGTCAGGATCAGACTCACGCCCCAAGACGGTAAAGACGGAAACCAATATTGAATAATCGTTGAACCCGCAATCGCTTCAACTGCAATAACAATTACCCAGAAAAACCAGTACAGCCAGCCGATTGTGTAGCCAGCCCACGGTCCAAGCGCTTCTCTAGCATATGTGGCGAACGAGCCGCTTGAAGGATTAGCCGTAGACATTTCCCCCAGCATTCGCATAACTAAAATCACCAGCAAACCGGCAAACGCGTACGAAAAAATGGAACCAGGACCCGCTGCGTTAATGAGCGATCCGCTTCCAATGAACAAACCGGCACCAATGATTCCTCCTAAAGAAATCATGGTTATGTGTCGAATTTTTAATTCTTTTTTTAACTCAGGCGGTTGATGACTCATGTTAAAATCCTCCTCATAGAAACCGTCATTTAAAGAATTACACGTTCTTCGCATCGCGCGTTAAATATGTAAGCCCTTACAATATAATGGACAAATAACTGCTGTTTTCCTACCCTCCCTCTATCTGCGCATTCAAATGAAGCCTTCACTCGAAGCAAAAGCTAGCTTCATTCGACAAAAATTACTTTTCGAATTATATGATAATTTATTTTGAACAACTTTGTCTATTGTTTTTTGATCTGAAAAGTATTTTAACTTACTACCGATAAACTCTTTCCTTTATCGTAATTCTTTACTTCAAAACATCTTTTCAATTAATTGCTTATGTCTCTTTCTTTTCTGTTTGTTCAAAATCACTATAAAAAACATCGATTTATTGGCTTTTTAAACAAAAGTGTTTATTTTAAAAAAATTTGAACATTTTTGTTAAAAAACTATGTACAAAACGAGAATAAGGTGATTATAATACAGGTATAGGGTGTTGGAATATTAATTATGTTGTCAATTTTCTAAAAAAGGGGTAATGAAAATGAACACAATGAATATTAACGAAATCAAACAATACAAACACGAGCCTTTCACGGACTTTACGGTTGCTGAAAACAAAGATGCGTTTGAATCTGCATTAGAACTTGTACAATCAGAGCTTGGAAAGGACTATCCTCTTGTAATTGGCGGAGAATTCATTACAACAGAAGATCAAATCCAGTCTATTAACCCAGCAAATAAAGCAGAAGTTATCGGACGCGTGTCAAAAGCAAATCAAGACTTGGCTGAAAAAGCAATGCAAGCTGCACTTTCTACCTTTAATACGTGGAAAAAAGAAGCAGCTGAAGCACGAGCAGATATTCTTTTCCGCGCAGCGGACATTATTCGCCGCCGCAAGCATGAATTTTCCGCTTATCTTGTAAAAGAAGCAGGAAAGCCGTGGAAAGAAGCAGATGCTGATACAGCAGAAGCAATTGACTTCCTTGAATACTACGCTCGCCAAATGGTGCAGCTAAAAGACGGCGCGCCTGTTGAGAGCCGCGAAGGTGAAGAAAATAAATTTAATTACATTCCGCTTGGTGTCGGCGTTATTATTTCACCGTTTAACTTCCCGCTAGCGATCATGGCTGGAACAGCTGCTGCAGCGATCGTAGCAGGAAATACAGTTCTATTAAAACCAGCAAACAACACGCCGGTTATCGCAGCAAAATTTGTAGAAGTAATGAAAGAAGCCGGCCTTCCAGACGGCGTACTGAACTACGTGCCGGGAAGCGGAAGCGAAATTGGCGACTATTTAGTAGATCATCCAAAAACACGCTTTGTTTCATTTACAGGCTCGCGTGAAGTAGGCTGCCGCATCTATGAACGCGCAGCAAAAGTACAGCCTGGTCAAATTTGGCTAAAGCGCGTTATTGCTGAAATGGGTGGTAAAGACACGGTCGTTGTAGATAAAGATGCTGATTTAGATTTAGCTGCTTCTTCTATTGTGTATTCAGCATTTGGCTTCTCTGGACAAAAGTGTTCAGCAGGTTCTCGTGCGGTTGTTCACCAAGACGTATACGATATCGTTCTTGAAAAAGCAGTTGCGCTCACAAAAACATTAACAATGGGCAGCCCTGAAGATGTAAATACGTATATGGGACCTGTTATTGATCAGGCTTCTTTCAACAAAATTACAAAGTACATTGAAATCGGTAAAGAAGAAGGCCGTTTAATGACGGGCGGAGAAGCAGATGATTCAAAAGGCTACTTCATCCAGCCTACGATCATTGCAGATGTAGATGAAAAAGCACGTTTAATGCAAGAAGAAATCTTCGGCCCAGTCGTAGCATTCTGCAAAGCGCGCGACTTTGATCATATGATGGAAATTGCGAACAATACTGACTACGGTTTAACAGGTGCCCTTCTTTCAAATACGCCTGAGCACATTGAGCGTGCGAAAGAAGAGTTCCACGTTGGAAACCTTTACTTCAACCGCGGTTGTACAGGTGCCATCGTTGGGTACCAGCCGTTTGGCGGATTTAACATGTCAGGAACAGATTCAAAAGCTGGCGGTCCTGATTACTTAATTCTGCACTTACAAGCAAAAACAACAAGCACAACGCTTTAATACTCAGTAGAGCAGCCCTAGGCTGCTCTATCTTAAAACAACAAGGGATTTTTTCTATAGGGGGAGATATTTATGTTAGCAGAGGTATCTAAAAATGTGTTTCTTCACGCTTCCCAAAATAAAGCGCTAAACAAAGCGGCGAAAAAATGGGGTCTTCGCTTTGGTGCAGCTCAAGTGGTAGCTGGCGACACAATTGAACATGCGATTAAAAAAGTGCAAGAACTGAATGAAAAAGGACTTGTCTGTACGCTTGATCATTTAGGGGAATTTGTTTCAAGCAGAGAAGAAGCTATCGAAGCAACTCAATATAACGTCAGAACGCTGGAAGCTATGGGCCAAGCCGGTGTAACATGTAACTTATCCGTAAAAATGACGCAGCTTGGTTTAGATATTGACCGCAGTTTTTGCGTTGAGAACATGCGCCGTATTGTTGAAACGGCGAAAAAATACGATAACTTTGTCCGAATCGACATGGAAGACTACGCTCACTGTCAAATGACGCTAGATATTTTACGAGAGCTTCGCGAGACCTATGATAATGTCGGAACAGTTATTCAAGCTTACCTGTTCCGCGCTGAACAAGACGTAAAAGAGCTAAAAGGAGTTCCTCTTCGATTGGTAAAAGGCGCGTATCAAGAATCACCAACCGTGGCGTTTCAAGACAAAGCCCAAATTGATGAGAACTATATGCGAATTATTGAAGAGCATCTGCTTAGCGGAACATACACGGCTATTGCATCTCACGACCACAATATTATTGCAAAAGTAAAAGAGTTCGCTCACAAAAACAACATCCCGCGCACGCAGTTTGAGTTTCAAATGCTGTACGGATTCCGAACAGATATGCAGCTTAGCCTTGCAAAAGAAGGCTATACAATGCGCGTATACGTTCCATTTGGCAACGACTGGTTTGGCTACTTTATGCGCCGCTTAGCCGAAAGACCGCAAAACGTCGCATTTGCTTTAAAAGGATTCTTTTCTAAATAAGCCATCTATTCAGTAAGTATCATAATGAAAACGCTATCATTTCTTTGTACCCTTTGCAGATGCTTCTGCAAAGGGATTTTTTTATACGATTTCTCTTCCCTTTCAGTATGTATTAAGGTAAAATCAAAATACGAACAAACGTTCTTTTTAATTCCAAACAAAAAGGAGAATACACATGAATCCTCTATCAAAATTAGAACTGCCTCCTAAGCTAGAACCTTACCGAACAGAAATCGAAAAAACATGTAAGCCTTACATCCACATCCATACGGTTATGAACAGTCCAAAATTATATGAAAGCAAGTTCGGCGGCAACCCTTACCTGCCTCTAGAAGCAAATCATCCTCTCGACTCCGAGGGCAAGCCTATGTTAATGATGGCACAAATCAATTTTTCTGACGTGCCTCCCTATGAAAATATGCCTTCTCAAGGCATGCTTCAATTTTTCATTTGCGGAGCTGATAACAAAAACACCGGTGATGTGTATGGTCTGGATTTTGACCAACCCACGTCTCAAAAAGACTTTCGCGTCGTTTTTTATGAAGACGTAATAACTGACGAAAAAAAGTTAACAACCGATTTTTCGTATCTTGAAGACATTGACCGAGATATGTTTCCTATTCCTCAAGAAGTGGGCTTACAGTTTGAAATAAGAAGCGAACCCGTTTCCCCTACTGACTATCGCTATAACGCTGTAGAACCAGGTTTTTTTGACGATGAAGAAACGGAAGAAATCTACTGGGATGAAGTGACGGGCGAGTATCATAAAATGGGCGGATACGCTTTTTTCACTCAAACTGATCCAAGGGACTACGATGAAGCGCTGCGAGCATACAATGTTTTGCTTCTTCAATTTGCCATGGACGACGAAGCGGAAATTATGTTTGGCGATGCAGGAGTGGCAAATTTCTTTATTAAAGAAAAAGACCTTCGCAACCGTAACTTTAAAGATGTTTTGTATAACTGGGACTGCTGTTAAAAAAACGCCCTCTTAGAAAAGTATCTAGGAGGGCGTTTTTTTACATTATTATTTACTACTCAGCCTGTTTTTTCGTCTCTTGCAGCATTCAGCGTTTCTTTAAACTGCTGTAGCGCTTTTACATCTGCAAATGTGTTTATAGGAATAACATATCCGCTCATTGCGCTAACAAGAATAAAGATATGTTCATCGGTTTCTCTAATTTGAGTGATGCTTGACCAAGGAGTCTTCACTTCTCCTTTTGAACTTTTCTCTACCAAGCCATCTTCCGTAACCATTATAGTATGCTCACCCGTCAGACTGCTGTTACCTTCTTCATTCATCACCTTTATAATGTTCTTTTTAATACTGCCGTAAAAATACTTTGGATAAAATAAAAACCACAGCACCGCAAGCAGTACAAACGCTGCGAACATGCCAACTAAAAACTCTCCTTCAATCCACGAAACAAGCAAAGGAATAAAAAGAAAAATAAGCGACATCCATCGCTGAACTCTCAGCACTTTTTGTACTCTTTCCGAATGTTGAGCGTGATGCATGTTAAAAGCTACGTAATCATCTTTGGTTAACGTATAGTGATATTCCATATTAATCTCCAATTCTCTTAAATAACAACAAAATAAAATATACCTCATTTGGTGTTATATGTATATAAAATAATAAGTTTTTCTTATAAAACACATCAACTTTTTATCATTTATTTACAGATATACATCACGTAAACTTAACTAGTACTCTACTATTTAAGGAGGAATGTTTATGACTTTTACACTGACGCATATTGATCATATTCAGCTAGCAGCACCACCGAACTCAGAAAGCGAAGCACGACACTTTTTCGGAACTGTTCTTGGATTAACAGAAGTCGAAAAGCCGGAAAGTCTAAAAAAGCGCGGCGGCGTGTGGTTTGAATTTGGTTCTTATCAGCTGCATATTGGTGTGGAAACTGCCTTTTCACCTGCAAAAAAAGCGCATCCAGGCTTTCACGTTAAAAATCTACCTGCGTTCAAAGATCATCTGACTAGCTTCGGTATTTCTTTTATAGAAGACCAAAACATTCCCGGCGTCGAAAGAATTTACGTGGCTGATCCTTTTGACAACCGAATAGAGTTCTTAGAGAAAGTGAATCTCCCTTTTTCTAACTGAATGTTCGACAAAACAAGAGCTCTTATTTAAGAGCTCTTGTTTTCTTTTGGTCCTTCTTTTTGCTTTTCTTTCCACAGCATGTACAGCAACAGCCCCAGCAAACAAAATGCCACGCCAAACATTGCTAAAGGAAATAAAAGTGTATTAATAAAATGATGATAAACCCATGAGTCGTTCATCTAACCAGCTCCAATACGCACCGTTTTTTTACAGTATGCCCGAATATAAACTTTTTTATGTTGTGTTAAATATCGTGGTTTCTATCATATTTCTATTTCTTTTTAATAGAGTAAATAGTAGATACATAACATTCTCCTCTTAGAGTTTTCATCCGCTGATTTCAAAATTTTATTAGAGGAGGCTTACTCTATGAAAAACAAGTTCACTGAAAAGCCTAAAAAGCTTTTTTGGATTCTTTCTTATAAATCATTAATTATCGCTATACTATTTGTTCTCTTAACATCTGCCGCTATTTTTACCGTCACGTATTCAACTCTTCAGCATACGCTGCGCTCGAACGTTGTCTATCAAGCACTATCAAATTATAAGGCCCAAAGCTTGTTCTACTTCATGCATACGGAAAACCATCATTTCTCTCATGCCTTTGAAGAAGATTTCTCTCCGCCTCCTCTCTCTTCTGTCGCTCTGCAGCTGGCGACGAACATTCGCGTGGCAGATACAAGAAGTCTATTTGGATCAGAACTGCCCGGCTTTTCTATTTTTGATTCTCATATTCTATTAGCCGGTGAAGGAACGGATTATACAACCATTCCTCATGAATCAGCTCCTCCGCTCGAAAGCATTTCAGGAGAACGTGATTTAGATCCTGCTGAAAGCAAAACGTACGAAGAAAGTAAAAAACAGTCTCAAACACAGGCCAAGCAAAGCACAGGCGATAAAAAAGTTGTATACATCTACCATACGCACAGCTGGGAATCTTATTTTCCTTTACTTGGTATGCAAGGTGAAGCGAACGAAAATAAAGCAGTTGATAACAAAACCAACATCACGCTCGTTGGTCAAATGCTAGGAATGGAATTAAAAGCAGACGGAATCGGTTCGGAAGTAGATACAACTAATATGACGCAAAAGCTGAATGAAAAAGGCTGGGGTACAGGACGAGCCTATATGATGTCTCGCAGCGTGGTGGAAACGGCTCTTCAGCAAAACAAAGACGTCGATTATTTAATTGATATTCATCGAGATTCACTGCGCCAAGAAAAAACAACGGCTTCTATCAACGGCAAATCATACGCTAAAATGATGATTGTATTAGGTGAAGCGAACCCAAAATTTGATGAAAACGTTAAAATGGCTAAAGCGCTTCATGAAAAGCTAGAGGAAAAATATCCAGGCCTTAGCCGCGGAGTGTTAAGCAAAAAGAAAACAAGCGGCAATAACGGGCTATATAATCAAGACTTATCCGACCGCTCCATTTTAATTGAAGTAGGCGGCGTCGATAACAATATGGAAGAACTCACAAATACCGTCAAAGCCTTTTCAGATGTGTTCAGCGAGTATTACTGGCAAGCTGAAAAAGTGAATGCGCAGTAAATAAAGAAACAAAAACAGCTTAAAAAACCTCAATAACTGCATTTGCAGTCACTGAGGTTTTTTCACTTCATTTCACTGAGCTCTTTAATTACATGACATGTACACATAATACCCTTTAAAAAGTTCTCTATTTTTATATTTTCGTTAGGCGAATGATTTCGCTGATCGAAATTTGCATATGGGACAATAATAGACGGTGCTTTTAATAGGTTTGTCCATACGTAATCAGGAAGCGATCCTCCAAGACTAGGCTGAATAAGCGGCTCTTTTTCATAAGCTTTTCGTACAGCGTTTGTTACCACTTTTATAACGTCTAAGTCAGCGGACGTTCGAGACGGCATCATAGAGCCTAGATATGTCACGTTGACGCTTGGATCCACTTGCTTTACGTGACGAGATATTTTAGCATAAATGTCCATTGGGTCTTGATCAACAACCAAACGAATATCCATTTTCACCTTGGCTGCTGAAGGAACAATCGTTTTTGTTCCTTCTCCTGCATAGCCGCTATGAATACCCGAGATATTAAACGTTGGCTCCATGGTCAGTTTATGATAATACGTTTCTCCATGCATTGTTAACTCTTTGTAGCCAATTTTTTCTCCAACGTCCTTTCGATCAAACGGCAGGTTCTTTAATAAGGTCTTTTCATGTTCAGAAGGCAAGCGAATATGATCGTAAAAACCGTCAATTAACACTTGTCCGTCTCGGCTTCGCATTGTTTGTAGCAAATCTATAAGCTTCCAAGCCGGATTAGGAACAATGTTTCCCGTGTTCCCTGAATGGTTGTCCCAATCCGCCCCTTTTGTTTCTAGTTCAATGGAAAGCATCCCTCTTACTCCTAGTAGAATAAGAGGTGATTCGCTGCTGTGAGAGGAACCGTCAGCCGTATAGACGAGGTCCGTTTGAAGGAGCTCTTTATGATTTTTTACGAATGACGCAAGATTGACGCTTCCTTTTTCTTCTTCTCCTTCAAATACAAATTTGAGGTTAATCGGCAGCTCTCCTTCTGTGTTTCTATACGTTTGTACGCCTAGAAGCTGAGCCATGAGCTGGCCTTTATTGTCTCCTGCTCCGCGCCCGTAAATCCTTCCGTCTCTAATCGTCGGTTCAAACGGGGGGGACAGCCAGTCTTCTAACGGATCAGGTGGCTGAACGTCATAATGACCGTAAAGTAAAAGCGTAAATGCTTTTGGATCCGTGATTAGCTCTCCATAGACAACTGGGTGACCTTCTGTTTCAATCAACCGTGCTTGGATTCCTATCTCTTGCATCATACTTTTGACTAAATGAGCACACTCTTTAATCCCGACGTTTTGAGTGCTAATGCTTTTTTGACGGAGCAGTGTAAACAAACGCTGAATATATTCTTCTTTTTGGCTTTCAACAATTTCTTCAAAACTAGCTGTTTTTTTCATATCCGTACTCTCCTTTATGTACTAAAGTGTTTTGACTAAGAAGCTGGCAATGACAACAGATGCTATAGTGACCGTTGTAAACCCGCCAATCAGCATAGGAGGCGACAGCTTTTCAAGCAAGAGCTGCTGTTCTTCCTCTGTTCGTCCAATACTTCGGCTAACTTCTTGACACAAAATATAATCTGCCGGGAACCCAAACATGGCGGTCAATGCGAGCGACATTCCTTGATACGGATGCCATTTTAATAGCTTGGAACAAAGATAGCTTCCAAGTAAAATACCAATTAGTCCAATGACAATGATGAGTAAAATCTGAGGGATAAAGTGAATGAATTGGCTGAACTTCACTTCGCTCATGGAGGCAATTACAATAAAGATAGCTCCAAGCATAGCTACGCTTGATGCTTTTGCTTTGTCCATCATGCTTTCATCATAAACCTTTATACTTCTTCCAAGTACACCAATAATTAAACACCAAACCGTATTGTGCAATCCCGTCACTTGTTCAAGAACAATAGCAAGCGCTCCACCCACAAACAGTTTAAACAATAGAATATTTGCTGTGTTAAACTGATATTTTTTGACCGGGGATTTTTCAAGAACGACCGGCTTTTCATCTGGAAGCACTGCCTCTAGGCTAGCAGCCGTTTCTCTGTCCTGGTCCATTTGATCTCGCAGTATCAGCGCGTATTTTCGCAGAAAGAAAGTAGCTGCAGGCATTCCAAACAATTTATGAAGCGATAAAACAAGCGCTGGAATAACAACTAAGTAACTAAAACCAGCCTCTTTTAATTCAGTGGACGTAATGATAAATGCGACAATTCCTCCAACTAAAGGACCCACGCCGGATACAGCCGTTTCGTAACCAAAAACAAAAGTAATTACAGGAAGTACCAGCACCACTGCAAACAATGTACCTGTTAAAGCAATCAATACAGCTTTATACTGCTGAAGCATTTGCTTTAACGGAATTAACGTACCCAAATGGACAACAAGCGGAGTAACAAGCAGCATTCCAATTTGATTAAAGGATGAAGTCTCTACAATATTCTTCGGAAAAATATCCGTCCAAATTAACACAAGAAAGCCAATCAACGTTACGAGTAGCATCGGCACTCGAGCCCGCGTCATAATTGAAATCACTTCTCCTAATGCGATTAAAGCAAGCAGCAGCATGGTGGCAAAAACCGGCTGAGTAATTGTCATACAACCACTCTCCTTTTTGTGAATTTTCAGTCTTTTATAGTAAAAAAGGAAGCAATAAAGAGATTTTATCGCTTCGTATATATGCTATATCTTTCTCAAAACGGCACGAACAGGGCTTCCGTCCGCTTCAGCTAATGCTAATGGAAGAGCAACTAATTCATAATCACCTGTTTCTACGTCATCCAATACTAGCCCTTCTAAAATATGAATATCGTGTTTAGCAAGCGAGTGATGCGTGGAAAGCTCCTTGCTGTCTAACGGGTCCACTGAAGGCAAATCAAGGCCAAGAAGGCGAATGCCGTACTGGGATAGGTAAGCTGCGGCTTCTTTTTCTACATAAGGAGCCGTTTTTGGAAACACGGTGCGATTTTCCCAAGCTCCTGTTCGAATCAGCAAGCGCGTCACGCCTTTTAGGTCAACTTGTGACAAATCTGAAATACCGATACTGCTTTTTCCTTTTATGTGAATAACTTTTGCTGTTCCGATATATAAATTCACGTCCAAATCAATCACTTTTTTACCCGCACTGTCAAAATGAAACGGCGCGTCGATATGAGTTCCGGTATGAATACTCATTGAGAGCTTGCCTACGTTTACCGAACCGCTTTCTTCTTTACTCCAATTGACTTGATAGGTAAACAAAGTATCTCCCGGCCACGTCGCAACATGTTCATCTAACCGTTGTGACACATCTATCCATTCACTCATATTTACTGTCCCCATTTCTCTATTAATCGAGCATCTACAATTTCGTCCGCAGAGTCCATAGCTCAGGAAAGAAATGCTGATCTAACGCCCGCTTTAAATACGTCACGCCCGATGATCCTCCTGTTCCTTGCTTATGACCAATGATACGTTCAACCGTGCTCATGTGGTTAAAACGCCAGGCCTGCTGCTGACTGCCAATATCTACGAGCTTTTCTCCCAATTCGTATAAATCCCAGTATTGATCTACATTACGATACACGGTTAGCCAGGCTTCCTCTACGCTTTCATTTGGTTCGTATTTTTGCGACCAGTCCCGGTTTAGCGCTTTTTCATCAATCGGCAAGCCTCGAACAGCAAGGGCGTTAATCGCCGCGTCATAAATGCTCGGCTCTTTAAGAGTAAGGGTCATTTTTTTATATAGCTCCGGCTCATGCTGATACACAGCAAGCGTATGAATATTTTTATTACCTAACGCAAATTCAATTAACCGGTTTTGGTAAGACTGAAAGCCCGAAGACTGTCCAAGCTTATCGCGAAACTCCATGTACTCAGCAGGCGTTAGCGTGGAAAGAACGCTCCATGATTGAATAAGTTGCTGCTGAATGCGAGACACGCGAGACAGCATTTTAAATGATTCTTCGAGCTGATTTTGTTTAATGCAAGCCGTCGCAGCCGTCATTTCATGTAAAATCAGCTTCATCCACAGCTCGCTTGCTTGATGAATGACGATAAAAAGCATTTCGTCATGGTGATCGGAAAGCCGGTGCTGACTTGATAAAATCTGATCAAGCTGCAAATAATCTCCATACGACATCGACTTTTCAAAATTAGTTTGAATGTTTTTTTCTAAAGACCCATTCCTCCCTTTATCCGGCTCATTGATACTATTCATCCATTGCTTCTCCCCTTCACTTCATCTTTCTCGTTTCCTTGCTCTTACGCCACAACTTCACGTTCATTGCTGAATTTTTCATACAACTTTTCACTCATAATTTTTTTCAGGAGCTGAACAACCTTCCATACATCTTCATAGGACGTATATAAAGCGACTGGCGCTAAACGAATAATATTTGGCGCTCTAAAATCTGGAATTACCCCGTGTTCCTTTAACGCTTTACAAATTCTTGCCGCTTCTTTATGCTCCAAGCTCACGTGTGCTCCGCGCTGCTTATCATTTATTGGACTGCCTATTGTAAAGCCGTATTCTTTAAGCTCCGCTTCCATTCCATTCATTAAATAGCGCGTCATGCTAAGTGACTTTGTGCGAATGTTTTCGATTCCTGCTTCCGCAAACATTTCTAACGCTCCAAGCAGCGGCGCTAGGCTCAATACATGCGGTGTGCCAATTTGATAGGCTCCTGCCGTTTCTGACTGCGTTAAAGAATGTTCCATATCAAACTGCTTTTCTTTTTTCGAACCAAACCATCCTGCTAGTCCCGGAGCTGTTCCAAAGTGCTTTTTGTTTACATACAAACCACCAACCGCTCCAGGTCCTCCGTTTAAATGCTTATAGTTGCACCAGTAGGCAAAGTCTACTCCCCACTCCGTAAAGGAATGCGGAATGGCACCAATGGAATGACAGGCATCGAATCCAATCAAAATTCCTCTTTTGTGCGCTTCTTCTGTTAAGCGCTTCATATCTAAAATTTGGCCGCTGCGGTACAGCACAGTAGGCAGCACAATCAAAGCAACCTCATCTGTCATCGCTTCTATTACATCATCTTCATGTAAAAACCGTCCGTCTCGGCTTTTTACGCGAATCAAATCAACTTCTGGGTCATATCCGTGCGTTCTGAGCTGACTTTGAAGTGCATAGATGTCCGAAGGAAACGTTAATTCATCCGCTAGAATCTTTTTGCGCGTCGTTTTTGGTTTATAAAACGTCGAAATCAACTGATGAAGATTAACCGTCGTTGAGCCTGTTACAATAACTTCTTCGTGATGTGCTCCCACTAGCGGTGCCATCATTTCTCCGAGCTGTTCTGAAAGTGAAAACCACGGATATTTTCCTTCTGTCCATCCGTCAATTCCAAGCTCTTTCCAGTCATTTAATGATTGAAGCAGCGTATGCTCAGCTCTTTTAGAAAGCAGGCCAAGTGAATTACCGTCCATATAAATAGAATCCGACTTCAGATAAAACTCTTCTCTAAACCTTGATAGCACATCTTTTTGATCTTTTTCCTTTGCATGATGAAGCGTAAATTGAGAAGGTGACAAAGTCATAACAAATCCCCTTTACCTTAGTTTTCCTTACGTTAAAAAAATATTATCAACAAATATGACATAGTGTCAATAATATTTTTCAGAAAATTTAAAATTTTTTATCACAAAAGTTCTTTTCATTTTTTATCCTTCCTTATATGCTAAGAGAAAGCCATACGGAGGTGTTAGAGACTATGTCAACGGATAAAGTAGAAGATAAACGCCATTTGCGATCCATTAAAACTCGGCAAAAACTATTAACAGCAGCCAAAGAAGTCTTTTTAGAAGAAGGTTTTCAAAAAGCCACCATTTCTCAAATGATCAAAAAAGCAAACATTGGCTATGGAACGGCTTATGTCCACTTTGAAGGAAAAGAAGATTTGCTGAATGTGTTAATGGAAAATGTCATGGAACAGTTTTATGAAATTGCGGAAACTTCCTTTTTTCCTGCAACCAAAGAATTCGCCGAGTCAATTATCCAACAGCAAACGTACAGTTTTTTAAAAATGGCGGAAACCGAACGTGCCATGATGCATGTATTTGAACAAGCCATCGGCATTTCCCCTGCGATTTCTGCTAAATGGAACGCCATTCGTGAAAAGTTTATCAATCGCATCTCAAAAGACGTCTCCTATGCTCAGCAAAAAGGGCTTGCGAGAAACGATTTAAGCAGCGAGCTTGTTGCTAGAGGATGGTTTTTCACCAATGAAATGTACCTTTGGGAAATCGTACGAAATGAGCACCAAGCAACAGTCGAAAACATTGCTCATACGATTTCTTCTCTTTATGTGAGCGGACTGTATGTGAAGAAATAAAAAACTAGCTACCCAAGATAGCTAGTTTTTGTTTTTGTGAGAACTGCACTTCTCCTCTTCTTCACACGCAAAGCACACAAGCTTCCCTTCAACAACCACACCGTTTAAAAATCCCTCTAAACAGTACATGTTCTTTTGACATACTGTGCAGATTCCAACGTACTCTTTCACGACTTTATCACCCCTTATATCATATTAAAAATCAAAAAAGAAGCTCTATTAAAGAGCTTCTTTCCGTATACATGATTCTCCTTCAATTCAACAATCGGCTCATTTCTTCAGGAGAAAGCGGCTTGTTGAATAGATAACCTTGACCGATATGACAGCCTTGTTCCGTCACAAACTGCAGCTGTTCTTTGTTTTCGATTCCTTCTGCAGTTAGATCAAAATTAAGTTTTTTTCCCATTTGAATAATCGTTTCCACCAGCACTTTTCCAACTTCGTCTAAGTCGTCAATAAATGATTTATCAATTTTTAACGTATTAATCGGCAAGTGTTTCAAATAGCTAAGGGATGAATAGCACGTTCCGAAATCATCCATCGCCACTTTTATCCCTAGACTCCGCAGGCGGTTTAGCACTTTTTTCGATTCTTGACTGTTTTGAATGACGCTTTCAGTGATTTCAAGTTCCAGAAAGTGCGGCTCAAGGCCCGTTTTTTGCAAGATTTGTTCAATCTCCGCTACGAATCGTGAGGACTTCAGCTGAATAGGTGATACGTTCACTCCTATTTTGCTCACTTTTGAATTCAGCTCCGTCCATGCTTTCATCTGCTTACACGCTTCTTCTAATACCCACTTGCCAACGGGCACAATCAGACCCACTTCTTCTAAAATGGGCAAAAATTCATTTGGATACACGGTACCAAATTTTTCACTGTTCCAGCGAATGAGCGCTTCTGCTCCTATGACTTCAGACGTTTTCAAATCGATTAACGGCTGATAAACGAGCTGAAACTCATTTCTTTCTAACGCATACTTTAACTCATTCTCCATGCTGATTGTTTTAATTATTTGTTCATTTGATGAAGATGAGCTCATTTCATATGTGTTTCGTCCATTTCGTTTTGCTACATACATTGCAATATCTGCTTGCTTAATTAACCTGTCAATTAGTTCATCTGCGTCTTTTGGGACAATATGCTGCTGACATTCTTTTGAAAACAAGCTGATGCCAACGCTTGTAGAGGTTAGCACTTTATCACCATCTATATAAAAAGGAAGCGACATTTCCTTTACGATCTGCTCGGTCATTTCTTCAATTTCCTCAACAGTTTTTAGTGTATGCAGCACTAAAATAAACTCATCGCCCCCGTGCCGCGAGATAAAATCAGAGGACGGAATACATTTTTTTAATCTTTCTGCTACGCTCCTCAGCAGCACATCGCCGTGATGATGGCCAAGCGTATCATTTATTGATTTAAAGCGGTCTAAATCTAAAAATAAAATAGCCAGCAGTTCTGGAGATTCTTCATCTAAAAACAGTTTTTTCAGCTGTTTGTTTAACCAGTAGCGGTTAGGTAAATTGGTTAACGGATCATAATAAGCCATTTACTTAATTTTTTCTTCATATGCTTTTCGTTTTGTAATATCATTACGAATCGATACGTACTGATACGGCTTACCCCGCTCATCTAAAAAGGAACAATGGTTGTATCCACCCAGTAGTACGAGCCGTCTTTTGCTTTGTTTTTTATTTCTCCGTGCCATACCTTACCGGATCTGATCGTACTCCATAACTCTTTAAAAAACAAGCTTGAATGATGTTTCGAATTAATAATACGATGGTCCTGACCGAGAAGCTCATGTCTTTCATACTTAGAAATTTCACAGAATTTATCGTTCACGTGATTGATGAATCCACGACTATCCGTAATCGCTACGATCGATGATTCATTTAACGCAAGTTCAATATCATTTAGTTTTTTCAGCGTTTCTTTAAATTTATATTCAAAATGCCTGTTTTCCATATCCTATACACCTTTATCAAAATTTTAACGATAAAACAAAACCCATGACGAAATGATAGAGAGGAATCGTGAATAATGAATACAATTTAATCAGCAATGGACAGCGAATTAGTTTGTCCGATTGCCTTACATTCGTAAAATAGTAAGCGTACAATTGCCGCTTTTCCTCTTTACACCTTTACAAACTTCTTACACGCAGTTTGTAAAAGGATTGATAGATAGTTTCGTTTATCCATATCTTTTATCACAACTTTTCTATGGTACCATTAAAATGATTTTTATAGAAATGAAAGTGTCCTTTCTTCACGCAATTGACATACCTTTTGATGGTGAAAAGAAAAAAGCCTCTGCTTTAGACAGAGGCTTTTTCACTTTCTTCTTACGAGCTTGTACGTGTCAACCACGGAAGAATAAGGTCTTGAAAGGTTTTATTGTATACAACAATTCGATTAAGGTAATACGGATCGTTATCTTTTGTAATAAGGTGCGGCGCTAGGATAGCTGCTTGGTGAAAACCAGCATCTTTCACAATTTTAGCTACGTCATCATTCGTATTACCGTATGGATAAGCAAAGTAAACGGGGTCTACTCCTAAATGTTGCTTAATCGTTTCTTTGCTTTTTCGTAAATCTTCAGCAAACGCGCTGTATTTAGCAGGCGTCAGAAATAAAGGCTTGTCTTCTTCTAAACGGTGCATATCATATGTATGCGAACCGATTGTCGCAAGGCCGCTGTCTTTCATTTCTTTTAGCTGACTCCACGAAGCCATATTTAAATTTTGAAAGTCCTCTACTCCCACTTGTCCTGCGATTACATATAGCGTAAACGGAATGTTTTCCTTTTTCAAAATTGGAAACGCGTTTTGATACACGGTACGGTCAATATCATCAAATGAAATCCAAACGCAGCGTTTTGGAAACGTGCCTTTTTGCTTATACGTTTCAATATCTTTTGGCGTAACAAACGTAGCGTCAAGTTCCCTCAGCTTTTTTAACTGATGTTCAAAATCATTGCTGTAGACGCTGTACTCCGTCAGTTCGTCAGACTTTGTAACTGAGCTGACAACTCGATTAAACCAATTATGCTTACGCACGCGATGATAATTTAAGCCTAAGCATCCGTTCGTCTCAAGCGCTGGCTCCACGGTCGTTGTTGCTTTCGCCTTGTCTTCCCAGTTCACTACTTTAAAGAAGATAAAGCCAACTACCGCTGCCGCAATCAAAAGAAAGAATACATATTTCTTCATGCGTGCTTCCTCTCCTCAGTATGTTTCAACGGATTAACATCAAACTCGATGTACTGTGCACGCTGAAGCTCTTGAATTTGATCCTTGGATAAGAGCTCAAGACGCTCTAAATCTTTAATACTCGTATACGCCGGCTCTTTTCGTCGGTTCAAGCTTCCAAATCTCTTTTTGTTGTAGAATCTCCATAAAAACAGAGCTAGAAAAAAGAAGAAAAAAATGATAAGTCCAATTACTAAAAACGTTCGAATCTCGCCGTTCGTCGTTTTGAACGCAATTTTTAATACCCCGCTGTAACGATCATTTACGCCAATAACAGCTGAAAGGAAAAACCAAAGAACAACGGCACAATACACCCAAAAAACAGATGAAACAATGATGCTTATTACTAAGCGAGCAAGAGGCTGTTTGGCTTGAATCAAGATTTGCTCTTCGTTAAGCCGCGGTCTGGACTGCTCCATGTAGCATAGCCTCCTTTCACTCTAGATCTAATAGCACGAGGAAATGCGCCCACTACCACAATCGTATTCACAATCCAGTAAAGCGCTGGGTACCATGCAGCCCATACGTAATACCGCTTCACGTTGTCGTATTTCGAATCAATTTTCAGCGCAATAAACAGCTGAATTAAGCTCATAAACACAAGGGAAAATGAAGTAAACGTAAACCAAAACAGCATGTCTTGAGGGCTGCTCGCCGTAACAAGCAGCATGATAGTCACAAACAGCCATGCGAATGACCAAAAGGTACTAATCCACTGCTCTAGGTATACAAGCCAAATTCTGCGCTGCTTCCATTTCAATAACACTTTCCAGTGGCGAAGCATTACCTCTTGCCCGCCTTGAGCCCAGCGTACTCGCTGCTTCCAAATTCCTTTTAAGGTTTCGGGCACAAGCATCCAGCACAATGCCCGCGGTTCATAGCGGATATCCCAAAAGCGCTGCTGCAGCTTCCAGCTCACGGCGATATCTTCCGTAATCATGTCACGATCCCACAGTCCGACGTCCACAAGTGCTTTCTTTCGAAAAGCCACTACTACGCCTGAGACCGTCATTACTTTTCCTAAAATTCGCTGTGTTCGTTTAATAGAACCGATAATAGAAGAATACTCAACTAGCTGAATGCGACTCAGTAACGTATTACGGTTTCGAATGCGCGGATTTCCGGTGACGGCTCCAAGCCGTTCCCCTTTATGAAGAAAATGTTGGATTAGATAATACGGAGCGTTTTGATCTAAAATAGCGTCGGAATCTAAGCAGATTAAAAACTCAGCTTTAGACGCGTGCGCACCTAAATGTAACGCATTGGCTTTCCCTTTATTTTCATAAAGTTGAATCACACGAACTTCAGGATGATTTCTGCTAATTTTCTTTAAAATATCAGCCGTTCCATCCGTACTTCCATCGTTAATAAGGATGATTTCTTTAGACGGATAATCTAACGCCAAAAGGTGCTTGAGCGTTTCTTCAATCGTCTCTTCTTCATTATAGCAAGGCACTAAAAAGCTCACTAACGGCCAGTCAATTGTTGAAAAATCAACTTTAGGATCCCGGTCCCGATAGCGTATGTAAATAAGCGTACCTGCAATCCAAAATAAAGACATAATAAATGGATACCAGAAAACAAAGCTCGCAAGCTTTTCAAATCCAGGTATTAATACGTGTTGCATATTCATTTTTCTGACTCCTTCACACCAATTAAAATTGCACAGAGTGACAATTTTATCACTAAATTGGTTAAATAGAACATAGTAATTTTAACCATCTAAAAAAAGAGTCTTTAAAACTACTTTTATTCCTATATTATACAAACCTTATATGTAAGTAAGAAGCACCAATAAAGGATGGGCAAGTTACCTACTCAAAGAAGTGACATATAGTATCACTGTAGATTTCTTTCACCGTAAAAAACGTGATGGTTGCAGGGAGTATACGAAAGAAACCCTTTCCCTAAGGAGGAATAACAAATATGAACGAACAAATTCAAAAGCTGCTCAATAACTTAATTCAACTTGAACACGTCTCTTCGACTTTGTACCTAGCTATGTCTAATTATATGAATCGATTAAACTATAAAGGAATGGGCAGCTGGCTGCGTCTGCAGTCTGAAGAAGAACGCACTCATATGCTAAAGCTTATTGACTATTTAGTTGACCGCGGCGGAACGGTTGAATTAAGTTCTTTACCTGCTCAGCCAAGTGAGTTTGGAACACCGTTAGAAACGTTTCAAAAAGTATTGGAGCATGAAAAGTTCGTCACAAATTCTTATCGTCAAGCGTTTCAATTTATCAGCCAAGCGAATGACCCTCAAACTTTAGTCATCGTGCAGGACTTTTTACGAGAACAAGTCGACGAAGAAGCTCAGGCTCAGACAATTGTAGACCGCTTAAAAATTGCTCAAAATAACCCTGCAGCTATTTTTATACTCGATCAAGAACTTAGGACAGCGAAAAGCTGCGCCGGCGGCGGGCGGAGCAGCTGCGCAAGGTTAAACGCGCAGAAGAGTACCGAACAATGTACAAAAACAATAACACGCCTCCCGTTTCCTTGCTTCGAGTTGGGATTCATCACGGCTATTACGGCTATCCGCCCAATGTGTACGACGCCATTCAAAGGCTTATGAATCAATATATGCATCAGCTTCACTATCATCGCCCTCAGTACGTTCACGTGTACTACGTGCACCCTTCTCTTATTCACTACTACCTTCACTGAGTGGAGGAAAACAGGAATTTTGTTTCATGAAGAAATTCACCGCTTTTCCACCTAATTCAGGAATTCCAATCAAAAATATGGATATTTATGCTAATATAAAATTTGTTAATCATATAAAGAAATAATATTAGCGGGGTGTCATATGGATAATCAATACGTTGTAGGATGGGGAACGCTGGCTCTAATTAATGCCGGATTAGCGCAAGGTAAAAATCGAACCGGTCTGAACTGGTTCTTATTATCTCTTGCTTTAGGACCGCTTGCTACCTTCATCTTACTGCTGGTTGAAAAACGATAAAACCAGCTCAAAGCTCATTAGTTTGAGCTTTTTTCTTTATCCTTTAACTATGACTTGAGCCCAAAAGGCGTAAAAAAAGCGTTGCGTGAAATTTTTTTCTTGGCTTAATATGCATAAATCTATTCATTATTCAGACTGAATTCCGCTGTATTTTTTTGTTTAAAAACCTCTATCTACTCTTTTTAAAAAAGATACTACCTCTTTTTAAGGTTTTTTTTCCTACAATAAAACCAAAAGAAAGAAAAACACTTCTATTTCTATGTTTTTTTTAATTAATAGATTAGCTGTTTTCTTCAGATTATTATTCTTTACACGAGACACATGTGCATCTACTGAACCCGGTTAAACTTCCTGTATTTCGCAATCTGTACGATGAATAAATACTCATTTGCTTCATTTGACAAAGAAATAAATGCTGTGTAATTTAAGTAACATACCCCATCTAAAATGTTTTTAGAAAGGATTAAGTAGCAAGATGCGTACAAAAAAAGAAGAGTGTATAATTGACGAAATGGGAAGAGTATCCCTTCCTTCTTTGTTTATGCAACTAACGAAACTCGAGACGAACGACAAAGTTCTTTTACGGAGCTGTGATGATTGGATTATTATTGATCATCATGATGAAAATGTCCCCGTTCCTTCTCATATCTTCATTCGAACAATTGACCATATGGGTAGAATAGTCATTCCAAGATCCCTGCGAGATGACTATGAACTTACGCCATTTGATTATGTAGAACTATACGTAGTAGAACAGCAAATTGTTATGAAAAAAAGAGACGAAAAAACGATAGCGCTTTCACAAAAACCTGGGGCGCCTCCTCCTTATTATGCAACATTAACCGGACGGCAGATTCAGCTCACTTCTGAACTTTTAACGTCAGTCGAATTGGATGCAAACATGGAGGTTCAATTTTTTATTAACAAAGAAAATAACATTGTGATTCAAAAATACGAAATGAATTTCGGTGAAAAAACGACTTTAATATTTACGGCTCAATCTCGAAAAATTGATGAACGTTTTCGACTTACCATTCCTAAAAAGCTGCGAGATGATTTCTCCATCCACTCAGGTACGATGTTAAAAATCAAGACAGGTAATAAGCAGCTCATTTTAGAAAAAGTAGAGCATGAAAAAGAGATTAGCAGCGCATTATCTCAGCAAATAGACGCAGCAATTGTTGAAAAGTTACCGAAATAAGACCGACGCCAAAAACAAATGGTTCCTTACGACTTCAAAGCAAAAGCTAAGAGTTACGCATAGACTGACCTTTTCTATACTCAACTCTTAGCTTTTAGACTTATCTTCCATAAACGTGTACAAGCCGGTTACTCCACATGATAGCACTATCTCCAAAATAAAACACCATTTCCATATCTATTTAAATCATTGTAAATAATTTGAATATATGATTATAATAAGGTACTTTGCATAAAGGAGGCTGATTTAGTTGAAGATCTCAACAGGAGCTGAATTTTACGATAATGACGAGACGTTTTTGGCCTATACAAAACGCCGGCAGCAAAAAGAAAATGCCAACGATACGATTGAAAAACCGGTCATTTCACAGCTTCTAGGTGATGTTACAGATGCAGACGTTTTAGACTTAGGGTGCGGAAACGCTGGATTTGGCGTGGAGCTTCTTGAACAGGGATGTTTCTCTTATACCGGAGTAGACGGCTCGATCAATATGATAAACGCAGCTCAGCAACAGCTTTCAAACTATCCAAATGCAAAAGTTATTCATAAATCGATGGAGCACTATACTCCACCTCGTGACACCTACGACTTAGTTACCGCAAGACTGTCTCTCCACTATATGGAAGACTTAGCCTCCGTTTTCACTAAAGTAAATCAAGCACTCAAACCTGAAGGAAGATTTATTTTTTCTGTGGAACACCCAATCATTACTTCCACTTTGCAGCCTTCCGCTCTGCGCACAAACTGGACGGTCGATAACTACTTTTCAACGGGATTCCGTCAGCAGCACTGGATGGGCGGATACGTTCAAAAGTATCATCGCACGCTTGAAGAGTACTTTTCTTTGATGCAGCAAAGCGGATTCACCGTTACAAATTTAAAAGAAGCATGTCCTCAAAAAGAACATTTCGACAGCGCTGAAACTTACGAGCGTCGAATGCGTATTCCTTTGTTTTTACTGATGAGCGGCGTGAAGAATAGATAAACGAAAGACCCTTTGCTTTCCGGCAAAGGGTCTTTCGTAACTTTCTTTAATATATGTTATTTATTCACGCTCACGTTATAAAATACAGGACCTAAATTGAAATCATAGCCTTTTACATGTGTAGATACGGCGTTAATATTGACTTTATGACCAATTAACGTAAACGGAAGCTCATCCCATACGTATTTTTGTGTAGCATCAATAGCTGGCCGTGCATCTTTTACAGAAGCAGCCGCTTTGATTTTATCTAAGTATTTTGTTGATTTTTCAACCGGAGCTCCTCCCGACGTCCAAAATCCTTGGAAAATGGTTGAACGCGCCGCCCAGTCTACGGGGTAAATATCCCATGCTTTAGGGTCATTTACTTTATCTGTAAACGTTGCCCAGTCATACACTTCTAGCTTTACTTTCACACCGATTTTTTCAAGCTCTTGCTGCACGATAACAGCCGTATTGTACTGATCCTGATAATCACGTGAAGTTAAAAGACGCAGTTCCTGCCCGCGGTATCCAGCTCTTTTTAAATAGCTTTTTGCTTTCTTTTCATCATGCTGATTGTACTCTTCTTTTCCTGCTTCACTGTAATAGTTAGGAAACTTTTTATTCACAATCGATGAAGTCAGTTCATAATAATCGGAATCGCCGTATGAACTTGATAAAATATCTTTTGCATTAATCGTAGCATTTACGGCTTTTCTAGCATTTAAATCGCTAAAGAACCCTTCTTGCGTATTATAAAATAAACCAATGAATCCGCCTGGAGCCAGCTTGTTCTTAACGTTTTGCGTACTTTCAATTTGAGAAGCATTGTCGCTTGAAACACCTAATGCAATGTCAAACTGTCCGGCTGTAATGCCTGAAATTCTAGTAGATTCATCGCTTAAAAAGCTAATTTTAATTTCATCTACGTGAGGTGTCTTTTTAATTTTTCGTCCTTTTGAAGAATAATCTTTAAACCTCTCTAGCGTGATATATTGATTCTTTTTCCATTCCTTCACTTTAAATGGTCCTGTACCAACGAACTCAGTAGCTCCTTCAGCAGGTGCTTTTTCGATGATTTCTTTTGGAAAAATAGCGGCTGCTGGAATTGGATCTGCTAGTAGTGCCAGTGTATTCACATTTGGTGTTTTCAAATGAAGCTCAACCGTATAGTCTCCTGTTTTCTTAACCTGGGCACCAACAAAGTTTGTTTTACCAAGTGAAGATAGCTTGATCCAACGGTTAATCGAAGCTTCTACATCGTCCGCCGTCATTTCTTTGCCGTTATGAAACTTTACCCCTTTTCGCAGCTGAAACGTGTAGACTTTTTTATCTTCGCTTATGTCAATCTTTTCTGCTAAATCAGGCTCTACATTACCTTTGCTATCAAAAATAACGAGTCCTTCGTAAATATTTCGCGCCGCATCTTTAACCGAAGAATTCCCTGTAATTTGAGGATCTAAAGTCGTTGGCTCGCTTTGAAACGCAATGTTTAGCGTACCTCCGTCTTTTTGAGCGGCACTGGTGCTTTTATTCCCTGAGCTCGCTTGATTATTACTGCAACCTGCGACAAATAAAGCAATTACAATAAATAATAACCATTTTACCTTAACCTTTTTCAACGTCATTCCCCCAATGTTTAAAATCGCTTTTTAAAACCCATTATTTTTGTAAGGTTAGTATGAATATTAACCATCCTACCACCTTTCCATTTGTTTGTGAAATTAGCAAAATTAAACTATTTCTTTGCAATTACTGATTTAATTTATCTTGTTTCAAACCCTAATTCCTAGTATGTTTATAGGTAAAGTTAATTTCTTTAAAGGAGGATATGATGAATTCTACCGGCCGTCTTCATACTAAAAAACATATTTCGAGGATTGAACACTATAAGCAAGCTTTATCTCTTCTATCGTGGGACGCAAAAACATCCGCTCCTCTTAATAGCCAAAAACAGCATGCAACCATTCAAGGTACGCTTTCAAAAGAGCTTTACCTACTGCAAACAGATCCAACCTTTGCAAAAGAATTGCGGCATCTTCAAGAACAAAATCTAAATCAACTACAGCAAAAACAAGTACAGCACTATTGGAACATCTATCAAAAACTTTCCGCTGTACCGCTAGAGGATTATTATCAATTTTCCGTTTTAAAAGCTTCTACTCATGCTCTTTGGTCACAGGCTAGAGAGCAAAATGAATTTAAGCTCGTCGAAGACAACCTGCAGCAGCTGATTCATATGCATAAAAGATTTGCGGAGTACCGTAATCCTCACCTCGCTCCTTACGAACAGCTTTTAGAAGAATATGAGCCCGACGTTTCTAGTGAAACCATCGATTCGCTTTTTCAACAAATTAAAGATGCTATTCTTCCTTTGCTGACAAAAATTAAACGCTCTTCGGTTACACATGATACATCATTTCTCAACAAGCCTTTTTCAATAGAAAATCAGCAGAAGCTCGGAAAACACCTTCTCACTGCTATTGGCTATAACTTTAAGTCTGGCCAAATCGGCACCACGGCCCACCCGTTCAGTGCAGGCATTCACCCTCAAGACGCACGGCTTGCAGTAAGATACGACGAACACAATGTAAAACTGGCAGCTTTTATGTTTTTACATGAAGGCGGACATTCTATCTATAACCAGCAAATTAGCTCCGACTTGCTTGACACAGGGTTAGGCGCATACACTTCTATGGGACTGCATGAATCTCAATCTCTTTTTTGGGAACGTATCATTGGAAAACACGAAGGCTTCTGGAGAAATCACGCTCACTTATTCAAAGAGTTAGAACCTGCGATCTACGGTGATATTTCATTTGAAACTCTTTACTTTGCCTTAAATGAAGTCACACCTTCTCTCATTCGTTTGCAAGCAGATGACCTTACCTATCTGCTGCATATTATCATTCGCTACGAGCTAGAAAGAGATTTATTCGCTGACAAGCTTCGCGTCTCGGATCTTCCTTCCGCATGGAATGCAAAATATGAAGCATACTTAGGAATCAAACCAAAAACAGACCGTGACGGAGTATTGCAGGACGGCCACTGGTACGGAGGAGCGTTTGGCTACTTCCCTTCCTACAATCTAGGATTTATTTATGCAGCTCAGCTAAGAGAAGCCGTAATTAAAGACCATCCTGACTTTGATGAAATCATTTCGAGTCAAAATCTATCCCTTATAGCAGACTGGCAAAAACATCATATCCACCAGCATGGAAAGTTAAAAACGCCAAAAGAGATATTAACTAGTCTTTCTATAGATAGAATTGATGCTCAGCCGTTAATTAATTATTTGACGCAAAAGTATGAAGAGTTATATAAACTTTAAATTTACCAATCCATTTATTTTATAAAATTTTGATAGCGTAAATACAGTAAATCCCTATAGACATGACGAAAAAAGCATCAAAGCCTTTTGTTAGAGAAACAAAAGCTTTGATGCTTTTTTAAAGAAAGATTTACTTAGCGTTTGTGCTGATATAATGTTTAATTACTTCATAAACATAATCTTGGCAAGCTGCTGCTGTGTTTGGATTATATTTTCCACCGTTTACTTTATTGTTAGACAGCACTCTGATACCTAAGAATGGAACTTCATAGCTTCCTGCAATTTGTGCTGCCGCTGCGCCTTCCATTTCTTCTACAGACGTCCCGTACTTAGTATGAAACCACTTAATTCGATCCACTTCGTTATTCCACGTGTCCGCTGATCCTATCGTTCCTTCGACCACTTTACCTTTTTTATATGTATCTTTTACCGCATTTGCAGCCGCAAGTAACTTTTTGTCTCCTTCATAATAACGAGCTTTTTCAGCATCAGGATCTTCTCCAGCGCTTCCTTCAGAAGCCATCAAATCCATCGGCTTCCACGCAGCAGGATCCATTCCTTCGCCTTCTTTTTTATCGCCTGTTTTTAAGGAGCCTATGTTCGTTGTTCTCTTCCCTAATACAATATCAAACACGTTCAGGTTTTCATCATGTCCACCTGATGTTCCTTGATTGATAATTGCTCTAGGATGGTATTTTTCTATAGCTATCGCTGTAGCAGCTGCCGTGTTTTCCATTCCTTTTCCCGTTTTAACCACGATGACTGGATAATTATCGACAGTTCCTTTGTAAAAAACAAAATTCCCTGACTTTTCTTCTTTTACATTTTCTAATTTTTTAGCGAATTTCTGCGCTTCTATCGGCATCGGTCCTTGAACAATAATAGGCTTCTGCTTCTGTTTATCTCCTGCTTCTTTTTTTGAAGCTGAATTACACCCGGCAAGTATAGATAGCAGTAAAACCATACCAATAGTAAATAAAGCCCCTGTTTTTAACATCTTGTTTTTCATAGATTAATACTTTCACTCCATTTCATTTTGCTGTTTCATACACTCGATAATCGGACAAAAGAAAAAAACCTAGAGCATGTTAGAACGTCTACGTTTTTTAGAGTCAAAGTATAAAAAATTAAGCATGAAATAAAGCTTGTGTCTGGATAAACGGAACATTTTTATACTTTAACTCGTAGTCCAGTTCTTTGAATGGGAACTAGGTAGAGACACTTAGACCATATTTCCAAGCATATACGAGCAATATTTTTCACTTTCTAAATGTATCAAATACAAAATGTTTATTCAATACAAAAAGCGAATATTTTAATATTATTAATCTAAATCATTCGTCTTTACCAGTTTTCACTAAATATATTACAAATACCTATCTCAAAACAAAAAAAGAGGCTGAGACATAACGAGATGAATCCAATCTAAAGACGCACAAATGGCATACATGAGCTGAACCGCTTGTGACACCGAAGTTGATTTCCGTGCAAGACTTCGCTTTCCGCGGGCGGCCGCTGAGCCTCCTCGTCGCTTGCGCTCCTGCGGGGTCTCACCTGTTCCGCTTTTCCCGCAGGAGTCTTCGTCTTGCCCTCCAATCACCTGCTAGAAGGAACGAAATAGGTGAAACCTACGTTCACCCTAACAAAAAAAAATGAACCACTAATCAAAAATGTTGATTAATGGTTCGTTTTTCACTTCGTCTAAAATACTTTTGCCTCAGCCTCTTTTTCTACTTACTATTTACCGTTCTACCTTCATTTAATGTTTATTGGCAGCGGTGCATGAGCCGCTACAAGCTTCTGTTCACGCATTTCTTCCCAGAAGGCTGCCGGAATGACGGTGTTTAATGCAGCTTTGTCTTCTGCAATACGCTCCGGACGACTAGCGCCCGGAATAACAGCAGCAACCGCTGGATTAGCCAGTGAAAACTGGACAGCAGCAGCCTTAATGCTGATCTGATGACGATCTGCAATCGCTTTGATTTTTTCTACTTTTGCCATAATGTCTGGAGATGCTTTTTGATATTCAAAGTGTGTACCTCCAGCAAGAACGCCTGAGCTGTACGGTCCGCCGACAACAATGTCCATATTATGCTTTACGGCTTCGGGCATCACTCGCTGCAGCGCACGTTCATGATCTAACAGCGTGTAACGGCCAGCTAGCAACGAGACATCCGGCTTTGCTTCTTCCAGCTCCAGCATGATTTCAATTGGTTCTACTCGGTTTACTCCAAGTCCCCATCCTTTAATAACTCCTTCTTCACGCAAGCGTGTAAGCACACGAAATGCGCCCGTTCGAGCAGACTCAAATTGTCCTACCCACTCATCTCCATAAAAATCTTGCGCGACATCATGAATATACACAAAGTCCAAGCGATCTGTTTTCAAACGGTTTAAACTTTGCTCGATCGAACGAAGAGTTGCATCTGCGCTGTAGTCATTGATAATTTTATTTTTACGGCCAAATTCGAAAAGCCCGCCTTTTTCTCCCATATCACGTGAAGATGCGTCTTCTAGTTCATCTGAAATAACGCGACCTACTTTCGTACTTAGCACATACTCATCGCGCTTTCTTTTTGACAGGGCTTCACCAAGGCGCATCTCGGCTAAGCCAGCTCCGTAAAGAGGAGCTGCGTCAAAGTAACGGATGCCGCTTTCCCAAGCAGCATCGACCGTCGCGATGGCCTCTTCTTCTGGAATATTACGATACATATTGCCCAGTGGTGCCGTTCCAAAACCTAGTTTTCCTTGCAGTATCTCTCTCATATTCATAAAACCTCCTGAAATTTTTATACCTCTATTTTAGAATTTGATTCGTATAATCAATTTATTAAATGTCTTATTATTCCCTGACAAAATTTATTATGAAGCATACAAACACGAAAAAAAAGTACGCACTTTAAAGTAATATGGGAACTAAAAAGTAACCTACTAAGATGCAAATGAGCTTTTTAGACTCTTTTTTCTTTATACCCTTTCTACTTCTTACTCATGCAAACAAACATTTTGCATACAATAAGCAGAAAGCTACTTTATAAATGAGGTGAGACTCTTGAGAGATGAATACTTCAAAAAAATTGAAGATAAGCTCGATAAGCTTGATGAAATGGACGATTCCACAATGAAAGAAGAACAAAAAGATGAGTATTTTCAAAGTTTGCTAGATGATATGGATGATTTGTTAAAAGACATGCGCCAGCGAGAAAAAGACTCGAATCATCTTGTCAGCGAACATATGAGAACGGTTAATGACATATTTGATAACGCAATCAAAAATTTAAAAAAAGACCGAAGCTAGCGTTATAACACTTCTACTTCATTTGAATATACTGATTTTTCTGTTTTTTAATATAAAAATATAGTATTTCATATATAAAAATGGTATTTTCAGTATACGCATACAGTAGGAGTGAAAAGAGGAATGAAAAACAGTCACTTTAAAGAACAAGTAAAAACGAAAGAAGAGCTTCGCCGTATAGTCGGCACGCCTAACAAATTGGCGCATCAAAAAATAATTCCTTATTTAGATCGACACTGCCGGGAATTTATTAAACATTCCCCTTTTGTTATCATTGCTACAGCTGATTATAAAGGAATTTGCGACAGCTCTCCGCGGGGTGATCACCCTGGTTTTGTACAAGTCGTCGATGAGAAAAGGCTGTTGATTCCAGAGAGGCGCGGCAATCAAAAAGTAGATTCATTGGAAAATATTTTATCTAATCCTCAAATAGGACTGCTTTTTTTGATTCCAGGCATAGAAGAAACGCTGCGGATTAACGGCAAAGCTTGCATTGTAAAAGAAAAAGCGCTTCTTGAAACAATGGCGGTTCACAATAAAGCTCCGCTGCTCGCTATCGGCGTCGAAGTACAAGAATGCTTTCTCCACTGCAGCAAAGCATTCAAGCGATCAAAGCTGTGGAATCCAGAATCTTGGGAAAGAGTCGAAACGCTTCCTTCCGCAGCTAAAATAGTCGCAGAACACGCAGGCTTTTCCACTCTAGAAAGCCGCAACAATCCCGAAGAAAGCAAAACCCAGCACCTCTATGAAAAAAAGCCGCTATAATGCGGCTTTTATCATTTTACCATCAGAAACAGTATACCTCCGGCAATGATCAGAACCGGTAACAAAGCAAGAAGCACGCCCTTTTTCGAAGATCCTATGTATTCATGATCACCATAGGCGCGGCCTGCTCTCAAATCGACTTTCACCTGAGATTCTTCTTTTTTATGTTCTTTTTTCATCCTCTTTGCCTCCTAGCGGCATTTGAGCATCGATTTGCTTGATATGATGCTCTAAATGAGCGATATAATCTTTAGCCAACCATTCAAGCGAAACGAACTTTCCATCTTTTAATTCGAATTGATACATATGCTTTTCTGTTGGTATATGCGAAAGAACGGAAGCAATTTGCTTATTTAAACTGCGCCATAGGGCAACTATTTCTTCCATAGGCGTAGCTTGATAATGCTGCAGCTCTACCCATTCATCTTGTTTGTAAGGCGTCAGGACAAAAGGTTTTTTTTCATGTTGCACGTTGATAAAGCGCTGTAAATTGTGAATGGCTGAGTCACATAAGTGCCCCACAATTTCTTTTGGTGACCACTTCTTAGGCGCGGGACGGTTTGACGCCGCTGCTTCAGATAATACTTCAAGCTTTTTAGGAAGCTTTACCACCCATTCATTTAACTGAACAACCGTCGTTTCCATATTCATTTCTCCTTTAAGCACGTTTTTTCAAAAACCTTCCCCATATAATATTCATCGACTGATTTTTCATCTACAACGAGTGAACATATTTTTTTCCCTTCTATTTCAAAACCTATCTTTTTATACAGCGAAATGGCCGGTTCATTGTGTGTCATAACCGTTAGCTCCACTCGTTTAATGCCGCTCTGCTCTGCCCATCTCTCCATTTTCTTAAACAACGAAGTGCCGATGCCCCGGTTTCCATAAGATTGAAGCACGCCAACAGCTAAGTATGCGCTGTGTTTTTTTCTGTTAACACTTCCGCCAATCACAGATAAATGTCCGACAAGCTGGCCGTCTTGTTCCGCCACTAAAATGGTCGAGTTCGGCATCTTTAAAAAAGCTGTAATCATTTTTTTCTGCTGTTCAAGCGTAGTCGCACGCTCATTTTCCTCGTACAGCATATACGCTGTTTCTCGATCAAGCTCTTTATTTAACGCTAAAAAAGCGGCTGCATCGGAAGCTAAAATTTCTCGAATCACGTTTACCCCTGCTTTCGTCAATAGTAGTTAACTAGAAAAGAACGTTAATAAACGGATGATATCCTTACACACGTGCTGAACGTTTTCCAAGAAACGCAGTGAAGATAAAACATATACTAAAAGCAACGGCTGAAACGAAAAAGCCAAGCATCCATCCTAAAGCTCGCATAAACGTATCTTCATTGGGATACAGAGGCTTAACGCTTAGCCACTGGATCACCATAATCAATGCCAATATTAAATAAAAGCTGCTTCCTGTTAAAGCCATTTTAAGACGGTTTTTAAATGACCCTGTCCATGCTGTACTAAAAGCGCTCCACGTGAAAATACTTACAATCGTCGCTAAAAACATAAGAACAAGATGTAAATAAGGGATATCTGTAAACATAAGAAGATAGAGTAAAAATATCGTAGTACCAAAATATAAAGCATTAATGCCAAACAAATAGCCTCCGCTCAGCCAGTGGTTTTGAAACCACTTTTTCTTGCTGAGACGTTCTACCATTCCCCTGGGCACCCACAGCGTACGCGAAAAAATAATCATCACCAGCACAAGTACCATGCCGGCTAAAAAGAATGTTGACACTTTTTCATCAGCCTTTCTGTCTAAAATAAATATGGTTAATTATACTATTGATTACAAAATTAAACTATTGTTTTCTTTATTAATTAAAGAGGCTGAGACATAACAAAATTACTCTAACCTAAAGATGAACAAATGGGATAAATAAGCTGGACTGCTTGTTACACCGCTGTTGATTTCCGTGCAAGGCTTCGCTTTCCGCGGGCGGTCGGTGAGCCTCCTCGTTGCTTACGCTCCTGCGGGGTCTCACCTGTTCCGCTTTTCCCGCAGGAGTCTTCGCCTTGCCCTCCAATCAACAGCTAGAAGCTACTATATACATGATACATGACACCTACGTTCACCATACTAATAAAAAAACCGAACGACGTTGATTCTGCATTAAGAATCTCGATTCATCATTCGGATCTTCATTCAACGAAAATACTTTTGTCACAGCCTCTTTTTTACGCCTATTTACATTCTTCCTCCGGTAAACGGATTGATTTCCCCTGTTAAATCACGTCCGGCTTTCTTTTCTTCATGTGCGATGCGCTTGCCAATTTCAATTTTATTCCAAATTATTGGTACCCAAATACACGCTCCGAACAAAATCATCCAAAAAAGTTCTCCCATTTCTTCCATCCTTTCATTTTCTGCTTTTATTTTGAAGACAATAAGAAACGCGTATACGGTTTTTATTCCTGATTTGAATCACTCATGCCGTATGAAAAGAAATAAACCAGGATTGATAAAGCCATTCCGTAAACGGTCCAAGCCGCTAGTAAAATGGCGTACTGATGATTGACAAAAAACACTCCGCTTGAAATCAGCAGCAGTATAAAACTAATCCATTTTATTTTTTTCATTACTCTATCCCCTTTACTTAACCTATTACAGTAAGTTTCTTATTGTCTACTTGTTATTACGGACAAACTGTATAAAAGTTCCATATTTTTAAAATAATCGAAAAAGAATTTGATAAAACGTTCAACTATCGATTATCATATATCTTAAAGTAAGCTTTACGATTCACAAGTGGGAGTGAACAATCTTGTCTTATAGCATGAAAGAAATGAATAAAAAAACCGGGCTTTCCGCACCAACTTTACGCTACTATGAAAAAGAAGGAATCCTCCCTTTTATAGAACGTGATGAAAACGGAAAGCGCCTCTATAATGATACAAATGTTGAATGGATCCGTTTTATCTTAGCTCTTCGCTCAACGGGCATGCCGCTTGCAGAAATCAAGCGCTATGTAGAGCTCTATAAACAAGGCGAAAGTACGATTAAAGAACGAAAAAACATGATGCTTCATCATAAAGAGGCGGTAGAAGAAGAAATGGCCAAAACGTTTAAATACCTTGAACAAATTAACTATAAGCTCGCTTTGTACGACTCGCTGGAAGCAAAAATAATGCAAAAAGAAATTAAAATTTAAACACAAAAATCCGCAGGTGCACCTGCGGATTTTTTATTAATACAGTGAATTTACGGTATTCAACAGCTCTTCTGACCAGGTCCAATCGCTGATTTCAACCGCATCTGTTACGTGATGCAATTTACTAGCTCCGATAATGCTTGATGTTACAGCGGGCTGATTTAGCACCCACGCAAGAGCAAACTGAGACAAGCTTACTTCATTTTGTTCTGCTAACTTGCGATACTGCTCCACCAGCTGAAAGTTTCGGTCGGTAAAGTAGTTTCGCAACAGCTTTTCACCATGCGCAGCGCGGCTTTCTGGCGGCACGTCATTTGGTGTTTTATATCTCCCTGAAAGCATACCGCGCGCTAACGGACTGTATACCATGACGCCTACACCTTCAGATTGACTAAACGGCAGGAGCTCTTGTTCAATTTCACGAGAGAGAAGATTGTACTGAGGCTGAACAGAAATAAATTTTTCAAGGTTCATGTTGTCACTAATATGATGAGACTTTGCAATTTGCCATGCGGCATAATTGGAACAGCCAATATAACGGACCTTTCCTTGCCGAACTAAATCATCTAGCGTGCGAAGCGTTTCTTCCATAGGTGTATTCGGATCAAAAAGATGAACTTGATAAAGATCAATGTAGTCCGTCTGCAGTCGTCGCAGCTGATTATCCACTTCTCTCATAATATGACTGCGCGAAAGACCTTCATCGTTTTTGCCTTTTCCTACGGCAATTCCGACTTTTGTCGCAAGCACCACATCATCTCTTTTTCCTTTTAACGCACGTCCAATTATTTCTTCAGATTCCCCTGTGCCATATCTAAACTCTTCATCCTGCCCTTTTCCGTAATAGTTGGCTGTGTCAATGAAGTTAATTCCGTTGTCAATGGCGCTATGTAAAATAGCTGCCGACGCTTTTTCGTCAATCCATCGTCCAAACGCCATAGTACCTAGACATAAATTTGATACTTCCAGACCTGTTGTTCCAAGCTTTCGATATTGCATCGATACCCTCTCCTTTTTATTGCTGTTTATAATCACTATTATCATACACCTTAACGTCCACTTTAAGACAAGCCTCAAGCATGCGTGCATATACAAAAAACGCCTAGGAACAGGCAGCGTTTTTTGGTTCATTTTCTGCTTATTTTTTGTAATTCGCTTCTTCAGTAGACATAATATGGTAAGATAAATCATAGCTTACTCGTTATCGAAACTACATTAAGCTGCCGCTGTTAAAATAACGGCGATTCCATTAAAACAAGCATGAATGATCATACTCGGAAGCAGCGACTTTGTTTTTTCGTACACCCATGCAAACACGAGACCTGATAAAAAGTTAACGGGCAAGGTATTGTACGTTGGAATATGCACTAGCATAAAGATAAACGAACTTCCCACTAATCCAAACACAATTCCTCCTTTACGTTTCAGCCATGTATAAAAAAATCCTCGGTAGATAATCTCTTCATAAAAAGGGGAGATTACAGCAGCTGAAACAAAAGCAAGTATAAATGAAAACAGCGAAAGGTCATGCTGTAAACTGGCTGTTTTTTTATTTTCATACGTCATACCAAACCATTCCATCAGCACAACAATTGCCACACTTCCTAAGATCAGCACAAAAAGCCAAAAAAGAATGGGCGGCCAGTGCCGTTTTGAAAACGATTGAAAACCAATTTTTCTATCACCAGCCTGAACCATCAGCCCATACAGAGCTGATAAAAACACAGCTGCCATAACAAACCCAGTAGCTGTTCCAGCATAAAGATCATTTTTAAACAGGGAATGTAAAGCATCCTGCAATATGCCTTCAATTAAGATAGGCACACCAACAAACGTGACGACCAGCATAATTACAAATGATTTTATTGTCCATAATCCTTGATTTTTTTGTTTCAATTTACTTCGCCTCCCTTTTACATATATTCAGTGTAAAAGGTGACGTAACGTTACCTGCAAGCATTTTTTTGGAGGGATTATACATGATTTATTTTTCTACGGGGCAAGCCGCTAAAAAATTAGGCCTTACGGTGCGTACGCTTCGTTACTACGATCAAATTGGCTTGCTTCATCCATCGTCAAAAGCCGAAAATGGAAAGCGGTCCTACTCAGAAACAGACCTAGTCACACTAGAGAAAATTACTCTTTTAAAAAACTTAGCCGTTCCTTTGCGAGATATTGAACTTATTCTTCATCAAGTGAGTATTGATGAACTTCTAGCGATTCATCAGCAAAAACTTCAGCAAAAAGCTTCAGAGATTCAGCGAGCTTTAGAACACACCCACACTCTTCGCAACAGTATAAAAATAGAAGGTGAATTAAACTGGAAGCAGCTCCTTCCTTTAGTTCACAATCAGCCTACTACACAAAGCAGCTGGACTGATCTGCTTTCGCTTTCAATAGAAGAAAGTGAGATTCTGCAGCGTGATATGCCTAAACTGGAGAATGAGAGTGCTGATAAATGGATTAGCATCATTAAACGAATTCAGCTGTGCTTAAAGCATCAGCGTTCACCTCAGTCTGAAGATGGCCAGCTAATTGCGGCGGATATACTGCTTTTATCAAGTGAGCTATTTGGCCCTCATACCGATTTAGAGAAAGCCTTTTGGGATGTTCGCAAATCTCCTGAGGCATCCAGTTCACTTAATCTCTATCCTATTGACAGCCAAGTCCTTCAATTTATTGAAGAGGCGATTATTTTTTACGAACAACACATAAAGGAATGAAGGTATTGAAAAAAGAAAAGCTGTTTGCTAATTCTTCTTATAAAAAATTATTTATTTCAAGCACTGCGGCAAGCTTCGGAGATTTATTTGATATGTTTGCGGTGATGACGCTTTTTACATACGTGTGGCACGCAAATTCCCTATGGGTTACGCTTATTCCTGTTGCGTACGCTTTGCCTAGCATCCTGCTAAGTCAAGCAGCAGGAAATTTAGCAGACCGCTACGATAAAGTACAGCTGATGTTTCTGTCTGAACTAGTCCGTCTTCTGTTCACATGTCTGTTATTTTTCACAAATGAACCGCTTTTGGCACTAGGGGTGCTGACGCTGCGCTCGATGAGTTCTGTTATGAAAGTGCCCGCACAGCTCGCTTACGTTCGAGAAGTGGTCAAAGAAGACCAGCTGCTGCAGGCCTCTACTTTACAAAACATTATGTTTCAAATTGCTAAAGTTGTGGGACCGTTTCTCGGAGCCGCCGCGCTGACGTTTACAACGCCTAAAGCATGTATTTTAGTTAACGCCGCAGCTTGTATGATTTCTATCGGCGTGCTGTTTTCACTTAAAAAAGCAGGTGAAAATATTCAAGGGCAAGCTGCTCGTTCTTCCCATCAAGCGAAAGAAGCGTACTCAAACGGCTGGAAACTCGTTTTTCAGCACCCAATTCTTTTACGTGTCGTTGTTTTGTTTCACGTTTCATACTTTGTCGTCATGCTTGTTGACGCTCAAATTAGCATCTTTCTTCGAGATGTGCTCCCTCATAACCCGGAAATGCTCGGCTGGCTGCTTTCTGGAATCGGGATAGGAGCGCTAGCAACAGGAGTGTATCTTAATCGAAAAAAACACGTTCATCATCCATTTAGGCTTTTATCACTTGGACTGCTTCTATTTGGAGGGGCTTTATTTTTCATTAGCTGCTTTAACCCAGCCGTTATGTCACGCTATTTTATTTTGATTGCTGCACCTATTGGAGGGGCCGGAGTTGGGCTTAATTTACTGCTGTTTAACTATATCGTTCAAGCATATAGCGACAAGGAACACCTCGGAAAAGTGTACGGATTCATTAACACCTTAACGAGTGCCGTTTTACTTACTGCTCCTCTTCTTGGAGGCATGGTCGTAAAGCTTGCAGGTGCTCAGACGACTTTTTTAACGGCGGCAATCATCATCGTAAGCGTTGGATTTGTGAGTATGGTGATGCAACTGCGTGATAAACAGGAAAGAAACGCTCAGATTGACGCATAAAAAATATCTTTCCTTATTCCCCTGCAGCCGGCTGGATTCTAGGGACACTGCTTTTGCTAGGAAACTCATTTTATACGAGAAGATACTTACATAGAAGATTAATTAAGAAGTAAATATCCGCCCCGAGCCGTATATACAAACCTTCATTCGGTTATGGTAAAATAGATAAGCAAAAACTGGATGTAAGGAGATTTTGAGTTTGAAAACAGGATTAATATCTGGCATTATATCTTTAATTATTGTGATTATCATTTCTATTACAGCAGGCAACTGGCAGTATATTTACTATATTTCAGGCCCTCTTGGCATATTACTTACGGCAATTGCACTCGTAACCTTACTGGACGCATTTCGATTTGAAACGAGAGGACCTTACTTTACCCCGGTCCGGCAGCGAGAGGATACAGAATGGATGAAACGTTTTATTATTGCAGCTATTCCTCATTTAGTTGCTTCATGTATTTGTATTTTATTTTTATAGAGCTCAAAAAAAGGTTAAAACATAACGAAATGACTCTAACCTAAAGACGAACAAATGAGATACATGAGCTGAACCGCTTGTTACACCGCAGTTGATTTCCGTACAAGGCTTCGCTTTCCGCGGGCGGCTGCTGAGCCTCCTCGTCGCTTGGCTCCTGCGGGGTCTCACCTCTTCCGCTTGTCCCGCAGGAGTCTTCGCCTTGCCCTCCAATCAACTGCTAGAAGGAACGAAACAGATAAAACTATATTCACCATCATAAAAAAAACGAACCACTAATCAAACATGTTAATTAGTAGTTCGTTTTTCACTTGGGCTAAAACACTTTTGTCCCAGCTTCTTTTCTCAATTACGAAATGCCACGCGACATACCGTAATAATCAATGCGGTAGTCCACAGATCCTTCTGCAAATACATTTACAGCTGATTTGGAATCTTTTTTCGGGAAAACGCGGGAAGTGAAGACAATTTTGCCGCCGTTTATATAAATTTCGACGATGCTTTTGTCTACAAATACGCGAACATCGACTTCATTTGACGCTGTCCATTTTTCAGAGCGAACCACACCGTATTCCGCTGCATATTGATGGTGGAACGAAGAGCGGTCGAGTCGCACTTCTTGCTTTTCTGTATCAAACACGAGGCGAAGCTCTTCTTCTTTACTATTAAACAGCTCTAAACCAAACTGTTTGGCTCCTATCTCGCGGAACGTCATATTGATTTCATATGCATTGTTTGTTGCTTCATCAATGATCACTTCTTCATTTTTTAGCGTTCCTCTAAAATGAACCGCTTGATCTCGAAGGTTATTTAACTCCTCTACAGGCTTTTGAACAAGTTCATTTCCTTCAAGCGAAAGCTCACGAGGAAGCGTTAAGGCATGAGCCCATCCATATTCGTCTGACGGATAGTCCACGTCCGGATTTCCAATCCATGCAAACAGCAAGCGACGTCCGCTTTCATCTTGGAACGTTTGCGGTGCATAAAAGTCAAACCCTTTATCAATTTCACGGTAATACTCCATTTCAAACGTTAAACTTTCCACATCAAATGTTCCCACCGCGTAAATCACATTATAAATATTATGAAAATCGTGGCCCTCCGCTTTGATTCCTTGCGGTGAAAAGACAAACACATCTTTTCCGTCCAGTTTAAAGTAATCCGGGCACTCCCACATATAGCCAAAGTCAGGAAGCGATGTTTTAACTTCGCCTTTAAATGACCACTGAAGCGCATCGCTTGATTCATACACAATTAATGCGCCCGTTTCGTTTTCACGCTGAGCGCCTAGCAGCATATAATATGTATCATTTTCTTTCCATACTTTCGGATCGCGCACATGTCCTGTATACCCATCAGGAACGCCTCGTACCGCTGGATTATGCGTGTATTTCTCTACACTTCCATCCCTGTTTAGCATCGCGATACACTGATTAGCAGAACGTGAGCCGTCTTCGTATTTTACATTCCCCGTATAAAACAGCAGCCCTTGACCATCTTTTTCAATCGCGCCGCCTGAGTATGCGCCGTGCGATTCATATTCTTCCGTTGGCGTTAACGCAACCGGAAGGCGTTCCCACGTTACTAAATCCGTAGATTTCACATGAGCCCAGTGCTTCATTCCATGCATCGCACCGTACGGATACCACTGATAAAACACGTGATATTCACCGTTTAATTGAATCAATCCGTTTGGATCATTCATCAGCCCGTACTGTGGATGAATATGATAAATCGGCTGCCAGCTGTCTTTGATTGCTTTGTCTTTTAATGCTTCTAACTCTCCAGATTTTGCTTCTAAAATCGTTCTGTACTTCGATTCAGCCATTTCTTCAATCCCTCCAGCATTTAAAAAAAGAGAACGTATTCCCCTTGCCCTCTATGATATAAAATTTCAAGTGAAAATGCTACCAAAGAACGAATGTTGTCGTTTTCTTGTGTCGGATTTTATAGATAAGTTTTTTTCTGTTTTTATAGCAGAAAAGAAGGTTTTTCTGTCAGGTGGTTGAATACTATATACAATCAAATTTCACCAGCCTGTACGAGCGTCCGACGGCACTTGCAGATTTTTTTAGCGAATCATTTGCGTTTTGCAGGAAGTATTCAACAAAATGGTAAACCCTTCATATTACATATTATAAAAGGAGGAAATGTCATGACAAAAGAAAACGTAAAAGAAACAGTGGGTAAAGAAACAAAAGGTGGAAGCAAAGAGTTATTAGTCGGCACGTTAGTAGGTAGCGTAGTGGGTGTAACAACAGCTTTACTAGTAGCGCCAAAGTCAGGAAAAGAGCTGCGTGCTTCTATTCAAGACGGAGCGAATCAAGCACTTGCTAAAACAGGTCAAGTGAAAGAAACGGTATATGCAAAAGGCCAAGATCTCAAACAGCGCACGGCTCGTCTTTCACAAAAAGTCTCCGAACAGTCTTCGCAAGTTGTCAACAAAGTGAAATCTCTGCGCACTGCTAAAGAGGAGCCGCTTGCAGAAACGGCTGCAGCAGAAGAGCTTGAAACGACAGAAATCGTTCAAGATCCTGTTCTTGAAGCTGAAGCGGTGCAAGAAGAATTAAATACAATTACGCAAGAAGTAAGTGACTTAGAACAATCTGTCGATGAAACAAGACGTTAATAACAAGCTGTAGAGATATCTCTACAGCTTTTATGTATATTCGCTACCCTTCCTTCCACCCTTCAAAAAAATAGCCTCCGTACGGACACGACTCTGATTCCGGCAGTTCTTCATAACGCTGTCCGCTGTAATACTTCGCCAACACAATCTTAGGCTTAAAAGCCGCTACCCCTTCACTATCTTCTTTCTCCGCTCCGCTTTCTCTCATCAAACAAAAAATATCCATTCCCGCAAACTCTCCGTACCCTTGGTAGCACGACTCATAATAAACTTTACCAGGTGTCACCAAATAACACTCCCGCTGCCACGACGGCTGCTTACTGTAGACACTCGCAATACTTATTCCACTCACTGCACACTTCCAGCTGCAAATTCCAACCATATAACGCCTCCAACGACTTGATAGTCTATTCATCCACAACTTTTGATAAAATCAAACGTCCTAAGACACGTACAGAACTTTATCCTCGACCAAAAACCTATACTACCAGATTCCCTACCCTCTTGAATTCTCCCCAAAAGGTTCACCTATGCGGAAGTTGACAGCCCGCAAGGGAAGGCAACTTCCGCATAGGTCTAGCACTGTATCCTTCGCTGCACTTTAGCCAAGGATACAGTGCTACATCGATAAAAATAAAAAAGGTCTGATAAATCGACCATTTCTGGTGATTATCAGACCTCAAGTTTTTCTGCATTTGAGCGGCTTATTTGCTGTTCAAGCGATTTAGCCAGCAGTACAATTTCATGATCTACATATTTTGTTTTGATTTCTTCGATTTCCATTAATGTTTTAGAAAAGCTTTCTGCGTTATTTCCCTGTCTGTGCTGCACATCTTTAAAGAAATCAAGCAGTGCCTCGTTAGACTGCGTCGGACGGCTAAAGTCAATCGTGTACATTTTGTACCCCAGTGTTAAATTTGTTGTTGTTGTCATAATTATTTCCCCCATTCTTCCTATAGTGATATATCTTCTACTCTTTACCCTTTAATTCCTTCTTTTTAACCTAAATTAATTAATTTTTTCAAAAAAACTTCCCATTATAAGAAAAAACACCCTTATAACAAGGATGTTAGAGTATTCTTCCCTTCGGTACAATTCCAGATGCAAAGTCATCTTTGAACTTAAAGCTAGCAGAATTGTTTTCCTCTAGAAAATGTATTTCCCATTTAAAGACGGGATATTCAGGCTTGTACATTTCAACTTTCTGATCGGGGTTTTCTTCTAGTCTTGCAATTACTCGTTTGAATCCTTCATATGCAATCCACCAGTCGCTCCCGGTTTCATCGGTAATAAAACAAATGGAACCGTCAATTAAATGAAGGTTTTGCTTGATATCATCAGCATTGGTAAAATACGCATTTCCAAACGTTTGAAGACAACGATCGCAATACCCTTCTTTGCCTCCGTCTTTATAAATCCAGTGCGCGATTGGCTCACTGCAGTCTTTACACGTATTCGTCACTTCTTGAAGAAATGTCTTGCCGCTCCACTGTTCTTTTTCATTTTCAAACACGGTCCATACTAAATAGTTCTCCGTTTGTTCTGAAATAAAAAGGCGAAACGGCTCGTCTCGATGCCAAAAATGAATATTTTGTTCGTCTGATTCTTCAAAATCTATGACAAAATTATCTCGTTCTAATATATGTCGAATCACATTGGTTAAAAAGGTAACATCCATACAAGGACCTCCCGTACTAAGCATAGCTTCTAGTAATCTAGCGTTTATGAGTTAAAACATATCACGCGCGCTGAAATAACGTCAATGATTACCTCTTACTTTCTCCGAAAACTGGAAAAGAAATGGTCAAACGCGCTATAATGGTAGTCATGTTGAAACGGAAAGGAGATTTTATGAAGTTTACCGTTCAATCAACTGCACTTTTTCTTCTCTTTTTTATTTGTTTAAGCGGGTGTTCGGATAACGCCGAGCAGTCAAAAAAGCCGGCCGGCTATTTGGTTCAAGGGCGCATTTTAGAAGTGAAACAGAATGAAATTCTTATTGCAAACGTCATTCCGCGAGATACCGCGCTTGACTATACAACAAAAGAAATACTTGGTTCTAGCGATGTACAGCCTATCTATGTAAAAATTTCGGATAATCAAACATACAAAAAAGGACAGCTCGTTAAAGCATGGCTCAAAAAAGACAAAAGCGTTCAATATTCCGTTCCGGCAAAAGGCGAGGCTGTGGAAGTCAACATTTTAAAACAGCCGTAGAAAAGCTCCTGTTACGGGAGCTTTCTTCGCGTGAGCGGACGTTCGGTTCGATTCATTTTATGCTGTTCAAAATCCCACTTTTCTAAAAAGCGCTTTGCTGATATATAACCAGATTCATATAAAAACTCGATTTCTTCTTCCTTTAAGGCAAAATCCGTTGCCGTAATCACACCCGTTGGAATTTGCACCGTTCGTTCTTTTGTCTCCGCGTTCAAATACCGCAAATCGTGAGCTTGCAGCATCGTTGTAAACATACTTTTAAATAAATGGACCGGCGTCGGAATAATAGCAGCTGTATCAATTTCTTCTTTTACAAATCGAAAACCAAACGTCGGGAAACGCGGATGCTCCGTATCAAACAGCCAAATCGGAAAATTGCTTAAAAGCGCTCCATCGACAATGTATGACCTCTTGAAACCTTTGGATTTCCAAATGACAGGACGAAAGAAAAAAGGAATGGACGCGCTCATCATCACAGCTTGTGAAATCTTCATATCGCTCGGCTGCATTCCGTAGCGAGGCAAGTCGTCAGGCAGCACAAGCATCTGTCCGTTCGAAATGTCTGAGGCAATAATTTTCAGCTTATCTGCCGGCAAATCTGCAAACGTTTCGATTCCTTTTTCACGCAGCAGACCGTACACCCACTTTTCCAAATAATCATTTTTATAAAAACCTAAATGAACCATCAGTTCTATCAAGTTCCCAATCAGGGGAATTCGATTAATGATCGTTTTTCCGCGAAACTTAGCATAGTCCATGTTTTGAAGCTCCTTGCGAATTTCGCCACTTTTATAGCCGCTTGCCAAAAGAGCCGCAATCAGTGCTCCGGCCGACGTACCTGCTAGACGCTGCCATTCTACATTGCTTTCTTCCATTGCTTCAATCGCACCCGTGAATGCAATTCCTCGAACGCCTCCCCCTTCAAACACAGCATCTGCTTTCACATTTTTCCCCTCCTATACAACTCTCTAGTTTTTATATACCCTTTTTTATATTCAGATTTTCGCTACTCCATACCTTTTATTTTCCAAACAAAAAAGACTGTTTCATTTATCGAAACAGTCTTTTTTTTACAGTCGCTTTATTACCATTCGGTAGTAATTCATTGTCAGCCAGTAGAAAATGAAATAAATAACCCCGTATACTGCATCCGCTATTAAAACAGGGACTATTAGACTTTCACCAGTTAGATTCATAATAACCTTCAGCGCAAATAGACTATGCAATATGCCAATTACTAAAGGCAAACCAAACGTAAACAGCTGCTGTTTTCGAACGGCGCTCATCATTTGAGACACTGAAAACCCAAGTTTACGCAGTACTTCAAATCTTTTGCGCTCTTGTTCGGCTTCTGAGATTTGTTTAAAGTAAATAATACTGCCCGTTGCCATCAAAAAGACGAGCCCTAAAAATCCTCCAATAAAAATAAACAATCCTTTACTCATTAAGCCTGTCTGAAACACATCATAGTATGAAGTACGGCTTTCCCCAGCTTTTTTTGCGATCTGATGATAGTTCTTAGTAAGTTCACTTTGTTTGTTTCCATCACCTGTATTAAATACGTACACCGCTTGCTTTTGTCCAGACTTTGAAAGTTTGATAAACGTGTCGTGATTGACTACAAACTGATAGCCGGCACTCTCAGAATCAAGAATAAGCGAAGGTTCTGATTTAATGACTTTTAAAGCAAGCTGTTCTGATTCCTTCAGCGGCACAGCTGCGGTTTTACCTGTACTAGGTTTAAACACTTTCCCTTTTGCCATCGAATCAAAAATAACGGTTTCATTTGCGCTTAACTCAGGAACCGAAACGCCATTTTTCCGCACTTCTTCTTCATCTAAAAAGCTGATTCGCTCACCATCTCCGTAATAGCCGGATGTAATAAATCGAAAGTCTGATAAATCAGCGGAGTGCTTGACGATATGATACACATACTGATTTGATTGGATATCCAACTCATGCAGTACATCTATAAAGTCTTGCGCTGCGTTTTTGCTGTGCAGCGTATAGTCATAAGGCTGCATGCTTCTGGCGTCGGCTTTTGTGTTATAGTACGAGGAATACGTCACACCAACTGCTACAAGTGTAGTAGCCGACAAGATCGTAATTAATGTTAACACTCGTGCATTTGCTTTAATTCGATACATCATCGTAGAAACGCTTAGCATATTGGCAAACGAATAATATCCGCTTGCATGCTCTCGGTAAAGTCCCATCAGCCACTCAATTGTGGCTTTAAAAAGTAAAAATGTACCGAAAATAACCGAGAACAGCACAACTGCTACAATTAGAAAAAACTTAGGCGTCACAATGTTCCCTGACGAAAGGTAGTATCCGTAGCCAACGAGTAAGATACCCAGTCCTCCTACTGCAATTGATTTCTTTGAACTCATTTTATTTACGCGTTCACTTTTGCTTTCTGCTTGAAACAGATCTAATAGCGTATAGCGGTGCATAATAAAATAGCCTTGAAACGATATAAAAATGGTAACAATTAAAAACACTACGGCTGTTTTTAAAACCGCTTGAAGAGAAAATGTGAGCGTAATAGAAAGCGACAGTCTCATAAGCTTTAGTAAAAACAGCACAAACAGCCTTGAAAACACCGTACCCAGTAAAATACCGACCACTAAAGAAAAAATCCCAAGCAGCATATTCTCATAGAAAATCATTTTCCCAATCGTACGCTTTTCAATACCGACTAAATGATACAGCCCAAGCTCTCTCTTACGCTGTCTGATAAAAAATGAGTTTGTGTACCAAATAAAGACAACAATAAAGGTAAGCAGAACATAATTTGAAGCATTAAAAATACCCTGCAGTCTCATCTCTTCTCCAATAACTTTTGAAATGGATTGATCATACTGAAGCGTAGCAAACACATAGTACACAATAATACTAAAGATCATTGAAAAGAAATAAAGGCTGTACCGGCTAATATTTTTACGCATATTCTTTTTAACAAGATCAAATACGGTCATAGCCTTCACCGCCTAATGCGCCTTGGATGTTCATAATTCGTTTAAAAAATGCTTGTCTCGTTTGTTCTCCTTTAAACAGCTCCGTGTAAATTTGTCCATCTTTAATAAACAGTACGCGGCTGCAGTAGCTTGAAGCCAGCGGATCATGCGTCACCATAATAATCGTGGCACGGTCTTCTTGGTTTAATTGCGACATCTTTTCAAGCAGGCTTGAAGCAGCTTTTGAATCAAGAGCTCCGGTAGGTTCATCGGCAAAAATAACGGCTGGGTTCGTAATCATTGCTCTCGCTGCTGCAACGCGCTGTTTTTGTCCGCCAGAAATCTCATACGGGTACTTATCTGCCAGCTCATAGATGCCTAGTCGCGTTGCGGTAGCTTTCAGCTTCGCTTCCATCTCTTGCTTGGACATTTTTGTAACCGTAAGCGGCAGAAGAATATTTTCTTTTACCGTTAACGTATCCAGTAAATTATAATCTTGAAAAATAAATCCTAAATGATTGCGCCTGAAAGCAGACAGCTTCTTATCTTTCATGAGCGCTACGTTTTCTCCTTGAATCCATACCTCGCCATCGGTGGGACGGTCAATCGTTGAAAGAATGTTCATCAGCGTCGTTTTTCCAGCTCCAGACGGTCCCATAATACCGACAAACTCTCCTTCTTCGATTGTAAAATCAATTCCTTGTAGCGCTTCGTATACGTTTCCTCTTGATCCAAACGTTTTGGTTACGTTTTTCCCTTCAAGAACAATACTCACTTTTCTTCCTCCTTTCGTTCTTTTATAGGCCACACGCTTTTGACCCGCTGCGGCAGCTCATCTTTTGTTAAAATGTCATATTTCCGAACTTCGTTACCTCGAACAAAAAGGTCAATAACCGTTCCTTCTTTTAACTGTTTAATCGTTGTAAAGGTTTGAAACGTTGTTTGTCCTTTTTCATTTATCACTGAAATGGTATATTGAACTCGTCCATAGTCATCCACTTTTTTTGCTTCTTTTGGTATCATCCCGTATTGATGCTCCGTTGCGGCGCTTTGATAAATCTTTACTCCTCCTATACATGCTCCTACCATAAGAATCAGAGCTAAGAGGCTAATCCACTTTCGTTTCATATGCGTTCCCTCCTTGTGTATAGCTCTATCTTACTTTGTAACAAGGAAAGATTCGTTTGAAGCAGATGACAATCTCAGCTTGCAACCTTACATTTTTGAAAGGTTATCAAAAGAATTCGGTTTGTAGAAAGTTAAAATCACCGTAGTTCCTTCGTGTAAAAGTGAATGTACCTCTATTCGATGGCCAAGAGCATCTGTAATTTTTTTTGAAAAATACAGCCCTAGCCCCGTAGCTCCTTTCGATTTTCTTCCGACATTTCCTGTAAATCCTTTTTTAAATACGCGTGGAAGGTCTTGTGAGGGAATACCTTCCCCTTGGTCGACGATAAATAACTTCACATACTTTGGGGTTTCTTCACTAAAAAAAGAAAGCTTTCCTTCTAGAGGGCTATATTTAATTGCATTGGATAACACTTGCCTCACAACAAACTGCATCCACTTTGGATCAGTGTGCACTATCGTATCTAGATTCTTTTCATCAATCTGCAGTCTTTTCTCAATGCACCATTTCGAGAAATACGCAACGTTCGGAAAAACAAGTTCACTTAGCGACACTGTCTGTACCTGGTAATCTTTTTCTAAGTGACGCAGGCGTGCGGCATATAAATTCTGATCTACTAACCCATCAATTTTCATCCATTCATCTTCAATATCCTTCAGCCAAGGCCATTTATAAAGCTCTGTACGACGAGCGTTAATAAGCAGCTTCATAGCAGTAAGCGGCGTTTTAATTTCATGAACCCACGTCGTTATATATTCCTGCTGTTCTCGCTGCTGTACGTGAAGAGCGTGAGTTTGTCTGCGATAGACACGATCTATACGCTGCAGCAGACTCAGCATGTCTTCATCTGCTTTCGTTCGCACGTATGAATGCATTTCTTGTAAATCGTACGCGTCATTCTGCAGCATTAAACTTAATCTTTTTATAAATCTCCTTTCTTTTACTCCTCTCCATAAAAGAAACAGAATTAGCATACACAGCGTTAAAAGATTCAAGTACCAAAACGAAGTAGACGATACCTTAATATCATACTCGAGAAGCAGCAGAGCATCGATTACACTCAGCCATAGAAGAACGAATAGAATCCAGCTTAGCTTTTCTCTTAAAAAACTTTTCCACATCTTAATTCACCAGATATCCTTGACCTTTTTTGGTCACAATTTGATCATTCAGCCCGATTTCTTCCAGCTTGGTACGAATGCGTGTGATGTTAACTGAAAGCGTATTGTCACTTACAAATTTTTCATCTTCCCATAATCTTCGCATAAGCTCTTCTCGCGATACAATCTTGCCTCGCTCTTCCAAAAGAAGCCGTAAAATAAAAAATTCATTTTTCGTTAAATGAACTTCTCGATCGTTATAATGCAAACTTCCTTTTTTTAAGTCTAGCACCGCGCCGTTCCACTCGATAACGTCTGAAATCGTGTCTCCATACGAATACGTTCTGCGCAGAAGTGCCTGCACTTTAGCAATAAGAACATCCAAGTTAAACGGCTTTTGGATATAGTCATCCGCCCCAACATTCATTGCCATAACAATGTCCATTGGATGTTCACGAGACGAAAGAAATACGATAGGAGTTTTTGAAACTGTACGTATTTGCTGACACCAGTAAAACCCGTCATATACAGGTAAATTCACGTCTAAAATGACCAATTCTGGGCTTTCTGCAATAAATACTTCCATTACCTTTTGAAAATCTTCTACTCCAACCACTTCAAATGACCACTGTTCGAATTTTTCTTTCACTAATTCATATATTTTGCTATCGTCTTCTACAATTAAAATTTTCATACCTTCACCTCTGTATTCTCCTATGTATTATGTATACCCGACTGTTGAGGGTTTTCTTAAAAGCTCATCTAACCCGTTAGCATGACGGCAATTTTCTTAAAAATAATCTTTTTATGTCTGTAAAACGAAGAATGAACGAGTATTATCGTAGTGTAAACTTGTGCATGATACAAGTATCTCTGTTTAAATACTACAAAATAATGACAATATCGTTAATAAGTAATCTTTAAACTCCATTAAATGCTCATTTTTTGTTACTATAGTATATAAGATGAAAACTTAAACTAATTTGACATGTGGATATGTAAAAAGGAGCTAGTTATCAATGAGTGTACCCAACAAATTACGCGACAACGCAATGGTGATGTTAAAAGAGACAAGCCGAACATTTTTTATTCCAATTAGCCACTTGCCGGCAGAATTGCAAGATGCAGTAGGATCTGCTTACTTATGTATGAGGGCAATTGATGAAATTGAAGATCACCCTGAGCTAGAAGCCGGTGTAAAAAGCCGCTTGCTTTACGCCATTAGTGACCTGTTAAAAAAGTCTTTTAACGAAGACGAGTACATGGCATTAGTAGGTCCTTATCAAGCTGATTTACCTGACGTAACGCTTCAGCTCGGCAATTGGATTGCGCTTTGTCCGACTGGAGTTGCAGATCAAGTATTAGATGCAACTTCTATTATGGCCAAAGGGATGGCCGATTGGGTAGAAAAAGACTGGCATATTCAAAATGAAGCGGATTTAGACGACTATACGTTCTACGTAGCTGGTCTAGTAGGCGTGATGCTTAACGACATTTGGAAATGGTATGACGGCACGGAGACAGACAAAGAATTAGCCATTGCATTTGGACGCGGCTTGCAGTCTGTAAATATTTTGCGCAATACCTCGGAAGATTCAGAGCGTGGAGTCAGCTTCTTCCCTAACAACTGGAGCAGAGAAGATATGTTTGCCTATGCTCGCCGCAATCTGTCACTAGGAAAGAAATATTTAGAAGACGTCAAATCGCTTCCGATTCTTCATTTCTGCAAAATTCCGTTAGCGCTTGCCGATGGAACGTTAAACGCCTTAATGAAAGGAAAAGAAAAAATGACGCGTGACGATGTAAATAAAACAGTAAGTGAAGTTGTGGATATGTAAAAGCAAAAGCACGGAGCCCATTGGTTCCGTGCTTTTTATATTTCTACCTGCAGACTTTCATATAAAGCAGTTATTTCCCCTTGAATAATGGGGTAGCGTTTCAGGGTCGGAACACTTGAAAGCTTTGGCGCTCGCTTTTGCTCTGCTGCTGCGGCTAGCTGAGCAAATGTTTCCTGAAGCTCTCGCTTTTCTGTTTCTGACAGCTCATATCCTTCATACGACGCAAGAAGCATATAACCTAACTGCTGCGTAGCGACAACTGCCGGCCACAGTCCTTCAAGCTTGACGGCCGTTTTAGAATATTCTCCAATCACATTATCATAAAGCGCCCGAAGATTAACAAGTTCTCCTTGAAGCTTATTTCTTTCTTGTTTAATTCTTTCTTCATCTTGTTCGGTGCTTAGCATTTCTAAAAATTGTCCTTCTTTTCGAATGACATCTCCAAGCAAATACGGCAGACGAAGCGAAGAAGCTCGTTTAAAAACTAATACCGTACCGACCACTCCAATAACAGAACCAATAACAATATCAATCACTCGAGCGGACGTAAAGTAGCTAATCGCTTTGTCCGGATGACCGCTTTCAGCAATTAAAAGAGCATTCGGTGTGATAAAAAGCGTACCGAGCGCGTAGTTTTTAACAATCACAATTTCAATCGTTGACTGAAGCACAAAGACAATGAGCGCAATGACGATTCCCGTTGGTTCAAGCATGAGAATCCCGGTTCCAATTAAAATACCTAAAATGGTTCCGACAGAGCGTTGAATACCTCGCTGAACCGTTGCACGAACGGTTGCCCCAAGCATCACTCCTGCACACGTGAGAGGAATCCAGTAAGACCTTGGAATGTCTGTCGTGTAGGCAACAGCTGCGGCGATAATCATAATAATTCCGTAGCGCAAAGCGTTTTTAAGTACATACGAACGTTTGTGAAAAGCAGCTTTTAACCGTGCTTTTACGCTGCCTTGTGAAAATTGAATATACTCCGTTTCTTTCAATTCCTTCATTTGAAGAACGTCGTTTACATCTAGTAATAATGTTCGCAGCTCTTCTTTGATGGACAGCTCTTCAATTTCTTCTCGCACGTCTCGAATTTTTTTATGTTTTTTTAACGTGGCCATTTCGGATGCGAACGTTTCAATTACCGCTTGTGCTTTTTTCGAAACAGCCGGATTAAAATCATTCGCAGCGGCCATCACAAAAATAAACAGCCCTTCAGCTTTTTGGTTTAATAAAAACAGCCGGTGAGAAAACGATGATTTTTTTCGATTAATTTTCGCTTGCTTCATCGCTGTTTCCGCTGCCCGAAGCTCTACAACCGTTTTGTGCTGCTCAGCGTGAAACGATTCCGTGCCAAGTGATCCAACAAATGAAGCTATCTGCCTATAAGCTTTCGCCACAGCGGCAGTTTCAGGCCCGCGTGGATTAATAAGCCAGCCGCTCATGCTAATACACCAAGATAGTGCTCCTCCTAAAAAAACGAGGCCTGCATGCAAAAAAACTGCCTGTAAATTCGGAGCTGGAATGCTTGTACTCACTGCAAATGAAAGAACAAAAAACATGGCTGAAGGTCCCGGAATTTTTAAAGCTCCGAAGATATAAACCGATACGGCTCCAATCACACCAAATAAAATAGTTTTTATCCACTCCACCTCAGCAAATAACGAGCCTAGCGTAAAGCACAGCGTAATGCCAAGCAAAGCTAAAAATAACTTAACGGCACGCTGCGCGTAAGGCTCATCTTTTGTATACAAATATGTAAACCCGCCAATGCTTGCAATGAGGCCGTACTGCAAATGACCAAACAAAATGCCTATTAAAATCGGCAAACTTGAAGACAAGCCTGAGCTGATTCCTCTTACCCACGGAGAAGAAGCGTGGTTAAAGCGAAAAGCAGCTTTGATTCCCGGCGCTTTTGGAGAAGCCTCAATTTTATGATGAATTTCCGTATGATTATATGTTGGTGACTTTTTGTCATCATTCACCTTGACCTCCTCCTTTCTCTCCATATATCTTTCCTGTTCTTAAAACGAGATAAACCTAAAAAACCGCTGTTCCTATCCGTATTGTGTTTAGGAACAGCGCTTTTTATCCTTTTAAGCAGCGTACAGAAAAAACAAAAAGCAGATGAAACGAATGTCTCATCTGCTTTTTACTAACAACTCTACTGCTTCTTTTACTAAATTTTCCGTATTCTCGCCTTTTTCAATGCTTTCTCTTACGCATTGTTCAAGGTTTGTGCTGACAATAACACCCATCGTGCGATCAATTGCGCTTCTGGCTGCTGAGAGCTGTGTCACAATGTCACGGCAGTCTTTTCCTTGTTCCATCATATTTAAGACGCCTTTTAACTGACCTTCAATACGTTTCAAACGATTTTTAACTTGCTTATCATATTCCATCATACTACTACCTCCGCTCATGCATGATTGCGTTTGTTGCTTTTAAGCTTACACAAGAAGTAAATGTACACACAACTTTATACCTATTAGGGTATGATGTCAAGTAAAGGAAGTTGACTCTTTTTTTCACCTAGGACCCATAGACATACAATTAGACACTTCACACTCCATTTAATCTGAATCGTAAGTAAGGTACACACCGCAAAGTATAACTCCTAGAATATTCTGAGGCCTTTTGAATCTTACAGATAAGACAAAATGATCATTTTTACATAATTGTTAATACTTGTTTACACCGTATTTATTGTCCTGTAATCTAAACTTAGCAATCTGAGAGTATAGTTAAGCTGTAAAAACGACTACACTGGAGGTTTGAGATGAGTACATACGGGAAAAAATTAATGGCAAGTCTATTCATTATCATTGCATGCGTTTTAGGGTTTATAGGACATGCGGCGTTTTTAGCTCCTGAAAAAACGGAAGCCGAAGCAAACTATGATGCAACGCTTTATTTTCCACTGGACCGATATCCTGAAACCGGCGATCATATTCGCGACGCAATTGCTGCTGGTCACTCTTCCGTTTGCACAATTGATCGCGATGGTGCTGAAGCAAACCGAGAAGAATCGCTAAAAGGATACCCAACAAAAACAGGCTATGACCGTGATGAATGGCCAATGGCTATGTGCGAAGAAGGCGGAGCAGGAGCTGATATTCGCTATATTTCACCTTCTGATAACCGCGGAGCCGGCTCATGGGTTGGAAATCAGTTAGAACAGTACCCAGATGGTACACGCGTACAATTTATCGTGCAATAATAGCTGAACAAGCTTTACTTTGAAGAGGTGAAATCATGAAAACAAAATGGAAAGAACAAGAGCTAACAATGTCATATCATCAGTTTACGCTATTTCAAAAAGGACAGCCAAAGCCCCATCACGACTGGAGTGATGAAGATATTCAAAAAGGATATGTCGCAGACGATAAAGCTATTTCATTTGAAGCCGTGTCGAATACAAAAGCCATTATTGAAGTGTGGGTAAACGAAACTCCAGACGCATCAAAGGCTGAAAAGACCACTCGCCTTCCTTTTCACGTCGAAAGCGATGGGATTGAAATCAAAAGCGTCCTATCTGAAACTTTAAGCTATGACATTCCAAAAGGATATTATTACGTCACATGCCTGACCATTCCTCTTCAAGAAAAAACAAACTCAGGCCTTTATTTAGTGAAGTATTTGCTGCATTTTGAAGGTCAATAAAAAGAAGGCAGCTTACTGTAAGCAGTTCAGGTAACATAATCGTAATTACACAGGAAGTAACTCATAAAAAAATGAGACAAACATATTTTAAGTAAAGAAGATCCGGACGATGAATTGTTCGGATTTTTTTATTTTGATAGTGGAACAAGCAGTCCAGCTCATGTACTCTATTTGTTTGTCTTTGGAGTGGATTGATTCCATCATGTCTCAATCTCTTCTTTGTGAAAGATGCTAAAATATCCATCCGTTAAAGACCATACCTAAATTAATAATAAAATGAAAAACTACGGCTGGATATATGCTTTTCGTCTTTAAAACGACAAATGCGTAGAAAAATCCCCCAAAAGAAAAAAGCAAACTTATTACCACAGGAATTCCTATTGATATGTGCAAAAGACCGAATCCAATACTCGTAATAAAAACAGCGTAAAAAGTCGATAGACTGCTTTTTAAATGAGATAACATAATTCCTCTCCAAAGCACCTCTTCTAAAATTGCATTTATAATTGAGAATACTATACCGTATATGACGAATGATTTTGTATAGCTTATATCTTCAGCGAATAGTAAAGGTACAAAAATCGTAGCCGAACCAATCAGACCAAACATTAAAAAGTACGTTAGCTGAATTGAATGCTGTGGCATCACTACACGTTTCTGCCAGTCTGGCAATGATGCAAAAAGAAATACTCTTTGCTTGGACAACAAAACTGAAAGCAATAGTCCACCTATAATAAACAGAAGTAACACTCTGTTTACAATAATTTTCATCTTTTTAGATAGATCCCACTCAATGAAATAATTGCTTCCTATTTGAAACATACATGTCCCTACTAAAAAGAATAGAAACAGAGAAACCGTTGAACGATATTTAAAGGTTAAAGCATAGATAAAAAGCAAGCCTATGATAGGCAACAGTCCCGCAGCAAATAACTTATAAGAAAAAAGAATAATACCCGAGAAAAATAAACTTATTATAAAGATGAGTAATACATTTATTCGTAAATATTGGATATAAAACTCCTCCTTTCACTGTCCCTCTGATTCGCTTTATGGTAGTTGGACTTTAACCAAACAAATTTTATTCAAGCAATGTAAATAAACTGAATCCATCCATAAAAATAAAAAATCGAGGGTAAAACCTTTGCGATTTCACCCTCGATTTTTCGTACTACTATTCCAGACACTCAAGACACTGACCGTTCTCTGTTTATTTACCGTGGTATTCATAAGTTTCTTTATTTGATATAAACGGGCTAATTTCACCAAGTGAGAACAGGTGGAGCTCATGCATCGCTCTTGTGCATGCTGTATAAAATAAATTCCGCTCATATTCATCTTGGTAACATTCACTCGACGCATTATAAATGATGACAGCATCAAATTCAATTCCTTTTGCTAAGTAAGCTGGCAGGACAAGCATGCCTTTTTCAAATGAACTTGTTTCTTTTGTCAGCAGTCTTGCAGACATCGAATCAGGCAAAGCTTGGAATGCTTGACGACTTTCCTCAGCTGTTTTAGCAATAATAGCAATCGTTTTATAGTTGCGCTGCTTCAATTCATTAATTTTGTTTATGATTGCCTCATGCAGCTCTTTGACGTCACCTGCAGCCGTCACGGTCGGCTTCGCTCCGTTTCGATTAAACGGATCGATTAAATGGCCGTTTGCGACCATATCCCTTGAAAACTCGACAATTTGACGTGTTGAGCGATAGCTTCTTGTAAGAGTCAGCGTTTCTGCTTCTTTCTCTTCATACAGCTCGCTTGAAAGAATGGTCGGTGCGTTCAAGGCGTGCGCATAGATCGCTTGATTCAAGTCTCCAAGCAGCGTCATTCTGGCATGCGGAAACAGCTCTTTTAAAAATGCTAGCTGAAACGGTGAATAATCTTGTGCTTCATCAATAAACAAATAGCGAATGACAGGGTTAGCTTTGCGCCCTTCAATTTGATCTTGGATATATAAATAAGGCGTTACGTCTTCATAAGACAGCTTCATGTTCATGACTCTTTGTACCGTGTTTTTAGCAGTGTCTTCCCACCCTTCTACGTGTGAAAAAAGATGATTTCTTTCAAACAGCTGCATATAGATACGGCGAATGTCGATAAATTTAAGCTGCTTGATGGCCTGCTTAATAAATTTCATTTTCTTAGCTACAACGGCTTTGGCTAAATACGCTTGTTCCCGATCGAAATCATCAAATGAGCTTTCCGTATAGCCTTCCTTTTTCTGCAGGTGCTGATAGGCCTCTACATAATCTTCTTTTTCTAAAAGCTGAATTTCTTCTTGAACCCAATCTTTTTTACGCTCAAGTTTTTCAAGCTGATTAATGAGTTTAAGCGCCCACTCGGCTACAAGCTGCATTCTGTTAGGGATGGAAATTCCCGTATCAAGCGAGTAGAAATAAGACAGCAGACGCCGAGCAGATAACACGATTTCGCCGCGAAACTTAATGTTTTTAAAAATGATGTCTTTAGTAGACAGCTCTTCGATATACGCATCTACCTGCTTTTTAAATTCACGGCTTGCTTTGTAGCGGATTTCCTGCATTTTTTGTTTTTTTGTTGCGGCATCTTTCTCCGTTAGCAAATATTCGATTTGAACGAACAAATCCTCCACTTCAAACTCGTTTCCTAACCGTCCATCAGCATATTGCTGAAACGTTGTTTGTTTCATGTTGTCTTCTCCAAGCTCCGGAAGAACGGTTGAAACGTAGCTGTTAAAAAGCGGATTTGGTGAAAACAGCATCATGTTTTCTGCAGTCAGCTGCTTTCGGTGATGATAGAGAAGATAAGCCACACGCTGAAGAGCTGCCGACGTTTTACCACTCCCTGCTACCCCTTGAACAATCAGCACTTTATTTTTTTCATTTCGAATAATTTGGTTTTGTTCTTTTTGAATGGTCGCTACAATACTTTTCATTTGACTGCTTGCATTGTGCCCGAGCACTTCTTGAAGCAGCTCGTCTCGAATGGTAATTCCTGTATCAAACATACTTTTAATTACGCTATTTTCAATAATAAACTGACGCTTTAGCTTCATCTCGCCTTTAATCGCTTCACCTGGCGTTTCGTACTGCGCCTTTCCTGGTGAATAATCATAATAAAGACTCGAAATCGGCGCACGCCAATCATAAATTAAAAACTCTTCATCTTTTTGATCCATTAAGGAGCCGACGCCTACATAAATAGCTTCCGCTTCTTTTTCACCATTTTCTATAAAATCAAAACGCCCAAAATAAGGGGATTGCGTTAGTTTTTTTAATGTTTTTAATTGATCATACGCTTGTCTATGGGTAATTTCACGTTCAGCTAAAAGTTCTGCCTGCTGCTTAATGCTCGTAAATGTCTCAATTACGTCATCTGGCTCATCCATATTAACCGTAACATCGTCCCAAAACGTGCTTCGCAAATCGACAATTTCACCTTTTACGTTTCCTACGCTTTTGCCTATCTTTTCAGCTTTTTGGCTGATTTCTTCTACTACCCAATCAACTCGCTGCTGTTCTTCTGTTAAATTTTTATCTTTCACTTATCCACACCCCTTACACACGTTACCCGATAACAAGACTTGTTACCGGGTAAAAGCGATCATTGTTTATTTTTTCAGAGTCTACATACTTCCCTACTAAGTTCGTAAATCCCTGCTATGTAACCATATTATGTCTTAATTTCCACCGTTAGTATACTGAAAAATAATGAGCTCCACAACAAAAAGGGCTGAGAAACTCTCAAGCCCCTTATCTTTATAAGTTGTTCCTCTACTTATTAGCTATTACTGTTTCCAAAAAGTTAGCATATGAATGATGGCTGTCACCACTTCTACTCCTTGAAACGCCAGTAAACCTGCTGCTGCCGCTGTAAACAATCCGACTACCGCTTCTTTAAAAATGAATGGCATTGATACCAGCTCCTTTGCTTATTTAAAATAAGTAGATTTGTTATCATTCTACTCCTTTTTTCAGAATTTTCAATACCATTTTGTCAATGAAATAAAATAAAAACGCTTTCACTTTATAGGAAATAAAGTGAAAGCGCTTTTTAAGCTTCCTTTTCTAATGCATTGAGCGCAAGTGAATATTCTAATCCTTTCCCTTTTTGCACAACGTGCTGCACTTTTCCCATGTTGCATGCTTCTTGCGCACTAACAGTCATACCGTTTGTTAACTTGAGCTGCACAGGTTCTTCCGCAATTCGTACGTCGCATGCTAAAGCTAACTCATACCCTCCGCCAAACGTAAAGTTTGTAAGAAGCGCAATCGTTTGTTTGGCACTGCATGAAATACGCTGAAAAATCGCTCGAGCTGCTACTGCATGAATCGGCTGATAAAGCCTTCCTGTTTCTTCTCGTAGGAAAGAGGTTGTTCTATGATCTCCGTTCATTTTATAGTACTCTCCCATGAATACAATAGATCCAACCGACGAATCGTGCTGCAACTCATTCATCGTTTCTTGCAGCTCATACATAACTTCGCTGTTCAAACGATTAAGCATCGACTGATTCATTCGTATAACCGCCACATGATTTCTTTTTTCTACTTTGATAAATCTTTTCATCGTTCCTCCGCCCTTTCCCCTGTCGTCCTTTATAAATAAAGCGCTTTCAAAATATTTCGCTTTTTAATAGAAAAGTTATTTTCATAGTTTCATCATACAACAAACTCATAATTATTTCCATTACTTTTTTAATTTTCCGTCAATAATCCCATGAATCATTTCCATGTTTTTATCAAATAAGACGTGCTATAGTATAAACAGCACAAATGCAGCTGAACTCACTGATAAAAGGAGTAATCACTATGAAATACGACTTAACAAAATGGGAGCCTCACGGCTATTCTTGCCCTGTGGAAGCAGCCGTTGATGTAGTCGGAGGCAAATGGAAAAGCGTCATTTTATATCAATTATCCAAGGAACGCCGGCGCTTTAATGAACTGCGCAGACTCATTCCTGGCGTAACGCAGCGAATGCTCACGCTGCAGCTTCGCGAACTCGAGCGCGACGGAATTATCCACCGCGAAGTCTATAAACAAGTTCCGCCTAAAGTAGAATATTATTTAACGCCTTTTGGAGAAACTCTCATCCCTATTATCGAGCTGATGTTTCAATGGGGATATAATCATACCGATAAAATTGCTGAAGCGAGAATTCAGGCAGAAAAAGAGTAAAAAGCACGCAAAGCGTGCTTTTTTTATACATGTTTTCGAATCAATAATTCTTTTAACCCATACACAAATGTGCTTTCAATCGGCTTTAACTCAAATGCCGGGCTCCAGTCCATATGCGGATAGCGGTCAATCAGTTCAGCCAGCATAACTTTTGCTTCTATTCGAGCAAGCGGTGCTCCTAAGCAAAAATGAATCCCTCTTCCAAATGCCATATGGATATTTGGCTTTCGATCGATTTGAAATACATCCGGGTCTTCAAAATACTGCGCATCTCGGTGCGCGGATCCCATCCATGGAACGACGTGTTCGCCCGCTTTTAATTTCTTCCCTGCAAGAACCACATCTTCTTTTACGATTCGGTGAAGAGCCTGAACGGGTGAACGATAGCGGAGAACTTCTTCAATCGCAGAAGGCAAAAGTTCTTTTTCTCGTTTGAGTCGTTCAAAAGAAGCTTTATCTTCCATTAAACAATAAATCGTATTTGAAATTAAGTTCGTGGTTGTTTCGTTGCCTGCAATCAGCAGCAAAATGGAAAACCCGACGATTTCTTCATCCGTTAGCTGCTTCCCTTCTTCTTTTGCCTGAAGAAGCACGGAGATAATATCATCCCCTGGATGCGTGCGTTTTTCTTCAATGATTTTATAAAAATAAGTTTCGAGCTCATCATTTGCTTTCATTTTATCTTGCTGCAATTTTTCGAGCGTTTCGCGTTCATTATTCGACGGACCCGCTACGATAATATCCGACCAATCTTTAAACTGACGCTGATCTTCTATCGGCACGCCTAAAATATCGGCAATTACCATAACCGGAAGCGGATAGGAAAGATGCTCGACTATATCAATATCTTCAAGATGCTCAACTTCTTGTAATAATTCGTGTGTAATACGCGCAATTTTAGGCTCCCATGCTTTCATTGCTTTAGGCGTAAAAGCTTTATTAACAAGCGCTCTCATTTCAGCATGCTTAGGCGGATCAATATTAATTAGGCTCGTTCCTAGAGCAGTTTGTCTTTGGTTTTGTGGAGGTCTTCGATCAGAAGAAAAAATATTCTTTTGTTCTAGCACTTCTTTGACCCCGTCATAGTGAAAAACATCCCATACCTGCCTTTCTTCGTCCCATTGCACAGGCGCGCTGTTTCTCATCTCTTCATACCATGAAAAAGGATTAAAGCGCTCTTCTTTTGATTGAATTGTATTCACTTGACGGACAATTCCGTTTTCTCTTTCGGTTTTCATGTTAAAACCTCCCCGTATCGTTCAAATAGAATGACTATGTAGTCATCTATGACCAAATAGTACCATATATACGAATTTTCTTAAAAATGATAGCTGTATATTTTAGTAAAAATGAATCGATAGAAGGATATATTTTACAAAAAAGGGTAGGCGCATAGCGCCTACCTTTTTAAGAATAATGTTCTTCTGGTTTTTGTAATCGGTTGTCTAACGCGTACGCGCCGCTTCCTGCTAGAATCATATGAAGCGAAACGACAAAAAGGGCAATCTCAAGCTCATAGCCGCCTGTAAAACCAGCACCGCTTTTCGCTGTAAAAATAGCGCCAATCATCACGATCGCAAACAGAACACCTATTAAGCGCGTTTGAAACCCAAGAATCATAGCAGCTCCTCCTAGGAATTCAATAACAGCAACCGCGTAAGCGAAAAACGCGGGAATCCCCATGCTGTGGAAAAAACCGACCGTATTATCAATACCGCTTTGAAATTTGCCAAGTCCATGAATAAAAAACGTTAGTCCTAACATAAGACGAAGTAAAAACGTTCCAAGCTGATAGCTTTTCATTTCTTTTCCTCCTTTTTTACTTTTGTCTGCACATGTAACAATTTTAGTTACAACTGTGAACAAATTCAAGAGGTTAGAACAGAAAAACAAGATATCAGCAAATTTCTTTACCTCATTTTAAACATTTTTTTTTTAAATAAGACCATGCTTCCTGCTCAGTCACGCTGAAGATACGATAGAAATGCAAAAATATGATCCTGAATAATGAGTTCTGCCGTAGCAGAATGGCTCTTTAATGATAAGTGTTCAGAATATCGAAATCGGTTAAATTTATTTACATCAACATGGTGAACGGCCTGCACATGAAAACCCCCTACTATGGCTTTTACTTGGGCAAAAGGCGGTACAGCAAGAGATTCGGGCTCAATTTTCTCGAGGCACTCTCTGCTTATGGCATGAGGAACAGCTGTCATGGAGCTCATTAATAAATCTTTTCTTCCTATTGTCTCGTTCAACACGTACTTCCACCCCTGGACCACATGCGTGAGCTTTTCTTCATCTTCACATATGTTTAAAGCTACATCGACACCGCTCGCTACCGCTGCAGCAAACGGATACAACTCCTGAGCTGAAAGAACAAAGTCCCCGTCTATGAAGAGAAGAATATCTCCCGTTGCTGCAAGTGCTCCTGCAGCTCTTCCGCAATCATGCCCTAACCGCTCATCGTAAACAATAGTTTTAACACCCTGTTCTTTGGCATACTTCTCCGACTGATCCGTAGAGCCGTTAATCACAACAATAATTTCTAACGGTTCAAGTTTTCTTGCTTCTGCAATCACTTGTTTGAGTGTTTGTTCTTCGTTGCAAACCGGAATAATAACAGAAAGCTGTTTACCTCCATAAAAAGAAGATAATCTCCCCCAGCCGTGCTCAACAACTGGAAGAGGCTGCGAAAGCATATCCACTCGCCTTTTACGGTGTGACGCAAACGTATAATATGTTTGAAGAAGCTGCTGGTAGGATTGAATTCGTTCTCTGCTACGCAGCGGCCGATCAAACGGACGAAAGCTTCCCTTTCCCTGCGTTTCGATCGTAATATGCGAGCTTACACGATACTGTGTTAAGAACGTCACAAATAAAGAAAGAGGCGGCAACTCCCAGTGGTTCTTTAATACGCTTACTAGCACACCGTAAGGCGCTTTTAAACAAGCGTTGGCACGATGAGGCTTTCCAAGTGCATGATGCAGAACCGTACTCCACGTCAGCTCGCTGCGGTTAAAAGCATTCATCTTTGTTTTTTCCCACTTGTTTAGCACCACATCGCTATGTTCAAATAACAGCGGCTGAACAAAACGCTCAAGCTCGGAAGCCGAAAGAATAATATCGCCGTCTACAAATAAGACGGCATCTCCTTTAGCAGCCTTTGCCCCTTCCATTCTCGCTTCATGTGGAGAAAGGCGTTTTTCTACTACTTTTACCGTACATCCCTCTTCTTTCGCTATTTTAACTGAAGCATCGGTACAGCCGTTTGCAACTACGATAATCTCAAGCACGTTCACTTTTTTAATTTGTTTAAGCACGTTTTTTAACATTTCTTCTTCATTGTAAACGGGCAGAACGACAGAAAGAGTTTTCATTGATATCCCCCCTAAAAAAAGAACCACTGAACAATTCAGCGGTTTCATTCATTTAAAATACCTCTTGTATCCACAACTTTTTTTGCGTATTTTACAATTGACCAATCGATTTGACTGTGATCGGTTAATACAAGTACAATATCGCTTTTTTCAACTTCTTCTTTTGTCAGCGGTACAGAAAAATACGTTTGCTTATTTAATATAGCGGAGTCAATATAAGGGTCATGATACGTCAGCTCATATCCTTTTGCTAAAAGACCTTCACATACCGTCAGCGCCGGCGATTCACGCATATCATTTACATCTTTTTTATACGCCATGCCTACAACAAACACTCGTTTCTCATTTGCTGCCAGCTGCTTTTCAACACGTCTAATTACTTTATTTGGCATTTCTTCATTAATATGATGAGCGGCTTCAATAAGTTCGCTCGTTAAGCCATTTTGCTTTAGTTTCCATAGGAAATAAAGCGGATCAACGGGTATGCAGTGTCCTCCAATTCCAGGACCTGGATAATAAGGAGTGAATCCAAATGGCTTAGTAGATGCAGCTTGTAAGACCTCATAAAAGTCTATTCCTAATTCCTCACACAGCTCGTTTGTTTCGTTCACCAACGAAATATTGACCAGGCGCTGAATGTTTTCAAACAGTTTGCACATTTCTGCTACTTTTGGAGAAGAAACAGGCACCACCTGTTGAAAAATACTTTCATAAAACGTCTGCACGTGATGAAGGCAGTCTTTGCTGTAGCCGCTAATTACTTTTGGAATATGCTCAATATCGTATGATTTGTTTGCCGGATCAACTCGTTCTGGAGAATAAGCTAGATAAAAATCTTTACCTGCCTGTAAGTTGGAATCTTTCAAAATAGGCAACACGACTTCTTCAAGCGTGCCTGGGTAAGTAGAGCTTTCATAAATAACGGTTTGCCCTTTTACCATCTGTTCTTTTAAGAATGCAGATGCGCTAATGACTGGTCCTAGATCGGGGTTATGATTTTCTGTAATAGGAGTTGGCACGGTCACAACTACATAATCGCATGCTTGAAATGCAGAGATACCTTTTTGTAACTCATATGCTTCAAAATTTTTCTCGCTTTGAATCACATCACTATGCACATCTGGAATATAGCTTTTCCCTTGTTTTAGCGCCTCAATTTTTCGTGCGTCAATATCAAGACCAACGACGCTATAGTTTTTCTTTGCAAATAAAAGAGCAAGCGGCAATCCAACATAGCCAAGACCAATAACAGCAACTTTTTTATTCATTCTTCAACACCTCAAACAAGATATCATGTCTTCGTATGTCCGGAAGAAACTCGCCTCTTTCACTTGTTTGGCTAATATAGTATGCAAGGGCCTCAACATAATCTCCTAGAATGCGCTGCGTTGATGCCGCCAAACCTTTGACTTTCATGTGCTCCTTTCGAATCCGGTTCGTTCGCGCCACATCAACAAAATGAACGGGCTGAACCATAAAGCCGTACATAATACTTTTTAATTGAAATAAAGGTGGAATAATAAGAGATTCGTAGCCAACTTTCTCCATTACATCCCGTTTAATTGCATGCGGAATCGCCGTCGTTGTATTGATTGTCAAATCGGGACGTTTGCAAATGATATTAAGAAAATATTTCGCCGCACTTACAGAGTGAATAGGATGCACTTCATCCAGCAGACACTCTAAATTATTAAGCGCTACATCAATTCCTTGATCAGCTGCTTCTAGATACGGACGTAAATTTTCTGCAGAAATGACGATATCCCCATCTACGAACAAGCAAACTTCACCGCTGCTGTACATGGCACCGATTGCTCGAGGTACATTATGTCCAAGCCGCTGCTTGTAATGAAGAACAGTGGCTCCAGCTTCAATTGCTCGCTTAACTGTCACCTCATCCGCCCCATTAGCAACCACGATGATTTCTTCGACTCCGGCCTTTTTTACTTCTTTAATCACGCTTGAAATCGTCTCTTTTTCTTCGCCTACTGGAATAACAGCACTGTATTTAACGCCGGTTTTCCGCTTCACATTCGGTGTATAGGCAGAAACAATTTCCCGGTTTCGATCACCATCTGTTAGTCCGCCTCTTATTCCTTTTTCTTCAATAAGGTGAGTCAGTGCTTTAATGTGATCTCCAATGATATAGTTTGTGGAAATTGGAAAAGGTGAATTGGTAGGAACGGTCTTATGAGTATTTCGAATCTTGTTTGTATAAATAACGTCTGAAGAACACGGTGCAACAATTGACATTCCTTTTAAAAGAGCAATGGTATGAGCGAGGGGTGGATGAGCTAAGTTCTCGTAGCCGATTTTAGCTGCTGATGTTTTTTTGATGGCATGAGGAATAGCTGTTAAGGCTTGAACAGATAAATCTTCACGCTGTAAGCACAAGTTCAGCATATATTTTGCAACGGAAACAGGATGAGGACGCACCTTTCGTTTCATAATCCACGTAAGATTATTCAAAGCGATATCATGACCAGTTTCTATAGCTTGTGTATATTTCATCAGCTCCTCATGAGGAACCGCTATATCTCCGTCCAAAAAAAGCAAAATATCTCCTTTTGCTTTTTTAGCACCAATGGCTCTTCCAATATTAATGCCTAGAGCTTCTTCATAGTAAATGACGCGACACCCTGCATCCTCGGCTATTGCCTTAGTTGCATCACTAGATCCATTTACTACGACAATAATTTCTAACGGCTTTATTTTTTGAGCTTCTTTAAGCACAGGTAATAATGAATCTTCTTCGTTACAGACTGGAATAATGACTGATACTTTCAATCTCACTCAACTCCGCTGAAAATTCGAACATACGTGATGGCTACTAGTGGGATGGTTACGTCCGTGGGCTCACCATATGAGCTTGATGTACGCACAACAGCCGCTGCGTCCGTAACAGCAAGCAGTGTTCCATTAATAACGTCGATAGCTGTGATGATTTGCACAAATGAACCCACATTTTCTCTTAATGCATCTTGAAACATACTTTTCTCTCCTTTCGTTTAAGCGCTTTGAATAGTAACGATGCTTGTAAATGGAAGTAATACTGTTGATGTTGGAGACTCTACTAATTCTAAATAATCATCTCCTACAAATGTCACAACACCTTCTAGTGGACCAGCCGTTGTTTCAATCACAACTTCTTTTCCGATATACTGCTCGGCAATTTCTTTAAAAGGTGATTCTTGAGATTCTTTAATAATATTTATTACGTATTCTTTGAACGTGTCAGAATAAACGACTTCTTCTACCGCTTTCTTTGTGTTTTCCTGAATAAATTCAGCAAATCGATTTGAAAACAACAGGTGTTTTATCTTTTCTACATAGCGACGGTAACAACAAAAAAACATAAATTTTGTTCCTCCTTTTTATACGGTTCTCCCTTCAAATTACCTACAACCATTGACGTAACTTAAGAGATTACTTTACCAATATATACAAGCTTTATCATAAAGGTGACAGAACTTTTGGTGTATTTTCATACAAATACGCACATGACTAGCCCGTTTTGCATATGATTACTTCCTACTTCCTCCTACCTATTGAAACCTAAACAAAAAAAGACAAAGCTCCTAAGCTTTGTCTTTTCTTATCTATTAAATGAAGAATCAGTTGGCTGCAATACGCTTTGCTCCTATATAGCGCTCTTTCCAATAGCTTGAATTTTTATCGCTAATTGTAACGCCTTTAGAAGACGATGCGTTAATAAACTTTCCGTCTCCAAGATAAATGCCTGCATGAGAAGGACCTTCTTTGTACGTTTCAAAGAACACAAGATCTCCTACCTGCGGTTCACTTACATTTTCACCTGCTTTATAGATATCTTCAACCGTTCTTGGAATATCAACGCCTACGCTTTCTTTATATACATACTGAAGATATCCGCTGCAGTCAAATCCTGAAGGTGTAGTGCCGCCCCATTTGTACGGCGTGCCCATTAAGGATTTTGCTTTGCTGGTTACTTTATCCGTATTCACTTCTGATTCGCCTTCTACAACGCCGCCTTTACCTAATGCATTGTATGTATTCTCTCCAACAATTCCATCTGCTCCTAGGTTATGTTTCTCTTGAAAAGCCATAACCGCTTTTTTTGTTTCATAATTAAAATAACGCGATACTTCGCCTTTTAAAAATCCTTTATCTTTTAACACCGTTTTAACTTGTTCAACATCATCATTTGTCATCCCTTGTTTTAAAACCGTGTCGCCAAACGCAGCATGTCCCATTGCCGGACTTGCAAATAAAGCTCCTCCTACAAGAAGCGCCGATAGCATTTTTTTCATTTCGTTTCCTCCCCGAATCATGTTTTAAGCACCGTACAACCATACCATCTGCGGATAACAATTCAATTAATAGAAGATAACAATTTGATAACAATCTTCTTAAACAGCCTCAACTCTTGGATGTAAAACGCCGAAATATAAGAAGAAGAAGAAGAAGAAGAGAAAAACAACTATTCTAGCAAATAAAGGTGATAAACATGAATTGGTTTAAACGAAACAACGTGCACGCCGAAGCCGCGGCTGTCGAATCCGTTACTGTAAAGCTTCATGTATCGGACCCGATGATAAAAAAGCAGATTAACATGATTTCCTTAACAGCAGAGGATCTCGAACGAATTGCCAGATTTCAAGTTCACGCGCTGAACGCCATCGAAGAAATCGTGAATGATTTTTATAAAGCTATTGGCGAACAGGCTCATTTGGTTGCGATTATCGAAAAGCACAGCAGCGTCCATGCATTAAAACAAACGTTAAAACAGCACATCTTAGAAATGTTTGATGGACAAATAGACGACGCTTTTGTGGTAAAACGTCAAAAAATTTCCAAGATGCACGTTAAAATTGGACTTGAGCCAAACTGGTATTTGTGCGCATTCCAAAATTTATTTACGTCGCTTCTTTCAGTATGTGAACGTACGATGGAATCAAAAGAAGAATGTCTAGCTTTTATCGCAAGTATGACAAAACTTATTAGTCTAGAACAGCAAATTGTGTTAAAAGCCTATGAGCTTGAATATGACGAGCAGCGCGCTGGACTTCAGACTCAAAAAGAGAAAATTCAGCTAGAAATCTCTCGTACATCATCTATCCTTTCTTCGTTATCTGAAGAAACGAAGAAATTTATGAATCAAATGCACAGTCAGTCTTCTGACGTCGTTTCTTATGCAAACAAAAGCTCTGAACTAGCAGAAGTCATTGAGAAGGAATCCGTTACGAGTCAAGCAAAATTAAAAGAAGAACAAAACATGCTTGGAAGCATACAAAAAAATACGTCGCTCATTCAAAACAAAATGAAAACGCTCGAACATACATCACAGCAAATTCATCAAATTGTTTCGATTGTTACTTCTATTGCTGAGCAAACAAATTTATTAGCATTAAATGCTTCGATTGAATCTGCTCGAGCGGGCGAGCATGGAAAAGGGTTTGCAGTGGTGGCACAGGAAGTACGGAAGCTTGCAGAAGAAACGAAGAAATCTATTTCCAATATTTCCACTTTTATCGGAGACATTCAAAAACAAATCGAAAGCGTCTCGGCGTTAGGGGGAGAAGTCGCTACATTAACAAAAGATACGGCTGACAATATGAACAACATTACTTCTTTTTTCACGAACGTTCTTAGCATAACAACCGAGAACAAACAGCAAACCGTTCTAACAAAAAAAGAGCTTGAAAAAATAGCGAATGTAATGAAGCAGCTGTCTCTGCGAATTGAGAAGATGGCACATTCCTCAGAAGAACTTGAACGGTTAACTGAAAAAAGTTGATATGCAAAAAAGCCTTCTCAGCTTGCACAAGAAGGCTTTTTTATTTTTTCAAGCTAGCGGGCTCTTGAGAAGAACGTTCGATAAACTGGACAAAATCCTCTCCGTATATGCTTCGAATCAGAGCCGTCAGCTCAACAAAGTCAGGCAGCTCTCCGTAAACATCTCGCAGCGGCATCGCTCCTTGAAACAAAGGATTTTCAAGAGGATTATAATCCTCGAGCGTTTTTAAAAACACCTTTTTTCCTTCTTCTGTGAGCTGTACGTATGTATTCCGCTTATCTTTCTCATTTTTAGAAAGGGTAAGATAGCCTCGCAAGTGCAATTTTTTTGCGAAGTTAAAAGCTGTGGATAAATGCATGACGCCTAGCTTTGAAATGTCGGTCATCGACGCAATTTCCAGCTGATAAGCAATCCCCAAAATGTGATGCTCATTAATGCTCAGATCGTACGGCTTAACCCACTGCTCCCAATCCTTTTCAGTAGACTTCCAAAGAGCTTTGCTTACCTGCATCACAAGCTGATTAAACAGCATGGCATCTTTAATCGTATCTTGATTTAACGTGCGTTTCACCTCTTCACTTCCTCTCTAAAAATGCAACCGTTCACATCAATTTCCCCTAAGACTTTATAAATAAAAAGAATGAAAATATATACAAAATATTATACATGATTGCCTATATATTTCAACTTATTTTGCATAAAAATAAATTTTTTCGTTTCTTTATGTAAAAAAACCAAGCATGAACGCTAAGCGTTCATGCTTGGTTTTTAATGAATATACCGTTTGCCCACTAAAAGGTTTGAAATAACGTCTGTCGGAATTTCAAACTCAATGTTTCCCATATATCCTGGGGCGACTTTGTATTTATCAAATACAATTCTAAGCTTGTGATCTTTTGTAATGTAGAAGCTTTGATTTTCAGCAATCTTTTTAAAAGGATCCATATCTTCTTCAGTCAGCCAATAGATTTTGCCTTCTTCATGCTTCATTTGATCTTTCATTTGCTGCTTAATATTTTCACTAATGACCTTTATATAGCTTTTATCTTTGAACAAACTTGGAAGCGTAACGAGCACTTCGTGTTTTTTATCAATCGTGTCGTACTGATTGACGCTCGACGTTGAAGCTCTCGATTCTTCCACATATCGATGAACCACAAGCAAATCATCGGTATCCGTCATAATATCATAGCCGCTGCTGACAGCCACGTTTCCTTTCTCTCCTTTTTGTAATGTTTTCATCTCTTTTTTAAACTGTTCATACAGCTGTTCATTTTCTTTTATATACTTTTTATTCAAGCTTGTTTGAAGACCTTTATTTTCCAAGCCTGAAATCGATGGTGTTTTCACGTCAATACGAGAATGCTTTTCTTCTTGCTTCAGTTCCTCAAATGTGATTACTTCTACTACTTTTCCCAGTACAGGAATTTTTGCCATTGCATTTGCCGCATCTGGACTTACATTCACCGTTGTGATAAAAATCACCGCTGCTGCCGCAACTGCGCTCGGCCAAATATAGGATTTCTTTTTACGAGGATGTGAAGCAAGTGCCTGTGCGACAACATCGTCTAATTCGTGTGGAATCGGAATGTCATGATACTGCTTCTTTAACTTTTCTATTTTTTCATTCATTGTTCTAAGTCCTCCTCCGTCATCGTAATCCGCAACAGGTTCAACGCTCTGTATAGCCTTGTCTTTACCGTATTTACATTTTCCTCAATGATTTCCGCAATTTCGTCCATTTTTAAATCTTCGAAAAACCGCAGAATAATAATCGTCTTATATTTAACCGGCAGCTGATCCATTGCTTGTTTTAAATCGATATCTTCATACTGATCTTCGCGCCCGCTGCTCAAGTACTCAAGCGCTTCATCGTCCACAAGTGTTAAACGTTTATGCTTTCGCAGGAAATCAATTGCCGTTCGTACAACAATCTTATAAAGCCAGCTTTTAATTGATTGAATATCCTTAATACTGTCCATTGAAATGAGTGCTTTCTTTATCGATTCTTGCACAATATCAAGCGCATCTTCTTGATTTTTTACATAGCTAAAAGCAAGCCGGTAAAAATCCGCTTTATGCTCGGTCACGCACGCTACGAGCATCTGATATGCATCATGTTTTTTCATCGTCTTTCATGCCCCTTCTATTTTCTCTTGCTGAAGTACGTCTATAAGGTAGACGGAATAAGTAGAAAAATAGTTTGGTTTTTTTTAAAAAAGTAAAACTAAATGATGGTCTCATGCGTCTATTAGGTAGATATATACAAAAAGGGGAATATTACTACATGAAAACCATGGGCTACAAACGTATTTTGACACTGCTTGGATGCTGTATTTTGCTTCTTGGTACAGCAGGTTATATCGTCAAAGCAAACAGTACAGAGAAAAAAACGGCAAGTATTCAAACAGATCAAACCTATCCAAACGTTGAAATTCAAACGCTAGTTAAGGACCTTACCGACGGAGGCTATGCCATTAGCTACCCTTCCTTTGGTAAAAAAGAAATTGATCAATCCATTCAAGCTTACGTAACAGATCAAGTGGCACACTATGAAAAAAAGCTGAAGAAGCAGTCAAAAAAGAAAAAATCTGAATTAACGATTACATATAAAATCGTCCATTACAGCAAGCAAACGCTAAGCGTTGTCTTTGATGAATATGAATCTATAAATGGAGAGAAAGGAACATCTTCTCTCAAAACCCTTACATTTGACCTGCCCGCTCAAAAACAAATGACGTTAAAGGATTTATTTAAAGAAGATGCAAATTATTTAGATCGCCTTTCGGCTATTTCATATGCTGAATTAAAAAAACAAATGAAAACAGCTAATTTTGACCCGGACCTTCAAAAAGGAACTCAGGCAGCTAATCAAAATTTCAGTCAGTTTGCGCTGTTTGAAAACAGTATTGTGATCTATTTTAAACCTTATCAGCTAGGTGCTGAACAAACGAAAACTAAAACAATCGCTATCCAAAAAGATTTATTTAAAGACATGCTGAGCGATGCTTACAAAGACGAAGCAGCAAATAAAAATAAAGTCAAAGAAACGCCTCCAAAACATATCGTTAACGAAATGCCGCAGCAAGGAGCGCCTATTGATCCAACTAAAAAAGTCGTTGCAATGACCTTTGATGATGGACCTAACCCTTCATCTACTAATGTAATTTTAGATGGATTAAAAGAAGTGAACGGGCACGCTACCTTTTTTGTGTTAGGAAGCCGCGTTCAATATTATCCTGAAACAATCGAACGTATGGTGAAGGAAGGCAACGAAGTCGGAAATCACTCTTGGGACCATCCTCAGCTCACACGTTTGAACGAAGCGCAGGTCAAACACCAAATAGGCGATACCCAAGCTCTCATTAAACAAGTGAGCGGCTATGAACCACTGCATGTACGTCCTCCTTATGGAGCCGTGAACGCAAATGTAAGACGTTATATTGGAAATGTTGGCGTGACTCTATGGGATATCGATCCTGAAGACTGGAAATATCGAAACGTTCCTCACTCCGTTCAAGCAGTTATGAGCCAAGTCGGAGACGGAAAAGTTATTTTAATGCATGATATTTACCAAACAAGTGCCGAAGCAGCGGTTGAAATTATGAAGCAGCTTCACGCACAAGGGTATCAGCTTGTTACGATTTCACAGCTAGAACAAGTAAAAAAAGAGCGAGAGCAGCTGCATTTGCAGTAAAAGATCGCAGACGAATGCGCTGCAGCCATTAGGATGGCTGCAGCGCTTTTGTTTTTTTTATGCGATGTTTAATAAATGCTATACAGAGCAGCGCAAGCGGAATCACTACGTGAAAAGGGATAAAAAGCAACACCGGCATAATCGTTAGCCCTTCTTTTAAATGCTCTTGAAAATTACTTGCAATCGTCAAAGAAAAAAATAAAATCACCGTGCCCACAGGATATGTCAGCGCAGAAGGTCGTTTTACCTTAAACAGCGTGGAAAGTCCAACAATCACGGCGTAAAAAAAGACGCTGATTTTAACAAACCCTCCAATGACTAACGCAATCATAAAAAACACGTCTAGCCGCTCTAAAAAATCAGCTACTCTAATGCTCTCTACCGTACTTAAAAGCGGAAAGACCGACCTGTTAGTCAACCCTATCCCTAATACACTCACGTTGATCGCCATTGTAATTGCTAAATTAATACCGCTTAACACAATGCCGCAAAGGCCTACAAGCTTTACTTTTTTAGGATCTTTTACATATGGAAAAATCATCGTAAACACAACAGCTTCTCCATACGGAATATACAGAGTCTGAGTGGCGACTGTTTTTAAAACCGGCCAAATCCCATCTCCAAGTATCGGTTTTAAAGAAGTAAAATCAATTAATCCTGAAACAAAAATAAGCACAAATCCTGCTACAGCCAAGATATACATCAAAATAAACATGAGCTCTCCTGCCCGAGCCACTACTTCAAGTCCTTTGTGCACGGTATAAATAATCAACAGCATCAGCATCGCGTTCACGACAAACAAAGGGCTGTCGGGGTAGCCAAATGTCAGCAGCATTTCTCCAAAATCACGAAGTACGCGAGCGGCAGCATATGAAAAATGAAGCAAATATAAAAAAGCAAGTGCAGATCCCAAGACTTTCCCTAGCAGCTTTTGCATGTATTCTGTCGGCAGCATGTTAGGGTAGTACCTATACAGCCGGTAGTAAATGAGGTAAAGCAGCAAGCTCCCAAACATACCGAGTAAAATAGCAAGCCAGGCGTCTTGTTTTGCATCCATTGCAAGCGGAATGAGCAATGCGCTTCCATGTTCAAAAAGGACGATTAAAATAAAAAACTGCACAGAGCTAATTTTCACTTTTTCCACTCATTGCTCCCTCCTGTTTACTGTCGTTGTTTTACCGCATCAGACATAAACGACTTGTTTCGCAAACCTGCTCGTCTTACATACGCTTCTACTTTCACATCCATCTCCACTTCAGGAAAATACACATCGCTCCACTCGTGCTGAAGCCTTTTCCACTGCCTCGGATAATTTTCGTGCACGACTTCTCCAAATCCTACAACATCCGTCTGTTTCTTTTGAGCAAAAGCAAACGCTTCTTTTATTTCGTTTTCAATCGCTGCTTCTATTTTTTTTTCAATATCAAGAATCACAAATGGATTTTTAATATCTACAGGTACTTCCATTTCACCAATATCCCCTTCTACCCTAGTTCTTACAATCATCTTTGGTTTGCCGTTCACCATATTTGCACTCACGTTTGTTCGCTGACGGACGACTTGATAAGCAATAGCTTTCTTTTTATCTTTCCATGAAATATTCACATCTGTTCCCTGCACTTTATCCCGCAGCCACATCACGCCTCGCGCTTTTTTTCCATATAAAAATGTAATCAGCCTGCCATCTTTAAACATGCCGAGTCCTTCTGCACGAAGAGTCGATTCAGGAGCAGTTTGCTGCAGATTTTGCAGCGTTTGGGCTTTTTGAGCGCTACCTCTTATTCCAAACCCTGACATCAGCGCTTGACTTCCAGGAGATTCGAGGTTTTTCATAACTTCTTGAGCCGATACTTTCATATGTTCTCCCCACTTTTGCTCTGTGAGCTCCAGCGTTTTAAGGACTTTATTAGCTGGAATCTTATCAATTGGCGTAAGAGATTTTACAAAGCTGGAAGCTTTTACGCCGTTTGCAATGACCATATCAGATGTAATTCGAAATTCCGGATCTCGGTCAATGGCATCAATAATAACATCAATGCCTTCCGTTCTCGCTAGACTTTCTCCGATAACAATTAAGTTTGTGTGAGCGTAGTACAGTCTTCTTGATACAGTGCTCGATGCTCTTCTGCTTGCTTCCACTAAGTTTGCGCCTTTTGCTCCGTATACAGAAACAGACGGACTTTGTGTACCTCCGCCGCCTCCTTGAAGACCGCCGGCTACGTTACCTGGATTAATAATTTGCAGCGTGATTTGATACTGACCATCTTTTGTTTTATCAATTCCCATCGCTGCGACAATCGCTAAATCAGTTAATTCCTTACTGCTCCAGCAGCTTGAAAGAAAGCAAATCGTAAACGCCATTACTGTACATAAGAGCCCTTTACGCATCATTTTGATCGCCTTCTTTCACCGTAGTGTTTGCCATTCCCCGGCTTTTAGGAGGTGTTGGGCGCTGGTCTTCTCCTTCTCGCGTCATATTTCCACTACTAATGAGCCTTGGTCTGTGTCTGAGCATCCACCACGGCATGCGAACAATCGTATCACCTGAGTTGCTCGGAATAAATGGAGCAAGAGGCGTCATATATGGAACGCCAAATGAACGAAGACTGCAGAGATGAACAATCATCATTAAAAAGCACAGAATAATGCCATAAAACCCAAAAGTAGCTGCTGCAATCATAAAAACAAAACGAATGAGCCGCGCGGAAATCGCAATGGCAAAAGAAGGTGTAGCAAAGCTTGCAATCGCCGTCATCGCCACAACAATAACCATCGCTGGAGATACAATCCCCGCTTGAACCGATGCTTGCCCAATCACGAGCGCTCCTACAATTGAAACTGCAGAACCGATCGCCCTTGGAAGTCGAATACCGGCTTCTCGCAAAATTTCAAATGTGACTTCCATAATGAGCGCTTCAACCAAGGAAGGAAACGGAACATCTTCCCGCTGTGCAGCAATGGCGATGAGCAGCTTCGTCGGAACCATTTCCTGATGAAACGTTGTGATCGCTACATACGTAGCCGGTGCAATTAGTGAAATAAAGAAAATAAGAATGCGTAAAAAACGAATCGATGTTGCAATATCAAAGCGCGAATAATAATCTTCAGGAGACTGAAAAAACTGAATGAAGACAGCCGGTGCAATCAGCACAAATGGCGTTCCGTCTACAAAAATCGCAATACGCCCTTCTAACAAATTTCCTGCAACGATATCGGGACGCTCTGTGTGATACATCGTAGGAAAAGTAGTGTACGTTTGGTCTTCAATAAGCTGCTCCACATAGCCTGATTCTAAGATGCTATCGATATTAATTTGGTTAAGACGCTGCTTTACTTCTTTTACGATTTTGTCATTGGCAATTCCATTGATGTACATCATTGAAACGTCTGTCTGCGTTACTTTTCCAATTTTCATCGTTTCTACCCATAAGTCGGGCGATTTGATAATTCGCCTAACCATGGGCATGTTTTTAGCAATTGATTCCGTGAACCCTTCCTTTGAACCCCGAACGACAAGCTGTGTAGTCGGCTCTTGAATCGAACGCCATTCTCCGCCTTTCGTACCTGCACTCATTGCATGGTTGTTTCCATCTATCAAAATAAGCGTGTCTCCTGACATCAAGGCTGGAAAAACTTCACTCCACGTATGTAAAATCGCAACGTCTCCAATTCCTACTACATCTTCTTTTAATAACGTAAAGGCGTTTTGAGGCGTTATTGGTTCAGAAAACACATCATCTTTCATCATGGTGTCTACTAACAGCTCTTGAATAGACTGATTGTCTACAATCCCGTCTATATAAATAACAGCGGCTTGAATGGTCGCCCGTTCCCCGATTTTTATATAGCGGATCACCATATCCGAGCTGTTCCCCGTTCGCTTTTTTATGTTGGCTATATTACCTTCAAGCGACTGCTTCAGCAGTTCTTGTTCCTCCGGTAGCGAACCTTCTGTTTCCTTTTTATCGTCTTTGCTTTTTTTATTTTTAAATAAAGAAGGCACGATTAAAAACACCTTTCTTTTCTTTTTTTTAGCTTTTTCCAAATAAATGCTTTGTATGCAATTTTTAATAGAGCGATCAAAGCGTAAGACAAAAAAAATAACAAAAACTATCGGTAGAATGTTTTTAAGAAAAAACAAAAATGGAGAGTGAGACGTATGAAAATCGTTTGGATATCAGCTTTGCTGTTAGGATGCTTAATGGGATTTTCGATCAGCGTGGATATGATGCAAGGGTTTAGTTTTTCAATGGCTCTTCAAAATGCCTACAGCCCGTTTCGCGTAATGGAGTTCGCCGAATTATTTGTTCTTTTTTTCCTTTTATTCTGTTTTGCGGCTGAAATATTTTACCGCTCATACAGAGTAAAAAAGGCAAAACAGCGCCAAAGATAAAACTCTGCGAAAAACACATATTTCTCCTTTTTACCACCTATTCTCCTTTTCATTTAAATGTTATAATTTTCATAATTGGAAAAACTTTTACACGCCTTTCTGCATGGAAAGCTGTACGCTTAAACTACAAAATAAACATTGACTTTGAACTAAAAGGTGAAGAAATGATGAAAAAAAAATTAGCCGTTATTAGTACAGCTTGCTTACTTATTCTTGCAAGTGATCCCATCCCTTCTTATGCTACTCCCGATTCCCCGGATTCCTCTTCCGATGTTTTGGACCAGTCAACAGACGTGGATACAACTGAAGATGTAAAAGCTATTTTTGACTCTCTCTATCAAGAAGGCTATTCGCTTGGAGAAGAAGATGGATACGCACAGAAAAAATTTGAACAGTTTGATCAAACAACAGGGCTGGACAAATCTTCTGAAGAATTCACGTGGTTTATGATGGGGTATACGGTAGGATATAAAAAAGGTCAGCAGCAAAAAGAGGAAGAACTTAAGACTGAACAAGAAAATGAAATGGCTGCCGGCGAAGAGGAAGGCTATCAGCAAGGCGTCCTTGATTACAAACATGCTACTATTCAATCAGAAATCGACCCTTTCCCTTCTAAGTCCTCCGACTGGAATAAAGGTTATGTTCAAGGCTACAAGAAAGCTATTTCTTTAATGGACTTATCTGTCAAAGCAAAAAAAGAAGGCTATGACCAAGGTCTTGAAAATGATTCAATGAGTGTTCCGAGCATGTATGATGATGAGGATGTCACACGTCAGGCTTTTACAGAAGGCTTTGAAACCGCTCAAGCCGAAGTGCTGGAGCAGCAAAAAAAGCAGTTTGAAAAGCAAGGCTACGTACAAGGTTATCACAACCTTCCACTCGAAGTACCCGCAGAAGCAGAAGGCGAATTGCAAACAGCCTTTGAGCAAGGATATGAAAAAGGACAGAAACAAAAACAAAAAGACGTAAAAGCAGACGGATACGACTCAGCTTTCACTTATCAAACCTATAGAGCGCCTAAAAGTCTTCAGGACAAGCCTCAACTAGAAAAATGGTACAAAGCAGGTTTTTATTCGAATAAAGATGTGAAACCTTTACAGCAAAAAGCTTATAAAGACGGCTGGAAACTCGGAAAAGAAATGAGCGTTCCGAAAAAATACAAGAAAAATAAAGCTGCGGTGGCAATGTACAAGAAATATTTTGAACAAGGCCAAAAAAAGCAGGATAAAACAGTGAGTCATATCCTGCTCGGCAGCGGTATTGTTCTTACACTGGTTGCCCTTATCACGCTATGGAGACTTCGCCACCGTAAAAATGAAGAAACAACACTAGATAGCTAAAGGCGAGTACATAAAAACCCGGAAAATCGTGATTTTCCGGGTTTTTATGTTAAATAATCATTCGTTTATTTTCCGCAAGCTGAACTTCTTGCTCTTGTTTTGACTGATTTTGTTTTCGAATTTTCAAATAATAATAAACATAGCAGCCTATAAAGAAAATACCTCCGCAGTATAACGCCATTCGCTGCTCAGGATCAAACGCAAGACTGATCATAACGATACAGTTCGTAATAAGCGCTACGATAGGAAGAACTGGATATAGAGGTGTTCTAAATTTCAGATCTTCTACTTTTCCACCTTTAGCCACGTAAGCACGACGAAACGCAAGCAGTGAAGCTGTAATCGCAATCCAGCCAATTTGAGCGCCAAGTCCAGCGAGTGAAATCAGCCACACAAAAACGGTTTTAGCTGCCACTACGCTTGAAAGCAGAGAAAAACATGAAATCACAAGCGTAATTAATAGTGCATTAAATGGAACTCCTCTTTTGTTAACTTTTCCAAGCGCAGGACTTGCCATTCCTTCTCTTGAAAGAGAATAAAGCATACGTGTAGCCGCGTAAAATCCAGAGTTTGCGACTGAAAGAAGAGCTGTTAAAATGATAAAGTTCATAATATCCGCCGCGTAAGGTACACCTACACTGTCTAACACAACAACAAACGGGCTTTCTACAACGCCTGCTTTTTCACGAGGAATCATGCTTGCTAGGACAAACACAGATAAGACGAAAAAGAAAAGCGTACGCCAAACCGTTTGCTTGATCGCTTTTGGAATTGTTTTTTCCGGATTTTCACTTTCTCCTGCCGCAATTCCAATCAATTCTGTTCCTTGAAACGAAAAGTTCACCGTAATCATTGTAATCAGCAAAGCCGTTACTCCATTTGGAAACAGCCCTTCGGCAAAGAAGTTTGATAAAAGCGGCGCTTCCTGTCCGCTTTTCATATCAATGATTCCAAACATTGCCGCTCCGCCTACAACAATAAACATAATGATGGCGAAAATTTTAACGCTTGAAAACCAAAATTCTGTTTCACCAAATGCTTTAGCTGAAAGTGCATTTAATGAAAAAATTAACGCCCCAAAAATGGCGCACCATAACCAAACGGGCGAGTCTGGGAACCATCTTTGCATTAACTGTCCGGCAGCTAAAAACTCAAGTGCAACCGTGACTGCCCATCCTAGCCAGTACAGCCATCCAATCGCAAAACCTGTTGCAGGGCCTATAAATTTAGTGGAATATGTTTGAAACGATCCTGCAACTGGCATAGCAACCGATAATTCTCCAAGACACAGCATCGTTAGATACATAATGATCCCTCCTACTAAGTAGGAAATCATTGCTCCCATCGGACCTGCTTCATTGATGGTATAACCTGACCCAAGGAAAAAACCGGTACCAATACATCCCCCTAGTGATATCATAAAAAGATGCCTTGTTTTCATCGTTCTTTTTAATTCTCCTGGCTGTCCCTGTGGAATATTCATCCCATTTCCTCCCTTTGCTGCACAAAAAATGAAATCGCTTTCATTTTTTTAGGTTTATTTTGTTTTTATAGCCGCTTATTAGGTAGCTCTTCCTGACTGAAGTCCATTGATGCCGGATGATTTTCAAATGGCGCCACCCCCGTAGCGAGGATGGCAGCCGCTTAGTCCTGTATGACCGTTTCTTGGATCATAACAGATTTTCTCCACACGATACCTATAAGTAGCTCTTTCTTATAAAAGCTTATCGCCAAACAATGAACTCATTAACGCAACCGCTACTTCTGCAGTTTTGTTATGCTGATCTAAAATAGGGTTCACTTCTACAAATTCAGCGGATGTAACGATGTCTGCTTCCGCTAGCATTTCCATTGCTAAATGACTTTCTCGGTAGCTGATGCCGCCTTTTACAGGTGTACCTACGCCTGGTGCATCATCTGGATCTAAGCCGTCTAAGTCTAACGACAGGTGCACACCGTCTGTACCGCTTAAATAATCAATCGTTTCTTTCATCACTTGCGTCATACCTAAACGATCAATTTCGTGCATGGTATACACTTTAATTCCTTTTTCTTTAATTAACTCTTTTTCACCATCATCCAACGAGCGCGCACCGATAATAACTAGATTTTCAGGTTTAATTTTTGGTGTATACCCTCCAATATTTAAAAGTACAGGATGTCCAATACCCAGGCTCACTGCTAGCGGCATGCCGTGAATGTTGCCTGATGGAGATGTTTCAGCGGTATTTAAATCACCATGAGCATCATACCAAATAACGCCTAAATTTTCTGAACCTTTTGCCACTCCTGCAAGCGTTCCAATCGCAATACTGTGGTCTCCCCCTAATATTAACGGAAAGCGGTCTTGCTCTCTCACTTCTTCAACTCTTGCAGCCAGCTGTTCATTTCCGCTGGCTACAGCCGCTAAGTTTTTTAGATTCGTATTTTTATCTACGTCTGCCCGTTCTTTAATCTCTACTTTAATATCGCCTTCATCGTGTACGGTATAGCCAAGAGCTTCTAAGCGTGTATTCATGCCCGCATAGCGGATTGCGCTCGGCCCCATGTCTACGCCCCTTCTTGTTTGTCCGTAATCCATAGGTACACCGATAATTGAAATGTCTTTTTTCATTTTCTATACCTCCGTTGCATGTTATTCTGTGTGAAGTAAACATAGGTGTTTATTTAACTATGTATTTTTTCATTGATACAGCCCCTCATCTATTTCTTATGCAAAAATGATGCCAACTTTGTTTGTAGCATTCTATCAGTCTTTTTATCACGGTTTTTCTTACACATGCCAAAAAAACTGTCGATTTCTACAACTCTTTGGCAAACCACGCCAATTTTTTTGTCGTTTGGTTTAAAATCGCCAATTTTATTTGCTTTCTTAAAAAGGGAGTGAGCCAATATATAAATGAAACCTACGTTTACCATACCAATAAAAAAATCCGAACGAGTTGGATTCTCCATCAAGAATCTCGATTCATCGTTCGGATTTTCTTTCACTTAGAATACTTTTGTCTCAGTCTCTTTTTTAATTTGTAATAACGTCTCCGTCTTCATCATCGCCTGTATCGTTTTCACCAGGATCTTTTTCTAATGAGACCACTTTCTTTTCTTCATCCCATTTCACTTTGTAGCCAAGGGATTTGGCTACTTTGATAACTGATAAATAAGAGTGGTGATTTGGTTTATACAGCTTTAAGTCACTCGAATCAATGACGCCTAAGCCTAACAGCAGGCGGTCGGACTGAACGTAAGGCTTTCCATCAATCAGCTTCACTTGCTTATCCGTAAATGGGTACACTGCACGGTTGACTTCAACTGTAAACTCTCCTTTTTTCTCTTCTTTAATTGGTTTTGGCTGTTTGGATACATATTTAATTGCGTCTACTCCTAATACCGTGCCTTGGCGCGTATTATCAGCGCCTCCGTACATTTTCCCCGTTTCATAGTCATAGATAACCGCTTGAACGTTTCCAATATGCTCAGGCTTTTCTTCAAACGCATGTCCTTTGGCCATCATTTCAAGAATTGTATCTTGACTAAATCCAGGTTCCCATCTTACGGTTGGATAGCCGCCTGAATAAATACGGGGTGTTAAAATCGCTTTTTGAATCGGCATCTTATGGTCAATAACATTCATAATCGTTTCTGCTACAGACGCAATAATGGTTGGGCCTCCCGGTGAACCAATTGCCATGAACGGCTTTCCGTCTTTTAACAACATCGTTGGAGACATGCTGCTTCGAGGACGTTTTTTAGGCTCAACCTGGTTCACGCCTCCCGGAGTGGCATCAAAATCCGTCATTTCATTATTTAGCATAAATCCATAGTCCGGAACCATAATTCCTGAGCCAAAAACTTGTTCAATGGTAGTCGTGTAAGAAACCATGTTCCCCCATTTATCGACAACAGAGAAATGAGTCGTTTGGCCAATTGGATTTTCTTCCTTTACCGTTGCTTTATTTGGATTTTCTTTCCCTTCATATTTCCAAGGGTCTCCTTCTTTGACATTAGGCGTTGCTTTATTGGGATTAATTAATTTGCGACGTTCTTTAATATAATCTTCATCTAACAGTCCTTTTTTCGGTACTGCGTAAAAATCTTCATCCGCCATATACGCCGCCCTGTCAGCGAAAGCTAAGTGCATAGCTTCCGTTAAATGCTGTAGATACTGAGGCGTATTGGAACCCATTTTTTCTACGTCATAACCTTCCATTAGCTTTAAAATCTGCTGCACGGTTAATCCGCCGGAGCTAGGAGGAGCCGCGCTAACCACATCATAGCCGCGGTAAGTTGTTTTTACCGGCTCGCGTTCTTTTACAACGTAATTTTTTAAATCATCCATGGTCATGCTTCCATCGCGTTTTTGAACTTCTTTAACAAGCGCTTTTCCAATTTCTCCTTTATAAAAAGCATCTGACCCTTCTTTTTGAATAAGCTTTAATGTTTTCGCAAGATCAGGCTGAACAAGCTTATCTCCTTCTTTTAACGGCTTGCCATTCGGCACAAATACATTACCGGCCGTTTGGTATCTTTCAAGCTTGTCCGCATTTTCATCGATATACTGAGCCATCGACCAATTTACTTTGATTCCTTGTTCCGCTTGAGTAATAGCAGGTTTAATAACATCTGATAAGTCCATTGTTCCATAATCTTTAAGGGCTGTTTCTACTCCTTTTAACGTACCAGGAACTCCAACTGCTTTTCCTGTTATGTGACGCTTACTAAAAGGAATGACTTTTCCTTTTGAATCTAAAAACAGTTTAGGCGTAACATCAGCCGGTGCCATTTCACGGCTGTCTAGCATCGTAATTTTATCTTTCTTTTTTTCATAAATCATCATAAAGCCGCCGCCGCCGATACCAGACATCATCGGTTCCACAACGTTTAGAGATAATTGAATGGCCGCTGCCGCATCCACAGCGTTTCCGCCTTCAGCTAAAACTTTCCTCCCCGCTTCAGCAGCGAGCGGGTGAGATGCCGCTACAATTCCTTGTGTAGCACCCCGTTTCATTGAATGGTCGACACCCGGAACTTCAGCAGCAGCTGGTGTGACAACTAAACATACACTAAATAACGCAATAACCAACATCTTCATAACCTTCATCTGGGTCTCCTCCTTCAAATACATTATTTCACATCGTCTGAAACGATGGATTTCACAAAGAATAAATTGGTTTATTATGATATTTTTTACATGTGTGTATAAACAAAAAGCAAAGTAAATCAGACCTTTGCTTTTTTAGTTAGTCGCATGTTTAACTTTTCTCTCTATTCATTTACAATTATCTATATTTTCTAACAATTTATCCATAGGCTGATAGTTTCTTACTATTTTTGGAATTATGTAGACTGAACGCTCTAATAATGTAGAAAATCTAGCAGTTAAGAAGTCGTTGGACTTACATGAACTTCTTAAAATTTTTATAAATATTCTTATTGTTATATAAAAAGCAATTCTTTATGAAAATCAGCATATGTTTACTAAAAACCAAAAATAAAACAGGACTTTTGATTTATCGTCCTGTTTGCAGCATGTTTTCAACTTTTTTAATATCCGCGTGAGTACAATTGATTTCCCGGGCATAGGCGATTTGTTCTTTCGCTTTTTCCATTTCTTTTAATTGAATATAGGTTTTGGCGAGTTCGAGCGGCAGCATAATCCCTTCAAAACCAAGATCTTGCGCCCGCTGCAAATAAGACAGCGATTTTTCGTAATTCCCTCCAAACATAAGCGGAGTTTCCCGGTATTTTATTCCTCGAACGAAGTGCGCCAAGCTTGAAGATGGATTTAATGTTAATGCCTGATGAAGAGCTCGGTCCATCTCTAAATTCAATACCATTTTTTCAAAAATAATGGATTCTTCGATTTGCTTTGCTAAACAAACCGCTAAGTAACAGTACAAATCAGATGCTTGAGGGTTTTTCTTCATTTCTTCTTGAATTTCGCGTTTGACCTCTTTCCACTTTCCCTCTTCTAGCTGATTCATGACGTATTGTGCATGTATTCCCACCTGTTTGCCCTCCTTTTCTTCCTATCATAAAGGATTTTTACGAAAATGAAAAAAGTAAGTGTTCTTCATTTTTCTCAAAAGATCGTTACCGTTAAAAAATAGGCAAATTTCTCAATCACTTAACCCAATTAGTACATAGGATATAGAGACTTTTATTAAAGGAGGTTACACATATGGGCGCAAAAGGCGGTTTTGGTTTTTCATTTATCGTTGTTTTATTTATTCTATTAGTAATCGTAGGGTGTTCTTGCTACTACTAATTTCTAGAGGGGATGAACATCATTCATCCTCTCCTATTTCAAAAAAACCATGCTTTCGCATGGCTACATACCGATTAGATGAATGAGTAGAGGAACTCATTGTTCGGCAATATTGAAGAAATTTTTGGTTTTTACTTCCGCCTAGTATGCCCTTTTTGACGGGGGCTATGCACAAATAAAGTTAACGTTTAAAAGCGAAAGCCAGACGCACCGACAATAACAAGTAAAACAAATAACACAACGATTAACGCGAAATTTTGTTTTCCCACGTAACATCCCTCACTTCCTGTTATCTGCTTTTAGTGTATGCAAGAGCTTGGCAAAATGTTTAGGACAGGGGTGCGGATTTTTATGAGAAAAACCTTCAAATTTCGCCAAAAAAAGTGAATCATATTTTTGTTTCTTTCGTTATATATAGTAAGAGATTTTTACTATAAAAAAGGGGGGCCTTTAATGCGCCGACATTCCAAATTGCCCATTGTTCTTGTCTTTGCCTTCTTTTTATTCATCGCAACTGTTTTGTGCGTAACCTCTTATATGTCTTGAACGTATAAATAATATAAAAAAATCGCCTCATCGAAGGCGATTTTTCTATCCTAGCATTATATCTTCGTTTGGATAACGAACGGCTTCACGCTTTTGCTTAGATAATGAAAACGCAAGGGTTAATGGCCCCACTTTTCCTAAAAACATGATAAAGATAATAATCACGCGTCCAAAGTATGAAAGCTCAGGAGTCGCTCCCATGGATAAACCTACTGTCCCAAACGCAGAAACAACTTCAAACATAATTTTTACAAACGGGAGGTTTTCTGAAATATTTAACAGAAAAATAGCCCCAAACACAAACATAATCGAAATCATCGTGATGGCTAGAGCCTTAAACACATGAAGAGGAAGAAGTCGTCTCTTTAGCAGCACAATATCTTCCCTGCTTCGTAAAAATGCCCATACAGAAAAGACAATCACCACAAACGTCGTGAGCTTGATACCGCCTCCTGTTGACGCACTTCCTGCACCAATGAACATTAACAAAACCATTAAAAAGACCGTTGCGTCATGCAGGTGAGCTAAATCAATTGTATTAAATCCAGCGGTTCTTGTTGTTACCGCTTGAAAATAAGAAGCCCATACTTTGTCTCCTAATGATAAATTTCCGAGCGTATGCGAATTGCCGTACTCTAAGAAAAAAATAAAAAGCATGGCAATCACGTTAATGGCGAACGTGCTGATAATCATAATTTTTGAATGCAGCGTTAGTTTTTTATACGATTTTTTCACCCACATATCAGCAAGAACGGTAAATCCTAACCCACCAATAATGAACAAAAAAGAAATCGTTATATTAATAATGGGATCTCCTACATACTGAACTAAGTTATCAGACAGTAGTCCGAACCCAGCGTTATTAAAAGCCGAAATTGAATGAAACAAGCTAAAGAATAGCCCCTTAGACCACCCGAATTCCGGAACCCAGCGTATCGCTAAAAAGATAAGCGCAACAAACTCAATTAAAAATGAAAAGATAAACAGCCTTTTAACTAGCAGGACAACTCCGCCGACGCTCGTCTGATTTAACGCCTGCTGAACGAGCATACGCTCTTTAAATCCAATTTTTTTACCGAGCATCATAAAAATCAGCACGGCAAATGACATAATGCCAAGACCGCCTATTTGAATTAACAGCATAATAATCGTTTGACCGATGACGGTAAAACGTGTACCTGTATCTACGACGGCTAAGCCGGTTACTGTCATAGCGGAAGTTGACGTAAAAAGAGCGTCTACCCACCGGATTGGCTCGGTAGTAGAAAAAGGCATCATCAATAGAAGAGCACCAATAATAATTCCTCCACCAAAAATAGAGAGCAACAGCTGCGGAGGGGTGAGTTTAATATTTTGTTTTTTCATGTGTTAAACTCCTTCTTCTTCAAAACGGTTTAAATCGCGATTATGTCCGATGACAATAAGCATATCTCCTTGTTCAATTGTTTCATGCGCCGTAGGCGAAATCACCATTTCCCCGTCTTTTCGCTGAAAGCCGATAATATTACAGCCGTACTTTGCGCGAATATTTAAATCAAAAAGCGTTTTATTATGAAGCTTCTTAGAAGCGACAATTTCAACAATACTATAGTCTTTAGACAGTTCAATATAGTCAATAATTTTTTCTGACACCACGTGATGAGCAATCCGCTTAGCAATATCGCGCTCCGGATGAATGACTTTATCCGCTCCTATTTTTTCAAGTACTTTTTGATGATACATATTCACCGCTTTTACCCATACTTGCTTAACGCCCATATCTTTTAACAGCATCGTTGCGAGCACGCTTGCTTCGATATCGTCTCCAAACGAAATAAGAGCATGATCAACATTGCGAATACCTAGCCCCTTTAAGCTAGCTTCATCAATCGCGTTTGCTTGCACAACATATGTAGCTAAGTTGCTAAATTTATTTACTACCTCCTGATTGCGGTCAATAGCGAGCACATCCACATCCAGATTAGCAAACTCTTCAACCAAACTGCCTCCAAAACGACCTAATCCTAATACAGCAAACTGTTTTTTCATAATGTATTTATTCCTTCCTTCAACTGCTGTGTGTTCTCTTAGCTTATACTTTTTCTAAAAAATTACATCTTTTTCTTAAAAAAAGCGCAAAAAAACACAGGAAGGCTCCCGTGTTTTTTCAGACTCTTCCCCCTCAAAACGCTTGCGAAGTTAGCTGTCGGGTTCGGGTTTTAAGAGTAACCCTACCTTTTTAAGGATTCACCCCGGAGCACAATATGTGCGTAAATAATGGGTCCTCCGCTCCGTAATGGATTAAGCGATTTTTATTCAAATGTCTATGATCTATTTTTTAGAATAATCGATTCGATTCATGATACGTTTCACTTCACGAAAGCTATCTTACTCCTGTGGATTTTGTCTGTCAAGATATTTTTAGCGAAGACTTCACTTGCCCTGCAAGCTGCAAAAATCATATAAATCTAAACTGACAATCATTTTGTGAAATTGATCAAATAAATTAATAACAGCCAAAAGCTCTAGCAGCTGCGTATCACTGTAAAATTTCTTTAATTGATCCATATCAGCATCGGTCAACTCCCTTGGACGCACTCGGTATACATCAATAAATCGAAACAGCAGCCGGTCTTTTTCTTCCAGCTCTTTTTCTCTTAACACTTTTTGATTAAGCGTCTTATCACCTACATATGACATGCTCATACACGTCTCACAGCCGTTAACACCTGCTAGATAAAGCCTAGTTTTTTCCTTGGTCTCTTTTTCTACTATATCGCTGTTCCAAAGCGTGTCGTAAAGCTCATCATACAACCTTTTTACATGTGGAATTAAATTCAATGCTTTTTCAAAATTTGTTCCCTCTTCGTTTGTTAATAAAACTCTTGCCATTTTTCACTCACTCCTTTTTAATTATTATAGTAAGAAAAATGGAGATTTTAGATTACATATAAAATATCTTATCTACTATTACTAATCAAATGAAACGTTAATAAGAAAGAAGGTTTTCAATTGAAAATTGATGAAATTGATTTATCGATTTTGCAGGCGCTGCAGCAAAACAGCCGCCTTTCCTTACGAGAGCTAGGAAAACAAATTAACCTGTCTGCTCCTTCGGTGGCAGAGCGAGTAAGACAGCTAGAGAGCTTTGGTGTTATAAAAGGATATACAATCGATATTGATTATGAAAAGCTGCACCTGCCTGTATCGTGTTTTATTGAAGTAACTATGAAAAACGGAGAGCACGAACGTTTTAAACGATTTATTTCTCAGTATCCCTACGCTTTATTCTGTGAACGCATCGCCGGGCAAGCCTGCTTTATTACAAAGCTTCAGCTTCCTCATCTGCACGTACTCGAACAATTTATTAACGAAATTACACCTTATGCCAAAACGATTTCACACATCGCCCTTTCTCACGTGGAGATGGCTCCTGCATTATTGAGTCATTTAAAAGATGAAAAGTGATTGAGACATAACGACATCCGTTCACCCTGCCAATAAAAAAATCCGAATGAGTTTGATTCTTCATCAAGAACCAAACCCGTTCGGATCTCCCTTCAACGAAAATATTTTTGTCTCAGCCTCATGGATTCGTCCAACAGCATAAAAAATAACCCTCCAAAGCTGGAGGGTATAAATTTTCCGAATAATGAAAGTTTTACAATTTTATTTTATCAGGTGCTGACATTTCTGTCTACTTAAAAATGTAAAAGAGCTCTCTATTAACAGAAAGCTCTTTTACCTGCTTGTTTTTTGAAAACAATCAATCTATATAAAAGGGAACTACCTAAGGTTGAAAGTCACGTGAAACCTTGGCAGTTCATCCTGGATATACCGGTTGATATGATTCAAAACAAGTTCTTTCATCATTTCTTCTTTGACTTCTGATTCCGTTTTTTTATCTTTTTGTTTTAAAATAAGAATATAATAGACTTTACCCATTTTAATGGGCTCACTACACTCCCCGATGTGCTGTTTTTTTAAAACACCTATAAAAGAGGGAGATAGACTTGAAAGCTTTAGATTATCAGCATTCTCTAGTTTGCTGATTGTCTGGACATCAGCATATTCTTTTTGAACGTCTTGAAGCGATGTTCCTTTTTGCAGTTCAGCCGAAGCGGCCTCGGCATCATGTAAAGTGGAAAAAGCCAGCTGCGTAAAAGATACGCGCGTTAGATCGTTTTCAATATGTTTATAGTAAGCAGTTAGTTCATCAGACGTAATTTGTTTACGGAAATATTCTTCTAATTTAAACTGATTCGTTAGCTGGTTGGTTACATCACTAGAACGAATATTTAACACTTCATAACCTTGTTTTCTTGTATCCTCGTCATATGAGCGTTTAATTTGCTTCCACATATCCTCAACTTGTTTTTGTACTTTATCGCTTGTCTTTAGATGCGAAATTAAGATTTTTTGCATAACAAGCTGCCGCAATAACTCTTTGCGGTAGCTTGTATCATTTAGCGGAGCATCTGGATTTAAGAACCCTTTAACGGCTAAAAAACGGTTGAATTCAGCTCCTGTCACCTTGCCTCCCTCATACGCTGCCAGTTCTTTGGTAGAAGATAGCTGACTAATTTCTACAGAAGGAAACATCGTGTTTGAATGCTTCCCTCCGCAGCCGGTTAAAAATCCGAACGCTGTTAATACTGCTAGCAGCAGCTTTAACGGTGTTGAACTCATCCATTGTTATCCTGCTGCTCTGAAAGCTTCAAAGAAATGGTTTGTTTTTTTCCATTTCGGTACACGTCTAATTTTACCGTGTCTCCTACTTTGCGTTTTGTGTATAGATATTGACGTAAATCACTGGATGTTTTGACTTCGTTTCCATCAATGGCAACAATCACGTCTTTTGATTGTAAACCTGCATCAGAAGCAGAAGAGAACGGTTCAACCGTCGTTACGACAACTCCTTCAGACGTATCGCTTGTTAGGCCTAGCTGATCTTGTTTTGTTGCAGCTGAAAGCTGACCTACATCTTGAAGACCTACCCCCATATATGGACGCGTTATTTTTCCGTTTTTCATCAGCTGTTCAATTGTCGGCTGCACTTCATCACTTGGAAGAGCAAAGCCGATGCCTTCTACATTGTCTTCTGAAATTTTCATACTGTTGATACCGACTACTTCACCGGAAGAATTGATCAAGGCCCCGCCGCTGTTTCCTGGATTAATCGCCGCATCCGTTTGAATTGCATCCACGTTCCAATTGTCTGAAATAGGGACAGAGCGTTTTGCTGCGCTCACGATACCTTGTGTGACCGTACGAGAAAATTGTTCACCAAGAGGATTTCCGATTGCAAGCACCGTTTCACCCGCTACTAAATCCGATGATTTCCCGAACTTCGCCACTTGTTCAACATTTTTGTCAGACATCTCAAGCACTGCTAAATCCGTTAGCGCATCAGCTCCGACAATTTTAGCTTTTTCTTTTTGTCCGTTTGAAAGTGACACTTCTACTTCGCTTGCGCCGTCAATAACGTGGTTATTGGTCACAACGTATGCTTTTCCATTTTCTTTTTTGAAAATAACACCGGAACCCGTTCCTGCTTCTTGCGTTTGGGTATCTCCAGAAAATGGATTTGTTTGCTGTTGAATATTGTTCACGCCTACAACAGCAGCTGATACTTTATTTACAACTGAAACAAGATCTGACTGATTCACGGTTGTGCTTACTGTTCGAGGCGTTGTGCTCGTTGTTGTTGCGGTTTGAGTCTGCGTTGTTTGATTCGCTGTTTGCGTATCAGCTGAATCCATTAACCCCAGCTGGGGAGCACCGTATAGCACAATTCCTCCTCCAAGTACTGCTCCTGCAATTGAAGATGCAATCACTGGAAATAAGCGTCTTTTTGGAGGTTGTGATGATGACGCAGGCTGATACTGATCATAGCGCTGCTGGCGGTTTTCGTATTCTTCCTTTCGTTCTTGTTCTCTTTCATAATCACGTGGATCCATGAAAAACACTCCTTTTAACGTAGCAAATTTTATGTTATCTATACTATAAAATAAAAGTTTGGGATAAGTATCAAAACAATGTGTGAAATTGTGAAAAATTTCTTTATAACAGCAAACACGTAGTATAATAGCGGGTACATAGACCTTTAAAGAAACGCGCATAGATGGCGCAATATGCTTTATTTACCTTAATTTTCATATATTCAGAGGAAGGTGTCAAATTTGAGCTTTACACTATATTTAGTAGAGGATGAACAAAATTTAAACGAAGTTTTAACCCTTTACCTTCAAAAAGAAGGCTGGGACGTTCGCTCATTTTTTAACGGTACGGACGCCAAAGAAATGATTGCAACGCCTCCGCATCTGTGGATTTTAGATATTATGCTGCCTGACATTGACGGGTATCAGCTCATTCGCGAAATCAAGCAGCAAACGCCACATGTGCCTGTTATTTTCATCTCAGCCCGCGATGCCGATATTGACCGGGTTCTTGGGCTTGAAATGGGCAGCGACGACTATTTATCAAAGCCTTTTTTGCCTCGTGAACTAGTTATTCGAGCAAACAAACTGCTAAACCGCGTATATGATTCCAATCAAAAAAAAACCGATACCATTGCGCTGACTCCTTATGAAATCGATTTACATACCCGTACAGTCAGTGAAAATGGAAAGCCGATTGATTTAACGTCTAAAGAATTTGATTTTCTTGTCACTATCTCAAAAGACCTTGGACAGGCTTTTTCAAGGGAGCAGCTGCTGAATCTCATTTGGGGGGAAGATTATTTCGGCACGGACCGAGTGGTGGATGATTTAGTAAGACGCGTGCGTAAAAAAATGCCGCAAGCACGAATTGAAACGATTTACGGATACGGATACCGGATGATGAAAGCATGAAAAACAAGTCGCTTGCATTTCAAATTTGGCTCGTCATCTCCGGTATTTTACTGCTTATTTCAATTTTGCTCGCTATTTTATTCCCAACGACGCTCAGGCAGTTCTTCACGAACGAAATTTATACCACTATTGAGAATGAACAGCATATTTTAAAAGAATACGGCCTGCCAAGCCGCTCAGGTGAATACTACTTTAGCAATGAAGATAGTGAACCAACGCTTGGCAATCGAACCGTGGATCATATTTTATTGCCTGAGCATGCAGATATCTCTTATTTTTCATCACGGGTGTTGCCTCAAGACTTTTTGAGAAAAGCACAGGAAGATGCAATCAGTCAGCGAAAAATAGTCGCTCGCTATGAAAAAGACCTCGGCAACCGGACGCTTTTTTATGTAATTCGAAAAGTAAGTGTAAACGGACAGCCTGCTTTTTTGCTTTCATTTTCGTGGGATACGTACCGAAATGCGCTCACTTCTACTCTTTTTAAACAGCTGCTTCTCGTGATTTCGATTGTATTTCTATTCAGCTGGCTTCCATCTATTTGGCTATCAAGATATTTAAGCAAGCCGCTTGTATCGCTTGAAAAAGATGTAAAAAAAATCGCCGAACAAAATTGGCATGAGCCGGTTACAGTGAACCGTTCCGATGAAATTGGCAAGCTAGGCGCGTCCATCGAGCAAATGCGCAAAAGGCTCGTATCTAAAGATGAAGCACAGCAAACGTTGCTTCAAAATATTTCACACGATTTAAAAACACCGGTTATGGTCATTCAAAGCTACGCTCAGTCGATTCAAGACGGCATTTATCCAAAAGGTGATTTATCTCAAACGGTAAAAGTTATTGAAGATGAATCCAAAAATCTTGAGAAAAAAATCCGCGATTTGCTTTATTTAACCAAGCTTGACTATATGTCCACTCATCAGCTTGCACAAGACCATTTTGATTTTACTGCACTTCTTCATGAAGTAGTAGATCGCTTGCGGTGGAGACGCCCTGAAATACAGTGGGAATTTGACGACGTAAACGCAACGATTAAAGGAGACAAAGAACTGTGGACAAAAGTTCTTGAAAATGTACTCAACAATCAGCTGCGCTATGCCGAGACGAAGGTTTCACTTTCACTTGCTAAACACCAAACGAACGTTCAATGTACAATCAGCAATGATGGTCCGCCGATTGATCAAAGCGTGCTTCAACACTTGTTTGAACCGTTTAAAAAAGGAGCAAACGGTGAATTCGGTATTGGCTTAAGCATCGTAAAGCGTATTGTTACGATGCACGATGGAGCAATTACGGCTGAAAATACAGACGCCGGAGTGACGTTTTCAATTACTATTCCTATATAAACTAAAAAAGCAAGGGAGTCGAACCCCTTGCTTTTTTATGAAAAAATTGATGTATATGCATAAAGAGCCGGTGAACCTCCTGAATGGACGAACACCACATTTTCATCTTTTTTAAAATAACCTTTTCGAATTAAATCAATCAGACCGGCCATCGCTTTTCCTGTATACACAGGATCCAATAAAATCCCTTCCGTACTGGCCACAAGTTTGACTGCTTCCACCATCTCTTCTGTCGGAACAGCATAGCCTGGACCGACGTATTCATCCATACACACAATGTCTTCTTTTTTAAAAGGCGTTTTACTATGTAAATGATCATAAAGTTCGCTCGTTAGCTTGGCAACTTTCATTTCTTGCTCTTCTTTAGCACGACTCACATTCATTCCAATAACAGACACGCCACTTTGAAGGCCTTGAAAGCCTGCCACTAATCCTGCATGCATGCCTCCGCTGCCGCTTGTACAAACTACGTGGCTAAGCTTTATTTGTTGCTCATAGCTTTGCATAAGCAGCTCCTGTGCGCAGGCAGCGTAGCCTGTTGCACCAATGACATTCGAACCTCCTACTGGGATTAAATACGGCTTATGACCTTTTTCACTTAGCTCGCGCGCTACTTTTTCCATTTCCGCTGTTAAATCAGAACCTTCAGCGACAAACCGCATGTCATGAGCGCCTAATAAATGATAAAGAAAATAGTTTCCCGTCGGCTGATCGCTTGCTTTATTTTCCCCTTCTTCTAATACGAGCACGCATTTCATTTGCTCTTTTACGGCAGCAGCGAGCGTTAAACGGCAGTGATTAGATTGTATCGCTCCGCACGTTACAAGCACGTCTGCTCCTTGCGCTTTTGCATCTGCTATTAAATATTCAAGCTTACGCGTCTTATTTCCGCCCCCTGTCAGTCCAAGCATATCATCGCGCTTCATATAAATTGAAGGTCCGTTTAACTGCTGCGATAAAACCGGTAGCTTTTCTAAAGGTGTAGGGAAATCCGTATATTTTCTTCTAGAAAATTGAGTTAAGTTCATGCTCTCATCCTCTCTTTCGTATTTGCTCTATTTTACCATATAGAAGCTTGTGAAGAGCTTTTTACGAAAGGGCTCTCTGTAACTTGTATACATAAGAACAAGTAGTCAACATACATTAAACCATATAAACAGTTTGAAGGAGTGTTTTTAATGAGCGAAAAGGCAGTACTTTGCAGCGTCTCACGAGTAGTCAAATCACAGCACATTTTTCCAAATGATCTAAACAATCACCACACCCTTTTTGGCGGAAAAATTGTAGCTGATATGGACATGACAGCTTCTCTTTCAGCAGCTAAACATTCCAGAAAATCGTGTGTTACTGCTTCTATTGATCACGTTGACTTTATTGAACCTGTCACAGAAGAAGATTTTATTTCATATGAAGCATTTGTTGTTGTCACAGGAAAAAGCTCCATGATTATTTTTGTTAAAGTGATTGCCGAAAATTTGTTAACGGGCATTAAACGTATTGCAGCTACTTCTTTTCTCACCTTTGTTGCATTAGAAAATGGAAAACCAGCACCCGTTCCTCAAGTTATTGCTCAAACTGAAGAAGAAAAAAGTCTTCAAAAAGTAGCTCTTGAACGTAAAGAGTCCAAAAAAACGCAGGTCGAGCACAGCAAATCGATTGCGAGCATCTTATCTAAATCTTTGCGCAGCAGTAATTAAGCTCTTCATCTAAAAAGCAGTTGTCTGCTTTTTAGACGAAGTTTTTTAATTTTCACATTGTCATTTAATGTAATATGCGATATATTGGTTTTATGAAAAATAATATTCAACCTCTCAAACGACTTTCCCTCAGGGAGGAAGTCTATCAAACACTTAAACACAATATCGTTATGCTTGAATTTCAGCCGGAACAAAAGCTTCAAGATAAAGAACTGGCTGAGCAATTTGGAGTTAGCCGCACTCCTGTTCGAGAAGCATTAAAAAGGCTCGAAGATGAAGGCCTTGTCCAAACAACACCCGGCTCTTCTACAAAAGTGGCTCCATTAAACCTTGAGGAGGCAAAACAATCTTTTATTGTCGTCGCAGCTCTTCATGCACTTGCTGCTAAGCTGGCTTGTACTTCGTTACAAGAAGAAGATATGGGCGAACTAATCAAGCACAATCAATCTCTGGAACATGCGATCAAAACAAGAAATGTCCTTAAAGCGATCGAAGCGGATGAAGCATTTCATTCCGTTTTTTTAAAACGGGCGAACAATATAGAGCTAGAACGTGTTGTAAAACAAACAAGCGCCAAAATTCAGCGTCTGGAAATCGCTCGTTTTTCGTCTCTTGCTAGCCTTGCTTCCGTTGATCAGCACAAAGAAATCATAAACGCTTGCTGTCAAAAAGATTCCGCACTGACATCACAGCTTGTCGAAACAAACTGGCTGACACTAGGTGAAGCGCTGACAAGTGAGGAGGAATCAAAGTGAAGCCTCTTTTATTAGGCGTTGCTGCATCATTCTTTTTTGCTTTTACATTCGTTTTAAATCGAGCGATGGATTTATCTGGAGGCAGCTGGGCGTGGAGCGCATCTCTGCGCTATTTTTTTATGGTACCTCTTTTGCTTGTGCTTGTTTATTTTTGGGGTGGCATCAAACCTGTGGTGGCAGAAATAAAAGCCCAGCCGCAAAAATGGCTGCTTTGGAGCACGGTTGGATTTGGCTTATTTTACGCTCCTCTTTGTTTTGCTTCAGCCTACGGTCCCGGCTGGCTTATTGCAGGCACTTGGCAAATTACAATTTTATCGGGGTCTCTCCTAGCTCCTTTGTTTTACAAGGAAGGAAAGAAGCGAGGAGCCATTCCTTTTAAACAGCTAGGTTTTTCGTTTATTATTTTAATAGGCGTTGTGCTCATGCAGCTTGAGCATGCGACTGAGCTGTCGGCTGCTACTGCCTTGCTTTGTACCATTCCCATTTTGATTGCCTCTTTTGCGTACCCGCTTGGCAACCGTAAAATGATGGAGGTGTCGTCACTTAATACGTTTCAGCGCGTGCTTGGAATGACACTTTCAAGCCTGCCGTTTTGGATTATTCTTTCTGTCTATGCCTACGTGACCGATGGACTACCAAAAACAACTCAGATGTATCAAAGCAGTTTAGTTGCTTTACTTTCAGGAGTATGTGCAACGGTTTTATTTTTTGCGGCAACCGACCTTGTTAGAAAAGATTCTCAAAAGTTAGGTGCAGTTGAAGCTACACAATCGATGGAAGTTTTATTTGCCCTGCTAGGAGAGGTCTTCCTTCTATCAAGTCCTTTACCATCGATTCTTTCTTGGGTTGGAATGGGAGTTATCATAGGAGGCATGGTGCTTCACAGCTACCAAACGAGTCATAAAAAAGCTATACCGCAAAAAGAATTGACCTACTAATCAATAACAAAAAAGAGCGTCTCAGTCGGCGCTCTTTTTGTTTATACAACAGATCTTCTTTCTAAATTGAAGACATTCACCTGCTCAGCATCAAAGCGGCTTAGCAACGAATCTACTCCGTACTCAAGTGCAAAAGCACGTTCATTTTCTGAAATCGGAACGGCCTGCAGGAACGTTACTTTTTTATCAGATAGTTCAATCGTTGAGAAATTATCCCATAAAAACGGCGGAATCAGCAAAATGTGCTGCATATGAAAGCTGTCATCAAGAACCGTGATAACATCTTTATAAATAGCTCCTGGGAAAATGGACACATGAGATTTCATCATATGGAAAATACAGTTAGCTAAAATAGCAGAATAAATACCGAATTCCTCATGACAAGCCCCAACGATTTCAATTCGAAGCGGGATCCCTCCAACTGTATAGCCTGTCGGACATTGATGTCCACCGAGCGTTGCATATGCGGTTACGTCTTGACGCGGATGATTTTCACACGCCACAACGTGAATACCATGCTTTTTTCTTTCATCTGAATAATCTTCAATTCGATCCTTTTGACCAAATACATCTATTGCTTTATGTATAATTAATTCTTCATCTTTTGTAAAATTATTCATACAAAACCTCCTTGCTTGCGACCTTAAAAAGCTCCCTACTGTACAGCATATACTACTGGACTCGCTTGCGATATAGTTTTTAGAAAATGTGATAGAAATGTTATCGTTTCGTAACATACTATGAAATTGTCTCAAGAAGCAAACAAGAAACCTTAACCAATTTTTTCTTTTCTCATAAAAAAATAGAGCCTGCACCATGGCAGCCTCTATTTTTTATGACATTATTATGAAATAATTTGTAATTCTTTTGGGTACTTCGTTAACGTTTCGTATCCATCTTTTGTAATGATTACATCATCTTCGATACGCACGCCTCCAAGTCCTGGAATATAGATACCCGGTTCAATTGTATACACCATGCCTTCTTGAAGCACATCATCATTGTTGCGGCTCATTGAAGGAAACTCATGCACGCTGATACCAAGACCATGACCAAGACGATGCAAGAAATACTCTCCATACCCTGCTTCTGTAATAATATTGCGTGCTACCATGTCCAAGTCGCCAATGCGAGTGCCGGGCTTTGAAGCTTCAAGAGCTGCCTGCTCAGCGCGCTGTACCGTTTCATAGATTTCTTTTTGCTTATCATTAATAGACTTGTAAGCGACTGTACGCGTAATATCTGAACAGTATCCGTCTAGCACTACACCTAAATCGAACAGAACCATATCTCCTGGCTTTAAGGTGCGAAGACCTGGATTCCCGTGCGCTTCTCCCGTTTTTTCACCAAATAAAACCATCGTTGAAAACGACATCTCACGAATTCCTTTTCGCTTCAACTCGTATTCAATTTTAGCTAGAACATCCATTTCCGTAACGCCTTCTTTTAAAGCAGCTACGCCTACTTCTACACCAAAATCAGCTAAGGCAGCTGCCTTTTGCAGAATCTCAACTTCATGCTCATCTTTAATTAAACGCAGCTGATTTAATTTCTCTTCTGCTCCGACTAGCTCAGCATTTGGATATAAGCTAAGCAGTTCTTCGGCTCTCGCATACAGCAGCTGCTCTTTCTCTACAGCAACCTTTTTCACATCTACTACGTTTCGTTTATGTAAAGCTTCTTTAATAAGTTCCCAAGGATTTTGATGATCTTCATATCCAATCACATCAAACTTCCAGCCGGCTTCTTTTGCTTGTCCTACTTCCATTGATGGACAAACAAGCATCGGCTCCGCTTCGTTAAACACAAATAAGCCAAGCAAACGCTCATGCGGATCCGTGTGAAATCCAGTTAAATAAAATACGTTTTCCGTTGACGAAATAAAGGCCGCTTCTACATTCTTTTCTTCCAGCCACGATACGACTTTTTGTAAACGTGCTTCCATTAAAAAAACCCCTTTCATTGTGCAATATTACTATTATAACATAGTTATTTAGCAATATTGTACAATGAATAGAGGTTAAGATAAAGCCGCGTGAAGAGTAGTAAGCTGCTCTTTAATCGCTTTTCGCTGAATACTTACTTTCATCAGCCAGCCATTTTCTCCGTATCTATAAATAAATTCGTACGTACCTTTAGGAAAATATTCTTTTACCAGCATGTCTCGGTTTTCAACAAATCCCGGATCGCCAATAAAATAGGTACCTTCTTCAAGCGAAAGCTCATGAACTTTTTTTTCTAGCTGCTTCTCTTCGTCTTCGTCATCATCTATCACAATGTGCAGACCGCATTCATCACGCACAACATCAAATTCACCGTTTTGTTCAAGCTCAAGCACCGGCACCACTTGCCCATTCACCGTTAGGAGCTGCTTCGTTCCTTCAAGAACCTGGGACCAATGATCATCGTATAGAGTAGAAGAATAAAAAACATAGCCCTGAGATTTATACAATAAAAGCAGCTGCTCAAAATGATTTTTCACTTGTTCTTTATCAAACAGAATAACAAAATGCTTTCGATAGAAAAAACTTGTAAAAGGCAGAATAGACGATTGATTAAGCTCTTTAATTATTTCAGCACTATCTTTACCTGAAATAATAGCTCCGGTCAATTCCCCCGCGCCGTAAGGTTTCCAATGACTTAACGCCGCTTCTGGAATCAGCACAAGGTTCGAAGATGACACATATATACTCATTCGCTTCACTCCTTTTTTCTACATTTAGACCTATATTCGATTCTCCGCAAACAGAGACTTTCCTCTTATTCCATTCTTAAAAGACAGAACTTTTTCCCTAACTATGATAGATTATAACAAATTTCTCAGAAAAAAATAACCTTTATTTCCTCTTTCTTCTATTTGCGTATTTCTCTTATTTTAGCTGTCTCTGCGGATTTACTAGTGAACGCACTTGCTAATCTAATTCCTTAGTGTTAATTTTATTATGTCGTTTTATAATTTTTTGCATAATGGGTTTCAAACAAAAAAGTATTAATATTTTTGAATGCGATGGTGAGACATTTGGAAGAACGTACAGAACGTAAACAACATAAAAGAAAAAAGCAAAGAAAAAAGAAACGCTTTAGAAAGCTACTTCTTTTCTTTCTCATTCTTGTAATCGCCGCTGGTGCGTATGTGTATTATCAATACCAACAAGGGTTAGCAGAAGCAGACGGAGCTTTTGGAAAAGATGGACAGTTTAATTTTAATGGTGCAAGTGCCAATTTAGATAGCATGAATGTGCTACTTCTTGGAATTGACTCTCGAGGTGAAGAACATTCGCGTGCCGATACGATCATGATTGCTCATTATGACAAAGACAGCAATCAGCCTAAAATTGTGTCTTTGATGCGTGATTCATATGTGGATATTCCAGGACACGGCAAAAACAAATTAAATTCAGCCTATGCATTTGGCGGGCCTGAATTAATGCGTAAGACAATTAAAGAAAACTTTGGCGTAGATGTAAACTATTATGCCGTTGTTGATTTTAAAGGTTTTTCTAAAGTTGCCGATACGATTGCCCCTGAGGGAATTACGGTTACCGTGCCGCACGAAATGTCATCAGGAATTGGCATGACGCTAAAACCTGGAAAACAAACTCTTCACGGAGATAAATTACTAGGATACGTGCGATTCCGACATGATAGCCAAAGTGATTTCGGGCGCGTGAAGCGTCAACAAGAAGTTATCGGTAAATTAATGGATGAAGCTCTTCAAGTAAAGACGCTGGCGAAAGCTCCTAAGCTATGGGGAGTCATTGATCCATATGTGGATACAAATATTCCGCCAAAAACATTTATCGTGATAGGAAAAGATTTTTTAGTTGGAAATCAGCCAGATTTAAAATCTCTTCGTTTACCGGTTGAAGGTTCCTATTCAAATGAACGAATATCCGGTATTGGTGCTGTTTTAAGCATCGACCTTGAAGAAAATAAACAAGCATTACAGTCATTTTTAAATTAGGAAAAGGTGTCCATTAACGGACACCTTTTTTATACTATTCAAAAAAACTTCTATTTTTCCTTCCTATCCTTCAAAAAAATTTCAGCTTCGACAAAAAATAGAGATGGAATCAAGCAATTTTCTAGCAATCAGCTGCTTACTTTGAGTTCTATTTTTTCTCCTGTATGCGTATATGAAATAAGAAGCACTTCTGTTTTTATTTTTTAGTCAAGGAGATGAAAGTATGAAATTATATGGTTTTCAATCTGAAGAAGAGCGTTCCTTTCTTCATTCCACCTATAAAGTAAACCCGCTGCTTTCTCATACTGGAGATGTCAAAATCAGCTTTTTATCTTTTCAAGAAAATGATTATACACCTCGTCAAGAAGCTACGATTCCACAGCTTCTTTTAGTCGTTCACGGCGAAGGCTGGGTAGCTGGCGATAACGGACTGAAAATTTACATTAAACAAGGTGAATCAGCATTTTGGAGAGCCGGGGAATCGTTTGAAGTCGGGAGTCTAACGGCTATGACGGGATTGCTAATTGAAGGATTAGATATTGCTCCTCAAAAGCTGCTTACTTCTTTTTCACGAACAAATGTAAATTAAAAAGCCGCTGTGACGCGGCTTTTTTTATTGTCTTAATAATTGAGCGTAGTTTTCTGCACTATCTTGAATGACTTTTTCGCTCAGTTCACCGCCTGCTCCTTGAAATAAAAACGGAGTTTGGAACTTCATGCCTGTTAAATTTGCCGTAGCTTGAAACGGAAGAAGCAGATTACTCATTGGATAACGGTTGTAGCCGCCTTCTTGATAAGCTTCTGCAGGTCCTCCTGTCGAAGTAGCTACGATAAACTCTTTTCCATGAAGTTTAGTGCCTTTGCTGCCATAAGCCCATCCGTATGTTAATACAACATCTTGCCACTCTTTTAAGAGTGCTGGTGAGCTGTACCAGTAAAACGGAAATTGAAACACAATACGATCGAATTGAACAACTAACTCCTGCTCTTTTTCTACATCAATTTTAAAATCAGGATAGTTTGCGTATAAATCATGAACGTGTACATTCTCTTCTTTCTTTAAGCGCTCTGCCCACGCTTTATTAATGCGAGAAGATGCTAAATTTGGATGCGCTAAAATAACCAGTGTTTTCATTTTGATACTCTCCTTCTGATGTCTGTGTTTGCTTTATTCTTTTCTGTTTTTTACGTTTGCCTCTAACAGCTTGTTCAGTCGTTTTTTCCTTTTCATTCAGGAAATCCTAGCTAGTTTACACTTATAAATTACCAGTATTAGCATTTCTCTTCAACAAAATTGATTTCCCTTTGATTTTCTTATGTATCCAAAACGGCAGATAAAGCACAAGAAAGCTAAGAATCATAATTCCTTCAATCGATACTAAATACAAAGGATGAGGTCCAAGAACATCCAGCAAGGAAGCGTGCTCTGGCTTTTTCATCATGTATAAATAATTCGCCCCAAGTAAACGGTTGATGGCATAGATAAAACCTCCGTACAGATTAACAAATACTACGCTTACCCATAAAGAACGAAACGTCGGCTCATATCTGCAGGTAGCAATTAGCATACAGCAAGCAAGTACCACACCGCCATGCGATACATAAAACTGCACATAGCGAAACTGGGCATACGCATAGCCCCCAAGGTCTGGGGTAATCATCGCTTGAACAGAGCTGCTGATTCCTGCGAAGTACACAAAATTAAAAAGAAACCTGCTTTTGGTTATCAGCATAACAGCAGCCAGCAGCACGACTATATCACTGAGCTGAAGAGGTAAGGAAGCTTTAGCAGACCACTGATGGCATCCGATTTCCCAAGCCTGGTAGGCCGTTTCTGAAGCAATTAGAACGAGTGAAAGCAAAACGAACACAAATCTCTTTTTTCGCAGCTGCTTTCGACACAAAAAAATAAATGCTCCTATGATCACGATAATGGCTAAAGTTACAAGATGTTCCACTGAAAAAAGCTGAAAGGAATGTTGTACAGGATGACACGTAAAAAATGAATTCATAAAAGCGCCTCCCTTCTATCAGAAAACAAATTCGGTACCTTTAGCTTGTTCACATGGGTTCATTTTCATTAATGCTTCTCTCGCATTAAAAAGAGATTGAAACATAACGAAATGACGCCAATCTAAAGACGGACGAATGGAGTAAATGATCGAGTATGAATGACTTCTTGCACCGCATTTGATTTCCATGCATGGCTTCGCTTTCCGCGGGAATCTTCGCGTTGCCTTCCAATCAACTATTAGAAGCAACTAAAATAAAAAGATCCGAACGATTTATCATTCGGATCTTCTTTGAACTAACATACTGTTGTCCTAGCTCTGTTTCTTCGTTATTACTCTTTAATTAATCCTTTTTTTACTAAGAATTGATGAGCAACTTCTTCAGCCGTTTTTCCTTTTGCATTTACTTGATAGTTCATTTCACGCATTTCGCCATCACTGATTTTACCGCCCAGTTGATTTAAGATTTTTTTCAGTTCAGGATGCTCTTTTAGCGTATCTTCACGAAGCACAGGCGCTCCTTGATACGGAGGGAAGAACTGCTGGTCGTCTTTTAAGACTTTGAGACCAAACTGTTTGATTTCAGGATCCGTTGCGTAAGCATCAAGCATGTTAATATCGCCTTTTTCTACAGCGCGATAGCGAAGCTTCGGCTCCATCGTTTTAATATTCGGGAAGGTAAGGCCATATTCTTTTTGAATGCCTACGTAGCCGTCTTCACGATCTTTAAACTCAAGCGTAAATCCTGCTTTTACTTTATCTGTTGCGTTTGCCAAATCTGAAACGGTCGTTAGATTATTTTCTTTTGCAAATTCCTTTGTTACGGTCAATGTGTACGTATTATTAAACTTCATTGGATCTAAATAGACAAGGCCGAATTTCTTTTGAAATCCTTCTTTTGCCTGCCTGTACACCTCTGTTTCATCTTTGCTGTCCGGCTGTTCCTTTAGATGCGTCACAATGGCTGTACCCGTATATTCAGGGTATAAATCAATTTCCTTGTTACGCAGAGCCTCAAATACAAATACCGTTTTTCCAAGCGACGATCGAAGATTTACTTTCATATCGGTTTGATCTTCAATTAATTCTTTATACATATTAATTAAAATATCTTGTTCTGCGCCAATTTTCCCTCCGATAACAAGGTCTGGTTTTGTTGCGCTCATCGCTGCAAACGGAGAAACAAGAATGAGTATTAATACGATGATCATAATAAACGAGCGTTTTTTGGATCCTTTTTTAGCTGAGTGTTCAATCGTTCGCAGAATTCCATCAAAAATAAGCGCTAATAATGCTGCTGGAATGGCTCCTAATAAAATCAAACTATTATCGCTTCGGTCAATACCAAGCAAAATTAAGCTTCCAAGTCCGCCCGCTCCGATAAGAGCCACGATTGTCGCTGTACCAATAATGAGGACCATTGCTGTACGAATTCCGGCCATAATGACAGGAAGCGCTAGAGGAAGTTCTACTTTGATTAATCGTCTCCATGAGTTCATCCCCATGGCTTTGGATGCTTCAATTAAAGATGGGTCCACTTCTTTAATTCCGGTATATGTATTTCGTACAATAGGAAGAAGCGAATATAAAAACAGTGCAATAACCGCGGGAAAGGTTCCAATTCCGACAAGAGGAATCAGTAATCCTAATAAAGCGAGTGAAGGAATGGTTTGCAGTACGGCTGTTACGCCAATGATCGGTTCAGCAATGCGGTCATGCCTCGTTAAGTACAGTCCAAGCGGCACTGAAATTAATACGGCGATAACAAGAGCCAGTACTGATATTTGAATGTGTTCCAGAAGAGCTTGAAACAGTGCATCTCCTCGTTGATCCAATAATGTGCTTAGTGCATTCATCACAGCGTTCCTCCTTCTTTCGTTTTATCAGAAAGAAACGCTAATAGAGTTTTACGCGTTACAACGCCAATGCGTTTGCTCCCTTTTTTCACAGCTATTGCTTCATGGTCGTAAAGGGCGTCCATTGCCTGCTGAACAGTGGCGGTTGAAGCTAGCTCTTCAGTAGGTTCTACGTCTGGCTGTTCACTTTCTTTGACAAACATATCCAATGTCTCAAATAAAGCATTTCCTTGATTTCCAATAAACGTTTTTACAAATTCATTTTTAGGCTTTTGAATGAATTCCTCCGGGGTTCCAACTTGAACAATTTCCCCGTCTTTCATTAGGCAGATACGATCTCCAAGCGTCATCGCTTCGCTCATATCGTGCGTAACAAACACAAATGTTTTTTTGATTTTTTCTTTTAAACTAATAACATCTTGCTGAAGCTGTTCGCGGCTTAACGGATCGAGGGCACTAAAGGGTTCGTCCATTAAAATAACGGGGGGATCAGCTGCGAGGGCACGTGCTACACCTACACGTTGCTGCTGGCCACCTGAAAGCTCAGACGGCTTTCGGTTTCGATACTGCTTTGGGTCTAGTCCTACCAAGGTAAGCAGTTCATCAATGCGCGTTTTTATTTTGTTTTTCTTCCAATGCTTCATCTCGGGTACAATAGCTATATTTTCAGCGATGGTCATATGAGGAAAAAGAGCAATTTGCTGCAGGACATAACCAATGTTCCAGCGTAGCTCATGTATGTTGTGATCCGATACGAGCTTATCTTTTATGTATAGTTCTCCTTCGGTAATATCATGAAGACGGTTAATCATTTTTAAGGTGGTTGTTTTCCCACACCCACTCGGACCAATTAAAACGAAAAACTCTCCTTCTTTAATTTCTAGATTAATATTTTTCACGGCGGTCGTACCGTCTGGGTATTGCTTTGACACATTCTTAAACGTAATCAAATTATCGTTCACACTCCCTGTTGAAATTTAACCCCTAGTTTCGTGTACCCAATACTTAGAGGCAATAAACATTCTTTTAAGAATATTTCTAAATATGATTCATAAGACATAGTGGAAAAGATACACATATTTTGTAACGGCCTCCTAATAAGGCTATCAAACTGTTAAAGTTTTCACAAGGCGGCGAAGAATAATTCGGAGAATAATTTTAATACCAACACAAATAAAAAAACCTTCTTTCAACAAGAAAGAAGGTTTTTTAGTATGCTAGCGACAGGGATCGAACCTGCAACCTCTTGCTTACCATGCAAGTGCTCTACCTACTGAGCTACACCAGCGTCTTGGAAAATTATATCACGTTTAAATTCATTTAGGAAGCGCTTTTTTTAATTTTTTTATTGGTATATTCTCTAATTTGCATCTTTTGAAATTCTCACTTTCTACAAAGTTCCATATTTTATGTTAGAACTCCTTACATAAATTGTGTGAATTTTCTTTTTTTATATTACCCTTAGTAAAAGAGCTTACAAAAGAAGGGAAGAAAATAGATGGAACAACAACCAACCATGACCAAATCAAAAACGGCAACTCCCTACCCAAGAGGCTGCACGTTCAGCCTGGAAGATTGGACGACGCTCGCTAAGTATTGGTACCCCGTCGCACGCTGCAGTGATGTAACAGAGAAACCAACGTCGGTAAAACTGCTAGACGTAAATCTAGTTCTATACCGTACCACACACAAAGTAGTAGCGGCTCGTGATTTATGCGTTCACCGAGGCACCCCGCTTAGCATGGGCTGGGTGGAAGATGATGAAATTGTCTGTCCTTACCACGGCTTCCGCTATGCAACGGACGGCGCATGTACATCGATTCCAGCTCACCCTGATGCCAACATTTCTCCCCGCCTGTGTATGGCCGTCTATCCAGTTATTGAAAGATTTGGATTAGTGTGGACGTCGCTTACAGGAGAACAAGATAACCTGCCTTACTTCGATGCGTGGGAAGACCCTGATTTTCAGCAAATTGTTTGTCCGAGCTTTGATATCATGGGTTCGGCCGGTCGTCAAATGGAAGGCTTTTTAGACGTAGCTCATTTTGCTTGGGTGCACACGGACACATTTGGTGATCGAAACAACGCCTTTGTGCCTAAATATAAAGTAAGCGAAACAGACTATGGGCTTCATGTAGAATATACGAGCACCGTGAGCAATTATTCCAAAGAACAGCAGCATTTAAATCCACCTGATTTTAAATGGCTTCGCGTCTTTGATGTTTATCCGCCGTTTACAGCTACGCTAAAAGTATACTTCCCAGAAGGCGCAGAGCTGTGGATTATGAATGCAGTCTCCCCTATTTCAGCCCGCGAAACACGTTTATTCGCACCAATCGCTCGAAACTTTGACAAAGATTCTCCCGTTGAAGGTGTGTATGACTTTAACCTTCGCGTCTTTGACGAAGACCGTGAAATGGTTGAAAACCAAAAACCTGAAGACTTGCCTTTAGACCTGCAGATGGAAGCGCATATTATGGCTGATCAAACGTCCATCGGCTACCGGAAATTATTAAAGAAAATGGGCTTAAGCTTTAGATATACAAGCTAAAGAAATCCCCGCTGTCTCAGCGGGGATTTCTTTTTTATTTAGCAAACTGCTCGCGTCCTGCTTTTTCCTTTATCACTTCATCTTCACTTGCCGGCGTGGCGCGTTTCATAAACAATGAAAGAATTAAGGCAACCACCACTAGTACTACTGAGACGGCAAACGCATCGTTAATTCCTTGTACCATTGCCTGCATCCCAATTTGTTCTTTCATTTGAGCTGCCCCGGCTGCCGTTGCATTCGCTGCTCCTGCTCCGCTCATTGCATCTTGAGCGAGCTCTTTTGCATGCGTAGCTGTACGATTTGACATCACTGTTACTAAAAGAGCCGAACCAATAGCTCCTGATACTTGTTGAAGCGTGTTATTCATCGCAGTACCATGTGGATTAAAGCGCTGCGGCAGCTGATTTAATCCGTTTGTCATAACCGGCATCATCACCATAGACATTCCGAACATGCGAAGCGTGTAAAGCGTAATGAGCGTTGTATACGTCGTATCAAGCTCTAAGTTACTGAAGAAATACGTGGTAACAGCTGTAATCGTTAGACCCGTTACAGCCAGTGCACGCGCTCCAAATTTATCAAATAATTTTCCGGTAATCGGTGACATCACACCCATTAGTAGCGCACCTGGAAGCATTAATAATCCTGAATGAAGAGGAGAAATGCCTCGTACCGTTTGAACATAAATTGGCATTAGCAGCATGGCTGAGAATAATGCCATTGTAATTACCATCGAAATCGTTGATGATAAAGCAAACATTGGATATTTAAAAATGCGGAATTCAAGCATAGGTGTTTTCAGCTTAAACTGACGCGTAATAAATAAAATCAGAGCCACAGCTCCTACAATAATGGTGCCATATACTTCTACAGAATCCCAGCCTTTATCCCCTGCTGAGCTAAACCCGTATAGAAGTCCTCCAAATCCAATTGTAGATAACACAAGTGATAGGAAATCCAAATTGATTTCCACTTTCTCTTTTTTGTCTTTTAATAAGAAGAAAGCGCCTATTAATACAATTGCCGCGATTGGCGTAACAAGGTGGAACAGCATTCTCCACTCATAGTGTTCAATTAGCCACCCTGATAAGGTAGGACCAATTGCCGGAGCAAAAATCATAACTAAACCGAAAATACCCATCGCAGCTCCGCGTTTTTCTAATGGAAAACTTGTTAGCAATACGTTCATTAAAAGTGGCATCATAATGGCCGCGCCTGATGCTTGAATAATACGAGCGGTTAACAAGATAGAAAATACGGGCGAAGCACCAGCGAGTATTGTTCCTGCTGTAAATAAAGTCATCGCCGTTAAAAATAACCCTCTGACAGAATAACGCTGAATTAAAAAAGCAGTAGTTGGAATCATAATACCATTCACTAACATATAACCAGTAGAAAGCCACTGGACAGTTGACGTTGTCACATCTAAATCTTTCATGATCGACGGCAGCGCCACATTTAATAACGTTTCATTCAACAATGAGATAAAAGCGCCAATTAACAAAATAGCAATTATGCCATAAGGCGGCTTTTCCATTTGATTTATCGATTGACTCATTATTGTACCCCCTTATACTTTAAGTTCATTTTTTTAGACACATGTTCTACATAGAGTATATTATACTGTGAGTTCAATTTATGCAAGTGAAAAATCCTGCGTTAATTTTCTTTATTTACTGAGCTTTTTTTAACGGTACAGTCCTTTTATATCAATACATATACGCAATATCATAATTCGCTTCAAAAAGAACATTTGTGTAAACGCTTTAAATCATGTATCATAAAGTTGGACCATGAGTCTAATTTTATATTTAGGTGATAATAATGAATAACCGAAAACAGCAAGTTGTAAAAAATGCACACCATCTCTTCGTTGAAAAAGGATTTCAAGCTACTTCTATTCAAGACATCATTGATTATAGCGGCATTTCAAAAGGAACATTCTACAACTATTTTTCTTCAAAAAATGAATTATTAATCGCTGTTTTCACATGGCTTCATACGACCATTGAACAAGAGCGGAATCAGCTGCTGGTTGGTAAAAGTCTGAACGATGTAGATATATTTGTTAAACAAATTGATGCACAGATGAAAAACCATCACAAACATAAATTTTTTACATTACTTGAAGAAGTATTTGTTTCCAATGACCCTGATTTAAAAGCATACATAAAAAAAACCCAGTTTATTGAAGTAAACTGGTTCTACAAACGGTTCATTGATTTATTTGGAGAAGAAAAAAAACCGTACCTGCTAGATTGCGCAATTATGTTTCTTGGCATGCTTCATCGCAACTTTCACTATAATTTTATGGTTAACGGCACAAGTACCGATCCGCATGAAATTATAAGCTACAGTGTCAAGCGCCTGCTTCCTCTTGTAGACGAAGTAGCAAATTCAGGAGACATTTTGCTCGATCCTCAAACGATTAAAGAATGGCTTCCATCTTGCCCGAATACTAAAAATCAAATAGAACAGGACATTTCTGCAGCACTTATCGATTTAAAAAAGCGGGTTCACAAACAATTTACGGATGAATTTGAACGTCAAAAATGTACAGAGCTTATTAGTTTTATTGAAGAAGAGCTGTTTAAACAGTCGACTCCCCGGAAGTTTGTTGTGGATAGTGCCCTTCAATCATTAAAGCAGCTGTCTATGAACCAAAGTAAGACACCGCTAGAGGATCTGCAGGCAATGATTGACCAGTATGTGAGTGAACTTCATTAAAAACAAATAAAAGTCACGTTCATCATAATAACCAAAAACGAACGATTAATTAAATTAATCGTTCGTTTATAATTCTAACTAAAATATTTTTACCCCAGCCTCTTTTTTATTTCCCTCCAGTAAACGAGATTCCTTTAATAAAATATTTGTTAAAAAACGCATAAATGAGCAAAATTGGAAGGGTAAAAACCATGGAAGCTGCCATAATATAGTTCCAATAACTGATATACTGACCTTTGAATGTGTTGAGACCTAAAGTCAATGTGAACATATTTTCATCAGACATCACAATTAAAGGCTTCATAAAGTCATTCCAAAACCCCATAAACACAAAAATTGTTTGTGCTGCTAGCGCAGGCTTTGCAAGTGGAAGGACTATTTTGAAGAATGTTCCAAACTTTGATAACCCATCTAACTCCGCTGCTTCTTCAAGTTCTTTTGGGAAATTGATAAAAAATTGACGCATCATAAATATAAAAGTCGCATTTACCATTCCTGGTACAATCATTCCCTGATAGGTATTTAACCAGCCTAACTCTTTTAAAATTAAAAAATTAGGAATCATGGTTACTTGTCCAGGAATCATAAGCACAGCTAAAATAATAATAAACAAACTTTTCTTTCCCGGGAAACTGAGGCGTGCAAGGGCATAACCAGCCATTGAGTTAAATAGCAAATTCAGAGCTGTTCCTACAACAGCAATAAATAAGCTATTAAACATCCAGCGAGGGAACAACTTTTGTTCCACAAAAATTTGTTTATAGTTGTCTAGCGTAAAGTGTTTCGGAATAAAGTTCACCGTACCTGACACAATTTCTTCAAGCGTTTTGAAAGAAGCTGACAGCGCCCAAATAAATGGGATCAGCGTAATCAGCGCGTATATGCTTAAAATCGTATATAAAATGAGGACTCCCGTTTTCTTCTTCACTTTTTCTTCCCCCTTTAGTACATACTTTCTTCTTTTGAAAACTTCCGCTGAATAACCGTTGCCACCAAAATCACGAGCGCCAGCATAAAGGCTAGTGCTGCAGCATACCCCATGGTACCTAAATTTTTAAATGCATATTGATAAATAAGAAGAACAACAGTCAGAGTGGAGTTATTAGGACCTCCTGAGCCTCCTGAGAAAATAAATGATTGATCAAATAACTGAAACGTACCAATTAGTCCCATGATCACTACGAACGATGTAACCGGCCTCAGATTTGGAACTGTAATATGCCAAAATCGTTGAAACACATTAGCCCCATCCAACTGAGCTGCTTCATACAGCGAATCGGGTACGTCCTGCAAAGCTGCCAAATAAATAACCATAAAAAATGGCGCTGTTGCCCAGATGTTCATAATCATAATGGCAATTAAAGCAACTTGCGGATCTCCAAGCCAATTGTAAGTTGGAAGACCAACAAACTTTAGAAACTCGTTCACAATCCCATTCTGATTGTACATCCACATAAAAATAAGCGTTAATACAGCCGATGATGTAAGCGTAGGTAAAAAATAAATAATGCGAAAAACTTTTTCTGCTTTTAGCCCTGCATTTAATGTGGCAGCCAGTATAAGTGCCAATGCGGTTTGTACCGGTACAACAATTACTACATACTTCACCGTATTCCAAAGAGCAATTTTAGCTTTGTCATCTTCAAGAACCTTCATGTAGTTCTCAAGCCCTCGAAAATGAAACTCAGTTCCTCCCAGCAATTGAACTTTATGTAAAGACAAAAAGATGGCATAAAAAATAGGTGCAATAACAAACAGCAATAGTACAAACAGTGTAGGTGTCATAAAAGCATATCCTTGCCCTACATCACGAGGTTTGTACGTTCGTATTTTTCCGTTTTTCATTTCCTCCACTCCCCCGCCGAGCCTTATTCGTAAATACTAATCTCTTGATTTGCCTGCTTTTGTGCTTTTTTCAAAGCTGTCTCTAAATCACTTTGTCCCAAAAAGGCGCTTAAAAACTGGTTATTAAAGTTATTCATGATAATAGGCAAATACGGACCATCTTGCCAGACAGTTGCATAAGCAGCTCCTTTTACTAATGGACCTCGTTTTTCGTCTTCAGCAAAACCAAGCTTATCCGCTACGGATTTTCTTGTTGGCAATGCATAACCCTTACTTGTCCAAGTTTCCATTCCTTCTTTCCCGGTTAAGTACTGGATGAGCTCCCAAGACGCTTTTTTCTTTTTTGAGTCGGCATTCATTACATACGCGACCGTAAATGCCATCGTATTTTTATGACCGTTTATTGTCGGAACTTCCGCTGTACCGTAATCAAGTTTTGGGAAGGACTCCTGTAAAAATGGAATCATCCAATTTCCTTCAATCACCATAGCTACTTTTTGTTGTGCAAACATGTCCGTACCTGAATTTGCGCCTACATCAGAGGGTTGTACAGACGTTTTATCTTTTAAATGCTGATCGATGAGCGGCTGAAGAGAATCCACGACTTCTTTCGTAGCAAAGTTTGCCTTATTGTTCTTTACAACGTCTCCTCCGTTTGCCTGCGCCATGTAGAAGATACGCGCTAATTCCGGCGTGACACCAAACGCTTGAATCCCTTTCTTTTTAAATACCTTTGACACCTCTTCAAACTCATCCCATGTTTTTGGTACTTCTACTCCCGCTTCTTTAAATAGCTTTTTGTTATAAAATAAGCCTAATGTGGAGTAATCTTTCGGAAAACCATACGTCTCTCCATTTTTTTGAAACGCTTTCAATAATGGTTTCTCAAAATCCTGAACATCAAAATCAGATTTTACATAAGAATTTAAAGGTTCTAAAACCCCTGTATTAATAAGACCAGGCGCTTCAAGTGCATCAAGATAAAAAACATCTGGACCGTTTCCGCCGATTAAACGCGTTTTTAAAATATCCATGTATTGATCAGTGATTACTTCATGCTTCACATGAATGGAAGGATGAAGATTTTCAAAGTCTTGAATAGTTTGATTAAGCAGCTTCGTCTCTGTGGGGTTGCCTCCCCAGCCGGCTAATACAATTTCGACTTGACCATTTTTCCCAGAAACTTCTTGTACATTTGAACATCCAGTTAAAGTTACTCCGGCTACTGCCAGAAGCAAACTTAAAGCGAGTACCCACTTCTTCATTAGCTGTCTCCTTTCATTTCATTGACCTGCGGCTTATTAAGTGACGCTTAATAAGCCGCCGTCGTATTAACCTACATGAGCTCTTACTTTACATTGAGATAGAAGCTCGTATTTTGTCGTATTTTCCTTCACGTAAATAATAGTTTCGCTTCCTTCTTTTTTAACCGTTAATGAAAGTTTTCCACTGCCAATCACAAGGTTTTCTACAGAGATTTCATTCATATCGTCTATGAGCAAGGGATTTATCTGTATAGTACCTGCTGTACTATCAGGAAACAGTCGCAGTATTGCCTGTACGAAAGCTAAAGGCGTGCCGGCTGCCCAAGCTTGAGGTGAACAGGCAACGGGATATTTGACAGGTTTCCCAAGGTTACTTGAATAGCCGCAGAATAATTCAGGAAGACGGTCGTACTCAAAATGCTCAGCTGCATCAACCAGCCCTTCTATAACTTTATTGGCTTCTGGTTGCTTGTTCGCCTTACTCAACCCAAGAACAATTAAACTATTATCGTGCGGCCAAATGCTCCCGTCATGATAACTCATTGGATTATAACCGGCTTCTCCTTCCGCCATTGTACGAATTCCATATCCCGAAAACATAGATTCTGATACTAGCCTTTCTGCTACTCTGTTCAGCTTCTCCTCATCCATCATCTCGGCTAAAAGTACATGACCTGGATTTGACGTAACTGTTCCTACTTGATGTTTATGTTCATCGAGTGCAATTGCATAGAATGACACGTCTTCCATCCAAAAGGCTTCATTGAACTTTTTACGCAGCTGCTCGGCTTCTTCACGTAATTTATTTGCTTCATTTGTTTTGTTTAACTCATCATATAAAGAAGCAATACCCATTTTCGCTTGATATACATAGCCTTGTACTTCCACTAAAGCAATGGGAGTTTTGGCATATTCACCGCTGCGATGGACAACAGAATCTCCTGAGTCTTTCCATCCTTGATTAGCAATTCCTTTACTCGACTCCTGATGGTATTCAAGAAATAAATCACCGTCTCGATCTCCATATTCATTGATCCATGTCAAAGCTCCATCAATAGTCATTTGCATTTCTTGTACAAACTCGAAGTCTCCCGTCCACTTCACATATTCCGTTAACAAAATTAAAAATAATGGTGTCGCGTCGACTGTTCCGTAGTACGGAGTAAAAGGTATTTGATTGGTGTTGGCTAGTTCTCCGTAACGTATCTCATGCATAATTTTACCCGGCTGTTCATCACGCCATGGATCATTTGCCGTTCCTTGATATGCTGCCATCGTACGTAGCGTTCCTTTCGCTACTTCAGGATTAAAAGCTAGCATTTGAAGCGCTGCAATTAGACTATCCCTTCCAAATGGCACACCAAACCAAGGCAATCCTGCTACAGGAAAAGCACCAAATCCTACATCCGTTAGCAGTACGCGCAGGTCGTTAAGTCCTCTTGTAATAAGACGCTGCATTGTCGGATGATCCGTTGTTACCCTTGTAGAAGATTTTTCCCATTTTTTATATGACTGCGTTAGTAAACTAAGGGCTTCCTCTGCTGATAAAATATCTTGATTGGTGTCTTCGCGCATTTTTGGCTGAACCGTTAATGTAATTTCTTCTTCTTCCTGATGGTTCAGTTCGAAAGAAAACATAACCTCTCCTTGTTCATGCACGTGTGAGGCTTTTTTATCCCAAGAAATCCGTGTCGAACGCTTAATATCATCAGCTCCTTCGTATGTATATGTTAAACTGCTTTCTCCCTTTATTTGTCCCGTTCTCTTTCCGATGTTTCCTGTTTGAAAACCTCTTACGATGAACATATCGTTAAAATCGACATCTGCTTGGATACTTAATGTAAAAGCAATTTTTTTAGGGAAATAGCTTTTTAATTTTATTTTCTCATAGAAAACTCCCTCATATATAAAGCGCTCTCTTTTTATTTCTAAAGACTCTCGCCATAGTACAAGCTCTCCTTCTTTTTCCATATGCGGATTAGTAAGAAGAATTGTGGCTAACAGGTTTTCATCGGCACTTGAGGACAATAATACAGGATCTACACCGTTAATTTTCAAATGAAATTTGCTCAAAAAACGCGTATCTTTCATATATAGCCCTAAACCATACTGATGGTTTTCAGTGATATTTCCTGCTTGATCTGTTAGTAAAAATAAATCATTTTCTTTAATCACACGGTAATCCATTTCCATCCCCCTAAATTTTACCGAAACGTTTTGGAAAAAGCGCACAATACCCGAAACGTTTCGGTTTTGCATTATATAAAAACCACTAATTGTGGTTTTTAGCTGTTGATTCTCGAATAATTAGCTTTGTATCAAGATAACGCTCCATATTTGTTTCTTTTCCTTCTAGCATTTCAATTAGTAAATCTGCAGCTTCATAGCCAATCTGATATACTTCCTGTCCTACTGTCGTCAAATTTGGAGATGAATAAGAAGCAAGAACAATATTATCATATCCGACAATCGAAATATCTTTCGGTACGTCAAGGCCAAGTTCTTTGCATGCTTTTAGCGCTCCAAGTGCCATTAAATCACTTGCACAAAAAATAGCGGTGACCTCTTTATATCGATTTAAAAGCTCACAGGCAGCTTTCTCTGCTTTCTTTTCTTCAAAATCCCCGCTTACAACCCACTCAGAACGAAACGACAAACCGCATTCCTTGAGCGCTTCTCTGTATCCGTTGAGACGTTCTTGGCTGACAAATGCGTCTTCATGCCCGTTAATCATCCCAATATGCTGATGGCCAAGACCCGCTAAATGTTCAACTGCCTTTTTAGCTCCCAAGGCATTATCAGTGGTGACATAGCCCACTGAATTAGAATGAACGGGAATATCAACTAAAACACAAGGAATATCACTTTCTACTACTTCTTTTAAATAAAGATCTTCTTTTTTAATACCTTGAATAATTGCCCCGTCCACCCTTCGCTCTCGACAAAGCTGGGTATACGTTTTTTCTCGCTGCATCATCGTGTTTGTATTGAATAAAATCAAATCATAGCCCAAAGTAGATGCTCGCTCATTTACACCGCACAGCACTTCAAATGTAAAATTATCTTTTACGCTTTCTCTGCTGATGCCTGAAACTAGTAGTCCAATAGTCTTTGACTTTTGCATAACCAGTCCTCGAGCTAACGTATTAGGGCTGTAGTTCAGCTCTCTTGCTACGGCTGCAATCTTTTGCCGTGTTTTTTCATTTACATCTGAATAACCGTTTAAAGCCCGAGATACCGTTGTTACAGATACGCCAGCAACTCGCGCTATATCTTTAATCGTTGTCACTCAAAATTCCTCCAAAACGTTTCGGATAACTTTAAATAGATTGTAACGCTTTCATTTATTAAATTCAATACTTTTTTTAATAATCAGTTTACTTTTATCTATTTCTAAAACTTTTGCATATAAAAAAAGCAGCCCTAAAGCTGCTCTTTATTCACAAAGTGGAAATTGAAGTGAAAAGCACGTTTCTTTTCCTTTTATGCTAGACACACTCACTTTTCCCTTCATATAATGAATAATGCTGAAAGATACCATCGTTCCAAGCCCCGTACCTTTTTCTTTTGTTGTAAAATACGGTTCGCCTAACCGGTTGATTTGTTCTTGCGTCATACCGCAGCCCGTATCAATAATATCAACGATAACAGCTCCGCCTTCTTTTCCTACTTTAATAGTTAACGTGCCTCCGTTTTGCATGGCTTCAATACTATTTTTAAATAAGTTAATTAGACACTGCTGAAGCTTTCTTCTTTCTCCCATTACGAAGAACTTCACTTCTTCATCGAATGTAAAATCAATCGCGACTCCGTTCATATTGGCAAGAGGCGTCATAATATGGGTGACGTGATGAATTTCTTCTGATATATTCATTTTTTCATTTCGTTCTGGAGCGGAATTGGCAAACAGCAAGTAATCATCAATGATTTCTTTTGCGCGGTCTAGTTCATTAATGGCAATCGAAATGTAGCGCTTTTTAGCAGGTTCCTTTTCATCTTCTTGCAGCATTTGCATAAACCCTCTGCTTGCAGTTAGAGGATTTCGCACCTCATGAGAGATGCTGGCGGCTAAATGACTGACAATTTCTAGTTTTTCTGCTTTCATTAGGCGCTGCAGCACTAATAAATTTGCCCGTATCGCTTCCCACAGTATGGTAATCACAAACATGCCTGCTACATCTAAAATCGCGAATTGAACCCACACGCTAATAGGAATGCTTGTTACGTGCAAGACAAAAATAGATACAAGCATAGCTAATAAAGAACCGACTACGCTGAGACAGGTACTCACGATAATTCTATTTTTTAATGAGAAATGTAAAAAGTATTTTGTTATAAAAAATAAAGGAATGGATAAAATCGGAAGAGCAATTAATGTTGATAAAAACCCTACATCGTACCCGCCAATTAGCAAGCGCAGCAGTAAAATAAAGACAAAAAGCAAGCTTCCTAGCGGCCAGCCTCCATATAACGTTCCTAAAATATAAGGAATTCTTCGTAAATCCATTCGATAGTCATCCGGGACATAATCTCCGTTAACCGGAAACAAAAGGCAAAAGGTGATAGCTAAAATCGGAAATACCGCGATATAACGATCTTTCCACCAATGAATTTTTTTAGCATACTTGATTAAATAAAACATCTGCACTAAAAACAGCGCCAATAAGATAAATAAAAAATTAATTAACAAATCTTTCGTGACAAAACTCATGCATTCACCGGTCTTTCAAATGAGATAAAAATAAACTCTTTTATTGCATTTACATTTGTAACACAAATTAGAGCGTAATCATAGATAAATAAACGTATTCTATTTACTTTTTTATAACTTCCTATGACTTTATCGTCCGTTCCCTAAAATAGTGAAGGCTAAGAAAACCTTTTCAACTCCACTAAAAATATTCAGAATTTTATTTACATATGAGTTACAATGCTCTATAATCAGATCAATGTACTTGGTTTTGAGAGTAGGAGGACGAAATATGGAACTATCAATTACCTTAATGGGATTATTCGTTGGAACCCTTGTAGGCTTAACGGGGGTTGGAGGTGCCGCTTTATTAACACCTTTACTAATTGTACTCGGCATTAACCCTTCCATTGCCGTAGGAACAGATCTTGTCTACAATTCTATCACAAAATTATTTGGAGTCGCTCAGCACTACAAACAGCGAACCATTAACTTTAAATTAGCAAAATATTTAGCCTTCGGAAGTATTCCGAGCGCTGTGCTGGCTATTGTCACACTTCACGCATTTCCATCTTTTCACGAGCATCAAGAAACGATTATTAAGCACGCTCTTGGATATGTCATGACGCTGGTTGCCATTTCAATTATCTTTCGCGTCTTTTTTGATAAATTCATTCGCCCAAATCGGTTTCAGGAAATGGACTTAAATCAGAAAAAAGGATTAACAATCGGAATTGGCGTAGTCTTTGGATTCATTGTCGGACTAACATCGATTGGTTCGGGCTCATTATTTGCGATTGCGATGCTGTACTTATTTAAGCTAAAAACATCTGAGCTGGTTGGAACTGATATTGCACATGCGTTTCTTCTCGTTACGGTGGCTGGTATTTTAAATGCAAGCTTTGGAAGCGTGGATTACATGTTGACTGCTAACCTATTAACTGGATCTATTCCAGGTGTGTTAATCGGAAGCCGTTTATCGACTAAAGTGCCTTCAAGACCGCTTCAAGCCATTATGGCAACCATCATTCTAATTAGCGGAATTAAATTAATTTAACAAATAAAAGCACATGCCTTTGCATGTGCTTTTTATTAGTTTTTTTAAAGATCTACATTAAAAATAATAATGTTTTAAACCACTTCCCTCCTCTTCTTATACACTTCAACTAATATTTTTATTGAATTTTAGTCAAAGAGACCAATGACACCTTAAACAACCTTACGTTAAAATGTAAAAAAACATAACATCTATTGTAATACCCAAAAAATTGTACGACGAAGGGAGAACACATGACACAAACAGCGGCAAAAAGTAAGCAAAAACCTTTTTATAAAGGTCTTTTCTTTCAAATTATGATGGCAATTGTACTTGGCATAGCCGTAGGATATCTATGGCCAAGCTTCGGGAATGCTGTGAAACCAATTGGAGACGGTTTTATTAAGCTTATCAAAATGCTGATTGCTCCTCTGATTTTTGGAGTAGTCGTTGTCGGAATTGCTAAGGTGGGAAACATTAAAACAGTTGGACGCATCGGCGGAAAAACCATTCTTTATTTTGAAATTGTCACAACATTCGCTCTACTTATCGGTCTATTAGTAGCAAACGTCATGAATCCCGGAACCGGTATGAATGTCGATCCTTCAAGCTTAAGCACAAGCGAAGTGGACGCGAAGACAAATGGCTCCGAACTTCCGAGTGAAGCTGATTTTTTTCTTAACATGATTCCAGACAGTGCAGTTGGTGCGTTTTCAAACAACTCCATGCTTCAAGTGCTTTTAATTTCGTGTTTGTTCGGCATCGCTCTTGTCCATATAGGTGGAAAAACAGCGGAGACTCTTCTACACGTATTAGAAAAAGTAAATGATGTGTTATTTAAAATTATGGGATACATCATGAAGTTAACGGCTCTTGCCACGTTTAGTGCCATGGCATATGCGGTTAGTCAGTACGGTCTTGGAACACTTGCTGCATTTGGAAAGCTTTTTATCGCTATGACAATTGCTTGTCTAGCATTTGTTCTTGTCTTAGCTGCTATTTTACGAATCTATCTGAAGTTAAGTTTATGGAAAGTCATTCTATATATACGAGAAGAAATTATGCTGGCATTTGCTACGGGTTCCACTGAAGCAGTTATGCCGCAGCTCATGGATAAATTTGAACAAGCAGGATGCAACAAAGCAGTCGTTGGCCTTGTTGTGCCTACCGGCTATTCGTTTAATCTAGACGGTGCTTCTATCTACCTGTCTCTTGCTCTTGTCTTTTTAGCACAAGCAACGGGCGTGGACTTGAGCCTGACAGATCAGCTTTTAATGCTTGGTGTTCTTCTTCTTACGTCTAAAGGAATGGCTGGCATTCCAGGATCAGCCTTTGTTGCTCTTTCTGCTACCGCAGCAGCAACCAGATCCATTCCGGTAGCAGCCGTTGCTCTGATGCTCGCTCCTGATCGCTTTATGGGTAATTACCGGACAACGGTCAATATTATTGGCTATGCGGTAGCTGCTTTTGTTATCGCAAGATGGGAAAATTTATTAGACCTACAAAAAGCAAATGATGTGCTGGACGGAAAAATTGCGTATCAGTCCAAAAATGCTGAATTTTCTATTCCAGAGAGTATTCCAGCAGCCAATGAAAAAGCATTTTAATAAAAAAAATTCCTGGCCGAGACAAGTCTATTTTGCTTGTTTTTCGGGCAGGAATTTAATGGTTACATGAAAGGCCTTTTGCTGAAATTTATTTTCTTCGAGTATTTTATATACCATTTGTTTAATCGTTTCTTGCGTTTTGGCATCAGATGAAACGGAAGGCTCCATATACACGTCCAGCTCTACTCTGTCCTTTGAGTAAAGGGAAGAGTTCACGCCCCTTGATTCATAGCCCGCTTCAGTTAAACCGCCGCTGATTTTATGCCAAATATCCAGTTTGTCCATTTGTTTAATAACAGGTTTTGCCTCTTCGTATGCTTGTGCTTGTTCTGTTTTTGACACTTCTTCTTTTTTAATAAAAACTGCATATCCTGAACCTACTACTAAAAACGTCATAATAGCAAATGCTCGCATTCTTTTCATTCTCTCACCTCATTTAGAGATATAGATTATAAATATGCGATCAATTGCTGCAGTATGACGGCTTGTATCTCTACTCTTTTTCTACGATACTCAGCAGTCGTTTAGAACCAGCTTCTACTTCTTCTATCATACTCTCAAACAGCTCTTGTACCGTTGGGATACTGTCAATCAGTCCAATGACTTGTCCTGCCCATCCATAGCCTTCATCAATTTTATTTTCATAAATATACCGGCAGTTTGCTCCTCCGCTAATGACTTCTTTTAGCTCTTCGTACCTGTCTCCTTGCTGTTCACGTTCAATAATGTTAAGGGTGTAGTCAGACTTTAATACGCGTCCAGGCGCTCCAAACGAGCGTTTAATGACCACAGTATCGGTTTCTTTCGCTTCTATAATAGCTTGTTTATACGCATCATGAGCATCTACACATTCTTTTGTCGCAATAAAACGCGTTCCCATCTCAATGCCTTCAGCGCCTAATGATAACGCTGCCAATAATCCTTGTCCGTTTCCAATTCCTCCGCTTGCGAGTACGGGAATTGACACAGCCGCAGCTACTCGAGGAATTAACACCATCGTGCCCAGATCCTCACGCCCGATATGTCCTCCTGCTTCTTGCCCCACCGCCATGACGGCATCTGCTCCTAGCTTCTCAGCTTTTTGAGCTTGACGCACGTTGGCTACAAGTACGAGCGTTTTAATTCCAGTTCCTTTTAATCTTTCAAAAATAGGTGCGGGATTTGCTCCTGTTATTGAAATAACCGGAACACCTTCTTCTACTGCTGCTTCGAGAAGTTCCTTATAAGAGCCTTCCGTTTGACCACCAACGGCAAAATTAACCCCAAAAGGACGAGAAGTTAAAGAACGTACCTTATTAATTTCGGCTCGAAGCTTCTCAGGCGTTCGAAGCGTCATAGCCGTAATTTGTCCAAGTCCTCCAGCATTTGAGACAGCAGCCGCAAGCTCTGCATATGCTAGATATGCTAGACCTCCCTGTACAATTGGATATTGAATTCCTAGTAAATCTGTTACACGAGTTTTCATCTATGTAGCCCCTTTCTTTTTATTTTCTTATTTATGAATACTTATTCATAATCATAACAAGAAAATAACGGATTTCATACGAAAAAATTCCAACATTTCAGTTTGCGTCAACTTTTGACAGGGTACACATTTTGTAATGATTATCCATTGAAGGTCAAGGAGGAAAACAAATATGACAAAAAAGCACCCTGTAAATGAAAAAAGCAAGCAAGAACAGCTCGAACAGTTTAAAACCGATGATCGAAACCAAGCGCTCACAACCAATCAAGGATTAAAGCTTTCTGAAGATGAATTTTCTTTAAAAGCGGGCGAACGTGGTCCAACCCTAATAGAAGACTTTCATTTCCGTGAAAAAATGACGCATTTTGACCACGAGCGCATTCCTGAACGTATCGTTCACGCGCGAGGCTTCGCTGCTCACGGAGAATTTGAGCTGTATGACTCTTTAAGTGAATATACAAAAGCTAAATTTTTACAGGATCCATCTGTAAAGACACCTGTATTTGTCCGCTTTTCTACTGTAGCAGGTTCTAAAGGTTCTGCTGAAACAGTACGTGACGCTCGTGGTTTTGCAACAAAATTTTATACAGAAGAAGGAAACTATGACTTAGTTGGCAATAACATTCCCGTGTTCTTCATCCAAGATGCAATTAAATTCCCAGATTTAATTCATGCTGTTAAGCCTGAGCCTCACAACGAAATGCCGCAGGCGGCTTCAGCACACGATACGTTTTGGGATTTTGTCGCTAATAACCAAGAGTCTGCCCATATGGTCATGTGGACAATGTCAGACCGTGCAATTCCTCGCAGCTTGCGTATGATGGAAGGCTTCGGCGTACATACTTTTCGCTTGGTTAATGCAGAAGGAAAAGCTCATTTTGTCAAATTCCACTGGAAGCCTGTACTCGGAACGCATTCCCTCGTTTGGGACGAAGCTCAAACCATTTCTGGGAAAGACCCGGATTTTCATCGCCGCGACTTATGGGAGTCAATTGAAAACGGAGACTACCCTGAGTATGAGCTAGGCATTCAAATCATAGCTGAAGAAGATGAATTCAAGTTCGACTTTGACATTCTCGATCCAACTAAGCTTTGGCCAGAAGAAGACATTCCCGTCAAATTGGTTGGAAAAATGACCTTAAATCGAAATGTAGACAACGTATTTGCCGAAACGGAACAAGTCGCATTCCATCCGGGGCATGTAGTACCGGGAATTGATTTTTCCAATGATCCTCTCTTACAAGGAAGATTGTTTTCATACACGGATACCCAGCTTATTCGTCTTGGTGGTCCGAATTTCCACGAACTTCCAATCAACCGTCCAGTGTGCCCGTTTCATAACAATCAACGAGACGGTTACGGACGTCAAACGATTAACAAAGGGCCTGTCAGCTATCACAGAAACTCTCTTGCAGCCAATACTCCGGCTCCTGTCCCAGAGTCAGAGGGCGGTTATGCTCACTATCAAGAAAAAGTGGAAGGAAGAAAAGTTCGAAGCCGCAGCGAAAGTTTTAAAGACCACTTTTCACAGGCAACGCTATTTTGGAATAGCATGAGCGACCCAGAAAAAGAGCATATTATCAGTGCTTTCAGCTTTGAACTTGGAAAAGTGAAAAGCAAGTCTGTTCAACAGCAGGTCGTTGATATGTTTGCCAACGTCAGTACAGTGCTAGCTAAACAAGTAGCACAAGCGATTGGTGCAACGCCTCCATCGGGCGAAGACGCGCCAGTGACCAAGTCATCTCCCGCTCTTAGTCAAGAACAGACGATTAAAAAGCCACATACGCGTAAAGTAGCTGTCATTGTACCTAATGACTTTAGCAGCGACCTACCACAAGTGTTAAACAGTTTAAAACAACAAGGCATTCAGCCTGAAATTGTAAGCACAACCCTCCAAAACGTAAAAGGAACAGACGGGTCAGAACTTGAAGTACAGCACACGTTCTTAACAAGTGATTCTGTCTTATTCGATGCGGTTTATGTTGTCGGAAGTTCGTCAGCTGATGAGAAGTTTCGTAAAGAAGCACTGACGTTTGCTCAAGAAGCATTCGAGCATTTTAAACCAATTGGCGCGACGGATGAAGGTGTTAAGTGGCTAAAAGCTGCTGGATTAGATAGTAGTCCCGGTGTCGTAACTGGAGAAACTACACGCTTTACAGATGAATTTGTTGAAGCTGTTTCAGCTCACCGCCACTGGAATCGTCACGTTATATAAATACAAAAGCCTTTGAAATCGTTGATTTCAAAGGCTTTTTTTTATTAAACTGATTTTCTAAATGCCATAACGTGCAAATCTTTTACCGGATAAAAATCGTTATCAGGAAAGCGAACGTAACCTCTTTTAGTGTACAGCTTAATGGCATGTTCCATTGAATGATCTGTATGTAAACCTAAATAAGAACACCCTAGCTCCCGAGATTTTTTTTCACACGCTTCAAGAAGTGCATTGGCCACTCCTTTTCGGCGATGAGACGGAGCAACTGCCAGCAGACGAATTTCAGCCCATGGAAACGGCTTTAACAACCCTCCATATACATCCGTATTCGGCGGATAAAACAAAACGCTTCCTGCCATTTCTCCATCAATTTCAGCTACAATGCACTCAAATTTCTTTTCTTCACTCAGGGTATGTAAAATTCCCTTTCGATATCTTTTCCAGTGTGCTTCTGATTTTACAGCTGCATATTGCTCATAAGCAGCAAGCGTCACTGTTTCAATAGATGCTGTTTCTTCTTCTCTAGCTTTTCGAACGATCAATTTCTTCTCCTCCATTTACCTTCTTCGTTAGTTCTTATTGTCTATGGTGAACCATGTTTATGCAACACATTTGCATCTTAAAACAGCTTCCTTTGCATATATTTAATCCGTTCATTATGGTTTCTGAAGCGGTCTTTGTGCTGAAACTCTGCTTGTCTTCATATACATATAAAGAGATTCATAGACAAGGATGAGACAGCATGTACAAAAAATTGATTGCCATAGGAATTGGCAGTGTATTTATTAGTATTGGAATTAACGTTTTTATTCTTCCGCTTCAGCTTGTAACAGGAGGCATTACGGGAATTAGCTTAATCCTTAATTATTTACTTGGCTATAAAGTAGGCGTTATGATTTTTTGCTTAAACTTTCCCATTTACCTTCTGGCACTAGGTTTTAACCGCTCTTATTTTTTAAATGCTATCTATGGCATGGTTCTCTCAGCTGTTATGATTGATTTGCTGTTTCCACTTCACGGAATTTTTCACCTTCCCATTATCTTAAGCGCTTGCTTTGGAGGTGTTTTTAACGGAATCGGAACCGGCATCATGCTCCGGCAGCACGCAAGTCAAGGGGGAGTCGACTTATTTTCTCTGATACTTGCGAAATGGTTATCTTTAAACCCCGGCATCATCATTTTAGTAATCGACGCTTCTATTATTATTTCAGGTATTTTACTGCTTCAAAACGATACAGCTATTTATTCATTATTCATTGTTGTATGCTCCGGTATAGTGACCAGTCTCATTACGTCATTCAAGCGCATCATCGTCTATGTGTAAGGAAAAAGCCTCGAGATATCCGTCTCGAGGCTTTTCTTTATTTTTTATTTAAGAATTCTTGCAGCGCTTCTTTATTTTTATCTAAATCAATATCAAGCACCATACCAACACCGCTATACGTTCTGTTTTCAAATGATCCGTCTAATGGCAATCGCAAGCTTTGAACATCTTTCATCTTTCCTGTTACGACATCTTTAGCCAACAGCATCATGCTTTTTGTATCTAAATTTGTATCGATGTAAGGATCCATTACGCCCAGAAGCTTCGGTATTTTAAACACGCTGTTTAGGCTTGCTACTTCATCTTTGAGCTTTAAAACGACTTCTTGCTGGCGCTGAACGCGTCCAAAATCACTCATGTTATCATGGCGAAAACGTACGTAGCCAAGCAACTGTTCACCGTGTAAAACTTGGGTACCTTTGTGAAGCGTCATACCAATTCCCGAAGACATATCGTGAGGCACGGTTACTTCAATGCCATTGGGCGCAATCGTATCTACAATTTTTGAAAATCCTTCAAAGTCCACAACTGCATAATAGTTAATGTCGATATCAAAATTTTGTTTGATCGTTTGACGCAGCAGCTCAGGACCTCCAAATGCGTAGGCAGCGTTCAGTTTTTGCTTGCCGTGTCCTGGAATATCCACATACATATCCCTCATAAGTGAAACAATTTTTGGATGCTTGCTTTTAGAATCGTAGTGAGCAATTAAAATAGAATCTGTACGAGAATGCTTTTCCCCGCGTGAGTCACTTCCTAACAGCAGCATATTTACTTCTCCGTTATTTGGGAGACTGCCTTGAAACTGCTCAAATGTCGTACCGTCATCTGCATATTTACCATCGCTCGCCATCGATAGCCCTTGCCTATATTGGAAATAGCTGTATATACCTCCAACGATGAGAAAAAGGAACAACAAAGCAAAGAACACTCTGCCCCATCGAATTCTTCTTCTTCTTTTGCGTCTTGTTTGCTCCACGTTTCTGTCACCAGCTTTCTTTTTCAATGAAGTTCTCATAAAACAAGCAAGTAGCTAAGCTTTTAAAAAGCTCCTCTACTTGCTTGTTTGGATTGTATGGTGTGAAAGCTTACATTACTTTTCTGTTTCCTGGTCTTTTCCATACATGTATTTTGAAGGATCGACCGGTTTAAAGTCATCTAATTTATTAAATCGTAATAAATCACCGTATAACACTTTATCAGAAAGTTCTAGTTCTCTTCCAACTTTCTTTTTATAAGCTTTCGCTTCGTCTGTTGCTGTAATTCGTTCTCCTGTGTTTGTATCGTAATACTTGCCGTCAATTGACGTGTATTTCGGAGAAACATAATCACCATTTCTAAATGCTACTACCTGATCATGGTCTTTTGATAATAAATCTGTACCGAATTGAACATACTCTTTACTGTCAATTCCCACTAAGTGAAGAAGTGTAGGCACTACGTCAATTTCACCGCCGTACGTATGGTTCACTCCACCTTTTACACCTGGTACGTGAAGGAAGAACGGTACACGTTGAAGCTGAGCATTTTTATATGGCGTAATTTTCTCCCCAAGAACTTTTTCCATTGCTTTGTTATGATTTTCAGAAATACCGTAGTGGTCACCGTAAATCATAATAACTGAGTTGTCATATAAGCCTGACGCTTTTAGCTCTGTAAAGAATTCTTGAAGTGATTCATCCAAATAACGAGCCGTTTGGAAATAACGGTCTACCGTTCCATCTCCTGTGTTTGCCGGCTCAATGCTAGCATCGCCTTTATCAAGAACGAATGGGAAATGGTTTGTTAATGTAATCATATGCGCATAGAACGGCTGCTTCAATGACTGTAGCATTGGCATAGATTCTTTGAAGAATGGCTTATCTTTTAATCCATAGTTTACTTTGTTATCACCAGTCATATTGTAATAACTTGCATCAAAGAATTTATCCACACCGAACTGCTTATAAATTTCATTACGGTTCCAGAACGTTTTATAATCTCCGTGTAACACAGCACTTGTATAGCCGCCCTCTTGATCTAAGATTGCTGGCGCTGCTTGGTACGTGTTGCGGCCTTTTAAGCTAAATGCTGATCCTTGAGGCAAGCCGTATAATGACGTATCCATCATAAGCTCTGCATCAGCTGTTTTACCTTGTCCTGTTTGATGGAAGAAGTTATCAAAATACATAAATTCATTTCCATTTGCTAATGAGTTTAAAAACGGCGTTACTTCTTGCCCGTTTAACTTATAGTTAATCAGGAATGACTGAAATGATTCTAGATGAATTTTAATAATGTTTTTTCCTTTTGCTTTACCGGCATACTCAATATTTGGAGCTGCATAGTGACTTGTACTGAAGTTTTTCACTGTTGTTAAGTCATCACTGCTTGCGAATGCTCGCTGCTTTGAGTTTTGAAACGTTTGAACCGCATCATACACCGTGTAGTTGTATGCTCCTAAATATTTAACTAGGTAGTTGCGATCAAATGTTCTTGTTAATAATTCAGGGCGATCTTTTTCAGCATAGTGCAAGTTAATTGCAAAAGCGATAGCTCCTGCCGCTAACACCATGAACGTATAGCGGAATTTAAGGCGTGCTTTTGGCCATTCGATTTTTCGAACAAACAATAGCGCAATCAGTAAAATGATATCTACAAAATAGAAAATATCGTGAACTTTTACTAAGTCAGCGATACTGCCTCCTAAATGACCCACATTGCTTGTTTGCGTTAAAGTAGGCAATGTAACGAAGTCATTGAAGAATCGATAATATAAAATATTGCTGTACAAAATGACCGTCATGATTGTACTAAGGATAAGCGTCCAAACGATGGATCTTTTTCCTTTTGCAAACAATGCTAACCCTAAAAAGATCAAAGTTGAACTAATTGGATTAATAAACAATAACGTTTTTTGCATTGAGTCACTTATATCTAAGTTGAACTCCACTTTGTAAGACATGTAAGACTTGATCCACATGAATAAAACCGCTATAAAAAAGTAAAACAACGGCTTTGAAAATAGTTTTTTCATTTTCAAATTCCTTTCACTAAAAAGTAGAGATTTCATGTTCAGCTAACCTCAGGAAAGTCCCCTACATTAAATCGTAACGGTTACGTCCTGCAAAAGATTACCTGAAAATGATTCAATTTGTCAAACAATATCATCTTCATCTCTTTTTTTAGTCATCTACAAAATTTACATTTTAACTTGTAATCTCTTATTTTTTATCATGATGTTAATATTACACAATTGTTAATTTGTAAATTTTGTTCTCCCTATATTGCATACATATTAATTTACCACATTTCTGCTCTGCAATAAAAGTATTTTTATTTTATTAGGCATAATATTTCACTTACTGAATGAAAAGGTACTATTGTACTGGACGGTATTCTTCGCTTACTGTTAGGACTAGTAAAAATAGACTTATCTATGCTTAGTCTTTATCTTCATCAACAGCTATGCGGTCTCCTTGTGCAAAGGGCTGTGAAATAACAAGAAACTCAATCTCTTCACTCGAACGATTCATCATTTGATGAAGAATGGACGGAAGCACTTCTATTCCTTCATGTGCTTTTACATCATAAATAATTCCGTCTACTTCTAGAGAAGCTGTTCCTTTTAATACAAAGAAAAATTGCTGTGCTTTTGAGTGATAATGTCTTACCTCTTCCGTATAAGGAGGCATACGCTCATGAATAATACTTACGTCTTTATTTTTCACTAAATGCCACCCGTCACAATTTCCTCCCCACACGTAGTGTTCTGCGTTTTGCTTACTGACTTTCATGACTAGCTCCCCTTTATTTTAATGAACGAACACCTACGAAAGTTCTATATGCTTTTTTGAACTTTCGTATTGGAAATATTTTTTTTTGATGATGGTTTTCGCTTTAAGGTAAAAATCATGCCTAAAAAGATTAAAACAATGCCTGCAAGCTGAAGAATCGTTGGGCGAAACCCTGTGAATGCTGTATCTAATAAAATAGCAACGGCTGGATCTAAAAACACTAGAACTGAAATCACCTGAGTTTTTAAATAGCGCAGGCTGTCAAAAAACAAATAATACACTAAACCAGTATGTACAAAGCCCGTTACTAAAATAGCTGTCCAGTTGGCCGTTGTCAGGAAATGAAAATTATTAAAATGAACAAATGGCAATAATAGAAAGATTCCTAAAAAAGTCTGAAGAAATGTAACAGCATAAGCGCTCGTATGAATAATTCCTTTTCCGAGCAGCGTCGTGCATGCATAAAACAAAGCGGCTAAAAGCGCCCAGAGTATTCCTGACGACATGAAGCCATCAATCGTAAGTTCCTTCACCCCAATAATCAGAAGTGTTCCTATAAAACAAATGAAGATAGACATAACGCCAAGAACCGTTAATTTCTCCTTAAACATAAAGCTTCCCAGAAGCAATACTAAAACGGGCGCAAGATGATAAATAGAAATAGCTACCGTAACGGACATCATTTCAAATGCTTTAAATAGAAACACCCAGTTAAACACAAGAAATATTCCGCACAGTAAAATCTGCTTTATTTCTTTGGCATTCCATTTTTCCCTTTTATATTCACCCGTTACAAACCAGCACATTCCGAGAAAAAGCGTTGCACAAATACAGCGAACAAATACTAAATCAAAAGAAGGCAGTCCAGTTTGTGTGGAGAAAAAACCAATTGAACCAAAAATACTCATTGAAACCATCATCTTTACCGTTGGGCCTGCTTTCATTGTTTCACCTCACTTTCAGAAAACTATTACTATTCAAACACAAAGAAGTTCATTTGTAAATTAATGGTTCAAAATCGTTATTCTATAAAAAAGCAAAAAGCGCAAAGACACGGGATCAGTCCCATCGTCTTTGCGCTTTTCTGTCTTTCTTTTAATCTTCAACCGGGAACCAGCCTGGCGTGTTAATAACGGCTTGCCACAGCGGGTCAGGAATCACAAGCTTTTCCTGATCTTTTTTGCTTAATGTTGTCACAATTTCATTTTCGCGGCCTTCTTTGACTTTTTGAACCCAGTCTGGATCCATAATTAATTCACGGCCAATGGCAAGCAGTGGAATACCCGTTTCAAGAGCTGCTGCTGCTTCGTCTGCTGTATGAATAGAACCTACGCCCATCACAGGAACGCGACTTCCTACTTGCTCTTGAATAATTTCAATACGTGAACGAGTATCTTCCACGCCTCGGCGCGGTTTTGACCAGAATTCCATTAGCGATACGTGAAGGTAATCAAGGTCTTTTTCTGCTAGTGCATCAACTAACTTCAACGTATCAGCCATTGTAATTCCAGGCGTTTCAGGCTCTTCTGGCGAGAAGCGATAGCCTACTAAAAATGGCTCTTTTGCATGTTTAGAAACGGCTTGTTTTACTTCGTCTACGATTGCTAGTGGGAATGTTAAACGTTTTTCTACGCTGCCACCCCATTTATCTTCGCGACGATTAGAATGTGGAGAAAAGAACTGCTGAATTAAATAATTATTTGCTCCGTGAATTTCCACTCCGTCAAATCCTGCTTCAATGGCACGGCGCGTCATTTCACCAAAATCGTGGATAATGCCTTCGATTTCTTCATTTGTTAACTCTCGAGGCACCGGTGCTCCTTCTTGTTCTGCGGCAACAGCGCTTGCGCTAACAATATCCCCATTTGGAACAAGCTCAGGCGGGCACATGCGGCCTCCGTGGAAAATTTGAAGAACTGCTTTTGCCCCTTGATCTTTAATTGCTGTTGCTAAACGGCTCAGGCTAGGAATCATTTCATCGCTGTCTGCAGCAAACTCTCCGTGAAATCCTTTTCCATTCGGCGTTCCGTATGTACATGCTGTAATGACCATGCTAACACCTTTTGAACGTCGTACATAGTAGTCTACTTCTGCATTTGATACTGTTCCATCTTCATTTGATGAAAAATTTGTCATAGGCGCAAGAATAACGCGGTTATCTAATTTGATGCCATTTGAAAAAGTAAATGGCTGTAAAAGCGGCTCATACTTTTTATTTGTCATTTTATTTCCCTCCAAAAATGATACGGTCAAAAATAGTGGCATATTATAGGTAGAAACTATTTCCTTCCTATAATATGTGTCATTTAAAACTGTAACTTTAAAATATACTGTGATTTTAATCTGTACAGTTTTACCTGTCAAAGAATAAGACTTTCTCATATAAAAAAAGCACTCATACACTGAGTGCTTTTTTATCATTGCGAAAGAGGTTCCTGATTATACATAAATGATTTTACTTTTACATATTGAGCTTCTAACTCTTGAAGTGTCAGTTCGTATAGGTGCCGATTCCCTTTTTTATAAATACCAAAATTTAATAGCGCATTAATAAACCAATTTTTCTTATGTTCCGTTTCAGGCTGTGTGTGTTGTTTCACGATTTCCACCACCTAAGTTTATCTCATTTTAATTTTGCAAAGCATTCGCTTTTACATAAATGATTTTACTTCTGTACAATGAAAAAACGGTGAAATAGAAAGATTTTTTATTTTAAATTTCCGCAGCAGGACCCGTTATTTTTTTACGTCTCTTCACACCTGTTAATATTTTTTCAATATAATAAATAACAATAATAAAAACTGACATAATAGCAAAATAAGTACCGATTACAACAAAAGGATTTGGACTTTCAAAACCGCCTTCTTTTCCTTTCATCCCTCTTTCAAAACCTCCGCCATCGTGATCAAAGTTTGGACGTTCGTGACCAGCAGATGCCGTCGCAGAAGATTTGTTCTCGCTAAATGAATGGCGATCAAAATCCGGCTTCCCACCTCCTTTTTGCGGCATATCTGAGGAACTTACATTCAGCACTCTCGCTACTCCTCCAAGTTTTCCAAGAAAACCCGTTTCATTTATTTCGTATATGCCAATGACTAACAGCGCAGCGGTTGTGAGCTTAGCTGCTATGCCCAAGCTTTTCTTTGACTTTTTGAATTTCGTTATATTTTTACATACATTTATAACCCATTGCCAATGAAGACCTATGTGAGCGGCTACTAAAATTAACACTAAAAATGATACAGAAATATGCGAAACCTTAAACCACTGTTCGTTCCCAACATTAATATTTGGAAATACTACTCTTGAAATAAAAATACCGCTAATCATAATAAATGACATCGTAATCAACAGCATGATATTTAAAAAGTAACCGAACTTTGTTCTGCGCGGAAGCTTTCGATCAAATAATTTAACCGTAACTTTCTTTACCCACTGCCAGTTTAATAGCACATGGGTAAAAAAGGCGACGGCAATCGCTAGCCCCGCAATTTCATGAAACGTTAACCCTCCCAATACTTGCTTGTTAAAAAACAAAACAAACGTAACGGCCATTAAAAGATCCAGTCCAAACCGGACGTACATCATCTTTTTCACTCTATTCATTCTCCTCACCTATGTATTTGTCAAAACAACTCCTTTTTCATATTTCTTAATGTAAGCAGAGTTGGTGAAAATTAGGTGAAACGACTGATTTTTTTACCAAAATAACCAGTCCTGAGTTCTATAAAAGTAGAGTGAAATCATTTTTACTTTTTCAAAAATAGCTGTTGACAAAGAAAAAAGAAGCACGTATAGTAATGGTTATTCATCAAGAACTTTCAGATTTTAATCAAAAACACAGCGATTGGGAGTAGTAAAAGCTTATTATTCGGTCAAGAGAGCTACGGGTTGGTGTAACGTAGTCCAATAATACTTTGAACTCGCCCAGGAGTGGTAATTCAGAAAGAATGCAGAAGTGTTCTCTAAGTTTTAACGTCTAACCTTCGTTATCAGGTTTTAAGCAGGGTTCTTTAAGAGCCAACAAGAGTGGTACCGCGGTTAGCTAAAGCTTATCGTCTCTTCTCTCATTTGATAATGAGGTAGGAGACGATAAGCTTTTTTTATTTTATAAAAAAGTGGAGGGAAAAGTCATGAAGAAGGACAACCAAGGTTTGCAGCGAACAATGACTTCACGTCATATTATGATGATGGCGCTAGGTGGAGCAATTGGCGCTGGTTTATTTAAAGGAAGCAGCTCAGCTATTGATATGGCAGGACCATCAGTTATCATTGCCTATTTAATTGGCGGAATTATTTTACTATTCATCATGCAAGGTCTTGCTGAAATGGCGGTTCGAAATAGTGAAGCACGAACGTTTCGTGATTTAGTTCAGTCGATTTTAGGAAGCTATCCCGCATACTTTTTGGACTGGATTTACTGGAAAATGTGGGTGTTAAACATTGCAGCTGAAGCCGTTGTAGCCGCTATTTTTATTCAGTACTGGCTTCCTGATTATCCAATTTGGATGCTTGCTTTAGGTGTATCCGTTATTGTCACAGTCATTAATTTGCTTTCAGTTAAAGCATTTGCTGAAACGGAATACTGGTTAGCTTTGATTAAAATTACGGTTATTGTGATCTTTATCATCGCTGGACTTCTGTTACTATTTGTATCATTTGGTCACCATACCGCATCGGGTTTTTCAAATTTAAGCGATCACGGCGGTTTCTTCCCTAAAGGACCAACTGGGTTAATTACGGCGATGCTAGTTGTCATCTACTCTTACGGTGGAACTGAAATCATCGGGGTAACGCTAGCTGAAACAAAAAACCCTGAAAAAGTAGTACCTAAAGCCGTGCGCAGCACATTAACGCGCATCATTGCTTTTTATCTGTTCCCGTTTTTTATCATCGTGAGCTTAATTCCGTGGAATGAAGTGAACGGCGTTTCTCAAAGTCCTTTTGTGATGGTATTTAAAATGATCGGAATTCCCGGAGCAGATCATATTATGAATGCCGTGATCTTGCTAGCCGTTATTTCTTCCATGAACTCAGGACTTTACGGTTCATCACGTATTTTATATACGCAAGCAGTAGACGGTCGAGTGCCAAAGATATTTTCAAAACTTTCTGTTAACAAAGTTCCTGTCTATGCAATTTTAATGTGTACATCATCCCTTTATGTCGGCGTGTTGATTTCTTTGTTTGCAGGAAGTAAAACATTTGATTATTTGATGGGATCCCTAGGATATACGGTATTGTTTATTTGGTTGATTATTGCGATCGCACACTTAAAATCCCGCAAAGTTCAGCCAGAAGCACCGAGCAGCTACTCTGTTAAATGGTTTCCTTATACGACGTGGGCTGCCCTAATTGCACTAAGCGCTATTTTAATTGGTGTTATCTGCACAACCTCCGTTGTTATTACGACTATTACACTAGCTATCTATTTATTTATTACAGCTACGTATATCTTTAAAGGCCGCTTTTATCGATCATCAGTAGTCAAGCACGCTAAATAAAAAAACGCCTCCTTTGAGTCATCAGAGGAGGCGTTTTTTTATTTAAAATGTTAAGTACCAATAGCCAAGTGCAAAGCCGATATAGTTACCAATAATATAGCCAAGCGTTCCTACTACCAAGATAGGACCAACCAAACCTCCCCATCCTTTAGCAATCGCCATTGCACTTGCTGTCGTAGGTCCCCCTACCGTTGCATTGCTCGCCAGTAAAATATGCTCTAAATCAATTTTAAATACTTTTCCTAAAAGCAGTCCCACTATCAAATTACTCATCCCCACAATGAGCACAAATAGAATCAAAAGAGGTGCTTTTTCAACAATTAATGGAATGGACGCCGGCACTCCAATGACAACAAAGAAAATATAAATGAAGTATGTGCCGATTTCTTGGCTTCCGCTAATGTTTTTAAAATAAGAAGGAAACAGATAAATGACAAGAAACGTAAGTGTGGAAAGCAATAAGTATTTTTCGCTCAAAATAGTATGTAATAACGTTTGAACTACGGAAGCATTTGGACCGGCTGGAATGATTGTTCCAAACCATTCGGCTAATTTAAAAGATACAACCACTAGAAAAAATGATGTACCAATGGAAGCCGCCACGTCTTTTAACGAAATTTCTTTTTTTGCCCAATATTTTTCTGCAAGCGTATGACGATCATTTTCTCCATATTGCCCGGCCTCTACTTCTTGAATATGAGGCGTCTTAAAATGTTTCCTAAAAAACTTCATAGAAGGAACAAACATATACACGGCAAACAGTAAAGCCATGACCATATTATCAGCAACCACCGTCGCGGAAACCATTTGACTTGATGGTTCAAATTTGGCCGTAACGGTAGCAAAGTTAACCCCTCCACCTACATAAGAAGCGCCAATAGCAGCTGCAATTTTTGCTAGTTCAGGAATATAATCTTTTAACAACAAGAAGCCTGCTGTGCTCCCTATGACCGTTCCTACTGCACAGATTAAGAAAATAAAAAGCAGTTTCCGGCTTTCTTGAAATAATTCTTTCATATTGACTTGAAATAACAATAATGGAATGGCAAGCGGTACTAGATACGCCCAAACCGCATCATAGACCGGAGACTCTGTTGGAATAATTTTTAAATTTGATAGGATAAGCGCTCCTGCTAGCGCAATAATAGCTCCTGACAGAAAAGAAGCCCACTTATACTTTTGTTCGAGAAAAATACTAACAGAAGCCCAAATCGCTAGAATTCCCCATAGTGCCCACGTATCATCAGCTTGAATAATAGTAAAAATCACAAGCTACTCCTTTCTTTCTCTTTTTAAGAAATAGAATTTTCAGAAAATATACCTTTAAATTTTATCAATATATGCCAAATTCCGTCAATCCATAAAAAAAAGCTTTCCACTCTAAAAGTGAAAAGCTTTTTTTATTTGCGAATCAGAACCGGAATCTGCTGCTGAATCTGCTGCAAAGGAGCGCTTGTTTTTTCTGTTAACGAACGCAAAATACCGCCTTCTATCAGACAGTTGATTACAACTGCAAGCTCTCCTGCTTGCTTCTCTTGAAATCCGCTCTCTATCATTTTTTCTCTAAAAAGTTTTTCCCAATCTTGAAACGCTGCGTAGCAGACTTCGCGCAGCGGTTCATTAATAAGCGCCGTTTCTCCAGCCAGCAGTCCAACAGGCATACCAGCAATACTTTCTTCGTGTTCAAACTGCTTGGACAATTCTTCAATAAAATACTGAATAGCCTGCGCTGGGTCAGAAGATTTATTTAAACTTTCTCTAATTTGAACTTGGACGTATTTATTCGTATATTGAACAGCGTGAATCGCCAGTTCTTCTTTTCCTTTTGGAAAATAATAATAAAGAGACCCTTTTGGCGACCCACTCTCTTTAATAATTTGATTTAATCCTGTTGCATGATAGCCTTGCAGCTGAAAAAGCCGCGATGCTGTTTCTAAAATCTTATCGCGTGCATTTGCTTTCTTCACAAAACGATGCCTCCCCTATATAATAAGTGGTTTCTATAACACTACTTATCATATAGGGAAATGAAATTTTTGTCAAAATAAAGTGAATATTTTACCATTTATTTTTCTTTCTTTCATTTCTTATGACCTAATAATTATTTTTCTTACTTCTTCCGCTAACGGTTGAAGAGGCGTAATAATACGGTCGCTTACCTCCGCCGCTGCTTCTACCATCGAGAGCTGCGCCACTGAAACAACAGTGTTATGCTCTTTTATTAGCTCATGCAAGACATGTTTCACCTTCTGTTTATACTTCTCTAGGTTTCCAGTCATTACTAGTTCAAAAGCACCTTCTATCACAACAGGGCGAACCTTTATCTTTACATTTTGATAACATGCAAATTCGTCTAGGCGCTTCATTGTTCCCTCTACGGTCTCCGGATTTGTAAACACGATAAGCTGCGGTTCTTCTATTTCACATATTCGGCGAAAATAAGGCTCATCAATTTTCACAATTGGAATATCGCTTGTAACTGCTTCTGGTAAAAGAGCAATGTAGTTCGTACACGTGAGTAAAATGGCATCCGCTGAACATTCTTCCATCCACTTTAACTGCTTCTCTACTTTTACAGCTGCTGACTCCGCTGCCAACTTAGGGTCGGTTGTTACCCGATGTACAAGGCCGGGGTCTACGAAATGCATACAGTTCGCAAACGGCAGCGCTTTTTCTATATAAGAGATGTTCGAATGATGAGCGTGCAGGCAAGCAATTTTCTTCATCGTTTTCCTCCCGTATGATGGTCTTTAAAATACTGAATTAAAAATTCCTGGAACCTTTTCGCAACAGGAGTTAAATATTTATCCTTGTTCCACGCAATCCCAATTACCCTTGAAGCTGAGTCTTCTTTGAGCTTTATTTTTTTAATGCCTCGCAAGTCTACTCCCTTTATTTCAGGAAGCAAGGCAACCCCTAAATGAGCCGCTACAAAACCAATCACCGTTAAAAATTCTTCTCCTTCAAACGTAATATTTGGAATAATCTCGGCCTCTTCAAACAGCTGATCAAAAATTGTTCGGCTTCCATATCCTTTTTTTAACGCGATAAACGATTCATGAGCCAACTCTGAAATCGAAAGCACTTGCCTTGAGGCAAAAGAATGCGTATCAGGGACATACGCGTAAAGCTCGTCTTTCCATAAATATTCCCACTGAATTCCTGACCTAGATTCCGTTACAGAAGACATACAAAAATCAATTTCCCCCGTTTGAAGCTGATCGAGCATGATGTTCGTGGCGTTCTCAAAAATTTGAAATTGAACGTTCGGATACTCTTGTAAAAAAGCATGAACTAGTTTTGGGACGGACGAAGCGCCTAATGATTTTAAAAAAGCAAACGAAATACTGCCGCGGTGAGGATGAATCAAATCCGAAAGCTCACGTTTCGCTTCTTCCATTTCGTTTAATACTTTGGCCGTTCGTTCGTAAAAAAGCCGTCCGTATCGATTTAAAATAACTTGCCTTCCTTTTCGTTCAAATAGCGGCACGCCAAGCTCTGATTCTAATTTAGAAATTGAGCGGCTGAGCGTAGGCTGTGCGATTGATAATTTTTCTGCGGCCTTTGTGAAATGTTCCGTTTGAGCTACAACATTAAAATATTCGAGCTGCTGCCATTCCATTTTTTCACATCCTTTACTTATTACATAATACTATCAATTTCATATAAATTATACATTGGACGTCATAAAAAATTCATGTTTAAATGAAGAACGTAGCACTTGCTAAAAATGTTATGTGTCTGCATAGAATAAGTGTTGAAAGAAGGAATTAGTTTATGGATGTTTCAATTGTTTTAACAATGTTAGCCGTCGGACTGATCTTAGGATTTGTCGGAGCAGGCGGATCAGGTTTTATTATTTCAATTTTAACGCTGCTGTACGGCGTATCTGTACACGTTGCTCTTGCAACCGCTCTTACCGCAATGATTTTCTCTTCTTTATCTGGCGCAGTCAGTCATTACCGCGAAGGTAACGTATCTTTAAAATCCGGTATCTCTGTTGGTATCCTCGGTGCATTAGGCGCTTGGATTGGGTCTAATCTTTCATCCTTTATCCCAGAAGGCGAGCTAAAATGGCTAACAGCCGGCATGCTTTTACTATCTGGTGTTTTGCTTTGGCTACGAATGTTCTTATTTTCCCGTCAGCAAAAAGAACGTACTGTTCCAACAGGAGCTAAATTTGTCGTCTACTCTTTACTAATTGGCTTAATTACCGGCGCTCTGTCCGGAATGTTTGGAATTGGATCAACTCCATTTATCCAGCTTGGCCTTATGATGGTGTTAGGCTTGTCTATTCGCCAGTCGGCCGGAACGACAATGCTCGTTATTATTCCAATTGCCATCGGCGGAGGAATGGGCTATTATCAGCAGGGCTTTTTAGATATTCCACTGTTGATCCAAGTAGTAGTCGGCACAATGGTCGGTTCATATATTGGAGCAAAATTCACAAATCGCGTCCCTGCTCCCGTATTAAAAACGTCACTTGTAGCACTGCCTATTTGCTCTAGCTTCCTACTTGTTATATAAGAAAAAAGCTTGAACTCTTGTTCAAGCTTTTTTTATGTCCATCTGATAAACAAACTGCTTTCCTTGGCTTCCAAAAATATGCCGGTTTGTATAAACAAAGCCGCTTCGTTTATACAGATGCTGCCCCGCCGTGTTTTTATGGTTCACCCCTAGCACCACTTCATTTTTAGTCGGAAAGTGCTTTTTGATAAAAGAAGGAAGAAGCTTTAATGACTTTTTTCCAATCCCATTTCCTTGATAATCAGGATGAATGGAATACGACCGTATTAAAAGCGCGCCGGAGCTCTCGGTATATTCTTTAACGGCTTCCCCTGCGTCGAGCACGAAAAAGCCGGCTAGTTTGTTTTCTGCCACAATCAAAACGGGCGTTCTGTCTCTTTCCTGCTCACACCTAGCTAAGGCTTCAGCGGGAAGTGCTGTATAAATGAGCTGCTCTTCAGGCAGCGTATAGCTATGTATAGATGACTCGTAGGCTTCACTATAAAACGTTAGTGCTACGTTTTCTTTATTCTCCATTTTCTGCTGGACTCCTTTTCTTTTTCCATAGTATATCATGCACAAAAAAAGCCGCATAAAGCGGCTTTTCTTTTATCTAGCGTCGGATACAACGGTAAAGCGTTCGTTTACATGCTCTCCTCGCTCAATTTCATCAATGACTGCAATCGCGTAATCAGCATAGCTAACATGGCTGTTTCCTTCTGAGTTTAAAATAACATGATCTTTCCCTGTTTTATAAGCATCCGTTCGTTTTCCTGAAGGATTAAAAAATGCTGCTGGGCTAATAAACGTCCAATTAATATCGCTTGTACTTTCTAAGTCTTTTAAATTTTGAGCTTGGTTGTCAGCTGTCGCTTTATACTCTTTTGGAAAATCAGGCGTATCTGCTAGACGCGTCGTTTTCTCCTCATCAACAAACAAACTGCCTGCTCCTCCTACAACAAGAAGACGAACGTCCGGAGCTTGTTTAAATACATGAATTAACGACTGCCCCGCTTCTACATGCAGATGTTCTTTTCCTTCAGGAGCTCCAAACGCATTCACTACTGCATCCAAGCCTTCGATATCTTTTGCCGTGATATTGAAGATGTCTTTTTCCAGTGTTCGAACATCTCGTTCATCTACTTTGCTCGCATCACGTACAATTGCCGTTACATCATGCCCGCGGTTTAAAGCTTCTTTCACGATAAAACTTCCTGCTTTTCCTGTAGCACCTACAACTCCAATTTTCATTTTATAACCTCCAGTAAAATTCTCTATATTTAGGTAATAGCCTTTTTTTGCTATGATAAAACACAGCAAAACGGTTTAAGCAAGATAGAGAGAACAAATTGGATAAATGAGTTAGTATGGATTACTTTTAACACCGCGGTTGATTTCAGTGCAAGGCTTCGCTTTCCGCGGGCGGCTGCTGAGCCTCCTCGTCACTTACGCTCCTGTGGGGTCTCACCTGTTCCGCTTTTCCCGCAGGAGTCTTCGCCTTACCCTCCAATCAACCGCTAGAAGCACCTACATACACGAAATCTACCATTCTCTTTTGAAAAAATAAATGAGTGCTTATTCAATTTCAATAAATAACACGTGAGCCATAGAGTGAATCGATTTAATCAATTCTATTTTATTTCGTTTCTTTTTTGCCTTTCCTTTTATTTCAACGAAATAAAACAGTTCTCCTTGATGATGATCTTGGTGAATTTCATAGGATGAAATCATAATATTTTCTTTTTCAATCTTATCAAGCAGCTCATAAATATTCTCTTGATCCGCTGCACCAAACTTAATTAAAAGGGAATGAGTAGAAAGAGATGTAAACATGACGTTCAATATTTCTAAGCCAATCAGCACCAGTACAGTTGCACTAATGCCGACTGTATACATACCCGCCCCAATGGTTAAACCAATTCCCGAAGTGGCCCATACGCCTGCGGCTGTGGTGAGCCCTCTAATATGCTGCTTTTGAATAATAATCATACCTGCTCCTAAAAAACCAATACCACTTACTACTTGAGCTGCAATCCGGCTGGGATCAAGAGCCATATGATCTTGATGAAGCACGTCTGAAAAGCCGTATTTCGAAATTAACATAATCAGCGTGCTGCCGACAGCAACTAAAAAATGAGTGCGGAAACCCGCTTCTTTAGCTCTAAACTCTCTTTCTAAACCAACTAAAGCTCCTAAAAAACCTGATAGCGCGAGACGACTAATAAAAGCTGCGGTCACTTTTTTCCCTCCTTTCTCTTCACTTTTTCATAAATGCACCTATTAACTATTTCTATTTTTGTTATAATTTACTATAACTAATTTTTAAAGTGGAGGCTAATCAAAGTGGATAAAGTTATCGATTATTACAGCAGATTTGATGAGTGGGGGAGATTAGAACGCGAGCCTATTGAGTTTCAAGTAAACTGGCATTTTATCAAAAAGCGAAAAAATTAATAATCACCTCTATTTATCATAGAATAAATAGAGGTGATTATTAATGAACCGTGTATTCAAATGGAGTACAAGCATTTTGTTGTCTCTGATGTACTGCTTTTTGATTTTCCCTCCCTCTTATGCAAGCGGTGACTATTACTCCTCTTATGCAGAACTGCAGCAGCACGAAATTCTTCACCAAGACTACGACATTCGCTACGAGCAGCGCTTTAGCTACTTATCCATCATGGCCATTCACGGCGGCGGAATTGAACCAGGTACATCAGAAGTTGCCAAAGAACTCGCTGATCGCTTTTCCGCTTCTTATTATTTATTCGAAGGCATCAAATCAAGCAACAACGGGGTTCTGCACATAACCTCAGAAAACTTTGATGAACCGATTGCTAGAGGAATGGCTCAGCAAAGTATGTCCGTCATGACGATTCACGGCTATAGCGGGAGTCAGCCTATCGTATATGTAGGCGGAAAAAATCAGCTTTATAAAGAGCTGGTGAAGCAATCACTGCGCAAACACGGCTTTACCGTCCGTGACGCTCCTTCTAACATAGCGGGAACAAGCGAACAAAATATTGTGAACGATAACCTGTTAAAAGCCGGCGTGCAGCTTGAACTCACAGCCGAACTAAGAAAATCATTTTTCGCAAACCATGACTGGTCAAGAAACAATCGCATGAATGTAACACCTCTTTTTTATACATTCGTATCTTCCTTACAAGAAGCATCCTCTTCCTATCAAACTTTCCTTTACCTACAGATCCACTAATTTTCAAAAATTCTCGATTTCCAGACAAAAAAGCCAGCGCAGTCTGTATAATCAAACGCGCTGGTTTTTATCTATTTCTCTTGCTAAAATAGACCGCTTAAAGCCTTTTTGCTCAAAAAACTCTTTGATTTCACTTGGACTTTGATAAGAAAGTCTAATCACATAGTAGTTAATATATTCAATCCAAACAAACGCGTAAAGGCCTAGAAAAAAAGCAAGTCCCTTAACCCCTAACTGCACACAGTGGTAAATGAGTACACCTAAACCTAACGCAAGAAGAATTATATTCAGTTTTTTAAAAAGCAGAAACAATTGAATGTAGCTGGAGGGCAAATGAGAATCTTCTTTTCGGCTCACTCGCCTCCATTTCATAAACCAGTATAAGCTTCCTTGAAACAAGATAAACTCAAGTATGATAAAAGCATACACACTAGAAAATGTTGTTAAGTAAAAACCTAGATGAGGAAACTCATTTAAGTACCCTACCCACAGCGCAGCAAACACTAAAGCTGCCGTAAGCTCTCCTGTCCATAAGCCAAATAATTTCCGCTTTACTTTCATAGAAATCCCCCTAGCGTATCTCTCAATCCTGCTGTTCAAACCAAGCTTTAAACAGCAGGTTTACACCTGTTTTTATTTCTTCATTAGACAGTCCGGCAAATCCAAGCAATACATAGGGCGTGGTGTTGTCACCGGCACTATGATAATAAATAGATGTTGGATAAATCGTTACCCCTTGCTTGGCAGCTGCTTCTATTAGTTTCTGCTCACTCATTCCATTTTTTACCTCAAGAAGAATATGCAATCCAGAATGTTCTCCAATAACATCTACACGTTCCCCCATAGTAGCAGTCAAGCAATCTAGCAGCAGCGCTTGTTTTTTACGGTATGCTGTTCTCATTTTATTCAAGTGACGCTCCCAGTGCCCTTCTTTCATAAACAGAAAAAGCGTATGCTGATGAAGCCTTGAAACAGGCTGTTTAAAAAGTCCACAGTGCTTCACATAGCTTTTACGAAGCCGGTGTGGCAGCACGGCATAACTTATTCGAAGAGAAGGCATCAACGACTTTGAAAACGTACCCGTATAAATAACACGATCGTCTTGATCTAATCCTTGAAGGGCCGGAATCGGTTTTCCTTTATAGCGAAATTCTCCGTCATAGTCATCTTCTATGATATAGCCATTCGTTTCTACCGCCCACTCTAGTAGTTCAAGTCTTCTTGCTATGGGCATGACCATACCAATAGGAAATTGATGAGACGGCGTAATATACACCGCACCCGCTCCGCTTTCTTTCAGTTCCTTCACTTTTAAGCCAGAATTATCGAGAGAAATAGGGATAACTGACATGCCTTGTTCTTGAAAAACGTGCCTCGTCCGGTGAAAACCTGGATTTTCGAATCCAATTATTTTTTCTTTCCCCAAGATGACAGACAGCAGCCACATAAGATACTGCGTACCTGCACCTATCACAATTTGCTCCGCTGTGCAGCGCACTCCTCTTGAATGATAAAGATACGTTGCAATTTCTTGACGAAGCAGCAGTTCGCCCTGTGGATGTCCGCTATAAAAGAGCTGGCTTTCATCATGATAAATAGTTTGAACCGTTAGCTTTTTCCACGTGTTATACGGAAACTTTTCCATATCTACCTTTCCATGGCTAAAGTCAATGACAGTTGATTTCCGTTCTTCTTGCGGTAAAGAGACATAGACGGGAGGCTGTTCTTGAAGCACAACTTCATTTTTTATCTCTTTTACAAATGCTCCTTTCCTGGCTAGTATCTCGATATAGCCTTCAGTTTCTAACTGTACATAAGCCGCTTCAACCGTATTTTGGCTAATGCTTAAATGAAGAGCTAGCTTTCGTTTGGAAGGCAGTTTTTCATGAGGCTGAATGGTACCTTTTTGAATTTGTTTCTTTATGTAAGTATAAAGCTGCATGTACAAGGGATCTGCTTTTCTTTTATCAAGCAAAGGCATTAACTCTAACATAGTGGTCTTTCCTTTCTAACTGATACTATTAAATTTGCTGTTTCTGACACTTACTCTCAGTTCAGGTTATTCATATACTGGACTATATCTTATAAATCAAGGAGATGACGCAATGACTATCACGTATAAAACCAACGTTTCAATCCGTGCGGAACAAGCCGCTGAAGTGTTTGTACATTCAGGTATTAAACGTCCTGCACAAGATCTTGATCGGATTCAAAGAATGCTTGATCACGCTTCTCTTACTGTTACCGCTTGGAGCGACAGCGAACTCATTGGTATAGCCAGAGCGTTAACAGATTTTAGCTACTGCTGCTATTTATCGGATTTAGCTGTCGTAAAAGATTATCAAAATCAAGGAATCGGCACACAGCTCCTCAAACACGTTCAATCAGAAATCGGTGAAGAAACCGCGCTGATATTACTTTCCGCTCCTTCTGCTATGAACTACTATCCAAAAGTCGGTTTTCATCAAATTGATAATGGGTTTAAGATTGAAAGAATTCGGTAGACGCAAAGAAAGGAGCTTCTCCTTTCTTTTTATCCAAACGCCTGAGCTGCTATAGCAAAAAGATTGCCCTGTCTAGCAGATAGGGGATTGACGCCATACGCCATAACAGGAGGCTTATTTTGAAGCTGAAATCCGTGTTTTTCCACAAGTTTCTTTAACGTTTCCTCATGAGAAGACAGGTCAATTCTCAGCTTTTCTTTGTAATTCTTCGCTAGTTCATCAATGACTAGCATTGCTGCTTCAGCGTGTGGAGCAACTACGGGACCAATCACGATATTGCTCGGGGTACGAACCGCTAAACCATAACCCGTCATTTTATTTTGTTCGTTTTGTAAGACAACTGCTTTTTCAGCTTGCTGAATTCTACTTTTTAAAAATAGCTTTCTATTATCTCCAAATGCTGCTTCATCAAGCTTTACAACCTCTTTGAAGTCCCTTCTCGTTAAGGATCGTGTATAAAACCCTGAAGCTTTAAATGCTCTTGGTATGTATTCATTGCTTATATATTTACTTACATAGTCCACGGTTTTAAACCCTGCTTTTTTATATAAGTGCTCACCTTCTTTTGTTGCAATTAAGTAGGCATTCACCTCAGGGGAAAGAATTTGCAAACAGTGCTTCATGAGCTGCCCGGCTAACCCTTGTTTTCGGTAATCTTTTCTCACAATTACCATTCCTATAAAAGCTGACTGATTTTCATATAAAACTACTGCTACGCTTGATACAATGTCACCTTTCTCATTTCTATGCCCAAATACGTTTCCAGATGAAAAAATTGTATGTAAATCCGCTTCACTATAATCCCATTTTTCTAGCTGCGATAGCAGCAGCAAACCTTTTATATCTTTTTCACTAAATGTTTCAATCATTTCTCCATATTCTCTCCCGACTTTTCGACGTCCTATTTGGCTTTAAGAAGCGTAATACTAGCCGTTATTTTGGCTGTCATTCAATAACTCATGAGTTCTCTTTCATAGCTAAATAGTACAGAATAAATAGAATACTTTCTACATTTATATATCCATAACTCGAAACTAAGCATTCGCACATAAACTAATGAAAAGAGACCTCTTTCCAAGAAAGAGGTCTCTTCGTTTATTTCACTAGCTTTTGCTCAGTCCCAGCTGAACTCTGACTTCGTTTGTGGAATCCTTTTGCGTAGTACGCGATAATAAGACCGATAAACCATAATGGTCCGATGACAACTGCAATTCTTGTATCTGGATTGTACGCCATAAGAACAACAACCAGCGCTAAGAATGCAAGTGACACATAAGACGTTAACGGAAATAAAGGCATTTTATATTTCAGCTTTGCCTCTTCACCTGTTTTTAGCGTTTTGCGATACTTGATTTGAGAAAGTAAGATAATTCCCCATGTCCAAATCGCACCGAATGTTGCAATGCTTGTTACCCACGTAAATACTTTGGCAGGCACAATGTAGTTTAACGCTACTCCTACTAATAGCGCACCCGCTGATGCTAAAACTGCTTTTCCCGGTACGCCGCCTTTTGTAAGCTGGCTGTATCCTTTTGGCGCTTCTCCGTGCTCTGCTAAGTTAAACAGCATACGGCCTGTACTAAAAATACCGCTGTTACAAGAAGAAAGAGCTGCTGTTAACACGACAAAGTTAATAATGCCGGCCGCCGCTGGAATGCCGATTTTTTCAAACGTTAATACAAATGGACTTCCCTGCGAACCAATTTCTTGCCAAGGATAAATTGACATAATGACAAATAATGCACCGACGTAGAAAATAAGAATACGCCAAAAGACAGAATCGATCGCTCTTGCTAAAGATTTTTCCGGATTTTTCACTTCTCCTGCGGTAACGCCGATCATTTCAATTCCTAAATACGCAAACATAACCATTTGCAGCGACAGCAAAATACCTTTGAATCCGTTCGGGAACAGTCCGCCGTTGTCCCACAAGTTTTTGATACCAGTCGCAACGCCGCCGTTGCCGATTCCAAACACAATCATTAATAATCCAACGGCAATCATTAACACAATCGCTAAAATTTTAATAAGTGCAAACCAAAATTCCAGTTCACCATATGCCTTAACAGCTAAGAAGTTAACCGTTGTCATGATGACAAGCGCCGATAACGCCCAAATCCAGTTTGGTACATCCGGATACCAATACCCCATATAAATACCAACGGCTGTAATTTCAGCCATACATGTTACAACCCATAAAAACCAGTAGTTCCAACCTGTTAAATAACCAGCAAGCGGCCCTAAATAGTCGCGTGCGTACTTGCTGAATGAACCTGCAACAGGTTTTTGAATCGCCATTTCTCCAAGTGCTCTCATAATAAAAAACATAATCATTCCGCTAAATCCGTACGCCAATAATATTCCTGGTCCTGCTAATTTAATAGCAGATGCAGATCCAAGAAACAGCCCTACCCCTATGGCTGCTCCTAAGGACATCAGCGTCACATGTCTTTCTTCTAACCCGCGTTTCAATTCTTTCCCCTGAGTTTTCCCCTGCATAAACGTCTCCCCTTTTTCCAATCTGTCAAAACGAGATGAATACAGCCTTTTGTTAGCGCTTTCATATAAGTTTGTGCTAAAAGTCAGCTAGGCTATATATTTGTATTCTATCACCTTTCTCTCACTTTTCTTTTGTCGAAAAACGAAAAAATTATCTTATCATTTTGTTTAAACGCACAATTAGATGCAGACACTGCATTTTTACTATGTATTTATTATTGCACCTAAGTAATAGTATTTTTAAGAAATAGAAAAACGCCGACTCAACTCCGTCAGCGCATCGTTCATTTTATGCTTTTTTATAAAAACTAGCATTTATCTCGCGGGTTCAAAAGTTTTACAGCCAGGTTCTTCCGTTTCAGAAACATGGTGACTACTTTCAGGACTCACAACGTAAATGGACTCTGCACTGCATTTATTTCCGGACTTCCAATACATACACTCATTCACTTCACATAATACACCTTGTGCCACTGTTATCCCTCCTTTGCTTTTCTTATCTATTCACTACCCGAAATATAACGATTCTAACATTTTCATGCAAAAAAACCGCTTGTTTATCAAGCGGATCTTTTTATTGCGTGTGTTCAACATACTGTTTTTTAGCTAAATATAACTCACGGCTCAGCGTGATCCGCCGTTCTCTTAATTTCCTTAATTTAGCCTGAAATTGTTCGTTAGTTGGCTCTTCTTGAATCAAGCGATACGTAAAAGAAATATCTTCATTTAACTGTTTAAAATCTTCCCATATCTCTTGAACGAGGGCGGATTGTTTTTCTTCAAATGAACGACTTTGCTGCGTTTTTAGCGCGGCTAAGATTTCCTGCTGCCACGTTTCGTCTTTTATTTCTTTTGCTAATAAGTATAGATCTAAATAATCGTCAATGCATAAAGCCGTTTGTTTATTATTCAATGTCATCACCTTTTCTATACGAAATGTTTCTTCCTAAGAAGAGGGTTTCATCATAGAAAAAGATTCCTCTTCTTATCTGTCAGAGCTAGGCTATGCTGGAATTAGCACCATTCAATAATTGTGGTTGCTGAGGCTTCAAAGGGCCAGTCCCTCCACCTCTCTAGATAAGAATATTTCGCTTTTAAATTATTTCTGACTATTCTAATATGTTTTATAGGTTACGTCAATAGCTTTTCAATAAAAAGAAAAAAGAAGTAAAATATGGTATGATTTTATAAAGGATGGTGAGCACATGAAACGATATATGTTATCTGCCTTTTTGGGAAGCTTGCTGCTGCTTCTTAGCATTGCCTTTTCATCTACTTTCCACGTTGCAATTGTCAAAACAACCGGAAGCATTGGAGGGATTATTTTAGCAGCGGCGGCTCTGATTATGAACGCGCTTGAAGATCCCCCCTCCTCAGACAATACAGGTGGAGGAGCCGTTGAAGTACTAGATAAAGGCGCTGTTTGGGCTACTTATTTACTTTTACTTTCATTACCGAACCTCATCGCATGTATAACATCTTATGTTTTATGGACTCGCTGACATTCACTAACGTTACGGACGTTTTACCACCTGCAGGCTCATTGATATTTGTTTATCTACAAATCCAAGTTCACGATACACATGCTGTGCAAAATTCCCAGCATGAACGCTGAGTCTGATTTCAGGATATGCTTTGATAGACAATTCATTGATTGCTTTTTGCATTAACGGCTTGGCTAGACCTTGCCCGCGGTATTCCGGTACAACATATAATTCGTAGATAAAGCCAATTTCTTCTTTTGAAAAGAAGTCGGCGGATGGGCCGATAAGAACCCAGCCTGCGAGTTTATTTTCTTGTCTCGAAACTAAATAATAACAGCCTTTTTCAAGGGCATTACCAACTAATTCATTTACGCGTTCAGCTGACGGATGAAACTGCTTCATTGTTCCTTCAAACAGCGCATCAGCAGATTTCGTCCGAATTTCCTGTATTTCTTCTTCAGTAGCTTTTGCAATCATCACGATCTCTCCTTTTGTGTTCGTTTTCCACATGCGAGGATAAATTCCTGCAAAAAAAGTCTTCGCCTAAGCGAAGACTTTTATTTAAATTCAAAATGTTCTTGATGATTGCCTTGTTCGTCCGTCCAGTTAATCATAATGTCTAAACCTGCCGCTTTTCCAGGAACAGCAAAATTCGCATAGCGAAAACGCTGACCGCTTTTGCTTAAGTTAGACCTTTCAATAGGAGAAAACAAGCTGTATTTCGCCTTATTTTTTCCTTCGTGCCGAAAAGCTTGGACCTGCACGCGCTCTACGTCTTTTCCAATGTTTGCAACGGTTAATCCATATGTATGATAGACGTTATTTTTCCACTTTAGCTGATTATCTCCCGTCATGCTCGCTTTTGTCAGTTCAACCGACCATTGTTCAGATGATTTCTTCATTGGAAGCTTCTCAATCGAAAGAGCGCTGACATGAATGTTTGCAAAAGCAAGCCAAACAAAACAAAAAGTGCTGACTGTATAAAATAGTCTTTTCATAGATTTTAATCTCCTTAGAAATTTTAGTAGTAGCATCTCCTATTCACTTAAAAATTATGATAAACGCTTTAACAAAAAAAGCCTCTCCATTTAGGAGAAGCTTCTTGTTAATGCATAAGCAAATCTTTTTGTTTGTCTAATGAGTGTTTTGTATATAAATCTCTTTCAATCGCATATTTAGGACGCTGTTTCACTTCGTTAAAAATCTTGCCAATATATTCTCCGACAAGACCCATTCCCATTAGCTGCAAGCCGCCTACAAGCCAAATCGATAAAATAAGAGACGTCCAGCCAATTTGCGTATGATCTAAATATTTTTGAATCAGCGCATAAATACCAAACGCAATGCTAAAGAGAAAAGAAGCTCCTCCAAGCAGCGTTAATAAGCGTATTGGCGCTACGCTAAAAGATGTAATCCCGTCGAATGCAAAAGCGAGCATTTTCTTTAGGGGATATTTTGATTCGCCCGCCGTCCGTTCTTTGCGGTCATATGTGACTTCCGCGGAACGAAATCCTACTAATGGTACAAGGCCTCGTAAAAAGACGTTTCCTTCTTTATATTTCATAAGTTCACCAAGAGCACGTTTGCTCATGAGACGAAAGTCGGCGTGATTTTGAACGAGCTGAATTCCTAGCTTATTCATAAAACGGTAAAATCCTACTGCCGTAGTTCGTTTAAAAAATGTATCGGTTTCTCTACTGTCTCGAACACCATATACAACTTCATACCCAAGCCAATACTTCTCTACAAAAGTACGAATGACGTTGATATCATCTTGCAAATCTGCGTCAATGGAAATGACGCAGTCAGATTGCTTATGGGCTGCTTCTAGTCCTGCGAGCAAAGCATTTTGATGTCCTACATTTCGCGCTAGCTTTAACCCTTTTACAAATAAATTACTGCAGCTTTCTTTTTCAATAAGCGACCACGTGCTGTCTTTGCTTCCATCGTCTACAAATAAAATGGTACTTTCACTTGATACGAGACGTTCATTTATCAATTCTTTTACTACAGTAGTTAATTGAAAAGATGTCTCTGTGAATACTTCTTCTTCGTTGTAACATGGAACAACAATCGTTAAAATAGGTCTGTTCATGTTATTGCCCCCTTACTTTGCTTCATATACATACACTTTCCAAGCGGACTGTTTATCGTTAAATGCTTTTAAAAAGTGCAAACCGTCACTTTCAGCATTTTCGATTGGAACAGCTGAAAAAATATAGCGACCGCCCATTTTTTTAAATTGGCTGATATTAAGCTGCAAATGACAGATTTTTTTCGTTGAGTCTTTTCGGTAATCATATTTTTTCCCTAGCTCGCTAACAAACACATAGCAGCGGTTCCCCCAGTGATCATAGTAGCTTTCTAACTTTTTATTTTTATCAAGCTCTTTGGCAATGATTTTGCGAAACTCATGTTTATATGTTAACGGATAGAAGTTGTTATACGTATCTAGCGTATAAAAGCCGTTATACTGAGCAATAGATGGATGAAGCCCTATGCTCGCTACGCGATAAGATGATTTAGGTTTTCCGATATACCTGCTGATTTCATCAAATTGATGAACAGCATAAAATTCTTTGACTGACGGCTCGTGATTGTAGCGATAGTAAAGTTCAGGATTCGCTATAAATAACACAAGCAGCTGTAAAATCAAACACACCCACACAAACTTTTTCCACGCCTTGCCCCTTTTCCACAAAACATAGCCGCCAACGGCAAACATCAAATAAATAATGAGCGGGCGTAAAAAATGAAATCTAGCAAAGTTAAACGTATTTAAAAGCTGAAATTTTTCTTTTAGCGGCTCCCATCCTTTATAAAACCAAAACGCATACCAAATCGACAGTAGTAGATTAAGAATAAATAACTGCAAAAACGTTTTTTCAAGCTTTTCCTTGCGATTTCGAGCAACAAACCACAATACGACAAAAGAAAGCGGTAAAATGACAAAGGTATGAAGCGTCATTACATGCGTATGCCCGAGCGTATAGTTCTTTAAAGCAAGGCGAACGGAATGCCCAAAGCTTAGAGTGGAGCTTAAAAATTCATTTCGACTCGTCGGGGCCTCCGGAAATAAAAGCGAATCAACAAGTCGGTATTCAATGAGCAGAAAGACAGCGGTCATCGCTGCAATACTGCTTAAAAAAGGAATATTCCACGCTCGTTTTTTCACTACGTCTCTTAGCCATAGCAGCCCCATCGCCGCTAAAAAGAAGAAAAATCCGAGCACAAAGCTCGCGTAAAACGGAAGCAGTAAAAGTGTAAACCATTCCTTCCATGTTCCTTCGCGGCTTCGAATGGTTAAAAACGCCCACAGTGCCAGCGGCTGTCCTAGTGTACTCAGCATGCCCGAAGGCCAAAATGGCGTAAGTGCAAAAGCAAGCGATACAAGCACTCGAATCGCATAAGCATCCTCGCTTTTAATAAAATGCTTTTTTAATAATAAATACATTCCAATTAAAGCAAATACGCGCGTAATCGTTTGGCTGAGGCTGTACGCAAGCATGGTAGGAAATAAGCCATACAGCCACTGAATACCGCTAAATTCTGTTCCAAACGTATTCCTCGGCAATCCGTTAATAATTTGAGGTAATACGGCATGACTGGAGCCAAACAGCTCTCCGCTTCGATGCAGAACTTTATACCATGTAATATTTGAGTCTAAATTATCATGCACGCGTATATGTGAATTTTCCCCGAGCAAAAACATAGGGGATACATACGCAAGCAGCAAAAGGAACGCGATAATAAGCAATGTTTTTTCTTTATTCATAGCTGTTTCTTTCTTCATCTGTTAACACCTATTTCCATTTCATAATTACTAAAAGCTAATCGTGCATGACGACCGCTTCTTTTTTTTCATTAAATACAAAGTATTTTTGACCCGTATAATTTAAAAGCGTATACAGACCTGTTCCAATTAATATACCGACGTCTTTTTTGAACGGACGCACAGCAGCAGGAAGTTGATGCAATAACCAGCTGGAGAACTGCAGTCCAATATAGTAAGACAAGCCGTAGCAAATGCCAATAACCAAAATAAACCGCAGTATGCTTTTGGATAAATGAACTCCGCTTTTAAACGTAAATATTCGATTTAACACGTAGCTGACGACTGCTCCCGCTGCGTTTCCGATAAACGTTGCTGCCCAGTATTGATGAAACATATGAAGCAGTACATACATAATGGAAAGACCTACTGCTGTATTGACCAGTCCCACTACTAAAAAACGTACAAAAGATCCTTTCATATAAACTCCTTTTGATTTTGATACTTTCACAAAAATTACATATTATGACTTTAAATACAGTTTAAGTGTAGCAACTCCACTTAAAAATCTAATGAAAATAACATTAAAAACAGATGAAAAAAAGCTAAAAGAATCAATAAAAATCAGGATTCTTTTAGCTATTTAGTAGAGCCTTCAATCATTAATTTTTGATCGCTTTGATTATCAAACGCATCCACTGCCGCTACTTCTATTTGATACGCAGTATGAGGCTGCAAACCTGATAACGGAAGACTTAAAACATCCGGAACAGGATCGCTGTAATATTGAGAAAATGCATTATATGTTTTGACCACTTTTCCAGTTTCTTTATTTTTGACGGTAATGCGATAAGAATGAACCATCAGATTATCCACCGCTTGCGTAAACTGGATATAAAGCTGATTTGCTGAAGCTTTTTCTTGTATAACAGAAATAGTAGAGCTTGGAAGAAAAATCGGTTTTACTAAATCTCGCTCATTCGTGTAGTGAAATTTTTTTGTATCTGCAGGTATGTCAATTTCCCACGCTTCTCCCGTCCACTTATTTGCGTGAAAATCTCGCCTTTTAACGACTACTTTTTGATTATAAACCTCTACAAGAAGACCTTGACTCACATCTCGGTAGCCAGGAGGAAGTTCACCTTGTAAATATCCAGCACCAGGCCATATATACCGAACAGAAGACGTTGCAAGAGAGGTAAAATCTCTTTGAAAAATAGTACGAGGGTCGTCCAACGGATGGTGGGTATGACCAGAAAACGTAATGACTTGCGGATAAGGTTTTAACGTATTGTAAAGAAGCTGTTCATTCACTTCTATCCCCCACCTGTTTTTCCCGTACAGTGTATTGTTAATAGGCTGATGAATAAAGACAAAAATCGGTTTTTTAGGATCGTCTCGCTTTGCTATCTTCAACTGTTCAGCAAGCCAGTTAATTTGTTTGATTGAATAATCACCAGCGGTCAGACGGCTTTCTGTTCCAAGCATGATAAAATGATATCCTTTTATCACTTGATGAAAGTAAAGAGACTTCATTTTGGTTTTAGATAAAAAACGCTGCTGCGCTTGCTGATTGGTTACGCTGTCCCGGTATTCATGGTTGCCAATTGTAAAAAGAGATACGGCCTGCGGCTGTTTATTTTGATTATAAATAGAAAAAAAGCGGTCGTATTCTTTCAACGCGCCGGTATCAGCCAAATCTCCTACTACTACAAATGCATCTTGTTTCGGTGCCTGTTCATTTAATTGCGTTAATGCATGTTGAAAAGTACGCAAATCAAGCGTTCCTGTTTCCTTAATATGAACATCACTGATCACAGGAAAAACTAGCTTTGGTTCGATGTATCCGCTTCGTCCGCTCTTCTCTTCGGCTCGTACGTTTAAGGTAATCCCGCATATAAGAACACTTATTAATACTAAAGCGAGCCAGTCTTTTTTCAGCGTTTCCATAAAACCGCCGAGCATGATGCTTCCTCCTTTCTTCACTGCTGCGTCTCAGTCATTTTCTCTACGTGTATGAGCTTTTATTTTATGTAATTTCAAAATATCTAATCGTATAGTTTCAATATTTCTTTTCGTGTTTGCACACACTATGTTCACAATCAATTCATTACACTTTTCCTAGTCATAGTGGTATGATTTTCGTATATTACAGACTAATTGTTGAAAATGTAGGAGTGAATATTTTGAAAACGGTCGCTGTTATTGGAGGAGGAATTACGGGCTTAACCACTCTGTACTATTTGCAGAAACTAAAACGAGAACGTAATCTCCCGCTCAAATTATTATTACTAGAGAAACATGCCCATTTAGGAGGGAAAATCAATACGCGTGAAGCTGGGGAATTTATTATGGAAACAGGGGCAGATTCTATTGTGGCTCGAAAAGAAAACGTTATGCCTCTGCTAGAAGAGCTGTACTTAACAAACGATTTAGTCTATAACGAAACGGGCAAATCGTTTATTTACTCTGCTAATGAGCTGCTGCCAATTCCTGAAGATACCATGTTCGGTATTCCAACAAGCGTGGAATCTCTTTTTAAAAGCGAGCTGATTTCTTCAAAAGCTAAAATTACAGCTTTAAAAGACTTAATCACTAAAAATACAACGTTTACGAAAGACAGCTCAATTGGACTCTTTTTAAAACATTTTTTAGGAGAAGAGCTAGTAGAAAAACAAATTGCACCTATTTTATCCGGCGTCTACTCTGGCGATTTAGACAAACTCACGATTTCTTCGACTCTCCCGTATTTGCTCGATTACAAAAACACGTACGGGAGCATCATTAAAGGAATGGGCGCCAATGAAAAGAAATTTAAAACGGCAGGAAATAAAAAATTCATTTCGTTTAAACAAGGTTTATCAACGATTATTCACCGCTTAGAAGAAGAGCTTTCTGATGTAACGATTTTAAAAGATACGCCAACCACCAGCATAAAACGGAACGGTGAGCGCTACCAAATCAGTACGCCGGGGCAAGCCTATTCAGCAGATTACGTGGTGTTAGCTACACCGCACACGACTGCTCAGCACCTGTTGAACGATCGCGAATTAAACGAAGACTTTGAGCAGTTAAAAGATTCTTCTCTCATTAGCGTGTACATCGGCTATGACGTTCCAGACGAATACCTTCCCGCTGAAGGCACCGGGTTTATTGCTTCTCAATCAAGCAACTTAATCGCCAATGCCTGCACGTGGACGAGCAAAAAATGGGCTCATACTTCTAAGCGAGGGAATTTGTTAGTTCGCCTGTTTTATAAAAGCACGAGTCACCACTTTGACAGCCTGCGGGCGATGTCAAAAGAAGAGCTGCTAGCAGTGGCACAAAAGGACATTGAAAACAGCTTAGGGATTAAAGAGCAGCCCATTGAAAGCGACGTAACAAATTGGGATAAATTGATGCCTACCTACCACCTTAAACACGGTGAACTCGTACGCAGCTTGACTCAAAAATTGCATGACAAGCACCCCGCTATTACATTAGCCGGCTGTTCTTACTATGGAGTAGGCATTGCAGCGTGTATAACAAACGGCAAACAAACGGCCGAAGCTATCTCTCAACAGTTGACTTAAACAAGGATTGAAAACAATAAAAGGCCTGAAAATAAATATATTATTTTCAGGCCTTTTATTACCTTTTCGTTAGCATATAAAGCTACTTTCCTTACTATTAACAACTCTTTTATCGCTTTTCTTTTTGCAAAGCAGCAGTAGCAAACAATACAAGATAGCGCTCGTCTGAAGTTAATCTAAGCCAATGTTTCACTTTATATCTCACAGGTTTCCGCTCCCTTCCTTCAAGGTTTTATATGAAAAGACTTTATATAAAGATTCAATAACGATAAGAAATGATGCTAGATATGTATTTTATTCCCACGCCCGCTTGTTTACAAACTTTTTTAAGCATAAGACTCTTCGTTTATTTCCCTGAAAATAACACTATTTTCGCCATTATCATCTTGCTATTTGAGAAAAAAGTGTACATTTCTTTCCTATTTTGACGAACATTGCGATAAATAAAAGCTGCCAACTGCAGCAGCTTTTATGTTAAAGGACTAATCTAATTATATTGCCTGATGGATCTTTTGTGATGAAATCTTGGTTTTCTTTAGACACAGCTGCTCCAATTTCACGAAGCTGACTTATTGCATGCTCCCTTGCTTCTTCAGCTGGAAAAACAAGTGTAAATGACTCCAAACCAACGCTGCTTTCAAGAGGACTAGGCGCTCCAATTCCATTCCAAACGTTTAGTCCGATGTGATGATGATAGCGCCCAGTTGAAATAAACAATGCTTGATTATGGTAATTGCTAACAACCTCAAAACCTAATCCATTTCGATAAAAGTTTTCCGTTTGCTCTAATTCAGAAACGTGAAGGTGAATATGTCCCATTAAGGTAGCTGAAGGTAATCCTGTCCATGGTTTACCGTTTCCTTCAGATAATATCGCTTCTGCATCTAAAGGCTTTGTAGCCATTACTACTTCACTGTCATTCCATTCCCATGTACTTGACGGACGATCTCGATAAATCTCTATGCCGTTTCCATCTGGATCTGCCAAGTACAGCGCTTCGCTCACTAGATGATCAGACGCCCCTTGAAGCGGATAACCGCTATTTAACAAATGCTGAAGAACATTTCCTAAATCAGAACGAGTCGGCAACAATAGAGCAAAATGATATAAGCCTGTTGTACGAGGCTGTTTTGCTGTAACATTTTCCGGCTGTTCAATCGATAAAAGCGCCGTGCGTCCATCAGCTGTTAGCAAGGCTTTGTTCTCTTTTCTCCCTAAAAGTTTAAACCCGATTATTTGCTGATAAAAAGCAAGTGAACGCTCTAAATTTTCTACTTTTAAATTTACTTTCCCAACAAATACATGGGGTGCACGGTGAAAGTTCATGATTATTTCTCCTTTTGAATATATCATTTTTTAATTAACTTACTTTATGTAACTTATTATATTTTTATAACTTAGTTTCGTCAAGTTATTTATTTTACTATCATAACTTAAAGCTTATATCACAGCACAACCAATTGAATAAGCCCGCCTGCTCATAATATAGTATGAACAGGCGGGCTTATTTACCATTATGCATAAACTATCAAAACAGTTCTCTGCTTTTGCGTTTGACATTTCCATTAACAAAATACTGTATTCTCTCTTTTTGCTCATTTGTTGGCTTCTTATACGTTTCACATTCAAACTGAAAACATGCTTTTTCTAAATCGACTTCATTTCCTGCAATTTCTCCAATCGCACTCAATTGGTTTAAATCTCGCCAAAGTTCCTCAGAAGTTTCAGGGTCAAAATGAGATGAAAGATAATACTGCGCATCATATTCTTTAAGTTCTCTCTGAATCCGCTCAAGGTCTTCTTTATCATAGCTCCAGTCACCGCTATAAAAATCTGGACATAGACAATCACCTAAAAACAGTACTTTTTCTTTGGGGACATAGACAACGGAAGAGTCCTGCGCGTGTACCCCTCCAATATGCTGAATCCAACAAGTGATTCCACCTAGGTCAACTTCCATATGATGATGAAACGTTACGTCCGGCTCCTGTAAAATTAACATCTCTCGACTCGGCATTTCTTTCTTTATCATGTCCCGGCAAAATTCAATTTCTTCACCTTCCCGAACACGTTTATCCAAGGCATCATCGTCCCAGCGCAGTGTCTTTAAATAGGCCAGCTTTTTCTTCGTTAAATGATGGCTGATTGTATACTTGTTCATTGCATGAATGCCAAATGTATGATCCCAGTGCCAATGTGTAATAGCTACTCCTTTGATTGGAGGGGCTCCCATTTTTTCCACTTCTTCTAAAAATGATGATGCATGCGCGGGAGAATTCCCAGCATCTACGACGAAACTATACTTCTCCCCGCATATAAGCCCGAGCACCGGCCGATCCGTTTCTTCAGAATGAGGAAAGTAATAAACGTGGTCCGTTAGTTTTTTCAGCATATTTACACCTGCTTTATGTAGTTTAATAAAAGCCTCTTTACCAAATGGTAAATAATGATAAATAAACTGTATCATACTCGGTGCTGCTTGCCTATCCAATTAGCTGATATTGGACTTTTCTTGAAGAGGCATGACTTTTTCCGGCTCTGCTGCTTTGTACTTTAAGAAGATCATCACACTAATCATCACAATCATTCCTCCCACTAGCTGAGAAACGGTTGTCATTTCTCCAAGCAAGAAATAAGCGAGAATGATGGCACCAATTGGCTCTCCTAAAATAGCCATTGAAATCGTTGTAGCATCTACGTACTTTAACAGCCAGTTAAATAAGGCATGACCAAAAATATTAGGAATAAGCGCTAAAAGCAAAAAAATCCACCAGTCCTTTGTGTCATACTGAGTCAGCGATACGTTTGCACAAATATTGTAGACAAATAGAACCAGTCCACCGATTAAAAAAACGGCGAAGCTATAGATGATTGGAGGCATTTTCCTGCATAGATCTTGCCCCGCCAGCATATGAACAGAAACGGCCACTGTACCTAAAACAGAAAGTAAGTCTCCGTAAAGAGCCGTTTTGGATACTCCGATATCGCCTGATGCGATAATCACCGATCCGCTAACAGCAATTAAAATACTGATGATTCCTACTTTGCTTGTTTTTTCTTTAAATAAAAAATAAGCTCCTATCACTACGAAGACTGGCTCAAGCGCAGTCAAAATCATAGCGCTAGCAACTGTTGTGTGTGAAAAAGACTCCATCCAAAACAGAAAATGAAGCCCTAAAAACAAGCCTGATACAGACAGCATAATCCATTCCTTTACCGTGCTATTTTTTAAAAGGATGCTCATTTTCCTCCATGGTAAAAACGGTAAAAATAAAAGGACGGTAAACAGCAGTCTATACATGCCTAAAATAGAAGCAGGCGCGTCCGACCATTTAATTAAAATAGAAGAAAAGGATACGGCTAATACACCGATTAAAAGAAAGACAGGAGGCGGTAAAGGAAGAGTTGATTTATTCATGCCATTACTCCTTTTAGAATCTCTTTTTTCATATTTACTACAGGAATATCCACTCCCCCTCTATGCACCATTTCTTTTTCCTCTATGTAAAAGCCGATTGATTCATACAAAGCTATATTACGAGAAACACTCATTCTCACCTTACATGATAAACTTTCCTTACCACACTCTTTGGCGTACGCTTCTAACCATTGAATAAGCTGCTTAGCCATTCCTTTTCCTTGAAAGGAGGGAATAACAGATAGACGGTAAAAATATAAACTCGCTTCTTCTAGCATAAAACGCGCCATCGCTACCGGCTTATTTTCGACGGATAAAATGACAGCTTCTTTTCCATGCTTTAACGATTGCATAATAGATTCCGTTGTTTCATCAAGAGCACTGGACGGTGGGACAGAATCGCGATAGACGGAGAAGGCTTGCAACATAAGATCGTGAACTGTAGCAGCGTCCTCCGGCTGTGCTAAGCAGTACTTCATAAATTTTTACCCTCTTTCTATAAAAATTAAGTATATCTAATTATTATACAACACCACCTATTTTTTTCCTACACCTTTTATTGATTTTTATTAAGGAGAATAACCTCTTTTTACGCTTTTACACCTTCTTAACTTTACTCCATTAGTCTATTAATTCATTAGCACACACTCTTGAGAACTTTTGGTCGAAATGGTTAAAATTCTGTTGGGAGGGAATCATCATGACATTTTCTTGGCTTATACCTTACATAGCCGTGTCACTTATCATCGTTTTAATACCAGGACAAGACATGATTTTTGTAATGACACAAAGTATTGCTTCAGGCGTCAAAGCAGGCATCAAAACCGTATTGGGATCTATCACGGGAACATTCGTACATACTCTTTTAGCCGCAGTAGGGCTATCTATTATCTTTCAAAAATCAATTATTGCCTTTACGATTCTAAAGGTTGTAGGTGTTCTGTACCTGCTGTTTTTAGCCTACCAATCGTTTCGCGAAAAAAGCGGTCCGTTGGAATTAACAGAAAACGTTCAGCAGCACCATCACTTTAGAAAAGGATTTGTTAGCAACTTAACCAATCCAAAAGTAGCTATTTTCTTCATTACGTTCTTACCGCAGTTTGTTAATTCGTCTCTTGGACATGTAAGTTTGCAAATGATTTTGTTTGGTATCATCTTTATCGCCGAAACGCTCATCATCTTTTCACTTATTGCGCTATTTGCTTCTGGCCTTGGGAAAAAAGTCAAAAAAAGCCGTATCTTTCAGCACACATTAAAATATGTAAAAGGAACGGTTTTTGGGGTACTTGGCCTAAAACTTTTATTTTCTAGCAACAATTAAGTAAAACAAAATGAAATTTCTTTCATCCCTGCTGTTATCGCCTTTTCATACCCGCTTCATTTGTCATATCACCCTATTTTTCCATGTGAGGTTAGTTGACAAAAGACCAAAATTATTATTTTATATATATATAAGGTTCAGATTTAGCAACAGGATTCGACAAGGATAATGAAGAAAAACAGCGGGGAAATAGGGAAATCTATCTAAATAGAGGGAAAATTCTATAAATTCACGTTTTTTATTATTATTCTACTATAATTCATGAAGAGGTGAAACTATGCAAGAAGTAGTTCAAGGTTTTGTTAGTTCAATTAACGAATTTCTTTGGTCCTACTTACTGATTGCGATGCTGATTGCATTTGGTTTGTTTTTTACATTCAGGTCAAAGTTTTTACAAATTCGGCTGTTAAAAGAAATGATTCGTGTATTAAAAGAAGGTGCAGATAGCTCTTCTAAAGACGGAATTTCGCCATTCCAAGCGTTTTGTATCAGTATGGCAGCCCGCGTTGGTACGGGGAACATTACAGGTATTGCGATTGCGATCGCTTTAGGGGGACCTGGTGCTGTATTTTGGATGTGGGTGCTTGCCGTTATTGGTTCAGCTTCAGCATTTATCGAGAGTACGTTAGCACAAATATACAAAGTAAAAGACAAAGACGGCGGCTTCCGAGGCGGACCGGCTTACTATATGGAAAAAGGGTTAAAAAAGCGCTGGATGGGCGGACTTTTTGCCATCTTAATTACTTTATCATTCGGCTTAATTTTTAATGCTGTACAATCAAACACGATTACCCTTGCGTTTGAAAATGCGTTCGGAACGAATCGTCTAGTGTTAGGAATTATTATGACAGTGGCTTTCGCTGCCATTATTTTTGGCGGAGTTAAGCGTATTGCAAAAATGTCAGAATACATTGTTGTGGTACTCGCTGTTGCTTATATTGGTGTAGCATTCTTCATTATTATCATGAACATTCAAGAAATGCCTTCTCTTATCGCTCAAATCGTTAAGAATGCATTTGGTTTTGAACAAGTTGCCGGAGGTTCTCTTGGAGCAGCTCTTATGCAAGGAATTAAACGCGGATTATTCTCAAATGAAGCGGGTATGGGTAGCGCGCCAAACGCCGCAGCCGCTGCAACAACAAGCCACCCGGTAAAACAAGGGTTGATTCAAGCCTTTGGTGTATTAACGGATACGCTTATTATTTGTAGTAGTACTGCCTTTATCATTTTACTTTCAGGTGCTTACACAAATAAAAATTTAAGCGGTATTGAGTTAACACAGGCTGCTTTAAGCACTCATATTGGTTCTTGGGCAGCAGGCGCTCTTGCGATTATGATTTTCCTATTTGCTTTTAGTACGTTAATTGGTAACTACTACTACGGAGAAACAAATATTGAGTTCTTGAACACAAATAAAGCTTGGCTGATGACTTATCGTGTTGCTGTACTTGCAATGATTGTGTTCGGTTCTATTTCTCAAATTCAGCTTGTATGGGACTTAGCAGACCTGTTTATGGGCTTTATGGTAGTAGTCAACTTAATTGCCATTCTCTTGCTCTCGAAAGTGGCCTTTTCTGCACTCAAAGATTATCTTGCCCAAAAGAAAGCTGGAAAAGACCCTGTCTTCTATCAAGACAGCATTTCTGGACTTGATAATATTGATGCATGGGATCATTCAGAAGATAAATCTAGCTCAAAAAAAGCAATTTAACAAAAAAGCCGTGAATATTCACGGCTTTTTTTAATGCGCATATTTACTTCTTTTTCTTCCTTCTAATGAAGCAGTCTAAGACTAACCAAATACCTATAGTATAAATAAATTACGATGTACGGAATCCAGTAGGAAAAAAATGTCCAGCCGAGATTCCATCCGTTTCCGTATATCACTCTGTCCGTATACATATACGTTCCTTCTAAAAATGTTGTAAGCAGCGCAATAAGAAAAATAAAAAAATGAGGCTTTCCGATTCGCTGGATTAAAAAAATCATATAGCTGGCTAATACAGGATAGACACCTAAATTAAAAGGCAGCGCTTCTAATGCTTCATTTTCTAAAGAAGTCCGGAGTTTCCAAAAGCCATAATAGCTCCCTAATTCATTGATAACGATTGCTAAAATGCAAAAAGCAGTTCCTACTAAAGGTAGTAAACGACGATTTTTAGGATGTAAATAGAGGGTGCCGAAAACCCAAGGTAAAACAAACGCCAGCGCTATATTAATAAGCAAGAATATCCGACCTTTTTCTTTCTAGTATGTCACACCGTACCTTTTTCTAATCATCTCATTATATTGAACTGAGCAAGTGTAAAAGTACCTTATCTCTGATCGTTAAAGCAGAGTGCTTAATTTATGATTACTGTAGTTCGTCCCTTGCTTTTTCCATTTATTTTAATGAAGCTAATTCAGCGTCTTTTTTCTGGTAATAGTTTTGAACTAAACGCCCTGATAAAGCAGCTAATACCTGCTGAAATAACATCCCTAATACGACGGGTATAGCAACGGGAGCTGGAAAATAAGATACGGCTAATACGGCTCCAGCGCTAATATTTCTCATGCCTCCGCAAAAAGTAAGCGTCACAACTTTTGCTCGGTCCCATCTTAGCCATTTGCCAATCATCCAGCTGAAGAAATAACCAGCTGAACTCATTAAAAAGACGATCAAGATGATAAACAGCAGTTTTTTATCAATATGTTTTAAATAAGGTGCAATCACTCCCCCGTTTACCATAACCATCACACTTAACCCTATTTTCGAAACAGGTGCCAGCTTTGGTCCTAATGTCTGCTTAATTGTTCCTTTTGTATATTGATTTAAGCACATACCTAACAGAGATGGAAGGACAATCATAAAACATAAATCTTTGACTAACTTTAGCGCTTCCAGATGTACGGTGTCTCCAACCACCAATAAAAGCGTATAAGGAACGATAAGCGGCGCTAAAAGAGTATCAATTAAAATAATGGATAGTGCAAGAGGAATGCTTCCTTTGTAAATAGAGACCCATATAAAACTAGTCACTCCTGTTGGAATAATTGCTGCTAGCAAAAGACCCGTGCTTGTAAATACATCATGTGGAAAAATCACTTGACCAACGCTCCAAGCCCATGCTGGCATAAAAATATGTAAAACAAACAGGGCCATAATGATTGGAAATGGACGGTGTATCGTGGCATTTAACTGGTGAAAGTTTGAATTCAAACTTCCGGCAAACGTCATTAATGCAAAAAGCCATGGAATTAAGAAGGTATACTGACTTAATGACGAACCGATAAGAACTCCTATGAGCAAGCTGACCGGCGTAATAAACGGCATCAATTTTTCTAGCATTCTATTTAATTGACTTAACAAAGCTTTCTCCCTCCAACGAACGTTTTAAATAAATAATAAGATAAATTAACGTTTATAATATCACCTATTTATTATACAACTTATTTTCAGACTATTGTCTGTCTCTTTTACCTAAAAGAGATATATTCATAATTATCACTTAAATAGATTTACAGGTATTTTTGTGCTATTTTAATAGGGAAGAAGCTTTTAAAAAGCATGAATTTAGGGTAGAGAACACTCTACATAGAAATGCTTTCAATTGACGGATATAAATGGACTGTAGCACAGTTTTGGTAACTAGGAGGATTGTATGGATTTTTTGAAGTCTCTGTCATCGTTAGATGATTGGAAAAAAATCGTGATTGCGATTGGGATCTTTTTGATCTTTTTAATTCTTCGCAAGCTTTTCACGACTTATTTGTTTAAGTTTATTATTGGTTTTGTCAAAAATAAAAAAATCAATTTGATTACGAGCGTTTTAGAAGCTTTTGAAAAGCCGCTGCGCTGGATTTTTGTAATTATTGGTTTCAAGCTTGCTCTTCCCTATCTTCCCTTTGATGTTTTAACAGCCGACACGGAAAGACATTTAGTTCGTTCAGCTTCTGTTGGCCTTGCAGGATGGGGCTTGTATAATCTAGCTGCTTCTACCAATTTATTTTTTGCAACGTTTGCCAAAAATTTTGATATCCAAGTGGATCGAATCATTATTCCTTTTATTGAAAAGTTCATCCGCATCGTTGTTGTTATGCTTTCTATCTCCATCATCGCAGAAGAATGGGGTTTTAACGTAAACGGCTTTGTAGCGGGTCTTGGCTTAGGTGGTCTTGCTTTTGCCCTAGCCGCAAAAGACACCGTTAGTAATTTATTCGGCGGAATTGTAATTATTACCGAAAAGCCTTTTACCATTGGAGATTGGATTAAAACACCGAGTGTTGAAGGCGTTGTAGAAGATATTACGTTTCGAAGCACCAAAGTTCGAACGTTCGCTCAAGCAGTCGTAACGGTTCCAAATGCTACTCTTTCTAATGAACCTATTATTAACTGGGCAAAGATGGGAAAACGTCAAATTGCCTTTCATTTAAACTTGAATTATAATACACCAAAAGAAAAATTAGAAACCGTTGTGGCAAGAATTAAAAAGATGCTGACTGACCACGAAGAAATTCATAATGAAACGATTCTGGTTAACTTTGACGGTTTCTATGAATCCAGCTTAAATATCTATTTGTATTTCTTTACAAATACAACCGTTTTTGCTGATTACTTAGATGTAAAAGAAAATATAAACTTCGAAATTATGGACATTCTTGAAGAAGAAGGCGTAGAATTTGCGTTCCCTACGCGTACGCTCATTGTTGAGCAGGACGGAAAGCTTTCTGGCAATCCAAAAGAATTTCTAGAAAGTGCTCGAAGCTAAAAAAAGCTGACTTAGTAGTCAGCTTTTTTTCCTTTCTTTTTTAGTTTGAAATGAACATTTGAGTCCAGTAATGGCCATAGCTTCCGCCTTTAGCGTAACCTACTCCAATTTCAGTAAATTGACTCGATAGTATGTTTTTACGGTGGCCTTCGCTATTCATCCATGCGTTAACCACTTCTTTTGGAGTCGCTTGTCCAGCAGCGATATTTTCACCTGCTGTACTGTATGTAATACCAAATTTTTTCATCATGTCGAACGGACTTCCATATGTAGGCGATGTATGACTGAAATAGTTTTTATCAATCATATCCTGCGATTTATAGCGAGCAACGCGAGCTACTTCCCAATTAGATTTTAAAGGTTTAAGCCCTACTTTAGCACGTTCTTGATTCACTAGCTGAACCACTTGCTCTTCGTATGAACTTCCCGCTTTATCTGTTGGTATGGTAATTTTTTGTCCCGGATAGATCGAATTAGGGTTTTTAATAGCGGAGTTCGCTTCAATCAGCTCGGAAACACCAACCTGATATTTTACTGCTATTTTCCACATCGTATCTCCGGGTTGAACGGTATGTACGGTTGCTGCTTGCGCAGTGTTATTAAGACCAAAAGCTAGAGTGACAGACAACAATGTTACTAATAAAAGTTTTGATAGAGTTTTCATATTTTTATTAAAGCAAATTGATTTTAAGATTCATAGCAGTAATATTATCCTTTAGTTCCATCATATTACTTTATTATCTTCCCCGCACACTTTTTCTATAACAAAAAGACGCACTGCTCTTTCGCAATGCGCCTTCTTATTATGAAGATAAAGCCTGTGACTGGTTCATGTCCGACACGTTAACCGCTTCATCCGTACTTTGATGCACCTGACGTTTTTTAATCACATCAATATATTGAATGTGATGGCCTTCCATTTTCGTAACGGTAAAGTCATACTGATCAAAGCTAAGGCTTTCTCCTTGCTTGACGTCATATTTTTCCGTTAAGACCCAGCCTCCAATTGTATCAACATCCGTATCATCAATTGTTGTGCCAAGCAGCTCGTTAAGCTCACTTACTAATAATTTTCCATCTACAATATAATGATCGGGTTTGACTTTCTGAATTAATGGAAGTTCATCCGCATCAAATTCATCACGAATTTCACCGACAATTTCCTCTAAAATATCCTCTACTGTTACAATCCCTGCTGTTCCACCGTATTCATCAATTAAAATAGCCATATGGATACGTTCACGCTGCATCTTAAGCAACAAATCATGAATAGGAATCGATTCAATTACTTCAATAACAGGACGGATATACTGTTTTAAGTCTATTTTTTCCTTGCTGTTGTTCATGACAATCTCGGTTAAAATCTCTTTCATATTGACCATTCCAATAATATGGTCTTTATCTCCATCGATGACGGGATAGCGGGTAAACCGTTCTTCTTGGACCATCTCAAGGATATATTCGACCGTATCTTCTTGATCAATCGAAACGACTTCCGTACGCGGCACCATAATCTCTTTGGCAACGCGATCATCAAAGTCAAAAATTTTACTTACATATTTAAACTCCGATTGATTGATTTCACCGCTTTTATAGCTTTCTGATAACAAGATGCGAAGCTCTTCTTCACTGTGTGCAAGCTCATTTTCTGAAGCAGGCTTTAGACCAAATAACCCTGTTATTAAACGAGAAGAACTGTTTAATAGCCAAATGAAAGGATAGGTTACTTTATAAAAGAGTATAAGCGGACGAACAAATAATAAAGTGACTTTCTCTGCTTTTTGAATTGCAAATGTTTTCGGAGCAAGCTCTCCGACCACAACGTTTATAAATGTAACAATCGCAAAAGAAATCGCAACAGATAATACTTTTGTTAAAGCTCCGCTTATCCCTAGTTGATCAAGTAATGGTGACAGGAGATGCGAAAGTGTAGGCTCTCCTAACCAACCAATTCCCAGCGCAGTAATCGTAATACCAAGCTGACACGCAGATAAGTATTCATCTAAATTTGAAATAACTTGCTTCGCAGCTTTTGCATTGCTGCTCCCTTCTGCTATAAGCTGATCCACTTTGGAACTCCTCACGCGAATAATCGCAAACTCGGTAGCAACGAAAAAAGCAGTTAATGCAATCAGTACCGCTAGTAAAATCAAGTTAAATATGTCCAATCAAGTTCCTTAGCTCGTTTAAAAACGAGTAAGGACTCACCTCCTAAAAAATAAAAAATTTGGATAAAGAACTCTATCCCTGTACTGATCACATGGAAAAGTGCATATAAGGAGGAATCACATGATAAATGTATAAACATTTTTATATGGAGCAAAACTGCCAGTCTTTCTTCCTTATCTCACGTTTCACTCGTTAATGTAGCAGGTCATTCTTTATTCAGCTGTTCTAGATGTGAAGCAATGGCTCACATCGCTTCATTTCATGATGTTGCTTCAGCGCTGATTCTCTCTTCTATTCATTTATAAAAAATTTAGTAGTTTCCAATCTTTATAAAGTTAAAGTCTGTTAACGTCTTAAAAGAGCGATTATGTGATAAAGAGCGATATGCGTGAAGCAAATGTAGGTTTGTATAATACTGTATTGTACGCTTTGACACTGGTGCATATAATGCTACTTCGCCAACGTGGTACACTGCCCCATCCAATCACCTCTATTTCCGTATATCTAAAAAGATTAAGGAATAATTATCCTATTTCTTTTTAAACTTATTGACTTTATTTTAAATGTTAAAAACTTTGCAGTCAAACGTTTTAGTTAGTCTCCTGCCCTTGCTATTTACTGGTGCGGCGATTTTTAGCAGGTAAATAAAAGCTTGCTGCTACACAAAAAAAACCAAGGATAAAACAGATAATGGGGAGTTTCATACCTATCGCTTCAGCATAATAAGTAAGACTCCTTCCGTGAATAGGGACAAGATTCATTTCAAAAATCAAAGTCAAAACAGCTGTCACTTTGAGTGCAATACCAACAATGAAGAGACAAACTCTCAAGCCTACACTCATATGCAAAAACATCCCTTCTATCCATTAGCGAATGGATGATGTACTACACCATATGATACATCCCTACACTTTATCACTAAATGCTAAAAAAGCGCTATGTTCATACATAGACGCTTATAAATTTGCGACCACTTGTCCAATGGAATCGTAGATAACCAAATCAAACAAATAATCGTAATGCGTAGGTTCTTTATTAATCATCACCATATTTGTACGATTGTACCGGCTCACAAGCAGCGGAATCTGATTAATCGGTGCTACTTCAAGCGATGAACCAAGCACGATGAATAAATCAGATGACAGCGCTGCTGTAACTGCTTCATCGAACTGATGAATGGCATCTCCAAAGAGAACAACATTTGGCTTTAAAAGGCGCTCACACGCTGTACATTGTGGGAGGGCTGACTGATTTAAATACGCTAAGTCATACTCTTTTTTACAGCTCGGACAATGAGCTCTCTTAATGGACCCATGAATTTCAAAAACGTTCGTGCTTCCTGCATCTTGGTGCAAGCCATCAATATTTTGCGTAATCACATGCACGGTTTTGGCTTCTTCTAGTTCAGCAATAAAGCGATGGCCCGTATTTGCTTTGTACTGATGCAGCATTTTAATATGAAAAATTTCTTTAAACAGCGGCCAAAACTCATGAGGATACTGTTCATAGAAGTCAGCAGCTACTATGTCCACAAAGCTTTTGTTTTGGCGATATAAGCCGTTTTGAGAGCGAAAGTCAGGTATGCCCAACTCTGTGCTCATTCCAGCTCCTGTAAAAAAACAAATGTGTTTAGCATCATCAATGAGCTGTTTTAATTCTTTATACTGTTTTGACATTGCATTTCTCTCCTATTTAACAATTAGCACAGGAATCGTTACTTGCTGTGCAATCTTAGAACTAACGCTTCCAAGCAGCATACCTTTTACAGGGTTTAACCCTCTGCTTCCTATTACCACAAGGTCAAATGAATTTTGATTAGCAAATTGAATCACTGTTTTAGCCGCGTCTCCGTGCATAAAGGTAATCTCATACTCCACATTTCCTTGCTTTAAAATTTCATCCGTTGTATGTATCCGACTTTCCCGTTCCTCGTCGCGGCTAAGTGATTTTAACCTTGAATCACCCTCTACTGCATAAATAACTTGAATAAAACTGTTTTCCGTCAGCTGAGCCAGCTGAACGGCTTTTTCTGTTGCTTTAGCTGCATGCTCTGAGCCATCTGAGGCAAGTAAAATTCGTTTAAACATCACGCTTCCTCTCCTCTTTTATAAAATGGTCTTCTCTCTTTACTATATCACTCGCTGTTCAAAAGTAATCATTTTTTTGATTATTTCTATAATTTTTAAAATTATTTGTCTACTTTTATGATAAACTGAAAGAAAACGTGTACAGAGGGGATGAACCAATGTTTGGTTTTGAATTAATTTGTACTTTTTGCAAAGGGCTCGGAAAGCTAGCCGTTATCCCTGGTATCGGTTACATGAAAACATGCAAACACTGCGAAGGGACAGGCATGCAATCAAAAAAAGACGAAACTCCTTCTATATAAGAAGTTTCGCCTCAGAAACACTGGGATTAGATTGAGAGTTCTTTAGATAAACGGTACATATCAGCATTGATATGGTGAGGTTCACCTAAAATTTCCATAATATCATAATCTACAATTTCATTTTTACGGATACCGATTGCACGGCCGCCTTTACCTTCTAGTAGAAGTTCGACTGCGCGACCGCCGAAACGGCTTCCTAGCACGCGATCTTGAGCAGTTGGGGAACCACCGCGCTGAATGTGTCCTAATACTGTTACACGCGTTTCAATACCTGCAGCTTCATGAAGCTGCTTCGCTACTTCATTACCATTAGCTACACCTTCAGCTACTACGATAATGCTGTGCTTTTTACCGCGCTCTTGTCCTTTTCTCAAACGATCAACCATTTCTTGGAACTCATCTTTTGCTTCTGGGATAAGGATTGTTTCCGCACCGCCAGCAAGACCTGACCAAAGAGCAATGTCTCCTGCATTACGACCCATAACTTCAATAATAAACGTACGTTCATGAGAAGTCGCCGTATCACGGATTTTATCAATTGCATCGATAACCGTATGAAGAGCCGTATCAAATCCTAATGTAAAATCTGTTCCTGGAATGTCGTTATCAATTGTTCCTGGGATACCGATACAAGGGAAACCAAGCTCTGTTAGTTTTACAGCTCCCATATACGATCCGTCTCCACCAATAACTACTAAGCCTTCAATACCGTGCTTCTTAAGGTTTTCAATACCTTTTAAACGCCCTTCTTCTGTTTTGAATTCTGGACATCTTGCAGAATAAAGCATAGTTCCACCGCGTTGAATGATGTCACCAACATCTCCAACTTCCAGCTTTTTAATATTTCCTTCTATTAACCCTTGATATCCTTGATAGATACCGTAAACTTCCATACCTTCATGAATTGCTTTACGCACAACAGCACGAACCGCAGGATTCATACCTGGAGAATCTCCGCCGCTTGTTAATACACCTATTCTTTTCATTACTTTCACCTCATCAAAGTCACATACATGACTACTATATTATAGTTCTACATTTTACCCGAGTTCGAACTTTTTGTGTAGTAATTCACAACATATTTCTTTGTTAAATTTTAAATGTACATACTTTTTCATATCTTTTAGTTATTTACCGTCAAATATTCAAAGTTTTTCTAGTAAAATTACACGCCTAAAGAACCCTTTTAAACACAGCTTTTATACGACTATATTCACCGTTATATTTCATTTTTTTCATATATGTAATGAAATTGTAACGTAGAACACTGTCGAAAGATGATATGATGAATTTACTCAAATCAGGAAAAATTTTCAGGGGGTACTAGTTTTATGAAAAAAGTAATAGCAGCTCTCACGCTTGCTGGCGTTATTGTTTCTACTAGCCCGATTGTCAGCCAAGCGGCTCTAGGCGACCAAACGCTGCGCCAAGGCATGAATCACCAAGATGTTAAACAATTACAACAAACGTTGAAAAATAAAGGCTATTTTAAAGGGAATACGACTACATACTTTGGGACTGTTACAGCTTCTGCTGTAAAATCGTTTCAGCGTAAGAACGGACTAGCAGCAGATGGTATTGTCGGAAAAGGAACATATGCTAAACTAGGCGTTTCAGCAAAGGGCAAATCGTCTTCTAGCTCAGCGCGCTATAATCCTAACGCAGTGATCAACAAAGGAAAACAGTATATGGGCGTTCGCTATCGCTGGGGTGGAACAACGCCAAGCGGCTTTGACTGCAGCGGTTTTATTGGCTATGCGTTCAAACATGGCGGTGGAGTTCAGCTTCCTCGAACAGTAGCTCAAATTTATCAAAAAGGAACGCGCGTCTCAAGTCCAAAAGCTGGAGACATTGTGTTCTTCCAAACCTATACAAAAGGGCCTTCTCATGCAGGAATTTATTTAGGAAATAACCAGTTTCTTCACTGCTCTTCATCTAAAGGTGTGAGCATCTCTTCTCTAAAAGAGAGCTATTGGAGCAAACGCTATTTAGGTGCTAAAAGAATGTAGTTTCGATAAAAAGGGCAAGCTGTGCGATTTTGATGCGGCTTGCTCTTTTTATGCATGTAAAAGATTTGGTATAGTAGAAGCAGCACATTACATTGCAAAACCAAGCGTGTAGATGAATACTGTAAAGGAAGTTGAATAAATGCACACCCTTTTAATTGACATGGATTCTGTCATTTGTGATCTTATGACGGATTGGCATAACCAATATAACAAAGATTATTGCGACAGCTTATCGGTTGAAAAGTTAAAATGCTGGGAATCAGAAAAGTATGTAAAGCCGGAGTGCGGCACAAAAATTTATGACTACCTCGATCAGCCGGGGCTTTTTTTACATTTAAAACCTCTGCCTCATGCTGTTGAGGTTCTTAAACGACTTTGTGAAAGGTTCACTATTTTAATTGTCACAAGCAGCCGTACCTATGCTTATACCGAAAAAGAGCAGTGGGTTGAAAAACACCTTCCGTTTATCGGAAAGTACAATATCGTGTTTACACACCAAAAAGATAAAATATACGGAGACTTGCTATTTGATGATGCACCGCATAATTTGAAGGCTTTTCAAGCTACAGGTCGCCATGCTGTTGCCATGAGCTACCCGTATAACGAAGAAGTAAATGTCCCTCGCGTGGACGATTGGCTTCAGTTTGAACAGTACGTGAACACTTATTTCAACGAATGTTGAGCTCAAAAAAACATGTAGAATTCGTCATCAGAAAACAAATACAGGCATAAAAAAACCGCCTTGCGGGGCGGTTTTTGACGGATAGCCCACTAAGGGCTATCCGCTTTTTATTTAAGAAATATATGAGTTTTTAATATTTATCAGCTGATGAGAAAAAGTCCATAATAGCATGGATAATCTCAACGGACTGAAAAGAAAACAATGATATGGCTGTTAATGAAAAGAAACCAATCATGGCCATACGTACAAGTAACATAGACTAATCGCCTCCCTGTTTTGAACTAAATGAACGCACCCAAAACAATTCGCTATCTGTCTTTGTTTGTACGACGTTTTCGCCAAGCAAAGGCAGCTCATTCACTGCGTGTAACAATGACAATGAATCTTCATCTTTATCTTAAAGACTAAGCGTATAGTTAGTATATCAAATGAAACTTTTTCTTCAAGGCTATACTAGCGGTAAAAAAGGAAATAGTATGAAACGATGCGTTTTATCTTTGTTTCATACAATTCAGTACCCTAATATTTATTATATTAAACCTTTCAGGAAAATTGCTACTATTATATATTTTTTATAAAAAACATATTGAGACATAGCTACATACAGTAAACCTGCATTCACCATCACAATGAAAAAACCCGAACGGTGAATCGTTCGGATCCTGCTTCAACTAAAATACTTTTGTCCCGGCCTTCCCTATTTTATCGACACGTACTGTAATACTCATTGACAATGTCTAAAATAGTTGGATATTCTTCCACCCATGTAAAATTTGTTTTTTCATTTTCTTTTTTCACTGTTTCTTGTTCTGCAGCTATCTTTTCCATTGTTCAATCTCTCCCTTTAACTGTTATATAACATTTATATTAAATTAACTTTGTTTTATAACAATTTTCAGAAAAAAGTTGGACAATGACTTATAAAAAAAAGTTATTGTAGGGATAAAATTTTTACATAATACGTACGAGTCCTCGGTCCATCAAACTCACAAAAATAAATTCCTTGCCACGTTCCCAGCAGCAGCTGCCCATCGTGAACAATTATATGCTGAGAGGAGCCGACCGTGCTCGCTTTGAGATGCGCCGCTGTATTTCCTTCCATATGAAGATCTAACTCATGTTCCCAAGGATATACTTCATCAAAACGGCGAATCATATCAGTTTTTACATCGGGATCCGCATTTTCATTAATTGTTATACCAGCGGTTGTATGAGGACAGTAAACCACTACAGCCCCTTCTTTTAATCCTTCTGTTCTTAGTACTGCCTGCACCTGACTTGTTACGTCAATCATTTCGTCACGCTTATTCGTTTTTAACGTAAATGAATGTAGCATACCATCACCTCTTTTTTTTACCATAACATATCTTTTCTATTCTTCCACATTTTTCGCATAACTCGTTTTTACATCGTAAACACTAAGCTCATTAACACAACAGGCGGTGAGTTTATTTATGCTCGATTCAAAATTTCAGCCCAATGCAGACTACACCGTTCAAACGTTTCTAGATTTGGTGGGTCAAAATACGGATGTTGGTTCCAAAAAATTATGGCTGTCTCCCACAAAATATATATGCATTATTTATCTCCAAGGATTAGTCGACGGAGAAAAACTTGATAATCTTACTCAGCATGTTGTTGAGACCAAAGCAAAAAGTGAAACGCAAACACTCGATGACATCGATTCGTTTATTTCTGTCATTAAAGACAAAGAAGTTTATACATACAAGCAAGCGATCTCGTGTTTTTTTAAAGGTCAGCCCCTGCTGTTTATTAGCGAAAGCACAACGGCATACTCATTGAATATGTCTATGACCAAACAGCGCTCTTTAAGCGAACCTACAACAGAAAAAGTAGTGCGCGGCCCTAAAATTGCTCTTATCGAAAACTTAGATGAAAACCTTGGTCTTTTAAGGCAGCGTTCTACCGAAGAAGAAATGGTTATTGAAGACATTTATATTGGAAATGCAAAGGAACATCGAACAAGTATCGTTTTTCATAATAAACACTGTCAAACTCACATCGTGAATCAAGTCCGAGAGAAATTATTAGACATTCCGTTAGATAACATTCAAGACTCAGGAATGATTGAAGAATTTTTAGAAGAAGCGCCTTACTCACCGTTTCCTCAAGTACAAAATACAGAAAGACCGGATCGTGTTCTCGCTGCGGTGAATGAAGGGCGAGTAGCCATTTTAGTAGATGGCTCGCCTTTTGCTCTTTTAGTGCCTACAACTTTCGATATGATTATGAAATCACCCGATGATTATTACGAAAGATGGATAGCTGGTTCATTGCTAAGATTACTAAGGTACTTGTCTATTTTTATTACCCTATTCTTTTCAGCTATTTATATTTCACTCGTTTCGTTTAACCAAGGCCTGCTTCCGACCGAACTAGCTATTACTATTGCGGCCACACGAGAAAACGTTCCTTTTTCTCCTTTTATCGAAGCAGTGGTCATGGAAGTGACGCTTGAATTATTGCGCGAAGCCGGGCTGCGTCTCCCTACTCCTGTTGGACAAACAGTTGGACTTGTAGGCGGGGTTGTGATTGGTCAAGCAGCGGTGGAAGCCCATATCGTTAGCTCCGTTATGATTATTGTTGTATCCGTATCGGCAATTGCGTCCTTCACAGTTCCTCAGTACGGAATTGGCCTTTCGTTTCGAATTTTGCGTTTCGTATCTATGATGATTGCAGCAATCTTTGGGTTATACGGAGTTACCATGTTTTTTCTTGTTCTTGTCATTCATCTGACCAAGCTCGAAAGTTTTGGTATGGCTTACTTCAAACCGTTTTTTGCGTTAAATAAAAAAGCGTGGAAAGACTCTTATATTCGTCTGCCAAACAAAAGTCTAAAACAGTCTAAAAATAAAGCCGAATAAAACTGACAAAAGGAGGACCATATGGGACAATCACAGTCACAATCAAGCAAGCTTCTTTCAGACTTTTATGCCATTTCAATTATCTCTTCAACTATGCTGGGCGTCGGTTTGTTAACACTGCCAAGCAGCATTACAAATCAGACAAATAATGCAGATGGATGGATTGTACTGATTATGGACGGTCTTTTGTTCATAGGAATTGTTCTGTTTTTAGTCTGGATGGTTAAGTATTTTACGATTAGCTGTATGTTTGATTTCACACAGGAAGTAACCGGCAAGCTGATTGGAAATATATTTAATTTTGCTATGGTCGTTTATTTCACATCTGTGGCAAGTTTTGAAGTAAGAGCTATGGCAGAAATGATTCATTTTTATTTACTGGAAACGATGCCTATTGAATTAATTATCCTTTCGTTTATTTTAACAGGCGTCTATTTAATCACTGGCGGTATTGATTCTATTGGGAAAGTAATGGCGCTATGTACACCTATAACCATCATTATCCTTCTTACTTTATATGCTCTTAGCATCGGAATGGTGGATTTAAAAAACTTGCAGCCCGTGTTAGCTGATGGATTCAGCCCGCTTCTTTCTGCTTTTACAACCGTCTCTGTTTCCTTTTTAGGCATCGAAACGATTGTATTTCTACCGAAACATATGAAAAACAAAAAGCATTTACGAAAAGTTTCCATCATCGGATTTTCTATTCCTTTACTTTTATATATTATCACTTACGTATTAGTTGTCGGCGCTTTATCCGTTCCAGAAGTAAAAACAACCGTTTGGCCTACAATCGAATTTGTTCAAACACATGAAGTAAAAGGAATTTTCTTTGAGAGACTTGAATTATTTTTGCTTATTGTCTGGCTTCTTCAGTTTTTTTTAACCTTTGTAATGTATTTCTTTTTAGCTGTTTCAGGCTTTAAAAAGATCTTCAAAAATCGATCAACGACGAATATTATCTTTCTTGTACCTGTTTTATTTATGAGCGCTTTAGCACCCAAAACAGCAAGCGATGTGTCAAATTTTTCAACGGTACTAGGCTGGGCATTTTTAGTGACATTTTTGGTTATCCCTCTTTTTTTCAGCCTGTTAATGAAAATAAAAAAGGTTGTGTTCCAATGACGAAAAAATGTCTTCCTGTCATAATGACCATTTTTTTATTGTGCGGCTGTACAAATCATCGAAACATTGAACAACTTGCTCTTGTTATAGGAGTGGCAATGGATATTACACCGAAAATCGAACCAAAAACAGGAAAAAACCAGCTTGTGCTGACTCATCAAACGTTAACCGAGACGGAATCCGGAAATATGTCTTCTTCCATTCCATACAAGAACATTACAACAGCTGGCCCTACCATTCATGAAATCACACGAAATATTTCGCTGAAATCTGACCCTATATATAGCCAGCATCAGCGAGCACTTTTAATAGGAGAAAAAGCGAGCAAGACCATCCCTCTTGATGCGCTTATCAATCAGTTTGTACGTGATAATGAAATACGGCGCAGCAGCCTTGCGTTTGTTACAAAAGGCGATGCTAAAAACGTTTTAACGATTCAAGGAATGTCTGTACCGCCAGTCAACTTAATTTACGAGCTTGTTTATAATAAATTCAAAACGAACAAAATTCTAAATCCCCTAACAATGGGAGAGCTATCGGCTGAGTTAAAAACAGATCAAAGCTTTTTAATACAGCGGCTTTCTAAAATAAAAAATAGCGTTGAAATAGACGGCGCGGCAATCATAAAAGATAAAAAAGCAAAATTCACCTTAACTCAGCACCAAGTGGAGGCTTTAACGTGGTTAACGGGGAATATTAAAGGCGGAATTATTTACGGCAAACACGGTCCATACCCCTTTTCCTATGAAATTGGAGATGTTCAGCAAGATGTGAAGGCCCGCATTGATTCAAATCACTCCGTTCATTTTGACATCAACGTTCAAACGAGCGGCAGGCTATCGGAAGATTGGGAGACTTCAAAACAGGCTCTTGCCGCCTCTAATGTAAAGACCACCGAAAAAAAAATAGAAAAAATCATTCGAAAAGACGCAGAAAAAACACTTCGCTTATTACAAAATAATTACAAAGCCGATGTGATTGACCTGCATAATTACGTACGAATTCATCATCCTCATTTTTGGAAAAAACATCAGCATGAATGGGATGAAATATTTAGCCAGTCGACCATCGACTATCATGTTCATGTTCAAATTAAAGATTTTGGAACACAGGGCAGAGATTAGCTCTTATTACTCAACGCCAGCTTCAGTCAGCTCTTTTTTCTTTAGTTCCATAATCGTGAACTTATCGGTGTAGTTTTTGCTGACGAACAGCTGGCGTTCATTGTCGTTATTAAAATAAAATTTTTTATCATCTTGATATTGAAAATTCACTTTCTTCTTTTTCATTTGTTTAATAAACGTTAAGTAGTCATCTGAATGAATGAGATACCTTTTAGGCTTATCGGATATTTGAACAACATCTTCACCTGAAGACTTTAATTTTACAATACTCCATGCAATGGGAAGAGGATTACCCTCTTGAAAAATTGTTTTGTGAAAAATAAGCACAAAGAAAGCAGCTGTAATAATTGAAATAAGAATAAGCTGTTTTTTCACCGTCCATCACCCTTTCTTCACGTCGTTACTACGTTAAATAATACGACAGGCGTATGAAAAAACCTGTTCATCCGCAAAGGTTGTGTAAAGAAATAATGCAAAATCAACAAAATATAACAGTTTGGTTACCTTTTGATTAAATAACATTACTTCTTTACAAATTTAGCTAATCACGTGATAGACTAAATTCAACATATTAAGTCAGGACTAAACTAAATGAGGTGTTGCGTATGACCACAATGCGACTTCAATCATACTTAACAACAATGTTTCCAAATGTTCAAATGAAAAGACCTCTTTTTTACAACGCGCCCGCAGGTATTCGCTTTACGCTTACCAATCAAAAAGGCGTATGGGAACGAGAATACATGAAAAATGTGTACGCACGCGCTTACGAAATTTTTGAGACACTCCATGAAAAAAATGATGAGCTGTTACTTGTTTTCAAAGCGAATGCTGCACAAGATGATTTACTTTTAAAAAAGAAAAAAGAAACAGCTATTAAAAAATTCATTCGCTCTCGCCTGAAGAAACAAGAAGTTCAATCAGTAGCATTATTAAATAACGCTGAGTATATTATTGCCTGTAAAACAAATGATGTGAAAGAAAAGCTTCTTTTGCAATCAATTGCTAACCGCGATCTTCATATCCATCCCGCTATTGAAGAAGAGTGTTACATTGTGAATTTGAACAAAGAAACAATTTTCCATCTTTATGACGAGCGTGGACTGGACATTGTATCGAACAATCAGTCTTCTCTTCAGCTGCTTCAGCAAAAGTTCCACGACTGGATTCTAGATATTGATGCAGCTTGTTCAAAAAAAGTACAGTAAAAAAGCAATCATTCAGCAAAGGAATGATTGCTTTTTTACTAAGCTTGATGAGCAGGCGACGCTTTTTTTAAAAACAGCCAGTTGATAAGAAAGAGTAGAAAACTTACGATAACCATTGTTCCGAATGTAAGTAACAACGATCCGTTCGAAAAGCTTTTTATAAAATGAATAACCGGTTCTTTTGTCACGGGAATGGTAAACAGTAAAATTAAAACAGCACCGGTGATCATCCCTCCTGTTTGCCCGAATTTGTAAACGATGCTGCCGAGCAAACACGCTGCCGCTGTAATAAAAAAGATAAATACAGCGTCCGTTAAAAAGTGAACAGCAACAGTAGGGTCATGAAAGATAAAATCACTCGCATAATAAAGCTGAACATTCATTAAATTCAAACTATTAATCACCTTTATTGAAATGCTCATGATGACAACATTGATAAAGGACATTACAATTGCAAATAAAGCAAAAACACAGGTCATCGTTAAAAGATATGCTTTACGAGTAGCTCCTAACTTTAAGCAAAAGGAGAAACTTTTTCGAATGATAATAAAACTTACAATACCTGAAAAGATGTACTGCGGCATACTTGTTACTAATAGAAGATGCTCATTCACCTGACTGAACACTAAAATATCTACTACAACAAAAGCTAAGAGAATCGTCCAAAAGCGAATCATTAAATACTTTAGTTCAACGTAGAGCGAATAACTAATGGCGGCAAACTGTCCTTTCATTACGCTACACCTCCACGATTTGCTGTAAGATAAATCATAATATCCTGTATGTGAACAGCTTCTACATGAAATGAACTGTCGACAAGCTCCTCAGCATAAATATCTTCATTAAAGAGCACTATTTTTTTCTCTCCTCCGAATACTTGTTCATGGATTACTTGCTTTCCTTTTTCATATTCTTCAATTTGACTTTTAGGTCCTTTTACACTGACACAGCGCTGCTGCAAATTTTCTGCCGTATCCTGAAGAATCAGCTTTCCTTTTTGCATGATCAGGACTTCTTCAAATAAATTACTTACCTCATCAATTAAATGCGTTGAAATAATGAACGTGCGTGGATATTCTTCATATTCATCTAATAGAAGCTCATAAAAACGCGCTCGCATCGCAGCATCAAGTCCGATATAAGGTTCATCAAAAATTGTGATGCTCGTTCGAGAAGATAGCCCAACAATAATTCCTAATGCTGATTCCATCCCTTTAGATAATGCCTTAACTTTCGTATTGGAATCCAAATCGAACTCTTCCATCAGCCTCTCAGCAGCTTCTTGGCTCCAATAAGGATAAAAAAGTGAAGCAATTTTTAGTACGTCTTTGACTTTTAATGTTTTTTTGAAATTTCCGCTTTCGTTAATTAAGCAAATGTTTTGCAAAACAGAGCGATTTTCAAACGGAGACTGATTTCCCACCTTTACCTCTCCTGTCGTAGCTGGAGTATGTCCGGCTACAATTTGCATAAGAGTCGTTTTGCCCGCTCCATTTCTACCTAGCAACCCGTATATTTTATTTTGTGATAGCGTAAGTGAAATGTCTTTTAACACTTGTTTGGACCCATAGCATTTATTTAACAGCTGCGCTTCTATATTCATTTTATTTCCCCCTTGTCTAACAGCTCTTTTAACTCGTTTACCGTAATTCCCAAATGCTGTGCTTCTTTTTTCAGGGGAACGATAAAACGGTTATAAAATTCTTCTTTTCTTTGTGTAAGCAATACTTCTTTGGCGCCCGCACATACAAACATCCCGATCCCTCTCTTTTTATACAATATTCCGTGGTCAACTAGCTGATTAATTCCTTTAGCTGCTGTTGCAGGGTTAATGCGATACATTTTGGCAAATTCATTCGTAGACGGTACTCTTTCTTCTTCTGGGAAAGCATCATTTAAAATATTTTCTTCGATGGTTTCTTTAATTTGTTGAAAAATTGGTCGCTGATGATCTAATGATTGTTTCATTTTGACTACCTCACTTAAGTGGTTCATTACTCATGTAACTAACTATATAACTAACTGGGTATTTTTTCAAGCTTTATTTCCAAAAAAAGAAAAAAGTCCGTCAGTTAGTTACTGACGGACTTTTTCATTTGACTATTTAACCACTTCATTGTTCTTTTTACTAGCTCATCCTGCTGCTGTTTAGGAGAAATACTGGCTTTGTTATCGCCTTTTTGTTTCCCATACATTCCAAACTGAGCGTGGTTAGCTCCTTTTATTTGAACCAGTTCTGTGTTTTGTGAAAGTAAATGCTTGGTTTCTTTAATCTTTTCAGGCGTCGACAAACCATCTTTCTCACCTGTTAAAGACAAAATAGGATAAGTGGAGGTTGAAAAATCATTTTTATTCATCGGATACGATGCTAAAAGAACTAAGCCTTTTATTGAGTTTTGATGATCATACGCATAAGAGGCTGCACTCACTCCTCCAAGGGAATGCCCTCCGATAAACCATGCGGAAATCTTCGGGTAGCTCTTCACAATATCCGTCGCTTTGTTTTGACTAAAAAAACTCATATTAAACGGAGAATCTACAACAGCAACAAAATATCCTTCATTTGCAATTTGCTGAGCATAATAGCCATATGCTAACGGCTCTACTTTAGCACCTTGATAAATAATATAGCCGGCTTTTATCTCTTTGTTCGCTTGAGGCTTGAATATGTAATAATCGTCTTTCTTCACTACTTTTTTCTCATCTACTAGTGAGTGAAGCTGCTTTGAAGGTTCATAATCAAAACCTGACCATATGACAAAAAAAGCCACGGTTACTGCAACAAGAACGGCAAGACCGACTCCTACTATTTTTAACGTTTTTTTCATGTCACTCCCTCTTTCTGTTTTTTTACTATGTACTCTTTTTATATCTTTTAGACATTTTACATGTTTGTTTTAAAGATATACAAGAAAAAAGAGAGGTTCGATATGCCCAAAGCAGGAGGCAGCAGGAGGCAGCAGAAGTGACATAAACCATTCCATATACTCGAAACAAAGAGAGAAAATTAAAAAGGCTGCTGCATGTAATAACGGGACAGCCTCATTAGCAGACAACTTTCATTAATGAATATCTCGTTTCTTAAACCTTCCTCCTCTGACTTCAGCAATAGCCGCTACAGCAAAAAAAGCAGATGGATCTATCTCATCGATAATCGCTTTTAGCTTTGCTTCTTCAAGCCTGGTAATCACACAAAAAATGACTTTTTTATCATCTCCCGTATACGCTCCTTCCCCATTTAAATACGTAACACCTCTCCCTAAACGAGCAAGAATTGCTTCGCCAATTTGTTCATATTGTTCGCTGATAATCCAAGCTGACTTAGACTCATCTAACCCTTGAATCACAATATCAATCGTTTTAAAAGCAATGAAGTAAGCCATTAAAGAATACATAGCGCGATCCCAGCCAAATACAAAACCGGCACTTCCCAAAATAAATAAATTAAAAAACATAATCGTCTCACCTACGGAGAAAGGCGTACGCTTATTAAATAAAATAGCTAATATCTCGGTGCCGTCTAGCGAACCTCCGTACCGAATAACAATTCCTACTCCCACACCGAGAACAATTCCGCCAAACACAGTGGCTAAAAGAGGGTCATCTGTTAAGACCGGCAAGTCGTGAAAAATAGAGGTAGCAATGGATAGAATAATAACACCCAAAAGCGTAGATAGCGCAAATGTTTTTCCAATTTGCTTGTATCCAATAAAGAAGAATGGAAGATTTAATACGAAGATATAAAAGCCGATTTGAACATCCGTTAAATGGGATAAAATAATAGATATACCTACAATTCCACCGTCAATAACCTCATTAGGGACAAGAAAAAATTCTAGCCCGACGGCCATTAAAAGGGCTCCCACTAAAATAAACAGCATGCGCTTTACAATCATTTTAGCTGATAGCGAACGATGAACAACCTTTTTTATTTCATGATTCGTTTGCAGCACATAACTTCCCCTCCTTTTGTGATAGAGACATCAACTACTAACCAAACGCTGTATTTTAATATTATCACAAAATTCAAACTATTTACCCGCTCTTTTACAAAAATTTCATCTAATGAAATAAATTATGCATATATTGGATAAAATTGTAGATGATAACAAGTGAATAAATGCCCGAATACGTTCAAAAGTGAATGCATACCCAACACTTTTCATACGGGACTAACAGGACAAACTTAGATCAAAAGGAGAGTAAAACGTTATGAACCGTGTAAAGATTATTGCTGCTTCTTTACTCGCAGTTTTATTGCTAGCTTTTTCAGATAATTTCACTTCTGCAGCTGTGCAGGAGGCAATGATACGAGTTGTGCATGCGTCACCTGATGCACCTGAAGTAGATATATATGTGGACAATCAAAGCATCGTAGTCGGCGCATCATTTAAAGATGTGACAGATTATCTTAAAGTACCTGCGGGGTCTCATAAAGTAGAGGTATATGCCATAGGTACAAAAGGAAAAGAAAAACCTGTCATTTCCACTAATATAACCGTCGAAGCAAACAAAGCCTATACCCTTGCTGCTATTAACCAAGTTGCACACTTAGAATTAAAAGTAGCTCAAGACGATATGAACGTAGCTAAAGGAAAGAGTAAAATCCGAATTGCTCACTTTTCTCCAGATGCTCCCGCTGTTAATGTAGGTATTAATCACGGCCCTACTTTGTTTAAAGACACTGCTTTTAAACAAATGACAAATTATTCTGAAGTAGATGCCGGAACCTATGATTTAACCATCGCAACTAGTCAAGACAATAAAAAAGTACTGGACATTCCAAACCTTAATTTAGAAGCCAACACGGTCTACACAGTGCTCGCTATTAACAAAGCCGACAGTCTTGAAACGCTTTTATTAAAAGATAATACGGCTATGCCTTCTGAAATGCCAAAAACAGGTATGGGCGGTGCTTCACAGGATAATTATAATTCAATTGTGCCGGTTCTTACTTTATTAGGAATTGGAGCGGTCGCTATATTTGTTGTTCGTCGTCACAGAGGATACGAAAGCGAATGAAGTGGATAGGAGGGGTTTTCACCTTTTCTTTTATACTATTCATGAGCAGCTGGTTTGCCCAATCAGCAATTGCAAACGGCTCGACGGATTTTGTTGTGAAGATGGCTGAAACAAAATCGGCTCAATCCTTGAAATCTTCAGGAACTGCTTCTACGCCTCTTCCATCTCAGCTTATTATTCCGAAGCTTCATATTAAGGCTTTTATAAAAGGAATGGGTCTTACTAACCAAGGTGAAATGAGCGTTCCTGATAATGGTCATGATGTAGCTTGGTTTAAGCTTGGAGCAAGACCCGGAGAGGAAGGAAATGCGGTCATTGCAGGACATGTTGATGATCAAAAAGGACCCGCTATCTTCTATGATCTCGACAAGCTCACAAAAGGAGATGAAATTTTTGTAACCGATCAGCAAGGGGATCAGCTGACCTTCGTTGTTACCAATAAAGCTTCTTATCCTCGAGATTCTGCTCCTATCAGAGAGATTTTCGGTCCAACTTTTCAACACCAGCTTAATTTAATCACCTGTACGGGAACGTTTGATCATAAACAGAAAACTCATGAGCGGAGGCTCGTTATTTATACAAGCCTCCGCCCGGAAAAAACAGCCGATGTTTCTCACTAAACATCGGCGTTTATTACTTTTAATTACATACTGGTTCGTTTTATTTAAATATTTACACAGTCTTAATATGAACACAACATCTCACTAGTAAACTAATGCACGACCCCTCAATAAAAAGGAGTTTTGATATGAGACGAAAATGGTGGTTTGTAAGCTCACTCACTCTTTGTTTATGCGGCATTTTTATGTTTATACATACGCAGGCAGCTTCTACTCAAGCAGAAAAAGTAGCCATTATTGCTCACCGAGGCGCATCCGGATATGAGCCAGAGCATACAATGCAATCTTATCTCACGGCCGTACAGCAAAAAGCGGATTACATTGAACTTGATCTTCACATGTCGAAAGATCAACAGCTTGTAGCAATTCATGACTACAGAGTTGACCGCACGACAAATGGAACAGGATATGTAAAGCAGTACACGGTGAGGCAGCTTCAGCAGTTGAACGCAGGAAAAGGTGATAAAAAAGCCGTCATTCCAACTTTAGAAGAAATATTTCGTACGTTTGGCAACCGAACAAACTATTATATTGAAACCAAATCTCCTCATGAATATCCAGGTATGGAAAAGGAGTTGTTGACGTTGATGGCTAAGTACAATATTCACACCGATCACGTCATTGTACAATCATTTAGTCCTGAAAGCTTAAAAACCATCCATCGATACCGACCTACTATGAAACTAATTCAACTGATTCGTTCTAAGCAAACCAATATGTTAACAGATCAGCAGTTCAGACAAATCAAAAAGTACGCAAACGGCATCGGTCCTAATGCAAACACGCTGACAAAGTCATATGTACAAAAAGCTCGCTCATATGATTTAGACGTTCATCCTTATACAGTAAATGATGAAAAACAAATGAGAATGCTTATCGAGTGGGGCGTAACCGGCATGTTTACTAATTACCCGGATCGTCTTTATAACGTGCTTCATAATAAATAAACACTTGCCGCGGCAAGTGTTTATTCTTTATACATCTCTTCTATTAGCTCTCCACAAGTACAGGCTAATTAATGCTATGGCATAAAGCAAAGCCCAGCCAAACACCAAAAATTTGTTTAATCCTTCGTTAATAAATTGAATGATTGCAGATACGGGTGGCAATACATACAGCAGCAGTCCCCCTCCTTGATACGGAAATGAAACGCCTGCCGCTGCAAGCGTAACGATTAAAATAAATAGAGGTCCAAACCACGATAAGCTGCCTTCTCTTACAACATCTCTTGTGAAAACAAGGCCTATGCTCATACCAAGCAAACTAAACGTCCAGTGAATAATAAACCCAAACACCATTTGCTTAGTGGATATATCCACTTCAAACATATCAAGCAGCACGGGATAAGCAATGGAAACCGCTGATAAAAACGTAAACAGCAGCATACAGCTAATAAGCTTGCTTATAAAGTACTTGTTCTTTTTCCCTACATGAAGTTTTGTAATAACTTCTTGACTGGAATCTTCCGCGTGAAACAGCGACATTGTAAACCAAGTGGTTAGAAAAAAGAGGAAAAGCGCCGTATTAAAAAAGCTATCAAGCACCGGGTTCGGTCTATATGTATAGTTCATACACAGCGAAATAATATAAAGTGCAAGCGGCGGAATATATCGATACGATTTAATATATGTAATAAAATGATAGCGAATCAATGCACCCATCTTAAATTTCTTCCCTTTCCATATGATATAGCTTTACAACTTCACCTTGAACAGCAAGTAATTCTGCAAGAAACTCGTTTACATATTTTTTATCTATATAAAAAATCCAGTAGTTTCCGTGCTGTTCAATTTTCGTGCACTTTTCTTTTAATAAACGAAGTGGCTTATTAAGAATGACATTTGCTTCAATAACCGTTAAATGCTCAATGAGTTGAACGCGCTCATTTTTTAAAATGCGCTGTGAGCCAATGGTGATAACACGATCCGCTACAGCATGTATGAGCCTTTCTTCATGACACGTAAATACAATGGTCATTCCTCGTTCTTTTAGCTTTGTAAAAATCCGTTCTACTTCTAGCTGAGCACGAGCATCTAATCCTGATAGAGGTTCATCAAGCAATAGCAGCTTAGAAGAACTCAGCAGTGCTTGCATCATGTTGACTTTTTGCTTCATTCCTTTTGAAAAAGAAATGATTTCTTCATGTCTAAACTCCACCATTTCGAAAGTTTCGAGCAGCTCTTCAATTCTAGCGCTGCGCTTTTTCTTAGACAATCCTTGAATTCGTCCCATGTGCTGCAAATAACCTGCTAGCGTAAAACGCAGCTCTTGAGGAAATTGTTCCACCACAAATCCAGGCGTACCGGTTTCTTTATGAAGGTGAATTGTCCCTTTAGTGGGTTTGGATAATCCACCAATTAGCTTTAAAAACGTACTTTTTCCCGCACCGTTTTTTCCAACAATCGCGACAGTCTCTCCTTTATAAAGGGTCGTATGAATGTTTTCTAATACGGTATGTTTTTTGTATACTTTTGCAACATTTTTTAATTCAATCAGTTTTTCCATCCGCTGCCTCGCCTCTCCATAATCCTATATGTTAAATCATAGCATATTTATGGGGAATGTGCTTCCATCTCTATACGTTTCAGCTAAATTTTTCCCGCACAAAAAAGCCTTTGATATGATCAAAGGCTTTTCATAGACAATACCATATGCTCTTCATCGATAAATTCACCATCTACTTGAAGAGCTCTTTTTTCGTACGCATAAGAAGTAAAACCGAGGCTTTTGTATAGGGCTTTTGCTCCTTCATTTTTGGCAGCGACGGCCAGGTAGATTTGCAGAACATTCGTTTTGGAAAAAGCTTGTTCAACAGCCGTTTTTAACAGCTTCTTTCCAAGACCTTTCCCCCTTGCTTCAGGGGCTACGTACATCCCCCAAATATCTCCTTTATGCTGAACTTTTAAAGGCTTTTGCTGCTGAAACCCCACGATCCCCACAAGCTGTTTTTCCATAAAAGCTCCTACTACAAATCCTGATTGGCTGGTTGGAAAATAATTTCGGATATCAGCAATTTCTTTTTCATATTCTTCTTCATAACTTAAAATAAAACTTTCGGGATGATCTTTTAAAGCACGAAGACGGAGTTCAAAGTACACGTCAGCGTCTTCTTTTACCAACAATCGTATATTCATTTTTTCACCTTAGTTTCTTATGTTTTAATTAGCTATTAAGGGCTGTACACGCTAAATACTTCATTCCACCGATACAGCTCATAATAATTTCCCGGCAGGTCTAAGCCTGAAATAAGTACCTTATCATTTTTCGTATCTTTTAAGCGCGTTAAAAGATTTGCTTGTTTTCGATTTGTACGAATCCACATCGTTTGATTCGTTGCTTTATGATAAACAGGCGCATAATCTCCTAAGCCTTTTTGTGGAAATGTGAACTGACTTTGCTTATTGGTCTTTACGTTCATGCTATACAAAAAAGGCAGTGGCCTCTTTTTTTCATCATTCGACCACCCTGCTTCGGGCACACGCGAAATGATGATGTTATCTTTTTCTGTCCAAGTAAAATCCCAATCTGCGAAGCCTTTTGGAGTAAACACATGTTCTTTAAAAACCGGCATCTCTTTTAAAGTGAACGTTTTATTTTCAGTGGCGAACCTTCCTTCCCCATTAATAAATGCCAGTACTTGCTCCTCATTACTCCACTTAAACCAATTAGGTACATTAAGCATATCTCCCACTACTTGAAAAGCTTTCCCTTCTTTTGTAATGATGCACAGCTTATTTGCATCTGCAGACATCGAAGCCGTTGGAATAGCAATAAAACTAATCCATTGACCGTTAGGAGACCATTTGAAGCTGCTTGTTGTATACGCAAAAAATGAATCATTTTCTGCTGGCAGCGTCGTAAAAGCCTCCACTTTTTTTACGTCTAACCCTGCATATTTGCTCACTGTATATAGCTTTACCGGTCCCCATCCCGTGGGCGCTAGCGCAGCAGCTGACGTAATTAAAAATCGATCTCCTTCTGGAAACCATGAAAACTGATCAACTCCTACGGCTACACGCTTCTTTTCATGTGTTTTAACGTTGTAATATACTAAGATTCCATTCGAAATATACGCAAGTTCCTCAGCAACCGGTGACCATTGATAATGAGTCACATCATGTTCAATAAGTAGCGGTTTTCCTTTTAACGGTGCAATCATTAAAGAATCATTTTCTGCATAAGCAACCGTATCTCCATGCGATGACCATTGAGGCATGGAGGCATGACGGGCATAAGATAACTGCCTTTCGGTACCGTTATCATATACCCATAGGTTTCCTTGCCGTATAAAACTGACTTTCACTGTATTGGCAGCATTTATTTGCATAGGGAACAACATAAGGAAAAGCAGACATAACGCTATTTTTTTCACCATGTTCACTCCTGTCTTTTTTTATAGCGTTACACAAATCTCCTCATCTCATCACATTTTTGAAAAAATAAAAGAAGTTGAGACATAACGACATGAATTTAATCGAAAAACGAACAAATGGGATACATGAGCTGAACCTCTTGTAACACCGCAGTTGACTTCCATGCAAGACTCCAATCAACTGCTAGAAGCAGCGAAATAGCTGAAATCTCCGTTCACCATAACAAAAAAAATAAACCACTAATCAAATATTTTGATCAATGGTTTGTTTTTTACTTGAGCTAAACTACTTTTGTCCCAGCCTCTTTAAAAAAAATAAAAAAGCGCAGCTATTCGCTGCGCTTTTGGTCTATTATGATTTTGATTTAGATTTTGGTGACGGTTTTGTTTTAGCCTGTGCTGCATTGTTAGCCGCATCTTTTTCTTTTAATAAACTCATACGTTTTTTCAAGTAGTAGCCTTGTCCAATTCCGAATAAGTTACCGATTACCCAATATAATGCAAGAGCAGATGGAAGTGAAATTCCCGCTACTAAGATGAAGATTGGCATAATGTTCATCATCATTTTCATTGGAGGTTGAATTTCATCCGTCATACTTACACGAATTTGTAAGAATGTCGTAATCGCTGCAACTACCGGTAAAATGAAGTAAGGATCTGGCTTTCCTAAACTTACCCATAAGAATGAATGCTGCGCAATTTCATGCGTTCTTGCAATAGCATTATAAAATGCGATAATAATAGGCATTTGAATAAAGATTGGCAAACATCCGCCAACCGGATTAATTTTATGCGTTTGGTAAAGCTGCATCATTTCTTTTTGCTGCTTTTGCTGTGTTTCAGGATCTTTTTTACCAGCATATTTCTTTTGAATCTTTTCCATCTCTGGACGAAGTGCTTGCATAGCCATCGTGCTCTTTTGCTGTTTTAAAATAAGCGGCAATAGAACTAAACGAATGATAACCGTCGCAATAATAATAGACAGACCATAGCTTCCGCCTGCCCACTCAGCAATTTTCGTTAATGCCATAGATAAAGGGTAAACAAAATAGTGATCCCAGAATCCGCCGCTTGTAGCCGTGACCGGTGTTTTTGTACTGCTACAGCCGGCTAGAGCTAAAAGAAGCGCTCCCATTAAACCAAGCAATAATAATTTTTTATTTCTTTTCATATTCTTTCCTCCTAATAATGACTAAATGTATGAAGTGTTTTTCAGAAGGAAAGGATCTTCTTCATCATTGTTCTTCTCTTTAACTGGTGTTTTTCTATACACATGTATAAATACATTTCGTCTTTTCCATATTGTTAATACTGAAGGATCAATCCCTGCATTCACATGGTCGGTGACAGGTTCCGCATGAAAAGCCGTAAACCTAGCTTCACGAAGCATATAATAACAGAGGATGTATAAAACGAAAGCAGATAAATACGGCGCATATAGAAAAAGATCGTGATAAAATTCCATGTGCCAGCTCTCTTTCTGACTATAATAGTACAATCCAATATATGTAGTGTAGCATTTACGTTCCTGTTACACAACATCAACTTATCTCTTTGGCTGTTCTACGTATTACTTTTTAAAAAGTTTCATATTTAAGACACAAAATTTGCTCACCATAAAATATGATGAGCAAATCTAATACCCTTCTCTATTCTCGTATGCTTACCGCTGGTTCTCAGTCTTCTTTTAGTTTCATGAACCACGTAACGCCAAATGCTACACCTACAGAAATAATCATACCGATGATATAGTGAATTAAATTGCTCATACCAAGCGGTGCAGCAATGGCCATCATTGGAATACCTGTGAGTCCGTAGGCGTTAGCTACTACGTGCATAAGTACCACGTAGCCTCCCCCCGCTGCTCCGCCTATAGCTGCAGCAATAAATGGCTTGCGAAGTCTTAAGTTGACCCCAAAAATAATCGGTTCTGTAATTCCTAAGAAGGAAGAAATAGCAGCTGGAATCGCAATTTTTTTCGTTTTGGCATTTTTCGTTTTAAAATAAACAGCCAGCCCTGCTCCTCCCTGCGCCACATTCGCACAGGCCCAAATAGGAAGTAAGAAGTTAACGCCAATCTTCGGATTAGCAAGCAGTCCTGCTTCAATAGCATGAAAACTATGCTGCAAGCCTGTTAATACAATGGTTGAATATAAGCCACCAAACAAAATTCCTGCAAACACTCCGGCTACATCGTATAGAGACTGAAGGCTGATCGAAATTAAATCTCCAATATAGCGACCGAAAGGACCAATAAACACAAGTGACACAAAGCCTGTAATAATAACAGTTAAAAAAGGCGTAACAAGTAAATCAACCGAATTCGGCACAATTTTCCGGAGTCCCTTTTCAATTTTGCTCATGACGTAGATAGCCAATAAAATCGGAACGACCGTACCTTGATAGCCAATCAGTGGAATACTTAAGCCAAACAAATCCATATATTCTGGCTTAGCATCTGCTAGTGTCCACGGATTTAATAACATCGGATGCGTTAAGATCCCTCCGATAACCGCTCCAAGATAAGGGTTCGAACCAAATTCTTTTGCAGCTGAAAACCCAATTAAAATCGGTAAAATGATAAATGCTGCGCCTGAGAACATATCCAACAACACAAACAACGCGCTATCTTCTGAGACCCAGTGGAACGCTTTCATCATTCCGAGCAGCCCCATTAGTAAACCACTGGCTACAATGGCTGGAATAATCGGAACAAAAATATTGGAAAGCATGCGGGCAAAGCGAGCAAATGGGTTCATTTTCTTCTTCATTTCTTCTTGATGATCCACTGGAGCAGCAGCCTCTTCAGCGCCTAATTCTTTAACAAAAGCAGCGTGAATTTTATTAACGAGACCGGTTCCAAAAATGATTTGAAACTGTCCTGAATTTGAAAAAGCCCCTTTTACATCTTCTATTTCATCTAAACCTTTTTGATCGATTTTGCTTTCATCTCGAATAACGAGGCGTAAACGCGTAGCACAGTGCTGCGCACTAGCAATATTTTCTTTTCCTCCTAAAAGCGGAACAAGTTTTTTAGCAATTTCTTTTACATCCATCTTACTTCCTCCTTTTTGTATGTCATAAAAAAAGCAAGACCTAAAATACGCTTATAAAAGACATAGTTGTCCTTCATGCGCATTCTAGGTCTTGCCTGCTTTACCAGTCACAATCCCGATTATTCAATTAATACGCTTTCATTGTACTCAAAGCAGCAATATTCGTCAATGTTTTTTTCTATATTCTTTGCTCTATTCGGCAAATGTGAAGCGTGATGTAGCCTAACTCCGCTTCTGGAAAATTAATGTCGTACTCATCTTTGACAAATTGCTTTATCGTTTCAGCACATTGATACGATTTTTTATATTTGACTTTTAATACGTCGAGCATCTCTTCATCCATCTCATGAAAAGGTTCATTTTGCGCTAAACGATTTAACGCAAAGCGCAAGTGAGTCAGCAGACGCTGATAGGACATGCTGTTTTCATCAATCTCCATATTCAGCTCTTTTTTTATAATCGTAACCATTTCATTAATAATCGTTGTATTCATCATGAGCTGCTGCATTCCCGGCGAATTCAGTTTCGCTGTATGAATATGAAGCGCAATATATCCAGCTTCATCAATCGGCATCGTGATATCTAGTCTCTTTTTGATATGCTGAAGAGCCCATACTCCTATTGCATACTCAGGCTGATAGAGAGACTTAATTTCATTTAGCAATTTATTTTGGATGGAAATGCCGCGAGCTATCCTTTCGACAGCAAAGGATAAATGATCGCTCAAAGCAATATGCACATGATGACTTAGCGTAGCAGAGAGCTGCTGCTCAGCATACGAAATGATTTCTTCAGCCACTTGAATATGCTCTTCAGGAAGGTTTGTTAATAGTTCTTGAAACTTTTCCTGTTCTTCTTTCATGACAAAAACTTTCTCCACTTTCGCAGCATTAATAAGATCATTTTTACCTTTTTGAAAAGCGATGCCGGGACCCATCGCAATCTTTTCAACTCCGCCTTCCTTAAAGACAACGGCGTTGTTATTTAACACTTTTAAAATCTTCAAATGCGCTCTCCTTTCTTAAAGGAAAAGGCCTTGCTTATTACTTCATCGTTACTTTTGCACAAGCCGTTTCGCCTTTTTGAACCGTCCCTTGAGCCAAAATCTCGAAACTTTCACTTGCATCACTATTTGTAATAACAATTGGTGTGATAATGCTTTTCGCTTTTTCTTGAATAAGCGCTAAATCAAATGTGATAAGAGGTGTTCCTACACTTACTTTGTCACCTTGTGCCACGTGAGCTTCGAATCCTTCGCCTTCCATTGCCACTGTTTCAAGGCCGATATGTATTAATACTTCTGTACCGGCTTCTGTTTTTAAGCCTACCGCGTGTTTCGTATGGAAAAGCTGAACGACTTCCCCAGCAACAGGTGAAACAACTTGTCCCTCTGAAGGTTCGATTGCAAAACCGTCTCCCATCATCTTCTGTGCAAACACCGGATCTGGCACTTCGCTGATTGGCAGGATATTACCTGAAAGCGGAGCTAGAACGGTTGTTTCTTTTGATTTTGTCTTATTACCAAATAATTTTTTAAACATCTCAATCACCCTTTTTTAGATTGTACTTGTAGCATACCCCAATGATTCTGCAGAAAAACTTCCCCTATCCCGTGTTACGTTAACATGGTCATTATTTAACCATGCTTTTTTTGTCTTGTAAATAAAAATGTATGAGCGCTTTTATAAGAAGCACGTTCCCTATGCTGCACTTTATGTAACCCTTTACACATTTTCTGAAGGAAGGATATTGAATTTTAAACCTAAAAAAAAGCCCTTTTAAAGGGCTTTTGACATTAGAACGTTGAAGCAACTTCTTTTGCTTTTTCAGATGCTTTTGCTAGAATATTGTCTGCTTCTGCTGGCGTGTAAGCCATGCCTTCTGCAACAACCAGTTGGAAATCTTGAACACCAATGAATCCCATTACTGTACGTAAATAGCTTTGAGTAAATTCTAGCTCTGCCGCAGGGCCTTCTGAATACACGCCTCCACGAGCTTCTAGTAATACTACCTTTTTATCTGAAGCTAATCCTACTGGACCATTTTCAGTATATTTAAACGTTTTTCCTGCAATTAAAATGTTATCAATATATGCTTTCATTAGTGGAGGGAAGCTTAAGTTCCACATTGGAGCTGAGAAAATAACTTTGTCAGCTTGTAAAAACTGCTCTACTAATTCACCCATACGCGTTACTTTTTCTAACTCAACAGCTGATAATTCTTCACCAGCTCCAGCTTTTCCCCATGCTGCTAAAACATCTCCATCAATGAATGGAACTGTTTCTTTATACAGATCAAGCGTTGTCACTGTATCAGTCGGGTTTGCTGTTTTATACTCATCTAAGAAAACCTGTGCTAAACGAGTTGAAAATGATGCTTCATCAACCTGCGGATTTACTTTTACATATAATACATTTGCCATAAATGTCATCTCCTAAAAAGTGTCTATTATCATCAGTTCGAGATATTACTAAACAAATTATCTTTAATTCGAGATTTATTATATAACGCCATTTTTTATGCGTCAACCTTTTCGCACAAAAAAACTCCGCAAGCGGAGTTTTATATACATTGAAATTCTCGAATTTGATTTACATCTACCCCTGCATACACCCAGAAAGATCCTGTCCAGCGATATCCTGCAACTGAGCGTCTGCCTACAAAGGTTGGGTAAAACCAGTAAGGTCGACCATTTCTCGGCCATATATAGGTGTATCGGTATAAGCATCCTGAAATAGCGCCTGGATCAACAGCATAAAGCGATGGACCTCCTGAACCTAGCTTTGGTGCAGGTGTAAAACCTGGCGGCGGACTTGAAGGTGGCTGCGCCCCTCCCTGCGGCGGAAACCCTTGGCCCCCTCCTCCAGGTGGTGGCGGTGGAAAGCCTTGACCTCCTCCAGGTGGCGGCGGAAAGCCTTGACCTCCTCCTCCAGGTGGAAACGATGGAAAGCCTTGACCTCCTTCTCCAGGTGGAAACGATGGAAAGCCTTGGCCTCCTCCAGGTGGAAACAAATTTTGAAAACGTGGATCGTATTGATATGGATACATACGCACTCCCCCTTTATAATGCTTGCTACGTTACAATATGCATCATAATGAAGATAGGTGAATGTCTACTTTTACCTTCTATAGACTAATGGAACGATGTCAAACTTGGTGAGCTTAAAGGAGGCTTACCCGAAGAAATAATAAATCCAACACGGAAACTACTTGCGTGTTGGATCTGCTTGCGGAAAATATTTTTCAATAAAATTATACAGCCAAAATACGGTAATCAAAATAGGCGCTATCAGAAAAGGATGTTGAACCCACATTTTCACCAGTACCTTTTCAAATGACGGAATCGATTTTAACACTTGAAATAACGAGCTTCCGCTTAAAATAACGCTCGTTCCTATCAATAAAAAAGACAGCGAGTTAAATTGATCTATCCACATACTCATAGAGATATAAAAACTAACACCGGTTCCTATGCCCCCCATTATTCCGCTTAAAATGCTTTTTACCGAAAAAGGAATCCCCACAAACCATCCGGCTCCTAGTCCTGCACACCCTGCTAAAATGCTAGAAAAAAGCAGCGGCTGCTCAAGCCAGAGACATGCATTCACTCCAACCACTAAGGTAACATGTATTCCTACGTGAAGGGAAATTCTTTTGCCAACAGGCTCTGAAACATAATGATGGTAGCGCCCGCTATAAAAAATTGTCCACCATAATAATAAAAATGCTGTCAAACTTGCCCCTATAATCATAAACACACCTCTCTACGTTATGATTCTATTAATCTCTATCTATTATTTTCCTAATATCCTGTGTCTTTTATTCGGTAATCTATCCGTATATCTTCCATACGTTCGTTCATCAGCAAGAAAGTAGAATATAATTGTATTCTTATCTCAACTGTTTACTCGTAGGGGTGCTAAGAAGTTGAATGTCTGCATGTAGAAAAAGATAGTGTAGAACACTTTCTCTTACCTTTACTATTATTCATATGTATAGCTTGCTAGATTTAGTCCTCGCAGTTTAGAATTTTTCAGTCGTTCATATGAAACTATTTGCCCCTTTCTTTCGTTATATATATACACGTTTCTTTATCTTTTCACGTGCAAAAAAAGATAAATTCCTATAGTATGTTTTCATATTAACCTTTAAGGAGATAAAGAAGATGAATTGAATAAATCTCTGCCAATAGAGTTTTTAGAAAAAAGAAATTGTTATCATTTCTCCTATTTATGTTATAGAATAATTCATGTATAATAAAAGGCTGTATGGTAACGCAGCTTGCGACATATCTTTTCTTACTTTTAGCAAGTCTATATTCAAAGTAAAAACTGCAAAGTGAGGTTAGTGCGACTCTTCATTAATCAACTTTGCACTAAAAACAGCATTTTTCTTTTATCATAAAGAAAGAATGAGATTTAATAGTGACAGGTGAATAATATGGGTGAAAATCAAAGAAATGTTAGTAGATTTGACTGGAATTTGGCTTTCCTAATCTTCCTATTGTTTTGCGTAAGCGTCGTGGCAATTCATAGTGCTGAAAAAATTGGGCAGTATGATAAAAACTTCGTAGCGCAACAAGTTGTTTTTTATATTATTGGAATGGTGATTATAGGATTTGTCATGCGTTTTGACTCCGATCAGCTTCAAAAGCTAACGTGGGTTTTTTATGGATTTGGGAACTTTTTATTGCTTCTTTTACTAGTGGCTCCGTCAAGTATTGCCAGAGAAATTAACGGGGCAAAAAGTTGGTTCACACTTCCCGGCTTCTCATTACAGCCATCAGAGTTTATGAAAGTGTTTTTGATTATCACACTGAGTACGGTCATTGTGAAGCACAATGAAAAATATCGTATCCGAACAGTAAGAGAAGACTTTTTACTGCTTGGTAAACTGGGCGCTGTACTTGCTTTACCTTTATTGCTAATCATGCAGCAGCCTGACTTAGGGACCGCTCTTGTTTTCTTAGCAATCACCGTTGGACTCGTATTTGTTTCAGGCGTAAGCTGGAAAATCATTGCACCTGCATTTTTAGGCATTACAGCAGTTGGCTCTGTCATTTTGGGACTTGTTGTTTATGCACCTAACTTATTGGAAAAGTATCTAGGGGTTAAGCAATACCAATTTGGACGTATTTACTCTTGGCTGGATCCTGAGTCGTACAGTTCCGGAGAGGGTTATCATTTAAAGAAATCGTTAGATGCGATTGGCTCAGGAATGGTAAACGGTAAAGGAATCGGAAATGGAGTTGTCTATTTGCCAGAGGGACAGACGGACTTTATTTTTGCGGTTATTGGAGAAGAGTTTGGCTTTATCGGCGCCAGCATTGTAATCAGTCTTTTCTTCGTACTCGTTTATTACTTGATCAAGCTAGGTCTTGAAACAAAAAATGAATTTAATTCTTATTTATGTGTAGGCGTTATTTCAATGCTTACGTTCCACGTATTCCAAAATATCGGTATGACCATTCAAGTCTTGCCTATTACCGGAATTCCACTTCCTTTTATTTCATATGGAGGAAGTTCACTGATGGGGAACATGTTTGCAATGGGTCTGATGTTTGGAATCTCATGGCATCACAAACGCTATATGTTTGGAAATGATTAAAGGGAGACGAGGGTCTCTCTTTTTCTTTTGCCTCCTTATTAAGCATGTTACAATAAAGAAAACGCTTTCTTATTCTGTTTTAAAAGGAGTAGATATGCATGCTTGATTACCAATATCGGCGCAAAGCCTATGCTATTTTGTTAAAACAGACATCTGTACCTTCATCTACACCTTCTTTTTTCACCCGGCTTATACAGCTACTAAAACGAAATGTATAATAAAAGGTGTGCGACTGCACACCTTTTATTTGCTCGACAGCGATGTTAATCCAATTTGCTTTACGATTTTTTTACTGTCTTCATTTAGCCCTTTTACAACAACCTTTTTATTTAATCTCTCGTATTTATCCACAATTTTTGAAATCCCAATTACGGCTGATTGATCCCATATATGAGAAGAACTAAAATCAATAATGATCGTATCCGGATCTGTTTCATACTCAAATTCATCCATAAAGAAGCTGATGGTAGCAAAAAATAATTGCCCTGAAACCCCGTATTGTTTTGTATTGCCTTCTACTTGTGAAGTTGTTTTAATTTTAGCCATCTTCCAGCCAAATGCAATAGCACTTAAAACAATACCGACCATTACCCCTAGTGCTAAGTTATGTGTAAACAAGACAACAACGACCGTAACAATCATTACAATGGCATCCGACAGCGGATATTTTGTTAAGTCTTTCAGGGACTGCCAATCAAATGTACCAGCAGCTACCATAAACATGACCCCTACAAGAGCAGCCATTGGAATTTGTTTAACAACATCGCCAAGCACCATAATTAAGAACAATAAAAAGACTCCGGCAACTAAGGTAGATAACCTTCCACGTCCCCCTGATTTTACATTAATCATAGATTGTCCAATCATGGCACAGCCAGCCATTCCTCCAAAGAAACCTGTTACAATATTAGCAATGCCTTGACCCCGCGCTTCTTTATTTTTATTCGAGGGCGTATCTGTAATTTCGTCCAGCACCGTTGCCGTTAGCATAGATTCAAGTAGGCCTACAATCGCTAAAGGAAGCGAATAAGGTAAAATGATAAGCAGTGTCTCCACTGATAAATCAACCTTTGGAAAGTGAAGAACCGGCAGCGAACGCGTAATATTCCCCATATCTCCTACCGTTTTTAAATCTAAATGAAAGACAATCGCTACAATCGTCATCAAGACAATGGCAACAAGCGGAGATGGTATTGCTTTGGTCATGATCGGAAACAAATAGACGATGAGCAGCGTTCCGGCTACCATTGCGTACATCATCCAATTTGCTCCTTCAAAATGCGGAAGCTGTGCGGTGAAAATTAAAATACCTAGCGCATTTACAAAGCCAATCATCACTGTTTGAGGAAGAAATGATAAAAACCTTCCTACTTTCAAAACACCAAGTAAAATTTGAATCATTCCGGTTAAAACAGTAGCTGCAAATAAATACTCAATACCGTGATCTTTGACTAAATTGATCATCAATAAAGACATTGCTCCTGTTGCAGCTGAAATCATAGCTGGTCTTCCGCCTGTAAAAGCAATCACAATTGCCATACAAAAAGATGCATACAGGCCAACCATAGGATCGACACCGGCGATAATGGAAAAAGCAAGGGCTTCTGGAATAAGCGCAAGAGCAACTGTCATCCCAGACAAAATGTCTGCTCGAACGTTTGAAAACCACTGCTGTTTAATACTTGCCATCATGATGGTTTATCACCTCTTATGAATTTTTATACGATTTTCGACTTTCACGAAAATCAAAGCCGTTTTTAACGTATCAAATCGTACCATACAATTTCCTATTTGGAAACAATTAATTTTCACAAATAAAAAGACGAGAAGCTTGCTTGCTTCTCGTCTTTTTATTTGTTACGCCGCAGCATTTCGCTGCCATTCAGCAAATAAACAAAATGAAATTATGTTCATTCATTAATTGCTGCTTCAAGCGCAACAACAATCATATCGTTAAACGTCGTTTGACGTTCTTCTGACGTTGTTTCTTCACCAGTGAAGATGTGATCACTTACTGTTAAAACCGATAGAGCATTACAGCCGTATTTAGCGGCTAGCGTATACAGAGCCGTCGTTTCCATTTCAACTGCCAATACGCCGTGAGCTGCTAATTTTTCTAGCTGGCCGTCTTCATTGTAAAATTGATCAGATGTAAATACACTTCCTACTTTTAACTGAAGGCCTTTTTCAACACCTGCATCGTAAGCGCGCTTTAATAAATCAAAGTTAGCTGTCGGTGCATAGTCAATAGGACCAAATTTAACGCGGTTCATTTGTGAATCACTTGACGAAGACATGGCTAAAATAACGTCACGTACTTTTACATCTTTTTGAATTGCTCCGCATGTACCAACGCGAATTAGATTTTGAACACCATATTCATTCATTAATTCATTTACATAAATAGCAATTGATGGTACACCCATTCCTGTTCCTTGAACAGAAACGCGCTTTCCTTTATATGTTCCTGTAAATCCAAGCATACCGCGCACTTCGTTATAGCAAGTTACGTCTTCTAAAAACGTTTCTGCAATGTATTTTGCACGAAGTGGATCACCTGGAAGTAAAATCGTTTCTGCAATATCACCTTGTTTTGCCCCAATATGTACGCTCATTTCGTACCTCCTATATGTAAAAAATCTTACGCTTTCACTATACCATATTGTATACCTTACATGTCTATTTACTTCTAACATTATGCGTCAAAAATAAAAAGACATACTGCCCAAAAAATGGCTTAGTATGTCTTTTTATATAAGGGTACGCTAATAGCGCAAGGGATTTACTAATGTTAGCTGAGGTGATACGTATGGGGAAAAAACATCGCAACCGAATTAATTCGCCTAAAAAGAATAATCACATTCCAAAAGAAGCAATTATAGCAGAACATGAAGCCCATGGAGATGAATATTCAGCAACAAACCGAAAAAATGGCCCTGGCCATCATACTCGTGATTACTAAGGGTCAACATATAAATAAAAAGCGGCCAGATAGGTCGCTTTTACCTTATGTTTAACGTACGTGCAGGCGGTTCACTTTTTGCCAGCCATCTGTCCATAGCTTGTAGTAATACTTTCCTCGAGTACCTTCATCAATTAACAAAATATCGCCTGTGCTAATAAACCTCGCATCACAATCTTTTGGCAAATTATCAGCAATGTTAAACATCTGAAATACTTGTGTTGCAGCGTCTTGATGATCGAATGCTGTAATCGTTAGACGATGGACAGGCTTATATCCGCGCTTTTCGCCTTTTTCTTCTGTTTGCATAATGGTTACATCATATTCTGTGCTAATATTAAATTGTTTTTTTATTGTGGTCCACACACTCAACATTCTTCCCTCCACCCAAAAGCAAGTATTTACTCTTTTACGTCATGTATTCTTATATAATTAGTGATAAAATCCGAAAATCCTTTATCGAATCAAAACGTTTTTTGTCGAAATTACTAGTTTTCCCTTATTAAACATGTACATAAAATATTTGTTTCCCATTTTATCATTAGTTGTTTTTGAATGGATGAATCAATAGGCCTACTTAAACAAAATGAAATATTAACGAAAAAAATGTAACCATTGCTCCTATTTTTGGTTATATAAGCGCTTAGAAAGGAGATAGACTCCTAAGGACCAAGCAAGTCCTAAACAATATCCTGCTAGTATATCCGTTAAAAAGTGTACGCCTAAATACAAACGGCTAAATCCAATTAATAAAATAACAATAGCTATTACGCATGCAGCTGCCGTTTTAACAGCCCTGCTTCTTGTATACATCCATATTAACAAAAGTATTCCGCTGTAAAACGCCATTGAGTTCATGGCATGTCCACTCGGAAAACTATAGTGAGAGGCGGGAACGACTTGACTCCAATCAGGTCTTGGTCTTGCAAAAATCTCCTTCAATCCCCAATTTAAAGCGCGAACTCCCCAAAAAACGAGCGTGATATATAAAGCGAGCAATCCTTTTCGTTTATAAAGAAGAAATACTATAATTGCAAACCATATTGGCGCAGTGACATACCAAGATCCTACGGTTGTTATAAATATGATGATAGGTGTTAACGTGTCCGTCCTCCATCCTTCAATGGTATGAAGTACATTAAAGTCAAGCTGTTTCACCCAAGGTGTATTAAACGTAAATAAAATGAGTAAAAAGAAAGCTAAAAGCGATACAATAAATAGAGAATATTTTGTAGTGCGATTTACCATTTTTTATTTCCTCCAACCTATTAAAAGAAAAAGCATGTAGCGTTCTACATGCTTTACTTATTCACACGTTTTGGCTGAATATAGTCTTCTGGCTTAGGAGCTTGATGAACGACAAATTCAGCCGAAAATTCCTCTTTTGCATTTATTTTTTTCGTTTGCTTTGATTGCGGCATATACCTCTCTCCTTTCTTTTTACTGTCTTTAATATACGAAAAATAAAGGAGAGCTATGCACGTTAGCTATAGCGTGAAATAATATTGGTTAATATATTTTTTAACTGAGGAATTTCTTTTTCAGAAACATGAACATGAACGAGCGACTCATCTGCATCCAGCATTTCAGATAGAAAGCCGCCAAACCCTCTGGCACGTCGATCTACTTCTATAAATACATCGTAGTCATGTAAGCCGCTTGGCTGCACGATGATTTCAATCTCATCTACTTTCCCAGCGTACAATCCACCGCTTGGAACAAATTCAAATTCTTGAACAAAAGGAAGTCTTTTTCTCATCCTGCGAGGAGCTTCTTCGCACTCGACTTGGCGCAGGCGAAAGCCAAGCTGTTCCATAGCTTCAATTGTGCTTGTTACCATCTGATTAGGAAGCACTTTTACATGATCAATATCCGACGGATCAACCGCATCTTTAATGTCGAGGCTCGTCGCCACCCACACCCGGGTTCTCCCTAATGTAACAGGTGTATCATCAGGCAGCTGAAAGGTAAAAGGAATAGACTTCGTTTCAGAGGGTTGAATCGTGAACGGGTCGTTAATCTTAAACGTATTAAGCTCAATATCCTGCTTGTATTTTTTATCGTCTCTTTCTTTTACATAGGTTGTGAATAGACGCAGATAGATGCTGTCAATTTTCTGCTCAACATTGCCCCCGTACACTTCAACAATCCCTTCAATCTTTTCACCAGCACGAAATTCATCATTGACAAGCTTAGCGTCCACTCGCGCTGCGCCAATTCCAATGCGGGCTAACGCTTTATTAAATAGCGCCATACTTTCCCCTCCCTGAGTTCTTACTATTTATATAGTCATAAATATCTTTTTGTAAACTTTTAATGCTTTCATACGATTCATCTGCTCTCAGCATTTTTTGAATAATGGTCTTAATAGGTGTCGACAAACTTAGCTCTTGTTCCCAGCTTCTTTCTTGTTTTTCCGTCGGCTCATAACCAGAGTATAATAAGAATAAAAGAAAATGACCAAGCGCATAGATATCGCTTGCAGCAGATGTTTGTCTCATAAACTGTTGTTCTTCTATAAGGGTGCTTGTTTCTTCATGGTCTCCTAAAAATCTAGCAAGACCAAAGTCAATAACATAGATGGTCCCGTTAACATCAATAATATTTGGAATACGAAGATCACGGTGAACGATTCCTTGCTCATGAATAACGGAAACTACTTTTAGAATATCAAGTAAAATATCAAGCGCTTGTTCTTCCGTATACACGCACTTCTCTTCAAAAATTAAATCTTCAAACGTTTTCCCTTGAATCAACTCCATCACTAAGAAACAGCCTTCATCTGTTTCGATAGCTTCATACAGTGAAGGAATTTGAGGGTGATTTAATTGAGACAGCAATTTCGCTTCATAATGATAAGACTTCAGCCCCTGGGGCGTGCGCTGCTTCGTTTTACGGAGCTGTTTTACTACTACCTTTTTTTGTTGCACAATGTCGTTAGCGACATATGTTATACCATAGCTTCCCATTCCCAGTACATCTATGATTTCATATCGCCCGCAAATGACTTTTCCTTTTTTGAAAGGACGGTCAACTAGCCAGCGATGAAGGTGTTTGAACATTCGATTTTTCACCATAAATCAACTTGAGAAAAAGCTTGAAAAGAAACTTCCGCTTTTGCGTTTGCGCTTATAGTGGTGGTGGCCATATTTTGAATGACTGTGGCTGTCATAATATTTGCTTCGCTTATAATCGCTACTGCTGCTATGATGGCGTGGACGTCTGTAATGATGATCACTGCTGCTGTAGTGACGAGGACGTCGATAGTGTCGATCGCTGCTGCTGTAGCGTCGATGTTTAGATCCAGTTAATGATTCAAAAATTTTTCTGAACATAAAGAAAACCTCTTTTCTTAACATTTGTTACCCTTTATACGTACGAAATGTTATAAAGGTTTCAAAAAATCCCTTACCCTTTTTTTATATAGTTAAACGTTTCAAAGGAGGCTTAACATGACTTCTACTAACACAAATCCCCTCATTAGATTGGAGGATGTTCTTCGCCTGCAGCAGATGATGCAGCTCAAACCTCCTGCTACCCTCCCTCTCTCTTTTATCGGAGAAGACGTAAAATTGATTAAAGAGATTCGAAAAAAAGTAAAAACAGCTAATCAAAACAATGTTACACGTACCCAGGCTTATTTAGACTATTATCAAAAACACCCCGAAATTCACTGGGCTTTTTTAGCACACTTAGTTTCACGAAACGGCGGCTATTATATGACAGATCTCTCCACTACCTTAATAAAATCCCTGCTTTCATCAGAAAAACAGCACGCATACTTCTTGTTTTTAGAACATTCCAACTCAGCCATTTTTCATGATGCTTACGCTCAGCTGTTACTCTATGAAAAAAGCAAAGAGCAAAACAGTAATCTGTTTCATTTACTCTCCGCTTTTCACATATCTTCTTTTATGAAAGCTGTGTGGAATGACTTTTGGCAGCATAGAAACAAAACGCTCTTGTCAATAGCCCTGATTGTGAACGAACAGTATCATATCGAAAAAAATGTTCTCTTTAAAAAAGAGTTTCAGCGGGACGTTCTTCACTCTTGGCAGTTTCACACTCAAAACTTTCTCGGTATGACTCAAATCGTCTTTCCCTATTATTCAGGTAATAAAATTGATTTAAGTGGAACAAAAGTGTATCATTTCGAGTCTGTCTTAAGACGGATTGAAGTGGGAAAAACTTTATACGTTCTTCTTTTTTATTCAAACTTGCATGATTCTATCTATACATTTAGCCTTAAACACCCCCACACAGGGTCTCGAAGCGATTATAATTCGGATATATTTACAAAGAATCGAAATCATTCCAAAAAGCTGTATAGCCCGACTTTAAATATGAGCTGGGGAGACCGCGTACACCTTTTTTTAAGAAAAGATGAGTGGTTTGAAGACGCAAGCATATTTTCTCTCCTTGAGTCTATTCCCGCTTCTTCAGTTAAAAAAATTCCCCTTCAGCATCATCTAAAAGTGCAATCCGCTATTAAAGCTGCTAACCCTTTTTCATAACCGCTGTCTCACAAACAAAACGACGAGTTTCCCCGTCGTTACAGATGTATCTATCTTTTTATTCTTCATCTTGCTCATCAATAATACATTTATCAATGAGATAATCAAAAGTTATATCCGCTAATTCGCCTAGCTCTTCTTCAGCGGGAACATAGCCTCGCTTGACTAGTTCATTGTAAAAGAACTCCGCAATTTCTTCCGTATCAATGACCACTTCGATTTCTTTCACAATATCACTCCTTATCCCGTTTGAACGGATTAGCGTACCTTATTTTTCTTGAAAATAGGTTCACTCCATCTTCTTCTTGAAGTTTTACCTTATACACATTTATGAACAATTCGGCAATAGTATGTCTAAAATTTCAGCAGTTTAAATAGAAAGGTAATTATACCCATTCTTTTTTCATTACCATCGCCGTATACACAATAAAAGATAGCTAAGAGAGATGTGATGATCTATCTCGGCTATCTTTTATTTATTAGGCATCTACCTGCTATTTTCCTTGTTCGGATTTTGCTATCTTTTTTAAATGTTTCAGCACTAAGTTCATGACTTCAGCATATTCTTCATCTTCAAAAAGCTCATACAAAAATTTATAATCATTGTACACATCTAAAAGACCGTTTATAATCTCATGCTTTTCTTTAGTTAACCTCACTTCTTCTTTTTCAGAACCGTTTTGTTTTTTCATCTTTGGTAGCAACTCCGTCTTTTTAATTTCTTTACCTAAATACAACATATCAACACTTTGAGCGTAATTTTCTGTTTCCTCATGAGGAGTTACGAGAATGAGTTCTTCTTCACTAGCCTCAAGCCATTCTCCATCTGTTACACGTGACAATTCATAGACAATATCTTCCCATGAATCCTCTTTATAACGCCATATTTCTGTTCGAATACCAATGATTTTAAATAACTCTTTTCCATAATTAAAAACCTGGACGATATCGCCGAAGAAAAATTTATATTCAAGCTCTACTCTTTCCTGTACTAATATTTGACCTTCATATTCTTCTAGAAGCTCAATTGTATCTTCTAAAAAAAGACCTTCACTATGGTTGATTTCGTATACAAAAATCCCATCCATCACTTTTATATCGGTAATAGTGCCAACGGTCCCGTATATTGTTACAACGACTGTTTCACCAATTCCGTATTTAGGTTTTTTCTTCCCTGCCATCGTCGCACCTCCTTAGTAAACATACACCTACTGAAAAGTTACAATATTATATGCAGTAACTAAAAAAGGGGAAGTATAACATCTTTAGAACCAAGCCTTTATTATCTATTGCCCTCTATCATTTTTACCCCTGCTTATTGCATGAGCTTAAGAAAATAAAAAAGCAGGCTGATGGATATCCATCAGCCTGCTTTTTTATTTCTCACGCATTATTTTGATAAAGCTCCCATGCTTCATCAAATACGGTCATGCTTGATAAATAATGTCCGTTGAGCTCTAAATAAGAACTCAGTTCGTCATAATCTGTTGAAGATTTCGGGAAGCTGTGATCATCATAAGCACTTCGCGCAAACTCTCCCATTCGATCATGTTTTTTATTTGACCGGAATTTCATTATATAGTGATAAAAGGATTTCATCGTACTCCCCCTCCAGCGGTATGTGTATCTTTTCTATCATTTTTTCAAGAAATCTACAACTTTCTTCTGTGATATGTAGATGTCGAACACTGCAATATAAGTGGTTTACCCGACAAAAAATATTAAATTCATGTTACAGTTGCAAAACAAATTTCACTATTAGCGTAACGAATAAATATTGTTATATCAATATTTTTCTTTTTTCAAAAAGACATTTGTAACAAAAACACATCGTTTTTATAACAAAAGCGTTGATTCGACAGGTTCCTCAAGCCTTTATGTAATTGCAAAAAAGAAGAATTCATGTTTTAATTCCGTAGTGAAAGGTTATTCTAACAATAATCGCCCTTTAAATAAATCTTGTTGGTGGGAGGTTTACATCAGCATATGTTGAGGAAAAATAATACTATGAATACTCGAAATGCTTACTTTGATAATGCTAAATTCGTATTAATTTTTTTAGTTGTATTTGGACACATGATTTCTCCGTACCGAACAGATAGCAGCGGAATGCTGTCCATTTATCACTTTATCTTTATTTTTCATATGCCTGTCTTTATTTTACTAGCAGGTTATTTCTCAAAAAATTTTCATAAAAAAGGCTATTACAAAAAAATATTTACAAAGGTGGCTCTTCCTTACTTAGCTTTCCAAACTATCTATACCCTTTATTACAGTGTGCTTTATACAGATGAAACGTACACGCTTCAATATTTGGTTCCTAGATGGGCAATGTGGTTTCTACTGAGCTTAATTTTTTGGAAATTAATGCTTCCTTTCTTTGCGAAATTCCCGATGTGGATTAGCTTAACTGTCTCTATTTCGCTTGGACTGGCAATGGGCTTCATTGATATTGACGGATTTGATAAAATTCTAAGCATTAGCCGAATGTTTGTTTTCTTCCCGTTTTTCCTTTTAGGCTACTATTTGTCACAGCGACAAGAGCCTTTTACAAATCTTTTGACGGCGCGAAATCGAATCATCGCATCCATCGTATTACTAGTTACATTAATTGGAAGCTATTCTTTCTTAGACGACACGGCTTACACAGATATGCTGTATGGAACGAACACGTACGACAATGTGGCCGAATTTTTAATGCGCGTTTCTCACTACGGAATTGCTTTTCTTGTATCTTTTGCCTTTATGGCTTTAATTCCAACGCGCGGTTTTGCTTTAACAAGCATTGGACAGCGCTCTCTATACGTGTATTTATTGCACGGCTTCATTTTAAAATGGTTCTTTACAACTGACTTCTCAAAAAGTCTAGAGCCAACGTCATGGGGTATTATCGTCTTAATCGCACTATCCATTTTAGTAACGATGCTTCTCGGTAGCCGTATTGTCGATTGGTTCATCACCGGTACCAAGCTCATCGTTCAGTTTGTTACACCTAAAAAAGCCATTCAGAAATTTTCATTAGCATTCAAACGTACGTTTTCATAAAAGTCATACTCCTAAAGGAGTATGACTTTTTTCATTTTCTTTAGAGAAACCAAGTAAATAATTTCATTTTGCTGAATTTTATGTTAACGTTTTAATATCTAAAGGAAGGGAGTTTTTCAAGATGGAATTAGCATATTATGCTGGAGAGTTTAGAGATATTAATGAGGCTGTTATTCCAATTGATGAACGCGGTCACCAGTTTGGAGACGGTGTTTATGAATTTATTCGCGTATACAAAGGAGTTCCGTTTTCGATTGAACGTCACCTAGACCGCTTAGAAAGAAGTGCAAAGGCAATCTTTATCGAACTGCCGGTTTCAAGACAAGAGCTAAAGGACATCATTCGTCAAGCAATGGAAAAATCAACATTAAAAGACGCTGATATTTATATTCAAGTTACGCGCGGGATTGCTCCTCGCAATCATTTATTTCCCGATGTACCTGCACAATTAGCCCTCACAATACGTCATCCTCGCCAAACACCTGAAGAAGCCTATGAAAAAGGCATTTCCACGCTTCTTTTGGAAGACGAACGATGGGCTAATTGCTATATCAAATCATTGAACTTACTTCCTAACCTTCTGGCCAAACAAGCTGCAGCTTCTAAAGGGTCTAAAGAAGCTATTTTAGTAAAAGACGGTTACATAACCGAAGGGTCGAGCAGCAATGTATTTGCGATAAAAGACAACGTCTTATTCACGACTCCTGCCACAAGAAAAATTCTATCCGGTATTACGCGAGCTAACGTACTGGAATGTGCGCAGGAACAAGCCATTCAAATCCGAGAACAAAATATGACTCCTTCCTTTTTAAAAGACGCTGATGAAGTTTTTATTACGAGCACGTCTGTTGGTCTTTTGCCCGTTTCGAAAATAGACGAAGTCGAACTTCCAACTGTTCGTCCTGTTACAGTGGCTTTAAAACATGCGTACAGCCTGCGTACTGCTGGAACAAAGGCTTATCAATAAGAAAATCCGCCCCTTACAAAACAAGGGGCGGATTTTTAGAATTTAAAGTAGTTGCGCTTTAATAATCTTGGCACTTTTAATAGCTCATCATACCGAATGGATTCATCAAGTTTTTTTGTATCGACAAGAAGCAGCTGTGTTTCCACTTCTTCTATGATCTCTTCTTCTTGATATGACATCCCGCAACCTGAACAGCTGATACATGGCATATGAGTAATTTCGATACTTCCCGTTCCGTCTGGCAATTCCCAGTATGCGGTATTGGTTGTTTCTACCGCTTTTTCTTCTTCGCACCATGCGCATTGAACAGTCATATTACAGGACCTCCTTAAGATGATGGAGCATCGTCGCTTTTACCGTCTTTTTTCAATTGAGCTTTAAACTTTTTATCTTTTAATTCATCTCTTTTTTCACGTTTATCTTTTAGACTTTCGTGAGCACTGTCACTTTCATACGTTTTACGTCTTCTTACCCTCCCTAATCCTTCCGGTACAAGATTGAATTGAGCATCATTCATAAGACCCGAGATGCCGATGGAAGAATCTTTAGCATCCGATGCTGGATAAACAGCTCGAAAATAATCATCTGCACGCCCAGGCACATAGCTTTCTGGCTCCGGATACGTCGTAATCACGCCTTCAAAGTTTCGCAGAACAACTTTACTTGCGCTTTGACTAATAATATAGTTTGGCTGAACCGCAATCTTTCCTCCACCTCCCGGCGCATCAATAACAAACGTTGGAACAGCATAGCCAGACGTATGACCTCGCAGCCCTTCCATAATTTCAAGCCCTTTGGAAACAGGTGCCCGGAAATGCCCAATTCCTTCTGATAAATCACATTGATAAATATAGTAAGGACGAACTCGTATTTTCACTAAATCGTGCATAAGCTTTTTCATGATAGCTACGCTGTCATTAATCCCAGCTAAAATAACCGCTTGATTGCCAACTGGAACGCCTGCATCGACAAGCATTTCACATGCTTTTTTTGTCTCTTCCGTAATTTCAATAGATGTATTAAAGTGAGTATTTAACCACACTGGATGATATTTTCTTAAAATGGTACATAAATTTTCCGTTATTCGCTGCGGAAACACAACGGGTGCTCTTGTGCCAATTCGAATAATTTCCACATGGGGAATAGCTCTTAAATTCTTCAAAATATATTCTAAAATGTTGTCATTAATCAGCAAGCCATCACCGCCTGAAATGAGTACATCTCGTACTTCAGGTGTTTTGGCGATATAAGCAATCGCAGCATCTAACTGCTTTTTTGGAACGCCCATTCCGATTTGTCCTGAAAACCTTCTTCGAGTGCAGTATCTGCAGTACATGGAGCATTGATTGGTAACTAAGAACAAAACGCGATCAGGATAGCGATGAGTCAATCCTGGCACTGGAGAATCTTCGTCTTCATCTAGAGGATCTTCTAGATCGTATTTTGTTTTATGAAGTTCTTTGCCAACCGGAACAGACTGCATACGGACAGGGCAGCGAGGATCATCTGGATTCATTAAAGATGCATAGTAAGGCGTAATATTGAGAGGAATTGTTTTGGTTGAAATGCGTACTCCTTCTTCTTCTTCAGGAGTTAAGTTAATGACCTTTTTTAAATCATCTAACGTTCGAATTGTGTTTGTTAATTGCCAAATCCAATCATTCCATTTTTCTTCAGGAACATCTTTCCATAACTCAATATCTTTCCAATGTCGGGATGGCTTATATAAATCATATAACATACAATCGCTCCTTTATGAAGATTTACTATTGTTATATGTTACAGCCCATAAATTGGTTAATTATTTCTCACCCTTTACTTTTTGACAGATCCTTCACCCATACGTTCATATCTTCTAACGATTTATAAATGTAACAATTATTCGTTAATCGTCCCGTATAGATATACCCAAGCTGATGAAAAGCGGCATTCATCCCAAATGAAAGCGCTCTCGCTATTGTGTATGCACAAAAAATATGCCGCTGTTTTAGCTCCGCTTCTAGTGCGCTTAATAAATGCTTCATAAATCCATACTTTCGATAAGCAGGGAGAGTTGCACAATCCGTTAGTTCAGCATTGTGATAGACATAGTCAATTTCAGCAGAAGCGGCGCTAACAATATCGTTCTTGTCAACTATGATATAAAACAAATTATCGTCTTGAAGCAAACTCGAGAGATACTCTTCTTCGTAGAGGGGCGTAGGATACACTGTGAAGATTTGACGGTAGAGCTGAGAAAGTTGTTTAGCATCAGATGAAATGGCTCGGCGCATGATCAGCTGATTCGATAAAGGAGAATAACCAGATGTCGGCAAATTCAAAACGTCTTGAAGCAGCTCTGTTTCTTTTAGCGTCTCCCCGCTGTCTCGGCGGGATTGAGACGTATAGTAGCATAAAAGATACGCGTCGCTTCCATTAAAATAGTAGGGAACGGTTGCTTCTAAAGAAAATCCCAAGCTCATCCAGTCTAAAAGATGTTCTGCGCGTGCTTTTATAATCCACTTTTCGTACATTGCCTTATCAATTTCTTTACACATATAGCTGTAAATATCGTTCACATTTCCCCGGTAATCATCTATTCTTAGACGCTTGTTGCCTTCATCTAAAAAAAGAGTCATAGCAAAAGTTGATTGACAAATATTTTCTTGTTTCGCCATTTGTTTGTATCCTCTCCCTTTTTAGCTTAGTCCGCAATACTGCACCAGTCTGCTACAGTGAGAGCAATAATTTCTGCTGCGTCAAGCATCGTTTGAATACAAATATACTCATTTGGAAAGTGGGCTACTTCTGTTACTCCTGGTCCAAACACAACTGTTGGAATATCCCCTACTTGTGACAATATCCCTCCGTCCGTTCCCCAAGGAGATGCTTCAATGATCGGCTGTTTCTGTTTCACTTGATAAAAAGAGGACGAAAGAGAGGTCATAAGCGGATGCTCTAATTCAATTTCACCGGGAAGCCAGTGAGCCCCAAACCATTCCAAGTCGAACAGGATGCTCAGCAAACCACTCATCACACTGAGGCAAAAGTTCAAGCCACGATTTCATTTCCGCTCTAACATTTTTCATTTTTTCATGCGGAGCCACTCCTATCCTGCCTTCTAATATTACTTGATCAGCGACTGAAGAAGGCCACGTTCCTCCCTGTATATTTCCGATATTAATTGGCACGGGAATGGGAATTTTATTATAGAGCGGATCGGTAATTCGGCTGTTTCTCTCTTTTCAAGCCCCTCAATATGTTTAAGCACAACAGCTGCTTTTTCAATCGCACTCACGCCTTCATACCGAGTCCCTCCATGTGCTGCTACTCCATGTACGGTCACGCGAAACCACATCGAGCCTTGCTGTTTAGGGAAGATCTTCATGTTGGTTGGTTCTGGAATAATGGCACCATCTGCTTTATACCCTCTAAGCACGCAGGAAAGTGTCCCTGCACCTCCGCTTTCCTCTTCTACTACGCTTTGAAAAATAATATCTCCTTTTAGTGAAATATCTAGCTCTTTCAACGCTTGAATAGCCAAAAGTAACGACACATTCCCTCCTTTCATATCCGTTGCTCCGCGTCCATATAAGTTTCCATCTTTTACAACGGCCGTATAAGGGTCTTCCGTCCACTGTGAAAGATCTCCGGGTGGTACGACATCAATATGCCCATTCAAAATGATGGATTTCCCTCCGCCTTTCCCTTTTAACACGCCTACCACATTCGGACTGTCTCGAAAAGTAGAACGGTTGGAGGCAAAAGCTTCATGGGTACGAAGTATTTTTTCGTCCGGTTCCCATATATCAATATCTAACTGCAGCTGTCGAAGGCGTTCAATGACAATTGCCTGCGCATGCTTTTCAGAACCCTGTACGCTTGCTTCTTCTACGAAACGCTTGAGTAAACGCACTGCACTTTGACGATGTTCTGTCATCCAGTTATGAATAGATTGCTGTATGTTCATGTAATGGTCCTCCTTATGGTATCGTAATCAATTGATCACTCAGGCGAACTGTCGCTTCTGTTGAACTCAAAATATCCTCTACGGTATAAGGAGACATTAGCTCGGTTAGAAGAAGCGCATCTTTTTCTACTTTAAAAACTGCCCGATCCGTAATAACTAATCCCACGCAGCCCGAGGCAGTAAGAGGTAAAGAGCACGTCTTAACCAGTTTTGGTTCTCCTGTCTTGCTCGTATGATTCATTAGCACAATGACTTTTTTTGCTTTTTGAGCTAATTCCATCGCTCCTCCCATCCCAGGAACTCGCTTACCTGGCACAATCCAATTAGCTAGATCCCCTTTTTCACTCACTTCTAACGCACCAAGAATGGTCATATCGACGTATCCTTTTCGAATCATCGCGAAGGCAGTAGCACTGTCACAGTATGAAGCCCCTTGAACGGTAGTTGTTGGATAGCCTGCTGCATTGCAGACATTCTCATCTTCTTCACCTAAAGGAGGCGAAGATCCTAACCCTAAAATTCCGTTTTCAGCATGAAACATCACATGAACAGCGCTTGGTACATAGTTAGGAATAAGAGAAGGAATGCCAATCCCTAAATTAACAATCATGCCGTTTTTGATTTCAGCCGCAGCACGTTTTGCAATACGATGACGAATATCTATTCCCAAACCCATTTCCAATTCACTCCTTTTGAAGGGACAATATAATCCACAAATACACCTGACGTCATCACATTCTCTGGGTCAATGTCGCCAAGAGGAACAATTTCATCCACTTCAGCAATAGTTATACGACCTGCCATAGCCATTAATGGATTAGTGTTTCGAGCGCTTTTATCGTAAAGCAAGTTGCCGAATGGGTCTGCTTTTTTTGCATATACAAAAGCCACATCGGCTGTGAGTGGTTTTTCAACTAAAAATGTCTTGCCGTCTACTTCCACTTTTTCTTTTCCAAATTGAATAATGTCATTTTCAATTCCTACATCAATCAGTACTCCTCCGAGTCCAACTCCTCCCGCTCGAATCCGTTCAGCAAGCGTTCCTTGAGGAGAAAACTCAACTTTCAGCTTTTCTTCTGTCATCAGCGTTCCAGCCACTGGATTCGATCCAATATGAGAAGCGATTAGCTTTTGAATTCTTCCTTGGCTTACCAATTTTCCCGCACCAATATGAGGAAAGCCTGAATCATTACATATCAATGTAAAATTTGATTTTCCGCTTTCAATAAGACCGTCAATGAGAGAAGGCGGGCTGCCTACTCCGCCAAATCCTCCTATCATCAGCGTAGCAGCATGATCCACGTACTCAATCGCTTGTTCCACAGTTGTAATCTTTTGAAATGAGTTTTCGACCTTTGTCACTCATTTCACCTCATTTCCCTGTTTTTCATTTTGCACTTCATGTAATGTTTTCGAAAGCAGATCGACCGCTTCATCAAGTTGACGACGAGTAATCGTAAATGGTGGCGCAATAATAATACCGTCTCCTTCGACTCCGTCTGTTCCTGCTTGTGAAGAATAAAGGAGAAGACCATTTTTTTGGGCTTTACTTATTACGCGCGCCGTCATATTTTCCGAAGATGAAAAAGGCTCCTTCGTTTTTGGATTTCGCACAAGCTCAAGACCAACTAATAAGCCTTTGCCACGTATATCACCAATGATAGGGTAAAGAAGTTGAAGCTTCTTCAATTTCCCTACTAAGTAGTCTCCTTTCAGCGCTGCTTCTTGAACAAGATCATGCTTTTCAATATAGGTTAAAACAGCGATCCCTACAGCGGATGACAGCGGATTAGCGCTTAGCGTATGTCCGCTCATAATTAATTTGGATCCGTTCATGATAGGTTCAATCGTTTTGCTGCTAGCCAACGTAACGGCTATTGGTGTATATCCTGCTCCCACTCCTTTTCCAAGCGTCATGATGTCTGGTTTAACTCCCCAGTGCTCATACGCAAACATCACGCCTGTACGCCCAACTCCAGTCATGACTTCATCGGCTATCCATAACACATCATATTTATCACAAATTTCTCTTATCACTTCATAATAGCCGGGAGGAGGTGTAAGGGCTGCTCCGGCTGCTCCTACAATGGGCTCTGTAATAAAAGAAGCAATATGTTCAGGGCCGGTTCGTTTGATAACTGTTTCCAATTCGTGTGCACAAGCAAGATTACAGGATGGATAGGTTTGCTGAAACGGACATCGATAGCAATAAGGAGGTGAAACTGAAGGATAATCTTCAAGCAGAGACGAGAAGCGTTTTCGCCTTCCAACGTGCCCTGACATAGACAGAGCTCCTATTGTAATACCGTGATAGCTCATCCAGCGTGACAAAACCTTTGTTTTGGTTGGCTTTCCTTGCTCTTGAAAATGCTGAATTGCCGTTTTCATAGCCGTTTCAGTCGCTTCGGTCCCGCTGTTAACAAAAAAACTCCACTGGAAATGATTGCTACTTAATTCACATAGTTTCTTAGCTAACGCTTCTGTTGGATCACTTGTGAACTGCGACCGATATACAAACGCAACTTTCTGTGCCTGATCGGTCATTGCATCAATAATTTCTTTTACGCCGTGTCCGATACTTGCTGTAACTGCCCCCGACGAAGCATCTATGTATCTTTTTCCATCTTGGTCGTACAAATAAATTCCTTTTCCATATGAAATAACTGGATAGTCATCGTCGAGCAGCGGCTTTATCACATGGGTCTTATTCATTTCCGCACTCTCCTTTCAAACACATACTCTTATTAAACTGTATGCTGAAAAGAAGAGTTTCTTGCCAATAAAAAAAGCCCTAGCATATAGCTAGAGCTTTTACACGTATTAAGCTGATTGCGTTACAGATTTATCGATACGCTTTGCTTCTGACTCAGCCACAATAACGGCACACGCAGCGTCTCCTGTAATATTTACAGATGTACGAAGCATATCAAGCAAGCGATCAATTCCAATAATTAATCCGATACCTGCTACAGGCAGGCCAACCGAACTTAGTACCATTGCTAGCATAATAAGGCCAACTCCCGGCACGCCTGCTGTACCAATACTAGCAAGCACCGCTGTCAATACAACCGTCACAAGAGCGCCCAGCGACAGGTCAACGCCGTATACTTGCGCAATAAAAATAGTCGCTACACCTTGCATAATTGCCGTTCCATCCATGTTAATGGTAGCACCTAACGGCTGAACAAAACTGCTGATGGACTCAGGGACACGAAGATTTTTTTGAGCTACATTCATTGAAATCGGAAGCGTTGCATTACTGCTTGATGTACTGAATCCAACCGTCATCGCAGGAGCAAAACCTTTAAAAAATTCAATAGGATTACGTCTGGCCATAAGAGCGACCGATCCCCCATATGTTACGATTGAATGGATGAACAGCGCGAGCACGACTACAATCATGTACAGCCCCATCGCTTTAATTGCCTCCCAGCCTTGACTTCCAACCGCGGTTGCAAGAAGCCCAAATGTTCCGTAAGGAGCAAACTTCATCACCAGATTTACAAGATACATCATCAATTCATTGCCTTGCTCGAGTAAATTGTAAAGCCCTTTTGTTTTACTTCCAAGCATCGTAATACCAAAACCGATAAAGATAGAGAAAACGATAAGTTGAAGCATATTCCCTTCAGCCATCGCTTGAATTGGATTGACTGGAATCATATTTAAGAATGTCTCTCCAACCGGCGGTGCTTTTTCGGCTTCAAAAGAAGCGTTTTTTGTATCAAAAGATCCAAACGTACCTGGTTTAATTGCATACGCTAAAATTAAACCAATAATAATCGCAACGGTTGTTGTAACTAGGAAGTAGGAAACTGTTTTAGCCCCGATTCTTCCTAGTTTTTTAGGATCTCCTAAACCAGCTACACCTAACGTGATAGAGAAAAACACAATTGGTACAACAAGCATTTTAATTAAGCTTAAGAAAATTTGGCCAAGCGGTGTAAACAAGTACTTGTCCAGCGGAGCAAAAGCACTTGGAGCAAAAGCGTTAATCAACACTCCTACAACAGCACCAGCAATTAGCGCGATAATGATCTTTGTCGATAGCTTCATAGATTTACCTCCCGTAAATAAATTATATTAGAATGATTCTAACTACCATACTTATTTTACCATGCATTGAGAACGATAACACTCAAAATATACAATATATTAAAAATTTTCAGATTAATAGTTTAGGAATATTTTTAGCTATACAAAAAACCATGAGAATATCATGGTTTCATAGACCTGTTATTCCCTCACTGAATGCTTACGGAGTTAGCTGTTGGATTCGGGTACGTGAGTTACCCTACTTGATTCATTCAAGATTCACCCCAAGTACATTACGCACAAATATGGGTCCCCCGTTCTCTTATAAAACAAAAGAGATTAAGCAAATAATTTTCTTTAATATTTTTGCATGATAATAATTGTTACTTTAATTAAAATTCATTTCATATGTTTCTGTCAAGTTTTTATTCAAAAATAATGCAGGATTTTATCATAAAAAGTTGAGAATTGTTATATTTCAAAATATTTACATCATATTTTAATAAATCAAAAACACTTATTTAACAAGACTTATAATCTAATTGATAAAAAATTAATTCAAAAAATAGTTTGTAAAGTGAACTTTCTTCTCATTAAATTACATTCATAAATTCGCATAATTATTCTAACGCCCGCGTACTTTACTGCTTTCACAAATATTTTACTCATCAAAAAACAACTCTTTTCAACTGTTGATTTTATCCTTATCGTGCTGCTTGATATAAACTCCCTAAAATTTCACTGACTTTATTGGCGCAAAGAAATGGACATTATCAATTCGCCTTATTCTACTTAATTCTACTCACGATAGGAGTATGGATTCCGTAATATTTTTAAAAAAAGAGCGGGTAATGATCATATAAAACTATCGGAGTTGGAGCGGTACAAGTTCTTTACTTTTTAGTTATTCGCTTTTGTTATTTAACACATAAAAAAAAGAGGCGGTGACGGCCTCTTTTTTTATACAGTAACAGGTTCAGAACTTGCTTTGCGATTCTTTAATTTTTCAACAATGTCACGCGCTACCCACACACCACACGCACTTGCCTGCGCGAGTCCTCGCGTAATACCAGCTCCGTCTCCTCCGACGTATAAACCGGAAATTTCAGTTTCAAACTTATCGTTTAACTTCGGACGGGCTGAGTAAAATTTCGCTTCCACACCGTAAAACAGCGTATGTTCAGATGCTAACCCAGGCGTTACATGATCCAGCGCTTCTGTCATTTCAATTAAGCTTTTCATCGTGTTGTAAGGAAGCACTAAGCCCAAGTCACCAGGCACAGCTTCTTTTAACGTTGGTTCTAAAAAGCCTTCTTTAATTCGAGTTGCTGTTGAACGACGGCCCTTTAAAATATCTCCATACTTTTGAACAACTAAGCCCCCGTTTGACAGCATATTAGCTAATCTTGATACTTCGTGCGCATATTCGTTCGGCTGATCAAATGGATCCGAAAATTTATGAGAAACAAGCAGCGCAAAGTTCGTATTTTGACTTCCAAGCTTCGGATCTTTGTATGCGTGTCCATTTGCTAACATAATACCTGAATGATTCTCTACTACCACATGTCCTGAAGGATTGCTGCAGAACGTTCTGACTCTTGTACCTACAGACGTATTGTAAATGAATTTCCCTTCGTACAAGTGCTTGTTGATTTCTTCCATAACAACGTTGGATGTTTCTACTCGAACGCCGATGTCCACTTGATTGTTAATCATTTTTAAACGGCGTTTTTTTAGTAAGTCGCTCATCCACTTCGAGCCGTCTCGACCTGGTGAAACAACCACTTTATCAGCCGTAATTCTTTCACCATTTTTCAATTCAATACCGCGCACGATATGCTGACCATCTTCTTTTTCTGTTATTAAATCGGCTACTTCCGTTTTATACTGCATATCAATTTTTTCTTTTAAGTATTCATAAATGCTTTTTAAAATTTCTAAATTTTGCTCTGTTCCTAAATGACGCACCTGGGCACGCAATAGCTTTAATCCTGCTGCGTATCCGCGTTTTTCAATTTCACGAACTTTATCAGTTAACGGATCCGTAATCGTATCGGTTGCTCCGTGTTTTAAATTAATTTCATCCACATATTTAATTAAATCTACCACCTGTGATTCAGACAGATAATCCGTCATCCAGCCTCCAAATTCACTTGTGATATTAAATTTCCCGTCTGAATATGCGCCGGCTCCACCGAAACCATTTGTGATAGAACAAGCAGGCAAACAGCCAGCAAACTCTTTTTTGCCAACCGCAGGCGGACATTTTTCAATTTTTTTCTGAAGAATCGGACAATTACGTCGATAGATATCGTGTCCTTTATCGATTAATAAAATAGTTGCTTCCGGTAATTTTAACGTTAGCTCATAACAAGTAAAAATCCCAGCGGGTCCTGCCCCTACCACAATAACATCATAATTTGAGTTCATTGTACATTCTCCCATCATCTTTTTTCTTTGGGTAAAAGATAAAAGTTATTGACCGAATTTTCTTTTTTATTATCATTCGGTTATTTTCTAGCCATTTGATAATATATCAAAAACAAACCCTTTAGTCAACAATATACACGAACATTAAAATAAAAAAATAAAAAAACATTCGTTTTTATTCTAATCAAATAAAAACCAGTGAACGAATAGCAAGCGCTATGAAATGTTCACTGGTTCTTTAATATACGGAAGAGCAATTTCTACTTTTGTTCCTACTCCTACTTTACTCGCAAATGAAATATGCCCTTGATGCTGTTCGATTATTCGGTAGCTAATCATTAACCCTAGCCCCGTTCCTGTTTGTTTAGTAGAATAAAACGGTTCACCTAGCCGGGCTAAAGATTGCTCATCAATTCCACAGCCTTCATCCTCGATAATGACCATGCCGTATCCATTTCTTTTCTCAACGGTGACTTTAACTGTGCCCTTACTCATTGACTCAAGCGCATTTTGAATTAAATTAATAAAAACTTGTTTAAGCGCATTTTCTTCACAAAAGATTGTAATCTCATCACTAATTTCATTAATAATACGACAGTTTTTATAATTGGCGTGTGTATCTAATAGTAATGTCACGTGACGGATGATTTGATTGAGACTTTTGGGGTGGTATGAATTTTCAATTTTAGGCTTGGCCAGCGTTAAAAATTCTTGAATAATGGATTCGACGCGATTCAATTCTTCAAGCATAATATCATTGTATTCTTCGTTATACTGTTTCGATGCTTTTAACAGCTGAATAAACCCTTTAATCGCCGTCATTGGATTACGAATTTCATGTGCTACTCCTGCCGCTAACTTGCTCACCATTGTAAGTTTTTCAGATTTACTTGCCATTTCATCATATTTTTTTCGATCGGTTACGTCGCGAATAATATACTGAATGGCATCCTGTCCTTCAAACTTAATTTTGGTTGCCGAAGATTCAATAATGACGACTCCTTTTTTAGTCAATAGTTTCACATCAACACGCGGTCTCACGGACATTCCATTCATCAGCTGAACCATTCGTTCTTTTACGATTTCTAAATGTTCGGGGTGAATAAAATGAAGCCAAGGACGCCCGATATACTCTTCTTTTTTCTCGCCCCCAAGAAGTTTAACACCAGCGGGATTCAAATATTGAATTCTGCCTTCTCTTGTTACAATAAATGCATCTTGGCTTTGCTGGACAAACTGCTTATATTGCTTCATTTTCCGAATGACTTCCTCTTGCTTTTCAATACTTGAGGAAAACTCTTTCCACTGAACAACTAAGAGCGGAATATCCCCTTCCGTGCGCTGAATATGGATGTGCATCGGAAACTGCTGATCTACTTTTTTCTTCAGTAAAACAACTTCTTCCTCTTGCTTTCTTAACGGTTCCACTTCATGCTTTTCAATAAAAAAGCGATTTGGCTCTTCAAATACATTACAGGAAAGAAGTCGTTCCTCTTTCGTCTTAAAAAGGTGGCAGCACGCTTCATTTAAAATTTGAATATCTCCATCCATATTCATTACGAGCATTGGTGTAAATGACATTGAAAATAGCTGTTGAAATACTTTTTCCTTTTCCATATATTCACCTTCGCTTATTGAGTTACTAGCTATAGTATAATATGGTAAATGTTGATTTGGCAAAATTTTTTTATTATTTAAACAATTTATATGTAAGTTTGTCCTTTACCAACTGTTATAAAAAGCTCGCACATGCGAGCAAAAGAGGCGTAATCAACAAAAACAGGTGCAGCCAATGATGATTAATAAAATAAATAGCACAACAATTAATGCAAATGACTGGCCCGTTCCGCAATGATGATAGCCGCCAATTGTATAGTGGCAAGTATCATATAGGTGGTGATAGCCTCTGTGATGGCATGGGTCGTAACAATCGTAGTTATACATAGCAATCTCTCCTCTTGTTTTTTTATTTCGTACACTGTACTTTATATGCGTTAGTTGATTGTCCTGTATGTGCATTCGCCCATTTTTTACTTTCTCTTACGCCATATTCGCCTTTTGGGCTGCAACGTATACGAAAACAATAAAAGTAAAATGCTTCCCATCACCAGTAACGTAGTAAAATCTTTCATAAACTCAATAATGACCCCTATATACGGGAGATGGTATGCGTAGCTTCCAATCACTTTAAAAGAAGCAGGCAAAGAATCTCTTTGAGCTGTAACCAGTACATCAAGCTCTTGATTATGGGCCAGTACAAGTTCATTCTTTGAAGAAGATGATTCGTCTCTAAAGACAACTATATCTCCGCGATGCAGTTGGTGATAATCCGTTTCTTGAACGGTAACGGTGAAACCAAATAGGCTTGGAACTGTACTAACAAATAAAAATGTAAAGCAGATAGCATAAAGAACAAGTACATATCGAAACGCAGAAAACATACATTTATTGATCATAAGTAATCAGCTCAATTCGCTCGGTTACTTTATTTAGCGCGGGAGTAATGTGAATAAATGAAGTAGAGCGCTCTGTAAATTGAATTAAAAGTAGCAGCAGTAAAAAACTTAACATCATTAACCGTAGCATCCGAGCATAAAAATCGCGCATGCTCTCACTCCTTTTTCCTATACTAAATTCGGTCGTACAATAAGCCTTCAGTCAATAATTTGATTCAGTATATGCACATAGAGGGCATTTGGCTCATTGTTTCTTCTGGGAGGTCTCGGGAGTGATCAGTGATCGGCATAAATTATGAGTTTTAGCATATGTTTGGTTACGTATGGAAATGTTTTTATACTCCGACAATAAGGGAGCTGAACATATGGCTAATTATTCCTTTGATCAATATATTAAAAAAGCAATGAAATACGATTTTCTAGCTAACTACTATAAGTATAGTGATCCATCTAAGCATATTCATTATTATCAAAAGCATTTGTACTATATTCAGCAGGCCATCTTAACTTCTTCTGAAAATACGAATTTGCGCGTAAATCCGCCGCAAATTCGTATACTTCACGCTTCTCCAGATTCTCCATCTGTAGATATTTATATTAATAACAAACGAGTGATTCGCAATTTAACTTATAAACAAGAAACAGATTATATTGAATTACAAGAACCTGGAAGATATACAATTTCTATTTATCCCGCTGGAGAAACGGGAAGACCTGTTTTAACGGAATCATTTACATTTGAAGGAAACCAAAATTACACGGTAGCGGCGGTAGATGAGCTAAACAAACTTGATTTACTATTTATCTATGACAATACGGATGTACCAAGTGGAGAAACAAAGCTTCGGTTTGTGCACCTTTCTCCTGATGCTCCTGCTGTGGATATTGCGGCTAGAGGCGGAGACGTCATTTTTTCTGGAGTGCAGTTTAAAGAAGTCACAAAATATTTGCCTTTGTCCCCCATGCATGTTCAACTTAGTGTGCGCATAGCAGGAACCAAAAATGTAGTACTCGAAATCCCGGCACTGAACCTTCGTCCGAATCGAACATATACGGTATATGCCGTCGGATTTGCTAAAAACCGTCCTGCATTAGAAGCGCTGATTTCTCAAGATCGTTAACAAAAAAACCTTCCAATTTGGAAGGTTTTTTTATTCACTGCGCGAAATTAAACGTACGCGAATATCATCATTTTTCAAATCAAACTTTTGTACTTTTACAGCAAAATCACTCTCTAACTTCATCTGCTGTAAAGCTACGTATACTGATTCATTCTTTGGATCAATCGTTACCCATTCTGGTAGCGCAAAGTTATTATTTACGTATCGAAGCACTGTGCGGACAGGAAGCTGCAGCTTTCCAACAGAAAGTGACTGCTGTTCAAGCACAATATCTCCATTTTTTTGTACGATTGGATCAAATGTCATTCGAATATTAATATCATCGCCGAATACTTGAATCGTACCGTCTACTCTTACTACATCGGTAAGAGTAATTTTGTAGTTAAGCGGCTGATTCTTAAATTCTTTTTTTAAATATTTATCAATCAGTACATTTAAGTCCGCTTTTTTAGCCAAAATAGTTAATTCTGCGTCTCCTTCTACTTTTTCAGAGGGAGTTGGATTGGCCTTGTCAACCGGTTGAAAAATAAACGCAATAATAAGGATAGCCCCTAGAACATTAATCCCTAATAACGCGATAAATAGGGTTTTCCACTTCTTCATATAACAATCTCCTTACTCGTTCCCACTCTCTTTCGTGTTTTTCTCTTTTTCATCAGATGTAACTTCTTCTGCTGTTTCCTTTTTCTGGTCTCCAACGAGAGGATCTTCTTCCTCCATTGATTTACTAATGCGCTCAGCCATTAGTTTGTACCCTTTTTTATTAGGGTGAAACTCGTCTTTCCCTAATAAATTTACGTCAGAATCATAAAAAATATCATCAATTTTTACATAACTTACATTATCATATTGAGAAGCAATTTTCTCGCTTGCCGCATTCCATTCATTAATAACGACATTAATTTCTTTCACATCACTTAACGATTTAAAGAATGGATTATAAAAACCGATTAAATAAATATGAGCATTAGGATTGAGCTTACGTATACGTGAAAATACGTCATTTAGACGTTTTTCATATTTAGACTGCTGTGATTCAAACGTCTTAATTGAGATATTGTAAAAGTAATCCCTTACCACTTTCATCACGTCATTGCCGCCAATCGTCAAGAAAACGATGTCTGCTCTGGATACTTCAGCTGCTACTCCCGGCTGATTTAACCTCGCTAATAGCTGATCCGTCCGGTTTCCTCTTTTACCTAGATTCTCTGTTCGTACATTTTGCACTTCATTTTGTTTAGAAAGGTATTTAGTTAAGTATGGTACATAACCGCCTTTTTTAGACTCATCTCCTACTCCTTCTGTTAATGAGTCGCCAATGGCTACAATATCTAAATCTACAGGAAAAAAGCCTTTCGGAATATGCTTTTTAGGTGTTAAATCCACTTCTTTCTGAACGGCTTCTTCTTTATTGTCCGTTGGCAAAAAAGTCGTCGTCGAACAGCTCGCTAACACCACCGCACTCATACTGCTTATCACTATACTTTTCCATTTTCTCATCATAACACCTACTAACTATGCTGTATTCTCGCTGTCACAAGCAATACTGCTTACCGCTCTGAATAACTATATCTTTATATCTTATCATACTATGTCAAGTTGATATTTTACTACGTTTCTTATATATAGTATATGTAAAAAAAAGGATAAGCATGTTTCTTTCATAAAAATATCCGCTAACACATCACTGTAAAGATAGCTGTGTTTGGCGGATAGATTTGACGGATTTATAGCTCTTACTGAAGGATTTTGATATCTTTTAACATATCTTCATAAGGAGGATCAGTCACTCCCTGATAAGATTTTTGAACGACTCCATCTTTGTCAATTAGAAAAAAATCCGTACCGTGAATAACCTGCGGATTTTCTTGCGGCTTTTTCACAATCGTTTTAAATTGGTCCAGCGCAAACTTTTCAATTTCCGCTTGTTTATAACCCGTTAAGAAATCCCAATTCGAAAAATCAGCGCCAAATTTAGTCGCATAGTCCTTCATTTTTGGTGGAGTATCCACTTCAGGATCTACGCTAAATGAAACAAAGCGAACGTCCAGCCCTTCATCCTTGGCCATTTTTTGTAATTTAGCCATATGAGCCGTCATTGGGGGACATACGGTTTCGCAGCTTGTGAATATGAAGTTAGCTATCCAAACGTTCCCTTTCAGCTGACTTAGCCCTACTTTCTTTTGATCTTGGTTAACATAAGAAAAAGAGTCCATCTTCCAATTAAGCGGATTTTCTATTTTGGAACCACAGGCTGTTAACATCATACAACTAATGAGCAGTAAAAAAAACAATTTATAAGACCAGCTTTTCATATGTTCCTCCTGCACGGTTAAAGTTTAGTCATAGCTAGGGAAAATCAAGGTAAACGTTGAACCTTTTCCTGGTATGCTTTCCACTTCAATTCTTCCATTCATTTGTTCGACCAGTTGATAAGAAACCATCAGACCAATCCCTGTTCCTTTCTCTTTTAAAGAATAAAACGCTGTTCCCAGCCGGTTCACTTGTTCACTGGTCATGCCTATACCAGTATCTTCAATTTGAATATGTACATATCCTTCTCGCTTGTAAAGTCCTACTCGAAGCGTTCCTCCAGTTCTCATGGCTTCAATTCCATTTTTCATAATATTAAGCAGAACTTGATTCAATTCGTTTCGACTGCCGCGAACATACATCTCTTCTTTTGCGTCTAATTCTATGAGTATATTGTTTGTTAACAAAGCATAAGAAGATAATAAGTCTACTAAGCTTGTAACACACTCTAAGCAGTTAATAAAACGATGCTGATGAACATCCGGCTTGGCTAAAGATAAATAGTCATGAATAATCGCTTCCGCTCTGTCCATTTCGTTAATCATAAGATGAATGCAACTTAATTCAGTGTTTGAAAGCTTTGTATTATCTTGAAACAGCTGCAAAAACCCTTTTACCACCGTCATAGGATTTCGAATTTCATGCGCTACAGAAGCAGCTAATTGACCAATTGCATTCATTTTCTCTGCTCGCTGCAATTCCTTTTGCATCCTCGTTTTTTCCATAATAACTTCTAATTCATCAATCGCTTTAGCAATTCCATCTTTTGAATGACTGAAATTTGTTTCTACGTTCAGCTGTTCTTTTGTTGCTGACACTTGTTGAAAAAGCTGCTGAAGCCGATCGGTCATTTCATTAAATCTTGTGTGTACATTCCCTAACTCAGAATCATTTTCGTGTGTCAGCTTCACATCAAACTTCCCTTGGCTTACTGCTTGAATTCCTTCTATTAATTCCCCTAGGGGTGACATTAATCGTCTTAGTCCCCAGTCTTGAATAATAATAATGAAAGTAAACAGAAGCGTAAACGCAACGACCAATGCTACAATTAAACGTTTTTGGTAGATATAGATAGCGCTTGCATCTATATCTACACCAAGAATAGCCACAACTTTTCCAGAGCTGTTTGTAATAGGCGATAAAACGGTTATCCACGTCCCGAATTCGTCTTTGTATGTAGATGTTACAATATTCTTCTTTTCTTGTTCTGCTTGCTTAAATGATTTGTAAAATTCTTCTCCCCCATAATAAATCATGGAAGGCTCTAGTGATTGCTTAATTTTCTTATTCGCTGTTACGATAATCTTATTTCCATGCGACTTAAATTTTTCGGTCGTCATAATATATCCCTGCAAGTACGACGGATGCAATTCATAAATCTTTCTAAACTGCTTTTCTAGCTCGTCTTTTTCAGGAAGCGTCCCGTTCCTTGAATCCACTGCTGCTATTACGTCTTGTTTAGATAAAGACTCCCTCCATAAATCGGTCATAATTAACGCGTGCTGCGTTAGTGTCTCTTTTGCCATCTTTTTTTGAACTTGATAGCTAATGGCTAAAGAAATGACTCCAAGGGCAACTACAATTAAAGTAGAAAATAAAACCGTTTTGTTAAACACACTCAAATTTCGAATATATTTTTTCATCGGTATACTCCGGATTCAAAAGAATAGTAACCAGCACAGCATTCGCTGGTAGAAAGTTGATTCTATTATATCACACGTTCGTCCACTTCTCTTTCTCCTTTTTCCAAAAAAGAGAAAGCCAAAAAAGTGACTTGCAAAAAGCAACCCACTTTATTCAGCAAAATACATAAAACCAATTGCACCAATACCCGTATGCGTCGAGATAATAGGCGTCGTGTCTTCAATCGAAAATTGCGTATAGCCCCTTGCCTTCACGATTGATTCTTTTAACTTAGAGGCGAGTCCAAGTCCATCTGCATGCACAAGCCCTACTCCTTTAATACTTTTTCCTTCTGTATGTTCTTCGAACTGTTTCGTTAAAAACTTAACAATTTGAGAATGGCTGCGTACTTTAGCAACAGGAGTATATACTCCGTCAGCTAGAGAAGCAATCGGCTTAATATTTAGAAGAGAACCGATCAACCCTTTTCCTCGTCCAATACGTCCACCTTTAACCAAATTTTCAAGCGTATCAACTACGACAAAAAGATTCGTATTTTGACGCACCTCTTCCAAGCGCGTGATAATTTCTTCTACTGTATGCCCCTCTTCAATCATTTTCACCGCTTCAAAGACTTGAAATGAAAGAGCTTTTGTAATGTACATAGAATCAACAACAGTGATATTTCCTTCTACCATTTGAGCCGCGCTTTCAGCTGCTCGAACAGTTCCGCTCATTCCGCCAGTCATATGAATAGAAATGACGTCATACCCTTCACTCACTAATCTCTCATATACTTCAACAAAAGAACCAATAGCTGGCTGAGAGCTTTTTGGTAATTCTTTTGAATTTTTCATTTTTTCAATAAAATCTGTTGGCGTTAATTCCACGCGATCTAAATACGTTTCATTATCAATGTTAATACATAAAGGTATCATCTCAATACCATACTTTTCAGCTTCTTCCAACGTTAAATCAATTGTTGAATCCGTTACCACTTTAATTTTCGCCATGTGTTCACCCCTATAAGATGCATTGCAGACTAGTATAACATGAACACTTACAACAATATAGTTATAATAGAATGCAAGTTTTGCTAATTCGTAAAACGCATGTTCAACCTTTTAGATTAACAAAAAAAGTTGACTCTGCTGAAATATTCAGAAAAGTCAACTTTTACGTTTATGCATTATGCTTTAATACATGAGACTTAAAGAGCTGTTCGTAATCTTTCCATTTCAACACGCGTTTTAAATATTCTTGAAACGAGTAGGTTTGCTTCGGAACTGATTCGTTCGTGATTTGTCTAATAAATAAATCAAGTTTTGCAGATAACATGAACCGAAACGTGCTATTTTCCTCTAAAACTGGAATTTCAGTAATTTTTACTTTTTGACCACTGACATGTTTAAATTCAAGGCTTTTTAATAGCAAGGCGATCAACCCTCTTTTTACCCGTTTATTTTATTATAATGCTTAAGGCACTTTCTGTCTTGATAAAATAAAAAGAAAACACAAATATTTTTTAAAATAAAAATGCTTCATCAACTTATTCGACAGTTGATGAAGCATTCCTTTTTAAAATGAACTTCTATTTAAATAAATAAGTGAAACAAGTTGCTTTCTTTGTTAATTTCTGTGTAAGGAAATCCTTTTTTATCCATACGATTAATCAGTGGATAGTAATCTTCTTTATGCTTGAGCTCGATTCCCACAAGTGCTGGTCCGCTGTCTTTGTTATTCTTTTTTGTATACTCAAAGCGCGAAATATCGTCTGTTGGTCCAAGCACTTCGTCTAGAAATTCACGAAGAGCTCCTGCGCGCTGAGGGAAATTAACGATAAAATAATGCTGTAATCCTTCATAAATCATCGAACGTTCTTTGATTTCTTGCATACGTCCAATGTCATTGTTTCCTCCACTGATGACGCAAACAACCGTTTTTCCTTTAATTTGCTCACGGTATGAGTCAAGAGCAGCAATTGAAAGAGCTCCTGCTGGTTCTGCTACAATCGCATTTTCATTGTATAGAGATAAAATGGTTGTACAAACCTTCCCTTCAGGAACAACTACAATATCGTCCACCAGCTCTTTACTGATATCATATGGAAGCGTTCCAACTGTTTTAACAGCCGCTCCGTCTACAAATGGATCGATTGCCGGTAGCGTCACTACATTTCCATTTGCTAAAGATGTCTGCATGCCAGGTGCGCCTGCTGGTTCTACCCCAATCACAGCTGTTTGAGGAGAGATGCTTTTTACGTATGTGCCGACACCGGAAATTAATCCGCCCCCGCCGATACCCGCAAATACGTAGTCAATTTCATCTTCACAGTCATTGAACATTTCAACGGCTACTGTACCCTGTCCTGCAATAACGTCTACATCATTAAAAGGATGGATAAATGTTCGATGTTCCTCTTCACTGCATGCAATAGCTTGTTCATAAGAGTCATCAAACGTGTCTCCGATTAGGACAACTTTCACGTTATCTTTGCCTAAAAATTTCACTTGATTAATTTTTTGACGTGGTGTTGTGCTCGGCATAAAGATTTTACCGTCGATATTTAAATGACGACACGCATATGCTACACCTTGGGCGTGGTTTCCTGCACTTGCACAGGCAATTCCATTCTCTAATTCTTCTGGGGATAATTTTTTAATTCGGTTGTACGCACCGCGAATTTTAAATGAGCGCACCACCTGTAAATCCTCACGCTTTAAATAGATATTACATTCATATCGTTCAGACAAAACGTCATTACGCTGTAGTGGTGTATGCACAACAACATCTTTAATCAATTGATTTGCAATCATGATGTCCTCTAAATGTACGTGTTTTGTTCGATTATCTACTTGTTGTTTCATAACCAACTTCCTTCCTCTTCTACCATTATTAATTTGTACATTATATCACATAAAATTTAGAAAAATCATTATTTTTCATTAATAATAACTAAAAAAACTTTTCTGACTATTTTAGTGTCCACATACTTTACATATGTTTAGCAAACGCTAAATAGACTTACAAAATTGCCCATACTTTCTACATGCAGCTGATGCAATAATAGGTATAAATTAAGAAAGGTTGTGGAATAAATGGAGTTTTCGCTTCAAAGTCATGAAAGTGCCGTTCCCTGCGAAGTGACGGCAGACGAAGAAAACGGAAGATATATGCTCCGCAAAGCAGATACAAGCGGAGAAGTTTTTAATACACCAAGCGAGCTGATTCAATGGATTGAAGCAAACTGGAGCGCTGAACAGTTTGTGAGCACAGCCGCTTTTCACGAAATGATGAAGCAGTTAAAATCAATACAAAAAGAGATGGAGACATAACGAAATCAATCTAAAGACTAACAAATGGAATACATGAAACCTAGGTTCATCATCACAAAGAAAAGATCCGAACGATTCATGGTTCGGATCTTTCATCAACTAAAATACTTTTGTCCCAGACTCGCATTTTTTTATTAATAAGAGAAATTAGCTTCGCTCGTATACTGTAAAATAATACGTGTAGGGATTTTTTTCATCTTTAATTCCTTGTTGCTTCGAAATAACTCTCCATTCGCTCAGGTTAACCGCAGGAAAATGTGTATCTCCTTCAAACGATTCTTCAATATGCGTAATATAAAGTCGGTTTGCAACGTCTAATGTTTGCTCATACAGAGTAGCTCCACCAATCACAAACAGCTCGTCTTCTTTTTCAGCATCTAATGCTTCTAGTTCCTCAACTGAATGAATAACGGTTGCTCCTTCTTGTTGATAATCTTTTTGACGCGTAAGAACCACATTTTCGCGATTAGGGAGCGGTCGTCCAATTGATTCAAATGTTTTTCTTCCCATTACAATCGTATGACTCGTTGTGATGCGCTTGAAATACTTTAAATCTTCGGGAAGACGCCATGGCAAATCATTCTCTTTACCGATCAGCCTATTTTGATCCATTGCGACAATGAGGGAAATCATACGCTCACAGCTCCTTTAATGTGAGGATGCGCATTATAATCTACTAACTCAAAGTCTTCAAATTTAAAGTCAAAAATTGATTTTACGTCTGGATTGATTTTCATTTTTGGTAGTGCATGAGGCTCGCGCGTCAACTGCAGGTTTACTTGTTCGATGTGATTGCTGTAAATATGCGCATCACCAAACGTATGAACAAAATCACCTGGCTCTAAATCACACACTTGTGCCACCATCATTGTAAGCAGCGCATATGAAGCTATATTAAACGGTACGCCTAGGAAAATATCAGCTGAGCGCTGATACAATTGACAAGACAATTTGCCGTCCGCTACATAAAACTGAAATAAGCAGTGACAAGGCGGCAAAGCCATATTGTCTACATCAGATACATTCCAGGCGCTTACCATTAAGCGGCGCGAATCAGGATTGTTTTTGATTTGATTAATAACATTTGTAATTTGATCAATTTTTTCGCCGTCCGGCGTTGGCCATGAACGCCACTGATGACCATATACAGGGCCAAGCTCGCCGTTTTCATCCGCCCATTCATTCCAAATGCGCACGCCGTTATCTTGTAAATACTTAACGTTTGTATCTCCTTGTAAAAACCAAAGCAGTTCATGAATAATTGATTTCAAATGAAGTTTTTTTGTCGTTAATACCGGGAAACCTTCTTGTAAATTAAAACGCATTTGATAGCCAAATGTGCTAATTGTACCTGTTCCTGTCCGATCTTCTTTTTTTGTTCCATTTGCTAACACATGCTCGCAAAGTTCAAGATATTGTTTCACTTCCGACACTTCCTTTATTAAAAAGTCCTTTTCTATTGTATAAGTGTTCACGAGCTAAGTAAACAACTAAATCTCAGCGCATTTAGAAAAGTTTTTTATCATTTAGATACGCGATTTCCCCGAAAAAACGAGAATGAGACCTACGTTTACCATGACCATAAAAAAATCCGAACGAATTTCATTCTCTCTCAAGAATTTCGATTCATCGTTCGGATCTTCCTTCGGCTAAACTACTCTTTAATAGCTTAGTCTTTGTTAATTAAATACAATTGTGCGGTTTTCATGCACTAAAATGCGGTCTTCTAAATGCCATTTCACAGCACGTGCGAGCACCGTACGTTCAATTAAGCGGCCTTTTTTCTTTAAGTCATCCGCATCATCACGGTGGTTCACGCGTTCAATATCTTGTTCAATAATTGGTCCTTCATCCAAGTCGTCCGTTACATAGTGAGACGTAGCACCAATTAATTTTACACCTCGTTGATATGCGCGTTCATATGGACGTGCCCCAATGAATGCCGGTAAGAATGAATGGTGAATATTAATGATACGATAAGGATTTTCAGCCACAAAAGTCGGCGTTAAAATTTGCATATAACGTGCCAAGATAATCACGTCAATATTATAATCTTTTAATACCTGCAGCTGTTTGGCTTCTGCTTCTTGGCGAATGTCCTTTGTCGCCGGTATATGCTTAAACGGTATACCGAATGATTCAACCACTTCGCGCGCATCTTCGTGATTGCTCACAACGACAGCGATGTCTGTCATCAAATCTCCGCTTTCCCATGCCCACAGCAGCTCTAGTAGACAATGAGGCTCTTTTGACACAAAAATAGCTGTTTTTTTCAAATTATGAGCATATGTAAACTGCCAGTTCATTGAAAATGTATCGGCAATTTTTTTGAAGCTTTCTTCTAGTTTTGCTTCTTTAGCTAATAAATCCTCACATTCAAATTCGAAACGGATAAAAAACATACCCCCTTCATGGTTCGTTGAATGTTGACTTGATTCTACAATATTTGCACCGTGCTCATGTAAAAACGTAGACACAGCGGCTACAATACCGGGTTTGTCCGGACAGCTAATTAACAGCCGACCTCGGTTTTTATATTTCTCTTTATATGAAGTTAAATGTTTTTGAATATGCGATTTCATGTAATTCCCTCTCTTTTTTTAAATATACAGACAATTGTACCATTATCCTTGTAGCGATGCGACATTGAAATAGAGCTTTGTCAAAAGAAAGCTGAAACGTTTGCTTCAGCTTGTGTATTTGTTGTTCTACCATCTACTCCATCAAATCGTTCATTCACTGATCTTTACGTTCTACACATACATAAAATGAGTGTTTCCTAAAGTGCTGCCGCTCATCCCCTTCGCTTCCTGCTTTAGAATTAACCATAAAAAAGCCGCTGGCACAACACCAGCGGCTTTTCCTTATTATTGCACGGCTTTTTCACTCACTTCGTGCAAGGCATTTCTCACCGTACCATATTCGCTTGCGTGAGGACGATCTCCGTCATCTTCGTATCCGTAATCAAACATTCGATTTCGATTTAACGTTAATTTCGTAATGGTTGGACGTAATAAATCAAACAGTTCAAATCGTTTTTTCAAATGTGGAAATGATGTTTGATAATGTAAAATTTCTGCTCGTACACTTTTCCAAAAGTCCGCTTCTTCTACGCCTTCATGCTCTTCTAAAATAGTTGCTAAATAGCGGAAGTGACAAACAAATAATCCTGTTAAAATAAACTGCGTCAGTCCTTCCGGCTCTTCGCTGCGCAGCACTTCTTTTAATTCAAAAGATAGCTGCTGCAGTTCTTCAAACGGCTGATCGCTAATATTCACGTCGTCTACAAAATCCTTCATAATAATTCGAACCGGCTTGTTGTTTTTAAGAACCAGTACCGTATTTTGACCGTGCGGGGAAAATACAGTGCCGTATTGATACAAGTAATGAAGAAGCGGCGGCAACACAGCGCTGGTTAACGCATCAATCCACTGGTTAGGAGTTAAACCCGACTTTTCTATATACGAAGAAACTAAAGCTTTCCCTTTACTGTCAACATGTAAAAGCGCAGCTAGCGTAATCGCATGCTCTCCTTCTTCTAACTCTTGATAGATGCTTTCACGCCACACTACTCCAAGCATCTCTAAATACTGATACGGTGCGTTTTTTATAGAAGCAAACGTCGGCTGAGTTACGTTTAACGTAGCCACTTCACCTAAAAGTCCTACTTTGCACGTATCTTTTAAAAACGCATCGCGATCTCGTATGCCTTTAATGTGCTGAGTTACTTGAGGTGCAATGACCGTCCGCTCACTTGGAAGCCCTCTGTATACAAGGGTATTTAATATACTCATGGGAAGCTTTACATGATATTTATCTCGATTTGTTGTATTCACAAATGTCCGAATCGACTGCTGAGGAAAGTATTGATCTTCACCTTCTCCTAACGGAACAATTAAATCATTTGCAATGTATTCAGCGAATAAAGGAACAATTACGTTCATCCACTGCCATTCATGAACGGGAATATAATAATAGTCCGCTGCTAAAAGGTCTTGGCTTGTTAATTCTTTTTCAAATTCAGCTAGCCTCTCACCGCTTAGCTCCTGCTTCATAACATCATCAAAGCCGAGGGTATCTAATGAATGAAACGAAGCAATTTGCTTCGCTACAGCAATCCATGAAAGCTGAATTTCTTGTTTTTGCTCAGGTGCAAACCGCAGATAATCATCATAGCCAAACCCGATGCGCCCTTTGTTGTATGTAATCCAAGGGTGTCCCGTCATTTCACCTTCTAGCTCCGCATAATCCATATCTGCTAATTCATCAGCTGATTTTCGATTTTGCAAATGCATGTCTGCTATTAATGTATGAAAATATTCTTTTGCTAAGTGACCTGCGGTTGAGCTAGACATTCCTTTGTCTTCAGATAGGCTGATTAACAGCTGCAAGGCCTCCGAAAATGTAGGGGTTGACGTTTTAGATGTCAACTTAATACTTTCTGGCAGTACAGAAAAACTGTCAAACAATCGCTGTTTCGCTTGATATGTATACGTAACGCCCCGGTGATCTTCCCATCGATATGTGGCAAGCGCACCCTGCTTTTGCAGCTGTTTTGGCTCAATAATATTTTCATACATGAATTCCTGCAGCATTTTAGCTAAAAGCTGTCGATTTGCTTTTTCCCATGATTGCTTATTAAATACGGAAAGATTCGTTTCTTTGATTTTCATCCTTCATTCTCCTTTACTTGTCTTAGAATAGGGATTGTTTTATTACGCAGCGGCATTACAAGGCTAGCAGCTAGCAAAGCAGCGGCACCAGCTGCTAAAGGAAGCGCTAAATTTACTTTGCTGATTTCTAGTGCTAAAAGCGGCGCTAGCAGCAGGGCAATATTTTGAACAGCAATAAGCCAGCTGTAATAGTAAGCAGCTCCTTCTTTGCTTTTTTGAAATAAATAGATATCAAGTATAACCATGCTGAGATAAAACCCAGCTCCATATAAAATTCGGCTTATAATAAACATGCTGAGATGATCGGCGTATGCTTGCAAACATAGCAGTAAAGCACTAGCACCCGTTACGCCATAAAAAAGCGGTATAACTTTGCCATTAAATAGCTTTGTAGGTACCGTAAGCTTTAAGACGATTGCCATAATGCTCGGCATCACATACAACAAAGCGCTGCCTTGACTGCTTATGCCATATGTGTCACTTGTAAACAATGTAAAATAAGGGCGAATGACATTGTGTCCAAGGTAAAAAAAGAAAATAGCCAGCAAATAGAAAAAAATAGGCTCGTTTATGCTTTGAATGGATAGTGTTTTCTCTGTTTTTAAAGGTGATGCTTTTCTTGTTATGAGCCATACGGCCAGTACCATATCAGCTAAAGCAAAGTATTGATATACTTTAAGCGGCATTTCCCATGCAATAATCGTACTTCCAAACAAGCTAGCCACAATAATAGCCGTATGAACAATAAATACATAGGTTGTTGCGGCACTTGCCTTTTTCTGTCCATTTTTCATGCCGCCTACTAAATATGGGTACAAAAGATATAAACTGCTTTGAAACACAAGTAATACTAACGAAGTGACTAAAAATCCATAAAAAGTAGAAACTTCGCTCAGAATGACTTTAATTAAGGCTGTCATTAGAAGGGACGCTGCGATTATATGTTGTACTTTCCACTTCTTAAGCAGCATTCCCCATAAAGGAGTCATAACAATGACCACAATCCGGCAGCAAATAATAAAAAAAGACGTCATTGCGACTCCATCTACATGGAAAGCATTTGTAAAATACTGTGGATAAAATGGTGATAACAATACCTCTGACGTCATGGTCATAAACAAACAGATAAAAACAAAGCGCGGAGAAATCATTTCTTAAAATCCAAACTTTTGGAAGACAGTATTTTCATATATTTTGTACACGTTTTTACCTGCAATTTGATTAATCAAAACAGCATTTCGATAAGCGCCTAAACCTAAGTCTGGGGCTCCAACCCCGTGTGTATGAAGCTCTCCGTTTTGAACAAATAGCGGAGCGCCTTTTTTCTTCATCTCAACTTGATAAAGTTCGCTAATTTCCAGCTGTCCTTTTTCATCAAACAGCAAATGTTCTTTTAAACCTTCCATAAAAGCAGGCTCTTTTGCATGATAGCCCGTAGACATAATGACAATTTCACTTTCTTCTTTTTCAAACGAGTCCTCCTCGTATTGGTGAAGAGTAAGAAGATGTGTATCGTTTGTCTTTTCAACGCCTGCAAGTTCCGTAAGCGCCCGCATCGTTAGCGGCACTTCTTTTCCGCCAATCGTTCGCTCATAAATTAAATCATAAATATCACCGATCGTTTCAAAGCTTATTCCTTTGTATAAAAGAGCTTGATTTCGTAAAACGCTCTCTTTTTTCTCTTGGGGCAATCTGTAAAAATAGCGGGTATAATCCGGTGAAAAATGTTCAAGACCAAGCTTTGAATACTCCATCGGATAAAACCCTTTTGAGCGCGTATACCAATTCAGCTTATAGTCAAATTCAGGCTGCTGTTGAAGTAAATCATAGACAATTTCAGCTGCGCTTTGACCAGAGCCAATTACGGTTATACTTTTAGCCTTCAGCGTTTGCTCACGATTCATTTTATAATGAGCGGAGTGATAAAATGTATCGCTTGCCACTGTTTGAAAGTCTCTTGGCATCACGGGCTGCGTACCTACTCCGGTTACAAGATGATAGCTGTAATAGGTATGAAGCTTTCCTTCTTTTTCAACCGTTACTTCATAAAAAGGTTTAGCGTCTTCATGCATTTTCACTTCTATTACTCTGCTGTTAAATTCAAGTCCGCTCAGCCGGCTCGCTACCCAGCGGCAATAATGATTGTATTCATTTCTCGGAATATGGAACTTCTCAAAGAAATAAAACTGATACAAGCGCTCATGCTCATGCAAATAATTTAAGAACGTGTATGGACTTTTCGGATCCACCATCGTGACCACGTCTGCCATGAACGGAACTTGAAGAGTGGTCCCTTCTAAAAGCATTCCTGGATGCCAGTTAAACTCATTTTTTTGTTCAAAACATTTATATGTACAATCTGTTTTATCAATTAAAGCTGCTAATCCTAAATTAAATGGACCAACTCCTACTCCAATTACGTCTAAAATGTCCCGTTGTTCCATTCGCTCCACCTTCTTTCAAATACTTTTCTTTCACATTTCAGCAGTACGCCTGTTTTATCAGGCAGCGACACTTCTTTCATAAATTGAAAGCCGCATTTTTTAAATACTGCAATCATCTTTTCATTTCGTATATCTGGTTCCGCTATTACTTTAGCAGTATCTGCTACCTCGAACTTGTGCTTTAGTAAACTAAGAAGGAGGGGATAAATATAGCCTTTTCCTAAAAAAGCAGGTTCTCCAATTAATAAATGAATCCCTTGATCCCCTTTTTCATAAGGGTAATAGTTACTGATTATGTCACCTTCAACCGTATAAGATTCCCAGTAGCTCATAGGTACACCGTCAATTTCTCCAATTAGCAGTTTTTGATGGGAATCTGCTAGAAATGTTTTTAAATGCTGCTCATACGCCTGTTTTGAAATATTTAAATTCCAATACGGAATAACATGCGGTTCATGCATCCACTTGTACAGCCGTTCATAATCTTTTGCAAAAGAAACAGAGCGAAAGGTGATGCTCTGCTCCTTCTGCTGAATCATAAAGGGATACTGCGTTTGTAATGCTGATTTCATACACGTACACCTGCAAATTCGTACAGAGGATTTTCAACATTCACATAAACAGACTGCGTTTCAAGAGAGCCTACCAGCTCATCCATATCATGAACGCGCGTTAAGAAATTGGCTTTGCAAGGAAGCACTTTCTCCTCTAACATCGATGAAACAAGCCCCGTATGATCTTTTTCTTTGTACATCTCTATTTCTTGTCGCAGAGTCAATAGCAGATCTGACTCTTGAACGAGGCCAGCTGCACCAAAAGCATTAACTAATCCTAAAATATGATTAAAAAATACGTAATAACGAAATCTTTCTTCTGCTACAGCGTCATCACATACCGTATCGCTTTCTCCGTTTAAGGAAGGAAGCAGCTTGCGAAGCTCTTGTTCCTTTGATTTCATAAAGTAATAGCCTTGGTTGTCGCGGTAGTAAAACACCGATGGATATCCGTTTTCATCAAGTTTAATAACGGAATTTTGCTGATGAGCTTCTAACGCAATTCCTTTTTGAGTGTAAAGCCACATCATCGGGTGAAAAGAGACATCTAAATAGCGTTTAAACCAACTCTTGCTTATGTCTTCATTCGTGCTATTTTCACTTGCAGCAATATAACTAATAATATTTTCAATTTGAGAAGCTTCTCCAAACACATGATCTTGACACAAACTTGCTAGGAGTGTTGTACGATCTCCTTGGTTACCTTGAAAAGGGTTGCTTCGAATCATGACTTCAAACCCAAGCTCCTTCTTTCCAAGCGTGATGTAAGCAGGATCTTCAATTACTCGAAAAGCCGGATGCTTTTCTTGAAGCTCCGCCTGCAATCCTTCTTGTAATAAACGACTCACTTCTACACCTCTGCTTAATTCTTTGCGTTTATTCACTCTCAGTGAATTAGTAATTTTTACTGGAATAGAAAATTTGTACATCACATCTGCATCTTCACTGTATACGGTTCGAACAGACGAAGTCGGGTAAAACGGCTGACCGTGTGGCCCTAGATAAGCAAGCCTGCCTTTTTGAATCCATTCACACACTTCTTCTTTTCCTAAAAGATAACGAGCTTGCAGCGGATGCATAGGTATAAGTGAATAATCGTCCGCTTGGCAATACGACTGTATGAATTCTTCAGAAACCTTCTTATCTTTTTTCAACTGCTCTTTAATAAGGTTTGAAGCGGTTTGACTCCCGGCGGACTGTTCTTCAACAAGAGATTTATGTGCTTTAAAATAATGAAGCTGAAATTTGCCGTTCACTTCAGGCCCAAATACCTCTTCTTCTTCAGGTAATATCCCTTGACGGCTTTTAGGTGTTGGATGAAGCTGGTGGCCAATAAGCAGTGACTGCTCAGATTCTAAGAACGTTTTGTCCCATTTATAGCACGCTTCTAACTCTTTCTGTCTTTTTTCAATGAACAATTTCATATTTTCGTAGCTTAATAGCACACGTACAATTAACTCATTCACCTGTAGTAAATGCTCTGTTACTTCTTTTAAAAGAAAGGCTAAAAGAGTGACGACATCTAACTCCTTGAGCTCCTCTTTCTGAATGCGATAATAAAAGACCGGAAAGAACAAGTGACGTCCGGTAGCTGAGCGGTACTTTACTGGAAAGTAAAGAGTTACCGGCTGTTTTTCTAGCCTAAGAACGAGCGTTTCCTCGCTTTTCATTCCTGAAACGGACTGCCATACTCCCTTACCTGTTTCTCGAACATAGCAATTAATAATATTTTGCATCGTAATAAAATTAGCCGATAACTGAGCGTTCACGTAATCGCTCCTCCTTTTTCTCCAACTCTTTTCCTAAAGCCACGACTTCCTCTAACTGAGTGGCAACAGAATCAACTGTAATCATAGGATTTAACATCGTTAGCTTTAAATATGCCTGCTCTTTATGCTTTGTTTTTGCCATGATAAACGTGCCTTTTTCATATAAGTGCTTCTGAATACGCTGATTCAACTTATTTTCATAATGCTGCTGTTTTCGACAATCACCATATAAAGTATCTGGCACATAGCGAAATACAACCGCGTTCAGATAAGGGTCATTTAACACCGCAATATTCCTTTGCTTTCGTAAATGTTCAGCTGTTTGCTTAGCCGTTTCGATCGTATGATCAACCATTTTTCCATACTCATTTGTACCTACTGCATGGAAAGTCAGCCATAGCTTCAAGGCGTCAAATCGTTTGGTCGTTTGAATACTGCGATCTACCAAATGTACATGCTCATCTTCTTCAGGATTTAAATAATCTGCATGAAGCTGAATGTGTTTGAACATAGCTGAATTCTTCAGCAAAAATGCCCCGCAGCTTACCGGCTGATAAAACCACTTATGAAAATCCATCGTAATAGAATCTGCTCGTTCAAGAGCTTTTAAGCGTTCACGATATTTATGTGAAAATAGCAGCGCTCCTCCATAAGCGGCGTCAGCATGAAGCCAAAGCCCTTCTTTTTTAGCTAGCTCACTTATTTGAAAAAGAGGATCTACGCTTCCAAAATCCGTCGTACCTGCCGTTGCTACAACAGCAAAAGGAAGGTTTCCCTGTGCTTTGACTTCCCGTATTGCTTCTTCTAAATTTTCTATATCCATCTCGTGCCTTTCATTGCACTTTACACTCACCACTGCATTCATGCCCAGTCCAAGCTGAGCTGCAGATTGCTGCACCGTAAAATGGGCTTTTTCGGAGCATAAAATCCGCAGTTTTTTAGCTTGGATCGGTAAGCCTTCTTCACTAACATTAATTGAAAAGGCAGCATGACAATATTCATTACGAGCAAGCAGAAGTCCCATATAATTCGACTGAGTCCCTCCGCTTGTAAAAACGCCGGAAGAAGAGCTTGGATAACCAATTTGTTTTGTTAACTCATCAATCACTTGATCTTCTATATACGTAGCTGCCGGACTTTGATCCCACGAGTCCATAGATTGATTCAAAGCAGAAATCATCACTTCCGCAGCAAGGGCCGGTATAATCGGAGGACAATGCAAGTGTGCCATTGCCCCGGGATGCGAAATATGAAGCGAATGATCCATCACTACGGCTTGTACGTCATTAAACAAGTCTTCTAGCGGCTGTTCGTGTTCGCTAAAATAGACCGAGCGATTGACTAAGTTCGATAGTTCGTGAATGTCTATGTGAGTATAAGGGGCTTTTAGTGTATGGTAGTGACGTTTAATCATCTCTGTCATTCCGCCTATCATCGCTTCATAATTCTCGAGGCTTTCTTTGGATGATGATAAAAACCACTTTTCAAACGGTGCCATTCTATTTATTCACCCACTTCTCTTCTGCTGCTTTTACGGCTTCTTCAAATCTCGTTAATATTTCATCCGTTTGTTGTTTTGTTAAAATTAACGGCGGAAGAAAACGAATAACTGCACCATGCCTTCCACCAACTTCTAAAATGACTCCTCTGTCAAAACATTCTTTTTGAATCAGCTTAGCTAGCTCACCGTTTGCAGGATGACTACCGATTTTATTAGCCGGCTTTGTTGCGTCTATGATTTCAACGCCCAGCATCAAACCTCTTCCGCGTACATCGCCAATCGACAATACTTGCTTTTGGATATGTTTTAGCTGGTTTTGAATATAAGCTCCCAACTCGTGAGCATGTGCAGGTAAGTTTTCTTGTTTTATAAATTGCAGAGTAGCTCGTCCTGTAGACATCGCAAGCTGATTTCCTCTAAATGTACCGATATGTGCACCGGCTTCCCATTGATCAAGCCTTTTATCATAAAGCACAACTGATAAAGGAAGGCTTCCTCCAATTGCTTTAGATAGCACTAATACATCCGGTTCGATACCAGCGTGCTCGAATGCATACAGCTTTCCTGTTCGTCCAATTCCAGTTTGAACTTCATCTACAATAAGCGGAATGTTTCGTTCTTTTGTGATTCTGCGAAGCTCTTTTAACCATGGAATCGGCGCTGGAACAGAGCCTCCTTCTCCTTGTACAATTTCTACTACAACACCCGCCGGAGTAACAATTCCGCTTTCAGGATCATCCAGCATATTTTCAATGTATGTACTAATGTAAGTGTGACCTTCAGCGCCTACGCCAAACGGGCAGCGGTATTCATATGGATAAGGTAAAAAATGTGTGTCGGGCACTAGCGCATGAATGTGCTTTTTGGGACTCGTTGTACCGCTAATGCTTAACGTTCCGTGCGTGGAGCCGTGATATCCTCCTTGAAAAGATAAAATCGTTCGGTTGCCTGTTGCTGTTTTTACAAGCTTCAAAGCCGCTTCAATTGCGTCTCCTCCAGTTGGACCGCAAAACTGTATTTTCGCTTTGTTTGCAAATTCTTCTGGTAAACTAGCAAATACTTCATCGATAAAAGCTTCTTTTACAGGCGTTGTTAAATCTAATGTATGTAAAGGAATAGATTTTGTTAAAACGTCTTGTATTGCTTCATGAACTACGGGATGGTTATGACCTAGAGCAAGCGTGCCGGCTCCGGCTAAACAATCAATATACTCTTTTCCATCCATATCCGTGATCACGACGCCCTTTGCTTGCTTAATCGCAATAGGAAGGCGCCTCGGATAAGATCTTGCATTGGATTCTCGTTCATTTTGCATAGCAAGCAGCATTTCGTTTGATGTAAGTTGTTTCGTTGACGTTGACATATCATATCCTCCTGTTTGTTCAATTGATAATGATTTTCATTAACAATTACAACAATAAATGATAATGATTATCACTGTCAATGATTATTCTGAAAATATGAAATTATTCCTATTCCACTCTAGACGATTAAAAATATAGGATTCTCATACGTATCAAGGGTTCAAAAGGGTTTGTGATGTTTTCCAATTAGGGAAAACTATGTCATAAGTCCTTTTTTATTTGCAAATAAAAAAGTGCTACAATTTCTTGTAGCACTTCTGTTACTTTTGCTTATTCATCGTTTCTTTTGCAGCTTTTACACTCCTTGGGTCAAGCGGTTTCGTATATTGACAATTCACTCGAACCCCTGAACCAATACGAATTTCTTTCACGGGAGTAACGGATAAGAACGCTTGAAGATTTTCAGGTTTCAGCCCTTTTGTCCCGATTAAAATAATATCTTTATCTTTCATTCTTCTTAACAGTTTTTTAATATGAGGAATACCGTTTAGTGCACTTTTATCCGCTCCTGAAGTCATAACACGCTGAATTTGCTTATAGCTTAAAAGCGTTTCAAGCGCCTTTTCTTGATCACTGATTTCATCAAATGCTAAGTGGAACGTTACATTCATTTCTCCTGCCGCATCCAGCAGTCGCTTTAAAGCTTGCTCATCGATAATTTTGTCTTCTGTTAAACAGCCAATTTCAATTCCATCAATGCCGATTTCTCTTGCATAGTGAATATCTTCAATCATTGTTTGCAAGTCATCTTCGTCATATTGAAAAGATTGATTATGAGGGCGAATCATCACAAATAGTGGAATATGTATCGTTTCTTTCACTTTTTTCATCAAACCGTAGCTTGGGGTTAAGCCGCCTTCACCAATCCCAGTTACAAGGCTTATACGATCGGCACCATGTTCCTGGGCAACTTTAGCATCATGTAAAGTTGCAGCTGTGACTTCTAATATCATTCTAAAAACACCCTTTCCCCTTTAATATAGAGCCTTTGCCTTCTTTTCCCTGTATTTATACTTAAAAAACTCTACCAAACTCTGTTATGTAAGAAAACACCCAAAAGATGTGATTAATATTTTCAAAAAATTGAATGTCATGGAAAAAGAGTAAGAACTATTCTTTTTCTCATGACGTTTCAATTAATAAAATTCTATATTTATACTAAAGATCCAAAAATACATCCCTTTTATCTAGGGTAAAGGATTTATTAAAAAAAGCGTGGATTTGTTTGTTGCATGAACATCCACTCATTTAAAGAATGAGGCTGCTGATGACCAACGGGTGCTGAGAAATCGCGGCATCCGCAATCATGCATTGGCATTTGACCCATTCCTCCTTGCATTGGCGGCATTCCACCTTGCATCGGCATTTGACCCATTCCTCCTTGCATTGGTGGCATTCCACCTTGCATCGGCATTTGACCCATTCCTCCTTGCATTGGTGGCATTCCACCTTGCATCGGCATTTGACCCATTCCTCCTTGCATTGGCGGCATTCCACCTTGCATCGGCATTTGACCCATTCCTCCGTGCATTGGCGGCATGCCACCCTGCATCGGCATTTGGCCCATTCCTCCTTGCATTGGCGGCATGCCACCCTGCATCGGCATTTGGCACATTCCTTCGTGCATTGGCGGCATTCCACCCTGCATCGGCATTTGACCCATCCCTCCGTGCATTGGCGGCATGCCACCCTGCATCGGCATTTGACCCATCCCTCCATGCATTGGCGGCATTCCACCTTGCATCGGCATTTGATCCATCCCTCCATGCATTGGCGGTAGTTCTCCGTACATTGGCATTTGATTCATGTCTTTTTGCATAGTTGGCATTTGACTCATTCCGCCATGCATCGACGGCATTCCGTCTTTCATCGGCGGCATTTCTCCGTGCATCGGCATTTGACTTGTGCCTTCTTGTATCGGCATTGCCTGCATTTCCTTTGCAGAAGGCATTGGCGGCATTTTAGCAGGTTTAGGTGCTGCTTGCATATATGGATTAGATATCGGTTGTCCGGTTTGTTTCATTCCATACGAATTTCTCATTTTTAAGGGCTCCTTCCCATTCTCTTACTCTGTTTACGTTATTCTTTTTACAATCAATCTGAAATTCGTCCATACGAAAATAGGCTTTCTACACATTCAAAATTGTAGAACGTATAAGAAAAAAGCTATAATCGAGGCAAATTGCAAATAGAAAGGTGGCACATGATGAAGAAAACCATTATCGTATGGATTCGAAAAGATTTTCGGTTAGTAGATAATCCAGCTCTATTTCACGCAGCGAAAGAAGGAATGGTTGTACCTGTTTATATTCATGATGACGATGAAGAAAGCTCAATGGGAAGCGCAAGTAAATGGTGGCTTCACCATGCGCTAAATGACTTCAAAACTTCGATCGAAAAAATAGAAGGAACGCTGATTATAAAAAAAGGAAACCCTAAAGATGTGTTGCAAAAGTTAATCCATGAAACGAATGCGCAAGATATTTATTGGAACAGACGCTATGAACCACATGCGCTAAAAAGAGATAAAGAGCTTCAAGCTTTTTTTTCAGAGCAACAAATAAATATTCGCACATTTGAGGGATTTCTCCTTCATGAACCTTGGAAAATCACAAAAGAAAATGGAGATCCTTATAAAGTATTTACAGCTTACTATAAAGCTTCTCAAAAACATGCCGTATCTTCTACTGTAAAAAAAGTTACTTCCATCCACGCCTTTTCTTCATCGATTGAATCTCTTTCAGTCTCAGATCTGGATTTGCTTCCAAGCATACCGTGGGATGAAACGATTAAGTCTACGTGGGACGCTACGGAACAAGGCGCTATTAATAGCTTCAAAACGTTTTTAAAGAATAAGCTGCTGCATTATGAAAAAGGACGAGATTTTCCTGCTGAAGCATTCAATTCATTCCTTTCTCCTTATTTCGCTTCAGGACAGCTCTCAGCTCGCGTTCTTTATCATTATTTAAGAAATAAAGCAGAAAAAGTAAGCTCTAATGCTTTTGAACATCAAGCTGAAATGTTTATTCGCCAACTTGTATGGAGAGATTTTGCTTATCAGCTGCTTTATCATTTCCCACACACTACAAGTGAACCGCTGAATGAAAAATTCAAGCAATTTCAGTGGGCGGACGGCAATGAAGAGCTTCAAGCTTGGAAAAATGGAAAAACCGGCTATCCCCTTGTCGATGCCGGAATGCGGGAGCTGTGGGAAACAGGGTTTATGCACAATCGAGTTCGAATGGTAGCTGCTTCCTTTTTAGTAAAGCACCTTTTAATTCATTGGAAACACGGAGCAAATTGGTTTTTTGATACCTTAGTAGATGCAGATTTAGCTAACAACACAATGGGCTGGCAGTGGGTTGCAGGCTCGGGAGCAGACGCCGCGCCATATTTTCGTATCTTTAATCCAACTGCTCAATCAGAAAAATTTGATAAAGAAGGAGAATATATTAAAAAGTGGCTTCCAGAGCTTAGAGATCTGCCTTCCTCCTACATTCATAAACCTTGGGAGGCTCCAGCAGACGTATTAGAAAAAGCAAACGTTACGCTTGATAAAACATATCCGACTCCAATTGTCGATCATAAAGCAGCTAGAGAGCGTGCGCTAGAGCATTATCAAGACATCAAATAAGAGGTATTATTCACCTCTTATTTGATGTCTTAATTTTTTAAATGTGTAAAAATTCCCATTTCGCATCTATTTGCAACTAAAAACATGTATTTGAAATCTATTTATAGGGTTTTCAAGCCCAATTCCCCTCTCTATAGCACATTTGATTTTTCATATTTTTTCCTATAATTTGAATATATAATAATGATTATATATGCTTGAGAACTCTCTCACTGCATAGATCTGATTGGAGTGATTCGATGCCCGTTTGTCCTTCTTGTAACTATAAGGAAGATTATAATTTTTGTAGAATGTGCGGCACTCAAGTTCGGCACACCTTCACCAACCAAGAAGATCAGCTTTTTTATCCATTAAAAGATCGAATCATTACGGATGACAATGAATTAAAGCATCAAGCTATTTTATCTCATACCCATGATTTAGTATGTGCTATTACTGAAGATGGCATTTATGAATACGCTTCTCCTTCTTACGCTAAAACATTAGGAGTTTATCCTGATGAACTTATTGGACAACATGTGCTTATCAATGCGTATCCTGAAGACAAGCACCTAATCTCGACTATTTTAGCTAACATGGGCAAAACAAAAGATGCCTCCACATTTGAATACCGAAAGTTTCACGTGAATGGCACCATCGTTTTATTAGAATGTAAAGGCGCTCCAATTATCACAGCTACGGGAGAAATCGAAGGGTTTGTATTTATCTCACGAGACGTAACAGAGAAAAGACAAGCAGAGAAAAAGATCCAGAATTCAGAAAAACTCTCTGTCATTGGTCACCTTGCTGCAAGTATCGCACACGAGGTTAGAAATCCTTTGACAACCATTAAAGGGTTTATACAACTGTTCAGTGAGACACAGCAGCCGAAAAAAACAATGATTTATCGAGATCTTATTCAGCACGAACTCTCACAAATTGAACATATTATCGCAGAATTTATGAGTTTAGCTAAACGAGAGTACGCATATACAGAAAGCCTTGTTATGACAGACTTGCTAGATGAGGTATTAAAGCAATTTGAACCGGTTACCGAAGTCAAAAACATCCACATCATTCGCCATTATCCAAAAGAATATCCCCTGCTCATTAGTGGGCAAAAAACACAGCTAACCCAAGTATTTATTCATATTATACAAAATGCCATTGATTCTATGGAAAGCGGCGGCAAGCTGGCTGTATCGATTGAAAAATCAGCTAGAGAAACGCTATGCATTGTGATAAAAGATAGCGGATGTGGAATTGACTCAAAGCGTATCCCTCATATAGGAGAGCCTTTTTATACAACAAAAGAACGAGGAATAGGCCTGGGACTAACCATTTGCAACAAAATTATTAACGAGCATAATGGTTTTTTCCACGTATCAAGTGAAGAAAATGATGGCACAAGCATTACCATTACCCTGCCTATGAAAACGCCTGAACTTTACGTGGTAGAAGTGTAAAAGAAGCCATCTAATTTACTCAGATGGCTTCTTTCTTTAAAACAGCTGGGTGTACAGCTGATACTTATAAAGCATATAGAAACTTCCTATCACTGCCAGGTAAAAGATGAGAGTCTCTGCTCCACCACCTGTTTCATATGTTAAAGGAGGCTTAAACTTCTTCTTGCTAAGAGGTGAGAAAAAAGGTACCCCTCGTTTAGAAAAGAAATCTCCAAGAATATGAAAAGCGTATCCATAGGCTATTCCTAATGTAAAGTCATTGTCATACATCGTATGTAAATAAAAAATAAGTCCGCTTGCAAGAATAGAATGCGTAATACCTCGGTGTCCAAAAATAGATTTAATTATTTTTGCGAGACCAAGAGATCTTCTACCAATATATGAATTTGGTTCATCAATATCAGGAAGCAGTGCTCCAATCGCGATGCCTACAACATAAGGAAATGTAAACGAAGCGTCTCCTGTTATAGCCACGCCGGCACCGGCAGCAATCGATGTTGCAATATGTGTGTGATATCTCAAATATGCCACCTTCTTTCTTTTTCAACTTAAGGCAAGCACTGTGAACAAAATCACACATACGTTCGCCCAACGTTAACTATAAGTGAAGGTGGTAAAAATGTCAAAATAATCTATGATTACGTAAGCTGCAAACCGACTAACCCGATAAGCATCACAAGAAAACTAATAAGAGTACCCTTTCCATTTTTCTTGGCTCTTCCATCTTTTTTGACAATAGAATAAATCCACGTACTCGAATACACAGCGAATCCAAGAAAACCAAATAACGTGATATATGTAAACATACCGAAACTCCTTTGCTTGTCATTACTATTAACTATACGAGATTTTATAAAAAAAAACAAAGTAGTATGACGGCTTGTTTAATATCTCTTTCTTTTTCTTATACTAGGAAGAGGAGGGATGGCTATGCAACAGAAGCAGTTGGAAGATATATTCGACTTCTATGGGTTAACTGAGGTTTATCGAGGCAAATTTGCAGATGTTGAACACCACTGGTTATTTAAAGACGTGGAGGCAACTATACTTGAAGATTTTTTTAACTCTCACGATTGCGAAGATCTTGAATGCTGTACTCTAGAAGAATTTTGTTTTTTATTCATGAATTTTCAATCAATCCATGCACAAATTCTCCACGTGTACTATTACTAAAAAAGTGATTTCGCAGGAAAGCGAAATCACTTTTTGTTAAAAGCCTAAAGAAATATATTTTACTTCTAAATATTCTTCAATTCCGTAATGTCCGCCTTCACGTCCAAGTCCACTTTCTTTAAAGCCGCCAAACGGCGCTTGTGGGGTAGAAGGTAGTCCATCATTTAGTCCTACAATACCATATTCTAGAGCTTCAGCAATACGAATAGCTTCTGAAATATTTTCAGTGAACACATAAGCTGCTAATCCGTAAGGCGAGTTATTTGCACGGCGAATAACTTCTTCTTCTGTTTGATACGTCGCAATTGGAGCAATTGGTCCAAATGTTTCCTCGTACATACAAAGCATATCGTCCGTTGCACCATCTACAACCGTAGGTTCAACAAACAGTCCGCTTCCCTCTTCGCGTACAGCCCCTCCAGTTAAGACGTTTCCACCTTTTGCTACAACATCATCTAAGTGGCGCTTTACTTTTTCTAAGGCTTTTTCATCGATTAGAGGACCGATATCCGTACCTTCTTCTAAGCCGTTTCCGACTTTTAGCTGACTAACAGCCGCTGCAAACTGCTCTGCGAACGGTTTAGCAATAGACTCGTGCACGTAGATGCGGTTTGTACATACGCATGTTTGACCAGCGTTACGGAATTTAGAAGCAATTGCATTTGTTACTGCTTTATCTAAATCAGCATTTGCTGTTACGATAAACGGAGCGTGTCCGCCTAATTCTAAAGACACTTTTTTAACCGTATCAGCTGCTCCGCGCATTAACAGTTTACCTACTTCTGTAGAGCCCGTAAACGATAGTTTACGTACGCGTCCATCTTGAAGCCACGCTTCTCCAATGGCTTTTGCATCTCCCGTAACTACATTAATTACGCCTTTTGGAATACCCGCTTCTTGTGCCAGCTCTGCTAGTCGAAGAGCCGTTAGTGGCGTTTGTTCTGCAGGTTTAATAACCGCTGTACATCCAGCTGCTAAAGCTGGCGCTACTTTACGCGTAATCATAGCTGCCGGGAAGTTCCAAGGTGTAATAGCTGCCATGACTCCCACAGGCTGCTTATGAGCAAATAATCGTTTATTAGGAGAAGAAGCTGGAATTGTTTCTCCGTAAATGCGTTTTCCTTCTTCTGCGTACCATGAAACGAATCCGTTGGCATAGCCAATTTCACCTTTTGCTTCTTTAAGAGGCTTACCTTGCTCAACTGTCATTATTTCAGCAAGTTCATCGGTGTGTTCTTCGATCAGCTGATGCCATTTAAATAATAATTTACCGCGCTCTTCTGCTGTTTTTTTAGACCATGTTTGAAATGCTTCATAGGCAGCATCTGCTGCTAGCGTCGCTTCTTTTTCTCCACCTTTTGCAACGGTAGCCACTACTTCATTTGTTGCTGGATTTACCACTTCGTATGTATCATTTGCTGAAACAAATTCTCCGTTAATATATAAGTTTGCTTGCTTCATATTTCTTCACTCCCTGCTTAAATTTATCTACTCACTGTTCGGTGCTGTCCGAAACGTACTTTCGAATTTTACGACTCGCTTGTGATTGGCTAATACCAAGCTGTTCTGCTACTTTGTAAGACGACCTATGCTGTTCAAACGCCTTTATGACCATCTCTTTTTCCACATGTTCAATCATTTCAGGAAGCGTATGGACAGGTGGATCGATAGCAAACTCTTTTGCAAAAGGCAAATCTTTAAGCGTAATCATTTCTTCCCCTGTAACAACCAGACGCTCAATGATATTTTCCACTTCACGAACGTTTCCTTTCCATTCTTGTCCTAAAAACGCATCTAACGCCTTTGGTGATAAACGCACATTACGTTCGTATACCGTATTAAAATGATGAAGAAACTGATAGACAAGAGGCAGAATATCTTCTTTTCGCTCTCGTAAAGGTGGAATTGTAATTGGCACCACGTTAAGTCGATAGTACAAATCACGTCTAAACTTTCCTTCTTCGACCATTTGTTCTAGATTTTGATTCGTAGCAGCAATAATTCGCACGTCTATTGATACTGCTCTTGTTGAGCCCACGGGACGAATTGTACGGTCTTGCAGCACGTGGAGCAACTTACTTTGTGCTGAAAGAGAAAGTTCACCAATCTCATCTAGAAAAAGCGTGCCTTCGTTCGAAAGCTCGATGATCCCTTTTTTTCCTTCTCGAAATGCTCCAGTGAACGTACCGCCTTCATAGCCAAATAGCTCTGATTCAATAAGCTGTTCAGGAAGCGCTGCACAATTAAGCTCATGATACGGCTGCTGTTTTCTTGTACTAAGCTGGTGAAGCAGTTTTGCTACTCTGCTTTTTCCTACCCCTGTTTCTCCAAGTAAAAGAACGGTTGTATTTACAGAAGCAACTCGTTGAATGGTTGAAAAAACCTTTTTCATCGCTTCGCTTTTTGTCACAATGCCTTCTAAATCGACGGCTTCGTTTAACTCTTTTTTATAGTTTTCAAGCTGTTCTTCCATCTCTTCTACTTTTCGTTTTAATTCCATTAAGTCTGTGAGATCTCGAGAATAGCTAATAACGCTTTTTAAATGACCGTCGTTTGTAAATACCGGCCTTGTCCGTACATGAAGATACCGGCCGGAGTTTGTTTTTTGAACCAATTCAATTGCTTGATTAGATTCAATCACTTTTAACGTGGCCGAAGGATAAAAAATACCCATTTCCTGCAGTTCTTTTACGTGCTTTCCAATAAAATCTTCCACTTTCAAAGCATAATTTTTTTCACACTCTGAATTTACAACTAACACATATCCATTCGCATCAGTTACAAAGATTTCATCAAATGATGACTCAAATATATCGTAAAGTTCGTCGTTAATTTGCTGAATATGCTTTTTATGAATGGTCATTTGAATCACCTTTTCGTCAAAAAATAATTATTATTTTATTTTATCAGAAAATGAAAAATCTATAAATAGAGTGTCCAAACATACCCATTCTTTGTGACTCATGAAGAATGAGGTTGAGACATAACTAAACCCGTCCCATCTAAAGACGAACAAACGGGATAAAGGAGCTCATGTGAATCGCTTGTGACGCCGCTTTTGATTTTCGTGCAAGCCTTCGCTTTCCGCGGGCGGCCGGTGAGCCTCCTCGTCGCTTGCGCTCCTGCGGGGTCTCACCTGTTCCTCTTTTCCCGCAGGAGTCTTCGGCTTGTCCTCCAATCACCAGCTAGAAAGAGCCACATACATGAAACCTACGTTCACCATCACCATGAAAAGTCCGAACGAATTGGATTCTTTATCAAAAATCTCGTTTCATCGTTCGGATCTTTTTTCAACTAAAATATGTTTGTCTCAACCTCATGTCTCAATCTCACTTATACTTCAACAGTTTGCTGTACGCTTGCTTCTAGCGCTGCTTCAAAAATAGCTAAGCCTTCTTCTAGCTGCTCATCCGTAATAACAATTGGCATTAAGATACGAAGAACGTTTCCAAATACTCCTGCGCTAAGCAGTAATAATCCACGCTTGTTTGCTTCTTTTACGATACGCTGTGTAAGCTCCTTGTCCGCTTCTTTTGTTTCACGATCTTTTACAAGCTCGATAGCAGACATAGCACCTAATCCGCGAATATCACCGATACAGTCATATTTTTCTGCTAGTTTTTCAAATCGTGATGTTACTACTTTTCCAAGGTACTCACCGCGTTCGTTTAGCTTTTCTTCTTCAATGATATCAAGTACAGCTAAAGCTGCTTCACATCCAAGAGGACTTCCGCAGTACGTTCCGCCAAGTTCACCAGGATTAGATTCATCCATGATTTCAGCACGACCAATGACACCGCTGATCGGTACGCCAGCTCCTAGTGATTTTGATACAGTAATTAAATCAGGCTCAACGTCAAAATGTTCAATACCGAAGTAGCGGCCCGTACGTGCAAATCCTGCTTGAATTTCATCTGATACAAATAAAATTCCGTGCTCTTTACATAATTGATACACTTCTTGCACAAAACGTTTACCTGGAACGATGAAGCCACCTTCACCTTGAATCGGCTCCATTACAACAGCTGCAATCGTCTCTGGTGCTACTTCTGTATTTAAGAAGTTTTTGAATTCTGTAATCATGAAATCTTCGTATGCTTCAACTGATAAACCTTGTGGACGGCGATACTCATAAGGATATGGAGCTTTGTATACTTCAGGAGCAAACGGTCCAAATTCATATTTATATGGTTTTACTTTACTTGTCATTGTCATTGTCATTAATGTACGACCATGGAAACCGCGGTTAAAGGAAATAATTCCTTGACGCTTTGTATATTTACGAGCAATTTTCACTGCGTTTTCTACAGCTTCTGCTCCGCTATTTAAAAGTAATACTTTCTTGTCAAATTCACCAGGTGCAATTGCTGCTAATCTTTCTGCAAGCTCTACATATGACTCATACATCATTACGTTAAATCCTGTGTGAATAAAACGGTCTACTTGTTTGTGAAGCGCTTCTTTTACTTTTGGATGACTGTGTCCTACATTGATTGTGCCAATTGCGCCTACGAAATCAATAAACGTATTGCCATCGACATCTTTAACGATCGCCCCTTCAGCCGTATCAGCAAATGTCGGAATGCCATAACTTACACCTTTCGGAATGGCACGGTGTCTTCTATCTAATAATTGCTTTGCATTTTCTCCCGGTAAATTTGTTGCTACTTTGCTAAAAGTTTGACTCATTTTTTATCTTCCTCTCATATTAAATAATTCTTCAATTAGTTTATATGCAAAAAACGTGCCAACTTTTAAAAAGCTGAAAAATAAGGATTTTTAGATAATTCTAACAATAATTCACTCATAAGTAAGTCTATAAAAACTTACTTATGAGTCAAAAAGGACTCATCTCTCGCATAAAGTACAGGAATTTTATATTGCCATAAAAGGAACAAGGCTTTTATAATAAATGTATAAATATAGTAATGTTATGATTGACCTCTTTATAAAGGAGTGAAAAATATGCTAGAGGGCTGGTTTTTATGGGTTATTTTATTTTGGGTGGTCTTTTTAATGAGCATGTTTGCTATCGGCGGATTTTTTATGTTCAGGAAATTTTTAAAGCGCTTACCAAAAGAAGACGGCATGTCTGAGCTTGATTGGCAAGATCACTATCTTTCCAAAACCGTCCACCTTTGGTCAGCAGATCAAAAGCAGCTATTAAACGTTCTTGTTGAACCCGTACCTGAACTATTTCGCGATGTAGCCAAACAAAAAATCGCGGGGAAAATTGGGGAACTCGCAATTGAGGAACAAGCAGCCTCTATAACGGAAGACTTAATCGTACGTGGATACATTTTAGCTACACCTAAACGTGATCATAAATTTTTATTAAAAACATTAAAAAAGCAAAAAATAGATGCCGTCCCCTATCAGCATTTATTTTAAATCAAAAAAGGTGGCTGCGTAGCCACCTTTTTTAGTTTAATATCGTTGTATTAGCGAGTCGGTCATTATGCAGCTTTCGTTCGAGCTTTTTGTACGATGTGTACATCGCAATGCGCCAAGGTACAATCATACCAAATGCTAAAATCCAGAACATACCGCCAAGCTGGCCAACATCAATTGAAGAACTTAAATATATTTTCATTGCAATTCGAATAATAAGCAAACCAATAATAATGAATGCAAAAGCTTTTGAACGCTTCAAGTAAATATGATCGTCACGAATTTCAAATTTAGACGTTTTAATTAACAGGATTGAGAAAATCATGCCTGCTATTAACGCCTCAAGCAGTTCTGCACCCGTTACTCGAAACATTGGAAAAATAAACATTAACGCTCCCGTACTCATAAAAAAAGGCGGAAGTATAATTTTTTTTGCATTCGTTGGTTTATCAGCAGCTTTCATTCGAACAACTAATATGAAAGAAGCCATAAAAATTGCGACAAGTGTTGAAGCAATAACCAATGAAATCCTTCCTTTACTATAGTTTAGTGTTTACTTATATTATAATCCAAAAAACATCAGAAGTAAAAGTGCAACAAAAAAACAGAAGAGGATCTCTTCTGTTTTTATTTAGTAGAGGTGATATCTGCTTTTGCTTTTTGCTTTTGTTTTTGCTTTTTCATTGCTTTTAGTAAGAACCCACCTTTAAATTTACGCGGCTCGTATGAAATAATGAAAGCACGAGGCTCATATTCTTCAATGAATGCTAATAGCTCTTCTTCTCTACTTCTTTTTGTTAAAATGTCTAATCTATAGCGTGCACTGTCTCTTCCTTCTCCTTGGTAAACAGTAACACCAAAACCTTCCTGCCGAAGGCGGTTAATCAACTCTTCATTTTTGGTCATAAGGTTAACTAAGAATGTTGTATATCCGATAGCAAGCCTAGATTCGATATAACTTCCGAGGATAATTCCCACTCCAAACCCAACTGCATATACAACCATAGCAAGCGTGCTTTGATCTCCTGAAAATACAAGGGATAAGCCGAATACATAAATTAACGCTTCAACAAATCCAAAAACCGAGGCATACATACTCATACCTTTGACTAAAAAAATTGTGCGCAGCGTCAAGATCGGTACATAGATCAGTTGCAAAAGCAAGATTAACAAAATATCTTTCAATTTATACACCTCTTTTTAACAATTAAAAATATGACGATTTCATTGTATCACTCCGTATTTATAGAAGATATAGTAAAAATAAATTTTTTCTATATATTTTTCCACAGCATATTCTTGTATATTTCCTAAAAGCGAAAGTAACTATTTTGCCTTTTGAAAAATAAAAAGAATCTGCCAATTCTCAGATTCTTTTTTGTATCATTTTCCCTTTTTAAAAGCCCGTAAACCCTCCAAATACGCTCGTTGTATAAATAATAATTTTTGTCATCCAGTCAAAATACAAAATAAATCCCATGCCAATCATTGCATATCCGCCAACTTTCATCATGGAATTCATATGTTTTTTTAACCAGTTCATTTTCCCAATAAAAAACGTCATAATAAAAAATGGAATAGAAAATCCAAGTGAATAAGCTATCATATACAAAAGGCCAGAGCCTGGGTTTGTCGCTGCAAGCGCCATAACCGATACTAAAATAGGGCCCGTGCAAGGAGTCCAGCCCGCAGCAAAAGCCATGCCTATGAAAGAAGAACCTAAGAGACCAGCCGGCTTATTTGCGAATCTAAGCTTATGTTCTTGCATAAGAATTCGAGGCTTAAAAATCCCTAGTACAACTAGACCAAAGAAAATAATAAGAATAGCGCCAATCTGCCGAATTAAATCCTTATAGTTAAAAAACCACTGACCAATAAAGGACGTTGCAAAACCAATCATAATAAAAATGACAGAAAACCCAAGCAAAAAGAAAGCTGTGTGAATAAAAGCTTTTCGCTGATGTGACTTTGCGCCTTCCTTTAGCTCGCTAACTGATACTCCCGTTATGTACGATAAAAAAGCTGGGTACAAGGGCAAACAGCAAGGTGAAATAAACGATAAAAAACCTGCGCCAAATGCCAAAAACAAATTTAAATCTCCCACATTTCCCACTTCCCTTTTTTGTTCTTTTTGTTCTTTTTCGTTACCATTTTGTAACCAAATTGTCTTATCTCACTTCTTTCAAATAGTACCATTATCTTGTATAATTAGGTAAACGACTTGTTAGAAGGGATACATAGCATTGGCCAAAAAAGATATTCTATTAGCGATTGAAAAGAAACGAGAAGAACTCATCCGCATAGTCCGAGTAAGTGGATTAAACTCTCCACCTGCTATTAAACATAGTCAAGAATTAGATCATTTATTAAACGTTTACAATGAATTCCCTGCTCAAACGACAGAAACAACCTCTCCATGAAGGTTGTTTCTTTTTTTTGCCTTCACTCTATCAATTCTGTATAAGTCTCTTTTACTCCTGTTTCTTTGCTGAAATTCTCCTCTTTTTCACTGTGCTGAAGCTGATACATATTATAGTACAAACCGCCTTTGTTTAGCAGTTCAGTATGAGTGCCTTTTTCAACGATTTTTCCTTTATGCAGTACTAAAATACAGTCGGCGTGTTGAATAGTCGATAAACGATGAGCAATAGCAATGGTTGTGCGGCCTTTTCCCATATCTCTTAACACTTCTTGAATCGCTTCTTCTGTTTCTGTATCAATGTGTGCTGTTGCTTCATCAAGAATAAGGATTTTAGGAGTCCGGATGACCGTTCTTGCAAATGCTAAGAGCTGACGCTGGCCGCTTGATAAAGTGGAACCTCTTTCGACTAGCACTTCATTATACTTATTAGGAAGAGCTTCAATAAATGCGTGAGCTTGCACAAATTCCGCCGCTGCTTTTACTTGTTCATCAGAAAAATGGTCTTCGTGCAGCGTAATATTCCGTTTTACGGTATCTGCAAATAAAAAGGCATCTTGAAGCACCAGCCCTACCTCATCTCGAAGCTGTTTATTTGTAAAAGACGACAGCGGCTTATTATCGATCAAAATGTCTCCTTTTTGCTGTTCATAAAAACGCATTAATAAGTTAATGATGGAGCTTTTCCCGCTTCCAGTATGTCCTACTAAAGCGACTGTTTCTCCTTCGTTTACCGTAAATGATATATCAGACAGCACGTCTCGAACACCGTCATAGGAAAACGTGACGTTTCTGAATTCTACCGTTCCTTTTTGAATCCCCTGCTTTTGTTCTCCTGTCATCACTGGATTTTTTTCTTTTTCATCCATCAAGTCAAATACCCGAGAGGCTGATACCATCGCTTGCTGATACATAGAAAGACGCTGCATCATTTCATTAACAGGCTCAAAAAACCGATCCAAGTAGTTGATAAACGCGTAAAGAACACCAATTTTAACAGGACTGTCAGCTACGGAAATACCAAAATAACTGAGCACAAGAATAACGGCTAAAATGTAAAGAATTTCGACTGCCGGTCTTAGCAGCAAACCATCCAACTTAATATTACGCATCCCCGCTTTGTAATGCTCATCATTGATTTCTTCAAATTCCGAGCGCAGCCGCTTTTCTTGACGAAATAACTGAATAATAGACATGCCTTGCAAAGACTCATGAAGCTTGGCATTTAACTGGCTTAGCTTTTCTCGAAGCTGCCCGTAGTAAATAGCGCTGTAATGCTGATAAAGCTTCATAAGTCCCCAAATGAACGGGAGAAGAACTAAACAATAAAAAGCCAGCTTCACATCTAGCATAAACATGGCTATAAAAATACCGACCAAAAATACCCCATTTTGAATAAAAACCGCGATGACTTCCACAAACATTTCTTTCATGGCTTCCGTGTCATTTGTAATTCGAGATACCAGGCTTCCTGTGGGCGTGTTGTCAAAAAAGCGAAGAGCCAGGCGATGAACATGAGAAAAAACGTCAATTCGAATCTGCTGAATAATTTGAAGCGCAATTTTTTGGAACTGCAGAAGCTGAAAGTATTGAACGACAATTTTTAAAAGCTGTAAAAGCAAATAACTGCTTGCAAGCCACACAAGAGGCTGAAGAGGCAAATACTTAGGAGTTAAATAATCGTCAATGAAAATTTTAATCAAAATGGGCCCTAATAAATCCGCAGCCGTAGCAATTAATAATAGTGTGAACGCTAAAAAAAATGATTTTTTATGCGGAATTGTGTAGCGAAACAGACGTGTATGTACCGAAGAATGCTCAATTTTCATTTTTCGTCTCTCCTTCTTCTACTGCACGTTCAAGCTGCTGTCTATCGTACATATCCTGGTACCAGCCGCTCACGCTAAGCAGCTCCTTATGAGTTCCTCGCTGAATAATTTTCCCTTTATCAAGTACAAGAATCAGGTCTGCATGAGTAACCGAGCTCAGCCGATGCGCTGTAATAATCGTTGTTCGATTTTGACGTTTTTGCTTTAGCGCTTGTAAAATACCCGCTTCCGTTTTTCCATCTACCGCCGATAGCGAATCGTCTAAAATTAAAAGCTCAGGATCTAATAGAAGAGCTCTTGCAATCGAGATACGCTGTTTTTGTCCACCAGATAAAGAAACGCCTTTTTCACCTACTATTGTTTGATAGCCATCTGTAAAATCGAGGATGTCTCTATGTACATTGGCAACTTTAGCCGCTTCTTGGATTTCTTGATTGCTTGCTTCTCTTTTTCCAAACGCGATATTAGCAGCGACTGTGGTTGAAAACAAAAAGTGATCTTGAGGAACATATCCAATGCTTTTGTACAATGAATCAAACGCATAGTCTTTAATGTCTTTTCCTCCCCATAAAACAGCTCCGTCGCTTACATCAAATTCACGAAGCAACAGCTTTAAAAGAGCAGTTTTCCCAGCACCCGTCTTTCCGACAATCCCTAACGTTTGACCGCGAGAAAGTGTAAAATAAATGTCGTTTAACGTATATTCATCTGCTTTACCATACGAAAACCTATGAATAACAGCTTCAATATTTCCTGTTGGCATTTCAACACTAGGATGCGCTGCTTCTTCAATCGAATTTTCTTCTTTTAATAAAGAAAATACCCTGTCATAGGATGCTCTTCCTCGTTCCACAATGTTAAATAGCCAGCCAAACGCGAGCATCGGCCAAATAAGAAGGCCTAAATAAGTTGTAAAGGTAACAAGCTGACCCAGTGTTAACTCTTCATTAATAACCATCTTGCTGCCAAAAATAAGAGCAAGTAAAAAAGAAAGTGCTACAATAATCGAAATGGTCGGATCAAACAATGCATCTACTCTGGCTACTTTCATGTTCTTTTGGACAACATCTGCAGACTTAATGCGAAATTCTTCGACATCAGCTGCTTCTTCCCCAAACGTCTTAATGACTTTAATTCCGCTAATGCTTTCTTGAACCTTATCATTTAAAGTAGAAAATGCGGCTTGTGCGTGGTGAAACCGCGCATGAAGCAATGTACCATAATAACTTGTTAAAACGGCCATAAGCGGCATAGGAATAAGGCAAATAAGCGTTAATTTCCAGCTGATTGTGAGGGCCATTGTGCATAGAACAAGCCCTCCTGTGACAATGGAATCCACGAGTGTCAAAACGCCCGAACCTGCAGTTTGTTGAATAGCTTGAATATCGTTTGTTGCATGGGCCATCAAATCCCCAATTCGCCGTCGCTGATAAAAGGCCTGATTCATCTTGGTAAAATGAGTGTAGAGGGTATTTCTCAGCTGCTTGGCTAGTTTAACAGATGAACCAAATATCATAATACGCCATATGTATCTTGTGAAATAGGCCACAACAGCAGCTCCTAGCAAAATGCCAACCATCTGCATTAAGCGCTTTCCATTCAGCGTCCCTTCTTTAATACCATCTACCGTTAAACCAATAATTTTAGGCGGGAGAAGTTCTAATGCTGCCACAATAATGAGCAGCGCTATCCCCGTTATGTAAGACTTTTTTTCCTGTTTGAAAAACCACCATAACTCTCGAAAAATTTTCATCGTATCCCCCTAGCCCCACAACCATTTTCTTATCTCTATCATAAAACAAAAGACACCCTTCTGAATAGAGAGTGTCTGTCCAATTAACCATTATTTAATTTGGCCGTTCATTGCTTTCATCATTTGGTTAATTTTTTTCTGCGATGGTTTCATGCCCATTTGCATCATCATCATTTTTAACATTTGTTCATTAATTGGTGGATTTTTCTTCAGATAGCTCATCATATACTTACGAGCAATGAAAAATCCTAGCGCTATCCCAACAATTAATGCTAGAACACCAACTAGAATATACATTCCCATGGTATTACTTCCTCCTTCGTGTTGTCTAACTTACAGTGTACTAGACCATACGCTATTATACAATATTTCCGTTCCAATTTCCTTAAATAATTACACAAATTTTCTTGTTTTCACAGGCCTCAGCCAGCCGTATTCATCCGTTCCATAATTCACTGCTAAAAAACAAGGATCTAGCTTGCGTAATACTTCAAAAAAAGCTGTCTCAGCATCAACATTGCCATCTCCTTCAATTGTTATACAGCGATTCGTTAATTTTATAGATGCTCGACTTTTTTTATGAGGATATTCCAGCACAAACGTCTCTTGATGAGTGAAAAAATGAGGATAATGAGAAAACGCCTGAAGCAATTCTCGTTGAATAAATGAAATGGGCAGTTGGCGAGTAATGTAATGAACTTGTTTTTGTAAGTGCGTTTCCTGCAAGTGACGTTTCATTCTATATTCAATCAGCAGCTGATAAATGAGCTTTTCTCTTCGAAAATAGGATGATGCAACTTCTTCCTCCATTAAATATACTTCATACGTTCTCACGATTCATCCTCCCTTTCGGCTCGTTCTTTTTTGTACCATTATACCGAATGGTGTACGCAATGCTTGTCTATCGATGAAAAAATTCCTTTGTTTTTTTGTCGAAAAAAAAGAGCAGACCACAGGAGTCTGCTCTTTCTTATGAAAAAGAATTATGCATTAAGCAAGCTTTTCACTTTTGCTACTACATTTTCAACTGTAAAACCAAATTCTTTCATGATTGTTTCACCAGGAGCAGATGCACCAAAGTGATTAATACCAAGAACTTGTCCTTCGTCTCCAACATAGCGTTCCCAGCCAAGTGTAGAAGCCATTTCAATACCTAAACGTTTTTTCACTGATTTAGGGATAACACTTTCTTTGTACTCAGCAGATTGCTCTTCAAAACGATCCCATGCAGGCATGCTTACTACAGATACGTCAATGCCTTCTGCAGCTAATGCTTTTTGTGCTTCTACTGCTAGGCTTACTTCAGAGCCTGTTGCAAGTATTAATGCATCCGCTTGGTCTTTACCAGCTTTAGATACAACATATGCACCTTTAGACACGCCTTCGTATGCATTTTCTTTTGTACCTTCAAGCGTTGGCAAGTTTTGACGAGTCAATACAAGCGCCGTTGGGCGGTCAGTTGACTCTAATGCTAAGCGCCATGCAGCAGCTGTTTCATTTGCATCTGCAGGACGAACCACTGAAAGACCTGGCATTGCACGAAGTGATGGCAATTGTTCAATTGGCTCATGTGTTGGGCCGTCTTCTCCAACTGCGATACTGTCATGTGTGAATACATATGTTACAGGAAGCTTCATTAAAGCTGCTAAGCGAATTGCTGGGCGAAGATAATCAGAGAATACAAAGAATGTTCCTCCGAATACTTTTACACCGCCGTGTAGAGCCATACCGTTTAATGCAGCTCCCATTGCAAATTCACGTACACCGAACCAGATATTACGTCCGCTGTAATCAGCTGCAGTGAAGTCTTCTGAACCTTTAATCATTGTTTTATTTGAGCCAGCTAAGTCAGCTGAACCGCCGAAGAATTGAGGTACAGCTTGTGCTACTGCGTTTAATACTTCTCCAGAAGAAGCACGGCTAGCTAAGCTTGAACCCGTTTCGTATGCTGGAAGCGTTTCTTCCCAGCCTTCCGGTAACTTTCCTTCTACTGCTAGTTCAAATTGACGACCTAGTTCAGGATATTTTTCTTTATACTGTGCAAATACATCGTTCCATTCGTTTTCTTTCTTTTGGCCATCTTCAGCAATTGTAGCTTTGAAGTGAGCATACACTTCTTCTGGCACATAGAAATCTTCTTCAAATGTCCATGCATAAGCTTCTTTTGTTAATTTTGTTTCATCGGAACCTAATGGAGAACCGTGCACGCCAGAAGTACCCGCGTGGTTTGGAGAACCAAATCCGATTGTTGTTTTTACTTCAATTAGCGTTGGGCGTGTTAAATCGCCTTTTGCTTCTTCAATTGCGTTTGCAATCGCTGTCAAGTCATTGCCGTCTTCAACGCGGATTACTTGCCATCCGTAAGCTTTGAAACGATCTTCTACGTTCTCAGAGAACGAGCGATCTAAATCTCCGTCTAAAGAAATATCATTTGAATCGTATAAAACAACTAAACGTCCTAATTTTAAGTGTGCCGCTAATGAAGCTGCTTCAGCAGATACACCTTCCATTAAGTCTCCGTCACCACAAATACCATACGTAAAGTGGTCTACAATTTCTAAACCTTCTTTGTTGTATGTTTCAGCTAAATGACGTTCTGCCATTGCTTTACCAACAGCCATTGCAATACCTTGTCCTAGTGGGCCAGTAGTTGCATCAACACCTGCTGTATGACCGAACTCTGGATGACCTGGTGTTTTGCTTCCCCATTGACGGAAGTTTTTAAGGTCTTCAATTGATAAGTCATATCCAGCTAAATGAAGCAAGCTGTATAATAGTGCTGATCCGTGTCCTGCTGATAATACAAAGCGGTCACGGTTAAACCAGTTTGGATTCTTTGGATTGATGTTCATGAATTTTGTCCACAATGTATATGCCATTGGAGCAGCTCCCATCGGCATACCTGGGTGACCTGAATTTGCTTTTTCAATCGCATCGATTGATAAAGTACGAATTGTTGCAATCGAAAGATCTTCAATACGTTGTGTCATACTCTTCATTCCTTTCAAAACTATGTACATATGTTATCATACTAATGATTTGCTTATTTGTACAATACTTGAACCAAAAAATTTTCCACTTTTACAGTTTTTGTACGCCTTATTAAAAATATACAAAAAACTAGAGGGAACACTCCCTCTAGTTTTACTAGAACGTCTTAGTGAAGACGCTTCTTTTTACTCTCTTTTAACTTCTTAGGCGTAACATCTTTACCTTCTTCGTCCACAACTTTAATCGTATGAAGGTGATTTGTCATAGATTGTCGGAAAACTTTTAAATATTCCTGACGTAGCTCTTGCTGTTCTTTCGATTCAGATTCTGTCAGACCTTCAGCCTTTGCCTTTTTTGAAAGAGCATTAATACGAGCAAGTTTATCTTTTGATAGCATATAAAACCTATCTCCTTATAATCAATAATTAAAATTACCGAACCGTTCCGGCAACATGTAGTCATCTTACTAAATCTCTTTCGTTTTATCAAGAGATTGAGCACTCTCTTGATACTCTTGATAGCGACGATGTACCGTCGCTTTTGAAATATTATAACCAAAACCTTTTAGCGTAACTGAAATTTCAGCAAAGGTTAAGCCGTTATGACGAAGGCGGACAATTTCTTCAATCGGCGCTTCTTTTTTTTCTCTTCCCGAGTTAACTCCCTGGTTTTTTAAATTTTGCTGCGGACGATAACCGTTTTCTACGGCTCTTTTCATTCCTCTTTTAATTTTAGCATTATGTAATTTCCGCTGATGCTCTTCCACTAAACTAATAATATCTAACACCATTGAATCAGATTCTGAAAGCTGAAGCTGACCTTGATGACTAATCGTATAGATGGTAGCATTTTCTTTATGAAAAGCATGAAGCAGCGCAATTCGGGCATTTCCTCTGCCTAATCGTGTTTCGTCTTGAATGAGCAGCACGGATATTTTCTCTTCTTTCATTGTATGAAGAACATCCAAAATACCCTCTCTGTCTACATCATATCCGCTTGCTTTTTCCATCACGACTTTTTTCACCTCTAGATGATGAAGATCAGCAAGCTTTTTTAATTCTTCTTGCTGGCGCTGCAAAGATGTTTCTTGGGTTTTTTTATCCGTACTGACACGGCAATAAATAATGGCGTCCACTTTTATCACGACCTTTTCGGCTTCTAACAATATTCAGGAACGGCCGTTACACACTACTGTTCAATTGCCACTTGATTATGTAACTCTTTTTTTAAAACAGGAATATATAATTTATCTCCAGGAGATAAAGACTGGGCAGTATCTGAGTTTAAATCATTGACGTCTTCAACCCATTTGACAAATTCATTGGTGGTCAAATGATGGTGATTATGATACTTGTTGGACAAGTCCCAAAGCGTATCTCCTTTTGTAATCGTAACCGTTGAATATTTGTCTAAATCTACTTTATCCGCTCCTAAAACCAGCGTCAATACATATGTAAGTGCAGCGATAACTGCAAAAAAAATAGCGTAATGTTTCATAGAATGTAAGAATTGTTGCATATTATGATCCCCCTATCAGAATATATGTTCTTATTTTATTGAGAACATTTGTTTCTGTCAATGGAATTCTTCGAACTTATGTTTGTATATTGACACATCACGTGGTATAATTCACCTAAAGAATAGCTAAAATCGAGGTGAAAAATATGAAGCTATCAAAACGTCAACAAGACATACTAGATTTTATTAAGCACGAAGTAAAATTAAAAGGTTATCCGCCTTCTGTTCGTGAGATTGGGGAAGCAGTAGGATTAGCCTCTAGCTCCACTGTACACGGGCATTTAGCTCGTTTAGAAAGTAAAGGGTTAATTCGAAGAGATCCAACAAAACCAAGAGCAATCGAAGTTCTTCAACTAGATGAAGTAAACATTCCTAAAAGCAATGTCATTAATGTTCCTGTTATCGGTAAAGTAACAGCGGGTCTTCCTATAACAGCCGTTGAAAATGTGGAAGAATATTTCCCTCTTCCAGATAAATTCGTTTCTCCAGATGATCATGTATTCATGCTTGAAATTATGGGAGAAAGTATGATTGAAGCAGGTATTCTAGATGGCGATATGGTAATCGTACGTCAGCAGCAAACGGCTAATAATGGAGATATTGTGGTTGCTATGACCGAAGACAACGAAGCAACGGTAAAACGTTTCTTTAAAGAAGAAAATTTCGTTCGTTTACAGCCTGAAAATTCAACGATGGCGCCTATTATTCTTCGCCACGTAACGATTTTGGGAAAAGTAACTGGTGTATATCGCACGATTCACTAATCAGACACTGTATGTAAAACCAACTAATCATGATGTTAGTTGGTTTTTTTACGTTTGTTTTCTAAAAAAATTGGCATATTATAAATGATACGTTGAATCATTGCAGGCAGGTAGAACAGTTTTTATAAAGCTTGTTTTACCTTTTACTTTCTATCTGCATTTCCTCGAATCTTACAAGGAAATACCATCGACTATAAGAAGGATGTAGTTTATGACTAATACACCTAGGAAAACAGAACCATTTCAAACCATTGTACCTACCAAAGCAATGAACATGTTTCTTTTTCCTTTTTCCTTTGATCGAAAAAATAAAGAGCAGCTTGTTCATGCACTGAAAGCAAATTTGTTCGAGTTTTTTTCCATTCAAAACAAAGATTTAGAAAAAGAATACTACGGAGAACAATATTACGTATCTCATGATAGCCTGGATCAATATTTTCTTCCTTACATTGAATGCATTCTATTCCCTGATTCGTGCGAAAAAGAAGGGTTGCTTCGATTTTCAAAAAAAATAGACCATACCATTACGTTACATACTTCTTCCACCACCGTGTCTAGCAACGTGCTGTCTGTGGATGTTTTTTTATGTCCTTTTGAAATTGGCGTCATGACCATTCGCACTGAAATGAGCCATAACCATTACACCTATGATGACATTTTAGAATTCATGAATCATTTTCGTGTATTAGAACCGAAGCTTGCTGAAGAGCATGGATCCACCATTACCTATGAACATCATCGCTATAGCAAAGTACAAGATTATATTTTTTCACAGCTTGCGCCATTTTTGAACGAACACATCAAGAAAGAAGCCACGCGTGAACAGCACGTTGGGAGCCTTCCTTATTTTATCGATGAACGGATGTTTGTGTTAAGTTATGTAACGGTAAATCAAGAGCAAGAAATTAATTCCACAACTTTATTTCGTACTGGGCAGCTAAATAGCTATACGCCTGACGGGAAAGCGTTTATTTCTGCACACAATCATGAGTATATTAAAACGTATAATACTAAACACGTGTATGAAAGGTGGGCTCCTGAAACTTATTACGTCATCACAGACCATGTGTTTTCATGTATTTCTAAATCGACAGACTCTAAAACGGATCAGCTTTTGATGAATCATCTATTTGGCCAGCATTACTATAATTTATTTTTACATTTTTTCTATAAAATCGTGTTGCTAAAACTATCTTATGAGTATTCTCAGCTCACGTTTCATAAAAATTCAGAGGGCATTGAGCGACTAATCCGCTCTATTACCGTGTTTTCAGGCAAATATTTATTTTTAGAAATTAGCTCTCGCACAGAAGGTCAAGAGTTTTCTGAGCTCTTTAAAAAAATTTTCCACATCAATTCTCTTTATCAAGAAGTCAAAGAAACCCTTGGTACTTTGTATCAAAATCAAGAGAAAATCGCGGCCAAGCGTCACAATTACTTATTATTAATTTTAACGATTTATACCGTTCTTTCCGGTATTTACGGAATGAATTTAGTTATTAGCAAGCTACAGGGAAACATCAATTGGGATAGTATGAAGCAGTTTTCTATCTTTGAATATATCGCTTTAATAGTAGCTCTATCAGGAATATTAATCAGCATTAGCCTAGGAGTGAGCTCACTATGGAACTTATTAAAAGATCGATTTAAAACATAAAAGAAGTTGAGACATAACTAAATGAATTCAACCTAAATACGAACAAGCGAAATACATGAGCTGAACCGCTTATGACGCCGCAGTTCATTTCCATGCAAGACTTCTCTTTCCGCGGGCAGCCGATGAGCCTCCTCGTTGCTTGTGCTCCTGCGGAGTTTCATCCCTTCCGCTTTCTCCGCAGGAGTCTTCGCCTTGCCCTCCAATCAACTGCTGGAAGGAACTAAACAAATGAAACCTACGTTCACCATAAAAAACGAACCACTAATCAAACATGGTGATCAATGGTTCGTTTTTCACTTCGATTAAAATCCTTTTTTCCCAACCTCTTTTATCTATTACTAAATCAATGCCTACTTCGCTGAACCTTTTATCAAACGTTGTGCCGCTGTTGTAATTTCAGAACAATCTAATATTATACTCTACAAGAAAAATATATACAAAATAATAAAATATGGTATCATAGGGTAGGAATTTTGTACCTTATCTATGAAATAATTTGCAGGAGGTAATATGCTTAACTCATTTTTATCCAAAAGCCTGATTCTTTTATGTGTCATGATTCTTACATGGTCTCTATGGGGCAGTTATAGTGCGATGACAAATTCATTGGAATTAAAAGGTTTGGCTTTAAGTAATTCATTTATTATTGAAGGAATATTTATCACTTTCCTTGTCATTTTTCTAATAGCTATTGCAAGTAGATACATGAACAAAACTGTTTTTTTTATTTCACTGATTGTTTTGACCTTAGGTATTCGACTAGCATGGATGCTTTCTGTTCAAACGCCTGTAAAATCTGACTTTCTTGTCATGTTAGATGCCGCGCGTAATATCGCAAAAGGAAATTATGAATTTAACCAAAGCGTTTATTTCACTACATGGGTATATCAGCTAGGCTTTTCATTCTATGAATCTGTTATTATTCGCTGTTTTGGAGATAACATTTTTATATTAAAATTGTTAAATATTTTTTATTCCACTGGAACCGTTATTTTTATTTATTTAATTGGCGCGAAAGTATTTAACGAACTTGCTGGGAGAATGGCAGCTTTTCTATATGCGTTCTACATTCCGAACATTCTCTATAGCTCAGTGTTAACTAACCAGCATTTGGCTACTTTTTTATTTTATGCAGCTTTTTACCTTATTATAAAAAGATTTGCTCATAACAAGTTTAGCTGGCTTTATATTGGCCTTCTATTGTCGTTAGGAAATTTAATGCGCCCTCTAGGACCCATTATTATCGTTGCTGTTCTCATTTATTTCATCTTGCAAATTCTTCAACCTTACATTAAAACGAAGGATGCTGCTGAGTTAAAAACTCGCCGAAAACAAATAGGAAAAAACCTCGTAGGCATACTGGCTACTTTTTTTATTGCAAATGCGCTGATCAACTATTCTTTTGTAGCTAGCGGTATTTCTAAATATCCTTTAAGTAACAGAGATCCTTTATGGAAATTCGTCATTGGCTTTAATTACGAAACAAGCGGTTCTTATTCTTCAGAGGATGCTAGTCGTTTTATGGGTATGCCCATTGGAGAAAAACGAGCTGAAGCAGAAAAAGAAGTAATTAAAGAGCGGGTAGCAGATAAAGCGCAACTTTTAGATCTCTTTCACATTAAATTCCTAAATATGTGGGGAGGAACGGATGCATCTACATTTTGGAGCATTTCATTAACTCCTCAAGAAGATGTACCTTTTAATAAAGAAAAATTAATTAGTGCTGCTCAAAGTTATGAAAGAATTATTTATGTTTCAACTACTATTCTTTCCATTATTGGACTTATATGTTTATTCCTGAAGAAGCAGGATAAATATCCGTATACACTGTTTTTATTACTAATAATAGGATACGTTCTTATTCACTTGCTTATTGAAATTCAAACTCGCTATCGATTCTTTATTTTTCCAAGCTTTATGCTGCTCGAAGGGTTTGGTATTTCAGTGATTCTATCCTATTTAATAGCACGATTTACTAAAAATAAGCCCCAGACAAAATATGAAGAGATAAATTAAATGGAAGGGATTATGCAACCGTGATAAAATTCCTGAAATTCGGATTTGTAGGTATAATGAATACCCTGCTCACTATTATCAGTTACTTAGCACTCATTCATTTTGATATGAATTATATATTGGCTAACGTACTATCTTATTTTATTGGCGTCATAAACAGCTACTATTGGAACAAATCGTGGGTGTTTCAAGCAACTGTACATAAATGGATGCTAGCTCAATTTTTCATCGTAAACCTTATTACTTTAGCAGTTAATACAAGCTGCTTATTCCTTCTTGTACACTATACACCTGCTAATCCAATAATTGGACAACTGTTGTCTACTTGTATAGGAATGTTTATCAATTTTTTCCTTAATAAAATATGGACGTTTAAGCACACAAACCATCACTCGATAGGAGGTAAAGCATGAGAGAACTAATTTCAATTGTGGTACCTATGTATTTTGAAGAAGAAGTAGCCAATGAATGCTACAATCGCTTGCTTTCCGTCATGCATAAAAACCACATTAACTATGAATTCATTTTCGTCAATGACGGCAGCACCGACCGAACAATTGAAATCTTGAAAGACGTAGCGGCTATGGATTCTAATGTGAAAGTTATTGATTTTGCTCGTAATTTTGGTCACCAAACTGCGGTAACAGCAGGCATTGATTATGCTCAAGGCGATGCTATCGTTATTATTGATGCAGACTTACAAGATCCGCCTGAAATGATTCCTGAATTAATTGCTAAATGGCAGCAAGGCTATGAAATTGTATATGCAAAGCGCAAGAAACGAAGCGGAGAGACCTTTTTTAAATTAGCCACGGCTAAGTATTTTTATCGCTTTTTAAATTATATGTCCGATATCGAAATCCCTAAAGACACGGGAGATTTTCGTATTATCGACCGAAAAGTAGCGGATGTATTCAAAAAAATGACTGAACGCAATCGTTTTGTACGAGGAATGATGTCTTGGATTGGCTTCAGGCAAACATATGTAGAGTATGAGCGCGATGAACGCTTTGCTGGTGAAACAAAATATCCTTTAAAAAAGATGATCAAGTTTGCTTCAGATGGAATTATTGGGTTTTCGACGAAGCCTTTGCGTTTAGTAATGGTTATTGGCTTATTATCGGTTTTTGTATCACTTTTAGTTTTAAGTTATTCGATTGTTGTTTGGCTGATAGGTAAAAACATTCAGCCTGGCTGGACTTCCATTATGGTAGCTATCACCTTCTTTAGCGGCATTCAGCTACTTGGTTTAGGTCTAGTCGGACAATACATCGCAAGAATTTACGATGAAAGTAAAAATAGACCTATTTACGTTGTACGTGAAACCATTAACTTCTCGAAAGCTTCAACGGATTCTCCAAACGTACGTGAAAAAGTATATAGCTAAAAAAAAACAAGGAAGAAAACAACTGTTTTCTTCCTTGTTTTTATTCTTTTTGAAGCTGTAAATCACTTGGCGCCCAGTCCGGAATTCCATCATCTTCATCAAATTCAATAATGACATCCGTTACTCCTTTTTCCTGTAAAATACGATTTTCCAGACGATCTTTAATATCATCAGCTTCGGCCACTGTTAAAGAAGGATCAATTTCTACTTTTAATTCAACGTGAAGCTCTTCTCCTTCTTTCATCACCATTAATGTTTGAATATCACGCACTTGTACATCTTGCATGACAATCGCGCCAATTTTTATTTCCATTTCTTTATCTGCTTCACCAAGGGCTCCCGCAGCGTTGTCTAAAAATACTCGTCCTACTACAAAAAACATCATAAGCCCAATTAAAATAGAAGCAATTCCTTCAGCTTGGTGAAAAGGTGTAAACCGTGAAATAAAAACAGCTATTAATGCCAATACGCCTCCTCCAGTAGCTACCAGATCTTCCATAAAGACCAGCTTGGTTGCTGGCTTTGCTTTCTTTAAATGAATAAAGCTTTGCGTAAAAACATTGACCTCTGCGGTATTCATTCCAACATCGTGCAAAATTTCTTTCATTGCCTTAAATAAGACAAACATCTCAAGCAATACCGAGATGCCAAGTACTGCAATATTTAAAATAAAGCCTGAAGACTTCGTCGGATGAAGAATGTGGTGATATCCTTCTTTAATCGTTTCAAACGCCATAATCCCTACTACAAGAACCGCTCCTAATAGAACAAGATTAACCAATCGGCCGAAACCGTTTGGAAATCGTTTGGTCGGGGCTTTTTTACTTAATGCCGAACCTATAAAAACAAAAAACTGATTAGCTGCATCTCCTAAGCTGTGCATCGTTTCAGCAAACATCGCTACATTCCCTGTTAAAGCGAAAGCAATTCCTTTAATAATGGAAATAATGGTATTTACTATAGCGGCCATCATGGCCGATTTATTTCCTTTTCGCAATAATTTAATTAATTCACTCATACAATCCCTCCGTTTGCGCCTTTGATGAGATTCGATTACGGTTAGTGTATGTGAATTTAAAAATTAAAAACCTCCAACATATAAGTTGGAGGTTTTTAGTCATGTTTCATTATTTTTTAAAACGGTACGGTACAGTTGTAACAATTACATTTTTGCGGTAAAGCAAATGTGCTTTTAACAGCAGACTAGACTGATTGTGAAGAATATTTTGCCAACTTTTTTCGTAATGAATTGCGGAATAACGACCGTAATGGCCATGTTATTTTCTCGCGCTTTTTCCTCAGCCATATCGATGAATCGAAACAGCGGCCGCACTAAGCTGCGGTATTGAGAATGAAACGTAACAATACGAATATCAGGCTGCCACTTCTCCCACTTCTCTTCCATTTTCTTTTCACTTTCTCGATCAAAGGCCACATGCACTGCAATAACGGTATCGCCAATCGTTCGTGCATAATTTAATGAATTTTCTACTACCTTTGTCATTCCTGCTACAGGAACAATGACCACACTTCCTTCAAGCTTTCCAATCTTTTCTCCTTGCTTAATGCGAAGCTGCTCTCCTACCGCTTCATAATGCGTATGAATGCGATGAAAAATATAGACAATAACCGGTAAGAAAATGAGCACGGACCATACTTGTGAAAACTTCGTTGTAAATAAAATAATTAGCACCGTTAAGGTAATGAGGGCCCCAATTAAGTTGATGGCTAGCTTCCCTTGCCAGCCGGCCGGCTTTTCTCTAAGCCATTTGACAATCATGCCTGTTTGAGAAAGCGTAAATGGAATAAACACCCCGACTGCATAAAGAGGAATTAATTGTTCAGTCGCTCCTTTAAAAGCTACAATTAAGACAATAGAAGCAATTCCAAGGGTCACAATTCCATTTGAATAGCCTAATCGATCGCCACGAATTTGAAACATTCTTGGCATGTATTTATCAGAAGATAAGTTGACAGCAAGCAAAGGGAAAGCTGAAAAGCCCGTATTCGCCGCTAGCACTAGAATTAGAGCTGTTGTGCCTTGAATAAAATAATAAAATCCATTTCGTCCAAACACACTTGATGCAATTTGTGATACAACCGTTTCATCTGCTTTTGGAGAAATGCCAAGCCAATAAGCTAAAAACGTGATCCCAGAAAATAAAACAGCTAGAATACCGCCCATCAGCATTAATGTATGAACAGCATTTTTTGCACCTGGCTCTTTAAAGTTAGGCACTGCATTTGAAATAGCTTCTACACCTGTCAATGCTGAACAGCCTGACGAAAAAGCTTTTAATAATAAAAACAAACTAATACCTGGCACTACTGTACCGAGAGAGGGATGAAGCTCAGGTGAAACTTGACCTGTCGCTATTTTAAACAAGCCTACCGCTATTAACAAAATAAGAGCAATAACAAATAAATAAACCGGATAAGCTAATACAGAAGCGGATTCTGTTACACCACGTAAATTTAAGACGGTAATAAAAATCACTAGCAAACACGCAATTACTACATTGTAATGATGCAGCGTTGGAAAAGCCGAAGTTAAAGCATCGGTTCCTGCTGAAACACTCACGGCAACTGTTAAAATATAATCTACCAGCAGTGATCCCCCAGCGATAAGCCCGGGATTTTCTCCTAAATTGGTTTTGGAAACAATATAAGCTCCTCCGCCTTGCGGGTACGCATAAATAATTTGACGGTATGAAAGAATTAAAGCCGTCAGCAGCACCAATACACCAATCGCAATTGGAATTGAATACCAATAAGCGAGGACACCGACTGTCGCAAGTACAATCAAAATTTGTTCTGTTCCATAAGCCACTGAAGATAAGGCATCTGATGATAAAATAGCAAGTGCTTTAAGCTTACTAAGCTTTTGATCACCTAACTCTTTTGTTTTAAGCGGCTTTCCAATCAATAATCTTTTGAGAACTGAATAGTTCACGTAATTTCCCTCCGATGATTGCTTAGCTACTATTTACTTTTCGTTGCTAAGCTCCGTTACAAGTTCATGAATAAATGATATTATTCCTAAAAAATGCCTTTTTATGTTAAAAAAGCGCACAAAAAAAACACTAAGGGTTCTCAGCGTTTTTACACAGCTTAAACCTCCTCTCTAAAACGCTTATGGGGTTAGCTGTCGGATTCGGGCTATGAGAGTAGCCCTACCTTTTAAAAAAAGGATTCACCCCAAGTGACAATGCACAAATTTGGGTCCCCCACTTCTGACGAATTAAGCGATAACAGGTCAATATAATTTTCGGTTAAAGAGTATGATCGATAACAAGTTTCGTTCATAACTATCCTTTGTTCTTAGATAATATACTCCCGTACAAATGGTTTGTAAAGCATTATTTTACGTAAACCATAAAATAGTGCTTAAGGTGCTTTTAAGGGGAAAACAAAAGGCCTTCTGTCTGCTTACAGAAGACCTTCTTACGTTAACTTTTTGCTTTTAAAACGGCTGCTAGCTTGTTTTTCGTTTGAGGACCATAAATGCCATCTACATCATAAGGAAGATACACAAGCTGAAAACGTCTGACTGCATCTTTCGTTTGTACTCCATATATTCCGTCTACTGACCCTACTTTAAAATTAACCGCGTTTAATGCTCTTTGAAGCTGTTTCACAGCTTCTCCAGAATCGCCTTGTTTTAACATTCCATTGGGAAGTGGATATTGTTCAGAAGGTGGTGTTGGAGTAGGTGTTGGTGAAGTTCCTGAAGGAATAACAATTGTTTTTCCAACCTGTAGTGTTAAAGGATCAGAAAGCCCTGTATTCGCTTCTTGAAGCTCCTGTACTGTTATGCCGTACTTCTGTGCAATACTGTACAGCGTATCTCCTTGCTTAATTGTATACGTTTTTTCACCTGGTTCAGAAGGTGATGGATTTGGTGTCGGTGTTGGAGATGGCGATGGATTTGGAACTGCACGACGAGGTAAATTTAAATATACGGCAATTCCTTTTGCATACGATTCACCCATGCTTTTTAAAAAAGCTTCATTTTGAAGAAGTGCTGCATTGGCGCTCCTATCAATAAAAGCTATTTCAGTTAGTACTGCAGGCATATTTGTTAAGCGAAGCACCGCATAATTGGCTGATTTTCGTCCGCGATTCGGATGATTATACGACAGCAGCGTTGCCTGTACTTGGCCGTGCACAATCGATTGAAACGTTTTACTAGCATTGCTAGCGCTTCTATAAACATAATCTTCGTATCCTGTCCCTCCACCGGCATTTACGTGAATAGACATAAATGCATCTGCACCCCACGAATTAGCTTGAGAAGCGCGTTGAGATAACGATAAAAAAGTGTCTGTGGTACGGGTAGTTTTAATCGTAAAATCACTGTACGTGCTATTTAAATAGCTTATTAAATATTGTTGAATTTTCAAAACTAAGTTTTTTTCATACAGTCCGTTTGCTCCAACTGCTCCTGCATCTGCCCCACCATGTCCTGCATCAAGATAGATTTTTTTCATATTACTTGTCCCTCCTTATTGTTAACATATGCATGAGGGAAAAAAGTGCTACGTATACTAGCCTACTTAGTGAGAAATTACTAAAAAAGGAGATTGCGACATAACGAAATCACTTCAACCTAAAAACGAACAAATGGGATAAATGTGCTAGTATGGATGGCTTGTTACATCGCTGTTGATTTCCGTGCAAGGCTTCGCTTTCCACGGGCGGCTGGTGAGCCTCCTCGTCGCTTGCGCTCCTGCGGGGTCTTCACCTATTCCGCTTTTCCCGCAGGAGTCTTCGCCTGCCCTCCAATCAACTGCTAGAAGCAACTAAATAGATGAAATCTACGTTCACCCTACCAATAAAAAAATCCGCACAATTCATCGTGCGGATCTTCCCTCCCCCTAACATACTTTTGGTCCAGCTTCTATTCTGGTTGATTAAAGTATAGATCAGGAGGTTCTATTATTTATAACGTTAGGACCTATTTAAAAAGCAGAACGCCTATAACAATGAGAATAATCCAAATTGGAATGCTTATTAATATGCCTATTACTAAACCTTTAAAAAAATTTCCTTCTTGCATTTTCATTCCATTCCTCTCCAACAGTATTTTCTAATGACACTACGCCTGGCTGAAAATTCTCTGAAGTTATACTGAAGTGCAGAGTGAACACATAAACAATCTCTCTATCTGTTATACACTACTTTTACATATAGATTCAATGAGACAAAAAGCTTATCCTTTTTAATTTATATAACCAAATTCTTTCCTGTATCTAACAAAACAATAAAAAAGCCTCCCGTAAATTGTACGACAGGTAGCTATACTTGTTTTATGAATAGAATAGATTAGTTCAATATCTAATATACGCGTGCAGAATATTATTTATTTTGAAAAACAAAAAAGGCCGAGAGAACGTATAAACGATCTCTCGGCCTTTTAGGAATTAATATTGGCTCATGTATTGGTCACGTTCCCAAGGATGAACTTGTGTACGGAACATATCCCATTCGATTTCTTTCGCTTCAACGAAGTGCTCTGCTAAGTGTTCACCTAATGCAGAAACCATAACTTCGTTTGATTGGAAGCTATCTAAAGCTTGAGCTAATGTTGCAGGTAAATCTACGATACCTTCTTCAACACGCTCTTCTTTTGTCATTACATAGATATTGCGATCGATAGGTTTTGGAGCTTCAAGGTTGTTCTTGATTCCATCTAAACCAGCTTTTAATAGAACAGCCATTGCTAAATATGGGTTAGCAGCTGGGTCTACGCTACGTACTTCAACACGAGTTCCTACGCCGCGAGAAGCTGGGATACGGATTAATGGGCTACGGTTGCGAGCAGACCAAGCAACATAACAAGGAGCCTCATATCCAGGCACTAGACGCTTATAAGAGTTTACAGTAGGATTTGTTACTGCTGTAAAGCTGTGTGCGTGCTTGATGATACCTGCGATAAATTGACGAGCAGTATCACTTAGCTCTAGATTACCGTTTTCATCATAAAATGCGTTTTGACCATCTTTAAATAATGAAACGTTACAGTGCATACCTGAACCATTCACACCAAATAATGGTTTTGGCATAAATGTAGCATGTAAGCCATGTTTACGTGCAATTGTTTTTACAACAAGTTTGAACGTTTGGATATCATCACAAGCTTTTAATGCAGCAGCATATTTGAAGTCAATCTCGTGTTGTCCAGGAGCTACCTCATGGTGAGATGCTTCAATTTCAAAGCCCATTTCTTCAAGCTCTAATACGATGTCACGACGGCAGTTTTCACCAAGGTCAGTTGGCGCTAAGTCGAAGTAGCCACCTTTATCATTTAATTCTAATGTAGGTTCGCCTTTTTCGTCTAATTTGAATAAGAAGAACTCTGGCTCAGGTCCAAGGTTAAAATCAGTAAATCCTAACTCTTCCATCTCTTTTAACACACGTTTTAAGTTATTACGTGGATCGCCATCAAACGGAGTTCTATCTGCATTGTAGATGTCACAAATAAAACGTGCTACTTTACCTTTTTCAGATGTCCAAGGGAAAATAACAAATGTATCAATATCCGGGAATAGGTACATATCTGATTCTTCAATACGTACAAACCCTTCAATAGAAGAACCGTCAAACATCATTTTGTTGTCTAACGCTTTTTCTAATTGACTTACTGGAATTTCAACGTTTTTAATTGTTCCTAAAATGTCAGTGAACTGAAGACGAATATACTTTACATTCTCTTCTTGAACTTTGCGGAAAATATCTTCTTTTGTGTACTTTGCCATCGTGTGATCCTCCCCTAAATCTCTATATAATATTTATAATCTATACCCCTCATATACGAACGGCATAAATATTGATAACTTTATTAATGAAAGAACCTGGACATATCTCCTTGATTTAAAGTTGCTCGATTAAAACGGCCTGCTTGCATAAGTTCTGCACGAAGCATTTTTCGCAACTCATCGTCCGTTAATTCTGGCTTTGCTGTTTCTGCCACAACTTTTTCTTCTTGCTTATGCCCTTTTTGCTCCTTTTGAAGATGAAACAGCTGTTTTACACCTGCTAAGTTTACACCTTGTTCAATCAGATCACGGATTTCAAGCAGCTTATCAACATCGTTAAATGAGAATAATCGTCGATTTCCCTCTGTTCTTACTGGTGCAACTAATTCATGTTCTTCATAGTAGCGAATTTGGCGAGCCGACAACTCAGTTAACTGCATCACAATTCCAATCGGGAAAAGTGGCGTATTTCTTCGAATGTTGTCACTCATTTCAGTTCCTCCTTTGGATTAACTATTTACATTGTATGCTATGTTAGTTCACCTGTCAACCGAATGTTAGTAATTCTAACATAAATTTTTCTGAACATTTTTTCTATACAAATAAATAGCACTTCGTTTATTTTTATAGCTTATTTTTTTCCTTCTTAACGGGGAGAAATAATCTTTCTATCTTATAAAAGTTCTTTTGTCAGCAATTGATCTACCGCCATGCATATTGCTACTTTTACGTGAGCATACGTTAACCCGCCCTGCACGTAAGCGACATAAGGCGGCCTAATAGGTCCATCTGCCGTAAGCTCGAGGCTTGCTCCTTGTATAAACGTTCCAGCTGCCATAATCACATCATCTTCGTACCCTGGCATATAAGCAGGATACGCCGTTACGTGTGAATTAATTGGCGAAGCGAATTGAATTGCCTGACAAAAAGCAACCATTTTATCGCGGTCATCAAACTGAACGGATTGAATTAAATCTGTTCGTTCACTGTCCCACTTCGGTTCACTTTGCATACCAAGCTCTTCAAACATAGCGGATGAGAAAACCGCTCCTTTTAATGCTTGACCTACTACGTGCGGCGCCAAGAAGAACCCTTGATACATTTCTTGTAAGCTATAAAGCGTCGCTCCAGCTTCTGCACCGATTCCAGGAGTTGTCATTCGGTATGAACAAGCTTCCACTAGGTCTTTTCGTCCTGCAATATAGCCACCGATTTTAGCAAGACCTCCGCCAGGGTTCTTAATAAGCGACCCCGCCATCAAATCTGCTCCTACATGCGTCGGTTCCATTGTTTCTACAAATTCACCGTAGCAGTTGTCAACAAATACAACAACGTCAGGCTTAATGCTCTTTACAAACGAAATCATTTCTTTTATTTGCGCGACTGTAAAAGAAGGACGAATGCCGTAACCTTTTGAACGCTGAATACCTATCATCTTTGTATGCTCATGAATAGACGCTTTCACTTCTTCAAAATCCACTTGACCTTGCGCTGTTAAATCTACTGATTTATAGCTAATATTATATTCTTTTAAAGAGCCTACGCCGCTTCCTCGTATACCAACAATTTCTTCAAGGGTGTCATAAGGCTTTCCCGTTATATATAATAGTTCATCTCCAGGACGCAGTACACCAAACAGCGATATGCCAATTGCGTGCGTACCTGAAATAATTTGCGGACGCACCAGGCAAGCTTCTGTTCCAAAAACGTCCGAGTATACTTTCTCCAACGTATCGCGGCCTAGATCGTCGTATCCATACCCCGTTGTCGGATTAAAATGTGAATCACTCACTCGATTTTGCTGAAAGCTTTGCAGCACCCGAAACTGATTTGCTTCAATACGCTCGTCAATTTTCTCATGCACGGGCTTAATCTGCTTTTCTACTTTTTCAGCAAGTTCTCGAATGCGTGCCCCGTTTTTTAACTGATCAAACATCATTTCTTTGTTCCTCAACTTTCTTCAAGCGTTTGTAGCTTTTTGTAAAGGGGGTGTTCTTTTGCAATATACCCTTTGCACTGATACTTCTCAGTTTCTTCATTGAATTTTAACGACTCAACAATAGAGACTGTTTTGAGTTCAGCGAGCATTTTCCCTTCATAAGCCGGCAGCAGCACATGAAAAAACGCCATTTCTTTTTTCATTTCTTCTTGAATTCTTTCCCCAAGCTTCACTAAATCAGCGGCTTTAAAAGCGCTCATTGATAACGATGTTGAAGCGGATGGGACAAATAGTTCATGTTGCATATCTTCTTTATTATAAACTGTCAGCATCGGAATGTCCGTTACGTTCAGCTCTTCTAGTAAGCGATGCACTGTTTTTTCGTGGTTGTTGTAATCTGGATTAGATGAATCTACCACGTGCAGAACAAGGTCAGCTTCGGTTACTTCTTCAAGTGTTGAACGGAACGCGGCTACTAACGTTGTTGGAAGATCTTGAATAAATCCAACCGTATCCGTTAACAGAGCCGTTAATCCTGACGGAAGCGTATACTGTCTTGTGGTTGGATCAAGAGTTGCAAACAGCTGATTTTCTTCAAAAATACCAGCTTCTGTTAAGCGGTTAAAGATCGTCGATTTACCAGCGTTCGTATAGCCCACAATTGCAATTTGATAGACATGATTACGCTTACGTCTTTCTCGATAACGTTCGCGGTGACTTACCACTGTCTTTAACTGACGCTTAATTTCATCAATTTTACGGCGAATATGTCTGCGGTCACTTTCAAGTTTCGTTTCACCAGGACCTCTTGTTCCAATTCCGCCTCCAAGACGCGACAAAGCGGTACCTTGTCCTACTAACCTAGGCAGCAGATAATTTAATTGAGCAAGTTCCACCTGCATTTTTCCTTCTCGCGTTTGAGCACGCTGTGCGAAGATATCCAAAATCAGCTGCGTGCGGTCAATAACACGCGCAGATAACCCTGCTGACAAATTGCGGATTTGACTCGGTGACAATTCATCATTAAATACAATTAAATCAGGCTCTAACTCTTCTTCAAGAGCCACAAGTTCTTCTACTTTCCCTTTTCCAATATAAGTAGCTGGATGAATGCGATCGCGCTTTTGCGTTAACCTTACCAGCACTTCGCCTTTTGCAGTCTCAGTTAAAGATGCTAGCTCATCCATTGAATATTCAAAACGTTCGTCATCGTCATGAAGCTGACATCCGACTAAAATTACGCGTTCAAGTTCAGTATTCATTTCTGCTGTCAAAGATTTTTCCTTCCCTTACTATTAAATTGACAAATCATTCATATCATATCAAAAAAATGTCCATTTCTCCATCTTTGCAAAAGAGACAGAATACATTGTCTTTTACTAGTTTAACACCCTTTTTAAAATCTATAAAACGATGATTAAAAAACCATTGAAATATCACGAAATTCTGTATACAATTTGAATTGGTTTACTTATCGAAATTTGAATCAGGCTGCCTGATTTTAAAATAATAGTCGCTACTTGGTGAAAACAGAATAAAGGGGATAGCATCATGACTTGGGACGTACTTAGCATTATTGGAACGATTGCCTTTGCAATCAGCGGAGCTTTCATTGCCATGGAAGAGGAGTATGATATTTTAGGCGTTTACATACTGGGAATCGTAACGGCTTTTGGCGGAGGAGCCATTCGAAACCTGCTTATCGGTGTACCGGTGTCTGCCCTTTGGGAACAAGGACTCTTTTTTCAGATTGCTTTATTATCTATCACTGCCACTTTTTTATTTCCAAACAATATCTTAAAACATTGGAAGCGATGGGGAAACTTTTCGGACGCCATTGGCCTTGCAGCATTCGCGATTCAAGGAGCGCTTTATGCCACTCATATGAACCATCCGCTTAGCGCGGTTATTGTAGCTGCGGTCTTAACAGGAAGCGGCGGGGGGATTATCCGAGATTTATTAGCACGCCGAAAGCCTACTGTTCTTAAAGATGAAATTTATGCGGTATGGGCGATTATCGCAGGATTTAGCGTAGGGCTGCATATTACAAACACGCCTGTAGAACTTTATACGCTATTTATCTTACTTGTAGGTCTTCGGATGTGTTCATATATTTACAAATGGCGCCTGCCGATTAAAACGATTCGACAACCAAATATATAGAAAAAAGCCTTTCATGACGAAAGGCTTTTTTTCACAGCTGAATATCACTTGACGTTAAAGTTAGAAGCTCGTTGCGCTCAAAGCTTTCTTCTTCTAAAAGCCTCATGGATTGAGTGCGTATGGAACGTTCAATAATGTTTCGCACATATCTACCGTTACTAAAATCCCTAGGCGTCTGATTATACTTTACGTCCATGAAATGATCTTTTAGCTTTTTATAGGCCTCTGTACTAAACTGATACTGCCTGTCATTCATCATGTGACCCGCAATGTCCATCAGTTCATTGACATCATAATCCGGAAAATCAAAAATAAACGGAAACCTAGAGCGCAGCCCTGGATTAAGACTTAAGAAATTTTCCATTTCTCTTGGATAACCAGCTAAAATCAATACAAACTTATCATTTGAATCTTCCATATGTTTGACCAATGTATCAATCGCTTCTTTTCCAAAATCTTTTTCTCCCCCTCTTGCAAGAGAATAAGCCTCATCGATAAATAGAATACCTCCAAGCGCTTTTTTTACAAGATCTCTCGTTTTCTGAGCGGTATGACCAATGTATTCTCCAACTAAATCTGCCCGCTCTGCTTCAATTAAATGTCCTTTAGACAAGATGTTCATATTCAAAAATAATTTACCTAGCAGGCGGGCTACCGTCGTTTTCCCTGTTCCTGGATTTCCTTTAAACATCATATGCAGCGCCTGCTTTCCCGCTTTTAAGCCCTGTTCCTCTCTTTTTTTGTTAATATATAACCACGCATATATTTCTTTTATCATTTTTTTCAATTCTTCCATTCCAACCAGTCCGCTCATTTCTCGTTCAATTTCCCGAAGCGGCTCATGATTTATCACAGCTTTTTTGGCAGGACGCGGAATTGATGTCGTATACGATTTTTCCTTTTTTGTTTCATTATTTAAAATGATATTAATTTGCCCATTATTTTTAAGAGTTATCGGCTGTTCCACCATGTTCACCTCTCGTTTCATCCCACTTCTCTGTATCGCATAGCTGCATGCGATGAACGATACGAAGACAATGATCTCTTATTACCGAAGAAATAATCGTCTATTATAAGGTTTATGTTCAATGAGTAAAAACAATGTTAAGAAACTTTTCTAAGCCTTTATTTGCATAAAAAAAGCATCCGAATATGCGGATGCTTCTCTTTAATCTCTATTCAAGTTCTACTGTAATATTTTTATTTGGTACAAATGTCGAAATAGCATGTTTATAAATCAGCTGTTGTTTTCCTTCAGATTCAATTAGCACAGTAAAATTATCAAATCCTTTAATTAGTCCTCTTAACTGAAAACCATTTAAAAGAAATACCGTCACATAGATATTTTCTTTACGTAATTGATTTAAAAATTGGTCTTGAATATTAACTGATTGTTTCATTATTCGGCCTCCTCGTTTCTCTATCTGTTTACTTAATTCGCTTCTTTCTTCAGCTTTCCTGCAATATATGTAAAAATTTCAGCAAACTTTTCGGGAAATTTGTCAACTTCCATCTCTATCCATTTTACAGGCATTTTATTTCGAAACCACGTTAACTGACGCTTTGCATATCTGCGTGAATTTTGTTTCAACTGTTCAACGGCTTCTTCGAGCGTACAGCGTCCCTCGAAATAAGCATAGAGCTCTTTGTAGCCGATAGCTTGAATTGATTGTACATCATGAAGACCACTTTCGTACAATGATTTGACTTCCTCAAGCAGTCCAGCCTGCATCATCATATCGACTCGGTGATTAATTCTCTCATATAATACGTCTCTATCCATTGTAAGTCCAATAATGCTTACGTCATATAATAACTCTTGCGACTGTTCTTTTGTATAGTCACTGAATTTCTTGCCGGTTACTTCATAAACTTCAAGGGCTCTGATTACACGGCGATGATTGTTTTTATGGATAGCAGCTGCACTGTCTGGGTCAATCTCTTTTAGCTTTTCATACAGGGGGTCAATGCCATGAGCTTTAATGAATACTTCCATTCGTTCACGAACTTTTTCATCACTAGGAGTTTCTGTGAACTGATAATCATAAATAACGGATTGAATATAAAGACCCGTCCCTCCAACAATCATCGGCATTTTTCCTCTAGCGTGAATATCATCGATTTGTTTTCTTACAATCTCTTGAAATTCTGCCACAGAAAACGATTCATCTGGTTCCTTAATATCGATCAGGTAATGGGGAACACCCTGCATCTCTTCTTCTGACACCTTTGCTGTTCCGATATCCATCCCTTTATAAATTTGCATGGAATCACCTGAAATAATTTCTCCGTCTAACTGTTTGGCAAGTTCAATGCTCAATTTTGTTTTACCAACCGCAGTTGGTCCAATAATGACAATAAGTTTTGGTTTCTCTCCCGTCATAACAACACTACTTTCATCTATAGGCATTCACATCATTCCATTTTATCCAAATGGCCATGATTTATTCAACAAAACGGCTAGCTGCAGCTAGCCGCATTGCCTACATCACTCGCTTAAACATTTTTTCCATTTCATACGTCGAGTGATGAATAATAATTGGTCGTCCGTGCGGACACGTAAATGGATCTGTTGTTTTTCTCAACGTTTCAAGTAAAGCAAAAATCTCATCGTTTCGCAAATGATGATTCGCTTTAATCGATCCTTTACAGCTCATCATAATAGCCGCTTCTTCTCGTAACTTTTCGATATTGACTCTTTTCATCGTAAAGATTTGCTGAATCATTTCTTCAATGGTTTCCTGTTCCTCTCCTTTTGGAAACCACTGCGGATGTGAACGAACTATATAGGAGTTTTGTCCAAACGGTTCTAAAAAGACTCCTACTTCAGCAAGCATGTCTTTGTATTCTTCTAAAATCAAGGCTTCATTTCCCGAGAACTCTAGCGTAAGCGGCATAAGCAGTTCTTGAACTTCTGAATCTACTTCTCCAAGCTTTCGCTTAAAATATTCGTACTTAATTCTCTCCTGCGCCGCGTGCTGATCAATAATAAATAATCCTTTTTCATTTTGTGCCAAAATATACGTTCCGTGCATTTGGCCAATTGGGTACATCGCAGGAACACGCGGTTCTGGCTGCTCTTTGGCTGAACGGGTTGGTTCTAGAATAGGGACATTTTCTTCCACTGATTCTTCATAGTGTTCTATTTCTCGAAACGTTGGTTCAAGTTCTTCATCTTGGCGTATGACCTCTGTTTTAACAGGCGGCATGATCTCGTCTACACGAGCAGGAGCCTCCTTAAAGCTAGGCTCGCGAACCGTATCAGACGGCTGATAGCCAGATGGTTTAGACTGATGATCAAATGTAAAGGTCTGCTGCTCAGTTGGCTGAACAGCTGATTTTGACTTAGTTGGCACTACAGCATCCGGAATTAACTGCTGCTTTTTAAAAGCAGCTTTCACTCCTTGTTCAATAAGCTCAAACAGCTCCGCTTCTTTACTTAAACGCACTTCTAGTTTCGCTGGATGAACATTCACGTCCACTAATAAAGGGTCCATTGTAATGGTTAAAAACACGATTGGAAAACGGCCGATTGGTAAAAGGGTATGATAGCCCTGCTGTACCGCTTTTAACAGCCCGTAGTTTTTAACAAACCGACCGTTAATAATGGTGGACATATAGTTACGAGAAGCTCTTGTAATTTCAGGAAGAGCAACGTAACCATTCACTTCATAATCAAGTGACTGAACATTAATCGGAATCATTTTTTTGGCTACTGCCATTCCATAAATAGCGGCAAGCACTTGGCGCACATCTCCGCTCCCGTTTGTATACAGAAGCTGTCTTCCTTGATGCATCAACCTAATTGAAACTTCAGGATGAGACATCGCAAGACGATTGACGACATCCGTTACGTTACCAAGCTCCGTGTTTACCGTCTTCATATATTTTAAACGTGCAGGTGTGTTGAAAAATAAGTTTTCAATAACAAGTTCGGTACCTTTTCGGCTTGACGTTAATTCGTGATGAACGATTTCTCCGCCTCTGAGTTTAAGATGAGTGCCGGCTTCTTCTCCCGTACTCGTTTTAAGTTCAAGCATTGAAACCGAAGCAATACTTGGCAAAGCTTCACCGCGAAATCCTAACGTTCGAATTCGAAATAAATCTTGTTCTGTTTTGATTTTACTTGTCGCATGTCTTTTAAAAGCGGTCAAGCAGTCTTCCGAAGCAATGCCGTCTCCATTATCCAATATCCGAATTTTTGAAAGTCCAGCTTCTTCTAGCTCAATTTCAATAACTGTACTGTTTGCATCAATAGCATTTTCGACTAGTTCTTTCACCACCGAAGCAGGTCGTTCAACAACCTCTCCGGCAGCAATTTTATTTGAAAGTTCGTCTGAAAGCTGCACAATTTTACCCACAGACTCACTCCTCTCAATCTATTTCTTCTTTAATGATTTTTGCAGTTCATACATCGCATTCATTGCGTCTAAAGGCGTCATTTCTAAAATATCCAGCTCTTTTAAACGATCTATAATTGCTTTTTCCCGTTTCGAAAGCGCAGGCTTTTCTTTTTTCTCTTCTATTTCAAAGAACGAAAGCTGATTGGCTTCATCTGCTTTTTTATTATCTGCACGTTCTTCTTGAACCAAAGAAGCACCTTCTTGTGGAACTTGTTGTGTCATCTCTTCTCTTTTTGGAGCCTGATGTACAGGTTCACGCTCAGAAGATTGTTCTAAATCGTGTAAGATGACGCGAGCTCGCTCTAGAAGCGGATCTGGAAGTTCCGCTAGTTCCGCTACGTGAATACCATAACTTTTATCTGCGGCACCATCTTTGATTTTGTGTAAAAAGACGACTTTCCCATTTTTTTCAACCGCGCTTACATGAACATTTTTAAGCGCAGGAAGCGACTCATCGAGTACGGTTAATTCATGATAATGAGTAGAAAATAGGGTCTTACAGCCAATATGTTCATGAACGTATTCAATAATTGCTTGAGCAAGAGCCATTCCGTCATACGTAGACGTGCCGCGTCCAATTTCATCTAACAGAATTAGACTCGACTGAGTGGCATTTGTCACTGCATTTTTCGTTTCTAGCATCTCGACCATAAATGTACTTTGACCTGAAATTAAGTCATCGGCTGCTCCGATACGTGTAAACACTTGATCAAAAATCGGCAGAACGGCTTCGTCTGCTGGCACAAAACAGCCAATTTGAGCTAATATCGCCGTTAAAGCGACCTGACGCATATACGTACTTTTACCAGACATATTCGGTCCTGTAATCAGTAAAATTGAACTATCATCCGTCATTTGACAGTCGTTTGGCACATATTCCTGTGAATTCATTACTTTTTCTACTACTGGATGACGTCCATTTTGAATCGAAATATCTTCACTTGAAAAAATAGGCTTTGTGTAATGACGTTCTTCACTGATTTTTGCAAAGCACTGCAGTACGTCAAGCTCACTTACTTTTTTAGCGAGTTCTTGCAGCCTTGGAATATATGCTTTTACTTCTTCACGAATTTGTAAAAACAATTCATATTCCAGCTCTACAATTTTCTCTTCCGCTTCTAAAATCAGCGCTTCTTTTTCTTTCAGCTCAGGCGTAATAAAACGCTCTGCATTGGTTAACGTCTGTTTTCGTTCATACATTCCTTCAGGCAAAAGATGCAGATTTGCCCGTGTTACTTCTATATAATAGCCGAACACGCGATTATAACCAATTTTCAGTGAGCGAATCCCAGTTTTCTCACGCTCTTGCTGTTCAAGTGACGCAATCCACGTTTTTCCGTTTCGGCTTGCATCTCGGTATTGATCAAGCTGTTCATGATAGCCGTCATTAATAATGTCTCCTTCTTTAATTGACAAAGGAGGGTGCTCTTTTAATCCTCTTTCAAGAAGATTAGCTAATCGCTCACAAGGATCAATGTCTTCAACAAGCTTTGTGGCATAAGGATGATTCAAACGATTCACAACCTCTTGAATATGAGGCACATTTTGCAATGATTTTTTTAATTGAATTAAATCACGAGCATTTACATTACCAAAAGCTACTCGACCAGCTAAGCGTTCTAAATCATATACGTCTTTTAACAACTCACGCAGTTCTTCTCGTTCAAAAAACTGTTTCATTAAGACATCTACCATATTCAAACGATTATCAATATCCGCTTGTTTTAAAAGTGGACGGTCAATCCAATTTTTTAATAAACGGCCGCCCATTGCCGTAACGGTCTGATCTAATAACCATAGAAGCGAGCCTTTCTTTCCTTTTGAACGAATTGTTTCGGTTAACTCTAAGTTTCGCTTAGAGAACAAATCAATTTTCATATATTCATTGATTTGATAAAACTGCACGGGCTGTAAATGTTCAAGCGAACGCTTCTGCGTGCGAGTTAAATACTGAAGAATACGCGCAAACGTTGTAATAAGCTTTTGCTGCTGAAGCGACTCTACTAAATAATCTAGCCCTTCTACTTGCTCTGTACTATTCTCATAAGAAATTGTAATCGTCATGCGCTCTTTTAGTGTTTGTAATAAGTCAGCAGGAAACTCAGAGCTTACAACGACTTCTTTTGCTTCTTTTGCATAAATCTCTGAGACGATATCGTGAAACGAACTAACAAGCGTTACGCTGTTTTCTCCCGTAGACAAATCAGAAAGAGCAAGACCAAACGTTTGATCCTCGAACGCAGTAACAGAACAAATATAGTTATTTTCCTTTTCATGCAGTCCGCGTTCGTTCATCAGTGTTCCGGGTGAAATCACCTGCACCACTTCTCGCTTTACAACCCCTTTTGCATGCTTAGGGTCTTCTACTTGCTCACAAATAGCTACTTTAAATCCCTTTTCAATTAAACGCTCGATATACGTAGGAGCAGAGTGATACGGAACCCCGCACATCGGAATTCTCTCTTGTCCTCCTCCGTCTCGACTTGTTAATGTTATTTCAAGTTCTTGAGAAGCTGTCGTAGCATCTTCAAAGAACATTTCATAAAAATCACCTAATCTAAAAAATAAAAAGGCATCTTGATACTCTGCCTTAATTCTCAAATATTGCTGTATCATTGGCGTATACGCTGCCATACTATTCCTCCATACCACATCTAGTTGTGCGTTTTTGCTACACGTATTATAACATAAGTCTTTCTTAAACTTAATTTATTCAAATAGAACAATCTTCAATTTCTTTTCATCACATAAATAAAAAAGCTTCGGACAAAGGAAGAAGCTTGTCCGAAGCTTTTCATTATTTACTGCTGTTTAAATGACTGTGCTTACGTCCGTATAAGAAGTAAACCGCTAGCCCTAGTACAAGCCAAATTGCGAAACTAATCCATGTTAACTTTGGAAGCTGAAGTGCTAAGTATAAACAGAACACAAAAGCTAAAATTGGAATCACCGGCACAAACGGTACGCGGAAACCAGTCGATTCTGAAGTCTGTTTTGATTTACGTAAATATAAAATTCCAATTGATACGGTCATGAAAGCAAAAAGAGTACCGATGTTTGTTAACTCTGCCAATCTTCCTAATGGTACTAAACCAGAGAAGATAGATACTAGTAAACATGTAATCCACGTATTTACTACCGGCGTTTGTTTTTTCTCACTGATTTTTGAAAAAGGCTTTGGCAATAGACCATCTCGACTGATTGCATAGAATAAACGAGTTTGTCCATACATCATAACGAGTAACACCGTTGTAATACCAACAATTGCTCCTAATGAAATGAATCCTGCTACCCAGTCTTGGTTAATGTAGCTTAAAGCAAATGCTACAGGGTTTTTGACATTTAATTCTGTATAAGGTACGATCCCTGTTAAGATAAGCGATACGACGATATAAAGGACTGTACAAATCGCAAGAGATGCAATGATTCCGATCGGCATATCTCGCTGAGGCTTGCGTACTTCCTCGGCCGCTGTTGCTACAGCATCAAACCCAATATAGGCGAAGAATACAGTTGCTGCTCCTGTTGCTACTCCTGAGAAACCAAACGGCATAAACGGCGTCCAGTTTTCTGGTTTAACATAGCTGACTCCTACTACGATAAATAGAAGCACGACAGCCAGTTTTATAATAACCATGATAGCATTAAAACGTGAAGATTTTTTTACACCTTGCGTTAAAAGTAATGTGATTAAGAAAACAATCATAATTGCTGGAACATCAATATATGTGCCGTTTGCAGGATTGTATGCACTTGTTAAAGCTTTTGGAAAATGTATGCCAAATCCTGCTAACAATCCTTGGAAATAACCCGACCATCCGCTGGCTACAGCTGATGAAGCAAGACCGTATTCCAAGATCAGGTCCCACCCTAAAATCCAAGCGATTAATTCACCGAATGTTGCATAACTGTAAGTGTATGCACTTCCTGAAACGGGAACTGTTGAGGCAAACTCTGCATAACAAAGAGCTGCAAACACACACGCAAGTCCTGACATAATAAAGGAAATAACTAAAGCTGGACCGGCATGTTCAGCTGCTGCTACGCCTGTTAATACAAAAATCCCCGTTCCGATAATGGCTCCAATTCCTAACATCGTTAAATCAAAAGCACCTAAATCCTTTTTTAATTTAACACCTTTAGAGTTGGTTTCACTAATTAACGTTTGAATTGATTTTTTACGAAATAAGCTCATAGTAAACCCCCAAAAAATACTTATCTGATATAACTAAATTTTCTGAAAATTAATGCATTATTTTCTTTAGATTTACTATACACTGCCTATTCGACAAAAAGCAATATATTTTTTTGTTTTTATAGAATTTTCTTAAAATAGTAAAAATAAAAAAACTAGGAAGAACTTCTTCCTAAGTTACTCATCGTCTCCTAATATAAAATCAGGATCTAAATCTTCAAATTCGTCGTCATCTACGTCTAAATCAAACTCGTCTTCATCATCGCAGCCTTTCGGGTTCACCGCAACGCAAACCTTAGTTTCGCCAATCACTTCTGCCAATAATTCTCTCTCTACTTGAACAATTGTTTTATTACCATTTGGTGAAATTGTGCACTCTAAGCAATTTGGCTGCTGCAGCACTCGAACAATTACTTCATAATCGTCTCCAATCGAATCTTCATCTTTATAGCGCAGCTTAATATTATCTTTGTATGATACGGTTTCCGTCCAAACTTCGGTTTTTGTATTATTATTGTACGAATACCAGATGTTAATATCATATCTGCCGTCAACTTCTACATTGCTGCCGCTTTTTTTTGCTTTGTACTCATGGTTAATCACCCAGCACCCCAAGATGCTTGTTGGTCGATTTTTCGGTGCAAGCGTATGAGACGATTGTGTAAACTTGCGACCTTTACCTACGACTGCTTTTGTAATAATTTCTCTATAGTGTTGTGACATGTGAGCATACCCTCCTCAAACTATCTTCATTTCATCCTATGCAGGCTCATTCACTTGTTTGCACATTATTTTTAAGAAACTAGGTTTAAGGCATAAAAAACCTATGTTCCATTGTATGCAAGGATATAGAAAAACGTGACAATTATTAGAGAGAAAATCTGCCCAATTTTCATGCCGCGTGATGCACAAAAAAATGCCTCAGCAAATTGCTGAGGCATTTTTTCTTTATGAGCAGCTAGACCCAGGGCTGTTTCGCACCTGTGAACCCGTTTCACCGCGCAGTAAATCACCATCTGTTGACACAATAATCTCATCGGTTACTGTGGTTGAAATAGTGTTAGCAACAAGTTGAAGCAAATCATTCACGTTCATTTGAGACTCTTGAAACTGCTGAATAATCGGCAGTTCATCGAGCTCTTGCTGCAAGCGATCGATTTTCGCCTCGACTTGTTTTAACGCTTCTGCTTTACCGTAGTGTTGGAAATTGACAGCTTGTTTTTGCAAGCTTTTAATGCTTGCAATGGTTTCACGCACTTTTTGGTTTTCGTTAAGCTGAGCTTCGGCACGCTTGAAGAAATCTACTTCTTCCGTTTCAGCAATCATTTTTGCCAGCTCTTGAGCACGTTCAATTACGTCACTCTTATTATACTGCGCCATATTACTTCACCTCTGCTGTTTCTTCTACCATTTCCCCATTTAATGTCCATGTTTTGGCTTTTGTAACTTTTACTTTTACAAGTTGACCAATCACTGACTTAGGTGCTTTGAAGTTTACAAGCTTACTTTTTTCAGTATAGCCTGCTAGTACTTCAGGGTTATTTTTACTTTCACCTTCTACTAATACTTCGACAACTTTACCTTCATATTCCTTCAATTTCTTTGCAGAAATTTCATTTACAAGAGCATTTAAGCGCTGAAGACGCTCTTTTTTCACTTCCATTGGTACATTGTCTTGCATCTTAGCAGCCGGAGTACCTTCACGAGGTGAGTAAATAAACGTGTACGCACTATCAAATTCAACCTCACGATATAATGACATCGTTTCTTCAAACTGCTCATCCGTTTCATTTGGGAAACCAACAATAATATCAGTTGTTAATGATGCTGTTGGAATAGCTTCTTTAATTTTACGAACAAGCTCTAAATAATGTTCACGAGAATATTTTCGTGCCATAATTTTTAAGATGTCGCTGCTTCCTGATTGAACAGGTAAGTGAATGTGGTCGACAAGATTTCCGCCTTTAGCAAGAACTTCAATTAAACGGTCATCAAAGTCACGAGGGTGACTTGTTGTAAAACGAATACGCGCAACGTCAATTTTGCGGATTTCATCCATTAAATCCCCTAAGCCGTACGTCATGTCTTCAAAATCTTTTCCGTATGCATTAACGTTTTGGCCTAAAAGCGTAATTTCTTTATAGCCTTGAGCAGCTAAATGACGGACTTCTTGGATAATGTCTTCTGGACGACGGCTTCGTTCTTTCCCTCGCGTATATGGAACGATACAGTACGTACAGAACTTGTCACAGCCGTACATGATGTTAACCCATGCTTTAACGCTGCCTTTACGTGCTCTTGGAAGGTTTTCAATAACATCCCCTTCCTTAGACCATACTTCAATCACCATTTCTTTTGCTAAGTATGCTTCGTTTAAAATGTGAGGCAAACGGTGAATGTTATGTGTACCAAAAATCATATCCACGTGCTGATGTTTTTGTAAAATTTTATTTACAACTGACTCTTCTTGAGACATACATCCGCAGACGCCGATTAATAATTCAGGGCGCTCTCGCTTTAAGGCCTTCAAGTGTCCTAATTCACCAAACACTTTATTTTCCGCATTTTCACGGATCGCACACGTATTCAATAAAATAACATGAGCATCTTCAACAGAGTCAGTTGGCTCGTAGCCAAGGCCTAGAAAAATACCAGCCATTACTTCTGTATCGTGCTCATTCATTTGACAGCCGTACGTACGAATATAAAACTTACGTCCCTGTCCCATTCCATGAAACTGTTCATCGATTGCAAAATCATTGTGATAGGAAACTTCTTCTTTTCCTCGTTTTTTCGCATCTTTTAAAGAAGGCGGCATGTATACTGTTTGAAAATATTTGCTGTAATCCTTTTCGGATTTTTTGTCCGCTGGATTAACTTGGTTGCTTTCTAAACGTTGTTTTTCGTTCATAAAAAAATCTCCTTTCGCCATGACAATTGTCACGTTGCACCTGTAAATCGCAAAAAAATGTGACAGCCTTATGCTTATGCATAAAACTCATCACATTAACATAGTATATAACTTTCAAGTAGCGAACACAATCATATACCTGTTTTCTATACCTGTTTCGTTAAAAATTCGTTCGACTTTCGAAACATTTATTAAATTACAAAAAGAGATTGATATATAACTAAATTAATCTATTTTAGAGACGAACAAATGAGATAACAGAGTTCATGTAAATCGCTTATTCCACCTCTGTTGATTTCCGTGCAAGACTTCGCTTTCCGCAAGCGGCCGATGAGCCCCCACCTTACTCTCCACTCAACAGGTAGAAGCAGCTGCGTACATGAAACCTACGTTCGCTATCACTATGAAAAAATCCGAACGAGTTGGATTCTCCATTAAGAATCGCAATTCATCGTTCGGATTTCCCCTCTACGAAACTGCTTTTGTTGCAGCCTCTTTTACATAAATTCAGCTACTAGCTCATCAAATTTTTCCTCAGTCATGCCTAAGTCCGCTTTTGACAGCGGCTCTTCACTATAACCGTGAACAAGCTGCTGATACGACGGCTGATGCGCATTTTGATAAATAAGCCCTGTTACTAAACCGTTATGCTCCATTAACGTCTGCATAGCTTGCATACGATTGTTTGCATCATAACCTTCAATTGTGCTAAGACTAGTTAGGTTTTCTTTAAACCAATCATACGTGTTCACTTTGTTATACGTTACGCACGGGCTAAATACGTTAATTAAAGAAAAACCTTTATGCTGGATACCTTGTTCAATTAAGCTTGTTAACTCTTTTAAATTCGTTGAAAAGCTTTGAGCCACAAACGTTGCCCCAGAAGTTAACGCAAGCTCCATAACAGATAAAGACGACTCGATTGATCCTTCAGGCGTACTTTTTGTCTTGAATCCTACTTCACTGCGAGGAGATGTTTGTCCTTTTGTTAAACCATAGATTTGGTTATCCATTACGATATACGTTACATCGATGTTTCGGCGAATCGCATGTACCGTGTGTCCCATACCGATAGCAAACCCATCTCCATCACCACCAGATGCGATAACGGTTAAGTCACGATTAGCCATTTTTACACCTTGAGCGATTGGAAGCGCACGTCCGTGAATACCGTGAAAACCATATGAATTAATATAACCAGAGATACGTCCAGAACATCCAATACCTGAAATAACAGCAAGCTCATGAGGTTCTAAACCTACGTTAGCAGATGCGCGTTGAATGGCTGCTTGTACGGAGAAATCTCCACACCCCGGACACCAGTTAGGTTTTACACTGTTACGAAAATCTTTAAACGTTGCCATTTAACACAAACATCTCCTTACTTTTTGCGTATACTTCTTGCGGAAGAAATGGATTTCCATCATACTTCAATACGCTTTGAATTTTATCATGACTTGCAATATTCATTTTTAAAATATTAGCAAGCTGTCCAGTAGCATTGTTTTCAACGACGACTACTTTTTTAGCTCCTTGCACGTAAGGAAGCAGTTCGTCAGCTGGGAAAGGATGAATCAAACGAATGTGAGCATGGTTGACTTTTATACCATCCTGTTCCAAACGTTCCATTGCCTCTTCAATGACTCCTCGCGTCGAATTAAATCCAACAAATAAAATATCAGACTCTTTTTCATGGGAATGGACATGAATTGGCGTATTAAAACGAATTCCTTTTGTTTTACGAAGACGCTTATTCATTTGATCATCGCGGTTCACTGGAGATTCAGATGGCTTTCCTGTCTCATCATGTTCTACTCCCGTTACGTGATGAATACCATGCTTCATTCCTGGAATGACGCGTGGTGATACGCCGTCTTCTGTTACGCGGTAGCGCCTGTAGTATTGTTTTTCTTCTAGCTCTTCTAGTTCTCCTTGCTGAAGCTTACCGCGGCGGATTTCAACGCGGTTATAGTCAAGCGGCTCTACTGATTGCTTCCCAAGTGAAAGCTGTAAATCCGTTAGCATAATAACTGGACACTGATATTCTTCTGCTAAGTTAAACGCTTCAATCGTATCGTAGAATGCTTCTTCAACCGTACTTGGCGCCATGACGATCTTTGGAATTTCACCGTGCGTACCGTAAATCATGGCCATTAAATCGGACTGTTCTTGCTTAGTTGGAAGCCCTGTACTTGGACCGCCGCGCTGCGTATCTATAATAACAACAGGCTGCTCAGTGATGCCCGCTAATCCAATCGACTCCATCATTAAGGATAGACCAGGTCCAGCTGATGCAGTCAGCGCACGTACGCCTGCATAGTTAGCTCCGATAGCCATCGTACATGCTGCGATTTCATCTTCTGTTTGAATAACGGTTCCACCAAATTGAGGAAGCTTTTTAATTAAGTATTCCATAATTTCTGAAGCAGGAGTAATTGGATATGCTGGCATAAAACGAGCGCCACCGGCTAAAGCACCTAACGCAATTGCATCGTTTCCAATCATAAACATACGTTTTTTACCATCCGCTGGATCTAGTTTCATTGTTTCTAATTGTTCGCCTAGCTGTTCACGAATGTAATCTGCACCTTTTTTAATAGCCTCCATGTTTTTTTGTACAACTTTTTGGCCTTTTTTGCCGAAGATTTCAAGCACTACTTCTTCAAATACTTCTGTGTCAATATGAAGCACAGCACTTGAAGCGCCCACAGCAACCATGTTCTTCATTAGCGACGTTCCTAATTCCGTTGCAATTTCCGTAAACGGAACAGCATATAGCGTAGCAGTTGTACATGTTTCGGGCAGACTTGGGTTGAATTTCGCATCTGCAATTACAACGCCTCCTACGCGCAGCTCATGGACGTTTACATCGATTGTTTCCTGATCGAACGCAACTAAAATATCCAAATCATCTGACACAGATCGAACCTGAGTTGTACTCACTCGGATCTTATTATTTGTATGTCCACCTTTGATACGAGAAGAAAAATGACGATAGCCGTATAAGTAATAACCTAATCGATTTAAAGCGGTTGAAAAGATTTCTCCCGTACTTTCGATTCCCTCACCCTGCTGTCCGCCAACTTTCCATGAAAGTTGCTGTACCATAAATCAACGCCACTCCTTTAATTGCTCTTAATATAGAAATCTATTTTATTGATAAAAACTGAAAAAAGTAAATTAGCAAACGATTTCATTTGCTTCTGCATTTCACGAACCAAAATCATTCGCAAAACTCCCACAGCACCTTGTCGCTGTACAGGATACGTTTCTGCTTGAGCAGCTCCATAATCCGTTTTCAATTTTATTCCGATTGCCAGAAAAATGCAACCCTTTCCATTGAATTCTCAATCGTTTTAATTATATTTATATTTAATGAATAAGATGAAGTTTTTTAATGATCTTTTCTGTCTTCAAATGAGGCATTAGTATATAAATATCTTCCATAAAAAAAGAGCTTTTCCAAGAAGAAAAAGCTCTTTTTTTATTAGCTGCATACACGATCAGCAAAGTTTTGAAACAGAAAACGTTTTACCTGCTCCTCAGTGTAATGCTTAAGGAGTTCTTCGATTAAATTCGTATACTGTTCATATCTTCCGAGACGATGAACCGTTTTGTCAATGCCGTCAAAGTCAGAGCCAAAACCAACGGAGTATTCGCCTCCTCTTTCACACATGTAATCAAGGTGACGGATCACATCCGCTATTTGCGCTTTGGCAGAGCTCGTTAAAAATTCAGGGACAAACGTAATGCCAATCACGCCGTTTCGCTTTATTAAAGCATGAATTTGATCGTCTCTTAAATTCCGGGGATGAGAACACAATACGTGTGAATTGGAATGAGTAGCCACTACATATTGCGCTAGCTCAATCACATCCCAAAAACCTCTTACCGATAAATGAGAGACATCCGTCCACACTTTATGTTCATTATTCAATTCAACAACTTTTCTTCCAAAAGAAGATAACCCCGCGCCTCGAGGTTCTAAAATACCGTCACACACAGCATTGCTGTAATTCCATGTCAAACCTACTGAACGTACACCCAGTGAAAAAAGTGTCTTTAAACGAACTAAACTGGTATCAATGGCATCGCACCCTTCAAGCGTCAGCATTGCTCCTATTTCCCCTTTTTTTAAGCTATCTATATCGTGCTTTGAACGAACCCATTTCACACCGGGAAGCGATAAAATATGACTCTGAAACAGCTGGATCATTTCTAACGCAACATCAAAGCGCTGAGCTGCCGGAACCGCTTCTGGAATATAAATAGCGAATAGCTGAACTTTCCCTTTTGCTTTTTTTATTCCTTCTAACGTCACATGCAGCGCTAAATCATATGTAAAAGATAAACGTTTATTTAACCAGAGCTTCATCAATACATCACAATGAGCATCAAATATCACAACCCACACCCCTTTAGCTCTATACAAAAAGGACCTGTTTGGCTTCTATGCTTTACAGGTCCGTGGTTTTTATAATTATCGCGGCTCTACAATTAATTTAATGGCTGTTCGCTCTTCTCCATCAATTTGAATATCTGTAAAAGCTGGGATGCAGATTAAATCAACCCCACTTGGTGCAACGAACCCTCTTGCGATTGCTACAGCTTTTACTGCTTGATTAAGCGCCCCGGCCCCAATGGCTTGAATTTCTGCTGCGCCGCGTTCGCGCAGCACGCCTGCTAAGGCACCAGCAACTGAATTTGGATTAGACTTTGCTGAAACTTTTAATATTTCCATATCTAGCTCCTCCTTATTCTTTACAATGTATGATGAGAGATCATTAGACCAATGACTTAATTGATTTCAATGTTACTATATTCACGATATGTCAAACGTATTCCTGCTTGTTTTTCCTAAATATTCAAAAACTTATATTTCTACACCTTTCTTTTTTCTTTTTACGTTTTTGACAAAATAAAAAAGCCAACGTATCGTCTTTCGACACATTGACTTTTTCCCTTTATTCAAAAAACGGATGGTCTTCGTTGATTAAAATTCGCTCTGTTTTTGTTGCTTTCCCCGTCTTTTGATCAATATCAATAATGATTCCACTAAGCTGCGTTCTTCCTTCTTTTGGCACTTCAAATCGAACAGGAAGAGACGTTAAAAAACGCTTAATAACAGCTTCGCGCTCCATTCCTAAAATACCGTCATAAGGTCCCGTCATTCCTACGTCAGAGATGTAGGCTGTTCCTTTTGGCAATATACAATTGTCAGCTGTTTGAACGTGCGTATGAGTGCCGACAACAGCGCTGACACGACCGTCCACATACCAGCTAATCGCTTGCTTTTCACTTGTTGTTTCAGCATGAAAATCAATAAAAATAAGCGGAGTGCGCTGACGTGCTTCTTCAATCAGTTCATCTGCTTTTTGAAATGGACAATCAAGCGGAGCCATAAACGTGCGCCCTTGTAAATTAATCACGGCTACCTCAAGCTGATTGTACGTAAAATACGTAATTCCCTTGCCCGGTGTACCTTCAGGAAAATTAGCTGGACGAACAAGATTTTTTGCATCGTCAATAAAATCAAAAATTTCACGTTTGTCCCACGCGTGGTTACCAAGGGTAATAATGTTAGCCCCTGCTTGTAAGAACTGACGATAAATCTTTTCGGTAATGCCTTTTCCTGAAGCAGCATTTTCTCCATTCACAATTGTAAGTCCCGGAGAATATTTTCTTTTTAATCTTGGTAAATATTCTTCAACCATTTCACGGCCCGGAGAACCAACTACGTCTCCAATAAATAAAATTCTCATGTAAAAGCTCCTATACTTCATTCTTAATCTGCAACTTCATCTCTACGAAAAAAAATAAAGTGGCGAAACGCCACTTCATTTTTATTTTGCATACTCTACTGCTCTTGTTTCACGAATAACGGTTACTTTGATGTGGCCAGGATAATCCAGCTCATCTTCAATTCGTTTTCGGATATCTCGAGCAAGTCGATGCGCTTCTAGATCACCAATCGTATCTGGTTTCACCATAATACGAACTTCACGCCCTGCTTGAATCGCAAATGATTTTTCAACGCCTTCATAAGACTCTGAAATTTCTTCTAACTTTTCAAGACGACGAATGTAGTTTTCTAACGTCTCACTGCGAGCACCTGGTCTTGCAGCAGATAATGCATCCGCTGCTGCAACTAGTACAGCAATGATTGATGTTGGTTCTGTATCTCCATGGTGAGAAGCAATCGCGTTAATAACAACCGGATGTTCTTTATACTTGGTAGCTAATTCAACACCGATTTCTACGTGACTTCCTTCTACCTCATGATCAATTGCTTTACCAATATCATGTAACAATCCTGCTCGTTTGGCTAACGTTTCATCTTCACCTAATTCAGCAGCCATAAGTCCTGATAAATGAGCTACTTCCATTGAATGTTTCAGCACATTTTGACCATAGCTTGTTCTGAATTTTAAGCGACCAAGAATTTTCATCAAGTCTGGGTGCAACCCGTGAACACCGACTTCAAACGTCGTTTGTTCACCAACTTCACGAATATATTCGTCCACTTCACGGCGAGATTTTTCAACCATTTCTTCAATACGTGCGGGATGGATACGACCATCTTGAACGAGTTTATCAAGTGCAATTCTTGCTGTCTCACGACGAATTGGGTCAAATCCTGATAAAATAACTGCTTCTGGCGTATCATCAATAATAAGATCAATTCCTGTCAAAGTTTCAAGCGTACGGATGTTTCGACCTTCTCGACCGATAATTCGGCCTTTCATTTCGTCATTTGGCAAGTTAACAACTGAGACAGTCGTTTCAGCAACATGATCTGCTGCGCAACGCTGAATAGCAAGTGAAAGAATTTCTTTCGCCTTTTTATCGGCATCTTCTTTTGCACGGTTTTCTGTTTCTTTTACCATTATTGCAATGTCGTGGGAAAGTTCATTTTCAACACGATCTAAAATAATCGCTCTTGCATCTTCTCTTGTTAAGCTTGAAATGCGCTCTAGCTCTGTTTGCTGTGCACGTACTACTTCTTCAACTTTGCTTTCCATCTCTTCAATATGCTGTTGTTTAACAGTAAGAGAATCATCTTTCTTTTCAAGTAACGCTTCACGTTTATCAAGTGATTCGTCTTTACGATCAAGATTTTCCTCTTTTTGCATTAATCGATTTTCTTGTTTTTGAAGTTCTGCTCGACGATCACGAATATCTTGTTCTGCCTCTGTACGAAGCTGATGGATTTCATCCTTCGCTTCTAGTAAAGCTTCTTTTTTCAAAGCTTCCGCCTCGCGGGTTCCTTCATCAATAATTTGTTCTGCACTAGACTTTGCTCCCGCAATTTTAGCTTCAGCAATCGATTTACAAACAAAAAAGCCAACAACTGCACCGACGATTAGGCCAAGCAAAGCGAAGATGATTGTATTAGTATCCATCATTTCACCTCCCCTTGCTATAAACTTGTAAGTTTTAAATTTCATGTCGGCATGTACATCGTATTCACCTTTCAATATACACACAAAGGCTTTTAAACGCTAAAATGTTTTAAAAAGGGAAAATATACATCTTAATTGTAAATCTGTGCATTTTTATTGTCAAGCCTGCCTCTACAGTATATATTGAAATTTCGTATGTTACTTTTCTAGCATTAACAATTTTTACAAAAAAAAGACCCCTTCTTTGAAATAGAGGAGTCTTTTTTTATCTCGCAGCAAGTTAAATATTTAAATCGCCTTGATCGTCATCCTCAGGAGCTGGCTCTCCATCTTGGTCTAAACCATGATGTTCACGCACTTGTCCCGCAATTTCCTGACGAATATCAGTATTTTCTTTTAAGAATTGTTTTGCATTTTCACGGCCTTGACCTAGACGCTCATCATTATACGAATACCATGATCCACTTTTTTGAACAATATCTAGTTCAGAAGCGATATCCAAAATTTCACCCTCTTTTGAAATACCTTCTCCGTACATAATATCTACTTCAGCAGCACGGAAAGGCGGAGCTACTTTGTTTTTGACAACTTTAATTCTTGTTTTGTTACCAACAATATCGTTTCCTTGCTTTAACTGCTCTGCACGACGCACTTCTAGACGCACTGAAGAATAGAATTTAAGCGCACGTCCACCAGGAGTTGTTTCAGGGTTACCAAACATAACGCCGACTTTTTCACGAATTTGGTTAATAAAGATAGCGATTGTTTTAGACTTGTTGATAGCTCCAGATAGTTTACGCAATGCTTGAGACATTAAACGAGCTTGTAGACCCACGTGAGAGTCTCCCATTTCTCCTTCAATTTCCGCTTTTGGCACTAACGCTGCTACTGAGTCGACAACGATAATATCTACTGCGCCGCTTCGAACTAAGGCTTCAGCAATTTCTAAAGCTTGTTCTCCCGTATCAGGCTGAGATAATAATAGCTCATCAATATTCACACCTAATTTTTGAGCATATACAGGATCTAACGCGTGCTCCGCATCGATAAATGCAGCTTGTCCCCCCTGCTGTTGAACTTCTGCAATCGCATGAAGAGCAACTGTTGTTTTACCTGAGCTTTCTGGACCATATACTTCAACTACACGTCCACGTGGATATCCACCTACACCTAAAGCTATATCTAACGCTAATGAACCACTTGGAATTGTAGAAATTCTTTTTTCCGTTTGTTCACCTAATTTCATAATTGAACCTTTACCAAATTGCTTTTCAATTTGTTTTAAAGCCATATCAAGGGCTGCTTGACGATCGTTCACTCAATTTCCTCCTCTATCTCTTTGAAATCATCTATAAACTGCAAACTTACTACGATGTAGTAGCAATGTCGAATTAACAACTTTCTATAACTTACTATACTAGTTTTTGAGTCGTTTGACAAGCAAAAAGCGAATAAATGTTCGTTTATTATTTTATAAAAAAAAGGCTGTTTTGGAAAAACTAAACAGCCTTTTTTTCTTTATTTTTTTATCATCTTTAATACGTAATGACAGCCATAATTAACTGTTCGTGAACGAATCCCCTGGCGACTTCCAGATAGCTGCAGGCTGTAAACTTGAGGAGCTTGACCTTTATAGGCTACTCCTATATATACTGTTCCTACAGGATGTCCTTCTTGTTTGGAGGGTCCAGCTACACCTGTAAACCCGATGCCAATATCCGTTTTGCATAACTGTTGAATACGCTGAGCCATTTCAGCCGCGCACTGCTCGCTAACGGCTCCGTACTGATTCAGCGTGTGTTCGCTCACTCCGAGAATATTTTGCTTTATTTCATAATGATAGGCGACCAGGCTGCCTTTTACAGCTTCTCCAGCACCTGAAACAGTTGTTAAACGTTCGCTAAATAAACCGCCGGTTAAACTTTCAGCTGAAGCAATCGTTAATCCTTGTGCCGTTAATTCTTTTACCAATTCATTATGTAAAGAAGTTGCTTCGTATCCATACAAATACTCGCCTACGCGCTCTGAAATGGTTTTTTCCACTTCGTCTAACATGCGCTGTGCTTCAGCAGTATCAGCGTGCTTAGCAGTTAAGCGAAGCGTCACTTCTCCATCTCCCGCTAGCGGCGCAATCGTCGGGTTGGTTTGCGCATCAAGCAAATCTTCAATTTCCGTCTCAAGCTGTGATTCTCCTATTCCGAAAAAGCGAAGAACGCGTGATTCAATACTTTCTTTTAATTCAAGCTTTTGAGCTAAAAATTCTTGACCGTACGATTCATACATTGGATAAAGCTCTTTTGGTGGCCCGGGAAATAGCATATAGTGTTTTCCATCTACCGTAAGCCCCATACCTGGAGCCATTCCGTAATCGTTAGGGAGCACTGCTGAACCTTCTAGCACAATTGCCTGTTTTTTATTGTTAGGTGTCATGACACGATTTGACTGTTTGAAATAGGCTTCAATGCTTTCAAGTGCTTCTGCATTTGTTGTCAGCTCTACTCCTAGCACACTCGCAATTGTTTCTTTTGTTAAATCATCTTTTGTAGGACCAAGCCCGCCTGTGAAAATAATTAACTCCGCACGCGTTTGAGCTGTAGCAATCACTTCTTTTAAGCGCTGTGCATTATCTCCTACTACCGTATGATAGTAAACATTAATTCCAAGTTCGGCTAATTTTTTCGATAAATACTGAGCGTTTGTATTGGCAATTTGTCCAAGCAGCAGCTCAGAGCCGACTCCAATAATTTCAGCGTTCATCATATCATCTCCATCTTACTTATTTTGAGTTAACAAAAGCCTGTTTGTTTTTAGCAAAGTAGTCCCAGCCTGAAATAACCGTAAAAATTACTGAGATCCAAAGCATTACGCTAGCAAATGGAATGGAAACCCATTCAAAAGGCAAGTTATACAGCAGAATAGCTGAAATAGCTAAAATTTGAGTCCATGTTTTAATTTTCCCTAACATATTTGCTGCTACAACTTCCCCTTCCCCTGCTAGTACAAGTCTTAAACCAGTGATAGCAAATTCACGGCTAATAATGATAATAGCAGCCCATCCTGCACCTGCAATTAAATCTAAGTCAACAATAGCTACAAGCGCAGCTGAAACCAACAGCTTGTCTGCTAGTGGATCTAAAAATTTGCCCAAGTTCGTGACTAAATCGTACTTTCGAGCATAGTATCCGTCTATCCAGTCTGTTGTAGATGCAATAATAAATAATGCTGCCCCTAATAGGTGAGCGATCGGAATCTCTTTTCCTGCTGCCTCCACTGTGCCAAATGGTAGCGGCACCATCATAAAAATGAGGAATACGGGAATTAGAAAAATCCGCGAAATGGTAATCTTGTTTGGTAAATTCACTTCTTCTGCCTCCAATTACTGTTACAAACTGAAAGCGTGCAAACGAAGTTGTTTGCACGGCTTTGGTTTTATTATAGCGTGAATGAATGATTAATTCACATATTATCTTTATTTACACCCTGATCACTTTTTAAAACAGGGTGTTTACTGTGCTTCTGCCGGCTGATGCTGAATCGTTACAACTTGTCGAACTTGCTTGGATGAATCAAACGGCAAGTCAACCGCTTTTCCATTTATTTTTAACTCTACTCCAGGTGAATAACCGATGTTGACACGAGCTTCAGTTTCTTTCGTCAAATCAAATTCTTTTGTTTCACCTTTTTTTAGAATAGAGCTAAAGAAGGCATTTCCTTTTCCATTTTTCACATCTAACCAAGTATCTGCTTGAGTGGATGTTACTTCTAGATTAAATGCATCTGTACCGGAAAGAGCATACGTAGCACTTCTGCCTGTTTTTTGAACTTCCTTGTATTCTTGTTTACCGCTGTCTTTCTTTTCTTTTTCAGCTTTTTCTTTTTCAGCTTTTTCTTTTTCAGCTTTTTCTTTTGCGGCTTTTTCTTTTTCAGCTTTTTCTTTTTCTTGTTCTTTCTTATCAGCAGCACTTTGTTCATCTTCTGACTTGCTATTGTCATTTTTTGCAGTAGTTTCATTCGTTTCTTCCTGCGTGTTAGACTGCTGAACTTCGCTGTTTGGAGCTTCTTGGTTAGCCTGCTCCTTGTTTTTATCCGAAACGATATTTTGAGCGATTACCCAAATAATAATCCCAACAACTACAACTCCCGCCACCACTAGCACAGTTGGAAGGTAGTCATATGCTTTGGTAACTCCTTTTGTATGCTGAGGAATTTCTTTGCGGCTGCGAACGCGCGAAAGCTGCTGCGGCATGTCTTCTGTTTGAGTTGAAGGAATGTCTGATTTGTATTCTTCAAAAATAGCATCTGTGTCCAACCCAATTGCTTCGCAGTATTGCTTAATAAACGCTCGTACGTAAAATTTCCCCGGCATAACCTCATAATTGCCTTCTTCAATGCCAAGTAAATAGCGTTTTTGAATTTTCGTTAGTTTTTGTAAATCCTCTAACGACAATCCTTTGCTTTCTCGTTCTTGTCTTAACCTTTGTCCTAACTCTGTCAATGCTAACACCTACCAATTATGCTAAAAATCAAACATCGATAATCCACCGTCTTGAAACATTTGAGGACCTTCCATTATTTCATATGTAATTTTCTCATTGGGGTCGTTTCTTATTTCAATAATGTAGGCAAAATCATCTAACGAATACTCGGTATTTTGTACAAATACATCCGGATGCTCCACAATTTTTGTCGCGGGTACATTCATTACTTCTCGAACAAGCTGCCAGTGCTTTTCATTTGCTCGTTTTGTCGATACAATCCCGTCAATAATAAAAATATTATCAGCGTTGTATTCGTCAGCAATAAGCTGACTGCGAATCGTTTGTTTTAAGAGTGTAGAAGACACAAAAAGCCACCTTTTGTTGGCACATACGCTAGCTGCTACAATGGATTCGGTTTTGCCTACTCGCGGCATACCCCGAATGCCGATAAGCTTATGACCGTCTTGTTTAAACAGTTCCGCCATAAAATCTACGAGCAAACCTAATTCATCTCTTACGAAACGGAACGTCTTTTTATCATCTGCGTCCCGCTGAATATAGCGACCGTGACGCACTGCTAACTTATCACGCAATTTAGGCGGTCTCATTTTTGTCACAATGATATTATCCATTGTTTTCAAAATAGATTCAAGCCTGTCTATTTGCTCATGTGAATCACAGCGCAGCAATAATCCACGGCGAATATCATCCACTCCATTAATTGTGACAATATTAATTGACAACATTCCAAGAAGCGATGAAATATCACCTAAAAGACCCGGACGATTTTTTTGTATTTGATATTCTAAATACCACTCAATTTTCTCCATCAAACCCCTCCCATTTCTTGGCTGGCCTTCGAGAGGTGCCCCCTTTTTTTCACCTAGTTTAACTATAAATGATTTCCATTATATTATAAACCCTAAAGACAAGTAGTTCTACATTTGTTATGTATGTAAGCGCTTATTTATTTGTACTATTTATTTCTAAGAAAAAAGGAGCTCTCACACGCGGTGAATTAGCTCCTTTTTAGAAACGATAACTTATTTTACTGATCCGTTATTTTGAACTAATTTCACCATGCTGCTCGCAATCGCATGCTGCTCTTCTTTAGAAGCAACGCTCCAAAGGTCTGCTAAAATTCGCTCTTGATCATTTTTTGCATCAACTTGGTTTGCTAAATATCCACCAATTTGATAAGCAAGATCATGAATAACTTCTTCTTGCATTCCTTCGTTTTGCGCATGATGTAAACGGTCGCCTAAAAAATCTTTCCAGCTATCCCAATTTTCTAATACTGACATGAGTAGCCCTCCTTAAGGTTTATTCATATCATAGTTTGTACCTTGTTTTTGATTTTATGCACACTTTATATGTACCAACCGCCATTAACCGATAATATTTGTCCCGTTATGTAGGAAGCTCGTGAAGATATTAAATATGAAACGGCATCTGCCACTTCTTTTGGATATCCTATTCTTCCTAAAGGGATCTCTTCAGCCAGCTCTTTGACCTCTTCTTTTGAATAGCTGGCCATCATATCCGTTTCAATCGCTCCGGCGCAACTCCATTGACTCGAATTCCACTTAATGCAACCTCTTTTGCCAAAGCTTTTACAAACGTATTTTGTGCACCTTTTACCATTGAATAAAGGACTTCAAACGAAGCTCCTGTAAGTCCCCAAATAGAAGAAATCATGAGGATTTGTCCGCTTTTAGCACTAATCATTTTAGGCAATAAAGCTTTTGTAATAACAAAGGGAGCCGTGATGTGAAGATAGATCATTTCTTCGGTTTCATTTGCCGGAGTATCTGTCATTAACCCGCTAACGCTTCGTCCACTGTTATGAATAATAACTTCTACCGGAACAATAATTTCCTTTAAAAACTTCTCCACTCCCTCTTTACATGATAAATCCGCTTGTACCGTAAACACGGTTTTTACCTTTTCAGCCAGCTCATGTGCAAGCGCCTCTATTTTGTCTCTTCGCTGATGGTAATGCAAGATAAGCGAATATCCATCCTCAGCCAATTTTTTAGCAATCGCTGTGCCGATTCCTCCGCTTGCACCTGTCACAAGGGCAAATTTCTCCATAACCTTCTCTCCTTTACATGCAAAAAAGCTGATGAATATCAGCTTTTTTGGCAACAATCATCTTTATTTAGGTACTACTTCACAAACCGTAAAGTTCTTTTCATCAATAATCTCGTTTAGCACATCTTTTATTTCGTTCACCTTCAGTTTTTCCAGCGTTTCAACAATATCAAATAAATTCATATCATTAAACGCATAGCGTGTAAACTGATTAGCGATAAACTCAGGTGAGTTTAATGAACGTAAAAATCCGCCGATTTTCTTTTTACGAATACGCTCAAGTTCCTCTTCTGTTAGTGATTTTGTTTTCATTTCAAGTAAAATTTGTTTAACTCGATCATACAGCTGTTCCGGTTGGTCCGTATCTCCTCCGATAAGAGCAAAACCAAATCCTCTTTCCTCCGTATAATCATAAGCAAATGTTTCATCAATGAGCCCGTCTGCATATAACTCCTCATAATACGAAGAGCTTTTTCCAAACGCGTAATCTAAAATAATATTCATTGCTAACTCGTATTTAAGCATTTCTCCACCTGAACGCTGCGGATTTTTTGCTTTTAATCCTACCATACATTTCGAAGACTGCACCGGCATTTTTAACACTTGCTTTTCTTGATCCACCGTTTCAGGCTCTTCGTCAAAATGACGCTGTATATCAGAGATTTCTTTATAATCTTTTTTCTGCTGATTATCTCGAACTTGCTTCATTACTTTTTCCGCATCAACAGGACCTACAATGAACAACAGCATGTTGCTTGGATGGTAGAACGTTTCATAGCATGTATACAGCAAATCTTTATTAATATGTGAAATCGATTCGATTGTGCCGGCAATGTCAATCTTCACAGGATGGTTTTTGTACATATTTTGAATGGTACCAAAATACAAGCGCCAGTCCGGATTGTCGTCATACATTGTAATTTCTTGACCAATAATGCCTTTTTCTTTTTCTACCGTTTTTTCTGAGAAGTACGGCTCTTGTACAAAATCCACTAATGTTTCAAGGTTTTCTTCAAAATTTGACGTACAGCTGAATAAGTAAGCTGTGCGGGTAAAAGAAGTAAATGCATTGGCCGAAGCACCTTGTTTACTAAACTGCTGAAAGACATCCCCGTCTTCTTTTTCAAATAATTTATGCTCTAAAAAATGTGCGATTCCGTCCGGAACTTTTGTCATTTCCTTTTCATTTAGTGGTACGAATTGATTGTCAATCGATCCGTAGTTCGTTGTAAAGGTAGCGAACGTTTTGTTAAACTCCGGCTTTGGCAAAATATATACCTGCAGCCCGTTATCCATTTTTTCATGATACAGCTGTTCTTGAAGCTGCGAAAATTCAATTTTCTCCATTTTCTTCACCGCCCGTTCCTGTTAAGAAATAAATTGTATCCATTTCAATTTTCTCAGCCACTTTAATAATTTCCTGCTTAGATACCGCATCAATACGCTTTAAGTATTCGTCAATTGAAATGTCTTTGCCTGTTAATTCATTATGATACATAACCTCTACTAGTCCTCGTGGAGTATCCACCGTTTCAAGGAGCTGATTGTGAATGACTGCTTTTGTTTGAGCGATTTCCCCGTCTGTAAACGACCCTTGCTTCATCTCCTGCATTTGTTCTTTAATAATGGTAACGGCTTGGTCGTAATTTTTAGCATCAATACCCGACATGACCATTAGTAACCCCTTATGACTTTCTACCCTTGAAGCGGCATAATAGGCTAAGCTGGCTTTTTCACGCACATTGATAAATAGCTTAGAATGTGAGAAACCTCCGAATATACCGTTAAATACTTGCAGAGCAAAATACTGTCTATCTCCGTATACAACATTTGTGCGGTAGCCAATATTTAATTTCCCTTGTTTTACTTCTTGTTTTTCCACTACTTCATTTACTTTTGAGATATCTTTAGACGTAATAGAATCTTCAATGTCTTTTTGCTCGCGCTTTGGTAAAGTAAATGTTTCTTTTACTGTTTGTAAAACCTCTTCGACTTGCAAATCTCCAATAGCATAAAGGTGAATGGCATCTTCTTTTAACACCTGCTGATAATAGGCGTACAAACTTTCACCTGTAATTTCTTCCACGTCGTCAATTTGACCGTTTACATGTAAAGAGTAAGGTTCTTCCTTACACATTTCTTCGACTAGTCTTAAATTAGCATAGCGCATTTTGTCATCAAATACGGCTTGAATTCGCTGACGAAGCGAACGCTTTTCTTTTGTCATAATATCCTTTAAAAAAGAGTCCCCTTCAACTGCTGGCTTTAATAAAATATCGCCAAGAAGCGCTAACGCTTTTTGCAAAAGCGGAGTTGAATCTTTCAAATATTTTTCATTCGCTATATCAATGCGAATCGTAATATCGTGGTTATCACCTTTTTTTGTTAAGTCTACTTGTAAAGTAGCACCATAAAGCTCATCTAAATATGTACGAAGCTTTGTCGTAGACGGCAGCGACTCGGTAGCACTTTGAAGCACATAAGGTAAAAGGGCACGCATTGTCACCGTTTTCTTATCTAAAGGGGCATTTAGTTTTAAAATGAACGTGTTTGTTTTGTACTTAGCTGTTTGAATGGTATGAACAGTCAATCCTTCTAGTTCATGTTTTTGTTCAGTCAATAATTTCATATATAAACCTCCTTTTAAATTTTGATGTATTAACTAGACAATACTTCTATTTTGAATCTTTAACGCTAATTTTAGTCTTATAACCACTATATCGAATTCAAGGAAACATTTTCAAGTAACTTGCCGCGCGCTTCCTCATTTCTTTTCATATTCTTTCTATCAATGAAAAAAGGCGGAGAAAAGAATATGATTTCTTTGTCTCCACCTTCTATATTTATCCAACTTTAGTCATTGTTAGACCTCGTATAGAGGATTTATTAGCGGCGGCCTTTTTCATAAGGAACGCCTAGCGCTTTAGGAGCCTCAGCACGTCCTACAAAACCAGTGAGTGCTAAGATTGTTAATACGTACGGTGCAATGGTTAAAAGGACGGATGGAATATCTTGAATAACTGGAATCTGAGCCCCCGTGATACTCAAAGACTGTGCTAATCCGAAAAACATGGCTGCACCTAAAGCACCAATAGGATGCCACTTCCCGAAAATCATGGCTGCAATAGCAAGGAACCCTTGTCCAGCAATCGTTCCCGCTGCAAAGTTTGTAGCGATAGACGTAGCATACACCGCTCCGCCGATTCCAGCGAACATGCCGGAAATCATAACGCCAACGTAACGCATTCTCACAACTTTGATCCCCATCGTGTCTGCTGCCATTGGGTGTTCACCAACTGAACGAAGACGAAGACCAAATGGTGTTTTATAAATGATGTACCATACAGCAAAAGCTAACGCAATGGCGATATAAGACGTAATAGGAACGTTCGAAAACAGGATTTTACCGATTATTGGAATGTCTGATAGACCTGGAATACTTACTTTATCGATACGGAATTGAATAAAATCTGTTTGTCCTTTCCCAAAAATCTTTTTAATTAAAAAGATTGAAAGACCCGCAGCTAAAAAATTCAGTGCTACACCACTTACCGTTTGATCTGCTTTTAATGTAATACTTGCAACAGCATGAATGAGCGAGAACACAGCGCAAACAACAGCCGCTATTACTATTGCCACCCACGGGGCCCAAGCACCTAATGAATCCTGAAGTAAAAGGGTTGAAACAATACCTGTGAACGCGCCAAACATCATCAGCCCTTCTAATCCGATGTTCACGACCCCGGAACGTTCACTAAATATCCCTCCGAGCGCGGTAAAGATAAGCGGTGCAGCTGAATAAAGCGCCGCTGGAATAATAATGGCTAACACCTCTAAGAAGTTCATTTTGCTCCCCCCTTGCCTGCACGGCCAAGCACCCAGCGAATTAAATAACTAGATGCAACAAAAAAGATAATAAGCGCAATGACAATTTGAATTAATTCAGACGGTACGCCTGTCATAAAGTTCATTTGAGGAGCCGCAGTTTGCAGTCCTCCGAAAAAGAATGATGCTAATAAAATTCCAATTGCGCTGTTAGCTCCTAAAAGGGCTACGGCGATACCGTCAAACCCCGTACCTGTAAACGCAGTGAATGTGCCCATATACTGAAATGTTCCAAGCCCTTCCATCGCCCCGGCAAGCCCAGCAAAAGCGCCTGAAATCGCCATGGATAACACAATGTTTCGCCCTACATTCATTCCTGCATACTGTGAAGCATGTTGATTAAAACCAACAGCTCTTAGCTCGAAGCCCTTAGCTGTTTTATTCAAAATAAACCACATCACGACGGCTGCAGCGATGGTAATAAGAATGCCGTAATGAAGGCGAGAGTTATTGGTTAACTGTGCTAAAAAGCTGGATGCTAAAGATGCCGATTCTTTAATGTCATACGATTTTTCATTACCCGCATATAAATACGTACGGATTAAGCTGCTCGTTGTATAAAGAGCAATATAGTTCATCATAATGGAAACAATTACTTCATGAACATGAAATTTAGCTTTTAAAAATCCTGGAATAAACGCCCAAACTGCTCCAGCAGCTGCTGCTGCTAATACAGCTAAAGGAATATGAATGACTGCTGGTAAATCAAACGCATACCCAACCCATACTGACGCCAACCAGCCAACTAAAAGCTGTCCTTCTACTCCGATATTAAAGAGACCGGTTTTATAAGCAAACGCAACCGCGATACCGGCCAGAGCAAGAGGCGTCATGGCACGAATCGTTTCTCCAATGGCTTTTGGAGTTCCAAACATCCCGTCAAAAAGAGATTGATAGCCAAGCATTGGATCATAGCCGCCTAGTAGCATAATAACCGCTCCGGCAATGAGTCCTAATATGGCCGATACAACAGGGATCAAAATCATCATTACACGTTCATTTTTTACAAGTTTATTCATGCTGTTCCACCCGCTTTCTCACGCGTACCGCCTGCCATTAATAATCCTAACTCTTGTTCATTGGTTTCTTTTGGATCTACAACGTCGACTATTTTCCCTTCATAAATAACCGCAATGCGATCGCTTAGATTCATCACTTCATCTAGTTCTAGCGAAACGAGCAGCACTGCCCGTCCTTTATCTCGTTCTTCGATCAGTTTCTTATGAATAAATTCAATGGCTCCTACGTCCAGCCCCCTCGTTGGCTGAGCTGCAATCAATAGTTCTGGACTGCGGTCTACTTCACGGGCAATAATGGCTTTTTGCTGATTTCCGCCCGATAGCGATCGCGCTTGCGTATATTCACTAGGCGTTCGCACATCATATTCTGCAATTAGTTCTTTTGCTTTTTTATACAGCTCTTTATAATTCAAAATACCTGATTTAGACATCGGCTTTTGATAATACGTTTGAAGACCGATATTTTCACCAATTGTATAATCTAATACAAGTCCGTGCTTATGGCGATCCTGCGGAATATGTCCTACTCCAGACTCCGTAATTTTACGAGTGGATAACGTAGACAATTCTTGATTTTTTAATGTGATCGAGCCCGACTTTATTTTTCTCAGACCCGTAATTGCCTCAATCAGCTCTGTTTGACCATTTCCATCTACACCCGCGATGCCTACAATTTCGCCAGCTCGAACGCTTAGATTAAGTGAACTTACAGCCCCTACTCCTCGGCTGTCTTCTACTACTAATTCTTTTATTGTTAACACAGCTTCTTTTGGAGTCGCTGTTTTCTTTTCAGTTTTAAAGTGAACTTCTCTTCCTACCATTAAAGCAGCAAGTTCATCCGGGTTCGTCTCTTTTACATTTACCGTGCCAACCCCCACACCTTTTCGAATAATTGTGCAGCGGTCGCACACTGACATAATTTCTTTTAATTTATGCGTAATTAAAATAATCGACTTTCCTTCTTGAATTAACTTTTTCATAATTTGAATTAATTCCGTAATTTCCTGAGGTGTTAAAGCAGCAGTAGGTTCATCAAAGATAAGAATGTCGGCTCCTCTGTAAAGCGTCTTTAAAATTTCCACTCGCTGCTGCATGCCAACCGAGATATCTTGAATCTTTGCAGATGGATCTACCGATAATCCATATTGATTCGAAAGTTCTTGAATATCTTGAGCGGCTTTTTTAATATTAATTTTCCCCGTTCGCGTCGGTTCGTTCCCAAGAATAATATTTTCTGTTACTGTAAAGTTTTGAACGAGCATAAAATGCTGATGAACCATCCCAATCCCTAATTCGTTCGCTACATTAGGGTCTGTGATTTTAACTTCTTGGCCGTTTACACGAATCTGCCCTTTTTCAGGCTGATAAAGTCCAAATAAAACGTTCATCAGCGTTGACTTACCTGCACCATTTTCTCCTAACAAAGCATGAATTTCTCCCTTTTTCACTTGGAGTGTAATATTGTCATTAGCGACAATACCGGGAAACTCTTTGCGAATATCTAGCATTTCAATAACATATTCCACTGCTTTCACTCCCTATTCCTGCCTGCTACAGGATTCTGTCTTCCGTTTTTTGGCTATGAAAAAGGCTAGTTTTCACTAGCCTTTTATACTCATATAATCATTGCTTAACAGATATCAGCTTATTTTTTTAGCGTTTTTTCAAATTCTTTAAATTCTTTATCCGTTTGAGGCACTGTAATGTCACCGTCTAGAATTTTTTGCTTATACTCATCAACTGCTTTTAACGCATCTTTGCTTACATTATCTTGTGATGGAGCAATTCCTACTCCGTCTTCTTTTAAGCCAAACACAACTTCTTTACCACCTGGGAATTTGTCGTCCATTGCTTTTTTTGCAACATCTTCTACAGCCAAGTCAACGCGTTTAACCATCGAAGTTAACGTTACGTTTTCAGGCATACCTTCTTCATGCTGATCGCGGTCAACTCCAATTACCCAAACCTTTTTGTCCTTACCGCCTTTTGAACGGTTCTTAGCTTCTGTAAATACGCCGTTTCCAGTACCGCCTGCCGCTTGATAAATAATATCGGCGCCTTTGCTGTAAATGGTAGAAGCAATAGCTGAACCTTTTTCTGGAGAGTTAAAACTTTCTGCGTATTGAGAGATAACTTCAGCATCTGGGTTTACAGATTTAACACCTGCTTTAAATCCGTTTTCAAACTTCTTGATTAATGGAGATTCAACGCCTCCGATAAAGCCGATTTTGTTCGTTTTCGTTTGTTTAGCTGCCACTACACCTACTAAGAAAGAGCCTTGCTCTTCTTTAAATAGAATGCTTGCCACGTTATCTAAGTTCTCTGACTTTAGCGTATCGTCTACTAATGCAAAGTTAGCATCTGGATACTGCTTTGCTGCTTTTTTAATATCTTCTTTTAACAAAAAGCCAATTCCATACGTCAAGTTGTAGCCACTCTCAGCAAATTTAGAAAGATTGCTCTCGTATTCAGACGCTTTTGTAGACTGCAAATACTTATATCCAGTCCCTTCATCAAGTCCGTTGTCTTTCCCAAACTTTGTCAGACCTTCCCAAGCTGATTGGTTAAACGATTTATCATCTACCCCGCCCGTATCTGTTACCATTCCCACTTTAAAATCCGCCGCTTTTTTATCTCCACCGCTCTTACCTGCGTCATCTGAGCCACACGCGCTTAAAAGTGTTCCTGCCGCTAATACTAGTGATAATGCAAGTCCCGTTTTACGTTTTAACATGTTTTAACCCCCTGAATAGTTTTAAAAGTATAAAGCCAATTTTCTATTTCGTCCTTGTGACCTACATTTGACACCTCCTTAAAAGGACAATGTTAAACAGTTGTAAATTTTCTGACATTTAACCACAAAAAAACTAGACGCGTTTACGCAGTACTTGGAAACTAAATTGATCAGCCTTAAAATAATTGATGGAATATAAAATAGGTTCATCATACTGGTCATAATGCATTTGTTTTAGTACAAGCAAAGCAGTTTCAGGCTCGCATTGTAAAATAGGAGAAACTTTTTCATGATAGCCTAGAGGCTCAATGTTTGCTACAGCATATGAAATATGCTTCCCTGCTTGCTTTTCAAGAATTTCTAGCAGTGACTCTTGTTTATATTCAAAATTTTCAGGCAATATTTTTTGAGGAACCTTGTCCATGCAATATACAACCGGCTCTCCGTTTGCTGTTCTTACCCGTTCAACAAATAAAATCTGTTCGTTTTCCCCGCAAGCAAAACGTGTTAAATCATTTTCAGACAACTCTTGTATTTGAGAAGATAAAAAGATTGTTCCTGCCTTCATACCGGCTTGTTCAATCATATGTGTTATACTATTTAATTGCTCAATCCCTGATAAAAAAGTAGGCTTCGTGTTGACAAATGTTCCCACACCGTGTCTGCGAACAATAATATTCTCTTCTTCTAATATGCGAAGTGCCTCACGTAACGTTGCGCGGCTAACCCCTAACTGCTTTGATAAATCAAACTCTGAAGGGAGTCTTTCCTTTTCTTTAAAAATTCCTTTTTCGATATTTTGTTTAATTTCATCAATCACTTGTAAATACAAGTGCCGATTATCCGCACGTATAGACATCACTCTTCCTCCATATTAAAAAGTCATCAGACCTCTGATGTTCGACTACTTAATCGAAAATAATATATCATTTTTCGACAGATAAATAAATAGGTTATATTAATTTTTTGTTAAAATTTTTAATATTTTTTTAAAAAAATGAATTTTTGTTATTTTTTAATGTCAGCATACCTAACAACCTGCTTTTCTTCTAATATTAGATAAAAACCAAACATTTTAGTCATTAAATTTTTTAATATTCGTTTTTATTTCATTTATTTAGCATGACATATTTTTGTATAATACTATTCTTACCGTCCCTTCTTCCATAAAAAATGAGATTGAGACATAACGAAATGAATCAATCTAAAGATGAACAACTGGCATACATGAACTGAACCGGTTGTGACACCGCAGTTGATTTCCGTGCAAGACTCCGGTTTCGGCGGGCGATGAGCCTCCTCGTCGCTTGCGCTTTTCCCGCAGGAGTCTTCGCCTTGCCCTTTAATCCACTGCTAGAAGGAACGACACAGATGAAACCTATGTTCACCATAACAAAAAAAACGAACCATTAATCAAACATTTTGATTAATGGTTCGTTTTTCACTTGGGCTACAATATTTTTGTCCTAGCCTCATTTTTTCTAGTAACATTATTAAGATCCAACATCCTCGTTTTGCTGAGAAATCAGCACCGAACGCGGCTTACTTCCTTCATAAGGTCCCACCACTCCACGCTCTTCCATCGCATCGATTAAGCGTGCAGCCCGGTTATAGCCAATTCGAAAGCGTCGCTGCAGCATAGAAACAGAAGCTGTTTGCATTTCTGCTACAAGCTGTACAGCTTCGTCATATAGCTCATCTGCAAAATCATCAACTTGTTCAGGAGCATCGGTTGGAATCATTTCTTCTTGATACTGCGCTTTTTGCTGTGCAATTACAAAATCAACAATCTCTTCTACTTCTTCATCTGATAAAAAGGCACCTTGCACACGCACAGGTTTTGAAGCTCCAACAGGCATGAACAGCATATCTCCTCTTCCTAGAAGCTTCTCAGCTCCTCCCATATCTAAGATCGTCCGAGAGTCAGTTTGTGAAGATACACTAAAAGCGATTCGGGAAGGAATGTTTGCTTTAATAACCCCGGTAATGACATCTACGGATGGTCGCTGTGTAGCAATAATCAAATGAATGCCGGCAGCACGAGCCATTTGAGCAAGACGTGTGATCGAATCTTCGACGTCAGATGACGCAACCATCATCAAGTCAGCCAACTCATCGACAATCACCACAATATAAGGAAGAGTCGGCTGTTTTGCATCGGCGTCTCCATCATCATTCATACGTTTTACTAAATCGTTATATCCTTCAATGTTTCTCGTTCCGCTGTGTGAAAACAGCTCGTAACGTCGCTCCATTTCACTTACAACTTTCTTTAATGCTTGAGAAGCTTTTTTCGGATCCGTTACAACAGGAGCTAATAAATGCGGAATGCCATTGTACATATTCAGCTCGACCATTTTAGGGTCAATCATCATTAATTTTACTTCATGAGGCTTGGTTCTCATTAAAATACTGATAATAATACCGTTGATACACACACTTTTTCCGCTTCCTGTTGCCCCTGCTACAAGCATATGAGGCATTTTATTAAGCTCTGCTAGCACAGCTTCGCCTGAAATATCTCTTCCTAAACCAACTAATAGCTTTTTATCCGGTCGGTTATTTTCAGTTGCTTCAAGTACTTCTCTAAGTGAAACCATCGCTACTTCTTCGTTCGGCACTTCAATTCCTACCGCTGATTTCCCGGGAATTGGAGCTTCAATCCGAATATCTTTGGCAGCTAATGCAAGTGCTAGATCATCACTTAAATTAACAATCTTACTTACTTTTACTCCTACATCAGGATATACTTCATATTTTGTAACAGCTGGTCCAAGGTGAACTTTTGCCACTTTTGCTTTTACGCCGAAACTTTGAAACGTTTTTTCAAGTTTTTCGGCATTTTTATAAATGTTTTTATGCTCTTTTGCCTGGTTGCTTTTCTTTGGCATCGTTAATAGCTTGATAGGAGGAAGCTCATACTCTTTATTTTCTGTTTCAGTAAATGTAATCATAGGAGCTTTTTCTTCTTCCTGTTCCTTTTGCGGCCTTGGCTGTTGCGGTGCAGCAGCTACAGGCTTCGATTCCATAACCTGCTGCACCGGAGCTATAGGAGCAGCAGGAGATTGACCAGACTCTTCCTCTCCGTAGTCAAAGTGTTCAATAATTGGAGGCGAAGGTGCTTCTACTTCTATGTCCATGCTTTCTTCAGGTTCTTGCACAGCTTTTTCTTGACGTCTCTTTTTTGTTGTTTTAGGAGCTTTTTTCTTCTTATGTTTCCACGTCTGAATATCTTGCCAGCCTTCTTTTAACTCCGTTGTTAAAAAATTCACTAGAGGTGACAGAAGTTTTAATACCGTTTCGTGAAGCGAACGTCCGGTAATAAGCAATACCCCAATCACAATAAGCAAGGCAGCGATAAGTTCTGTTCCCAAACTATCAAACAGATAGTAGAACATGGCAAACATAATAGCTCCTATCATTCCTCCACCTAAATCACTGTGATTCGATTGGCCCGTTGCTTCGAGCATATACAAATCCCACGTATTCATAATGACAGATGGATCTGTAAACGTTCCGTTTTTCGATAAATTTTCAAATAACGTCACGTGACTAAACAGTAAAATAGATAAAATAATGAGATATGTACCGATAAGCTGCCGCGTCACTAAAGGAGGCATTTCTCTTTTCCAAATAATATAAACAGATAAAATAACCATTCCAATTAAACACAGCATATACCATTCGCCAATAAATAAGCGGACCACTAGTACAAGAGCCTGTCCTACAGCACCGAGTCCTGCCATGGCAATTAACGTTAACGCTAATAAAAATAAGCCAATAAGCTCAAAGCGCAATATGCGTTTCCATTCATCCTTTTTTATTTGACCTCTTCGTTTTTTCTTTGCCATTTTTCCACTCCAATCAACGTCCAACACCCTATGTTGATTTTGTTTCTTTTATCAGTTGAATAAAAAAGCAGCCAATACAGCGGCTGCCTTCTTCGTCATATTCATTATACCATATTCACCATAATTATACTGAAATCCTTACGACAAAATTTGACCAGGATAATAATTTTCGTTCAAATAATCTTGAGGATTCGTGCTTAAAATCCTCACAATTTGCTGTTGCTTTTGTTCATTTTCTTCAACAATAACCGGGATTCCATTATGGTTAATAAGCTTTGGCTGAGATTGTTCTTGATGATAAGACTGCTGAAAGATCAGTTCTTGCGGCATCATTGTATACAAAATCATTGCAGTAGCTGCTCCTCGTTCTGACGTCCTTGCTCAATCAGTTCATTCAATTTTTTGATCGCTTGAGCCACTCCGCCTACTTCGTTAATTAACCCGTATGAAACAGCATCTCCGCCAACTACATTTGTCCCGATATCACGCGTTAAGTTTCCTTTTGAAAACATAAGTTCTTTAAACTTTTCTTCTGAAATATGAGAGTGTTCTCTCACAAAGTTAATCACGCGCTCTTGCATTTTATCTAAGTATTCAAATGTTTGCGGTACACCAATAACAAGACCTGTTAAGCGAATAGGATGAATGGTCATGGTAGCTGTACCGGCAATATACGAATAATCAGTTGAAACCGCAATTGGAACACCGATTGAATGTCCGCCTCCTAACACAATGGACACAGAAGGCTTGGATAACGAAGCAATCATTTCAGCAATTGCAAGACCCGCTTCTACATCTCCACCTACTGTATTCAAGATAATAAGCAACCCTTCAATTTTTGGATTTTGTTCGATCGCCACAATTTGCGGGATGACATGCTCATATTTTGTCGTTTTGTTTTGAGGAGGCAGCTGCATGTGCCCTTCGATTTGTCCTACAATCGTTAAACAGTGAATATTAGAATCCTGAGGAAGCTGAGCCACATTGGTCTGTCCTAATTGTTGAATTTTATCTAATATTCCGCCCTTGCCTTCTTCATTTTTATTAGGCTGCTGAGGCGCTTCATCAGAATGTAATCTTTCGTTATTTTCAAACATATTCTAGCTCCTTTCACTTATTGATAGTAGTAGTATGAACTTCTCATAGTTATTACATCCGCATCACCTGCAAATAAAAAGCCTTCCCAAGGGGAAGGCTTCACATTAGATTTCCATGATAATCGGTAAAATCATCGGTTTACGACGGGTTTTTTCATATAAAAATTGATTTAAACTTTCTCTCATTTTTAATTTTAATGAAGACCACTCGATCACTTTGTCTTCCATACACTTTTCTAAAATTTGCTGAACAATCTTCGTTGCTTCTTCTAAAAGCTTTTCTGATTCTCTTACATAGACGAATCCGCGAGAGATGATTTCTGGCCCCGCTACTACCGTTTTTTGGCGTTTATTAATCGTAACTACTACCGTTAAGATTCCGTCCTGTGACAGCAGCCTGCGATCTCTCAGAACGATATTTCCAATATCACCGACACCTAGCCCATCAATGAGCGTATTTCCCGCTTGAATAGAACCGCTAGGGTACATGCGAGCATCTTTAAATTCAATTCGCTCACCTTTTTCAAGCAAACAAATATGATCTTCTGATATTCCTAATTGACCGGCCAGCTTTGCATAAGCTTTTTGTTTTCGATACTCTCCATTCACAGGCATAACATATTTCGGCTTTGTTAAGTTAATCATAAATTTTAATTCTTCTTGACTTCCGTGTCCGGAAGCCTGCACTTTTTTCTGTGCAAACACTACGCTTGCTCCCAAACGATAGATAACGTCAATTGTTTTTGAAAAGGTCGTTTCGTGCCCCGCCACAGGTGTAGCAGCCAGCAGGACCGTATCATCTTGTTTGATTTGAATAAATTTATGGGACTGTTTAGCCATTCGAGTAAGACCTAAAATTGGCTCTCCGTGATGACCTGTTGTTAAAATAACCGTTTCATGTTCAGGAAGATCTTTTAGCTTTTGTACAGGAACAATTAAATTCTCAGGTAGCTGCAAATGTCCAAGTTTTGCTGCAATATCAATGATTTTCAGCATACTTTTTTCCATAACGATCAGGTTACGTCCATGCTGATGCGCTGCATGAATGATTTGCTGAATGCGGTGCAGATTAGAACTGTATGCAGCAACAATGATTCGACCTTTGCTTTTATAAAAAGCGTCGGTAATATTTTGTCCGATAACGGCTTCGGAAACTGTATAGCCTGGCTTATCCGCATTTGTACTGTCTGAAAGCAAACACAGGACGCCTTTTTCCCCAATGGCAGCCATTTTTCCAATATCAGCGCTTTGAATGCTGACTGAATTTTGATCAAATTTAAAATCACCTGTATATACAATCGCACCTTGATTTGTTTGTAAACAAATGCCGACTGAATCTTGTATGCTGTGCTGCGTTCTAAAAAATGAAATATCCACTCCTTCAAACGATAAAACAGTTGACGAAGTGATAGGATGTAAAGCTTCATATTTTTTAATTCCATACTCTTTTAACTTTTCTTTGATAAGTGCTAGCGTTAATTCTGTACCATATACCGGCACGTCCAATTTTTGAAGTATAAAAGGAATAGCCCCAATTTGCTCTTCGTGTCCATGAGTAACAAATATGCCTTTTACGTTGTGCTGATTTTCTACTAAATATGTAATGTCAGGAATGACAATATCAATTCCCAACATTTCCCCTCCCGGAAACTTTGACCCTGCATCTAACACATATATGTTTTCATTGATTTCCACCACATACATGTTTTTTCCAAGTTCTCCGACTCCACCCAAGGCTGAAATTTTAATATTTTCTGTCTTTTCTAGTACCATAAGTTCCTCCTACTTACTTTCACCCGTACAATTTCATTTGCTTACATTATAACTGAAGTAAGAATTGGAATACAAGAAATTTCATTCGTCTATTTCCGTCATCTGCTCTTCTATTATCTTATAAGAAAAAAACGTCTCTTCATCGACTCGTATATACGGTCAATGAAGAGACGTTTAAAAAACATACTTATAGCTTATAGCGTATTTAATGTGCTGACTAATGTTTGACGTTCTTCTTCCGTTAACGGAACTAAAGGTAATCGCACGGATCCTACGTCTAACCCTTTTAGCTGTAAAGCTGTTTTAACAGGCGTTGGGCTTGGAGCCGCAAAAAGAGATTTCATAACAGGTACAATACGCTGATGAATTTTTGCTGCTTCTTTTGGATTTCCTGACTCATACAACTTAACCATCTCTTGCATTTCATTTCCAATAACATGAGAGGCAACAGAAATAATACCAGTTCCTCCAATTGCTAATACCGGCAGTGTTAAACCATCGTCACCGCTGTATAAAGCAAAATCATCGCTTGTTTGTGCGATAATTGCCGTCATTGCGTCAAGGTCTCCGCTTGCATCTTTTAACGCTACAACGTTCGGCAGTTCAGCTAGGCGTACAATTGTCTCAACAGACATATTGATCACAGATCGCCCTGGAATATTGTATAACATGACAGGAAGCTCTGTACTTTCAGCAATTGTTTTAAAGTGCTGGTACAGACCTTCCTGATTTGGCTTGTTGTAATAAGGTGCTACAATCATAATCGCATCTACGCCGATTTCTTCTGCTTTTTTTGTTAACTCAATTGATGCATACGTATTGTTGCTTCCTGTACCTGCAATAACTGGTACACGGCCATCTACTACTTTTACCGAGTGGCGGAACAGCGCCAGCTTTTCTTCTGTTGAAAGCGTAGGAGATTCACCCGTTGTTCCTGCAATAACCAATGCATCCGAACCGTTGCTGATTAAATAATTAATAAGCTGCGTTGTTTTTTCAAAATCGATATTTCCTTTATGATCAAAAGGCGTTACCATCGCTGTTGCGACTTTCCCAAAATCAATCATGTTTTCACTCCTTGAAATTGCATTATCCCTATTCATGTAATGAACCGTTAGCTTATAGCTAACGGAACATGTAGTTTATCTTTTTTGCGGTGCTTTTGACAAGTCAAAGGCACCATGAAGAGCATTAACAGCTCTCTTTAAATCTTCTTCTTTTACAAGCACCCAAATCGTCGTATGGCTGTCAGCGGATTGTAAAATCTGAATACCTTCGCCAGAAAGGGCTGTAACAATTTTAGATGTAACACCAGGCACCCCTGCAATTCCTGCCCCAACCGTTGACACTTTGGCGCAGTTGCGAATAATAGCCGGCTCATATCCTAGCGCATGAAGCACATCAATTGCTTTGTCAGTTGCTTCATCTGTTACTGTATATACAACGCCCTTTGGTGAAATATTGATAAAATCCACGCTGATTTTTTCTTGCGCCATTGCTTTGAATACTTCTGCTTGCGTATCATAATGGCCTTCTTTACTAAACACTTTAATTTGAGTCACGTTTGATACGTGCGCGATCCCTGTTACAAGGCGTTCTTGTACATCACTTCCACGCTGCTGTGCTTCACCTTGAGATGTAACGAGCGTACCTTCTGAATCAGCATATGTGGAACGGACGCGCATCGGTACTTTTGCTTGCATGGCAATCTCTACGGCACGTGGATGAACTACTTTTGCACCTTGATAAGCCATGTTGCATATTTCGTTATATGTGACAACCGATAGCGGTCTTGCATCTTCTACAATACGCGGATCAGCCGTCATTACACCTTCCACATCCGTGAAAATGTCAATGTAATCAGCCATAAGCGCCGCACCTAAAGCCGAGGCAGATGTATCGCTACCTCCGCGTCCAAGCGTCGTTGTATCGCCTTCAGTGGTTGCCCCTTGAAAGCCTGTTACAACAACGACATCATATTCTTCTAATTCTTTTAACAAACGGTCGCATTTCATTTCTAGTATCTTAGCATTGGTAAAGTCATTATTCGTCACAAATCCAGCCTGTGCACCGTTTAATGCCGTAGCTTTAATACCATTTTCGTTTAACAAATTCGTAAACACAACCGATGAAATTAATTCTCCGCATGCCATAAGCATATCGAGCTCACGTTTATTAAGAGACGCTTTATTTCCATCAACAAGTGAAAGCAATGTATCCGTTGCATACGGTTCACCTTTTCGTCCCATTGCCGATACAACAACGACTACTTTGTAACCCTCACTTAATGCATTGTTTAAATGATAGATTGCTCTTGCTCTTCCTTCTTCGTTACGAACGGAAGTTCCTCCAAATTTTTGGACGATTATTTTCATACTTACACCTCATCATGTTCCGAGACACTCTGGTTGCGCTTATTTTACTAAGCTAAGCTTAATAAGTGATTCTGCAATTTGTACAGAATTCCAAGCTGCACCTTTTAACAAGTTATCAGAAACGATCCACATATGGAAACCGTTATCGCGATCTAAATCTTTACGAATACGGCCGACAAACACATCTCGTTTACCTACACAATCTGCTGGCATTGGATATACTTGATTTTCTGGATCATCTTGCAATACGATACCAGGTGCATCAGCCAATAAATTTTTCACATCAGCTACCGTTACACCGTCTTTTTCAATTTCAATGTACACTGACTCTGAATGACCTGTTACAACCGGTAGACGAACACAAGTAGCAGCTACTGGCAATTCAGGCATGCTCATAATTTTCTTCGTTTCATTAATCATTTTCATTTCTTCAAATGTAAAACCGTTATCTTGAAATTTATCAATTTGCGGAATGGCGTTAAAAGCAATTTGATAATGTTTTTTATCTCCACCAACCGGTAAAATTTCCGGTGTAAACTCTTTTTCTTCTAAAATTGCTTTAGCTTGTTCTTTTAATTCATTAATTGCAGCAGCGCCTGCTCCAGAAACGGCTTGATACGTTGATACTAGCACTTTAGATAAACCGTATGTTTCGCGTAATGGCTGTAATGCTGCTACCATTTGAATTGTAGAGCAGTTTGGATTAGCAATAATTCCGTTATGTCCGTGTAATGCGTCTTCATTCACTTCCGGCACAACTAACGGAACATTTTCATCCATTCGATAAGCGCTTGTGTTGTCTACAACGATTGCTCCGCGTTTTACTGCCTCTGGTGCAAGTGCTTTTGAAATGCTGCCTCCTGCACTGAATAAAGCAATATCTACGCCTTCAAAGCTATCAGGAGTTGCTTCTTGCACAACAACTTCTGTCCCGTTAAACAACACTTTTTTACCAGCTGAACGAGCTGAAGATAATAACGTTAATTTACCAACTGGAAAATTACGCTCCTGTAGGGTTTTAATCATTTGTTGTCCTACTGCACCTGTTGCTCCTACTACTGCTACATGTAATTCTCTTGTCATTTTAATACCGCCTCCAACAATTTTCAACTACTCAACATTTATCTGCATATACTGACTATTTTAACATATTATTATGCTTCATTGCGTCAAAGAAGAGAAGATTTTTAAAATCTTCTCTTCTTTGAGATTGAGAGTTCTCTTACAGCCGCAGTATTGGATTGATTCATGCAACAATACGTCCTATGACTCTTGACCGTCGCGGAACCTTTCGACAATAACAGGCTGAATCTGTTTATCTTCAAGGGCTGCATAAACCGTGTCTGATAACATCGTCATACGCGCTACCATTGAATTTGGCTTAAGCACCGGGTCATCTTGACCAAATGGAATAAAATAAATATTTTTAGTCGCCATTAGCCTCATTAAGTTTACACCATTTAGCCCTAGTGCGTCATTAGTCGAAATTCCCAGTACCACCGGCTTATTATTACGAAGCGTTGCTTTAGCTGCCATGAGTACCGGAGATTCAGTCATTGCATTTGCAAACTTACTCATCGTATTCCCAGTGATCGGGGCAACCACCATACAATCAAGCGGAATTTTTGGTCCTAAAGGCTCTGCTTTTACAATTGTATTGATGACGGCGTGACCTGTTAATTCCTCAATTTTTTTCACCCAGTCTTCTCCATCTCCAAAACGAGTGTTGGTGGATTGTACAGTGTAAGAAACCACCGGTAACACTTCTGCTCCCAAATTAACAAGCTTTTCAATTTCTGGCATAACCGCATCATACGTACAGTGAGATCCGGTCAAGCCAAACCCTATTCTTTTACCTTTTAATGACATTATTTTTTCTCCTCTCTCGCATCCGCAGCGTCTTTTAATAAATTCACTAATACATTAGCGACAATCTGACCTGCTGTTTTTGGAGCCACAATTCCTGGAAGACCAGGTGCTAAAATAGCTTTAATTCCCCGTTTTTCTGCATAGCGGAAATCGGTTCCTCCAGGCTTTGAAGCTAAATCAATAATGAGCGCATGGGTGGGGACATTAGATAATGTCTTAGCCGTTAAGATGGGGTATGGAATGGTGTTAATACATATATCACTATCAGCAATTTCTTTATCGAGTTCAGAAAGATAAAAAGGTTGCAAACCCATTTCAGCAATACGTGCTAAATGTTCAGATTTTCTAGCTCCTACTTTTACATTGGCACCAAGTGCAGCAAAGGACCTCGCCACGCTCATTCCTACTCTTCCTAAACCTAGGACAGAAATATTTGAACCGTGAATAGTAAAATCTGTATGTTGAATAACAAGCATGATGGTACCTTCAACAGTAGGAATAGAGTTATAAATTGCTACATCATCACGCTCAAATAGCTGAACGAGTTTACGGTTTGTCGTTTTGACTAATTCGTTTAAATACCCATTGCTAATACCAGAATAAATAATGCAGTGCTCAGGCGTTTTTTTAAGTATTTCTTCAGTCAGCACTACTTTTTCATTTGAAAAAATAGTATCTACTTGCCCTTCGTGATTTGTTCCAGGGACTGGAAGGATGATGGCGTCAACATCTGAAAAATCCAGCTCCTCTATCTGATATTTCGTCGCACCTGTAAAACCATGATCTAGCTGATCAAAACCAATAAGAGAGGTTTTTGCATCTAATTGAATTAATTTTCGAATGACTTCAAGCTGCCTAGCATCACCGCCAATTACAGCTATGTGCAAATCCGTTAACATGTTTCATTTTCACCTTCTTTAACATTAAATAGATGTATCTTTCGCTTAAACCATCGAGATGTAAAGTGCTATCATTACGCCCTAGAATGCCTATTGCTTTTCTCCAACATACTATGTAAACACACAGGAATCGGTGAATCTTTATCCCTGAAAATAAAAGAAACGAGATGCAGTAAGCATCTCGTTTCTTATTTTGTTGACTCATTGTTTATGTCTTCTAGCTGATGGACATTTACAATCACCATATCTGTACCAATTTTTTCGATATTCCCCCAGGGCACTCGCACTTCATCTCCTTGCTTTCGAAACCCAAACCACTTCACAGATGGAATAATAAGCGCATTAATTTGTCCCGTATGCTCATTAATTTCAAGATCTGTTTGCCCTAAAATACCCAAACGCTCCGCTCGCTTAACATCTACAATTTCTTTTCCACTCAGTTCGCTTAATCTCATAAAATCCCTCCTTTCATCTAATTTATTGAACAACCATACAAAAAATGACAAAAAAATAAGGCTGGCTCAATTATTTTAGCCAACCTTACTGTTACTGTTTAATTTCCTTTAAAACCTTTAGGTAAATCTCCACTCGGGCTTATTAATGAAAGAGCAAATTCATCTTTGAAAATATCTCGCGCAAGACCATTTACACTATCTTTAGTCACGGCATTAACAAGGTCTAAAATCTCATCTAATGAGCGGTGATAGCCCAGCATTAACTCATTTTTTCCGTTTCTGCTCATACGGCTATTTGTACTTTCAAGACTCAGCATTAAGTTTCCTTTCAACTGCTCTTTGCTGTTAGCAAGTTCTTTATCCGTAATACCTTTGTCTTTCAAATCATAAAGCGTTTCTTGAACCGTATCATATAATACGTCGAGCTGATGGCTTCCCGTTCCCCCATAAATCGTTACAAGACCGCTGTCTCGATAAGAAGAATGATAAGAGAAAACAGAGTAAGCCAAGCCGCGCTGTTCGCGGACTTCTTGGAACAAACGACTGCTCATACTTCCGCCAAGCACGTTATTTAATACAATTAAGCTATATACATCTTCTCCGCCGATTGGCAAACCTTTAAAGCCAAGGCAAAGATGAGCTTGTTCTGTTTCCTTTTTGCGCGCAATATGATTTGTATGGAACTCTGGCTGAACATATTGATGAGCGGAATGACTTGACGTATATGTACCAAAATAGTTTTCCACCTGTTGAATAAAGCTTTCATCAATGTTTCCAGCTACTGAAATAACAATGTTTTCGGGAATATACATTTGCTCCATATACTGACGAAGCGAATCACCATTAAATGTTTTTAACGTATCTTCCGTTCCTAAAATTGGATAGCCTAATGGATGATTGCCATATACGGCTTTTCCTAATAAATCGTGGACAATATCATCAGGTGTATCTTCATACATTTTAATTTCTTCATATACAACATTTTTTTCACGAGCTAATTCCTCTTCATCAAATGAAGAATTAAAGAACATATCCGCCAGCACATCTAGCGCTTGATCTGCGTGTTCGTCTAATACTTTTGCATAGTAGCACGTGTATTCTTTAGAAGTGAATGCATTTACTTGTCCCCCAATGCGGTCGAAGCTTTCTGCAATTTCACGAGCAGATCTTGTTTTTGTTCCTTTAAAAAACATATGTTCAAGAAAATGTGATACACCATTAATTTCAGGGTGTTCACTTCGAGAACCCGTTCCGATCCACACCCCAATGGCCACAGATCGAACAGTTGGGATATTTTCCAATACAATTCTTACACCATTTTTGCACGTATATCGTTTTATCAAGCTAGTGCCTCCCTTTTGCTTATCTCACTTACTTCTTAGTAGAAGAAGGTATTTTCATCATTCTTTCTTCATCTAGCATTGTTGACACATCGCTAACTTTCAGGCCTTTGCGTTCAATATCGGTTAACAATTGGTCAAGTGATTCGGCCGTTGATTCAGTCGGGTGCATCAGTACAATAGCCCCTGGGTGAATCTTTTTCATTACTCGATTAATTAACACTTCTGAACTTGGTTTTTGCCAATCGATTGTATCAACTGTCCACATGATGGTACTCATTTTTAACTGAGAAGCAAGCGTTACTACTTCGGGGCGAAAACTGCCGCTCGGCGGAGCAAACCATTTTACTTTTTGTCCCGTAGTAGATGTAATAATATCATTCGTTTTTTTAAGCTGCTGATTGATTTGACTAGCCGATAAAGTGGCCATATCAGGATGAGAATAAGAGTGGTTTCCTACTTCATGGCCTGCGTCTACAATCATTTTTGCCATATCTGGATTATTTTTAACCCACTTTCCTTCTAAAAAGAAGGTTGCTTTAGCATGGTGCTTTTTTAGCACTTCTAACATTTTAGGCAAATACTCGTTCCCCCATGCTACGTTCACTGTAAACGATACCATAGGCTTTTCATCGTGTCCACGGTAGATAGGTTCCTGTGGTAAATCACTCAAGTGAACCTTTGGTCTAACCTGTTTGTACACTAGTTTTTTTTCATCAAATTTACCCGCAGGTTTCATATTTTTATAAGAAGCAGCAAGATCAACTTTTATGCCGTTATAGCCAGGAACCCGTTTCCAAACGGGATCGATTCGTGCATTCGCTGCTGGCTTTTCATAATCTTTTGCTTTTTCTTCAATCTTTTGATATAACGCATCATGCTGAGCTGATACAAGTTGTACATCGGATTTAAGTGCTTCTATATATGCTTCAGCAAAAGGATTATAAATAGATTTATATGTAATTGCCAGTAAAAATAGAAATGCTGTAAATTGCACAATGGTTCTCTTCACTTATCCTTCCCCCTTTACCATTTAAAATATGTATAAAGAGGACAAGGTAGAACAAACATCTACAAACGATAAAATCGCCCTACACATGGATTTTCTTCATGTATGGACGATTTCACAATATCTATATAGTAGTAAAAGAAGATTATTTTGTTTCTTTTGCTTTTTCTTCTTTTTCTTTTTGTTCTTTTAAAATTGCTTTACGAGATAAGTTAACGCGGCCTTGTTTATCAATTTCCATGACTTTAACTAAAAGCTCGTCACCAATCGCTACAACGTCTTCTACTTTTCCAATACGCTCTTCTGCAAGCTCTGAAATGTGAACAAGTCCATCTTTTCCGCTGAAGATTTCTACAAACGCACCGAATTTTTCAATTCGTTTTACTTTTCCTAAGTACATTTGGCCGACTTCAACTTCGCGTACAAGATCTTCAATAATTTTCTTCGCTTTTTCATTCATCGGCTGATCAATAGAAGAAATGAAGATTGTACCATCTTGTTCGATATCAATTTTAACGCCTGTTTCTTCGATGATTTTATTGATTTGCTTGCCGCTTGGTCCAATAACATCACGAATTTTATCAGGGTTAATAGCCATTGTAAGGATCTTAGGCGCATATTGAGAAAGCTCTTGACGAGGCGTAGCAATCGTTGACATCATATGATTTAAGATTTGCATACGGCCTTTTTTTGCTTGTTGAAGGGCTTCGTCTAAAATTTCACGAGATAACCCGTCAATTTTAATATCCATTTGAAGCGCAGTTACGCCATTTTCCGTACCTGCTACTTTAAAGTCCATGTCTCCTAGGTGATCTTCCATTCCTTGAATGTCCGTTAGAATCGAGTAGTGTTCACCTGATTTGATCAGACCCATGGCAATCCCTGCTACAGGTGCTTTAATTGGAACCCCAGCATCCATCATTGCAAGCGTGCTTGCACAAATACTTGCTTGTGAAGTAGAACCGTTTGACTCTAATACTTCAGATACAAGACGAATTGTATAAGGGAAATCTTTTTCATTTGGAATAACAGGCTCAAGTGCACGTTCACCTAGCGCACCATGTCCAATTTCACGACGACCCGGTCCGCGCATCGGTCTAGTTTCACCAACACTAAATGAAGGGAAGTTATAGTGATGCATGAAGCGTTTAGATTCTTCTACACTTAAACCATCTAAAATTTGCACATCGCCAAGTGCACCTAATGTACAAATGCTAAGCGCTTGAGTTTGTCCACGCGTAAATAGTCCAGATCCGTGTGTACGAGGAAGCAAGTTTGTTTCAGAAGAAAGTGGACGAATTTCGTCAATACTACGGCCATCAGGACGCACTTTTTCTTCTGTGATCAAGCGACGCACTTCACTTTTAACAAGCTTCGACAAAATTTCATTCACTTGATTTAGTACTTCTTCTTCTACATCTTGCTCTTCAAATTTTGCAGCTACTGCGCTTTTTACTTCTTTAATGGCATTTTCGCGCGCATGCTTTTCTTGAACTTGAACAGCACGGTTCATGTCACCTTCTGCAATTTCGCGAACTTGACGCTCAAGGTCCGCATCAACAGTATAAAGCTCAACTTCTACTTTCTCTTTGCCTACTGCTGCTACAATTTCTTCTTGGAACGCAATTAATTTTTTAATTTGCTCGTGTCCAAACATAATTGCTTCTAACATTACTTCTTCCGGTACTTCATCAGCGCCTGCTTCAACCATGTTGATCGCGTCTTTTGTACCAGCAACCGTCAGATGAATATCGCTTTTTTCAAGCTCATCTACCGTTGGGTTTACCACAAATTCATTGTCTACACGGCCTACGATTACGCCTGCAATAGGACCTTCAAATGGAATATCAGATACTGATAATGCTAATGAAGAACCGAACATTGCCGCGATTTCTGAAGAACAGTTTTGATCTACGCTCATTACAACGCTGACAACTTGAACTTCGTTTCGGAAACCATCTGCAAATAAAGGACGAATCGGACGGTCGATTAAACGGCTGGCCAAGATTGCCTTTTCACTTGGTCTGCCTTCACGCTTAATGAATCCACCTGGGATTTTACCGACTGCATATAAACGCTCTTCATAGTTTACTGTTAACGGGAAGAAATCTACATTTTTAGGCTCTTTTGAAGCCGTTGCTGTACTTAATACAACTGTGTCTCCATAGCGGATTAATGCTGCGCCATTTGCTTGTTTTGCCAACTGGCCAACTTCAACTTCTAGCTTTCGTCCAGCTAGATCTACGGAGAACACTCGTTTTTCTTGTTCCATATCGACGAGTACCCCTCTCTACATATAAAATATGTATGTAATCAAATGTGATAGTTTTATTATAAACGAAATATCCAAAAACAATAGCTTTTTTCACATTATGTAGCATCTTTAATGTTTCTTAAATGTACATACTAAAAAAGCGGGAATGCTCCCGCTTTCTTCTTATTATCGACGTAAACCAAGTTTGTTGATTAACTCACGATAACGAGTAACGTCTTTGTTACGTAGGTAGTTAAGTAAGTTACGACGTCGACCTACCATTTTTAAAAGACCACGACGTGAATGGTGATCCTTTTTATGAGTACGTAAGTGACCGTTTAGATTGTTAATTTGCTCTGTTAGGACAGCGATTTGAACTTCTGGAGAACCAGTGTCGTTCGCATGAGTTTTGTACTCACTAATGATTTCATTTTTACGCTCTTGTGTGATAGCCATCCTATTCACCTCCTTATTATTAAACCCCAGTTACCGAGCAAAACGTTGGTGAATCGTAATGCCAAGCAATGGTTGTTTTACATACAAGTGTTATGTTACTACTTATTGAAGCAAAAAGCAAGTCGTAGCAACTATTTATATATATTTTTTTATTTCTTATGCTTTTGAATTCCTTCAAAATAGGAAAGGGCTTCTTCCTTATCCTTTGAGATCTGACCAACAAGCTCTTCGATGCCGCTGAACTTTTTTTCTGACCGAATCATTCGGTGCCATTTCACCGTTACGTGCTGATCGTAGATTTGCTCGTCAAATGACAATAAGTGGACTTCAATTGTTGGCTTTTCTAAATTATCGTGAAAAGTCGGCTTATAGCCCACGTTGCATACTCCTGCATACCACTTGCCGTGGAGCTGAAGCTCAACAGCATACACGCCGATGCGCGGAAGTAAATACTCGTCGTCTAAAGCGATGTTAGCAGTAGGAAAACCTATTTGCCTGCCTCGCTTTTCTCCATGAGTTACTGTACCTGACACTTCATAATAGCGGCCGAGCAGCTCTTTTACTCGATGCATATCTCCATTTGCTAAACTTTCGCGAATAAGCGTTGAACTAATTTTTTCTTCGCCATTTGTTAACTTATCAATTGTTGTTTGCGTGAATTTTGATCGAGAATGAAATGGTAGTATTTCCATTGTTCCTTTACCTAACTTTCCATACGTATAGTCAAATCCAGCTACCACATGCTGCACATTCAGGCCAATAATATACTGATCAACAAACTCTTGAGGCAATAGTGCTGCAAACTGTTTATCAAAATGAACGATATATAAAAAGTCAATTCCCATTTCCTCAATGAGTTTCTTTTTTTCTTCAAGTGGTGTGATCATATCAATGTGCTGTACATTGCGCCCGAGCACCACAGAAGGGTGAGGAGTAAACGTCATAACAGCACTAGCTATGCCTTTTTCATCCGCTAACTGTTTCGCTGAATTTATCACTTGCTGATGCCCTAAATGCACACCATCAAAATAACCAAGCGCTAACACTGATTGTTGAACAGCTTCTCGTTGAAAGTGGTGTGGATGTCGAATTTCAATCGTTTCCAAAACACAGTTCACCTTTTCCCTAACCGGTCTAGTCGATTGCCAACACTTTAACCGGCTTCATTAAATGTTTTTTTGTTGGGTGCTGAGCATAAATCGCTAAGCACTTGCCTGCAGAATTTATCATTAAAAAGAATGGTTCTTTTTTTAACTCTTCATCTTCCGTACACGGCAATACCGCGCCGTTTTTCACTTTCTCTGCTAATGTATCACTAATTTGAAGTTTCGGCAAATGATTAAGAGCTTCTTCGATGGAATGCAGTTTCTCATTGATCGTTTCTTCTTCGACCGCTCGTTCAATATCTTCAAATGTCATACAATCTTCCAGTGAAAACTGCCCGGAACCCGTTCGCTGCAAATAAGACATATGAGACGGATAGCCCAGAGCTTCTCCAATCATCACAGCAAGCGTTCGCACATATGTACCTTTGCTGCACGTTACGCGGAATTTGAAGGAAATTTGTTCTCCCTCAAATGTAGCGCGATTATCCAGCAGTTCAAAGTTGTAAATATGAATGGTTCTCACAGGGCGCTCTACTTCGATTCCTTGCCTTGCATATTCATATAGCTTTTTACCTTTGACTTTTACCGCGGAGTACATTGGAGGCACTTGCTGAAGTTCTCCCGTCATCGAAGACAGCACTTCTTCGATTTGAGCACGCGAAAAAGAATCTGCTACTTTCTTTTCTTCTACAACCTCTCCCGAAGAATCTTCTGTTGTTGTAGAAAATCCGAGTGTCACTTCTCCTTCATAGGTTTTAGTAGCTCCTGTTAGATACTCTACAATTTTGGTAGCTCTACCGATACAAATAGGTAATACCCCTGTAACGTCTGGGTCTAATGTGCCTGTATGCCCTACTTTTTTAGTGCGAAGCAGCTTTCGGACTTTAAACACACAGTCGTGCGAAGTCAGGCCAGCTGGTTTATGTAAAACTAAAACACCGTCCACTCATTCTTCATCTCCTTTTCATTTAAAAAAGGGTGTCTCAGAAGCAAAAACCACTTTTGAGACACCCTTTTTTGTTTCTACATTCACTGATCTTATTCGTTCTCTTGATGGTCATCGCTTTCTTTTTTAATTTCATGAAGCAATGATTCAATTCGATTACCATAATCAATTGATTCATCAAACTCAAACGTAATTTCAGGTGTTTTACGTAAGCGAATGCGCTGACCGATTTCTGAGCGGATAAATCCTTTTGCTTTCGCAAGGCCTTTTAACGTATTCTCACGCTGTTCAGCATCTCCTAAAACAGAGATATAAACTTTCGCTTGCTGTAAATCGCCTGATACTTGAACATCTGTTACAGTCACAAAACCGATGCGCGGATCCTTGATTTTACGATTTAAAATCTCGCCCATCTCTTTTTTCATTTGTTCTCCGACTCTAGTTGCTCTTATGTTCATCTGTGTCACCCCTTTTATAACCAATCAAAAGTTGTAATGGTACGTTCAATCTCTGGAAAAGAATCAATCAAGCTTAGCGCTTTTTGCAGTTCTTGTTCCGTTGTGACACGGCTAGATGAGACTGCGACAATGCTAATTTTTGTTCGTTGCCACACATCTTGAAAATCAGTTTCTGAAACTGATACGTTAAACCGCTGCTTCAAGCGCATCAAGATGCGCTGAAGCACGGCACGTTTTTCTTTAAGAGAAGCAGCATCGTAAATTAAGCATTCACACTCCACTAGTCCAATCATTTAGGATCAATTTGCTCCATTACATATGCTTCAATAATATCTCCTTCTTTAATATCATTGAAGTTTTTAATTGTAATACCACACTCATATCCTTGAGCAACTTCTTTTGCATCGTCTTTAAAGCGTTTTAGCACATCTACTTCACCTTCAAAGATAACAATTCCGTCACGGATTAAACGAATTCCACTATTACGCGTAATTTTACCGTCTGTTACGTAACTTCCTGCGATTGTACCAACTTTTGATACTTTGAATGTTTGACGTACTTCCACTTGACCGATGATTTTTTCAGCAAACTCAGGATCAAGCATTCCTTTCATCGCAGATTCAATTTCTTCAATTACTTTATAAATAATGCGGTGAAGACGAATATCTACGTTTTCTACGTCAGCTGTACGTTTTGCTCCAGCATCTGGACGCACGTTAAAGCCGATAACGATTGCGTTAGAAGCAGTTGCAAGAATGATATCAGATTCTGTAATCGCACCTACACCCGTATGGATAATACGAACATTTACACCCTCTACATCAATCTTTTGAAGAGCAGCAGCCAATGCTTCTACAGAACCTTGTACGTCTGCTTTTACGATAAGGTTTAAGTCTTTCATTTCACCTTGTTTAATTTTTTCAAATAAATCATCTAAGCTTACGCGAGATTTTTCACCGCGCTGTTGTTCAAGCTGCTTTTGAGCACGCGCTTCTCCAATTTGACGAGCTGTTTTCTCATCTTCAAACACTAAGAAACAATCTCCAGCTAATGGAACTTCGTTTAAGCCAGTAATCTCAACCGGAGTAGATGGTCCTACTTCCTTCACACGGCGGCCGATATCATTTACCATTGCGCGAACGCGACCAAACGTATTTCCGACTACGATCGGATCACCTACGCGTAGTGTACCAGTTTGAACAAGAAGCGTTGCTACAGACCCACGGCCTTTATCTAGCTGTGCTTCTACAACTGTACCTGCTGCACGGCGGTTAGGATTTGCTTTTAACTCTTCTACTTCACTTACAAGTAAAATCATTTCAAGCAACTGATCGATACCTTCACCTGAAATAGCTGAAAGCTTACAGAAGATTGTTTCTCCGCCCCACTCTTCAGCTACAAGTCCGTGCTCCATTAGTTCTTGCATAACGCGATCTGGATTTGCTGCTTCTTTATCCATTTTGTTAACCGCAACAATAATTGGCACTTCTGCCGCTTTTGCATGGTTAATCGCTTCAATTGTTTGAGGCATTACACCATCATCTGCTGCAACAACAAGGATTGTAATATCCGTTACTTGCGCACCGCGAGCACGCATCGTTGTAAATGCAGCATGCCCTGGTGTATCAAGGAATGTAATTTTCTTTTCGTCAACCACAACTTGATAAGCACCGATATGCTGCGTGATACCGCCTGCTTCTGCTGCCGTTACTTTTGTGTTACGGATAGAGTCAAGAAGCGTCGTTTTACCGTGGTCAACGTGACCCATGATTGTAACAACTGGAGGACGCACTTGAAGGTCTTTTTCGTCATCGATGATTTCTAATGATTCAAAAGCAGTATCATCTACCACTACTTCTTCTTCAACTTCTACACCGTATTCTCCGGCAATTAGTTCGATAGAATCTTTATCTAACTCTTGGTTAATTGTTGCCATTACACCAAGCATAAATAGTTTTTTAATAATTTCAGAAGGCTCTTTGCCTAATTCTTTTGCTAACTCAGAAACCGTTAAGCTTCCGACAAACGTTACTTTTTCCGGTAACTCTTTTGCAGCTGCTGGAGCTGGTCTACCTTTTGGTGCCTGTGACTTTTGTGCCTGTGGCTTTTTGTTACCTTTATTGTTTCCTTTGTTAGCTGTTGATTTTGTATTTTTATTCAATACTTTCACCCCCATAAAATTAACCGAGCATCGTTGCTAGCTTTTTAGCAAATCCCTCGTCCATAACGGCCACCACAACTCGAGCATCTTTACCAATCGCTTGACCTAGCGTGTAGCGATCGGGAACGATTCTAACCGAAACGTTGTAGTAAGAACATTTATCCGTTACTTTTTTCTTTGTGTTTTCAGACGCATCGCTTGCTAAAAGTACTAACTTTGCTTTTTGTTTCCGAACTTCTCTAACCACAAGTTCTTCTCCAGAAATCAATTTGCGTGCACGGTTTGCAAGCCCTAAAAAGGAGATCCATTGTTCATTCATTAGCGTGACTGTTTCTCCTTTTCTACAAGCGCTAGCAACTCTTCATAAACCGCTTCATCTATTGACGCGCCTAAATGTGTCGAAAGCACATTTTTCTTTTTTGCCAATAAAATTGCTTCTTTATCCTTGCTTACATAAGCTCCGCGCCCGGACTTTTTACCCGTTACATCAACTGAAACGTCGCCTTCTTTTGAGCGTACAACACGTACTAGCTCTTTTTTAGGCTTCATTTCTCCAGTGGCCACACATTTTCGCATCGGGACTTTTTTACGATTGTTCACCTTGGCTCACCTCTTATTCCATATCTTCATCTGAATCAAATGCATGTTGACTTACTAGCATATCATCGCTGTTTTTTACAACCATACCTTCTTGTTCAGCTTCTGATTGACTTTTAATATCAATTTTCCAGCCTGTCAGCTTAGCAGCTAGACGTGCATTTTGTCCACGTTTACCAATTGCAAGTGACAGCTGATAGTCAGGAACGATAACAGTTGTTGCTTTTTCATTTTCATCTACAATCACATCTACTACCTTAGATGGACTTAGGGCATTGGCAACAAATTCAACTGGGTCATTTGACCAGCGAACGATGTCAATTTTTTCACCTTTTAGTTCATTCACAACAGCCTGTACGCGCTGACCTTTTGGCCCAACACAAGAACCGACCGGATCTACTTCAGCATACTCAGAATGAACAGAGATTTTTGAACGGTCTCCAGCTTCGCGAGCTACTGATTTTAATTCAACTGTACCGTCATAGATTTCCGGTACTTCTTTTTCGAAAAGACGTTTTAAAAGACCTGGGTGCGTACGTGAAACATAGATTTGTGGGCCTTTTGTTGTTTTTTCTACTTTCGTAATATACACTTTAATACGATCATGAGGTTTATACTGTTCATTTGGCATTTGCTCGCTTTGAGGAAGCAATGCTTCAATTTTGCCAAGGCTCACATAGATGAAGCGAGAATCTTGACGCTGAACAATACCTGTCATAATATCTTCTTCACGATCGCTGAACTCTGAATAGATAACGCCGCGTTCTGCCTCACGAACACGCTGTGTAACAACTTGTTTTGCCGTTTGAGCCGCGATGCGTCCAAAGTCTTTTGGCGTTACTTCGATCTCAACCACATCGTCTAGCTGAAAGTTAGGGTTGATTGTTTGTGCTTCTTCAACCGAAATTTCCAGACGTGGATCATATACTTCATCAACCACATCTTTGCGAGCAAACACACGCATTGAACCTCTTTCTAAATTTAAATCAACGCGTACGTTTTGCGCTTGGTTAAAGTTGCGTTTGTAAGCAGAAATTAGCGCTGCTTCAATTGCTTCAATAATTACATCTTTGCTAATGCCTTTCTCTTTTTCAAGAATGACTAAGGCATCAAATAACTCACTGCTCATCGTTGGATAATCCCCCTTTAATATTGGCCCCTACACATTAAAATACAATCGCTAATCGAGCAAAAGCGACTTTGTCATATGGTAAAACCACCGTTTTTGTGCGTGTTTTGATACGAATAGATAACGTGACAGTTTCTCCGTCAAATGATTGTAATTCGCCTTCAAATTCTTTTGCACCTTCAATTGGTTCATATGTTTTTATGTATACATGCTTACCAATTGCACGTTCAAAATCTTTATCTTTTTTTAATGGGCGTTCCGCACCAGGCGATGATACTTCTAAAAAATAGTTATGAGAGATTGGATCTACTGCATCCATTTTCTCACTCAATTTTTCACTTACTGCTCCGCAGTCTTCAATATCCACGCCGGTATCAGAGTCGATAAACACACGTAAAAACCAATCTTTTCCTTCTTTTACGTATTCAATTTCAACAAGCTCTAAATTCATTTCCTCTAAGATAGGGGAAACCATTTCTTCTACTGTTTGTTTTACATTTTTACTCATTCTAATCCTCCCTTCGAGACATTGCATGGTATGTTTAGGTTACGCGTTTTTTATGTCTCTTATATCAAAAAAGAGTGGTTTATTTGCTATTTTTATTTTGCACTCTATAAGAGGTCTAACCTACTAGAGTGGAAATGTTGTCATTTATGTTGCAGGATTTTAAACGTCACATAATAAATCAATCATGGTGATTGAAAATCTACAGAAAAAACGAATCATGCTAGAAGCCGATTCGTTCTCCATACTACTTACTATGTCAGTAAGTTCATATCAATAAGAAAGAGCGGGTTTCCCCACTCTTTCTCGTCCGTATCCTTAGCATTTCCACAATTACTATATCATAACCGCTTATTTTATGCAAATGTTAGAAAAGAGAAAGCTGGTTCTGATCAGGTAATGATTCAAGGCATCCATGGTTGTCTAGATACTCTAAAATCGTCTTTGATACTTTGCCTCGCTGCTGCAAGTCTTCTTTCGATAAAAACTCTCCTGTTTCACGAGCTTTTACAATATTCAGCGCTGCATTTGTACCCAGACCGGGAATGGCATTAAACGGTGGCACTAAAGACGTGCCGTCAATTAAAAATTCATCTGCGCTTGATTTATATAAATCTACTTTTTTAAACGAATAGCCTCGTTCGCACATTTCTAAAGAAAGCTCAAGCACTGTTAATAAGTTTTTCTCTTTAGGAGATGCATCTAAACCTTTAGCGTTGATTTCTTCCATCTTCGCTCGAATGGCAGTTGAGCCTTTAATCATCGTATCAATATCAAAGTCATCTGCACGAACCGTAAAGTACGCTGCGTAATAAAGAAGCGCGTGATGCACTTTAAAGTAAGCAATACGCACGGCCATCAATACATAAGCGGCGGCATGGGCTTTAGGGAACATGTACTTGATCTTTTTACAGGAATCAATATACCAGTCCGGTACACCATTTTTGATCATTTCTTCTTCAAATTCAGGTGTTAGCCCTTTCCCTTTACGCACAGACTCCATAATTTTAAAGGCAAGTGACGGTTCAAGACCTTGATAAATTAAATAAACCATAATATCATCACGACAGCCAATTACTTCGCTTAAGTTACAAATGTCATTGCGAATTAACTCCTGCGCGTTACCAAGCCATACGTCCGTCCCATGTGACAGTCCCGAAATTTGAACAAGCTCTGAAAACGTCGTTGGCTTCGTATCTTCTAACATTTGACGCACAAAGCGCGTTCCAAATTCAGGTATACCAAGCGTTCCTGTTTTACACATAATTTGCTCTTCTGTTACGCCAAGTGATTCCGTTCCGCTAAAAATTTTCATCACTTCAGGATCATCCGTCGGAATCGTTTTTGGATCAATTCCACTTAAATCTTGAAGCATGCGAATCACGGTCGGATCATCGTGTCCGAGTATATCAAGTTTTAATAAATTATCATGAATCGAATGGAAGTCAAAATGAGTTGTTCTCCATTCGGAATTACGGTCGTCAGCTGGAAACTGGATCGGTGAAAAATCGAAGATATCCATATAGTCCGGCACAACGATAATCCCCCCTGGATGCTGACCAGTTGTACGTTTTACGCCCGTACATCCTGCTACTAAACGATCCACTTCTGCGTTTCGTAAATGTAAATCACGGTCACCGGCATAGCCTTTTACATAGCCATAAGCTGTTTTTTCGGCTACTGTACCGATTGTTCCCGCGCGGTATACATTATCTTCTCCAAACAGTACTTTTGTATAGTTATGAGCTCGCGGCTGATACTCTCCGGAGAAGTTCAAATCGATATCGGGAACTTTGTCTCCTTTGAATCCTAAGAACGTTTCAAACGGAATATCGTGTCCGTCTTTAATAAATGGTACGCCACAATCGTCGCAGCTTTTGTCGGGCAAGTCGAATCCTGAACCAACGGAACCGTCATTAAAAAACTCGGATTTCTTACATTTTGGACAAACATAATGCGGCGGAAGTGGGTTTACTTCTGTAATTTCCGTCATCGTCGCAACGAATGAAGACCCTACGGAACCACGTGAACCAACTAAGTAACCATCATTCAAGGATTTTTTAACAAGTTTATGCGAGATCAAGTAAATAACGGCAAACCCGTGGCCGATAATACTTTTCAACTCTTTCTCTAGACGAGCTTCTACTACTTCAGGCAGCTCTTCACCATAGATGCTGCGTGCCATCGCATAGCTCATTTCACGCATTTCTTCGTCTGCGCCTTCAATTTTTGGCGTATATAAATCATCTTTAATTGGTTTAATATCGTCAATCATATCCGCTATTTTTTGCGTATTATGAACAACAATTTCTTTTGCTTTGTCTCCATCTAGAAATGAAAAACAATTCAGCATCTCATCCGTTGATCTAAAATGAACATCCGGCAGCTGATGACGATTTAGCGGGTTAGCTCCGCCTTGTGATCCAATTAAAATTTTTCGGTAAATTTTGTCTTCCGGATTGAGATAGTGAACATTTCCTGTTGCTACAACCGGCTTTCCAATCTTTTCACCAAGCTTCACAATATTACTAATAATGTCTTTTAAGGCTTTCTCGTCTCGCACTAAATCTAGTTCAATTAAGTGCTTGTAGTTCTCAGGAGGCTGTACTTCGATGTAATCATAAAATTCAGCTGCTCCTTCTACTTCATCGATTCCTTTTTGCATCATGCCTTCGAATACTTCGCCCCGATCACATGCGGTTCCAATCAAAATGCCTTCTCGATATTTGTCGAGCTGAGATCTTGGAATTCGCGGAACTCGATAAAAGTAATTTAAATGAGAAATCGAAACAAGTTTAAATAGATTTTTTAAACCTACGTCGTTTTGTGCTAAAAGCGTCGCATGATAAGGACGGGCTCGCTGATAGGCATTCCCTTCTCCCATATAATCATTTAAGCGATCGTGCATCGTAATTTCGCGTTCAAATGCATCTTTCAGCATTTTATTTAACAAATAGCCTGTTGTTTCCGCATCATAAATCGCGCGGTGATGCTGCACAAGTTCAATATCAAACTTTTTAGCAAGAGTATTTAAACGATGGTTTTTCATATGCGGATACAAAAATCTTCCGAGTTCAAGCGTATCAATAACGCCGTTAGCCGCTTTTTCTAATCCGATTTTTTGCAGTCCCATATTTAAAAATCCCATATCAAAGCTTGCATTATGAGCAACTAAAATACTGTCACCCATCCACTCGTGAAAATCACGAAGTACTTCTGAGATTTCAGGCGCATTTTGGACCATATCATCTGTAATACCCGTCAGTTCAATTGTTGTTGCAGACAGAGGATGATGAGGATTTGCAAACCGTTCAAATCGATCGATGATTTCGCCTTCTTTCATCTTCACGGCAGCAAGTTCAATAATGGTATCGTATACGGCTGACAAACCGGTTGTTTCGACGTCAAATACTACGTAAGTTGCTTCTGTCAAATCCACATGCTGCGGATTATAGGCAATCGGCACACCGTCGTCTACTAAATTGACTTCCACTCCGTACAGTATTTTAATGCCGTTCTTTTTGCCGGCTCCATACGCTTCAGGGAATGACTGTGCAACCGCATGATCGGTTATGGCTACAGCTGGATGTCCCCATTTTTTGGCTTGTCCGACTAAAGCTCCAACAGATGAAACGGCATCCATTTGACTCATTGGCGTATGCAAGTGGAGTTCCACACGTTTTTCATCTTCAGGCGCTGTATCCTGTCTAGCAGGACCGGTAATCTCGTTAACATCATTTCCAATCATAACTAGATCACGGACAAATGTATCGTTTTGTACACTTCCGCGAACCTTTACCCACATTCCTTTTTTAATTGCTTGAAGTAAAGGAATATCTTCTTTGTCACGTGAAAACATCTTAACCATAATAGAATTTGTATAGTCTGTCACTTTAAAAATAAGAAGCGTACGCCCGCTTCGTAATTCCCTAGTTTCTGCATCAAATACGTATCCTTCAACGGCAATTCGCTTTTCTTCATCCACAATGGAGTCCAGGCGAACCGTCTCGTCTTTAATCGTATATCCAATTGTAAGCGGACCTTTTGGTAGGTCTGGTCCATCACTTTTTTCATTTTCTTTATTTTGCATTTCGGTGATGGCTTGTAATACTTTTTCTGTATCTTCTTGTTTTCGTTGCTCTACAAACTGCTGAAATGCTTCTTCTGAATGTACAACTTCCGTCATTAGCTGAAGGTTCGGAAACCCATAGGACGCATACTGATCAGCAATTAACTGACTATACTTTTTACGTAAAGCCGTTCCTTCTGCATCATGTCGTGCATTTACAATCAATTTGGCACCGTTCAATCTCGGCATTTGATCTTGTAAAAGCGACTGTAAAAGCGGAGATATGCCCTGCATTTCTCCAATACAATGCTTCCAATATGACTGTACATGCTCTTCCGTACATTCTTTATTAACGGTTTGAATAGAAAAAGAAACACTCGCAATATGAGAAAAAGCTGAAGACATGCGAGCATGGAATAACTCATAGATCTCAAAGGGTAGTAACCCTTCTAAAGAAAAATGGAAATGCCATTTTTTTTGTTCTTTCTGAATGACGAGCTTTTCAATCGCTGCGTTTTCAAAATAAGGAACAATTTGATCACTCGTCAGCTCTAACTGCTGCAGCAGCAACTTAAAACGCTCTTTTTTTCCTAGCGTTTGTGCTTCCAAGTTTTCTGCCTCCTTTTATAAATGAGTGCAATCTATTTTAACATAAATGACTTCTATTCTGTCATATGTTCTGTTTATAAACATAAAAACAGCAGGGATACAAATCCCCGCTGCTTCATTACTTCGCTAGCAGTTCTTTCACTGTTGAAACAAGATTGTCAACTGACACTTCTAATGACTCCCCAGTTTTGCGTACTTTTACTTCTACAATTCCTTCATATGCACGTTTACCAACTGTTACTCGAACAGGAAGACCAATTAAATCTGAATCTGCAAATTTTACTCCTGCACGCTCTTGGCGGTCATCTAACAGCACTTCAAAGCGATTATCTAATAACTCATTATATAATTGCTCACCTAGTTCACGCTGTTCATCATTTTTTACGTTAACTGGAATAACGTGTACTTGATAAGGCGTAACAGCTTCTGGCCATAGAAGACCGTTTTCATCATTAAATTGTTCTGCAATCGCAGCTACTGTACGAGAAACACCGATACCATAGCAGCCCATAATCATTGGCTGGCTGCGTCCGTTCTCATCTAGATACGTTGCTCCCATTGCTTCACTGTAGCGAGTTCCTAGTTTAAAGACGTGTCCGACTTCAATACCTTTAGCGAACTTAATAAAGCCTTGTCCATCGGGTGACTGATCCCCTTCTTGGATGAAGCGGAAATCTTCGTAAGTTGCATTAAAGTTACGTTCATTCACATTTGTGTAGTGATAACCTTCTTCATTTGCTCCGCATACACCGTTAACAATTGCTTTTACCGCATGATCAGCTACCACTTCTACTGAATCACTTACGCCAATCGGTCCTACTGAACCAACTGCGCATTTTAATACTTCTTTTGTTTCTTCTGGAGTTGCCAGTTCAACAACGGAAGCTTCAAAATAGTTTTTCACTTTAATATCGTTTACTTCGTGATCCCCGCGAACAAGCACAAGCACAAAACGATCATCTACTTTAAATAAAAGGGACTTGATACAAGAAGTCGCTTCAACATTTAAGAAAGCAGCTACGTCTTCAATGCTATGCTGATTTGGTGTTTCCACTTTTGTTAATTCTTTTTCAGCTTCACCTGATTTTTCATACGTATTTACAACCGGTGCCATTTCAACATTTGCTGCATAAGAAGATGTATCTGAATAAGCAATTGTATCTTCCCCAATTTCAGAAAGAACCATAAATTCATGCGTATCTTTTCCGCCCATTGCACCTGAATCAGCGATAACCGCACGGAAATTTAATCCGCAGCGCTCAAAAATGCGGCTGTAGGCAGCAAACATTTTATCATATACTTCATCTAAACTTTCTTGAGAAGCATGAAACGAATATGCATCTTTCATAATAAATTCACGACCGCGTAATAAGCCAAAGCGTGGACGTTTTTCATCGCGGAACTTCGTTTGAATTTGATATAAATTTAGCGGTAAACGTTTGTATGACTTCACTTCGTCACGAAGCAAGCTTGTAATAACTTCTTCGTGTGTTGCTCCCAAAGCAAATTCACGGCCGTGACGATCTTTCATACGCATTAACTCAGGTCCATATGAGTACCAGCGGCCAGACTCTTGCCACAATTCAGCTTGTTGTAAAGCTGGCATCAATAATTCGACAGAACCTGCACGGTCCATCTCTTCACGAACAATTTGTTCAACTTTTTGCAATACGCGCTTACCAAGCGGTAAAAAGCTGTATACGCCGCTTGCATTTTGGCGCATGAAACCCGCGCGCAATAGAAGCTGATGGCTTTTTATATCCGCATCAGCTGGCACTTCTCTTAATGTAGGAATCAATGTAGAACTTTGTCTCATAACCTCGCACCTCTTTGCTTACTTCTCTATCTTATTTTTTTAAGGCGGACGATGCCGCAATTTTCATATAATCAGCGAGGGAATATCCCTCGCTGAGCGTATGTCTTATAAAAAGAACTTTTGAATATCGTTCCACGTTACAACGAGCATCAGCAGCATTAATAAAGCAAAACCGATAAAATGAACAATGCCTTCTTTTTGACGATCAATTGGCTTACCGCGAATTCCTTCTACAGCGAAGAACAATAGTCGCCCTCCATCTAAAGCAGGAAGTGGAAGCAAATTGACAATCCCTAAGTTAATACTTAAAACGGCTGCCCATTTCATTAGATAATAAATGCCTGACTGTGCTACTTGATCGGTTGCTGCGTAAATACCTACAGGACCAGAAAGCATATCCAGTTTGAACTGTCCTGTCACAAGCTTCCCTAGACCGGTCAAGATTTCTTTCATCCACGTATATGTTTCAGTAGCTCCGTGCGTGATCGAACCAATGAATGACTTTTCAACCGGTGCATATACGCCAATTAATCCAATTGTCTGTTCCCCAACTTTGCGACTTTCAGGTGTAATCGGAATATCTAGCGTTTTGCCGCCGCGCTGAACCGTGAATGTAATTTGCTGTTCAGGATGTTTTTGAATTACTTTTACGACATCATCCCACGTTGAAACACTTTGTCCATCAATTGCTTGAACTTTATCTCCTTGTTTGAGTCCCGCATCAACGGCTACTCCATCTGATGTTAATTTGCCCATCACGGGTTTGTCAACAACATATCCTTGAGAAATCCCAAGAACGATAAAAATAACAAAGGCTAATATAAAGTTCATTAGTGGACCAGCGAAAATGGCTAGCGCACGCTGACCAAGAGTTTTAGAGGCAAACTGACGGCTATAAGGTGCAATTTGAATTTCTTCTCCATCCATAACGAAGTAAGATTCTTCTGCTACCTCGAATTTTTGCAGACGTTCATCTTCACCTTCTTCATAACCTGAAATAAATAGATTATGCTCTAAGTCTGCTTGCTCTACCTCAATAACTTTTGCATTGGGATGCTGTTCCTTGTTATTAATAATGACTTTATTTACTTTACCTTCCTTATCGAACGTGAGGCCCACCATTTGACCAGGCTTTACTTCGATCATTTCTGGGTCTTCTCCAGCCATTCGAACAAATCCACCTAGAGGCAGCAAGCGAATGGTATAAACTGTTTCATCTCGTTTAAATGAAAAGATTTTGGGACCAAACCCAATGGCAAACTCACGGCATAAGATGCCTGCACGCTTTGCAAAAACTAAATGACCAAGCTCATGAAAGAATACAAGAGCTCCAAAAATGACGACAAACGCAATGACTGTGTTCAATGGGTATTACCCCCTTCATGTAATAGAGTCAAATCTCCACCCACCAGAAATAAGTGAGCGGCTTCTCTCGCACGCACATTATCGAGAGATGGCGGATCTAACAAACTCTCTTGCTTCTAAATCTACTTCTTTAATAGTAGATAAACAAGGTTTCTGTATTACAGTATGTTCATTCATTGCTTTTTCAATCACATCTTCAATTTGTAAAAATGTAATGTGACCATCTAAAAAGGCTTGAACAGCTTCTTCATTAGCTGCATTTAAAACAGTCGGAAGTGTTCCACCCGCTTTGCCAGCCTCAAATGCAAAAGCTAAACAGCGAAAACGCTCTTCATCCATTTTAGCGAAGTGAAGCTGGCCAATATCCGCCAAGCTTAAACGCTTGGTGTTAGGCAAAGACATGCGTTTTGGATACGTTAATGCGTATTGAATTGGCACGCGCATATCAGGCGTTCCAAGCTGAGCAATAACGCTTGTATCCGAATACTCTACCATAGAATGAATGATGCTTTCCTTATGTAACAATACATCAATTTTCTCATAGGGAAGATCAAAAAGCCAATGTGCTTCAATCACTTCTAGTCCCTTATTCATCATCGTTGCCGAATCAATTGTAATTTTAGCTCCCATCGACCAGTTTGGATGATTTAATGCATCTTCAACCGTTACTCCCTGTAGTTCTGCTCTCGTTTTATCTCGAAAGCTCCCTCCAGAAGCCGTTAAAATTAAACGGTCTATTGCTTTTTGATCTTGCCCTTGCAAACTTTGAAAAATAGCTGAGTGCTCACTGTCTACCGGTAAAATATCAGCGCCATATTCCTTGGCTGCTTCCATAACAAGGTGACCAGCAGTAACAAGTGTCTCCTTATTTGCAATAGCAATCGTTTTTCTCATTTTGATTGCTTCTAGCGTAGGAGTCAACCCTACACTCCCAAGAACAGCATTTACTAAAACTTCTGTGGATGGATGAGTTGCCACTTCCACAAGTCCTTCTTCTCCATAAACAAATCGAATAGAAGGGAATTCTGCTTGCAGTGACAGACAATCTTCTTTCTTCATCACAGAAACAAGGGTTGGCTTACACTGCTGAATAATCTTTCTTGCTTCATTAATATTTCGACCTACAGAGATTGCTGAGAGCTCAAAATACTCAGGATGCGCTCGAACAATATCAACGGTTTGAGTACCGATTGAACCTGTAGCTCCTAACAAGGAAATTTTCTTCAAGTATATTCACTCCTATTAAAACAAAGACATCTTTTTTATAGAGATAATAAAAAAGCTAAAATTGGCATGATGAACATCAAACTGTCAAAACGGTCTAAAATCCCACCATGACCGGGTAAAATCTTCCCTGAATCTTTTACGCCATAGTGACGTTTGAACGCTGATTGTACAAGATCACCCATCTGGCCAAATAACGATACGATAATACCAATTACAAGTAGTTCAATCATAGTTTGATCAATATTTGCTAACAGCTTAAATACAATGGCTACTACAATAGCGCATACGACGCCACCAACAAAACCTTCAATTGTTTTATTGGGACTGATTTCCGGCCATAGCTTTCGTTTCCCCATTGCTCGTCCAATAAAATAAGCTCCGGAATCCGTCGCCCAAATAATAAGAAAAGCAAAGAACAAATAAGCTAACCCGAACTCTTGACGAACCTCGATAAAATAATGAAAGCCAAAGCCAACATATACTGTCGTTAATAAAATAAACCCAACGTCATCGAAGGTAAATTTATTTTTAACTACAACCGTGTACATTAATAAAAGAAGGACAGCAGCAAGCGCTACTTCTATCTTATGTTCACTTAAGAATTGAAATGCAACATCTCTTCCATTTGGTAGTAAAAACACCCAAGTTAGCAATAAACTAATGATACTTGGAAAAGACATTGCTTTCAAATGTTTCATTTTTAAAAGCTCAATTACACCAACTGTTCCGATTACATACATAATAAGGGTAAAAGGTAACCCTCCAATTAAAACAATCGGCACAAATACCGCAAGTGCTACAATCGCGGTGATAATGCGCTGTTTCATCTTGTTTTCCACACCTTCTTATACACCACCAAAGCGGCGTCCGCGCTTTTGAAACGCCTCGACTGCTTCGATTAAATGATTTTCTTTAAAATCTGGCCATAATACTTCTGTAAACCAAAACTCTGTGTAAGCTAGCTGCCAAAGCATAAAATTACTTAAGCGAAGCTCACCGCTTGTACGAATAAGCAAATCCGGATCTGGAAGGCTTTTGCTCATTAAATAGGAAGAAAATAAATTTTCTGAAATAGAAGAGGAAGCTACTTTTCCCTGTTCTACATCTTCTACCAATGACTGAATAGCGCCCATGATTTCGTGACGGCTACCATAATTAAGCGCGAAGTTTAAAATCAGCCCTGTGTTATCCTTTGTTTTTTCAATTGCGTTATCCACGGCTCGAATCGTATGGGCAGGGAGCTCACTTTTATCCCCCATAATACGAACTTGCACATTTTTTTCAATTAGCTCAGGCAGAAAGGTTGTTAAAAATTCCTCTGGCAGTTTCATTAAAAACTCGACTTCAGTTTTGGGGCGCTTCCAATTTTCAGTGGAAAATGCATATAAAGTTAATACTTTAACACCTAATTCATTGGCCAATCTGGTCACATGACGCACTACCTTCATTCCTTCATGATGGCCCATCATGCGAGGAAGAGCTCGTTTTTGCGCCCAACGACCGTTCCCATCCATAATAATTGCAATATGTTCAGGAACAGGGTGCTGTTTCACTTGATCTTTTCGTTCTGACAAAGACAGTGTATTTAAATCTTGACTTTTCTTCCATGCTTGAAATTTTCTTAACATGCAAAGGTCCCCCGTTGTACGCTCTCACATAAACGTGTGGCTTATGTGAGTTTTTTCTTACTACACATTATTAACAAAAAAACCCCCTGTAAACAATAGAGGGTCTTTTACAATATATTTTACCTTGAAATGACTTAAACTGCCATAATTTCTTCTTCTTTATCTTTCGCCACTTTATCCACTTTTACGATATGATCATCCGTTAGTTTTTGAATGTCATCACTGTAGCCGCGTAAATCGTCTTCAGTAATTTCACCTTTTTTCTCTAACTTTTTGAAATCATCATTTGCATCACGGCGTACGTTACGAACCGCAACTTTTGCTTCTTCAGCATATTTTTTCACCATTTTCACTAACTCACGACGACGTTCTTCCGTTAAAGCAGGAATCGATAAACGGATAATAGTTCCATCGCTTGTAGGTGTTAACCCTAAGTCAGATTTTAAAATAGCTTTTTCAACTTCACCAATTTGTGATTTGTCATAAGGCTGAATAACAAGCATACGAGCTTCAGGCACGCTTACTTGCGCCAATTGGTTAATTGGTGTTGGTGCACCGTAGTATTCTACCGTTACGCGGTCAAGAAGTGACGCGCTTGCACGTCCAGCACGAATTGATGCTAGTTCGCGGCTAAATGATTGAATTGCTTTTTCCATTCTTTCTTTTGCGTTTTGCAACACTTGTTTTGGCATGTTTATTTCCCCTTTACAATTGTTCCAATGTTTTCGCCTGTAACGGCACGTTTAATATTGCCTTCTTCCGTAATTGAAAAAACAATTAGCGGAATATCATTGTCCATACATAATGAAGAAGCTGTAGAATCCATAACAGCTAGTCCATCTTTTAAAACATCAATATACGTTAATGTTTCGTATTTTACAGCATCAGGTACAAGCTTAGGATCTGCATTATAAACGCCATCTACGTTGTTTTTAGCCATTAAGATAACGTCAGCTTCGATTTCAGCTGCGCGCAAAGCTGCTGTTGTATCTGTAGAGAAATAAGGGTTTCCTGTACCCGCGGCGAAAATAACAACGCGTTTTTTCTCAAGATGACGAACAGCTTTTCTTCTAATATAAGGCTCTGCTACTTGTCTCATCTCGATAGAAGTCTGAACTCGTGTTTGCACACCAATGTTCTCTAAGCTATCTTGGAGAGCCAAAGAGTTCATTACTGTTGCTAGCATTCCCATATAATCAGCAGCGGCACGATCCATACCCATTTCACTGCCAATTTTACCACGCCAAATGTTTCCACCACCAACGACTACAGCAATTTCCACACCTAATTCATAAACGGCTTTTACTTGTTCAGCAACAGATTTGATGATGGATGGGTTAATACCAAAACCCTCTTCACCAGCTAATGCTTCTCCACTTAACTTTAATACGATACGATTATATTTTGCTTGACTCATGCTTACCTCCATCGTTAACGGTGAGATCTCTTTTGTAAAAAAGGGAACACACAGTGTTCCCTATACGGTCAAACCCTTACTTTTTAACTTGGTTCATTACTTCTTCAGCGAAGTTGTCTTGACGTTTCTCAATACCTTCTCCTACTTCAAAACGAACGAAGCTTTCAACAGTAGCGCCTTTGCTCTCAACGAACTGACGTACTTTTTGATCAGGATTTTTAACAAATGTTTGATCTAGTAAGCAAATATCTTCGAAGAATTTGCCAAGGCGACCTTCAACCATTTTTGCAACGATTTTTTCTGGTTTGCCTTCGTTTAATGCTTGTTGAGTTAATACTTCGCGCTCGCGCTCAGTTTCTTCAGCAGAAACTTGATCACGAGAGATGTATTTAGGGTTGATTGCAGCAATGTGCATAGCAACGTCTTTTGCAACAGCTTCTTCAGTTGTACCAGATAATACTGTTAACACACCGATACGTCCGCCAGCATGTAGGTAAGCACCGAATGCATCAGCATCAGTTTTTGTTGCTACAGCGAAACGACGTAGAGATAATTTTTCTCCGATTGTAGCGATTGCAGAGTTGATGTGTTCTTCAACAGTTGCACCGTTTTCCATTTTTTGAGTAGCAGCTTCAGCAGCGTCAGCTGGTTTGTTAGCTAAGATGTGAGCAGCTAATTCTTTTGTTAACTTTTGGAAACCTTCGTTTTTCGCAACGAAATCAGTTTCAGAGTTAACTTCTAAGATAACAGCTTCGTTACCTTGAGTTTCGATGTAAGTTAGACCTTCAGCAGCAATACGGTCTGATTTTTTAGCAGCTTTTGCAATACCTTTTTCACGTAAGAAATCAATTGCTTGCTCCATATCACCGTTAGTTTCAGTTAACGCTTTTTTACAATCCATCATACCAGCGCCAGTTTTTTCACGTAATTCTTTTACCATTTGAGCAGTAATTGCCATAATGTGTAGCCTCCTTGTTTGGGTATGTAATTAATGTATATAAATGGGTTAAATCTTTTCAAAAAAAGGTGATAAAAGGCTATTCCCTCTTATCACCTTTCACGGAATTAAGCAGTAGTTGTTTCAGTTTCAACTGCTGTTTCTTCACCTTGTTTAGCTTCTAGAATAGCATCAGCAACTTTAGAAGTTAAAAGTTTAACAGCACGAATTGCATCATCGTTTGCAGGGATTACATAATCAATTTCGTCTGGATCACAGTTAGTGTCTACGATACCAACGATTGGAATGTGTAATTTTTTAGCTTCCGCTACTGCAATACGCTCTTTACGAGGGTCAATGATGAATAATGCATCTGGAAGTTGTTTCATATCTTTAATGCCGCCTAAGAATTTTTCAAGACGCTCTAACTCTTTTTTAAGTTGAACTACTTCTTTCTTAGGTAGTACTTCAAAAGTACCGTCTTCTTGCATTTTTTCGATATCTTTTAAACGTTTGATACGTTTTTGGATAGTTGAGAAGTTAGTTAATGTACCACCTAACCAACGTTGGTTAACAAAGTACATACCAGCGCGAGCTGCTTCTTCTTTAACAGAATCTTGAGCTTGTTTTTTCGTACCTACGAATAAAACAGTACCGCCGTCTGCAGCTAATTCTTTAACGAATTTGTACGCTTCTTCTACTTTCTTAACTGTTTTTTGAAGATCGATAATGTAGATGCCGTTACGCTCAGTGAAGATGTATTTCTTCATCTTTGGGTTCCAACGGCGAGTTTGGTGACCGAAATGTACACCAGCTTCTAGTAATTGTTTCATTGAAATTACTGACATGTGTTTTTCCTCCTAATGGTTTTAAGTCTCCTCCGCTTATTTCATCTTCAGCCGAAACTACAAAAAGTAGCACCATCAACCGAATCAACAAGCGTGTGTAATAACACCAAAAACAAATATAGCACACTCCTTTTTCACAAGCAAGCGTTTCATTAAGTTTATTGATGAAATTTCAATAATAATTCGATTTCAGTTTTCCCTCTGTGTAAATGTTTTGCAATTTCTTCAATTGTTAAACCTTTTCTTTTTAAATAAACGGAAAATTCTTTTATCTCTTCACCTGACAAATCTTGAATTTGGTCTGTAGTTAATTCGTCAAAAGATGTGCGTATATGTTTCTGATTTTCTTCTATAGAAAGAAGTTCATGCAGCGACTGGGAAGGCTCACTTTTTAGATCTACCCTTTGAACAAGCATGTCTTCTTCATCTACCAAAGGTGATTTTACGCTGCTTTTTTCTACTTCCGAAGAAAGCGAAGTGGAACGCTCTCGAAGCTGACTTAAAAACTGCTCGTTTTGTTCCTGAAATTCAGCGAGATAGGAGCTCATCGCAGCTTCCATTTTATTGATATTTTGCTGGTGCAAGCGTTCAATTCTTTTCACTTTGGTCACTTGCATATATAAAAGAATAATGCAAAACAGTGATAGACCATGAATTAAAAAACTAACTGTGAGTAAAAACCCCATTCTTTTACCTCTTTGCTAAATTATTTTACTTAAACTCGTACGCATTTTAAACAGCGCTTTCGAATGAATTTGAGAAATACGTGAAGTAGATAGCCCTAACAGCTGTGCGATCTCTGTGAAAGTCAGCTCTTCTTTATAGAATAATGAAACAACGAGCTGTTCTTTCTCATTTAGCTGCTCGATAACTTCAGCAAGCTCTTGATATCGTTCATCGTTAATTAGCTCCTCTTCAGGAGAGAGCATTTTTTCATCTTTAATCGTATATTTTTGTTCTCCATCTTCATACTCTTTTGGCTGTTCTTCCATTGACAAAACGTTAGCTAAGAAGCCTTCATTCATCGTATGAACGACATCTGCTTCTGTCATGCCTACTTCTTTTGCAACTTCACTTGGTGCAACTCTACGCAAGTATCTTTGTTCAAGTGCTTCCGTTGCTTGCTCAATTCTTTTCGTCTTTTCCCTTGCGCTTCTTGATAGCCAATCTTCTTTACGAAGTCCATCTATTATCGCCCCTCGAATTCGAAAAGACGCATATGTATCAAACTTCAAGTCTCTACCGTAATCAAACTTTTCCAACGCATCGTAAAGGCCGACTAACCCTAAACTACGAAGCTCTTCTTTATGAATATTTTTAGGCAGCCCTACACTAATCCGCTGAACATGATAGTTAACAAGCGGCATATACTTTTTCACAAGCATGTTTCCCGCATGTGAGTCTCTCGTCTCTATCCATTCCTGCCAAATTTTATGTTCTTCAACTTCTTGTATACTTTTCAAGGGTCTTTCAACTCCTTTTTATAGCGCTATTAAACGGTAACGGTCAGGGCACGCTTTATATCGTTTTTATCCCTTCGTTAATCGTGCGAACCTTTAAAATAGCCGTTTGAGGATCAAATTCAATTGTGCGTCCGTTGTGTCCTCCTATAGCTTTTGCTGCAATTTCTACACTGTTTCTATGCAGCTCTTTCTCTACTGCTTGAACATTTCGAAGGCCAATTCGCATGACATCATTTCTTGGTTCAAATTGAAACATCTGCGCGCCTCCTGCTATTTTTGCTTTCAACAATTTTCTATGTGCGCCTTGTTTAATCAACATATTTATCAAGTCAAAAATGGCTGTATCTGCATATTTAGCTCTATTAAAAGGACATTTGGCCCCGCTTGAATCCGGAAGCATTACATGAGCGAGCCCAGCTACCGAGTGAACAGAGTCATAAACGACAACTCCTACACATGATCCTAATCCCGCTGTTCGAAGCACTGCGGGTGCATGTGTAACATTCATCTCGGCAATTCCTACCTTAATCACTTGTTTATCATCTCTCACGATTCTTCAACTCCTAGAACCTTCAGCGTGATATCCATTATTCGTTTGGCTCACTGGAGGTGGTCTTCTAAAGAGAGAACTTTAGGTAAATTTAGAAGAACAATTAAACGGCTATCTACTTTAACAACTCCGTTTAAGTATTCTACAGCTGTTCCTTCAACTGTTTCAGGCACTGAAGCAATCGTTTTTTCATCAATGTCTACTACATCATTTGCCGCATCGACAATCAAACCTGCTTCTACATCATTAAGACGAACCATAATAATACGTGTCAGCTCATGGTTAAGCTGTTCTTGCAAGTTAAAACGAGTGCGCAAATCAATAATCGGTGTAATAACACCGCGAAGATTAATAACACCTTTTACATATTCTTTTACTCCAGGAACGCGTGTTATGTGCTGAATCTTTTCAATCGATTGCACTTCTTCTACTGAAATTCCGTACTCCTCGTCCCCCAATTGAAACACAATAATTTTCATGCCTTTCTCCCTTTCTTTTTACAGCATTTGTTATTTGATCAAAGCGTTGCAATCAATGATAAGTGCTACTTGTCCATCGCCTAAAATCGTGGCTCCTGAAATAGCAAATACACCCGGCAGATAATGACCTAAAGATTTTAAAACGATTTCCTGCTGACCGATAAAAGAATCAACAATTAGCCCGGCGGTCTTTTCTCCTTTTTTCACAATAACGACGGAATAATGATCTCTTTGTACCGAGTTAGGCACAGTAAATAGTTCTTTTAAATCAATAAGAGGAATAATGGCTCCTCGAAAGTCAATAACCTTTTGACCATGTACATGCATGACCTCTTTCGGCTGAACAATAGCTGTTTCAATAATCGAAGAAAGCGGTAAGGCATAGCGCTCTTCACTCATTTGCACGAGTAAAGCAGAAATGATAGACAGAGTGAGCGGCAGTTGAATAGAAAAACGCGAACCGTATCCTTCGTTAGAATCGATCGTTACAGAACCCCCTAGCGATTCAATCGTGTTTTTCACGACATCTAGACCTACTCCTCGTCCGGAAACATCTGAAATTTGTTCAGCCGTCGAAAAGCCCGAAGCGAAAATGAGCTCGTACACTTGTTTATCCGTCAGCGTTTCAGCAGTTTTCCCATCGATAATTCCTCGATCTAACGCTTTTTGCAGTACCTTTTCACGATTGATGCCCGCCCCGTCATCTTCTAAATCAATAAAGACATGATTTCCGCTATGATAAGCTTTAAGGCGAATCGTTCCCTTTTCATTCTTTCCGTTCTTTAAGCGTGCTTGAGGCATTTCAATTCCGTGGTCAACGGCATTTCTTAATAAGTGAACAAGCGGATCTCCAATTTCATCAATGACGGTCCGGTCCAACTCTGTATCAGCTCCGACAATTTGAAGTTCAATTTGTTTCCCTAAATCTTTTGAAAGCTGTCTCACCATACGGGGAAACCGATTAAAAACGGTTTCTACAGGCACCATACGCATATTTAAAATAATCGTTTGCAAATCTCCAGAAATACGAGACATCCGCTCTACCGTTTCGTCTAATTCGCTATTATTCAATTCTTTTGATATTTGTTCTAACCTTCCTCTATCAATAACTAGTTCTTCAAACAAGTTCATGAGGCTGTCCAAACGGTCAATATTAACTCGAATCGTCTTGTTATTTGAGGGCTGTCTTTTCTCTTCAACAGGCGATTTAGAAGGTTCTAACACAGTAACTTCCTGTATGGCTGCTGCTACTTCTGGTGAAACAAGCTCCTCCATTTTTGTTTCCTTTTTTACGGGGACCGCAGCAATTTTCACACTTTCTACTTCAGAAACTTCCATAATGCTCGCCTGCAGCTTTTCTTGCGATTCGTTTGTTACTAATATAACGATAAAAGATGATTCAAATTTTTCTTGTTCGATATCTTGAACAGTTGGCGCTGACTTAATGACGTCTCCTGCTTGCTCTAACACATCAAATACCATATAAGCGCGTGCAGCTTTTAATAAGCAGGTGCGTTCAAGCTGTACGGTTATTTCAAACGCGTTAAACCCTTGGTCTGCTGTTTGGCTGAGCAGCGTTTGTACTAATTCATCGTACTCAATGGAAGAAGCTGCATGCTGTGCTACGGGTTCCTCTGCTACAATACGCTGCAGCTTTTGAACAAGCAATTTGACATCAAGCTGACCATCGCCGCCTTCAGAAATAGATTGAACCATTATTTCTAGCGCATCGACTGATTCAAACAAAGCATCAAGAACTTCCGTATGAACGTCGAGTTGGTGATTTCGAACAGCATCTAACACGTTTTCCATTTTGTGAGTTAATTGTGCTAAATCATCAAATCCCATTGTTGCAGACATACCTTTTAACGTATGAGCAGACCGAAAAATTTCATTTACATAGCCAAGATCATCGGTATTTTTTTCAAAAAGCATTAGCTGATCATTAACGTTTTGTAGATGTTCTTTGCTTTCCTCAATAAACACTTCTAGATATTGATTCATATCCATTATAAGTTTCCCTCCTATTTCTGTGCGTAGCGAGAAATAAAGCTTCCAACGTTTCGCAGTGGTTCAATATAATCAACCAGTTTTGTAGAAACAACTGATTTGGGCATCCCATAAATGACAGCAGTTTCCTCAGATTCAGCTAATATAAGCGCGTCTTTATTTTTCTTTAAATCAATAACCCCTTCCGTTCCATCCGCTCCCATTCCCGTCAATACAATAGCAAGTTTTTGATAACCTGAAATTTTACTAATCGACTGAAACAAGCGATCCACTGAGGGGCGATGTCCCTTTACAGGTGAAGAAGTATCTAAACAAATGCTGAGCTGTCCTTTTTTCTCTACAACCGTCATATGAAAACCTCCAGGCGCAATATACGCACATCCTGAGCGAACGATTTCATTGTCTTTTGCTTCTTTCACTTCAATATCAGACAGCTGATTTAATCTAGCTGCTAATGATTTTGTAAAATTTGGCGGCATATGCTGCACAATAAAAATAGGTGCGTTTATGTCTTTTGAAACAGTTGATAATACTTCTTGCAGTGCACGCGGTCCTCCAGTAGAAGTGCCAATACAAATCATTTTGTTCACTTTCGTCCCCATCGGGAGGTTATATACACTGCTGTTTTGCGCGTGCTGATGACTGCTTGAAGATATGTTGGCTTTACTAGCAAGCAATAGTTTAGAGATAAGCTCATCTTTCACTTTATGTAAGTCCAGCGAAATAGCTCCCGAAGGTTTAGCAACAAAATCAACTGCGCCGTACTGCATAGCGGTCAGCGTATTTTCAGCACCTTCTATTGTTGTACTCGATAACATGACAACAGGAAGGGGCTTCACGCGCATGAGCTGTTTTAACATATCTAAGCCATTCATTTTGGGCATTTCAATATCAAGTGTCACAATGTCTGGGGATAGCTCGATTGCTTTTTTTAATCCTTCTTCACCGTTGCGTGCTGTACCCACAACGTGAAACCGATTGTCGCCTGCTAAAAAATCGCCAATCAGCTTTCGCATAAATGCAGAATCATCTACAATAAGCACCTTTATTTCATTCACTCTACTTTCCTACCTTTCAAGAAAAAATCGTTTAAGGCGCCGAATAAACATTCCTTGTGTGTTAGTGGCTGTCCTATCGTCTTGTGGAACAAGAATATTTACCATATCCACCAGTGATGTACTAGCTTTAGATTTTGGGTCTTGAAGCAAAAAAGGGATTTGACGATTAACTGCCTTTTGGACAGCTTGATCATCTGGGACAATACCTAATAGAGAAATAGATACGTTCAAAAACTGCTGAACAGCTCGATTAAATCGTTCATACGTCTGATTTCCTTCTTTTTCGGAAAGCGTTTTATTGATAATAAGATGAATCGGTGCGGATACAGAGTAGGAAGCTGCTAGTTTAATAGCAGCGTAGGCATCTGTTATAGCTGTAGGTTCTGGTGTTGTGACCACAATCATTTCGTCTACAGCTTTTAAAAACCTAAGGACACTTTCTGACATGCCTGCTCCCATATCAAAAATCATATAATCATACTGATTTGTTAAAGTACTCAACTCTTCTATTAGATAACCAAGCTCTGAAGGAGACCATTCAAATACGGATGAAATCCCTGTTCCTCCCGCCACATAAGCTAAGTTTTGAGGGCCTTTTTTAATAATTTGCTGGATGGAAAGCTTTTTTTCCAGCAAATCAACCATCGTATATGAAGCAGTTTGACCAATCAGAATATCAATATTTCCCATCCCTATATCCATGTCAAAAAGAAGAACTCTTTGCTTTTGCTTCGTTAGTGCAAGAGATAAGTTTAATGATAGATTCGACTTTCCAACTCCTCCTTTTCCGCTTAACACGGCTAGTGTTTTACAATTCCTGAAAGAGTTTTGATGCTTCTTTAACACTTTTTCTCTTAAAACTGCTGCTTGATCATTCATCTTTCCAATCTCCAAACACATCGTCAATAAACATTTCTATTGTAAAAGGCGAAATATCTTCCGGTACATCCTGCCCATTTGTTGTAAAAGCAGCCTTCTGGCCGTAATGATACAGCATATTTAAAAGCGATCCTTTCCGCGTTGTTTCATCTCGCTTCGTAAAAATCAAGTGATCAATAGGCAGACTAGCAAAACGTTCATATACAGCTTTCATATCTGATACTTTTGACGTTAGTGCTAACACAAGAAACGTTTGCAAATTTTCTTGAAACGTAATAATTTTCTTTAAATCATGTACATATTGCTGTGCCAAAAAGTTACGGCCTGCTGTGTCAATAAAAATCGCATCGTACGCTTCTGTTTCTAGCAAAGCTTTTTTAAAATCTTCTCCGTTATAACAAATCGTTAAAGGAGCATTCAAGATCGAAGCGTACGTCTTGAGCTGCTCGATCGCTGAAATTCTATACGTGTCAGTTGTGATAAATGCTATTTTTTGATTGTGTTCCAGGACACACTTTGCGGCCAATTTAGCGAGAGTTGTTGTTTTACCGACACCTGTTGGTCCTACTACACTTACATATTTTTTGAAAGGACCGCTCCATTCGTTTGCTTTAAACTGATTGACAAACCAGCTCTTCGTCCACTCCATCAGTTGGTTTGAGTTAGGGCGATGTAAGTAGTAGTACTCTAGCATAGGAGCCTCTACGCTTTTTAAAATAGCTTCGTCTATTTCTTGCAAACGCAAATAGGCAAGCACACCCTCCACTGCTTTTGGATATGAACTTGAGGAAACCTTTGGCATTTGATTCATTTGTGAGACAAGAGTACTTAACTCACTGAGCTGCTGCTTCATAAAAGATTGATTATCTTCCATACCGGGTTCTGGCGGCGATGAGTTCTTCTTTACGCTCAGCTTTTCTACGGAATCGACAGCTGCCAATACTTCTATTTTTGCCTTAGTAAATAAGCCAAGAAATCCTCCTGTTCGAATTTGTTTTGAATGTAAAATAACCGCTTCCTCACCTAAATCTGAACGAATGGCTTTCATAGCTTGCGGCATAGATGCTACTACGTATTTTTTTACTTTCATCAGATATCCACCACTCCAACACTTTGAACTTCAACATTTGTTTCTAGCTCGTTATATGATAAAACCGCCATATGGGGAAAATACCGCTCAGTGATTTGACGCACGTACATCCTCACCGCAGGAGAACATAACACAATTGGAGACTGTTCTTGAAAAGAAAGTGTTTCTATTTGCTTAGCTATACTTTCCACAATAGCTTGTGAAACGTTAGGGTCTAGTGATAAATAGTTCCCATGCTCCGTTTGTTGAACAGCTTCCGCCATCGTTTTTTCAACTTTTCCTGAAAGGGTAAGAACTCGAAGCAGACCTTCTTGGACCGTATATTGACTGGTAATTTGCCTTGCAAGTCCTTGCCTGACATATTCAGTTAACAAATCGGTGTCTGACGTCATTTTTCCGTAGTCGGCCAGCACCTCAAAAATAATGGGTAAATTTCGAATTGAGACGCTCTCTTTTAAAAGTTTTGCCAGTACCCTTTGAATGTCTCCAACGGAAAGCGGATTAGGCGTTACTTCCTCAATTAAAATAGGATACGTTTCTTTTGTATGATCAATTAGTTGCTTTGTCTCCTGCCTTCCAATCAGCTCATGCGCATACGATTTTATAACTTCTGTTATGTGCGTAGACACAACCGACGGTGGGTCCACAACGGTATACCCAAACATCTCAGCCTGCTCCTTCACCGACTCGCTAATCCATTTCGCAGGCATTTTAAAAGCTGGTTCTAACGTATCAATTCCTTCAATCAACTCATCATCCATTCCGGGACTGATTGCTAAGTAGTGATCGAGCAGCAGCTCCCCTTTCGCCACTTCATTGCCCTTTATTTTAAGACAGTATTCGTTGGGCTGAAGCTGAATGTTATCTCTGATACGAACAACTGGAATGACTAATCCTAGCTCAAGTGCCAGCTGGCGCCTAATCATAACAATTCGATCTAGCAAATCGCCTCCTTGATTCGTATCAGCAAGCGGAATTAATGCATACCCAAATTCAAATTCAATCGGATCAACGCTTAATAGATTGACAACACTCTCTGGACTTTTCATTTCATTGTCTTCTAGCTCTTCTTCAGTAGGGGCCATTTCTTCACGAACCGCCTGATTTTTAGCCTGAGACAAATAATAGCCTCCCACCCCTAATAAAATAGCAATAGGCATTGTAATGACATCATTAATTGGCGTAATCAAACCAAGAGCGGCAATTGTTCCTCCAGTTACATAAAGCATAACGGGAAAAGCAAACAGCTGCCGTGTAATATCTTCGCTCAAATTGCCTGTTGAAGCAGCTCTCGTGACGATAATTCCCGTCGCTGTTGAAATCATGAGGGCTGGAATTTGACTCACTAATCCATCTCCTACCGTTAACAAAGTAAACGTTTGGGATGCTTCAGTGATGGACATTCCCATTTGCAGCATGCCGATAATAATTCCAAACAAGATGTTAATAAGGGTAATGACAATCCCTGCAATGGCATCACCTTTGACAAATTTACTAGCTCCATCCATTGCTCCGTAAAAATCTGCTTCGCGCTGAATTTTTTCACGGCGGTCAATTGCTTGTTTTTCTGAAATCATACCTGCATTTAAATCTGCATCAATGCTCATTTGTTTCCCTGGCATCGCATCCAAGGTAAAACGTGCGGCTACTTCAGAAACACGCTCCGCTCCTTTTGTAATAACGAGAAACTGAATGATAATTAAAATAATAAAGACAACAAACCCCACTAACGGATTTCCACCAATCACGAAGTGGCCAAATGTTTCCACTACTCCGCCTGCTTCTCCTGTTCCTAAAATTGAACGGGTTGTCGATACGTTCAAACCTAATCGAAACAGCGTAAGAACCAGCAGCAAAGACGGAAACACCGATAGCTCTAAAGGTTCTTTCATATTCATGGAAACGAGCAGTACAAGCAGCGCAAGAGAAATGTTAATCATGATTAAAATACTTAATAACCATGAAGGCAACGGAATAACAAGCATAACGATAATGAGTACAACACCTATAACAACTGGCAGTTCTCTTGCAGACATTAATTTTCCTCTCCTTACAATAGCGTAACGTTACATTTTATTTTGAATGCGGTATACGTAAGCTAATATTTCAGCCACCGCTTTAAAAAACTCTTCTGGAACCGCATCCCCTACTTTGGTTTGATCAAAAAGCGCTCTTGCCAGCGGGCGGTTCTCTACCATGATAATTTCATGACTTTTGGCAATTCCTTTGATCTTTTGAGCAATAAAATCTACGCCGCTGGCTACAACATAGGGAGCATCCATTTTTTCTTCATCATATTTTAAAGCAATGGCATAATGAGTAGGGTTTGTAATGACGACATCTGCTTTTGGAACTTCTTGCATCATGCGAGACATTGCCATTTCACGCTGCTTTTGCTTTATTTTTGATTTGATTAGAGGATCTCCTTCAATGTTTTTATGCTCATCTTTGATATCTTGCTTTGACATTCGAATATTTTTCTCGAAATCAAACTTTTGGTACAAATAATCAAGCAGCGATAAAAATAAAAGCATAAGCGAAGCTGCAAGTCCCATTTGAAAAACAAGCTTAGACAGAACAACCAGCGAGTCCCCTATACTTTTTTGAGATAAATTTAATACATCTTCTATGTGGATCCATAAGATAAAAAACGTGACGGCTCCGATACACATAATTTTCAGCGTTGACTTGATTAGTTCTACCAGCGCTCTCATGGCAAAAATTCGTTTGGCTCCGCTAATAGGGTTAATCTTTTCTAACTTAGGCTGAAGGGACTCCGTGGAAAAAAGAATGCCAACCTGCATATAATTCGCTCCGAGCGCAGCAACAAAAGCTGCGAGCATGACAGGACCCGCTGCAAGAGCAATTGAAGGAAGAAGATGCTTAAACATCGCAAATACGCGCTCTGCCGTCACTTCCTCAAGCATATACGTTTGAAAAGCTTCTCTTAACAGCTTCATCATTTGCTGTAAAAATTGTTTGGCTCCAAACAAAAAATAAAGAAAAACCATTAAAAGAATGAGCGCAGTGGTAACGTCTTGACTTTTAGCTACCTGTCCTTTTTTTCGAGAGTCCTGCTTTTTTTTAGGTGTAGCTTTTTCCGTTTTTTCTCCTGCAAAAAATTGCAAATCAACTTTTACTAAAAACAAAGCTACACCCCTCCTAATATGCGGATCATCGCGCGCATCGCTTCTATCATTTGTTCAAATATGATTTGCATCATATAAAACATGCTCCCCATCACTACAATGAGTAAAATAAAAGCAACGATGATTTTCACCGGAAATCCAACTACGAAAATATTTAACTGCGGAACCGTTCTCGCGACGATGCCAAGCGCGATATCGACTAAAAATAATGAACCAACCAAAGGCAGAGACATTTGAACGGCTACTAAAAACATCGATGAAAAAACAGTTATGATGTGTGTAGCAAATGCTTGGCTTCCCACAGGGAAAGCTACTTTGTCTAACGGAATAATTAAATAACTATTATAAATGCCGTCTATTAATAAATGATGCCCATTGGTCGATAATAAAAATAGAAGAGCAAATACATATAAATATTGACCTAGTATCGGACTTTGCGCCCCTGTCTGCGGGTCTATTACATTGGCAATGGCAAACCCAATTTGAAAATCGATGAGACCTCCGGCGATTTGAATAGCCATAATAAATACATACGCAGTCAAACCAATAAACAACCCAACAGCACATTCTTTTACTACTAAAAGTACAAACTGTGCATCTAACGAAACGACGGGTAAATCAATCGTTGTCGCAATAATGACGGATAGCGAGGCAGACAAACCTACCTTATGAACTGCGGGAATCGTTTTGTATGAAAATAGCGGAACAGTGATGAAAAAAGACGTTACCCGCACTAGTACTAGTAAAAACGCGGGATAGGATAAGATTAACTGACTCATAGCTATCCTACGTACCGATACAGATTTGCAAAAATTTCATATGTAAATGAAATCATTTTCGATAACATCCACGGGCCAAAAAATACAATCCCTACTAAGACCGCTACAATCTTAGGAACAAAAGCAAGAGTTTGCTCTTGAATTTGGGTAGTTGCTTGAAAAATACTAATAATGAGCCCAACTACAAGGGCCAGCAGTAATAGAGGACCAGATACAATTAAAATCGTATACACGCCTTTTTCTGCTAACGAAATGACAAATTCTCCATTCATTGTCTATCACCTATTGAAAACTTATTAATAATGATTTAACAACTAAATTCCAGCCGTCAACCAGTACAAATAGTAAAATTTTAAATGGGAGCGAAATCATAACGGGAGGAAGCATCATCATTCCCATAGACATCAGCACGCTTGCTATAATCATATCGATAATGAGAAAAGGAATAAAAATCATAAATCCAATTTGAAATGCCGTCTTTAGCTCACTGATCGCATAAGCTGGAACGAGCGCAGTTAAGGGAATATCTTGAACAGAGGATGGTTTATCTATATCCGCATATTCTAAAAAAAGAGCTAAATCTTTTTGTCTTGTATGAGCACTCATAAATTCTTTCATTGGTTCAGCTGCTTTTTTATAGGCTTGATTCAACGTGATTTTTTCTTTTAAAAGCGGCTGAAGCGCCTGTTCATTTACCTGAGAAAAAGTTGGTGCCATAATAAAAAATGTTAAAAACAGCGATAAACCAACTAATACTTGATTAGGAGGCATTTGCTGTGTCCCAAGCGACGTACGTACAAATGAAAGCACAATGACAATTCGTGTAAAGCAGGTCATCATGATTAAAATTCCGGGAGCCACCGAAAACACCGTCAGTAGCAATAAAAGCTGGACAGACGTTGAAATATTTGTAGGACTGCTCGAGTTAAAGAGATTCATCACTTCATTCATCGTTCTTTTTGTTCCTTTCTAACTCTTTCAGTGCGTTTTGTCTTTTTATTTTCATTTCATTCATTTCTCGCTGAAAAAGCTGCTGAAAAGAATGACTAGATTTCTCTTCTTTTTTAGAAGTGAATTTTTCTAAAAAAGACGGTAGTACGACTTTATATTCGCCCTCGTTTTTCTGTTGTTCCTCATACTGCGTAAGCAGCTGCTGTTTCTCTTGCCCTGTAATTTCTGAAAGAAGCTGCACATTTTCACCGACTCCAATAACAAAAAGCTGATTTCCAACTTTGACTACTTGTACAGACTTGCTGCTTCCAACATTTGTACCACCCAAGTTTTGTACGACTTTATTTTTTTGTAGAAGCCTTCCTTTTTTATTTACAAATTTTAAGAGCGCAAAAAGCAGCCCAATTACAAGTAAAAACGCGAATATCATCTTCACGATATCTCCAGCTGAAAGCGCAGGCGTCGCCTGGAGTTCAGTTTTTTCTTTTGAATCAGTACTCTTACTCTCTGAACACTTCTCCGTTTTCTCCAAACATTCTTTTACCGATGCAGATCCACTTTCTGCATAGACGATTTGATTTGATCCTGCTAATACGCTTATTAACAGCGCAACAATTACGAACTTTCGCAGCAATGTCTGCCACCTCTTACTTCAACATAGTGTAAGATTAGCGGGAAAGCCCCGCCAATCTGTTGTTTATCCAATTGCTTTTGAAATTGCCTCTAATACACGATCTGCTTGAAAAGGCTTAACGATAAAATCTTTTGCCCCTGCTTGAATGGCATCAATCACCATTGCCTGCTGTCCCATCGCTGAACACATGATCACCTTGGCATCACTTTTTATGTTTTTAATTTCTTTTAAGGCCGTAATTCCATCCATTTCAGGCATCGTAATATCCATTGTGACAAGATCTGGTGCATGCTCTTTAAATAACTCCACAGCCTGCTGGCCATCTGCCGCTTCCGCTACTACTTCATATCCATTTTTCGTTAAAATATCTTTAATCATCATGCGCATGAATGCAGCATCATCTACAATTAAAATTCGGTTTCCCATCTCTACTCCTCCTAAAAATCATTACTTTAGTTTGTTAATACGGTCTCTTTGACTAATAATATCAGTTACGCGAACGCCAAAATTCTCGTCAATGACGACCACTTCACCTTTTGCAATTAATTTGCTATTAATCAAGATATCTACCGGTTCGCCTGCTAGTTTATCAAGTTCAATGATTGCACCAGAAGATAATGCTAAAATCTCTTGAACCGTTCGCTTAGTCCTTCCAAGCTCCACGGTAACTTGAAGCGGGATATCAAGCAGCATGTCTAAATTTCGCGAATCCCCTTGAGGAGAAGACACGTGCTCGAACTCTGAAAACGATGCGGGCTGAACATCAACTGGTACATGAACAGGTTCTGCCTGCTGTGTTTCTTCATGCTGTATGTATTCAGCTGTCGGCGGTTCTGTTTGCTTTTCGTTAAGGTCTGATTCTTTTTCAATAGAAGCTGCGGTACCTTCTGCGCTTGGAACTAAGAGCTCTTCCACCAAACTTTTGGCAAAAGATATCGATAACAGCTGCATAATATTCGAATCGATTAATGTGCCTACCTTCAAATTAAAAGAGACTTTTACAAAGACGTCATCTTGGGGAATCAGCTCTGTGCCTTCCCCTTTTTGAATATTTAAAATATCTAAGCTCGGCGGAGAGATATCAATTTTCTTTTGAAATACCGTAGACATAGACGTCGCTGCAGAACCCATCATTTGATTCATCGCTTCCTGCACTGCACTCAGCTTAATTTCATCCATGATTTCCGTCGGATTCTCTCCCGTTCCACCAAGCATCAAATCTGAAATAACAGCTGCATCTTCATGTTTAATAACTAACAAATTCGTACCAGAAAAGCCTTCTGTGTACTGAACTTGCACAGCGACATGAGGATTTGGAAATTCATCCGTCAGCTCTTCTTTATACACGAGCGATACAAACGGTGTGGTAATATCGACTTTTTGATTCAATAAAGCCGATAACGCTGTTGCTGAACTGCCAAACGAAATATTTCCAATTTCGCCAAGCGCGTCTTTTTCCATTTCCGTAAAGTAATCGTCTACTTGACTTGACTTATTCGGCTCTGAAAACTCGTCAAGTGAAGAAGTTCCTTTTAACAACGCATCAATTTCATCTTGCGAAAGCATGTCATCGTTCATTCCTTTCGTTCCTCCTCTTAACATCATCTAGAATTTGCACAGCGACTTTCCGACTGACTTTTCCAGGCTGTGCAATAAATTTAGGTTGTTCTCCGACGTAAATAGTTAACGGATTATGAACGCTTGTTTGCAGTCGAATAACATCTCCCGCATCTAATGCTAGGAAATCTTCAATGGAAATATCCGCTTTTCCTAGCTCGGCTACAACCTGCAATTCCGCATCATTGATTTGTTCCTTTAGCTGCTCAACCTCTTGTACGTTAGGTTCTTTTTTCGAAGATTGCATCCAGTAATGAACGGACAGTTTGGACACAATCGGCTCAAGCGTCACGTGCGGAATACATAGATTGATCATGCCCGTTTCATCTCCAATTTGTACGTTTAATGAAATGACGATGACAATTTCATTTGGTGAAATTACCTGCAAAAACTGAGGATTCACTTCAAACTCTGATGTTTCAGGTTCAATTTCCGCAATAGAACTCCAAGCTTCTCTCATACTGTCTAACGTTTTCTCTAACAAGTTTCGAACCAAGCTCGTTTCAATCTCCGTTAAGTTACTAATTTTCCCACCGCTCTCGCCTTGTCCCCCGAGCAAGCGGTCAAGCATCGCATAGGCAATGTTCGGATTGACTTCCATAATGATATGCCCTTCTAAAGGAGGGACGGCTATCACGTTTAAGATGGTTACTTTCGGAACAGAGCGAATGAACTCCTCATACGGAATTTGATCCACTGATACAACGGACACTTGTACAACGTTACGAAGCTGCGCCGAAAAGACGTTGATGAGCATGCGCGCATAATTTTCATGAATTCGCGTCAAACTGCGAATCTGATCTTTCGAAAAACGCAGGGCGCGTTTAAAATCATATGTACGAATACGCTGTTTTTTATTTTCCTTTTTTAACTCATCCGCATCCATCTCTCCGGTTGATAACGCGGATAATAGGGCATCAATTTCATTTTGTGATAATACATCCCCAGCCACTAGCTTCCCTCCCTTTTTCTTTACTGCAACACTTTAGACGTTGTATAAATTTTAACAACATGTCCGTTTTCCATTAATTGATCAATTTGCTTTGCAATATCTGTTTCTAACGTACTGAGCCCTTGCGTTCCTTCAAAATCTTGAGCACTCATATCGGAGAGCCGTTTGATAATAATGTCTCTTACTTGAAAGTCTCTTTTTTGAAGCTCTGCTGCCGCTTTTTTACTATCCATTTGAATTTTAAAGGAGATGCTGATGTAGTTATTGCTTTTTAAATTGGTTTTGATATCCGTTACATCCACAGAAGCTTTAATCACATCGTCGATAGATGGACCTTTTTCGGTACTTGCCTGCTCCGTATACTTTAACGTCACAATAACCGCAATGCTTCCTATTAAAGTAAGAGAAAGCAGGATAATAATCATCTTACTAATTAGCTTATTTTTGAACACACTTTATTCCTCCGTCGTTTGCTGCAACCCTAATACGTTAATTCGCTGATAATAACTCGTCACTTTCTCATTCACTTCTTCAACTGAATCCTTTACCACTAGCTTTTTGTTATTTGTTAGCGTAATAGTTGTATCTGGAAATGCCTCAACCTGCTCGATGTAAAGAGCATTTAACGTAAATGTTTTGCCGTTTAGCCTCGTTAAAGTGATCATAATCAACCGGAGTAATACCTACTCCTTCCTCCCGCCTATCGTTTTAGATTCACTAATTCTTGCAGTATTTCATCGGATGTTGTGATAATTCTTGTATTCGCTTGAAATCCGCGCTGTGCAACAATCATGTCCGTGAATTCCTCCGATAAATCAACGTTAGACATTTCAAGGGCGCTTGAAATTAATGTGCCTGTACCGCTGTTTCCAGGAGTAATGTTTGCAGGAGTTGTAACCAACCCTGCATTTGGAGTATTAGTGAACAAATTTCCTCCTGCTTTTTGAAGTCCTTCATTGTTAGCGAACTTTGCAAGTTTGATAGTTTGAGGATTCGGAAGCATGTTTCCATTTAGCCCAACAATATTAACGGTTCCGTTTGACCCAATGCTATAGCTTTTAGCCGTAGTTGGATCAATCCTAATTTTCCCATTAGTGGCCTGTACAAATAATCCATCACCTGTCACTAGATAACCATCTTTATCTAAATAGAAGTTCCCCGCTCTTGTGTAATAGTCTGATGTTCCATCATTTACAACAAAATAGCCGTCACCAGAAATAGCTAAATCAAGCGGACGTCCCGTTGACTGAATGCTTCCCGCCGTTTGTACTGTATCAATTGTGCCAATCTGTGAACCTAACCCGACTTGTTTAGCATTAACACCTCCACGGTTCCCCGCCGGTGCCGTCGCTCCTGCTACCTGCTGACTTACTAAATCTTGAAACGTTGTACGTCCTTTTTTATAGCCGTATGTATTAACATTGGCAATGTTATTTCCTAGGACATCTAATTTGGTTTGAAAATTTTTCATGCCGCTGATTCCTGAATACATCGAACGTAACATAAAATCACTCCTTAAATTTGGTTGGTTAACTGCTTATTTCTAAGATATCGTTCAGCGAAAGTACCGTATGATTTTCATCGTTGATCGTAAACGATATCTCATTGTTTTTGACGGATGCTGTTGAAATGACTCCTTGCTTTTTATTTCCTTCTTCATCTAACCATGCAGCGGTTTTACCAATTAATTCGCTTCCTTTTAAAATAGGAGAAGCCTGAGACTGCGTTACAAACGTATTGAGCGATGTGCTCATATTTGTCATTTGTTCAAGAGATGAAAACTGAGCCATTTGAGCAATAAAGTCTTTGTCTTCCATTGGATTCATTGGATCTTGATTTTGAAGCTGAGCAATCAAAAGCTTCAAAAAGTCATCTTTGCCAAGCGAGCTGTTTCCCGTTTGCTTCACTTGTGTTTCCCTATTACTTAGATACAAGTCAGACGTAATTTCATTTGTCATTGTTATCACCTATACGTTGTAGTTAATAAGCGCTGCTTCAAAAGAAGACAAAAATGAAGCCCCTTCTTCCAAGTGTTGTGAATCTTGATCTTCCTCTTCGTTTCTAAACAGCTCTTTTTCCTGTCTTTCTTTTTGCTGATCGTTTTCATTGTTATACGACATCGCTTGTTCTGACAGCAGCACATCGATTTTATCAATTGATACATGCTGAGACGCGAGACCGTGCCGCAAAGTTGAAAGGTTGGAGTCTAATAACTCTTTTGTTTTTGCTGACGATACAACAATTCGCGCAAACGTTTCACTGTCTTTCTGAAGCATTTCAATTGAAATCGCACCTAGCTGTTTGGGAAATAACTTAATGAGAAGCTTGGATGTTCCCTCTTCGGTACTAAACGAAGCTTTACTCCATATTTTTTGCAGCTCGTTTACCAAATTGCTAGACTGCTGATAGTCTGATTTTGCTTGCCCTAGATAAATAGAGAACTGCTGAAGCTTAGGCATTTCTCCACTTCCAAAGGATGATGCCTGATTCTCTACTGGGGCCCCGGTTGTGTGTGTACCTGCCGGACTTTCGCTATTTTCCAAAAAGCTATTGGTATCTATACTTCCGCTGGGTACAACCACATCTTTTTTCCATGGAAGCTGATTAAAAAACGGTACTTTTTCTTCTTTAGGAAAAGCAGTCATATTTTTCACAGAACTTTCTGAAGCTGTATGAACAGCGTCCATATCCACTTGATCAACCGATACATGCTGAGACCCGAGAGCTTGCCGTAAACTGAAAAGGTTGGCATTTAACAGCTCTTTTGTTTTTGCCGACGTTACCACAACCTGCGCAATCGTTTCATCGTCTTGTTGAAGCACTTCAATTGATATTGTCCCTAGCTGCTTTGGAAATAGCTGAATGGAAAGCTTGGATGCCCCCTCTTCAGATCCAACTGAAGCTTTACTCCATATTTTTTGCAGCTCGTTTACCAAATTGCTAGACTGCTGATAGTCTGATTTTGCTTGGCTTAAATCAATAGAAAACTGCGGCTCTTTTTCTTCTTTACCAAAAGCGTTCACCTCTGTTACAGAACTTTCTGGAGCTGTATGAACAGCGTCCACACCGACTTGCTCAACGGATACATGCTGAGACGTGAGAGCTTGTCGTAATTTGAAAAGGTTGGCGTCTAACAGCTCCTTTGTTTTCGCTGACGTTACCACAACCTGCGCAACCCTTTCATTTTCTTGTTGAAGCACTTCAATTGAAATCATCCCTAGCTGCTTTGGCAATAACTTAATGAAGAGCTTGGATGCTCCCTCTTCAGTACTGACCGAAGCTTTACTCCATATTTTTTCAAGCTTGTTTACCAGATCGCTAGACTGTTCATAATCTGATTTCACTTTCCCTAAATCAATAGAAAGCTGCGGCCCTTTTTCTTCTTTAGCAAAAGCGTTCATATCTGTTACAAAACTTTCTAGAGCTGCTTGAATAGCGGCCACATCGACTTCATCAACGGATACATGCTGAGACGTGAGAGCTTGTCGTAATCTAAAAAGGTTGGCGTCTAATAGCTCTTTTGTTTTCGCTGACGATACCACAACCTGCGAAATTGTTTCATTGTCTTGTTGAAGCACTTCAATTGAAATCGTCCCTAGCTGCTTTGGCAATAACGTAATAGAAAGCTTAGATGCTCCTTCTTCAGTACTGATCGAAGCTTTACTCCATACCTTTTGCAGCTCGTTTACCAGATTGCTAGACTGTTGATACTCAGATGTGGCTGGTCCTAAATCAATAGAAACGTTCGGTATTTCTCTAGATACAAAAGATGATGGCTGATTTTCTGATACCACCGTGGTTATGCTTTTTCCAAAAGAACCTTCACTATTTTTTGAGAAGCTATCTGTATCTATACTTTCGCTGTGTAATACCACATCTTTTTTCCATGGAAGCTGATTAAATAGCGGCCCTTTTTCTTCTTTACGAACAGCGCTCATATCTTTTAGAGGACTTTTTGAAGATGAATGAACAACGGCAAAGAAACCAGCTGAGCGCTTTTCATGTAAGGTATCGGTTAATACACGTGGTTGTTTATGAATTTTCTCTATTTTTTCAGCAGCAGCTTTCCGCAAGCCTTGAAGCTGCGAATCTGAAAGCTTCACTGACTGTAGCTGCGGTTTTTGTAGTTCTTCCATCAGCTGAGCAAACTCTGTTTGAAACGCAGACGACGTGTTTTTGCATATAGTCAACAAGCTAGAAATAGAAGACAAATATTGTTCTTGACTGTCTGTTTTAGATGAAACAGGTTCCTGCTTCATTTCTGTTAACACGTGCTGCAGCTTTAGAAGCGGCTGTTCCAAATCTAGACTACTTGGAATCTTATTCATCATCTCAGCTAGATGCTCGTATAAGACAGACGGTTCAATCTCTTTATCTTCTGCTTCGCTTAAATGAATTGCAATTAATCCAACCGCCTTGAAGACGTCTTGATCTATCGCTTGTTCATCCGATAATTTCTCCCCGTTCGCTAAAGGCTGCGCATCTAGCTGCTTAAGCTGCTGAACGATTTCTTCAAAAAAACCCTGAGTCTGACTAGCAGCTGCTTTTTCATCGCAGTTTACCTTTGGTGCAGCTGCTGGACGTAGTGAAATTTCCACTGTTTTCACCCCTGCTTTTATTCATCCACCTGATCTGTTAACAATGTCGTATAGCGTGCAGCTACTTTCGGATCCATTTTTTCTAAGATTGCCGTTCTTGTACTCGCCTTGAACTGCTTAAGCATCGCGACCGCTTTGTCTTCTTTTAATTCGGCAAAAATGAGCGCTGCATTTTTAGGAGACATGTTTTCATAAGTAGCAATGACATCTTTTTTTGCCAGCTGATTGCTCTTTTGTTTTTTCGCTTCATCATCGGCTTTTTCTTCCATATCGCGCATTTCAATTTTTAGTTCATCCATTTGACGATCTTTTGTACTGATCGTTTTCTCATAAGCTGCAATTTGCTTTTCTTTCGTGCTCAGCTTCTTTTGAAGGCTCTCAACCTGCTTTTGTATTTCTTCATTGCTTTCTTGAATATTTTCATTTTTTTGTGACTGCTCACTTGATACAAACGGAATGGCCTGTGTAACTGCAGAAATTTTATCATTTACATTAACACCTAAAAGCGTCAGAACAATATAAGCTGCCAAGGTAAGGAACACTACTGGAATAAAGATTAAAAATAAAAACACTTGGCTTTTACTGTAAGACTTTTCTTCTTCGTACTCTTCTCTTAACTCTTTTTGATTAGCCATGTTTTCCACCTAATTCCTATGCAGCATATACTGCTGTAGCGACAGCTCATCCATTTGCTTCGCTTCTAACTGTTTTTCCGCGGTTATATAAGAATCGTAGTCTCTCTTTTTTAATTTTTCATACTTCTTTACTTCTATATTTTTTTCTTCTAGCTTCAGTTTCTTTAAGTTCATTTGCTGTCTTGCAAACATGACTTCTTGTTGCAACCTCTCAATCACTCGTTCGGCACTTGTTAAAAATTGCTGAAATGACGTAATTTCTAAAATAGAGAGCCCTTGCTTCATTTTGCCCGTATGCTGTTCAATCAGCGTTTCTTTTTCTTTTAACTTTTTATAAAGCTTTTCACCCGCTGTTTCAAACTGCTGCAAGGATTGATTATATTGAGATAGCAGTTCATCTTTTTCATTTGACTTGATTGCCATTATTTTAGATAACCTAAATTCATATGCCATATTTACTCACCTTTCACAAACAGTTCACAGAGCTTTGTTACACTTGTTTCAAATGATGGATGTTCGTTCGTTTTTTGCTTTAAAAATTCATCAATGACAGGATGATAGTGGATGGCCTCATCAATGTAAGCAGAAGATCCTCTTTTGTAGGCACCTATGTTAATTAAGTCTTCAGAATTAGCATAGGTAGCCATTAATGAACGCAGTTTTTCAGCTGCTTCTTTATGCCGTTCATTTACGATATGGTTCATCACGCGACTAACGCTTTTTAAGACATTGATGGCCGGATATTGACCTTTATTGGCCAGCTCCCGGTCTAGTACAATATGTCCGTCTATAATGCCTCGCACCGTATCCGAAATAGGTTCGTTCATATCATCACCGTCTACTAATACAGTGTAAAAAGCAGTAATAGATCCATGTTGATTAGTTCCTGTACGTTCAAGCAGCCTTGGCAAGCTAGCAAAAACAGATGGTGTATAACCTTTGGTAGTCGGAGGTTCCCCTACGGCTAATCCAATTTCTCTTTGAGCCATTGCTACACGGGTAACAGAATCCATCATCATCATGACGCTCAGCCCCTCATCTCGAAAGAATTCAGCAATAGAAGTAGCTGTATATGCTGCTTTCATTCGAAGTAGAGCAGGCTGATCCGAGGTAGCAACTACTACAACGGAGCGCTTTAACCCTTCATCTCCAAGATCTCGTTCAATAAACTCTCTAACTTCTCTTCCTCTCTCACCTACAAGGGCAATGACATTGATATCTGCTTTTGTATTGCGTGCAATCATCCCGAGCAGCGTACTTTTCCCAACACCGCTTCCCGCAAAAATACCTATGCGCTGCCCTTGACCTACTGTTAACAAGCTATCAATCGTTCGTACCCCTACTTCAATTGGCTGTTCAATAGGCGGACGCTCTAAGGGATTAGGGGGGTCTTGATCGGTTAAAACAAAAGGCAAATAATGAGAAAGTTCAGACCCATCTAAAGGGTTCCCTAACGAATCAAGCACTTGACCTATTAACTCTTTTCCCACGCTTACCTGCAGAGGTTTTTCTGTCGTTTCCACTAGGCAGCCAGGTCCGATATATCGAACAGACGTATAAGGCATTAAAACGACGTGCTCACCGTTAAAACCAACGACTTCTGCACGAATTTTATCTCCTCGTTCACTAAGATGAATAAAGCAAACATCTCCTATTGACGTTCTAGGTCCTTTAGATTCAATCATCATTCCTACTACTCGGCTGACTTTCCCGTACCGTTTAAAAGAAGATGTGCGCGGGATTTCATAAATGAGTTGTGCGACTTTCATGTTTACTCTCCTCTAACAAACGTTCTTTTAATTTTTTCTTCAATTCTGTTAACTGACTATCAAAAGAAGCAACAAGGCGTCCATAAGAGGAGTCAATGACACAATCCATTTCCTGGAGGTTTTCATCTGCATAAATAAATAACCCGGTTTCTCCATTCAATAAATCGAACAGTTCTCGTTTATGTTCACATACATATGCATATTTTTTCGGAGAAACAAAAAGCTGGATTTCTTTATGTTCTCTAACTTCTTTTAAAGACCTTGCAACAAGTGATAAAAATGATTCATCTCTTTGAAGCTGCTCATTTAAAATCGTTTCAGCTAGGGTGAAACCTAATTCAAAGATGACTTCTTCAGATTGATTTATATATTCGTAGTACTGATTCTTTGTTTCGTCAACAATGTTTCGCGACATGGCTAATACATGCTCATACTCTTGTTTTCCTTGAAGCAGCCCCTCTTCGTATCCTTCTTCATAGCCTCGCTTTTGTTCTTGTTGAAACAGCAGCACCTTCTCTTCTTCCCACTGCTTTTTCAAACGTTCAACTTCGTTTTGAGCTTGTTTGCGGTAAGCGTCTGCCTTGGCCTTTATTATTTCAGCTTCACTGTGCGCTTGTTCAATAACGTGCTGTGCGTTTTCTTGCTGAAGATGTTCTTCTGCGGGCTCATCTTGTATCGGAAAACCAAATGGAATGACTTGAATGTGCTTAGCATTTTCGTCTGAAAGTTTGTTCGTATAAGTTGATTTAATGATATTAGACAATAATATCGTCTCCTCCACCTCGAGCTAGTACAATTTCACCAGCATCTTCTAAGCGTCTAATTGCAGCAACGATACGTGACTGAGCTTCCTCTACATCTTTCAAACGCACAGGACCCATAAATTCCATTTCTTCTTTAAACGTTTCCACCATACGGCTAGACATATTTTTAAAAATAATAGATTTCACTTCTTCACTTGCTACTTTTAAGCTCAACAATAAATCATCATTTTCTACATCTCGTATCACACGCTGAATAGAACGGTTATCGAGCGTTACGATATCCTCAAATACAAACATTCGCTGTTTGATTTCTTCTGCTAATGCCGGATCTTGAATTTCAAGCGTATCAATAATAATTTTTTCAGTCGCTCGGTCTACTCCATTTAATACTTCAACTACTGCTTCTAAACCACCTGTTTGGGTATAGTCTTGGGTAACAGTAGCAGAAAGCTTTCTCTCTAAAATTTGCTCCACTTCATTAATGACTTCCGGAGACGTACTTCCCATCGTTGCAATCCGTCTTGCAATATCCGCTTGCCTTTCCTGAGGCAGTGATGATAAGATTTGTCCTGCCTGCGGCGGCTCTAAGTAAGATAAAATAAGGGCAATCGTCTGAGGATGCTCATGCTGAATAAAATTTAACAGCTGCATAGGATCAGCTTTTCTGGCAAAGTCAAACGGACGAACTTGCAAAGAAGAAGTTAATCGATTGATAATCATCATAGCCTGCTCTGGTCCAAGTGCTTTTTCTAACACCTGTTTCGCATAGCTTACTCCTCCTTTTTCAAGGTAGTTTTGAGCAAGCGTTATTTGTTCAAACTCATGAAGCACAGCTTCTTTTAGAGAAGGCTCTATTTTTCTCACTGAAGAAATTTCAAGCGTTAGTTGCTCAATTTCATCTTCACTGAGATGTTTATAGATAGAAGCTGATACATCCGGACCAAGAGAAATCAACAAAATTGCTGCTTTTTGCTTTCCAGTTAACTCATTTTTTTGCATAGCCTTTACCATTAGCTTTCCTCCTAATCCTCACTAATCCATGTTCGCAGCAACTTTGCAAACTCTTCCGGGTCTTGCTTCGCTAACGTTTCAAGATTGCTTTTTGTTTGCTGTTCAGCACTTAAAACAGGGGCTTTTTGTGCCGCTTCATATGCTTCAAAAGTTTCATCATACTCTTCATCATATTCCTCTTCATCTAAGTCTTGACGCCTTTTCCTAACCAACAGCACAATAAGAACAACAATAATAAGTAGCAGTGCTCCTCCGACTATATACATCCACAATGGAATCGAACTTGCTGTGTTGTCAGCTGTTTCTTGTCCATTAAACGGCTGAACGGAAACGGTAATCTTATCGCTGACCGCGTTATCCGAGAGAGCTTTCGTATTTGCATCTTTTGAAATAGAAGTACGTACAATTGTACCTAACATTTTTTGAACGTCTGACTCCAGCGTATCGGAAACTTGTGATTTCCCTTTTGCATTGGACGGATCTATCATTACTTGAATGCCAAGGTCTTGGATTTTGTATGGACTTTCGACGATTTCTTTATGAATTCGATTCACTTCATAATTAATTCGTTCTTCATTTTTTTCGTAGTCTCCGTCTCCACTTGTTGTACTAGATGAGTAATTTGTTGTATCTTCTTCTCCTGTTCCAGCAACGCCACCATCTTGAGCATTTTTACCAGAAAATGTTTCATTAATTTTTTCAGCGCTAACGGCAATTCCTTGCATATTATCTTTATCAACAGGCTCTACTAGCTTTTCTTCGCGGTTTTCCTGTGTAAAATCAAGATCTGCTGTAACAGAGACCATTACTTTGTCTTGACCGACCAGTCTTCCTAGCATTTGCTGTACTTGACGCTGAATATCTCGCTCAACTTCTTTTTTCGCTTCGTTCTGCGAAGCAAATGAGCTAGAGGCTGAATTCGTTTCGTTACCTTTTAAATCAAAGTACTCAAAATATTGGTTCATGATGACGATATTATCTGTAGGAAGGTTTGGTACACTTTTGGATACTAAATGATAAAGAGATTTAATTTGCTGATCATCAAATTTATAACCAGCCTTTGTATTAAGCACAATCGATGCTGATGCTTCTCCCTGCTTTTCATTCGCCCATACGCTTTCATTGGGAAGGGTAATCATCACTTTTGCATCGTTGACTCCTTGAATGTTTTTCATTAAGTTAGCCAATTCAGTTTGCATCGCATCGAGTTTTAACACATCAAATTCATTATCTGTCATACCAAAGCTCGCATTTTTCCCAAAAAACGAATAGTCGATACTTCCGCTATCAGGAATTCCTTGTGCAGCTAAATCAACTTTTAGCGAGTCAACGCTTTGTTCAGGTACCGAAATGGTTGTTCCGTTATCAGAGATTTCTGAAGGAACGCTTCTAGCATCAAGCTCTGCTTTGATTTGTCCTGTTTCCTGAGCCGATAGATTGCTATAAAGAGGGACAAATTTATCCTTGTTTAAAAAAACAGATGCTAAACTAATGACTAGAATAGCCGCAAGAGGAGTAGCGATAAGGGCTATTTTCTGCCCTTTTTTGCGGTTATTCCAAAAGACTTTCATCTTATCTCGATAAAGAGCTATTCTTTCATTCATGGTATTCCTCCGGTTATTACTATTTTCATTTTCTTTAATAACCGCTCAATTACATTTGCATTCTCATCATTTCCTGATAGGCTTCAACAGCTTTATTGCGTATTTCAAGAGCCGTTTGCATCGTAATACTTGCTTTTTGAGCAGTAATCATTACATCTTGGAGTTCGACGTTTTCTCCTTTAGCAAGCTTTTCAGTCGCTATATCCGAAGCGCGTTGAGTATTGTTTAACTCATTGATTGAGTCTTTTAAAAACGTTGAAAACTGTTGAGTTGTTTGTCCAGTGCTAGTAGAAGCTGCTGTTTTTGCTAGTGCTATTTGATTGCTGATACCATTAATCATTTTATTGCTCCTTTATTTCCCAATTTCTAACGCCTTTGTTAATATACTTTTGTTTGTATTAAAGACCGTCACATTTGCTTCATAGGATCGAGTAGCACTAATTAAATCCGTCATTTCCTTTAACGGATCTACGTTCGGCATCTGCACGTACCCTTGGTCATTCGCATCTGGATGCGTCGGATTATATACTAAATTAAAAGGAGTATTATCTTCTACGATATCTGTGACTTTTACACCATTGTTTTGACTTTTATTTATTTCGGAGTGTAAGAGGGACGAAAAAGAAGGCGAACGATCAGACTGCATGACAACCATTTTTCTTTTATAAGGCTGCCACTCACCATTAACGTACGTCCCTCTTGTCGTTTCAGCATTCGCCATATTAGATGAAACAACGTCCATCCTTAAACGATTGGCAGTTAAAGCTGAAGATGTAATATTCATATTTTGAAAAATAGTCAAACTTATTTACCTCCTCTAATGACTGTTTGAAGAGAATTGAATTTTCCATTTAAACGATCTACTAGCGCCTCATAGTAAATTTGATTTTCAGCCATATCCGCCATCTCTTTATCCATATCCACATTGTTTCCGTTTGCTTGATAGGAAGTGTTTTCTTGCTGGGTAATCACTCGATGGGATGAACCGGAAAATGGGATATGTTTTGAATCAGTCTGATATGCTTCTAACTCGTTATGTAATAAATCTCGAAATTCACTCGTACGCGATACTGTTTTCGATTTGTAATTTGGCGTATCAACGTTTGCGATATTTTGTGCAATCGTCTGCTGCTTTTGTGACGCGTAGCTAATTCCATTTTCAATTGTTTGAAAAGTAGTTGAAAACAAACTCAATTCTTACACCTGCTTATCTATTCTATTTTCCTCAAAAATGAGACAAATTTCGACTTTAGTACCATAGAACTTATTGTAAGAAAAACTTCATGCAATGTCTATCCTTTTTTAAGAACTTTTGGACTATAAACCAAAATTTTCATTCGTTTTCCAAGCATATTTTAACATCAATGCTATACTTTAGCTCTATTTTTTAAATTTAAAATCAAAATATATACCATAAGCCCTGAACAATATGTAATAAAAGTAACGATTTGTAATCAACTAGTATCTTTTTACTATTTAAAAATTCTATAATATAATTTTTAGATTTTTATATGAAGTTTGTTAAGGATTTATAAAAATAGTGAACGAATCGCCTTAATCTTTTTGTACTGAGAGCATACAAAAAAAGCACACGGGCTCTGCCCGTGTGCTTTTTGGTTCATAAACTTAGTTAGATTTTAATTTTTCAAGCTCTACTAAGAATTTGTTGTTAAGAACTTTAATGTAAGTTCCTTTCATTCCTAGAGAACGTGATTCGATAACGCCAGCACTTTCTAATTTACGCAGCGCATTTACGATTACTGAACGTGTAATTCCAACGCGGTCAGCAATTTTACTTGCTACTAATAGTCCTTCGTTTCCATTTAACTCTTCAAAGATGTGCTCAATAGCTTCTAACTCACTGTATGATAGTGAGCTAATTGCCATTTGTACAACAGCTTTGCTACGTGCTTCTTCTTCAATCTCTTCTGCTTTTTCACGAAGAATTTCCATACCTACTACCGTTGCACCGTATTCAGCAAGGATTAAATCATCGTCTTCGAACTGACGGTCTAAACGAGATAGTACAAGCGTACCTAGACGCTCTCCGCCTCCGATAATTGGAACGATTGTTGTTAGTCCTGCATCAAATAAGTCTTTATTTTCAACTGGGAAAGCTGTATATTGACTTTCAATGTTTAAGTTAGAAGATGTTTCTTGAATGTTAAATAGGCTTTGAGTATATTCTTCTGGGAACTGGCGTGCTTCTAACATATCTTTCATACGCGCATTCTCAATTTGCTGTTTAACAGCGATTCCTAATAATTTACCGCAACGGCTTACTACGAATACGTTTGATTCGATCACTTCGCAAAGTGTTTCAGCCATTTCTTTAAAGTTTACTGGTTTACCAGCTGCTTTTTGTAGCATTGCATTAATCTTTCTAGTTTTCCCTAATAAATCCATTAGTACTCTTCCTCCTGCGATTTCAGTTCTATAAAATAAATTGACTCAAATCTTTGTTTTTAGCGATTTTTTCTAATTTTTCTTCCACGTACTGCGGAGTAATCACGATTTTCTCTAATGTTACCTCTGGTGCTTCAAACGATAAATCCTCTAGCAAACGTTCTAAAATCGTATGAAGCCTTCTTGCACCAATATTGTCTGTATCTTGATTTACCTGATATGCAATTTCTGCAATCTTACGTATAGCATCGTCAGAAAATTCAATTTGTATACCTTCAGTTTCCAATAATGCCGCATATTGCTTTAATAACGCATTATCTGGCTCCACTAAAATGTTTATAAAATCTTCAACGGTTAGCTTCGTTAATTCAACTCGAATTGGGAATCGACCTTGCAATTCTGGAATTAAATCCGACGGTTTTGATACATGGAAAGCACCGGCTGCTACAAATAAAACATGATCAGTTTTGACTGCGCCATATTTGGTAACAATCGTTGACCCTTCTACAATTGGTAAAATATCTCGCTGCACGCCTTCACGTGAAACATCAGCGGAAGATGAATTACCACTTTTCTGAGCAATTTTATCAATTTCGTCAATGAAAATAATTCCGTATTGTTCTGCACGATTCACAGCTTCTTGCGTCACTTCATCCATATCAATCAATTTTTGCGCTTCTTCATTTGTTAATACTTTTCGTGCATCTTTAACAGTAAGTTTGCGCTTTTTTTGTTTTTTAGGCATAAAATTACTTAAGGCATCCTGCATGTTCATGCCCATTTGTTCCATACCCGAACCTTGTAACATATCAAACATAGAAGGCTGTTGCTCTTCTACTTCAATTGTGACATAATGATTTTCAAGCTCTCCTAAAGCAAGCTGATGAGCAATCTGCTTGCGCTTCGTTGCAATATTCGTTTCCTCATCTTGATCAGGATCCGCATCACTTGACTGTGTACCGTTTGAAAAAATCATTTCAAACGGATTTTTAAACGATTGCTGCTTCTTTTTGCTTGGAACAAGAAGCTCCACTATCCGCTTGTTTGCATTTTCTTCTGCGCGATCACGCACGCCGTTCATTTTTTCTTCTTTCACAAGTCGAACTGACGTTTCCACTAAATCACGAACCATTGATTCTACATCGCGTCCTACATATCCAACTTCCGTAAATTTTGTTGCCTCAACCTTAATAAAAGGTGCACCGACAAGCTTAGCTAAGCGGCGTGCAATCTCTGTTTTACCCACACCTGTAGGACCAATCATTAAAATGTTTTTCGGCACAACTTCATCACGTAAAGATTCGTCTAGCAGACCGCGTCGATAGCGATTTCTCAGCGCAACAGCGACCGCTTTCTTTGCCTTCGTTTGACCAATAATATACTGATCGAGCTTTTCTACAATTTGTCGAGGTGTTAAATGAGAATTCATAAAAAAATCCCCTTTCCTACAGTTCTTCTACAATAATATGATCATTTGTATAAACACATATCTCACTTGCTACATCTAAAGCTGCTTTTGCAATTTCTTTAGCTGTTAAATGTTCGCCTGCATGTTGTTTTAATGCACGTCCCGCTGATAAAGCATAATTTCCGCCTGATCCAATTGCTAAAATGCCGTCGTCCGGTTCAATAACTTCACCCGTTCCTGACACTAACAGTAAGTTATCTTTGTTCATAACAATAAGCATTGCTTCTAACTTTCGCAATACTTTGTCACTTCTCCACTGTTTAGCAAGCTCAACGGCTGCACGCTGAAGATTTCCGTTATACTCTTCAAGCTTCGTTTCAAATAATTCAAAAAGAGTGAATGCATCAGCTACTGAACCTGCAAAGCCGGCAAGAACTTGCCCTTGAAATAGACGTCTTACTTTTCGAGCAGTATGTTTCATCACAACAGCATTACCAAACGTTACTTGTCCGTCCCCAGACATGGCACATTGACCGTTGTGCTGAACCGCAAAAATCGTAGTAGCATGGAAAGTAGACAAATTAACTCCTCCTTTTATGCGCGAGGATGGTGATTCATATAAACTGCCTTTAAACGATCCTTCGTCACATGTGTGTATATTTGAGTGGTTGATAAATGTTCATGACCTAGCATTTCTTGAACTGTACGTAAATCTGCCCCTTCATTTAACATATGAGTCGCAAAAGTATGCCGCAAAACGTGTGGACTAATATGTATATTCTCAGCGGTCTTCTTTACTAACTGATCAATGACTAAGCGTATGCCTCGGTCTGTCAACGGTGTCCCCTTATAATTTAAAAAGAGTGAATGAGTATCAGAAGGAGCCTTTTTTAAAAGCAGCTTTCTTCCATTATCTATATATACTCTAAGGGCGTCCTTGGCATAACAGCCAAATGGCACGTACCGTTGTTTTTTCCCTTTGCCATATACGAGCAAAGTTTGAAGTGAAAAATCTATATCGCTAAGCTTAATAGATGCACATTCACTTACTCGTATTCCGGTGGCATACAGCAATTCTAATAGAGACTGATTACGCTGCCCTAACGGAGTTGTTAAGTCATTCATTTGAAATAATTTCACAATCTCCTCTTCATAAAGGAAGCGAGGATTTCTCTCTTCCTTTTTAGGAAGGGTAACGAGCGCAAATGGATTATCTTCTACTAATTCTTCTCTATTTAAGTAACGATAAAACGTTCTCAAACAAGAAATTTTGCGTGACATCGATCTTTTTGAATACTGCTTTTCATATAGGCGTGTTAAAAACAGCCTTGCATCAGCATATGTAACACTTTGTAGGTTTTGTATTTGCTCTTCCTGCATAAAAGACATGAAGATACCTATGTCTTTTTCATAGCAGTCAACTGTATATTTTGAATAGTTTTTCTCAATTTGTAAATATTCTAGAAAGGAATTTAATACATCTTTAACAAATTCCAATGTTATCACCTCACAAGGGCTACTAAATATTATCACAATTAAGTAGCCCTTGCAAACAATTTTGATTATTTTGTTGTAAAATTCTGAATAGTTTCTAATGCTCGTTTAGCAAGCGTTTCATTTCGTTCTTGTTTGTTTTTAATGCGCACTTCCAATTCTTTGAATAAGCCAAAGTTGGCATTCATCGGCTGGAAGTTTTTAGCGTTTGTATGTGTGATATAGTGAGCCATACTGCCAATCGCTGTTTCCTGCGGCAATACAACCAATTCTTCACCAAGTACAAGTCGAGCCGCGTTCATTCCTGCCATTAGTCCGCTCGCCGCTGATTCTACATATCCTTCTACTCCCGTCATTTGTCCAGCAAAGAATAAGTCATCACGCTCACGATATTGATACGTAGGCTTTAACAATTTAGGAGAATTAATAAACGTATTTCTATGCATAACTCCGTAGCGCACTACTTCTGCATTTTCTAAACCTGGAATTAAGCTTAAGACTTCTTTTTGTGCTCCCCATTTTAAATGTGTTTGGAAACCTACGATATTATATAGTGTACCTGCTGCATCATCTTGACGAAGCTGAACAACTGCATAAGGTCGCTTTCCTGTTTTCGGATCTTCTAACCCAACTGGTTTCATTGGTCCAAAGAGCATTGTTTTTTCTCCGCGTGAAGCCATTACTTCAATTGGCATACATCCTTCAAAATAAATTTCTTTTTCAAATTCTTTTAAAGGAACCGTCTCTGCATTGATTAATGCTTCATGAAAACGTTGGAATTCTTCTTTTGTCATCGGACAGTTTAAATAGGCAGCTTCCCCTTTGTCATAGCGAGATTTAAGATATACTTTATCCATATCAATGCTGTCTTTTTCAATAATAGGTGCAGCCGCATCGTAAAAATATAAATAATCTTCACTTGTTAACGCGCGCAGTTTTTCTGATAAATCTTTTGACGTTAACGGACCTGTTGCAATAACAGTTGGTCCCTGTGGAATTTCCGTAATCTCTTCATTAACAACCGTTACGTTCGGATGGTTTTTAACGCTTTCCGTCACACGAGCGGCAAATTCGTGACGGTCAACAGCCAGTGCTCCACCTGCTGGAACCGCACACTCGTCCGCTGAACGAATAATGACAGAGTCTAATAATCGCATTTCTTCTTTTAAAACACCAACTGCATTTGTTAATGTATTCGCACGCAGTGAATTACTACATACTAATTCAGCAAATTTGTCCGTATGATGAGCAGGTGTTTGCTTTACTGGTCTCATCTCATAAAGACGGACTTTCAAACCGCGCTTTGCGATTTGCCAAGCTGCTTCACTTCCAGCAAGACCTGCTCCGATAACATTAATTACTTGTTCATTCATTGTAAATCCTCCAACTTCATTTCTATCTTTTCTATCATTTTCCTTATTCATTCACTTGTCTTTCCCTTTTTTAAAGGGACAAAGAAAATGCGACATTACTCAATGTCGCTAATAACGTTTCCATTTTAGCACATGAAGCAATGTCGCCGCATCTTATATAACTGCTATTTTTAAATTTAAAGCGTGGGAATTCATCCCATTCTCTTTTACTGCTGAGCTTCCTCTTTATAATCACAACTTGTACAGACGACTTGAGTTCCTTTTTTCTGTTTCTTCTCCACAAGCAGATTTTCACATTTCGGACACTTTCTTGCAATCGGCTTATCCCAAGATACGAAGTCACAGCCCGGGAATCGGTCGCAGCCATAAAATGTACGCTTTTTCTTCGATTTTCGCTCAACGATATTTCCTTCTTCACATTTCGGACACTTTACGCCAATCTCTTTTACAATTGGCTTTGTGTTACGGCAGTCAGGGAAATTAGAGCATGCCATAAATTTTCCGTAGCGTCCCATCTTGTATACCATAGGTGAACCGCATTCTTCACAATCTTCTCCGGCAGGTTCATCTTTAATTTCCACTTCGCGCATTTCTTTTTCAGCATGTTCTAAGCGTTTTTCAAAATCACTGTAAAATTCGTCAATAACACGCACCCATTGAACATTACCATCTTCCACTTCATCCAAATCGTTTTCCATTTTAGCTGTAAACTCTACATCTAAAATTTCCGGGAAAAACTCCAATACAAGCTCTAGTACAATTTCTCCAAGTTCTGTTGGAACAAAACGCTTGTTATCGAGCGCTACGTACCCGCGCTTTTGAATCGTGTCAAGTGTTGGAGCATATGTAGACGGTCGGCCAATGCCTAGCTCTTCTAATGTCTTGACTAAACGAGCTTCAGTGTATCTTGGCGGTGGCTGTGTGAAGTGCTGCTTTTCATCGATGTCTTTAGAATAAGCTACTTCTCCTTCTTCTAAGTCTGGAAGAAGATTTTCTTTTTCCTCCACTTGGTCATCATTGCCTTCAACATACACTTTCATAAAGCCTGGAAATTTAACTTTAGAACCGTTTGCTCTAAATGTTACGTCTCCATTTTTCAAATCTACAGCCATTGTATCCATAATTGCAGGTGCCATTTGACTAGCAACGAAGCGCTCCCATACTAACTTATACAGTCGATACTGATCACGCGATAAGAACTCTTTTACCTCTCCTGGCTTACGAAGAGCTGAAGTTGGACGAATCGCTTCGTGGGCATCTTGTGCGTTCGAATTTTTCTTTTCTTTACGCTTTTCCGTTGCCACAAACTGATTTCCGTATGCATTCGTAATGTAATCTCTAGCTTCTGTTTGAGCTGTTTCTGAAATACGAGTAGAATCGGTACGCATATACGTGATAAGACCTACTGTACCTTCTTTTCCTAAATCAATTCCTTCATATAATTGCTGCGCAATCATCATTGTTTTTTTCGCTCGGAAGTTCAATTTCCGCGCTGCCTCTTGCTGCAATGAAGACGTGGTAAAAGAAGGAGCCGCATTACGCTTTCGCTCACGCTTTGTTACTTTAGAAATTGAAAATTCATTTCCATCTAATTGTTTAACAATGTTGGTTACATCATTTTCATTCGATAGCTCTACTTTTTTCCCTTGATATTCGATTAACTGGCCTTCAAATTGGTCGTTCCCTTTTTGAAAAGTTGCTTTTACCGTCCAGTATTCTTCTGGGATAAACTTTGCAATTTCTTTTTCACGATCAATAATTAACCGCACTGCAATTGATTGAACCCTTCCGGCACTTAATCCTTTTTTCACTTTTTTCCACAGCAATGGACTGATGTTGTAGCCAACCAGCCTGTCAAGAATACGGCGTGCTTGTTGAGCATCTACTAAATCCATATTAATTGCTCGTGGATGTTTAAAAGATTCTTTAATCGCTTCTTTTGTAATCTCGTTAAATACTACACGACAGTCCGATGCAATGTCTACATCCAAACTGTGCGCCAAGTGCCATGCAATCGCTTCTCCTTCACGGTCTGGATCGGCTGCTAGGTAAATCTTTTTTGCTTTTTTAGCCGCTGTTTTTAGTTCTTTTAAAACCGGGCCTTTCCCGCGAATTGTAATATATTTCGGATTGTAATCCTGTTCAATATCGATTCCCATTTGACTTTTAGGTAAATCGCGAACATGTCCCATCGATGCTTTTACTTTATATTTCTTTCCTAAATAACGTTCAATTGTTTTAGCCTTTGCAGGCGATTCTACAATTACTAGGTAGTCAGACATCTATTTGTTCCTCCTCAAGAGGTAGAATAAAATCTTCATTATTATTAAATATTTGGTTCTTGTTTGTCAAATGTCAAAAAGATAAGTCATACGATTTTACTACGTATCTCACTAGTATTTCATACCATGCAAGAATATGACTACTTTGAAACATTCATCTTATATACATCATTTCATCTGTAATATCAGCAGCGCTTTGCACAAGTTTTGCCCCTAATTGGATTAACTTATTCGTTCCACATGATGTTTCTTCAAAAATAGAACCCGGTATGGCAAATACTTCTCTTCCTTGCTGAAGCGCCTGGTCGGCGGTAATAAAAGATCCACTTCTTTCTTTTGCTTGCACCACCAACGTGCCTCCTGTTAATCCGCTAATGATTCTGTTTCTGCGAGGGAAAAACCATTTCGTCGGCTTCATAAACGGGGCATATTCAGAAAGCAGCAAATGATGCTGCGCAATTTCTCTTGCTAAATTTTGGTTTCCTCTTGGGTAAATATTATAAAACCCTCCGCCTAAAACTGCAATCGTTTTAGCTTTTTCAGCGATAGCCAGTTCATGAGCAGCCTGGTCAATCCCTAAGGCCAGTCCACTTACAACGACAAATTCTTCATGCAGCATCGGCTTAACAATATGATTCAGAGCTGCAGTTCCATATGAAGTGGGATTCCTTGTTCCTACAACGCTTAAGCTTGCCGGAGCGTGTAGAAGAGAAACCTTTCCTCGTGCAAATAATACCCAAGGCGGATCATAAATATGGCGCAAAAGTTCAGGATATTCATCGTCTAGGATGGTGACACATTGAATATTCTCAGCGTCATATTTATCTAGAATATCTCGTATTGGAATAGTTTGCAAATCTTTTTTTATTTGATTAGCACGTTCAATCGAGAGAGTCAATAGTTTTTGAAGCTGTGATGGAGAGTACTCGTAGAGATTTTGTAATGAAGAATTCTGTTGAAGTAGCGTAAAAATTTGTTTCCAATTAACAGATGGACAATGTGCTAAATGAATTAATTTTTCCCGTAAATCAGACATTCTACAATCTCCTTTTTAAATGGACAAAATAGCCCCCGGTCAAAGGAGGCTATATGTCTTCTATTAATGAGTCTTACACTGCTCGTAAATGCCTTGTTCTTTTAACACTTTAATAAGTGTTTCTCCCATAACAGATGGTGTTTCCGCTACTTGGATACCGCACTCATTCATTGTTTTAATTTTTTCAGACGCTGTCCCTTTACCACCTGAAATAATCGCACCAGCATGGCCCATACGTTTTCCTGGAGGTGCTGTTTGACCGCCAATGAAGCCGACAACAGGTTTTGTCATATTTGCTTTTACCCATTCTGCCGCTTCTTCTTCTGCCGTACCGCCGATTTCACCAATCATAATTACTGCATACGTATCTTCATCTTCATTAAACGCTTTTAATACGTCGATAAAGTTCGTGCCGTTCACTGGGTCACCACCGATACCAACAGCTGTCGATTGGCCAATGCCAGCTTCAGAAAGTTGATGAACAGCTTCATATGTTAATGTACCAGAACGTGAAACTACACCTACGTGACCTTTTTTGTGAATGTAACCTGGCATAATTCCAATTTTACATTCTTCCGGTGTAATAACACCTGGGCAGTTAGGTCCTACAAGGCGCGTACGTTTTCCTTCCATATAACGCTTTACTTTTACCATGTCTAATACTGGAATACCTTCCGTAATACAAATAACTAAATCTAAATCTGCGTCAACTGCTTCAATAATGGAGTCAGCTGCGAATGCTGGCGGAACATATACAACAGAAGCCGTTGCGCCTGTTTTTTCTTTTGCCTCGGCAACCGTATTAAATACCGGAACACCTTCTACTTCTAAGCCGCCTTTACCTGGCGTTACGCCACCAACAATTTTTGTTCCATATTCTAACATTTGCTGTGTATGAAAAAGGCCAACTCCGCCTGTAATTCCTTGTACAATTACTTTTGTATCTTGATTAATAAATACGCTCATTCCTATCCCCCAGCCTTTCTATTTCACTAGTGAAACGATTTTTTGTGCACCGTCTGCCATAGATTCAGCAGCTGTGATATTTAAGCCTGATTTTTGTAAAATTTCTTTTCCAAGTTCAACGTTTGTTCCTTCTAAGCGAACAACTAATGGAAGGCTTAATCCAACTTGTTTCGTTGCTTCAACAACACCTGTTGCAATAACATCACATTTCATAATCCCACCGAAAATATTAACAAAAATACCTTTTACATTTTGGTCAGATAAAATAATTTTGAATGCTTCTGTTACTTTTTCAGCAGTTGCGCCGCCCCCAACATCCAGGAAGTTAGCAGGGTCGCCTCCGTAATGCTTAATAATATCCATCGTTGCCATTGCTAAACCTGCACCGTTTACCATACAACCGATATTACCGTCTAGTGAAATATAGCTTAAGTCGTATTTAGATGCTTCAATTTCTTTAGCATCTTCCTCTTCAAGGTCACGATATTCAAGAATATCTTTTTGACGATACAGCGCATTTGAATCAAAGTTTAACTTCGCATCCAATGCCATAACGTCCCCGTCACCTGTTACAACTAGAGGATTAATCTCTGCGATTGAGCAGTCTTTTTCAACAAATACTGTATATAAACCTGTCATGAATTTAACTGCTTTTCCAACTAATTCTTTTGGAATATTAATATTAAATGCAAGTCTGCGAGCTTGGAATGCTTGTAAACCAATCGCAGGATCTACATATTCTTTAAAGATTTTTTCAGGCGTTTTTTCCGCCACTTCTTCAATTTCAGTTCCACCTTCTTCAGAACCCATCAATACAACTTGAGACGTTGCACGATCAAGAACTAAACCGATATAGTATTCTTTCTTAATATCGCATCCCTCTTCAACTAACAAGCGCTTAACTTCTTTTCCTTCAGGGCCTGTTTGGTGTGTTACGAGGGTCTTTCCTAAAATATCTTGTGCATATGTACGAACTTCATCTAAGTTTTTTGCTACTTTGACACCGCCCGCTTTACCGCGTCCACCAGCATGGATTTGTGCTTTCACCACTGATACTTGTGAACCTAATTCCTTTGCTGCTTCAACCGCTTCTTCAACAGTAAAAGCTACTCGACCGTTTGGTACTGCAACCCCATATTTTCTGAGTAGTTCTTTTCCTTGATACTCATGGATATTCATTTCCCATCCTCCTAACATAATCAACCACAAAACTATACTGCACAAAATAGACTGCGCTTTCATTGTATAAAAATAATTGTCTAATTGTCTACTATTCTAGTGAAAAATATTGAAATAATAAGAAAATTGATATTTTTATGGAGATAGTACTTAACCATACCTTATGAAGTCGATGAGGCTTTGCGGAAGTTAAATGTGTAGTTAATTATGTAAATCAACCTTCATAGCTGAAGCGAACAAAGAGGGAAATAATTTACGAACTTTCCCCGCAGCAATATCTCCACTTAAATAGGCTATATTCTTTTCGAACCTAAAATCCCGCATGTGAAACATGCGCTAAAAAGCAGAGATATGCTCGGGTATCATGTTCTAGTTTACTTGGTTTTTTATCGGTGCAAAAGATCGGCGATGTTCTGGCAAAATTCCATATTGTTCAATTGCTTCTAAATGTTGTTTTGTTCCATATCCCATATGTTTTTCAAATCCGTATGCAGGATAGCGTTCACCAAGTTCTTTCATCATTCGATCTCGCGTCACTTTTGCAATAACAGAACTTGCAGCAATCGAAATGCTTGTAGCATCGCCTTTAATGATTGACTGCTGCGAAATAGGCACCGGCAGCTTCATTGCATCAATAAGCAGTTCATCAGGCTGAACAGCTAGCAGTTCAATGGCTTCAGTCATTGCCTTTTTTGTTGCTTCATAAATATTAATAGAATCAATGACCTCTGCGCCTATAATCCCTATACCGATAGCAACAGCGCTTTTACAAATTTCTTCATAAAACGCTTCTCGCTTTGCTTCTGATAGCTTCTTTGAATCCGTCAGACCAGGGAGAAAAAAATCAGGAGGCAGAATAACAGCAGCCGCTACTACCGGTCCTGCTAACGGTCCTCTTCCTACTTCGTCTACTCCGGCAATATAAGTTGCTCCTTGACTGTATAATTCATTTTCATATGTCATCATTTCGTCAAACTGTTGCTTCAAGCGCTCAGCAGCTTCAAATTGCCTTTGTTTTTGAATAATAACTTGCTGCACACCTTTACGCTCATCTTGCGCATATGCCTTAAATAAAGCATCTTCCGGGCTTCTCACTTGCTTTAGTTCCTCTTTTATTTCCTTAATACTCTTTTTCATTAGCTCCACCTTCTTTATATCAACTTTTTCACACGGCATCTTCACATAAAAAACGCCTCATGCTGAAAAGGCAGAGGCGTTTTTTGTTTCAGTTCGCAATGTGTTGCTTACAGCTGTTGTTCAGCTTCATTTGGATCATCAAATGTAAAGGTGCCAATTTTATCCGTTCGAATTTCTCGAAGAACAAGCTCAGCTGTTTTATCATAATCCACCATGCCGCCACCCATTAAACAGCCGCGGCGCGCTCCAATTGCATCAAACAGTTCCACAATATCTTCAGGGATTTCACTTAAATCGTAACGCTGCTTTAACTGTTCCGGATAATGGCTAGATAAGAAACGCAGAGCATAAACAGCGACATCTTGCATATTTAAAATGGTATCTTTGATAGCACCCGTTGTCGCAAGCTTATATCCAACTGTTTCATCTTCAAACTTAGGCCACAAAATACCTGGCGTATCAAGCAGCTCTAGCTCATTTCCTACCTTAATCCACTGCTGTGCCTGCGTCACACCTGGACGATCTCCGGTCTTGGCGATTTTTTTGCTGGCAAGGCGATTAATCAGCGTTGATTTACCGACGTTAGGAATCCCTACAATCATCGCACGGATAGCGCGGGGTTTTTTAACTCCTTTTGCGCGCATGCGGTCAAACTTCTCTTGAAGAAGTTCTTTGGAAGACGAAACAATTTGTTTCATTCCTTTACCTGCTTGTGCATCAATAGCTAAGGCATAAATACCTTGTTCTTTATAATAATCTAACCACTGCTGAGTAACGCGCGGATCCGCTTTGTCCACTTTATTCAGCAATACGATTCTCGGTTTGTTCACGATAATCTCGTCAATCATCGGATTTCGCGATGATCGCGGAATGCGTGCATCAACCAGTTCGTATACAATATCAATCAATTTTAGCTTTTCAGTTACTTGTCTTCTGGCCTTGGCCATATGGCCAGGAAACCATTGAATTGTCATATTTTACTCACCTTTTATATTTTACTTTGCAAAACGTGCTTCTTTAATCGGCCAGTATACGGCGCTCGTTTTACCAAGCACCTTGTCCATGCTTACAAAGCCAATCTGACGGCTGTCTTTACTGTAGCGTCGATTGTCTCCCATCACGAACAAATAGCCTTCTGGCACAGTCTTTTTACCCGTTACGTCTTCTAGTTTAAAGTCTTCGGTTAAATTACCGTCAATCACTTCTTTTTTATACTGATCTAAATAGGGCTCTTTATAAGCTTTTCCATTTACATACAGCGTATCATTTCGATACTCAATATGATCACCCGGCAGTCCGATAATACGTTTTATGTAATCTTTTTCCTCCGTAGCATGAAAAACAATAATATCAAAGCGATCAGGATCACCAATCTTATAGGAGAACTTATTTACAATCATTCGATTTTGGTCATGCAGCGTAGGCATCATAGAAAGTCCATCTACTACAATCGGTGCAAACAAAAAATAGCGAATTACAACAGCTAACAGTACAGCAATGGCGATTGCTTTTATCCATTCCCACAGTTCATTTTTCTTTCGAGCCATCTTCAGTCCTCCAACTCTTATGTCATACCTTTATTTTAAACGATAATGTTTGAAACGCCTAATAAATAAATAGAATAAAAAATGATGACTTGTACGTCTATTTTTTACTGTCAGAGAACGAATCGTTCTAAAAAAACATTTGAAAAAAGGAGCTTGTATAAACAAGCTCCCCTTTACTATTATCGAATTTCTTTAATACGCGCAGCTTTACCACGTAATTCACGTAGGTAATAAAGTTTCGCACGGCGTACTTTACCGCGGCGCATTACTTCGATTTTTGCAATTTTTGGCGTATGAAGTGGGAATGTACGCTCTACACCTACACCGTAAGAAATCTTACGTACTGTAAATGTTTCGCTGATACCACCGCCACGACGCTTAATAACAACACCTTCAAATACCTGAACACGTTCACGAGTACCCTCAACGATATTTACGTGTACACGTACAGTATCACCAGGACGGAACGTAGGAAGATCTGTTTTTAATTGTTCTTTTGTAATCTCTTCGATTAATTTTTGCATCGCGTGTTTCAACTCCTTCCAACAGACGCTCATACCAATGCTTTTCAATCATTGCAGCGGAACATCGTTATAGGTGACCAGACATCTGCCCAAGCCACAAAATCTATCTTAGCACACTCTTATACCGTATGCAACAGAGTTTATGCATAAATTTTATGGATTTATGAAAGGTTGTTTTCCTCTTTTAATTGAGCTACTAGTTTCTTTTGCTCTTCCGTTAGCTCCATCTTTTCAAGCATATCCGGTCTTCGAAGCAGCGTGCGCTTTAAAGACTCTTTTTGGCGCCACTGTTCAATTTTTTTATGATTTCCTGACATAAGTACTTCAGGAACCGTTAAGCCTCTAAAATCAGCAGGACGCGTATAGTGGGGGTGCTCTAGTAAACCGGTGCTGTGTGAGTCTTGTACAGCTGAATGATTATTGCCAAGCACATCGGGAAGCAGGCGAACAACGCTATCGATCACAACCATTGCACCAAGCTCTCCTCCAGTTAATACATAGTCACCAATTGAAATTTCATCAGTTACCAGCTGCTCACGAATTCGTTCATCATACCCTTCGTAATGACCGCAAATAAAAATTAAATGCTCTTCTGCTGCTAGCTCTTCTGCTTTTGCCTGTGTATAGCGTTCGCCCTGCGGACAAAGCAAAACTACCCGGGGCTTCTTAGCTGTTTCAGTCAGCTTTTCTACGGCGTCAAAAATAGGCTGCGGCGTCAATACCATTCCAGCACCTCCGCCGTAAGGATAATCGTCCACATTTTGATGTTTGTTCGTAGAATATTCTCGGAAATTAACCACATTCAGTTCAACCGCATTTTTTTCCTGTGCTTTTTTCAAAATTGATTCGCCAAAAACACCGTCAAACATAGAAGGAAATAGCGATAGTACATCAATTTTCATTAGTCCAATAACCCTTCCATTACTGTAATAACAATCTCTTTTTCCTCTATATCAATAGATTGTACAACGTCGTCGATGTAAGGAATAAGAACTTCTTTTCCGCCTTTTTTAACGACCCACACATCATTAGCTCCCGGCGTTAAAATTTCTTTGACCGTTCCTACCTCTACTCCGTCTTCTGTTTTTACTGTACAGCCAATAATTTCGTGGAAATAGAATTCACCGTCTTCTAAATCCGTTAGCTGCTCCTCAGGAATTTTCACTTCGCAGTTTTTGTACTGCTCGACATCATTTACGTTTTGATAGCCTTCGAATGTAAGCAGATCAAAATTTTTATGCTTGCGATGGCTTGCTACCGTTACTTCCACCGGCTCGCTTTGCTTTTCTTTGAAGATATAAAGTTTATTTCCTTTTTCATAGCGCTCATCAGCAAAATCCGTAGTTGATACAATACGAACTTCTCCTTTTACACCATGGGTATTCACAATTTTTCCAACCTTAAACCATTTCATGCTTCTTCACCTCTATCTAATCTCAACAACTTTGCTATCTTTTATAATAATTGTTTTACTTTCTTTTATCTTTTCCCAATCATCGCCGATTTTTACCTCTACTAAGGCATCCAGTTCCGTTTCAACGAGTTCGCTCCCTAAAGGAAGCTTTTCTAATTGCGTCAGCTGAAAGTTCAACACTTCAATTTTTTCAAGGCGAGCGGATTTTTCTTTTTCAAATTGACTATGTAATAAAGAAGAACCTTTATTGGCTTTTTCCATGTGCTTTAACTGAAATTTCAGCTGTTCCATTTCTTTTTCAAGCGCCTGCTTGCGGTTTACAAAACGATTTTCAAGATCTTGTTTGCTTGCTTCAGTTAACACTTGTTTCACAACCACTTTTTGAATAATGTTCAAAACGTTCCCTCCGCCCTCAAGATAGTGTCCTTGTGCTTTTTACATGCATATTGAAATAGCTGCTTCTTGCTCGCAAAAGACTTACTGTGATCAAAACGTTCATCTTATCATAACATAAAAAAAGGGCGAGGTTATCCCTCTCCCTTTTTGATTACTCTTGAATTTTCACATACACTTTTTTACCTTGCTGTGATGCTGCTGCATTCACAACAGTTCGAATCGCTTTTGCAACGCGGCCTTGTTTGCCGATTACTTTGCCGACATCTTCTTGGTGAACAGTAAGGATGTACGTCACTTGACGTTCATCTTCTTGTTCCTCCACTTTAACATCAGCTGGGTAATCAACAAGCGGCTTTACAATTGTTTCGATTAGTGATGTCATCTCGAGTGAAATTATTTTCCTAATTTAGCATTATGGAATTTTTCCATGATGCCTTCGTTAGAGAAAAGGTTACGAACTGTATCAGATGGTTTAGCACCATTTTGTAACCATTTAAGAGCTAGCTCTTCATCGATTTTAACTTCAGCTGGTTGAACTACAGGATTGTAAGTTCCAACTACTTCGATGTAACGTCCATCACGTGGTGAACGAGAGTCTGCTGCTACGATACGATAGAAAGGAGATTTTTTAGCTCCCATACGTTTTAAACGAATTTTTACTGCCATTTTATAAAGCACCTCCGAATATGTTTCAACAAGATAATATAATATCAAATAGGTAAAATGTTTGTAAAGGTTTTTTTCTTAACACTAGAAAAATATTTTATTTTCTTTGGTTTTTCAGTCCAAATCAAGCGTTTTATCATGAAAAGAATGGAAGTTTCATACCCTTTTTCTTGCCTTTTGACATATTTGTCATTTGTTTCATCATTTTTTTCATGTCTTCAAATTGTTTAAGCAAACGGTTGACTTCTTGTACAGAACGTCCGCTTCCTTTTGCAATACGCTTTCTTCGACTTGCATTAATGATTTCAGGGTTTGTTTTTTCCGCTTTCGTCATAGAACGAATAATTGCTTCTACATGATTAATTTGCTTTTCATCAACCTGCAGGTTTTTGAGCCCCTTTACTTTATTGGCGCCAGGAAGCATACCAATTAGCTCATCAAGCGGTCCCATTTGACGCACCTGAGCAAGTTGATCCAAAAAGTCATCAAATGTAAATGACTGCGTGCGCAGCTTAGCTTCAAGCTCTTTTGCTTTTTCAGCATCTACATTTGCCTGGGCCTTTTCGATAAGCGTCAGCACATCACCCATACCTAAGATACGGGAAGCCATACGCTCTGGATGGAATGCTTCAATAGCATCCATTTTTTCTCCAAGACCGACAAACTTAATTGGTGTATCGGTTACTGCACGAATAGAAAGCGCTGCACCACCGCGCGTATCGCCGTCTAGTTTCGTTAATACAACTCCAGTTAATCCTAATTGCTTATTAAAGCTATCCGCAACGTTTACTGCATCTTGACCCGTCATCGCATCGACAACAAGGAAAATTTCGTCGGGGTTAGAAAGCTCTTTGATCTGTTCTAACTCCTCCATTAGATTTTCATCAACATGCAAACGTCCCGCTGTATCAATTAATACATAATCGTGATGCTCTTCTTTCGCATGAGCAATAGCTTGTTTCGCAATCTCCACAGGACTTACTTGATCACCTAATGAAAAAACAGACATGCTAAGCTGTTTCCCTAGTGTTTCAAGCTGTTTAATAGCTGCCGGACGATAAATATCTGCTGCTACAAGCAATGGATTACGGTTATATTTTTTACGTAATAAATTGGCAAGTTTACCGGTTGTTGTTGTTTTACCTGCACCTTGAAGTCCAACCATCATAATTACAGTTGGAGCTTTTGGAGCTACTGCAATCTTGCTTTGCTCTCCGCCCATAAGTGCAGTTAATTCTTCTTGTACAACCTTAATAACTTGTTGTCCAGGCGTTAAGCTCTTAAGAACGTCTTGACCTACAGCACGTTCGCTTACGCGCTTAACAAAGTCTTTTACTACTTTAAAGTTTACATCGGCTTCTAAAAGGGCAAGTCTAACTTCACGCATCATTTCTTTAACATCAGCTTCGTTAACTTTTCCTTTTCCTTTTAACTTTTGCAGTGTGCTTTGCAAACGGTCGGCTAATCCTTCAAATGCCATATACGCCGCCCCCTAATCTAATTTCTCGAGCGAATCAAGAAGAGAAGAAAGCTTACTATTCTTGTTTAAGTCGGCTGCAAGTTCATCTTTCAGTTGTTGAACAATTGATTGACGCTCTTGAAACCGTTGAAATAACAATAGCTTTTCCTCATATTGTTCAAGCATTTGCTCTGTACGTTTTATATTATCATAAACTGCTTGACGACTCACATCAAATTCTTCCGCTATTTCACCGAGGGAATAATCATCCAAGTAATAAAGTGACATATAACTTCTTTGTTTGGGCGTCAGCAGCGCCTGATAGAAGTCAAATAAGTAATTCATTCTTGTTGTTTTTTCGAGCATATGCACGCTCTTTTCAACCATCTGACCGCCCCCTTGTTAAGTGAAAAGCCTTTACATGTTATTAGTTTAACTAGGCGAGGTTTGAATGTCAAGTTTTTTCCTTAACACCTCACATTTTTCCACTTAAAAGAGATGGAAACATAACTAAATTACTTCGATTTAAAGACGACTAAATATGAAACCTGCGTCCACCCTACTAATAAAAAGATCCGAACGATTAATCGTTCGGATCTTCCTTCAACGAAGATACTTTTATCCCAGCCTCTTTTTAGATTACGCCTCTTTTTCTGTTTCTTCTTCTACAGCATTGGCAAATAACCCATAGATATATTGCTCCGTGTCAAACGGCTGAAGGTCGTCTACTTTTTCTCCAAGTCCAACGAATTTAACAGGAAGCTTCAGTTCGTTTCGAATGGCAAGAACAATTCCGCCTTTAGCGGTACCATCTAGTTTTGTTAACACAATTCCCGTCACGTTCGTTGCTTCTGAGAATGTTTTAGCCTGACTCAAAGCGTTTTGACCGGTCGTCGCATCAAGCACAAGGAGTACTTCATGAGGAGCACCAGGAATTTCTCGCTCAATAACACGCTTTACTTTCTCTAATTCTTTCATTAAATTCACTTTGTTTTGAAGGCGCCCTGCTGTATCACATAATAAAACATCTGCTTTTCGAGCCTTGGCTGACTGAACAGCATCATACATGACAGCGGCAGGGTCAGAGCCTGCAGATTGCTTAATAACATCAACACCAACGCGTTCTCCCCATACTTCTAACTGCTCAATCGCACCGGCACGGAACGTATCTCCTGCCGCCATTACGACTTTTTTGCCTTCTTGTTTGAATTTATGCGCAATTTTTCCAATTGTTGTTGTTTTCCCAACGCCGTTTACCCCTACAAACAAAATAACCGTTAAATCATTTTGCTGCATATTTAATTCACCAATCTGCTCTTCACCAGATTCATAAATATCAATTAATTTCTCAGAGATGACAGCCTGTACATCTTGAGGGTCCTTAATATTACGGCGTTTCACTTCCGATTTTAAGTCATCAATTAAATCCAACACGGTAGCCACACCGACATCAGCGCTAATTAAAATTTCCTCTAATTCTTCAAAAAACTCTTCGTCTACTTGACGATAGCGAGACACTAGATCATTCACACGTTCCGAAAAAGAATTGCGTGTTTTTGATAGTCCATCTTTAAATTTTTGTGTAACAGAATCCGTTTGCATTGTAATTTTTTCTTTTAATTTCTTAAAAAAGCTCATTCGTACCACCCTTTCATTCTATGAGTTAAACATATTGCTTTGATTCTTCTAAACGAACAGAGACTAATTTCGATACGCCAGATTCTTGCATTGTCACACCGTACAGTACATCAGCTTCTTCCATTGTACCTTTTCGGTGAGTAATAACAATGAACTGTGTTTGATTACTAAATTTGCGTAAATACGTAGCGAAGCGATGAACGTTTGCTTCATCAAGCGCCGCTTCCACTTCATCTAGCACACAAAACGGCACCGGACGTACTTTCAAAATAGAAAACAGGAGGGCAATGGCTGTTAACGAACGCTCGCCGCCTGACAGCAACCCTAGATTCTGCAGTTTTTTCCCAGGAGGCTGGGCAACAATTTCCACCCCTGTATTTAATAAATCTTTCGGATCCGTTAATTTCAAATCCGCTTTTCCTCCTCCGAATAGTGAAGAGAACACTGTACCAAATTCATTGCGGATACGAGAGAACGTATCAGAAAAACGTTTCTTCATTTCCTCGTCCATTTCTTCAATCACTTGATACAGGGTATTTTTCGCTTCGTCGAGGTCAGCTCGCTGCGTATTTAAAAATTCATAGCGTTCTGAAACGCGTTCGTATTGTTCGATAGAACCTAAGTTTACGGTTCCTAATTCATCAATTGCCAGCTTAATGAGCTTGATTTTTTTCCTTGCTTCTTGAATATCTAATGTTAAAGGATACTTTTCTTTTGCTGCTTCAAAGCTAATTTCGTACTCTTCTGTCAGCTGCTGGAGACGGCTGTCTAGCTCTACGTCAATTCGATTGATTTTGACTTCTTCATCTTTTAAAGCATCCGTAATTTGTTTGTACTGACGCTGGAGCTCTTTTACAACCCTTTCTTCGTCTTCAAGTTTATTCTGGGCTTTCAACCGCTCTGATCTGCAGTCATCCATTAATTGTAACGTTTCTGTCTTTTCTTTTATTCGCTCATGCGCCGCTTCTTCGAGCTGAAGTTCACCCGAGTCGTTGTTCGTGATTTCACTCGTTAAAAGAGAAAGATCATCTGTAGCTTCAGACAAACGCTGAATGGTTTGATCAAGCTCAAAGCACACTCTTTCGTATTTTTCTTGCTGATTTGTGAGGAACTGTTCTTTTTTCGCAAGAAGCACTTTTACTTCTGTAAGCTCATGTTGAACCGTTTCTTTAGACGTTTGCTGTGTATGCTTGCGTGCAGCTAACTCTTCAATGTTTTTCTCTAATACATTTGCCTGCTGCTGATTTCCCTGCAAACTCGTATGCAGCTCATCAATTCGAGCGGACAAGCTTGTTTGATCTTGTCTAAAGCTAGCAATATCATGATCATACATGGTTAAGCGGTCATTCACTGCTTTTTCTTCGATGTCAATTTGCTTTACTTCTCGGTCAGATTCCTGCTCTTTGTCTTTCAAGCGTTCCACAAATGCCTGCTGTTTATTAATTTCCTGTTGAAGCTCTTCAATCTGTGACTTTTTATCTTTCACATCTTGCTCGAGCACAAGCGTCTTTTGTTCCATCTCTTCTATTTTTGCCGTAATGGCTTCCACTTCACGCTGACGGCCTAACAAAGAGTTGGACTTTTGCTTCATTGAACCGCCTGTCATCGAACCACCAGGGTTGACGACATCTCCTTTAACGGTCACAAAACGATAGCGATGCTGCACAAGACGGGCAAGTTCATTTGCACCTTTTAAATCATTGACAACAATAACGGTTCCAAGCAAATTTTTAATAACTCGGTCGTAGGTAGCTTCGTATTTAACAAGAGATGAAGCGATTCCCACATACGCTTCGTGACTCTCTAGCATAGAAATAGTTTGAGCCGGAACATAACGGTCTTTTACAGACGTCAGTGGTAAAAATGTAGCTCTTCCGTAACCGTTTTGTTTCAAAAAGCCAATTGCCTGACGTGCACTTTGTTCGTCTTGAACGACAATATGCTGAGCTGCTCCTCCAAGCGCAATTTCAAGCGCTGTTTCATACTCTTTTGGGACATTGATTAGCTCAGCAATGGCACCTTTAATACCTGCAAGCTTCACATCACGCGCTTTTAATACTTCTTTTACACCGTGAAAATAACCTTCATAGTCTTCTTGCATCTCTTCAAGCATTTCTTTTCGTGATTTTGTCTGCTGCACGTACTGATAAGCTTGATAAAGCGTAGACTCTTGTTTACGATAGGCTTGCCTTAATGACTCAAGCTTCTCTCCTTGCTGCTTATACACTTTTACAGCCTGCTGAAGCTCTTGACGAAACTGAGCAAGCCTTTTGATCGCCGCTTCTTTTCGCTGCGTTAATTCACGGCGCTGTTCTACGTATTGCTCGTTGGATTTTGTTAAACGCTGCTCTTTTTCAAACGTTTGCATTTTTTGCTGCTCTAAAAATGAAATTTCATTTCGAGCGGATGTTTGAGCGTTCGCTAATTCAAAATACTCGCTTTTCATCTGTTCAAGTTTTTCTTCTAGATTCTCGCTGTACTGCCTGAACAGCTGTTCCTGCTCAGTAAGCTTCAGACGTATCTCCTGTACTTCTTTTTGAGATTGCTCAAGATCTTTTCCTTCCCTGTCTTTTGCTTTACTTAGCTCTTGATGCTTATGAGTATACTCTTTTACTAAACGTTCCAGCTGCTCCTTATTTTGAAAGGCATTTTTCTTACGCTCTTTTAATACTTCTTTTTTGCCTTCTAGCTTTTCTACTTCTTCACTTACATATAGTAGTTTTTTATGTAAAGAGTCTAGTTGTTCATCTATTTGCTGAATGTGCAAACGAAGGGTCTGGATTTCTCCTTCACGCGTGCGAATATTCGTCGCGAGAGATTCTTCAAGCTGCTCGTGCTGAGCCATTTCAGCTTTTAATTTTTCCCATTTCTGATGAAGATCTTCAACTTCAAATACCGTAACAGCCACATCAATGTGCTCTAATTCTTCTTTTTTCTGCAAATAATCTTTTGCAATAGACGATTGAATCTGTAAAGGCTCTAACTGACCTTCAATTTCATGAAGAATATCTACCACTCGATTTAAATTTTCTTGCGTTTCGAGAAGTCGAAGCTCCGCTTTTCGTTTACGCGTTTTGTATTTTAATACACCTGCTGCTTCTTCAAAAATTTTACGGCGCTCGTCAGATTTACTGCTTAGCACTTCTTCTACTTTTCCTTGACTAATAATCGAAAAAGCTTCTCTTCCAAGTCCTGAATCCATAAATAAATCAACAATATCTTTCAAGCGGCACGACTGGTTGTTAATAAAAAACTCACTGTCTCCTGAGCGGTACACGCGCCTTGTAATACTAACTTCATGATAGTCAAGCGGGAGAAACTGGTCATCATTTTCCAACGTAAGCGTTACGTCAGCAACATTTACCGCACGGCGCGATTCGCTTCCTGCGAAAATAATGTCCTCCATTTTCCCTCCACGAAGCGATTTGGCTGACTGTTCTCCAAGCACCCAGCGTATGGCATCCGTAATGTTGCTTTTTCCGCTTCCATTCGGTCCTACTACCGCCGTTACACCTGGCACAAAATCTATTGATACTTTTTCTGCAAACGATTTGAACCCTGCAATATCTAATCGTTTGAGGAACATAGAAATCCCCCCTCACACATGTAATCTTTTCATAGCAAATCCCCCTTTATAACGAATACGTTAAGAGGGGGATCATTTTATTTCGTTTGACTTGCTCTAATTTTCGTAATAGCTACTTGAGCTGCTTTTTGCTCTGCTTCTTTTTTCGAACGCCCTACACCAACGCCGAGCTCTTCACCATTTAACGATACGCGAGATAAGAACTCGCGATTATGCGCTGGACCTTTTTCTTGCAAAACTTTGTATTCTAATTGTCCAACTCCATCACGTTGAATCACTTCTTGAAGCTGGCTTTTGAAATCCATCACATGAGAAAAAGCACCTTCATTAATTTTTGGAAAGACAACTTTTTTTAGAATCGTTACTACCGTATCAAGCCCTTGGTCTAAATAAAGAGCTCCGATAAATGCTTCAAACACATCGGCCAGTAAAGCCGGTCTAGATCGGCCGCCTGTCATCTCTTCACCTTTTCCAAGTAACACTAGTTTACCAAAATCCATTTCATTTGCAAAAGTAACAAGCGACGGTTCGCACACAACTGCTGCACGAAGCTTCGTTAACTCACCTTCACTCATCGTTGGATATTTTTTAAATAAAAATTGCGATACGGTTAGTTCTAATACGGCATCTCCTAAAAACTCAAGACGCTCGTTGTCTTCATACGGTCTTCTGCGATGCTCATTCACATAGGATGAATGTGTAAATGCTTGAAAAAGAAGCGCTTCATTTGTAAACTGAATACCAATTTCCTTTTGAAACTCTGCAAAATTTTGCTTGAATTTCACGTTTATCTTTCGATCTCGATTTGAATATTGTTTAGGCATAAAATACCTCCGCTTACCTGCTTCAATTGTTTCGTAGTTTTCCCCTAACATCTCTCATTATAAAACGAGGTATCCTAAAAGATACACTACCTTTTCAAAAAAAAGAGGTCTTTTTTTGAAATTCTTAAAAAGAAGAGAAAGCCCCGCTGTTTAACGGGGCTTTTCATACATATACTACAGATTAAATTTGGCTCTGTATGTAATTAACTGCATCTCCTACAGTTGAAATTTTTTCAGCTTCTTCGTCAGAAATTTCGATATCGAATTCCTCTTCAAGCTCCATTACAAATTCAACTACGTCTAGAGAGTCAGCACCTAAGTCTTCTTTGAAACTAGATTCTAGTTTCACTTCACTTTTGTCTACACCAAGACGATCAACAATGATTGTTGTTACGCGTTCTAGTACCTCTGCCATTGTTCTTCACCTCCCCTCAAGTCATTATAGATGATTTCCATCTAAAATACTATGGTTGAATAATAAAGTTTATCGGTCGCCTAGTAAACGTCCCTTTGTACTTTATCACCAAATTACACTTTTCGTAAAGTGCCTTTTTTACATCACCATTCCGCCGTCAACGTGAATCGTTTGACCCGTAATATAGCGGCTTGCATCTGATGCTAAAAACGCAACGGCGTTCGCAACATCCTCAGGCTGGCCGAAGCTTGCAAGAGGAATTTGCTTTAACATTTCCGCCTGCACTTCTTCATTTAATTTATCCGTCATGTCTGTTGCAATGAAACCAGGAGCAACTGCATTCACTGTAATATTGCGGCTTGCTAATTCTTTGGCAGTTGTTTTTGTTAAACCAATCACGCCTGATTTTGCTGCTACATAATTTGCTTGTCCAGCATTACCGCTGACGCCGACAATTGATGAAATATTAATGATGCGTCCTGCGCGCTGCTTCATCATTTGACGAGTAACCGCTTTTGTACACAAAAATACGCCTTTTAAGTTTGTATTAATAACATCATCCCATTCGTCTTCTTTCATACGCATAAGAAGATTATCACGTGTGATGCCCGCGTTGTTTACTAAAATATCTACTGAACCAAATGTAGAAATCGCTTCTTTTATCATTGCTTGTACAGAATCACTTTCCGCCACATTTGCTTGTACAGCAATTGCATCCGTTCCTAATCCTTTAATTTCATCCACAACTTCAAGAGCTTTCGCTTCGCTGCCAGAATAGTTTACAACTACTTTAGCACCAAGCTTTCCCAGCTCAATTGCAACGGCACGACCAATTCCGCGAGAAGCGCCTGTTACAACCGCAACTTTCCCTTGTAACATGTTATTCTCCCCCTTTTAGTGCGTCAATCGTTGATTTTAATGATGTAAGATCATTAACAGCATAAACAGCCGCACGGCGATTTACTTTTTTCACAAGACCTGATAATACTTTTCCTGGTCCAATTTCAACAAATGTATCTACACCTTCTGCAAGAAGTGTCTCAACTGTTTCTTCCCATCTCACCGGAGAATACAGTTGTTCCACTAGCTTGTTTTGAATATCTTGACTGTCAGTAACCGGCTTTGCTGTTACATTTGCTATGACTGGAACTTTCGCATCGTTAAAGCCCACTGTTTCTAGCGTATCACGTAATTTTTCAGCAGCTGGCTTCATTAAACTAGAGTGGAACGGACCGCTTACCACTAGAGGAATCACTCGTTTTGCGCCTTTTTCTTTAGCAAGAGCTCCTGCTTTTTCTACGCCATTTACCGTACCTGAAATAACAATTTGACCCGGACAGTTAATATTTGCAAGCTGAACAGCATCGCCTTCACTTGTAATTTGAGCGGTAACAGCTTCTAGATCTTCCGCTGACATGCCAAGCACTGCTGCCATTGTACCTTGACCTGCTGGTACAGCTTCGTCCATATAGCGACCTCTTTTGTGAACAGCAACAACGGCATCTTTAAACGATAAAACTTCAGCAGCTACAAGCGCACTGTATTCTCCTAGACTGTGACCCGCAACAAAATCGGGTGTAATTCCGCTCGTTTTAAATGCTTCAAGCAGCATTGTACTCGTTGTTAAAAGAGCAGGTTGAGCGTGATAAGTTAAAGTCAATTCTTCTTGAGGCCCTTCAAAAATAATATTTGAAAGACTGAACCCTAGAGCTTCGTCAGCCGTATGAATCAGCTTTTTCGCTTCCTCTGTTCCATCATATAAATCTTTTCCCATACCAACAGTTTGTGACCCTTGGCCTGGAAAGATAAAAGCAATTTTCCCCATTTCTTATCTCTCCTTTTCTTCATTAGCAGTTTGTTCGATTGCTTTTTGAATAGTGGAACACACATTGTTTTCCACCATATTCACAGCTTGCTTAATCGCGCTAAATACTGCATTCGCATCCGACGAACCGTGCGCTTTGATAACAGGCGCATGCAATCCAAACAGCCCTGCGCCTCCATATTCACTGTAATCCATTTTCGCTTTTAACCCCTGCAGCTGAGGCTTTAACACCGCTGCGGCTAACTTGCTTTTTAACGTGCTCATTAATTCTTGTTTAATCATAGAAAACAAGGAAAGCGCCGTTCCTTCAATGCTCTTAAGAGTCATATTCCCTGTAAAACCATCTGTTACAACCACATCTGCTACGCCGTTTAGCAAATCACGGGATTCCACGTTGCCTACAAAATTAAGATCAGCATTCTTTAATAGCTGAAAGGCTTGCTTTGTTAAGTCATTTCCTTTTTTATCCTCAGTTCCAATGTTCAGCAGTCCCACTCTAGGAGCTTGAATGCCGCGTACTTTTTCGGCATACACAGACCCCATTACAGCGTACTGGAGCAAATGTTCAGGCTTGGCATCAACGTTTGCACCAACGTCTAGCATTAAAAAGCCTTTTCCATCTAGTGTCGGAAGCGTCGGAGCAAGTGCTGGACGTTCAATGCCTTTGATGCGCCCTACAATAAAAAGTCCCGCTGTCATTAACGCACCTGTGTTTCCTGCTGAAATACAAGCATCCGCACGACCTTCGGCTACTTCATTTGCCATTAATACCATAGATGCTTGTTTTTTACGGCGCACAGCTCGCACTGGCTCATCAGTTGCATCAATGGTTTCTTCTGTATGAATAATTGAAATACGATCTGAATTCGTTAAATACTTTTTTATTTCTGATTCGTTTCCAATTAACGTAATATGTAATTCTTTAAATTGAGCAGTAGCTTTTTCTACACCTTCAATAATGGCTTTCGGTGCATGATCTCCGCCCATTGCATCAATAGCTAGTTTCATGTTGCGTCTCATCCTTTTTATTATTTATCCTTTGTAGAACGATACATTTTAAAAGTGCCAGAGAACACTTGCTCTTGCCCTACATAGCTGTTTACTTCAACGGTGGTTCGCACTTCACTAGTTGACAGAACTTTCGCTTTTGCTATTACTCGCTCATGAAGCTTCACAGGGCGATGATAACGGATCGACGCATCTGCTGTGAGCGCTAGTTCGTTGTTAATAACAGCGACAGCTAACGAATTAGCTTGCGCAAAAAGGTGGTGACCACGAGCAATTTGATTACGCTGAAACACATGCTCTGTTTTCACATCAAAAATAGATATCGCTGATTGATCTAGTTCAATGTCGATAACTTCTCCAATTACTTCTTCAATTGGAAGCGAACGCACTTCCTCGTCTAGTTGTTTTGAAGCTACATGCTTAATACGTTCTCGCAGTTCAGGAATCGACAACTCTAGGCGGTCTAATCGAATTGTTTGAACGCTCACTGAAAAACGGTCTGCTAGTTCTTCATCCGTAATAAATGGGTTTTCTTCAATTGTCGTTTTTAATAGCTGCTGTCTTTCTCTTTTACTGCGCTTCATTGTCCACCATCCGAACTTTTAATACTAGGTACTAATAGCAGTATATAATCATTATCTTCTAATTGCAACATTTTTCACATGCTGTATTCCTTGCATCGCACTATGGATATCCATGACTATTAACAGTCGCTAAAAACATCTACATACATGAAACCTGCGTTCACCATACCAATGAAAAAATCCGAACGAGTTGGATTCTCCATCAAGAATCTCGATTCATCGTTCGGATTTCCCTTCAACTAAACTACTTTCAGCTTCTTTTACTAATCAAATTTTTCTCCAGTTAATACGCCCGTTGCTTCTAATTGTATTCTCAGCAGTGCAAACTGATCTTCTGTCCAAAAGCTGTCGGAATTTACAAGCTTAGCAGCATCTTCTCGAGCTACTTCAAGCGCACGGTAATCGTGCACCATATCAGCTACTTTAAACTCAGGCATCCCGCTTTGTTTTCTACCAAAGAAATCACCAGGCCCACGAAGCTCTAGGTCTCTTTCTGATAATACAAATCCATCGTTTGTTTCCGTCATGATGGTCATTCGTTCTTTTCCAACTTCTGATTTGGGATCCGCGAGCAGAATACAATACGACTGTGCATCTCCTCGTCCTACGCGTCCTCTTAGCTGATGAAGCTGAGATAACCCAAAGCGCTCTGCATCATAAATGACCATCACGGTTGCATTCGGAACGTTCACCCCTACTTCTACAACCGTTGTGGATACTAAAATCTGCACGTCATTTACGCTAAACTGTTTCATCACTTCTTCTTTTTCATCAGGTGACAATCTTCCGTGCATGAGACCAACGCTTGCTTTTCCATTAAAATAGTGAGTGAGTGTTGCATGTACATCAATTGCATTTTGGACATCCAGCTTGTCCGATTCTTCAATCAACGGACAAATAACGTAAGCCTGTCTGCCGTCATGTATTTCTTTTTCAACGAAATGTAAAATACGTTCAAGCATATCATGTTTTACCCAGTATGTTTCAATTGCCTTACGCCCTGCTGGCATTTCATCAATAATGGACACATCCATTTCTCCAAACACCGTAATAGCAAGGGTTCTTGGAATAGGAGTCGCCGTCATAAATAGTACATCCGGACTTTCTCCTTTTTCACGTAAAACCCGGCGCTGTCCAACTCCAAAGCGGTGCTGTTCATCCGTAATGACGAGCCCTAAACTACTATATATAACTTCGTCTTGAATTAAGGCATGTGTACCTACTAATACATGAACATCTCCGTCTTTCACTCGCTGAAGCAGCTCTCTTCTTGCTTTTCCTTTAACAGACCCTGTTAGCAAGCCTACACTGATGCCTACCTTTTCAAGCATCGCAGTCAATGACTCAGCATGCTGTTCAGCTAAGATCTCAGTCGGTACCATTAAAGCACCTTGGTGCCCTGCTAAAACAGTCGCGTATAAAGCAACCGCTGCTACGACTGTTTTACCAGACCCTACATCACCTTGCAGCAAGCGATTCATGCGATAAGGCGATTTCATATCGTGCGTAATTTCGTTTACTACACGTTTTTGAGCGTTTGTTAACGGAAACGGCAGCAAGTTCGTGAAGTTTACCAGCTCAGTTGAATCAAATGCTTGCTTCATTCCAGGCGTTTCTTCTCTTTCGCGCTTTCTAAGCGCCTGCATTTTTAATTGAAAAAGTAGAAATTCTTCATAAACAAACCGACGTCTTGCTTGTTTTAAATCTTCATGATCACGAGGCAAGTGAATACTTCTAACCGCTTCTTCACGCGTTACTAGTTTGTACCTAGAACGAATAGAGTCCGGAAGCATATCCTGAATGCTACTGCCATAATTCTTCAACGCAAGAGAGACGAATTTCCGCATTCCTTTGACCGTTAAGCTGCCTTTAACTGAGTAAACAGGCTCAATCGTTTGATTTTTAACAAACGGAGAAAATTGAAGCTCCTGCAAGTTAATCGTTTGCCGATGCTGATCCCATTTCCCCGTAACCGTAACAGTTTGATCGATTTCTAACTTCGATTTATAGTAAGGGCGATTAAAACAAGTAACCGTAATCAAATAGCGGTTTACTAGCAGCCGAAACGTAAGGCGCGAACGTTTTTTTCCGTAATACGTAAGCGAGGGGACGCTGTGAACCTTTCCTTCTACGGTGACCTTTTCGTCGTGCTTTGCTTCAGCCAAATCTTTTAACTCATAATCTTCATAGCGGTATGGGAAATGTTCTAACAAGTCATGCACACTGTGAATATGCATATCCTCTAATGCTTGTGCTGTTTCATCTCCAATACCTTTAATGGTTTTAATTGAAATAGTTGTTAGTTCATTCACTTTTATTTAATGCAATACCAAAGATCTTCGCTTCAAGCTCGCGACCTGTTGGTGTTGCCGCTAAGCCTCCTTGTGCAGTTTCTCGTAATGCAACCGGCATTGTTTGACCAATTTTATACATAGCATCAATGACTTCATCACATGGAATACGACTTGTAATGCCTGCTAAGGCCATATCTGCTGCAATCATTGCATTCGCCGCTCCCATTGCGTTTCGTTTCACACATGGAACTTCTACTAGCCCCGCTACTGGGTCACATACTAATCCTAGCATATTTTTGAGAGTAATTGCCATTGCTTCAGCTGCCTGACTCGGTGTACCTCCTGCCATTTCAACAATCGCTGCAGCTGCCATACCTGAAGCTGAACCAACTTCTGCTTGACATCCGCCTGCTGCTCCTGAAATAGACGCATTATTGGCTACAACAAACCCAAAAGCACCTGATGTAAATAAAAATTCAATCATTTCTTTACGAGTTGGGTTTAGCTTATTTTGCACTGCAAATAGCGTTCCTGGCACTACCCCGGCAGATCCAGCAGTAGGCGTTGCACAGATTGTCCCCATCGCCGCATTTACTTCGTTTGTCGCTACAGCTTTGCTGACTGCATCTAAAATTAAATTTCCAGATAAAGATTTTCCACTTTGAATATAGTTTTGAAGCAGCACTGCATCTCCGCCTGTTAAACCTGTAACAGACTGTACCCCTTTTAAACCGCGTTCAACCGCTTCTTCCATAACCGTTAAGTTCCGGTCCATTTTTTCCATGATTTCTTCACGAGTAACTCCCGTGATATCTATTTCCTGTTGAATCATAATCTCTGCAATTTTTACGTTTTGACTTTCTGCTAATTCTACTAGTTCTGCTACGTTTCGAAACATAGTAACCTCCGCTATTATTCTGTCTTATTTTCATTTTAGAATCATCTATAATCACTCGGCTCGAGTTATTCTTTCAAGCCGTTCCTATTCGCTCTATCCTACTCAACCATTCTTGTTACTTGAATAATGTGAGGCAATGTTTTTAACTCTTCAATTACATCATCTTCAATATTCGTATCCATTTCAATTGCCATGAGCGCTACTTCTCCGCGCTCTTTACGAGATACTTCCATATGTCCAATATTAATTGAATGTTTCATCAAAATATTTGTAACGGTCGCAATGGCACCAAATCGATCATTATGCACAACGAGAATAGCTGGATTCATGCCTGATAAATTTAATTCAAATCCGTTCAGCTCCGTAATTTGAATTTTCCCTCCGCCAATTGAAATTCCAACAACTTCAATTTCCTTTAATCCGTCGCTCATTTTGATGCGAGCAGTATTCGGATGATCTGTGATTGCCGCTTCCTCAACAAATGTGACGTCGATTCCTTCCTTTTTAGCTAAGTCCAAAGATTGCGGAATACGCTGATCGAATGTATCAAAATCTAGAATACCGCCAATCAACGCTACGTCTGTTCCATGCCCTTTATACGTTTGAGCAAAAGAACCGTACAATGAAACCACCACTTTTGTGGGCTGCTTACCAAAGAGTGTTCGGGCAACGCGTCCAATACGCGCTGCACCAGCTGTATGCGAGCTAGATGGTCCAATCATTACCGGACCAATAATATCAAAGACAGATTTATATTTCATAAGGATTTTCCCCCTGCTATTTAGACATCGTTATTACTTATATGTTACTTGAGCTTTTGACTTTTTGGAAGCTTTGTTTCACGCTCTTAAAAAATTTAAAAATTCTCATTTTTATTAGGAATTCACGCACAAAAAAAGCGGTGTATTTATCCATAAAAATAGGATAAGCACACCGCTTTTTTTGCTATGTTATGCAGGAAAAGATGAATTACTTACGCTGCTTCTTGCTCTGAAGCTACATCATCTACTGTTTTAATTTTAAAGTTTTTAAAAACAACTGAACCTATAAACCCAGCTAATGCTCCCGCTAGTGCACAAAGTACTGCACAAATTGTGACCTTCATAGGGTCATTAAACCCAAACATCACTGCAAGTCCTGCGATTGGCGTTGCCGTGCCTGCAGCATCATTTACTAATCCGAATAGAGCCACAACTACACCCGCTAGTGCCCCTCCAACAAAGTTGGTAATGTAAATAGGAATTGGATTGGCTGAAATAATATTCGCTTGCGTTAAAGGTTCAACTGCAACGGAAATGGTTGTACGACGATCCCCAATTTTTAATCGATCAAACAGCACATAGTTCATGAAAGAAGAACCAAACACAGCAAGAGCTCCAATCGCCATAGGCAATCCCGTTAACCCTAGCATAGCCGTTAAAGCCATTGAGCTAAGCGGAGCTGTTGCTACTACTGTAATAACTCCCCCTAAAATAATTCCCATCAAAATAGGGCTAGCACTTGTTGTGTCTTTGATAATTCCTCCAATATTTAAAAGAGTCGCATCTACAATAGGTGAGAATGCATTACCAATTAATCTTGTTAAAGGTGCTGCAATTAAGATGTTGCCTAATAAGTCTAGACCAGCAGGTGCCTTTTTCTCAATAAATTTCACGACAAATGCCATGAGGTATCCCGCAAAAAATCCAGGGAGCAAGCCTAGTCCTGAACACACCACGCCCATCATAAGAGCATATACAGGAGATACTCCTAACGCCAAAGCAACTAGTGCAGCTGCTGCAACTCCTCCCATTCCTCCTGCAGCCTTTCCAACTTCACCTAAGAATGAAATGCCTAGTAAATCTCCTCCTACATATGACTGAAAGGCCTCTACGAGAAACGCAGCTACCGCTCCGCTTGCCAGAGCCCCCATTGCTTTCATGCCATAAGGCGCCTTGTTGCTAAACAACCAAAATAAAAATAAAACTAATAACAATAAACCTGTTCCTTTTAAAATATCCACTGTTGTCTCTCCTCTCGTGCTGTTTTCTTTCACATTTGACTTAATCAGTTTTCAAAATTACCATACAAACGGGTTCTTTTCAACTAATATACCTAATATAACGAACGATTACAACATGAAAAAATAAAATAGTTCGTATTTAACTCAAAAAAACACAAAAAAGAAGCGCCCCTCGGGAGGGATGCTTCTTTTTTTATTATTCAATTGCAAAAATGTAAGAATATAAAGGTTGATCTCCTTTATGAAGCTCTACCTCAACGTCTTCAAACGTTTCTTCTACAAACGATGTTAGCGCTTCAGCTTCATCGTCTGAGACATCCTCTCCTTGAAGAATCGTAAGGATTTCCGCTTCGTCATCAATCATATAAGTCAAAAGCTTTTTCGCTGCTTCTAATTTCTCTGAATCTTTTACAACGATTTTCTTTTCGGCAATACCCATAAAATCGCCTTTCGCTAATTCAAGACCATCAATATTCGTATCGCGAACTGCATACGTTACTTGTCCTGTTTTCACGTGCTGTAGAGCTTCTGTCATTCCTTCCTCGTTTTCTTTTAAGCTTTGCTGAGGATTAAATGATAGCAGCGCTGTCATTCCTTGAGGAACCGTTTTAGACGGGACCACCGAAACGTGACTGCCGGCAACAGCAGCCGCTTGGTTAGCAGCCATCACAATATTTCCGTTATTAGGTAAAATCAGTACCTGTTCAGCATTTGTTTCTTCAATCGCTTTGACAATATCCTCCGTACTTGGATTCATTGTTTGTCCGCCTTCAATGACAACCGTTGCCCCAAGGCTCTTGAACAATTCAGCAATTCCTTTTCCCATTGACACAGTAACAATGCCAAACGGCTGTTTTTCAGCCTTTTTCACTGCGGGCTTTTCTTCATCTGAAACAATGCTGCTATGCTGTTCTCTCATGTTTTCAATCTTCATTTTAATTAAACTTCCATATTGCTGCCCGTAGTTTAACACTTCTCCAGGATGCTCGGCGTGAATATGAACTTTCACGATTTCATCATCAGATACTACAAGCAATGAGTCGCCCCATTTACTTAAGTCTTGACGAAACGTTTCTTCAGAAAATGTTTTAGCTGCAGGCTTATCCTCTTCCAGCCTTACCATAAATTCTGTACAATAGCCAAATTCAATATCTTCTGTATTCATATGGCTTTGCGCATGCTTATGATGCTCAGCATTTACGAGTTCATTCATCGAAGGAGCTGACATGGGTACACCCGGAAGTTTTTCACCTTTTAATTCAGCTAAAAACCCTTCATAAATTAAAACAAGCCCTTGACCTCCGCTATCCACTACGCCTACTTCTTTTAACACGGGTAAAAGATCTGGCGTGCGATTTAACGAAGCATTAGCTTCCTTAAGTACTTCTTCCATGAACAGAATCATATCAGATTGCTTTTTAGCAGCAGCAGCTGCTTTTTTAGCAGTATCCTTAGCTACTGTTAAAATGGTTCCTTCGATTGGTTTCATAACAGCTTTATAAGCAGTTTCTACACCAAGCTCAAGAGCTTCAGCAAACTCAACTGTTGTAATCGCTGACTTTTGCTCAACCGATTTCGCAAAACCGCGGAATAATTGAGATAAAATAACTCCTGAATTACCGCGCGCGCCCATCAATAAGCCCTTAGACAAAGCTTGACTCACTTGGCCGATGTGATCAGATAGTTTATTTTTTACTTCTTTAGCACCAGACGTAATTGATAAGTTCATATTTGTTCCAGTATCGCCATCTGGCACAGGAAAAACGTTCAGTGCATCTACATAGTCTGCATTGTTAGATAGATGCTGGGCTCCTTGAAGCACCATTTCTCTAAACCGCTTTCCGTCCAACGTTGTCATTGACACGAATCTTCCTCCTTAATTAAACGTTCGTTACACGAACACCCTGCACATAAATATTTACTGAATCAACCGTTAAACCAACCGTTTGTTCCAGCGTGTATTTTACTTTTGTTTGCACATTATGAGCAATTTCAGAAATTTTTGTTCCATAGCTTACGATAATGTACATGTCGATATGTACGTCATCCTCTTCTTGTCTTACTACAATACCTCGTGTAAAGTTTTCTTTGCGAAGAATTTCTGTAAGACCATCTTTAAGCTGATTTTTTGAAGCCATTCCGACAATCCCGTAACAATCAACAGCTGCTCCTCCAGCAATTGTTGCAATTACATCTGTAGAGATATCAATTTGACCATACTTCGTTTTCATTTCGATGGACATACTCGTTCCCCTTTCTACTTTCATAGGTTATAAATATTCTACTATAATCAATCTCGTTTTAAAAGAGGCGTCCAGCTTGTCCCTTTTAAAGATGACAGTATTAGGTATCAACTTGTCTTAAAATAAGTAATAGCCCAAGTTATACCTATTTCTACTCTCTATATTATTGAACATAGATTCATTTTATATGTCAAGGAAAATTTCTTGAAAGCTTTTCTCCAGAACTATTGCATTCTCTGTAAGGCTGTGATAAATTAATATAGTATTTCTCAAAACAGAATTGAGTAGTTTTTTTGGTGTTAGGAGGGAAAATCATGGCACGCAAATGTGTAGTAACTGGTAGAAAAGCTCGTTCAGGTAACGCACGTTCTCACGCAATGAACGCTACTAAGCGTAAATGGGGTGCTAACGTTCAAAAAGTACGTATCTTAGTGAACGGTAAACCAAAACGTGTGTACGTTTCAGCTAGAGCCCTTAAGTCTGGTAAAGTTCAACGCGTTTAATCTTTATAATGAAAAAGCACCATATTTTATGGTGCTTCTTTTATTATTCCGGCGTTGTTAATCTTTTTTGAACGAATTAAGCATGACCTTTACGATCCCACCTAAAAACTTTGGAAGTTTAATTGTATAGAATTTCATACTGTCCCTCCTAACCGTCTCCACACTTTATCTCCTTTTAAAGAAAGCCCTATGTTCTGCTCTCATTTTCCATACTTCATCACAAGCAACGTTTATCATTGCTTCTTACCATCATTAATATGCCTTTTGTAAATGAAAAAGTACCTCTTTGTTGAATAAGTTCATTGCTAATACATAAAGTTGAGCCGAGTTCTACTTCATGCTTATTGAGCGGATATTTGAAACCTTCTAGCGTAAGCTCTTTTACTCCGCCTGCAAAAGGAACGAATGAAATATAGTGAAACTCCTTTAAACGATCTACATGATAAGTGCCTGCTTCAAACAATTGAATGATATTTTGATCGTCAATCATTTGTACATTCGCTTTCTTTTTTAACCCTTTGTACAGGAGTTGAATGCTTCCAAACATGTGGTCAAGCCTTCCACCTGTTGCTCCAAAGATAGAAATACTGTCCGGTTTTTGCTCTATTGCCCACTCAAAAGCAAGTTCCAAATCCGTTGCATCTTTTTCCGCAGGATACAGTTCAACATCTTGTAATGCTTCTCTCACTAGTCTAAGCTGCGCATTTGTAATGGAATCAAAATCTCCGAATGCTTTCACGGGCAAAATGTCTTGTTGAAGAAGAAGGAATACGCCGCGGTCTACTCCTACCCACTTTACATCATTTGATTGGTGCAAGGGCGGCATATGTTCATCCGGTCCCCCTGCTAGAATATGAATTTTCATTATGTATATGCTCCTTTTCTATTAAAAAATGAACGAAATAAATATGTTTTCTTTATCCTAAAAGAAAAAGCTGCTGTGTACAAGTTCTACTCGTTGTACACAGCAGCTTTTATTACTTACGCTTGAACAGTTGTGCGAATTTGACTAATTGCGCCAGCTCGATCTTCTTGATTATAAATAGCTGAGCCAGCCACTAAGACATTTGCTCCTGCTTCCACACATTTTCTTGCAGTTTCTTCATTAATTCCTCCATCAACCTCTACTTCAATAGAAAGGTGACGAATTTCAATAAGCTGAGAGATTTGCTCAATTTTCGGCAGTACACTTGGAATGAAGTTCTGTCCTCCAAAACCTGGGTTCACCGTCATTAATAAAATAAGATCGATATCTTCTAAGATATGCTTCACCACGTCAATTGGCGTTGCAGGATTTAAAGCAACGCCTGCTTTCATGCCGTGCTCTTTAATTAATTGAATGGTGCGGTGCAAATGAGTACATGCTTCAGCATGTACCGTTAAAATATCAGCACCTGCCTTTGCAAACATTGGAACATATTGATCTGGATTTTCAATCATCAAATGCACATCTAATGGCAGTGCTGTGACAGGGCGTACAGCCTCAACGATAAGCGGTCCAATTGTAATATTAGGAACAAAATGGCCATCCATAACGTCTATATGGATATAGTCTGCGCCACCTGCTTCAACTTCACGAATTTCTTCAGCAAGCTTTGAAAAATTGGCAGATAAAATGGAAGGTGCGATTTTTGTCATTTTTAATACCTCGGCTTTCTTTGCTTAATTTCTTCAATAAAGTGCAAGTAATGTTCGTAGCGATAACTCGGAATTTCTTTTTGTTCGTATGCTTCTTTCACCGCACATTTTGGTTCTTTCACATGCAAACAACCTCGAAATTTACACTGTTCACTCAAACGCGACATTTCAGGGAAACAATCAGTTAATTCTTCTACTTCTAATGTTAAAAATTCCAGTGAGCTAAAGCCTGGCGTATCGGCTACTAAACCCTCGCCAAACGAAATAAGTTCAACATGACGTGTTGTATGCTTTCCTCTTCCAAGTGACATTGAGATATCATTTGTTTTTAACTCAAGCTCTGGTTTAAGTGTATTTAACAGTGAAGATTTACCTACACCTGATTGTCCAGCAATAACCGTTACGCGATCTTCAAATAACGGCTGAATTTGTTCCATGCCTTTTTCTGTGACTGTCGACGTTAAAATGACCTCATATCCTATTTTACGATATTCTTCGGCATATTGCTCAATTTCTTGCTTTTGCTGCTGTGATAAAAGATCTACTTTTGAAATACAAATAATAGGTTCAATATGATTAGACTCCACTAACACTAGAAATCGGTCAAGAAGCATTGTACTAAAATCAGGTTCAATCGCTGAAAAAACAAGCAGCGCCTGATCAACATTTGAAATAGGGGGACGAACTAATTCATTTTTACGTTCTTTAATTTCAAGTATATATCCTTCAAGCTTATTTTCCGCTTGAAATACTACATTGTCACCGACTAAAGGCGTTACCTTCTTTTTACGAAACACACCTCGTCCTCGACATTGCGTTACTTGTCCGTCATGAAGAACATAATAAAATCCGCTAAGGGATTTAATAATTCTTCCTTCTGGCATAACCTCACTCCTATCACTCTGGATATTCAACGTCTTTTTCTTCAATAACTTCCCCGTCTCGGACAATTTTATAAGACGCTTTTTCATTTTCATTAACTAAAACATCAAACGATTCTTTTGTCGTTTCGGTAATCGTGAGTTCTTTAGCAGGAACGGACATATCGTTATCTGCATCCTCAATATAGATCTGTACTTTTTGTGGTTTTGGCTTTTCCTCTTCTGCTTCGGTAGTATTGCCTGTTTCCGTTGTGTCGCCTTGTTCCGTGCTTGCTTCGGTGTCAGTCTCTTCTTTATACGGGATAGTCACATCCACTGCTACCGTTTGAGGAGCCTTTGGCTCTTTGCCCATCGAGACCGTAATGGTAAGCTTATCACCTTGCTCGATACTCTGCTCCGCTGCCGGCTTTTGAGACATCACAAGACCTTTTTCAACAGTGTCGGAATACGCTGTTTTTACGTCCACTTCAATATCTTCATCTGATGCATAATCTTTTACGCTTTTTTCCGTCCAGCCCGAGAAATCCTTTAATGCAATCTTCGGCGGACCTTTACTTACCCATAGAGTAACCGTTGTATCTTCCGGCACGACTTGTTCGGTTTCTTTAGGCGTCTGATCTGTAATATTGCCTTTTGGTTCTGTGCTTTCAACTTCGATGGATTGGATATCTTTATAATTCTGCTTTTCTAACAGACTTTTTACTTCCGTAAAGCTTCTTCCAATGTACCGGTTAAATGCTTCTTTTTTCTTTCCTGTACTTCGATAAATAATGACGTTAGAGCCTTCTTTGATCACGTCTCCCGCTTCTGGCATCGTTTTAACCACGTCGCCTTCTTCCACCTCATTATCAGATATATCTTTAGGATTCTTCACTTTAAAGCCTAAAGAAACTAAATCGGTTACAGCTGATTCATAATCTTGATTATGTAAATCAGGAACCTTTACGTCTTTTGGCAGTAATAAAGCCGGAATAAATGTAACGGCGGCTACGCTAGCAGCTGCCAGCAGCAAAAAAATTAAAACAAGCGTTACAATCAGCTTGCTTTTACCTTTTTTCTTTTTCTTCTTTTTTTTCTTCGGCTTTAACTCTTCTTCCTCTTGTTCTTCGCGCTCTAAGTGAGGTGGTTTTCTCACAGGTACGTGCGTTTCTTCAGTTTCAACAAAATCCTCTTTAATAACTGGAATGGCTTTTGTCACTTCTTCATCATCAGGCACCGTAAACCTTTGTTCATTATAACGATTTGGATGAACAGCAGACTGTAAATCCGCTTCGAGTTCTTCGACGGAACTGTATCGGTAAAATGGATCTTTAGTTGTTGCTTTTAATACAACATTCTCCACGCTTTGAGGGATAGATGGATTCCACCTTTTTGGAGAAGGTGTTTCTGTCTGTAAATGTTTTAATGCAATTGACACAGCCGATTCCCCAGAAAAAGGGACTCGACCCGTTAGCAATTCAAATAGGACGATGCCAAGCGAATAAATATCAGAACGCTTATTCGCAAGCCCTCCCCTTGCCTGTTCAGGAGATAAATAATGAACAGAGCCCAAAACAGAATTAGTATGCGTAATGGTTGTAGAACTTAGTGCTACGGCAATGCCGAAGTCAGTAACTTTAATGGTATCATCATGATCAATTAAAATATTTTGAGGCTTAATATCCCGGTGAATAATTCCGTACTGATGAGCATGGGCAATAGCTGATGTAATCTGCGTCATAATATGTATGGCTTTATCAAGAGATAGTGGTGATTCTTGCAGAATGTATTGTTTTAATGTCATACCCGGTACATATTCCATGATGATATAGTAAATATCTTCTTCTTCTCCAACATCATAAATACTGACAATATTAGGATGAGCAATACTCGTAGCAGATTGTGCTTCTCGATGGAAACGCTTTATAAACGCGTCGTCACTTGCAAAGTCTAAACGAAGCACTTTAATTGCCACATCACGATCTAAAATCATGTCGCGACCTAAATAGACGTTTGCCATTCCGCCTCCACCAATTACTTGCAATACCTTATAACGGTCGTTTAGCCGTCTACCTATTAGCAACACTCTCACCCACTTTCAGATGTAAAGTCCACAATTGCAAGTGTAATATTGTCTTCTCCACCAAGCTCATTTGCTAATTGAATCAGGCTCGTACCCTTTTCGTGAAGTGATGAACTTGTTGATAACGTTTCGTTCAGCTTTTGTTCCGTTACCTTATTTGTCAGTCCATCTGAACATAATAATAATCGATCTTCTTTTTCCACTTCAATTGTTTTTACATCTAAACTAACATTTTCTTCGGTACCTAGTGCTCGCAATAAGATATTTTTTCGTGGATGATGCTCAGCATCTTCTTTTGTGATTTGACCATTTTTTACGAGTTCATTCACAAGAGAATGATCTTCTGTTACTTGTTGAAATCCATATTCATTTGAAATATAGCATCTGCTGTCTCCTATATTACCAATCGCACAAAACGTATCGGCGCATAAAGCCAGTACAACTGTTGTACCCATCCCTTTACACTCTTCATGCTCCTGAGCATACTGATAAATATCTTGATTAATTTGCGAAACATGCGTACGAATCCACTGCGTCGCCTCATCAGGAGACGTTACTTTGTCCGCTTCTTCCCACGCTATTTGCAATTTTTGAACCGCCATCTCACTGGCGACGTCGCCAGCTCGATGACCTCCCATACCATCAGCCACAATTGCAAGCAGCTGATTGTGTTGGTTCAAAAATACCCCTCCGTTATCTTCATTGTGTTGTCTAACTCTCCCACGGTCTGTCATGAAGACAGTTGCCATACAATCACCTCGTCTCTTCTTTACGCTCCTTCGCACGTAATTGGCCACAAGCTGCATCAATATCATGACCTTGCTCACGTCGAATAGTCACGTTAACGCCACGCTTTTTAAGCGTACGTTCAAATGCAAAAATCTGTTCACGCGGTGTACGAACATAATCACGCTCAGGCACATAGTTTACCGGAATCAAGTTCACGTGACATTTAACGTCTTTAATCAAATCCGCTAATTCCTCAGCATGCTCTACTTGATCGTTTACTCCTCCGAATAGACCATACTCAAAGCTAATACGTCTTCCCGTTTTATCCGTATAATATTTAATGGCTTCCATCAAATCAGGAAGTTTGTACGCACGGTTAATCGGCATTAAGCGTGAGCGGATGTCATTGTTTGGAGCGTGAAGTGAAATCGCAAAATTGATTTGCATTTTTTCATCAGCAAACTTATAGATTTTCGGAATGATCCCACTTGTCGATACTGTGATATGACGTGCACCAATATTTAATCCATCATCACTGTTAATTGTTTTTAAGAAGCGCATCATTTCATCATAGTTATCAAATGGCTCCCCAATACCCATAATTACGACAGAGCTCACGCGTTCTCCTTGTTCATCTAGCGCTTTTTGTACTTTTACTACTTGTGCTACGATTTCTCCAGCTTCTAAGTTACGCTTTAAACCTCCAAGAGTAGACGCACAGAATGTACAGCCGATGCGACAGCCAACTTGAGTTGTTACACAGACAGAATTTCCGTATTCATGACGCATAAGCACCGTTTCAATCGTATAACCGTCATGGAGTTCGAATAAAAACTTCATCGTGCCGTCCCCAGACGTTTGCTGAACAACTGTTTTTAATGTCGTTAATGCAAATTTGTCTTTTAATTGTTCGCGTAATCCTTTAGATAAGTTTGACATATCGTCAAAGTCCGTTACGCGTTTAACATATAACCAGTCAAAAATTTGTTTAGCACGGAACTTCTTATCTCCGTGTTCTACTAACCAATTTTCTAGGTCGTGCATTTCTAATGAATAAATAGATGGTTTTTGCGCTTTTTCTTCTGCTTTTACTTTTCTTTTAGCTACTTCTTCCATTTTTACACCTTCTTCTGTAAACATGCAATATAAAACCCATCGCTTTGTGCATCTGGCAGCAATTGAATTTCACCATGTTTTACGTTTTGTTTAAGCTTTTGCGGCATGCGTGCAGCGAGGGTTTCATCTTTTTGAAAATCAGCATGATCTGCTAAAAATGCTGCTACAACATCCCCATTTTCATCCCGGTCAATTGTACATGTACTATATACAAGGGTCCCGCCTTTTTTTAATAAAGGCGCAACCGCATTTAAAATATCTTGTTGAATACGCGCCAGCTGCTTTACATCTTGCTCAGTTTTTGTATATTTCAAATCAGGTTTACGTCTCATTACACCAAAACCTGAGCACGGAGCATCCACTAAGATGCGGTCAAACACTTCTTTATCAAACCGTTCGCCTGCTTTGCGGCTGTCTTGAACCGTCGGCTCAATATTGGTAAGATGCAGACGCTCTGCCTGCTGGGCAATCAGCTTTACTTTATGGTCATGAATGTCCAAGGAAATAACTTTACCACTGTTTTTAAGCTGCTCTGCAATATGAGTTGATTTTCCTCCCGGTGCAGCACAGCTATCTAAAATTAGCTCTTCTGCCTCTGCACCGAGCGCATGAGCAACTAACATAGAGCTTTCATCTTGAACGGTAAACATACCTTCACGAAATGCTTGTGTATGAGCTGCATTTCCTTTTTGAACTTCTAGCGCTTCTTCTACAAAATGGCCTGGTTCTACAACAATACCTTCTTTTTCAAGCGCTTCTTTTACTTCATTTTGCGTAAAGCGTGCACTGTTTACTCGGACTGTTTGTTTAGGGGCCATTAAATTAGCTAAACAGATTCCGCGTGTTTTGTCCAATCCATATTGTTCCACCCAGCGCTTTACAAGCCACAATGGGTGACTGGTTTCAATCGCCAATCGCTCCACAGGGTTTTGTATTTCTTCTAAAGAAGGCGTGCCGCTGCGCTGAATATTTCGTAAAACGCCGTTTACCATTGAGGCAATTCCTTTATGACCGCGTTTTTTGGCAATTTCTACTGCTTCATGAAGGATTGCCCGGTCAGGCACCCGGTCTAAATACACCATTTGGTAAAGAGATAAACGAAGCAGCACTCGCACCCAAGGCTGAAGCTTTTTTGGATTTTTCAAGAAAGGCGCTAACCCGTAATCTAACGTATCGCGTCTTTGAATCGTTCCATACACAATTTCCGTTAATAGCCCTGCATCTTTTCCTTGAATACCACGTTTTTGTATGCTGTTATTTAACAATAGGTTGCTGAATGCCTGATTTTTTTCAATAGCTAGTAAAATATCTAAAGCTATGTCTCGAACGTTGTACTTACTCATTGACATCCCCTAATACTGTTCCGACTTCAACGGATGTACCTCGTAAATACTGTGCTGCATCCATACGTTTTTTTCCAGCCGGCTGAAGTTCCGTCACTTTAATAGCTGTTTCATTTCCAGTTGCTACTATAAAGCCATCCTCTTCAAGTGATAAAACGGTACCCGGTTTGCCTGATGCAGATACTTTCTCTCCCCACCAAATTTTCATGACCTGACCGTCTGCTGTTGTATAAGCAACGGGCCAAGGATGAAGTCCGCGGATATGGTTATAAATTTCTTCTCCTGTACGGGCCCAATCAATTTTCTCTTGTTCCCGCTTAATGTTAGAAGCAAATGTCGCTTCCTCATCGTTTTGTTTCACCGGCGTAATTTCACCTTTTACAAGAAAAGGAATAGTTTCTGAAAGCAATTTTGCACCAGCAGCGCTGAGTTTATCATGAAGCGTGCCAACGTGATCACGTTCTTCAATCGGAACTTCTACCTGTGTTAAGATATCACCTGCATCTAATTTTTCTACCATATACATAATTGTAACACCAGTTTTCGGCTTACCTTGTAGAATTGAATAATGAATCGGCGCGCCTCCGCGCAGTTCAGGTAACAGAGAAGCATGCACGTTAATACAGCCGTATTTAGGCGCTTCTAAAATAGGAGTTGGTAAAATTTGACCAAAAGCCGCTGTTACAATTAGGTCAGGCTCATACGCTAACACTTGCTGATATTCTTCTTCTAAACGAATCTTTTCTGGCTGCAGTACAGGTATTTCATGCTTTAACGCCTCAACTTTTACAGGAGGAGGTGTTAATACGCGCTTGCGTCCTTTTGGTCGGTCCGGCTGTGTAACCACTGCGACCACTTCATATCCATCTTTAAGTAATGTTTGTAAAACCGGCACTGAAAAATCCGGCGTTCCCATAAATACGACTTTCATCGTGTAAAACCTACCCTTCTAGTTCATCCTCTTCGTAATACTTTGTTACTTTTTCCGTGAACAATACACCGTGTAAATGATCAATTTCATGTTGAATTGCTCGTGCTAAAAAACCTTTTGCTTCTATAAAATAAGGTTTTCCTTTACGATTTTGCGCACGTACTTTCACATAATCAGCTCGAGCCACGTCACCAAAAAGGCCCGGAAAACTTAGGCAGCCTTCTGGACCGATTTGTTCGCCTCGTTGCTCAATAATTACCGGATTAATTAACTCAATTTTACCGTGTCGGTCGTCCACGTCTACCACTGCCACTTGCTGCAGAACTCCTACTTGAGGAGCAGCTAGACCCACACCGTCTGCTTCAAGCATTAAATCATACATGCCATTTAGTAATTTCGCTAATTTATTATCAAAGTTTTTAACGACTTCACACTCTTGTTCAAGTACTTCATTAGGATGGTAAACAAGCTTAAGCTTAGCCAAATAGGCACCTCCTTTATTCTTTCTATTTATATCCAAAAAGCTTCTTCTTTAACGCCATCAAGACGACTAGTTACATCATCGAGTATGGATTCAAATCAATTGTAATCGTTAAATTTTCCTTCTGCATTTCCGCTTGATAACGTTCTAATATATATTTCAACAGCGGAATCAGGCTTGGTTCCAGCTTGTATTTTAACATGCATTGATAGCGATATCTATCTTTTATCTTAGCAATCGGAGATGCGACTGGCCCTAAGATCGTTGTTTGCGGCGAAAGTTTCTGACGCAGATACTGCGAAATTTTGTCTGTAACAGACACCACTTTTGCAATATTTTCATGAGATACCGTTACAAGCGCCAAGTAAAAGAAAGGAGGATATTTATGCATTTTACGAATTTCCATCTCCTGCTTATAAAACGCATCATAATCATGCTGACTCGCAAGTTGAATGCTGTAGTGTTCAGGCGTGTACGTTTGAATCACTACTTCTCCTGGAAGTTTGTGGCGTCCTGCTCTTCCGCTTACTTGTGTTAAAAGCTGAAACGTTTTTTCAGATGCACGAAAGTCAGGTAAATTGAGCATCGTATCTGCTGTTAAAACGCCTACAAGCGTGACGTTTGGAAAGTCCAGCCCTTTGGCAATCATCTGCGTCCCTAGTAAAATTTGCGCTTCTCCACTTGCAAACTTGTTCAGGAGCTTTTCATGCGCGCCTTTTCGGCTTGTCGTATCAACATCCATTCGAACGACTCTAGCCTCAGGCAGCACTTTTGTTAATTCTTCTTCCACTTTTTGTGTACCAGATCCAAAAAAGCGGATATGTTCGCTGTGGCATTCTGGGCACTCAGTGTGCACATGCTCTTCGTGTCCACAGTAATGGCATTTTAATTTATTTTGATAGCGATGATACGTTAGTGAAATTTCACAGTGCTCACATGTCGGAACGTAACCGCAGTCCCTGCACATAACAAAAGAAGAATGGCCTCTTTTATTTAAAAATAAAACGATTTGCTCTCCTTTTTCTAAACGATCTTTCATCTTTTCAAACAGCATAGTTGAAAACATAGAGCGATTGCCGCTGCGAAGCTCCTCTCTCATATCAACAATATCCACCGACGGCATTGATGACTTATTCATTCTTTGCTTTAACGTCAGTAGCTTATACACACCTTTTTGCGCTCTTGCAAAGGACTCAAGCGTTGGCGTTGCACTTCCTAAAATGACTGGACACTGATGATGCTGCCCTCGGTAAATAGCTACATCTCTGGCATGATAACGGGGGTTTTCTTCTTGTTTATAACTCGTCTCATGTTCTTCATCGATAATAAGAAGGCCCAAATTTTCAAATGGAGCAAATACAGCAGAGCGGGCTCCTACTACAACGGATACTTCTTTTCGCTGAATTTTTCGCCATTCATCGTATTTTTCTCCAGTAGACAAGCCGCTATGAAGCACAGCAACTTTTGAGCCGAATCGCTCTTTAAAACGCTTGACCATCTGAGGGGTAAGTGAAATCTCCGGAACAAGCATAATCGCTTCTTTCCCTTTTTTTAGCACTTGATCAATTGATTGGAGATACACTTCCGTTTTTCCGCTTCCGGTTACTCCGTACATTAAAAACACATCGTGAAGATTTGCTTCGATGTCATGCAGAATCGGTGCGATTGCCTCAGCTTGTTCATCCGTCAATTGAAAAGGCTTTGATGGTGTAAAGTATCGGTCTTGATAAGGATCACGGTATATTTCAATTTCCGTCTCCGCTAAGAGTCCTTTGTTAATCAGCGCTTTTATAGGAGCGGAGGTAATCTGCAAATCTTCCGCTATTTCTTTTATGGCTACTTCTTCATTTCGATTCAGCATAAAAGACAGCACTTGCTTTTGCTTTTCTGCCTGCTTATTTAACTCGCTCATAAACTGTTGAATGTCTTCAAGGCTTTGATTCAGTTTTACGCCCTTTGCCGTTTTTTTGTTTCCTTTGTTTTTCACCACGTAGACGACCTCAATTAGACCTTTTTGAATATCACGGTGAAAAGCAGGAGCAGCGACTGTTTTTTCTACTTCACTCCACTTCAGTGAGGATCTTGACTGAAAAAACGGCTTTACTTGCTCATGAAGCTGTTCGTATGCCTCTTTTGAAAGGAGTGACAGTTCTTTATCATATTTTGCTTTCATCGCCGCAGGCAGCATGACTTGAAAAGCCGATATCATAAAACAAAGTGTTTTTTCTGTTAGCCAGTGTCCAATCTCTAACAGTTCAGGAGTCAGAACCGGCGTTAAATCAAGCAGGTCAGCGATTGGTTTAACACGCTTAACTTCAGCCTCTTCTTTAAGAGCCACCACAAACCCCTGAACTTTTCTTGGACCAAACGGAACGATAACTCGCATACCCGGAACAATAATTCCTTTCCATTTGTCAGGAATAGCGTAGTCAAAAGCTCGATCTGTTTGTTTAGCAGCCACGTCCACAATTACACTAGCTACACTCATTTTGTTAGCCCTTCTAACATTTCCTTCACTTCTTTTAACACCTCGGTAGCTACCTCGTGTTTTGAAAGAATGGGAAGTTCCCTAGACTCTCCACTTCGCTTATAGAGCGTCACAATATTTGTGTCCGTCCCAAAACCTGCTCCTTCTGTCGTCACGTTATTAGCTACAATCATATCCAAGTTTTTAGATGCAAGTTTCTTTTGTGCATATTCATCCACTTGTTCTGTTTCTGCTGCAAAGCCGACTAAAAGCTGATGTTCTTTTCGCTCTCCAAGCGTGCGTAAAATATCTGTTGTTCTCTCTAGCTCTAATACTGCTTCACCAGGCTGCTTTTTCATCTTTTGATCAAACACATGCTTTGGTCGGTAATCTGCCACTGCGGCTGATTTAATGACAACATCTGCTTCATGATAGCGCTGCATAACAGCTTCAAGCATCTGCTGCGCACTTTCAATTTGAACAACCTGCACTCCTTTTGGATACTCTAAATTCGTCGGTCCTGTGACAAGTGTTACCGATGCGCCTAACTTAGCAGCTTGTTCTGCAAGAGCATAGCCCATTTTCCCGGTAGAACGATTGGTAAAAAATCGGACGGGATCAATGCGTTCTACCGTAGGTCCTGCTGTAACCAATACATTCACACCTTCAAGGATCTTTTGTGTATCTGATGTTTGTGAAAAATAAGATCCGATTAGTGAAACAATTGTTTCTGGCTCTTCAAGACGGCCTTTTCCTACATAACCGCATGCCAAATACCCTTCTCCTGGTTCTACAAAAGAGTAACCAAATGATGAAAGAGTGCTCATATTTTTTTTAACAGCGGGATGATCGTACATATGAACATTCATCGCAGGCGCAATCCACACAGGCGCAGTAGCAGCCAATAGCGTTGTGGAAATCATATCATCTGCAAGACCATTTGCTATTTTTCCTATCATGTTAGCCGTAGCAGGAGCTACTAAAATTAAATCAGGCCAATCTGCTAAATCAATATGTGCAATCACAGATGGATCTTTTTCATCAAACGTATCTGTATAAACTGGGTTTCGAGACAGAGCTTGAAACGTAAGCGGCGTTACGAACTCGCGTGCTGAAGCAGTCATCATTACTTTAACTTCCGCTCCCGCTTGTACTAATTTACTTGTTAAAGCTGCGGCTTTATATACGGCGATCCCGCCGCTAACACATAATAAAATTCGTTTTCCCTTCATCATTATGCCCCCATCTATTTATCCCGCTCAACCAGCATCCGCTTGTTTACTCGGGTAACTATCTAAAGCTTTTCAATTCAATTATTATACCATTTTTGTAGTGAGACATTCACTATCCTGCTTGAATACAAACAAAAGCATCAAAAAAATAACAACCTATAAAGTAGGTTGTTATTTTTTCACTTACTGATGTTTAGAATCTTCTTCTGCTACACCTTGCTTATAGCTTAATTGTTCAGCATTAATTTCTTCTAAAGCACAGCCTACAAATTTATAAGAAACCGGCTTTTCAATCGGCGTATCATTGTGAAGCTGTAATTGACGAGCACGTTTTGCAGCTACTGTCACAAGCGTGTACTTAGAATCTAATTTTTCCATTAGGGAATCAATTGATGGATAAAGCATGTTTATTCTACCTCCAGCATTCTTTTATAGCGCGCAGAAATACGATCACGACGGCAGTGTTCAGCCGTTACGATAGCACGGATGCGAGCACAAGCATTTTCTACTTTGTCATTTTCTACAACATAATCGTAGGCGTCCATAAGTTCAATTTCTTCTTTTGCCACGCGCATACGGTTATTGATTAAGTCTTCTGTTTCAGTACCGCGGTTTACGATACGACTTTTAAGCTCTGATAAACTAGGCGGTGCCAAGAAGATGAACAAACCTTCTGGAAATGCTTCTTTCACTTGAAGAGCACCTTGCACTTCAATTTCTAGAAATACGTCTTTTCCTTCAGATAACGTTTGTTCTACATAATCAACCGGGGTGCCGTAGTAGTTGCCTACGTATTCAGCCCACTCTAATAATTTCTTGTTTTCAATCATGCGCTCAAACTCTTCGCGTGGTTTGAAGAAATAGTCAACGCCATCTACTTCACCTTCGCGGGGCTTTCTTGTTGTTGCAGAGATAGAATACTGCAATTTAATGTCTTCTTGCTCAAACAATGCTTTTCGTACCGTTCCTTTTCCAACACCTGATGGTCCGGAAAGAACAATTAATAAACCTCTTTCAATCATCGGTTCAAGTGACCTACCCTTCTAATAATTCTTCTTTGTTTATAAGTCGCTGCGACACAGTTTCTGGCTGTACAGGAGCTAAAATAACATGATCGCTATCCATAACAATAACAGATCGTGTTTTACGTCCTTGCGTTGCATCTATTAAAGAGCCTCGATCTTTTGCATCTTGAATAATGCGTTTGATTGGAGCTGATTCAGGATGAACGACAGAGATTATACGATTAGAAGAAATAAAATTTCCAAATCCAACGTTCACTAATTTACCGCTCATAAGAAGCCTCCTGCTATACCAATATAATCTTTATCTTACACGAAGGCTATTCAATATTTTGAACCTGCTCTTTTATGCGTTCTAATTGTGCTTTCATACTAATAACATACTGAGCAATAGTACCATTATTTGCCTTCGCACCGATTGTATTCATTTCACGATTCAGCTCTTGAACAAGAAAATCCAGCTTGCGTCCTACTGAATCAGGTGTATTTAATGCTTGAATAAATTGTGAAACATGACTTTGAATTCGCGTAAGTTCTTCGCTAATATCTGCTTTTTCAGCAAAAATAGCTACTTCAGTCAGCACTCGCTGCTCATCGAAAGTACCTTCTAAATAGTCGCTCAGCTTTCTTTTAATACGCTCGCGATATTGTTCAGCAACTTCAGGAGCAAGCTGTGTAATTTTTTCGCGAATGTCTTGAATGTCCTGTAAGTATCCCATTAAATCGTGATACAGCTCTGATCCCTCTCGTTTCCGCATATCCACTAACTGATGAACAGCAGCTTCAACAGCTTCAAAGATTGCACCATGAATACTCGTCTGATCAGCTTCTTCTTCATAAGTTGTCATCACTTCAGGCATGTGTAAAATGTCTTGAATTTGAACAGATTGTGATAGCCCGTGCTTTTCTTTTACTTGCTGCAACGCATTCATGTATTCATCAAGCAGCTGCCAATCCGTCTGCAGTTTCTTTTTTGCCATTTCTTCACCTGAAATAGTAACAAATACTTCTACTCTACCACGTTTTATGTATGTTTGAACGATTTTTTTTATTTTATCTTCAATTTCAATTAATTGTCTTGGCATACGGATAACAATTTCACAAAAACGATGATTAACAGACTTCATTTCCACTGTTACTGATCGATTTTCCACTTCCGCTTTTCCGCGGCCAAAACCAGTCATACTTTTTATCATTATCATCACATCCACTATGTACATCTTACATAAAAAGTATCATAAAAGAAAGTGTTAGCAAAAAAAAGAAATCTCTCTTCTTTATTCAACCTGTAAAGGCTGCCTTCATGAGTTTTCTCATTTGGGACAGCCTGTATTAAAGTATAGCACAATTTATGAAGGTTTTCTTGTTAAAAGTGAACCAGCAAGTAAAAAAGTTGGAAGGCTTGCAAGTCCTAAAATAACGAGCCATTCACGCGGTGCAATGGCCATTGTATGGAAAATAGGCTGCAGGGGCGGATAGTAGATAGCCACCAGCATAAGGATAATAGATGAAATAACAGCTCCTACAAGATATAGGTTCTGAAATGGATTCCGATCAAAAATTGATTTTTCACTTCGGCAGTCAAATACGTGAATAAGCTGTGCCATGACAAGCGTGGCAAATGCAATCGTCTGAGCATACTGCAACCGATCTGGGTCATTGTCGTAGACAATCATGAACGCAGCAAGTGTAGCAGCTCCAATTAAAAATCCGCGGCTGACTACTTTCCACCCTAATCCTCTTGCAAAGATACCTTCGCGTGGATGCCTCGGATGGCGCTTCATCACGTTATCCTCTGGCTGGTCTAAGCCAAGAGCCATCGCAGGCAAACCGTCTGTTACTAAGTTTACCCATAGTATTTGAATGGGTACTAGCGGTAGCGGAAGTGCTAAAATCATCGCAAAGAGCATAACTAAGATTTCTCCTACATTTGATGCAAGCAAGTAACGGATAAACTTTCGAATATTTTCATAGATGTTTCGTCCTTCTTTGATTGCTGATTTAATAGTAGCAAAATTATCATCAAGCAAAACGAGTGAAGACGCTTCTTTTGCTACGTCTGTTCCGGTGATGCCCATCGCAATGCCTATGTCTGCTGCTTTAATAGCAGGTGCATCATTTACGCCGTCGCCCGTCATGGCTACAATGTGATCTTTTGCTTGAAGAGCTTTAACAATTTTAAGCTTATGCTCAGGTGATACCCTCGCATATACGTAAACATCATCTACTACTTCTTCTAGCTCTTCCTGCGTCATTTTGGATAAATCCGTTCCTTCCAAGACTTGACCGTTTTTCGGTAATATTCCCAGCTGTTTTGCAATCGCCTGTGCTGTAATGACGTGGTCACCTGTAATCATAACGGTTTTGATGCCTGCGTCTCGGCATTCTTTGACCGCTTGCTTGACTTCTGGTCTTGGCGGGTCAATCATTCCTTGAAGCCCGAGGAAAGTCAGGTCTTTTTCCGCTTCCTTCTCTGTATGAACGCTCTCATGGTCTCCTAACGGCCGATAAGCAATAGCAATGGTTCGAAGCGCTTGGCTAGCTAACTGATCAATCGCTCCTTTTACTTCATTATGAACCGTTACCGACAGCGTTTGTTGTCTGCTTTCCCACAAAACATTTTTGCTGTTTATAAGCAGCACATCCGGAGCACCTTTTGTTATGACATAGCGCTTATGAGATGCGTCTTCAATGACTACACTCATCATTTTACGCGTTGAATCAAATGGAAACTCTTCAATAATCTTAAACTGCTTTTGAATGTTTTCTTTTGTCAGTCCAGCTTTCATCGCTGCAACAAGCAAAGCCGCTTCAGTAGGATCCCCGTCGATGACATATTCTTTATCTTTTCTCGAAATGGACGTTTGATTGCAAAGCAGACCAAACACCAAAAGCTGCTGAAGCGGTTTTTCACTTCGTGTATCAACTTCTCTTTCCTCTCGCGAAAATACGCCCGTAGGTTCATACCCTGTCCCTGATACTCTCCACGTCATTCCTCCTGACCAGAGGTGAGTAACCGTCATTTTATTTTGCGTTAATGTGCCCGTTTTGTCTGAGCAAATGACTGATGCGCACCCTAGTGTCTCAACAGCAGGAAGTTTGCGAACAATAGATCTTTGCTTAATCATGCGCTGTACCCCGAGAGATAGCGCCACGGTTACGATGGCAGGAAGACCTTCGGGTATGGCAGCAACAGCCAAGGAAACTCCCGCTAAGAACATACTGTATAAGTCATGGCCTTGTAGCACACCAATCCCAACAACTAATACAGTAAGTGCAAGAGCCACAACGATTAAAATTTTGCCTAATTGCTCTAACTTCCGTTGAAGAGGAGTAATCATGGCTTCGGCATTTTGAAGTAAATCAGCAATTTGTCCCATTGCTGTCTTCATTCCAATCCCTACAACGATACCTGTTCCGCTTCCTCGCGTTACAAGGGTACCCATAAACGCCATATTGTCCTGATCTCCAAGCGGCACTTCATCTCCTGACAATGCTTTTATTTGCTTGGCAACAGGCAAAGACTCTCCCGTAAGCGCTGATTCTTCAATTTCTAGGCTTTTGGCTTCCATAATCCGAAGGTCAGCTCCGATACGGTCTCCGCTCGAAAACTTTACAACGTCTCCTACTACCAGCTCTTTAGATGGTAACTTAACCCATTTCCCTTCACGCATGGCTGCTACTTGAGGAGCAGAAAGCTCTTTTAATGCATGAAGAGATTTCTCTGCTTTTCTTTCTTGGAAGAACCCTAGAAATCCATTAATTATTACAATGGCAATAATAGCAATCGCATCGATGTATTCTCCTAAAAGCCCTGAAATAAGCGTGGCAGCTAGTAAAACCAGTACCATAAAATCTTTAAACTGCTCTAGAAACACAAGAATGGCTGGTTTTTTCTCTCCTTCAGTCAATTCATTAAACCCTTGTTGCTGCTGACGTGCTTTTACTTCTTTGTGTGTAAGACCATGCTGCCTGTCTGTTTTTGTTACTTCTACTATTGCTTTTTCACCTAATTCATACCATTTCATTGCATCTTTTCACACCCTTTTATTTGTAAATGCACCTATTAGATTGTTACAATCTTATATCGTATGCTTATTCAGACTCGTCCTAAAAAATGCTATACTTTTCTATAGGACAATTTTCAATTACTTAAGGATGTGAGCACTATGTCATTTGATGGTATTTTTACATATGGCATTTTACAAGAATTATCTGAGACCTTGGTTTCAGGACGAATTTCAAAAATATATCAGCCGTTTCCAAACGAGTTGATTTTACAAGTACGCGCTAAAGGTGAAAACCGCAAACTTTTAATCTCAGCTCACCCTAACTATTCACGCGTTCATTTTACAAATGAGCCCTATGAAAATCCATCTGAACCTCCTATGTTTTGTATGCTTCTTCGCAAACATTTAGAAGGAAGCATTATTGAACAAGTGTATCAGCTTGGATTAGACCGCATTTTAGTCATTGAAACAAAAGGACGAAATGAAATTGGCGACGTGACGTACAAGCAGCTTATTATTGAAATCATGGGAAGGCATAGTAATGTGGTACTTGTAGATAAAGAAAAACAAACGATTATCGACAGTATTAAGCATGTTCCAATGGCCTTGAACAGGCACCGTACGCTTCTACCCGGAGCTCCTTACGTACTGCCTCCTAGCCAAGATAAGCTTCACCCATTTGAAGCCGATGAAGAAACCGTAGTTAAAAAAATTGATTTTAATAGCGGAAAGCTAGCCAACCAGCTAGTGCAAACCTTCTCAGGGCTTTCTCCTTTAATTGCAAATGAAGTGGTTTTCCGCTCTGGCTTAGCGAATCGTTCTACGCTTCCAAAATCATTCGTCGAAACGATGACGCTGATCAAAGAAGGTCAGTTTACACCGACTCTGACAACCGTTAATCAAAAAGACTATTTTTATTTACTCGAATTAACGCATTTAGAGGGTACGAAAAAAACGTATGCAACTATCAGCGAGCTTCTTGACCGCTATTACTACGGGAAAGCAGAGCGAGATCGCGTAAAGCAGCAAGCGCATGATTTAGTCCAGTTTATTTCCACCGAGAAAAAGAAAAATGAGAAAAAAATAAAAAAACTTGAGCAAACGCTGCAAAATGCAGAAAAAGCATCTGATTATCAGCTAGCCGGTGAACTCCTTACGGCAAATTTACACCTTGTCAAAAAAGGAGATGCGAAAGTGGATGTTATTAATTATTACGATGAAAATAGCGGTACACTTACGATTTCATTAGATCCGCAAAAATCACCGTCTCAAAATGCTCAAAGCTATTTTACAAAGTATCAAAAAGCGAAAAATTCCGTTTCGATTGTAATCGAACAGATTGAAAAAGCAAACGAAGAAGTACAGTATTTTGAATCACTTATTCAGCAAATGGATACTGCTACTCACAAAGACATTGCGGAGATTCGTGAAGAGCTTGTGGAAGAAGGATATTTGCGCAACCGTCAGCAAAAACAAGCAAAAAAACAAAAAAACACCACGCCTACACTTGAACAATACGTTTCAAGCGACGGCACGACGATTTTAGTTGGAAAAAACAATAAGCAAAATGAGTATTTAACCAATCGCCTTGCTGCTCGTGATGACGTTTGGTTTCATACAAAAGATATACCCGGTTCTCACGTTGTGATCCGCAGCCAAGAGCCTTCAGAAAAAACAATTTTAGAAGCGGCTCACCTTGCTGCTTACTTTAGTAAAGCCAAGAATTCAAGTTCGGTACCCGTGGACTATACAAAAATTCGCTACGTCAAAAAACCAAGCGGTGCTAAACCTGGTTTTGTGACGTACGATAACCAGCAAACGGTGTACGTAACGCCTAGCGAAGAACTTGTATTGAAGCTGCGTCAGTCATAATAAAACCCCCTTTCTATATAGAAAGGGGGTTTTATTATATAGATCTAGTTTAGTTCATCCATGAAGGGTCTGAAGGATCTTCACGCCATTTAAATAGCTTATCCATCGCTTCTTCTTCAATGTATCCCGCTTCGTTTGCCGCTTCTACTAGCGTAGAGTAGTCTGTTAGCGAATAAACTTGAAGTTCTTTTTCTTTAAACAGCTGACGCGCTTTTTCCAGCTCATATGTAAAGATAGATACAACTCCCAGCACTTCACACCCCTGCGCTTTTAATGCATCGACTGCAGTAAACACACTTCCGCCAGTTGAAATCAAATCTTCAATCACAACTACTTTTTGACCTTTTGTTACTTTTCCTTCGATTTGATTTCCTTGGCCATGTTCTTTTGCTTTGCTTCGCACATAGCACATTGGAAGCTCTAGTGCTTCACTTACCCATGCTGCATGAGGAATACCAGCTGTAGCGGTACCAGCAATCACTTCTGCATTGGCAAAATACGTTTTAATTAAATGCTGCAGACCTTTTGCAATTTCTTTTCGCACTTTCGGGTAGCTAAGCGTTAGACGGTTGTCACAATAGATAGGTGACTTAATTCCAGAGGCCCACGTAAACGGCTCGTTTGGTTGAAGGCTTACTGCCTCAATATCAATTAATTGTTTTGCAATTTCTTTTCGTAGTTTTGTCATCGCGTAATACGCTCCCCTTTCCACTGCTGTAACATCTCATAATATGCTTTAAGCGGGTCTTTTGCTTTAGTAATAGAACGTCCAACGACAATGGCGCTTGAGCCATATTCTCTCGCTAGCTGAGGTGTTGCCACACGGACTTGGTCATCTACTGAATCTGTGCCCATACGAATACCCGGCGTTACGGTTAAAAAGTCCTCTCCTGCTGCTTTTCGAATCGAAGGCACCTCATGAGTAGAACATACAACGCCGTCAAGTCCACTTTTTTTAGCAAGCGCTGCATAATGCGTAACCACTTCTTGCATCGAGTGTGTAATGAGCTGCTGCTCTTTTAGCATTTCATCAGATGTACTCGTTAGCTGAGTAACCGCAATACAATCCGGGCGCTTTTTGCCGGCAGCTGTTCCTAAGTCAAGTCCTTCAACGGCTGCTTGCATCATGTTCGTTCCGCCGGCAGCGTGAACGTTAACCAAATCTACTTCAAGAGAAGCTAAAGACTTCATCCCTTGCTTTACCGTGTTTGGAATATCATGAAGTTTTAAGTCTAAAAAGATTTGATGGTTTTGCTCTTTTAATGCAGAAATAATGGATAGCCCTTCTTTATAAAACAGTTCCATTCCTACTTTCACAAATAATGACTCTTGTTGAAAAGGCATTAAAAACTGCTGTACATCGTTAATTGATGAAAAGTCAAGAGCAATGATTAACGGTTGCTTCACGCTTTTTCCAGCTCCTTCCGATACATTCTGAAACATGTTCGTACCCCAATGATGTTAATAGCCTTGGAAGTTCGTCAATGATGGTTGGGCACACATACGGATCGACAAAGTTTGCTGTACCAACGGCTACTGCGCTTGCACCTGCATACAGAAATTCAAGTACGTCTTCAGCAGTCGTAACTCCGCCCATACCAATGATCGGAATGTTCACTTTTTGACTGACTTCATGTACCATTCGAATCGCTACCGGCTTGATTGATGGGCCTGACAGTCCGCCTGTGCCGTTCGCTAAAACCGGCTGAGCTGTTTTCAAATCCAGACGCATCCCGAGAAGCGTATTGATCATCGTTAAGCCATCCGCGCCAGCTCCTTCAACAGCCAGTGCCATGTCTACAATATTGGATACGTTTGGTGATAGTTTAACATAAACTGGAACATTTGAAACATCTTTTACCGCTTTTGTTAGACGAGCAGCGATAACAGGATCAACGCCAAACGCAATTCCGCCTTCTTTTACATTTGGGCATGAAATATTCAGTTCAAGTGCTTTCACATTAGACACGGTTGAAATTTCTTTTGCTACGTGCACATACTCTTCAACCGAAGCGCCGGCTACGTTTGCGATAATCGGCACATCATATTGCTGCAGCCAAACGAGCTCTTCGTTCATTACTTTTTCTAACCCAGGATTTTGTAATCCAATCGCATTTAGCATTCCCGCAGATGTTTCCGCTACCCGAGGAGTTGGATTGCCAAAACGAGTTTCAGCAGTCGTCGCTTTAATCATAATGGCTCCAAGTGCATCAAGTGAATAAAATTGAGCATACTCACGCCCAAACCCAAAACAGCCGGATGCTGGCATAATTGGATTTTTCAAATCTAATCCTGGCAACGTCGTTTTTAGCATACTCATAGAAGCACCTCCCCTGCTTGAAAGACGGGACCGTCGCTGCAGATTTTTTTATATGCCGTAGAATTTTCACTTTCCCTACATACACATGCAAAACAAGCGCCGATTCCACAGCCCATTCTTTCTTCTAAAGAAATGTAAAGCGGCTTGTTTGTATAATTATTTTCTAGTGCTTTTAACATCGGAGTTGGACCGCATGAAAACATAACGTCATATGAAAACTGCTGCTCGTCAATCACCGTTGTGACAAAACCTTTTGTTCCGTAAGAGCCGTCTACCGTTGCAATATATGTTTCTCCTAAAGCTAAAAACTCTCGCTCGTAAAATACGTCTGCCTTTGATTGAAAGCCTAAGACGTGAATAACCTGCACACCTTTTTCACGAAGTCTTTTTGAAAGCTCATAGAGCGGAGGCACTCCAATGCCTCCCCCTACTAATAGAGCCGTTTGACCTGACTCTATCGCATCTAATGGAAAACCGTGGCCAAGCGGACCTAACACGTCAATCGACTGTCCGGCTTGTTTTTCGGCCAGCAGCGATGTTCCCGTCCCTTCTGCACGGTAAATCATCGTAAATTGTTCGTGCGTTTGATCAATTTCTGCAATACTTATTGGTCTGCGAAGCAGTGGCAAATAGTCGTTGTTAACGCGGATATGCACAAACTGCCCCGGCTCATTCATGAAACGAACAAGCTCGCCTTGAAGGGTTAATTCATATACATTGTGTGTTAACGGTCGCTGACTGACGACTTGCATCATTTCATGTTTGATCATACGGTTGTCACCTCTTTAGTTGGACGAACTTTTTTCATTGGCGTTGTATGGAAGCTGATCGTTTCAAGCACTCGTAAAATCGCTTCTGCTGTATCAAGTGATGTTAAGCAAGGTACGCCATTTTCAACTGCTTCACGGCGAATTTTAAATCCGTCACGCGCAGGCTGTTTTCCTTTTGTTAGCGTGTTGATGACAAGCTGCGCTTCACCTTTTCGTATCACATCTAAAAGATTGTGATCTTCATGATGAATTTTATTTACTATTTTTACGCGAATGTCTTCTTTTGTAAACGTTGAAGCTGTTCCTTCCGTTGCAATTACCTGATAGCCGATGTTAGCAAAACGCTTCGCCAGCGCTGTTGCCTCTTCTTTATCTTTATCCGCTACTGTCATAAGTACTGAACCGTACGGCTTAATGGACATACCTGACGCAATTAGTCCTTTATATAACGCTTTTTCGTACGTTGAATCTTGCCCCATTACTTCTCCAGTAGATTTCATTTCAGGTCCAAGCGTAATATCTACGCGGCGTAGTTTTGCAAATGAGAAGACCGGCACTTTTACGTACACGCCCTCTTCTTCAGGGTGCATGCCTGATTCATAGCCAAGATCTTTTAAACTTGTTCCTAAAATAACTTTTGTTGCCACATTCGCCATCGGAATACGCGTGATTTTACTTAAGAACGGCACCGTACGGCTTGAACGAGGATTTACTTCAAGAACAAACACTTCTCCTTTTGATAAGACGAACTGAATGTTAAGCAGTCCAATAATGTTTAAGCCTTTTGCAATACGTGTTGTGTAATCAATGATTGTATCTTTTACGTCCTGTGACAGAGTTTGCGGTGGATATACAGCGATGGAGTCACCTGAGTGTACACCCGCGCGCTCTACATGTTCCATGATCCCTGGAATAACCACTGTTTCACCGTCTGAAATGGCATCGACTTCAATTTCTTTTCCCGTTAAGTAGCGGTCGATTAATACAGGATGATCAGCGTGTACTTTTACCGCGTGTTTCATATAGTGAAGCAGTTCTTCTTCTTTATACACAATTTCCATTGCGCGTCCGCCTAGTACATATGAAGGACGTACAAGCACCGGATAACCAATTTCTTTTGCCACAACCACTGCTTCTTCTACGGATGTAACCGTCTTTCCAAGCGGCTGAGGTACTTCTAAACGTGCTAGCGTCGCTTCGAATTTTTTACGATCTTCCGCTGCATCTAAGCTTTCAAGCGACGTTCCTAAGATCTTGACCCCTCTTGCTTCTAGCTCATCTGCTAAGTTGATTGCTGTTTGACCACCGAACTGTACAACCACACCTTCTGGTTTTTCTAAATCGATGATATGCATCACATCTTCAATCGTCAGCGGCTCGAAGTATAATTTATCTGAAATACTGAAGTCAGTTGATACTGTTTCTGGATTGTTATTGACAATAATCGCTTCGTATCCGGCTTCTTTAATCGCCCACACGGAGTGAACCGTTGCATAGTCAAACTCAATTCCTTGCCCGATACGGATCGGACCTGACCCTAACACTACAACGCTTTTACGATCTGTAACAATCGATTCATTTTCATCTTCAAACGTACCGTAGAAATATGGCGTTGTCGATTCAAATTCTGCTGCACATGTATCTACCGTTTTGTATACTGGCATCACGCCATTTTGTTTGCGGAAGTCGTATACTTCACGCTCTGTTTGATTCCATAGCTTAGCAATCGTGCAGTCTGCAAATCCCATTTCTTTTGCTTCCTGTAAAACTTCTACGTTATGAATCTCTTCTTTTAACACATTTTCAAAAGCAATCACTTTTTCAAGTTTTACTAAGAAGAAAAGATCGATTTTGCTCCACTCGTGAATTTGCTGAATCGTTACGCCGCGGCGAATTGCTTCTGCGACGTAGAATAATCGCTCATCGCCAGCCTTGCGAATACGTTTTTCAATAATGGCATCATCAAATTCATGCGCATCTTTCAGCTCTAAGTGATGAACGTTTGACTCTAGTGAGCGTACGGCTTTTAAAATTGACTCTTCGAACGTGCGGCCAATTGCCATTACTTCCCCTGTTGCTTTCATCTGTGTACCTAGTTTACGATTAGCTGATTCAAATTTATCAAACGGCCAGCGTGGAATTTTAGATACGATGTAATCTAGTGCCGGTTCGAAACATGCGTATGTCTTCCCAGTTACCGGGTTCATCATTTCATCTAATGTTAGCCCTACCGCAATTTTTGCTGCTAATTTTGCAATTGGATACCCTGTTGCTTTTGATGCTAAAGCCGATGAGCGGCTTACACGAGGGTTTACTTCAATTACGTAATACTGGAAGCTTTCTGGGTCTAGTGCTAGCTGAACGTTACATCCGCCTTCGATTTTAAGCGCTCGGATAATTGTGAGTGACGCATTTCTAAGCAACTGATACTCACGGTCGCTTAGCGTTTGGCTTGGTGCTACAACAATTGAATCTCCCGTATGAATACCGACCGGATCAAAGTTTTCCATATTACATACTACGATCGCATTATCGTTTGCATCGCGCATTACTTCATATTCAATTTCTTTAAAGCCTGCAATGCTTTTCTCAAGTAAGCATTGTGTTACAGGACTGTGTTTTAATCCACTTGTTACAATTTCAATCAACTCTTGCTCGTTATTACAAATTCCGCCTCCCGTACCGCCAAGTGTATAAGCAGGACGCACGATTACCGGATAGTTTACTTGTTCAACAAACGCATACGCTTCGTCTAGCGAATGAATGATTTCACTTGCTGGGACAGGCTGATTTAGTTCGTTCATTAATGAACGGAACTGCTCACGGTCTTCAGCTTGTTCAATCGCCGATAATTTTGTCCCGAGAATTTCTACATTAAATTCTTCTAAAATACCCGTTTCGTGTAATTCTACCGCTAGGTTCAGTCCCGTTTGACCGCCAAGCGTTGGAAGCAGTGCATCCGGGCGTTCTTTACGAATAATTGAGCTTACAAATTCAACCGTTAGAGGTTCAATATATACTTTATCTGCCATTTCTGAGTCTGTCATGATTGTTGCAGGATTGGAGTTCACAAGAATAACTTTGTATCCTTCTTCTTTTAGCGCAATACATGCTTGCGCTCCTGCATAGTCAAACTCTGCCGCCTGTCCGATGACGATTGGTCCTGATCCGATTACGAGAATTGTGTTAATATCTTGACGTTTTGGCATTAGCAATTACCTACTTTCTGATTGTTTTTCATAAGATCCATAAATTCGTTGAACAATCCGTTTGCATCTTCAGGTCCCGGTGATGCTTCAGGGTGATATTGAACCGTAAATGCCGGATATTCTTTATGCTTTACTCCTTCAACTGTTCCATCGTTAAGCGCAACGTGCGTCACTTCTAATGGCGTGTTGACAAGAGATGGCTCACATACTGTATAGCCGTGGTTTTGAGATGTAAGAGCTACTTTATTGGTTTTTAGATCCTTTACAGGATGGTTGGATCCACGATGACCAAATTTCATTTTTTCTGTATCTGCTCCGCATGCTAGCGCAAACAGCTGATGTCCTAAACAAATTCCGAACAGCGGAACCTTTCCTAAAACCCCTTGAATCATCTCGATTGCTTCAGGTACGTCTTTTGGGTCTCCAGGTCCGTTGCTTAACATGATGCCATCTGGATTTAATTGAAGAATTTCTTGCGCAGTTACGTTATAAGGAACCACAATCACGTCGCATTGACGAGCTGTTAATTCGCGTAAAATTCCGTGTTTCATTCCAAAGTCAACGAGTACCACTTTTTTACCTCTGCCTGGGCTTGGGTAAGGCTTCACTGTTGATACTTTTTTAACTGAATCAGTCGGAAGTTCATGATTTTGAAGCTGTGCTACCACTTCTTCTACATTGACTTCCATGTTGCATACGCGTCCGCGAAGCGCACCGTGCTGACGAATTTTCCGCGTTAATTTTCTCGTGTCGATTCCAGCTAATCCTGGAATGTCTTTTTGTTTTAAAAATTCATCTACTGATAGTTCGCTTCTGAAGTTTGAAGGAGCATCACAAATTTCTTTTACAATTAAACCGTGGACAGCTGGTTCAATGGACTCAAAGTCATCGCGGTTAATACCGTAGTTTCCGATTAAAGGATATGTTAATGTCACAATTTGTGCACAGTATGATGGGTCAGATAGAATTTCTTGATATCCTGTCATTCCAGTGTTGAAAACCACTTCTCCTGTCATTTCTTTGTCGCTGCCGAATCCTTTTCCGATAAATACTGTTCCATCTTCTAAAATTAGTTGACGTTGCATGCTTTAACATCCTCCCATACTCGTTTACCTTCTACTAATGTCATTACCGGCCAACCTTTGCATACCCAGTTAGCAAACGGCGTGTTTTTACCTTTTGATACAAATTCTTCTGGATTAATTGCTTTTTCTGTTTCAAGATCAATGATGGTTAAATCTGCTGGTTTTCCTACTTCAATCGTGCCATAAGGAAGATTGAACGTTTCAGCGGGCTTGTTTGTTAAATACGATACTAGCTGCTCTAGCGTCATTACCTCTTTTAATACTAAGTTTGTATAAAGAAGTGGGAAAGCTGTTTCAAGTCCCACAATTCCAAACGGCGCAAGCTCCATGCCTTCTGCTTTTTCGTCTGCTGTATGCGGTGCATGATCAGTGGCGATAAAATCAAGCGTTCCGTCTAATAAAGCTTCAATCAATGCCTGTTGATCATCTTTTCCTCGAAGCGGCGGATTCATTTTAAAATTCGAATCAAGTCCCGGGATATCTTCTTCATTTAGTAACAGATGGTGAGGCGTTACTTCTGCAGTTACGCGAATGCCTGCTTTTTTCGCATCACGAATGGCGCGAATGGATTCTTTTGTACTTACGTGACACACATGGTAGTGACAGTTTGCTGCTTCAGCAAGCAGGACATCTCGTGCAATTTGAACGGCTTCGCAGATAGAAGGGATACCGTTTAGTCCATGTTCTTTTGCGAATTTCCCGTCGTGTACGCAGCCTTTGTTAATTAAATCATTATCTTCACAGTGAGCCACGATTGCTTTGTTTAATGAAGCGGCTTTTTTCATCGCTTCCAGCATCATTCCTGTTGACTGAACCCCTACTCCATCATCTGTAAAAGCAAATGCTCCCGCTTCTTTTAAGCCTTCAAAGTCCGTTAATTCTTTTCCCAATTGACGAGTAGTAATCGATGCGTATGGCAATACGCGCACATGTGCTGTTTCTTCAATGCGCTTGTTTACCCACTCCATTTGTTCCACAGTATCAGGCACTGGACGCGTGTTCGGCATGGCAGCAATGGCTGTAAAACCGCCCTTTGCAGCTGCTAGAGTACCTGTTTCAATTGTTTCTTTCTTTTCTCCCCCTGGCTCGCGTAAGTGAACGTGGACATCGATTAAACCCGGTGATAAGAAGTTCCCGCCTGCATCAATGACTTCTTCATTCTGTACGTCGATGTGTGAAGCTATTTCAGCAATTACACCATTTTCAATTTTCAGTTCGACTTTTTCAATTTTTCCTTCATTTAACCATGTAGCATTTTTGATAATTGTTGTCATTATTAAGTCCCCTTTCAATTGGTTGTAGCGCTCTTGCTAATACTGCCATGCGAATGTACACGCCATTTTGCATTTGTTTAAAAATTCTTGAGCGTTCACATTCAACGAGCTCATCTGCAATTTCGACTCCTCTGTTTACAGGAGCTGGATGAAGGATAATGCTATGTGATTTCATTTTCCGCTCTCGTTCAACGGTTAATCCGAAGCGGCTATGGTAGTTCTTTGCAAGCTCTGAAGCGTTCTCTTCATGCCTTTCAAATTGAATACGCAGCAGCATCACAACATCGACCGTTTCGATTGCTTCATCGATATCAAGATATGTACCGTGTCTGTTCTCTTCATCTTTCCATTCTTCAGGTCCCGCAAAATATACGGTCGCCCCTAGCTTCGTCAGCATTTCAGCATTCGATCTCGCTACGCGGCTATGTCGCAAATCTCCGACTATTGCGACTTTTAATCCTTTAAACGAGCCGAACTCTTGGCGAATCGTCAGTAGATCAAGCAGACACTGAGTTGGATGCTGACCGCATCCGTCTCCTGCATTAATGATGGGAATCGATACTTTTTCCTGCAGTGCTTCATAATAGCGATCTTGCGGGTGGCGAATAACAACTGACTGAACGCCGATTGAAGCTAATGTTTCAATCGTGTCATAAAGCGTTTCTCCTTTTGGACGCTTGAAGTTGTTACTTCAAACGGAATTGTTGTTAATCCTAGCTGCTGTTCTGCCATTTCAAAGCTACATCGAGTACGCGTGCTCGCTTCAAAAAATAAGTTGGCAACAAACATTTTCTCTTCCGGTTTCCATCCTTGTTTATTCGTTCGATAGTTTTCAGCGCTGTCTAAAATCTCTAGAATTTCATTTGTTTCTAGTGTTGAGACTGTCACTAAATGTTTCATATCGATTCCCTCCATTTTTGCTTTCCTCGCATTTCTTTATAAAAAACACCCTTTCTAACTTAGAAAGGGTGTAAGAAAACAAGCTTCGTCTATAACGCGCTTTTCACACACCCTTAGAAACCTCTCTGGATTTCAATTAAAAGGCGTTCTATGAAATTTTTCGTGCTGACGTTTGTTGAACGTTTTCTACTTCTTTTATCTTCTCTTTCGGCAGAACTAGATTCAGCAGAACTCCCATGATAGCAGACAGTGCCATGCTATCAATCTTTACATGTTCTGAGATATCTAAGTGTGCTCCTCCGATTCCTAACACTAAGATAATCGAAGCAATCATTAAGTTTCGTTTTGATCCAAGGTCTACCTTTGCATCCACCATCATGCGCAAGCCTGATGAAGCAATGATTCCGAATAAGAGAATTGAAATCCCGCCCATGACCGGCGTTGGTATACTTGAAATAAGAGCGTTGATTTTGCCGACAAACCCGAACAAAATTGCGAAGACTGCTGCTCCTGCTATCACAAATACGCTAAGCACCTTTGTGATGGCTAACACTCCGATGTTCTCACCGTATGTTGTATTTGGCGGTCCGCCGATCAGCGCAGCAAGCATAGTGGCTACTCCGTCTCCTAAAATCGATCTGTGCAGCCCTGGCTTTTCAATATAGTTTCGATCCACAATCTTATTTAAGACAAGAATGTGTCCGATATGTTCTGAAAGTGTGACGACTGCTACAGGTACCATGATAAGCACAATCCCCAGTGAAATGGACGGCGTGTATGTGACAAACGGCACGTAGAAATGAGGTACTTCAATCCACTCTGCTTTCACTACCTTTGAAAAGTCTACTAATCCTTGTGTATAAGCGAAGATGTATCCGCCGATAATTCCCATCAGTACCGGAATCAGGCTGATAATGTTTTTAAAGAAGATTGAGCAAGCAACTGTTATCGCTAGTGTCACAAGCGCAACCATCAGGTAAGTTAAGCTGTAATTTCCTTTTGCATCGTTCATAGCCATGCCTACTGCTGTATTAGCTAGTCCTAAGCCTATAACCATAATAACTGGTCCTACTACAACCGGAGGAAGCAGCTTCATAATCCAATTGATTCCTGTTCCTTTTATAATCAAAGCAACGATTCCATAAACAAGTCCGGCTAAGAAACAGCCAACCATTGTTTCTTCAGGTCCAAACGAAGCTTTTGCAAAAATGATTGGCGTGATGAACGCGAACGATGAACCAAGATAAGAAGGAATTTGACCTCTTGTAATGAGCAGGAAAGCAAGTGTTCCTACCCCGCTTGAAATCAAAGCAATTGCCGGGCTGAACCCGACTAGGAACGGCACTAACACCGTCGACCCAAACATTGCAAACAAATGCTGCAGACTCAATGTTAACCAATTTACTGCTTTTGGTTTATCATGTATATCAAGTACAAAATCTCGTTGTTGACTCATATGCTTTTCCTCCTATCACTATTAAAAAACCTCTTTACGCAGAGGCAAAGAGGTTTTCAGCATACAGGGAAGACGCTATACCGCAGTATAGTTTTCCTTGTATAGTGACCCCCCTTTTGCAGCCTCACGGGACTACCATTTAAAAGGGTATATAATTTATTTTTCGTAAATAGACACGTGGTCTTTTTCATCTACTTCCATTAAATGCACCGCAATTTTTTCACTTTTAGCTGTCGGTACGTTTTTGCCAACATAGTCTGCTCGAATCGGCAGCTCGCGGTGCCCTCTATCCACTAAAACAGCCAGCTGAATGAGTTCAGGTCGGCCGATATCAATTAGTGCATCAAGTGCTGCTCGAACCGTACGGCCCGTATATAACACATCATCTACTAAGATGACGTTCTTATTTGCAATATCTGTCGGAATATCTGATCCTTTTACGAGAGGCTCATCATTGCTTGTCACTTTTGATAAATCATCTCGGTAAAGCGTGATGTTGAGTTCTCCGACTGGCAGTGTATTTCCTTCAATTTGTGCAATTCGTTCTGCTAAACGTTTTGCGATATAAATACCTCGCGTTTTAATCCCCACTAGCACACAATTTTCGATTCCTTTATTCTTTTCAATAATCTCATGTGCAATTCGAGTTAAAGCGCGGCGAATAGCCTGCTCGTCAAGTACGGTAGCTTTTACGTTCACTGTTTTTCACCTCAAGTTGTTGACATAAAAAAATCCTCTTGCCTTGAGGCAAGAGGATTTGGTTTTAGACATATTTCTTCAAAAAGGCTATAAGTATGCCTTTTCTGCACCGTTTCCTTCTCAGCCTCTCTGGACTGTTCTTAAAGGTTCTTATTAAGTTAATACAAGTATGCCATCACTTATGGCAGTTGTCAACTTCTTTTTTCAATAAGCTCTAGCATCTCATTAAACTCTTTTGGAGCCGGCGCTTCAAATTCCATATATTCATTTGTACGAGGGTGAATAAAGCCTAATACACCTGCATGAAGCGCTTGTCCGTCAATCGGAAGCGTTTTTTTCGGTCCATATTTCGGATCTCCAGCAAGCGGAAAGCCAATATACTTCATATGAACGCGTATTTGGTGTGTTCGTCCCGTTTCTAGCTTACATTCAACAAGTGAAAAATCTTTAAAACGCTGTAATACAGTAAAATGTGTCACTGCATCACGACTGTTTTCATCAGTGACCGTCATGCTTTGACGATCTTGCTTATCTCGGCCGATTGGCGCATCAATTGTACCGTGATCGTGCGCAATTACTCCGTGAACGATAGCTTTGTAGCGACGCGTCACTGTTTTAGCTACAAGCTGACTAACTAGTGATTCATGAGCTAAATCATTTTTTGCAACCATAAGTAAACCGGATGTATCTTTATCAATTCGATGAACGATACCAGGGCGCATAACGCCGTTAATACCGGATAAATCTTTACAGTGAGCCATTAGGCCGTTTACAAGCGTGCCGCTATGATGACCAGGAGCTGGATGTACAACCATGCCGCGAGGTTTATTTACAACAAGCACATCTTGATCTTCATAATAAATATCTAAATCCATTTCTTCCGCTACTACATCTAGCTCTTCTAGTTCCGGCACTTCAATAATAACAGCGTCTCCTGTTTTACATTTGTAGTTTCCTTTAACGGTTTTATCGTTCACTTTTGCGTGACCTTCTTTAATCCACTGCTGCACCTGTGAACGTGACCATTCTGCATTTACAGTCGAAAGTACTTTATCAATACGTTCTCCCGCTTGTTCTTCATTTATAACTGTTTCAATTACATTCATTCTTTGTGCTCCTTCTTCATTTTCCCTTCAAACAGCGTCATAATAAACATGATGATTACTCCGACGACAAGTGCCGAATCAGCTACGTTAAAAATCGGAAAATCATACGTAAAGATGTATGTATTTACGAAATCAACTACTTCTTTACGGACCACTCGATCAATAAAGTTTCCAATGGCGCCGCCTAACATTAATGCTAGCGCAATACCGAACCATTTATCTTGTTTTTTGAGCTTTTGAATATAAATTATTAAACCGACTACCACAACCACCGTAATGAGATAAAAGAACCACATCTGTCCTTGTAAAATCCCCCACGCGGCTCCTCTGTTACGATGAGAGGTAATGTAAAGAAAGTTTTCAATCACGGTGATGCTTTGTCCATAATACATTTCTTTTACAATCATCCATTTTGTTACCTGATCAATAAGTATAACAGCTAAAGCGATAAGATAATAAAACACAAACGTTTTCCTCCCGCAATAAAATCAAACGAATCCATACTAAAGCATTTTAGCACATAATTCATTTTTTTTCTCGCTTCTCACCATAAAACAAATAAATCTTCGTTTGTGCGGGCCGTCGGCATTACTTTTAATTTATGAATAGACATCACTTCGCCAGTTAGTTCATCAATTCCGAACGCACCAACGTCAAGCTTTGCTAACGCGTGTTCTACATCTTTTAAATCTGCTTTAATCATTTCTATTACATAACGTTCCTTTTCATCTATATAACCAGATTGTTCTGTAGCATATCTCACTAGGCGATCTTGTAATTCTTCTTTAATAAGAGCTAATTCCTGTCCAATGGAAAGATAATTTTCATACATGCAAACGCCTCCTGTGCTGATAAGATGAAGTATTAATGATGTTAGGTTTACCGAGTTTTCCATTGAATCTACAACACAAGTTTTTCCTAAGGCTTTAAATGCTTTATACCATTGTATTTGGGAATTTCGTACAGCAAAAAACACGCCCAAAAAGGACGTGTTTTTGTTCATTACTGCTGAACGTAGTGATTTTTCACAACATCCGCACAGCGTGTACATAAAGTCGGGTGATCTTGATCTTCGCCAACTGTTGGTGATACAACCCAGCAGCGCTCACACTTCTCACCTTCTGCTTTACTTACAACAATTGAAGCATAGCTGAATTTTTGTGCTTCAGCAGGTGCTTCACCTTCTGCTACTTCAAGATCTGAAACGATGAAGAGTTGACCTACATTTTCAGAAATAGATGCTAACAGCTCTTTTGTATCTGCTGTTGGATACAGCGTTAATTTCGCTTCTAAAGACTTACCGATTACTTTTTCATTACGAGCCTGTTCTAGCGCTTTTAATACTTCATCACGAAGCTCCATGAACGCATCCCATTTCTCTACTAATTGATCTGCTCCTTCAATTTCTTGAACCTCTGGCATATCAACTAGCTGCACGCTTTCTTCCTTTACATTTGGAATGTGAACCCATACTTCGTCTGCTGTATGAGAAAGAATTGGAGACACTAATTTCGTTAACGATAATAACGTTTCATAAAGGACCGTTTGAATGCTGCGACGCTCTACATTATTTTCTGCTTCGATGTACAATACATCTTTTGCGAAGTCTAAGTAGAATGAACTCATATCAATTGTACAGAAATTATGCACTGCGTGATAAATGCTTGAGAATTCATATGAATCATAAGATTTTTGCACTTTATCAATTAATTTGTTCAGCTTCACAAGCATGTAGCGGTCTACTTCACGAAGGTCTTCAACGGCTACAGCGTCAGTTGTTGGATTAAAGTCCGCTAAGTTTCCTAGTAAGAAACGGAACGTGTTGCGGATTTTACGATATACTTCTGCTACTTGTTTTAAAATGTTATCAGATACACGAACATCAGCTTGGTAATCTACAGAAGCTACCCATAAACGTAAAATATCTGCACCTAGTTGTTTCATTACTTTTTCTGGAATTACAACGTTTCCTAATGACTTACTCATTTTGCGACCTTCACCGTCTAAAGCAAATCCGTGGCTAAGTACCCCTTTATAAGGTGCTTCACCCGTTACAGCTACACTTGTAGAAAGACTTGAATTAAACCAGCCGCGGTATTGGTCAGAACCTTCTAAATACAAATCAGCCGGACGCTGTAAGTCTTCACGCTCTTCAAGAACAGCTTGATGTGAAGAGCCAGAGTCAAACCATACGTCCATGATGTCTGTTTCTTTTGTGAAGCGGCCATTTGGGCTTCCTTCATGAGTAAAGCCTTCTGGAAGCAAGTCTTTTGCTTCACGCTCAAACCATACGTTTGATCCATGCTCTCTAAATAGATTTGATACGTGTTCAATTGTTTCGTCCGTAATGATGGGCTCATCATTTTCAGCATAAAATACCGGAATCGGCACGCCCCATGCACGTTGACGAGAAATACACCAGTCTCCGCGGTCACGCACCATGTTATAAAGTCGCGTTTCACCCCAAGTAGGCACCCATTCTGTTTTTTCTACTGCTTTTAATAAATCTTCACGGAAATCTTTAATAGACGCAAACCACTGTGCTGTTGCACGGAAAATTGTTGGTTTCTTTGTGCGCCAGTCATGTGGATATGAGTGGGTAATGAAACTTAATTTTAACAGCGCGCCTTCTTCTTCTAGTTTGTCTGTAATCGGCTTATTCGCTTTATCATAGAATAACCCTTCAAATCCTGGTGCTTCATTCGTCATATGACCCTTACTATCAACTGGACAAAGAACTTCCAAACCGTATTTTTGACCAACGATAAAGTCGTCTTCCCCGTGTCCCGGTGCTGTATGAACACATCCAGTACCAGCATCCGTTGTTACGTGATCGCCAAGAACAACTAAAGAATCGCGCTTGTAGATTGGATGTTCAGCTACCACGCGTTCAAGTTCTGAACCTTTTACTGTACGAAGCGTCTTATATTCAGCCCATTCAATTTCTTTAGCAACTGTTTCAATCAGTTCAGTTGCCACTACATATTTTGCTCCGTCTGCTTCAACTACGCTGTACTGAAGCTCAGGATTGACAGCAATCCCTTGGTTAGCTGGCATTGTCCATGGTGTTGTCGTCCAAATGATGAATTTTTCATCTTGTTCAAGCACACCTTTACCATCTTTTACGTTAAACGCTACGTAAATAGAAGCTGAACGCTTATCATAGTATTCAATTTCCGCTTCTGCTAAAGCAGATTCACTTGAAGGGGACCAGTACACAGGTTTTAACCCTTTGTAGATGTAGCCTTTTTTCGCCATGTCACCAAACACTTTGATTTGCTGCGCTTCGTACTGCGGCTGAAGCGTTACATATGGATTATCCCAATCTCCGCGTACGCCTAAACGCTTGAACTGCTCACGCTGGCCGTTTACTTGTTCCCAAGCATACTGTTCGCAAAGCTTACGGAACTCAGCTACCGTCATTTCTTTGCGGTTTACTTTTTTATTTTTTGTTAAAGCTGTTTCAATTGGCAAACCGTGTGTATCCCAGCCTGGTACATAAGGTGCGCAGAAGCCTGACATTGACTTATAGCGAACGATAAAATCTTTTAAAATTTTATTTAAGGCATGTCCCATGTGAATATCGCCATTCGCATATGGAGGTCCGTCATGCAGGACAAATAGCGGACGACCTTCCGTACGTTTTTGCACTTTTTTATAAATATTCATTTCAGCCCACTGTTCTTGCATTTTAGGCTCGCGGTTCGGTAAATTTCCACGCATCGGAAATTCAGTTTTTGGCATCAATAATGTATCTTTATATTCCATGTTTTACCCTCCAAAAAAAAAAACGTAAATTTCATATCTTTTTGTACCATAACAAAAAGACCTCCTCATCCCAAAAAGGGACGAGAAGGTCTCCCGCGGTACCACCCTAGTAGATTTGCTGCACGCAAATCCTCTTTGCATTCGTAACGTGAATAAACCGCCACTGCTTACTATCATCATTTCAGCAATGGTACTCTAGGGTGATTTTCACTTTTTTGTTTGTTATCGAGCTCGCACCATCCTCGATTCGCTTTGACAAACTAAAAAAGCTACTCTCCCTGTCTCCGTACTGTTTGATATGAAATTTCATCTGTTACCAAATTATATGACAACAAAACGTGAGAAGTCAAGATGATGTCTCGACTAGTCAATTTTTTCTTCTAGCGCTGGCATCTCATAATCCATCAACTGATCCCAGTCATCGCTGTTTAACATTTCAAGCTGTGCTTCGATTAACATTTTGAAACGAGTTCTAAATACTTTAGACTGCTTTTTCGTCTCCTCAATGTCCATCGCAATTTTACGAGACTTAGACAGTGCTTCATTAATAATACGGTCCGCATTTTTTTCTGCTTCTTTTATAATGAGCTTCGCTTCTTTTTCAGCGTTTCGCTTTACATCTTCCGCTGCTTCTTGAGCAATTAAAATTGATTTATTTAACGTTTCTTCGATGTTAGTAAAATGTCCAAGACGATCTGTTAATTCAGATACTCTTCCTTCTAACTCCTTTTTATCACGCATTACCAGCTCATAGTCTTTAATTACTTGGTCAAGAAACTCATTTACTTCATCTTCATCATATCCGCGAAACCCGCGATTAAACTCTTTGTTATGAATATCCAAAGGGGTTAAAGGCATCTAGGCCACCTCCGTGTTGTCTCATTACATCATTAGTAATGGTTTATTCGACATATTTTTAAAATTTCCTGCTAGTAGATTTCTTTATTTCTGCTTTCCTACAACAATTCGCCATTTTTCTTTTTTAGTTTTGCCTTCAAGTGAAAGGATACGACTTCTGCCGTGGCCACGAAGCGACAAAATATCACCTTCATGACATTCAAAAGACGGCTGTTCAATGACTTTAAAATTTACTTTTACCGCTCCATTTGCAATAAACGGCTGGACTTTTTGTCTTGATAAATTGTGAATAGTCGATAGCAAAACATCAAGCCTCATTGAAGAAACTGTATAAACGTGTTCAATCAGCTCTTCTTTTACCACATGCAGCTGCTCTCTTTGAATAGAAGAAAGTGAAACTTTGGCTTTTCCAATTGATGTTAAATTCATCTCAATATAGGAAGAAATTTCCTCTGCAACTACAAGCTGAATATCGTCTCCCGCGACCAAAATATCTCCAAATTTTGAACGGCGCAGTCCTAAAGACATCGCCGAACCAAGAACTTGAGGATGTTCAATCGTCACAAACTTTTTAGGATAATTCAATTCGTACATATGCAACTGAAAATCTTCGCTTTCAGGCACATAGTAATCCGGATATAGCAGCGCACGCTTGCGTTCAGCAAACGGTTGTCCACCATCAAATGAAACTTGAACCTCTCCTTCAGTCCCGACAATAGCCGTCACAATCTGCTGCTCTCTTGGATCTAAAAAGTCCGTTAATTTTGGGCTGTATTGATGTAGGACATCTTCTTTCCACTGAAGAACTTGATCAATAAACCCATGTTCTTCTTGCCTAAAATGTTCATAAATAGACATATTATTACTCCTACTATTGGTATGTAAAAAAGGAATCCAGCGATTCCTTTTTTAAATAAACCCCATCACATTATTAAGTGAATACACGCCTCTTTCCGCAAATCGTAGTAAAAAGATTGCAACAAGAGGTGAAATATCAATCATGCCAATAGGCGGAATGATTTTACGAAAAGGCTCTAAGTAAGGTTCACAAATGCTGCCAAGCAGCTGGCCAAACTTAGATGCTCTTACATCGGGTACCCAAGACATCAAAATGTAAATAATCAGTGCCCATGAGTAAAGCCCAATCAATTTTGCGAGAATCCCAAAAACGATGTCCAAAAACTACCACCTCTTTACGTTTGTTGTATCGTGTTCTCCCATCATATCTGAAATGCTTCCGCTTACGTCTACATTATCAGGTGTACATAAAAAGATGTCGGTTCCAATTTTTTGAATGTCCCCGCCTAAAGCATAAACTGTACCACTTAAAAAGTCGACAATTCTCACTGCTTGATCTCGTTGAATGCGCTGTAAATTAACAACTACGACTTTACGATTTTTTAAATGATCCGTAATTTCTTGTGCTTCGGCATAGACGCGCGGTTCGCAAAGCATCATTTTTGATGATTTTTGAACGCTTTGCAAGCTAATCACATTTTGCTGCTGATTCGGCTGCTGACTAGCTTTCACTGCTGGTCTCGACTGCTGTACAGGCTCTTCTACCGACTCTTCTTGTTCGTAATGTTCTTCTACATATTCAGTATCGTCATCAAGAGCAAAGAAACTTCTAAAGCGATTTTTCATACTCATCTTGAATTACACCTCCTTAACGTTCATTCCCAACTAACGTGGTTCCTAGTCGAATGAATGTTGCTCCTTCTTCAATTGCAATTGCATAATCGTTTGACATTCCCATTGATAGCTCCGTACACGGTGCATATGGCAAATTTAGTTCTTGTATACGACTCTGCAATTTTTTTAGACCTTGAAAACAGCTGCGAAGCGCGGGCTCATCATCTGTGTGAGGAGCCATGGTCATTAATCCAACCACTTGAATATTTGTAAATTCTTCAAGGGATTTAATAAATGGAATTACGTCTTCTACAGCAAGGCCATGCTTGGATTGTTCTTCGGCAACATTAACTTGTACAAAACATTTTATACGATGTCCTGCACGTTTATCAATTTCTTTTGCTAAAGATAATCGGTCTAGTGAATGAATATAGTCAACTTTATCAATCACATTTTTTACTTTTCTTGTTTGTAAGCTTCCGATAAAATGCCAGGTCGCTTTCTCACCAATTGATTCATACTTTTCTAGAAGACCTTCATCCCTGTTTTCTCCGAGATGTAAAATGCCCGCATCCACTGCTTCTGCTGCTCGTTTTGTGGAAACGTATTTTGTTACAGCAATCAGCTCTACATCTTCTCGATTTCGATTAACTTTTTTACACGCTTCAGCAATTGTTTGTTGAACTGCTTCTAGATTTTCACTTACGCTAGCTGTCACTATGTAATTACTCCTCCTTAAAGCCTATGAAGTTAAACATGCGTCCTGTTTTCCCTTGGTCGCGGCGATGTGAGAAGAACAGGTCATCTTCACAGCTTGTACAATACGACGATGTTAAAATTCGTTCCGGCAATACGCCTGCGTTTTGAATCAGCAGCTTATTGACTTTTTTTAAATTAAGCGCGTATTGTCCAGGGCTTACTTCTTGATATCCATTTTGGCCCACTACTTCGTTTACTTGTGTAATGACGCGGTTATCGACAACATAACAGCAATCTTCAATCGAAGGGCCAATCGCCACGTAAATATCTTCAACCGGAACATTTTCTTGTTCTACCCAACGTCGAATCATATTTCCTGCAATATCTTTCACTGTTCCCTTCCATCCGGCATGAGCTAGACCAACTAAATGGTGATCAGGCGCATAGAAGTACAGCGGAACACAATCTGCATAACATAAAGCTAACAAAATATCAGATTCATTTGTATAAATGCCATCCGTTGCTTTTATGCCCTCTTCATACTTGTAGAGTCCTTTTGCACAGTCGGCTTTTGTTACTTTTTGAACAGTTGCTTCATGTACTTGTTCAGCACATACAAAGCTTTCAAAAGACATGTCTAGTTCGGCTGCTAAAATTTTTCTATTTGCAATAACATCTTCTACGTTATCGTTTACGTGAAGCCCTAGGTTAAAAGAAGCAAATGGAGGTTTACTCACGCCACCATTTTTTGTGGTGAAACCAACAACAAGCATATCATTCTTTTCTACCCAAGGGCTCAGCCACATAAACGACTCGTGATGGCTTTTTTTTAATGGCTCAGGATTCATGTATGTGACACATCCCTTGTTTCATTTGTTCTCACATATTGTACCACAGATTGCTAGGTGCTGTTGACAAAAAACTAATTCTCTTCAGGCTGAAATGCGTCTTTATAACGTACTAAAATGACATCAGAACCAATTTTCACAATATTTTTCCACGGAATCACAATTTCATCATCTTTTCCAAAGAAACCTAATACACGAGAGCCTCCGATAATGACGGCCTGTATTTTTCCCGTTGTTAAGTCAATATCAATATCCCCTACATTTCCAAGTTTTTTTCCATCAGCTACATTCACTACATCTTTCAGCTGAAATTCTGAAATCTTTAACATGATCTCTCCTCCTATAGCCAACTTTATTCCTTAGCCTATATATATTTTCAAATTTTCATTTCATGAAGGAAAAGCTTATTTTTTCTCTGCCATTCTCGTTCTATAGGCATTTTGTTCACTAATTACACATCTTTTCATCAAGAGACATTCTCAACGAGTAGCTAGAATTCCTCACAGCAATAGGAAATCTGATATAAATATCTTTTGATCATGTATTCATTTATACATACAAAATAAGCACCGTGTCCGTTTTTATAGACACGATGCTTATTAAGTTGAACATCAAATAAAGTGAATGGTATTGATTGTATGAACACGAGCAGCTGCCAGTTTAGAGAGCTTTTGTTAACTTTGAATATTTTTATTCATCTGTTTAATAGCAGCTTTTTCCAAACGAGAAACCTGCGCTTGAGAAATACCAATTTCTTCAGCAACTTCCATCTGTGTTTTACCTTGGAAGAAGCGCTTTCGTAAAATTAGTTTTTCTCGCTCGTTCAATCTTCTCATACCTTCTTGCAAAGCAATTTCTTCAATCCAAGTTGAATCACGGTTGCGTTCATCGCTTAGCTGATCCATGACATAGATTGGGTCTCCACCATCATTGTAAATAGGTTCAAATAGAGAAACCGGATCTTGGATAGCATCTAAAGCAAACACAATTTCTTCATGCGGTACTTCTAGGACTTTTGAAATTTCCTCAGCTGTAGGTTCCTTGGATGTTTCACTCATAAGCCTTTCACGAACTTGAAGAGCTTTATAAGCAATATCACGAAGGGAACGAGAAACACGGATTGGATTATTGTCACGTAAATAGCGGCGAATTTCCCCTATAATCATTGGGACAGCATATGTAGAAAACTTCACGTTTTGACTTAAATCAAAATTGTCAATGGATTTCATTAATCCAATACATCCAACCTGAAATAAGTCGTCAACAAATTCTCCACGATTGTTAAAACGTTGGATCACGCTGAGTACGAGACGTAAATTTCCGCTTACTAGCTTTTCTCTTGCTGTTCCATCTCCAGCCTGCATTTGTTTAAACAACTTTCGCATTTCTTCATTTTTTAATACGGGAAGTTTCGAAGTATCTACTCCACAAATTTCTACTTTATTTCTTGTCAACTCTTTCCCTCCTAACAGGAGATGATGTTCTGAATTCAGTATCTCCTCAGAAGGAAAAAATATGCACTTTTACAATTCTGACAATTCCACGCCAAAAAAGCTGATTGTATAAGATGCTTCTCAGCCCTTATACAATCAGCTTTTTTACTTAAACCATTTTATTAAATTCTTTTCGCAGCCGTTTAATAATTCGTTTTTCGAGCCTTGAAATATAAGACTGAGAAATGCCTAGCATATCTGCTACATCTTTTTGCGTTTTTTCTTCTCCGCCGGCTAGCCCAAAGCGCAGCTCCATAATTTGCTTTTCCCGATCATTTAATTGGTGCAGTGCTTTCAGCAAAAGTTTTCGATCTACATTCGCTTCTAGGTCTTTTGTGATGATATCTTCTTCGGTTCCCATCACGTCAGATAATAACAGTTCGTTTCCATCCCAATCAATATTTAACGGCTCATCAAATGAAACTTCAGATCGAATTTTATTGTTGCGGCGCAAATACATTAAAATTTCATTTTCAATACAGCGAGAGGCGTACGTCGCTAGCTTAATTTTCTTTTCAGGATTAAACGTGTTTACTGCTTTAATTAAACCGATGGTACCAATGCTAATTAAATCCTCAATATTGATTCCCGTATTTTCAAACTTGCGGGCAATATAAACAACAAGTCGCAAATTACGCTCAATCAACAGTGAACGTGCTGCTTCATCTCCTGATGGAAGTTTTTTCAAGAGCACTTCTTCTTCATCTTTTGTTAAAGGTGGTGGAAGAGCTTCACTTCCTCCTATATAGTACACTTCATCTGTTTTTAGCTTAAGTTTAATTAATAATTTGTACCACCATAATTGAAATCGAATTCGATATGTAGCCATTCTGTATCCTCCTTTATTTGTTCACACCTTTTACGATGCGGAACTTACTTCTCCAATAACGATAAGCTTCGGATGAACAATACATTCATATTGCTTCTCCACTGAAAGCGTTGTATGACTAATACCTACTAATACTTTAGTGACTTCAATCGTGTTGGACTGATGTACCAGCCTTACCATATCTGGCTTTAGAGCAAGCAGCAGCTGATTGGCTTGGCCTACGCTTCGATAAGGGACAAAGCGGACTTTTGAATACCACTCTTGATCAATATCTTCGCTGTGTGAAAAGGATTGGACATTTTTGCTTAATTCCATTAAGCCTTCAGGCAATATTTCTTTTAAAGAATCTGCTGTAACAATCATAACCGGGGTTTTCGTCAGCGGATCCACAAGCTGATTCCCACTATCAATAAGTCCTTTCATCGACAGCGTCTGTTCGTTTAAAATAACTTCTACATCTACCAGCTGATCAAATGTAATATTTTTCATTCGCAAATCATCAACTCGTGCTTTTGAAAAATAAGATAATAGCGGAAAACCAATAAGAACAAATATCCAGCTAATAGGATCACCAAACTGTGGAGATTTCGTATCAACCATTTGATTAAGAACAAGGAACTGATCTTGAAATAAAAAGTGAACGCCCATTAACCCTCCACCCACAACAAAGGTTGCAAAATAAAACGTTAATAAATTCTCAAAGAAAAAGCGCAGTCGTTTATAACCAAACGCCATCAATACCATAAAAAACGAGAATAAAATTTTAATAGCAGGATGAACCATAAGATGAGAAAAAGGTGTAAACATAAGAAGGACAATCAATGAACCGATAAAGCCGCCAAGCAAAAGCCGCCACCACTTGTAATTCCGTTTAAGTACAACAGCACATAACATTAGTAGGATCGTATCTAACCCAAAATTCAGCATCCATATTAAATCTAAATAGATTGGCAATGTTTATAACCTCTCCATTCTTTCTGAATTTTTCTGTTAAAAATTAGTATATAGTACATCCTATTAGAAAGTCTGTCAGTTCATGCCGAGAAACAAGCAGTATTTTTGAGGAAATCATTCGATATTTGTCACACCATTTTTAGAAAGAAAACACAAACCCTTTGAAGGCGTCATATTGACCATGTCGAATGTTTTTTATACTCTTTTTGAGTTTTCTAGATTCATTGCATAAAAAAAGACCTCTGTATAAAACAGAGGTCTTGGCTTTTTATTTTCTTAGCGTCTACGATTACGGTTTCGTAAGAATGTTGGAATATCTAGCGCATCTTCAGACTGTGGCTGAGATGGACGCGTATATTCTTGCTGTACAGGTTCTTCACGCTTTACTTCACGCTTCGGCTGTGGAGCCGGTTGCTGTGTCGATTGCTGCATGCGATTCGCCGATAACGAAGGGCGACCTGGTTTTGGCTGTGATAAATCTTGGTCACTAAAGCCAGTTGCAATAACTGTAACAACAATCTCGTCTTTTAGGTTTTCGTTAATAACAGATCCAAAGATCATGTTCACTTCTTGGTCAGAAGCCGAAGCAACGATATCTGCAGCTTCTTGTACTTCGTAAAGACTTAGGTTTGTACCGCCTGTGATATTCATTAACACACCTTGAGCTCCATCGATAGATGTTTCAAGAAGTGGACTTGAAATAGCTTTTTTAGCTGCTTCAGCAGCGCGGTTTTCACCAGTCGCAATACCGATACCCATAAGTGCAGATCCTTTGTTAGACATAATTGTTTTCACGTCAGCGAAGTCTAAGTTAATTAATCCAGGAACTGCGATTAAATCTGAAATACCTTGCACACCTTGTCGTAATACGTTATCCGCTTCACGGAACGCTTCTAGCATTGGCGTGTTTTTATCAACGATTTCTAATAAGCGATCATTTGGAATAACAATCAGCGTATCCACTGCTTCTTTCATTGACGCAATACCGCCTGCCGCTTGAGTAGAACGCTTACGGCCTTCAAACGTAAACGGACGAGTAACAACACCTACCGTTAGTGCTCCTAGCTCACGAGCAATTTGGGCAATGACTGGAGCTGCACCAGTTCCAGTTCCTCCACCCATACCAGCTGTTACGAAAACCATGTCTGCACCTTTTAGTGCTTCTTGGATTTGTTCCTTACTTTCTTCAGCAGCTTTTTTACCAACTTCCGGATTAGCACCTGCACCTAATCCTCTTGTTAATTTAGCGCCGATTTGCATTTTTGTTTCAGCTTTTGATAAATTTAATGCTTGTGCATCTGTATTAACTGCAATAAATTCTACACCTTGGACGCCATGTTCAATCATTCGGTTAACCGCGTTGTTACCGCCGCCTCCGACACCGATTACTTTAATCGTCGCTAATTGGTCTACACTTGTATCAAACTCCAACATGATAGTTCCTCCTAATTCTTCGAAATTACCAATCCGTAACGTTAATCAAAGAAGTATCCAAAAAACTTCTTCATTAAATTTTGGTCATTTTTCTTTTTCGGCTGCTCAGCTGATTGTTGCGGCTGCTGTGGTTTCGGGCTAGGTTTGATCATTTCTTGCTCAATCGGCTCTTCTTCCACAACTGGCGCTCCAATTTCCCGGCCTTGTATTTTAGCATTTTTGTATGCAAATTTTATTAATCCTACGCCTGTTGTATAATGCGGCTCACGTACTCCAATATAATCAGGCACTGCTATGCGCACGTTATTCTTTAAAATTACTTGAGCTAGCTCAAGAATACCAGGCATCGCTACTACTCCGCCTGTTAAAACAAATCCTCCTGGAATATCTTTGTATCCTAGGCGATTTACCTCCTGCGTAATCATATCTAAAATCTCTTCTAATCTAGCTTCAATAATATCAGAGATTTCGAGCTGATTAAACTGCTGATGCTGATCGCTTCCAATGATCGGTACACTAAATACTTCTTCTTCAGAAGCATGATCGTAGAAAGCATGTCCATGCTTTATCTTAATATTTTCCGCATCTTCAGTCGATGTGCGAAGGCCAATCGATAAATCTTTGGTAATGTGCTCTCCGCCAACAGCTAGTACATTTGTTACTTTCAAATGTCCTTGGTCAAAGATCGCAACCGTTGTTGAACCCCCACCGATATCTACCAGTGCGACACCTAAGTTTTTTTCATCACGAGATAATGCAATTGAACCAGCGGCTAGAGGCTGTAAACAAATATCACTGATTTCTAAACCAGCTCTTTCTACACAGCGTAATAAGTTATGTAAAACCGTTCTAGATCCCGTTATGATTGTGCCTTCCATTTCTAAACGTACCCCAATCATACCTCTAGGATCGTTAATACCTTCTAAGCCATCTACAATAAATTGCTTTGGAATAACATCAATGATTTCACGATCTGGCGGGATAGACATGACTTGAGCAGCATCAATTACTCGATGAATATCTTCGTTTGTAATTTCACGATTTTCGCTTGACACGGCTACTACTCCGTGACAATCCTGTAAAAATACATGATTTCCGCTTATGCCCACTACAACCTTTTTAATTGTAATGCCTACCATTCGTTCAGCTTGTTCTACTGCTTTTCTAATAGATTGAACTGTTGCATCTATATCAACGATAGAACCTTTTTTTAGTCCGTGTGATTTAACATTCCCTACACCAATGATATTCAATGAATCGTTACTCATCTCTCCGATGATTACTTTCACACTGGATGTACCGATGTCTAAACTAACGTATATTTCATTGCTGTTCATTCTTTGGCACCTCCTTTTTCTTTCTGCACATGTCATCTTAATAAATTAAGAAGAACAACAATATTAATTTTTTATTATATGAAAATATTCAACAAATACATCTGTTTCCCTTTTGTAAAATCAATTTTTTTCAAGTTTTTCACAGACTTTATCTCTTTCAAAGAACAAAACGTTCTGGTTTTGACTTTTTTTTAGATTTAAGCCTAAAATTCACTGAAAAAAGCTATTTAACTACAAGTCTACACTAAGATGTACACTGAGAAAAGCGAAACTTACCTAGAACAAATATTACATTTCCATTTCACAGCACCGGAGAAGAAAATCATATGTATGCAGAATACTTGCATGTGATTATACAATGTACAAGGGCTAGTTTGCCAGTCTCAACTCATCTATTTCCTTTAATTAACACTTATAAAAAATAATTACTGCTTGCTCTTTTTATAAGGTTTAAATGCATATCCTTCTTCTAAATCAATAATACCTTTTTGATCATCACTCAATTTACTTGCAATAGCTGGGTAATGAACAATTTTATCAGAGAAGTTGCTAATTTTCCCGCTTACTTCACGCGTATCATTCATAAACACCTCGATGTGAAGAGGTTCTGATTTTGTCGGCGCATAGTAAATCTCAGAAATAGCCCCTTTTATGCTCTTAGGCGTTTTAGCTAATTCTTGAACCATGCTTTGTATAGCGTCTCCGTCTTTCCAGTCAATTAGCAACGGAGCGTCGGATGACACTTTCTTAGCACTTACTTCTTTTAAAACTTTTCCATTTTCATTCACAGGGAAATATTTATTCCCCGAGGTTACATATGCAATTCTTGCGTACTCTTTTACGTCGATTACGACCTTATTAGGAAATGTTTTGTGAATGACAGCTTCCTTTACCTCAGGGTTTTTTTCGACTTTTTCTTGAATTTGATCAGCATCAGCTTTCCAGTAGCTGGTTTTTTTGGACAGACCACTCGCTTTGACAATATCCTTATCACTTACATGTTTATTCCCTTGTACTTCAATGTTAGAAACATTACTCAGAGAAGATTGAGAATATACAATAAATAAAATAAGGATGAAAAAGAGTGATAAATACAAAATAAGCCGTCTATTTGCTTTTTGCTTTCGCTGTTCTTGGAGCTTCGGTACCCGATCTTCTAAAACAATTAACTTACCTTTTTCCATTTTTTTCACCCTTATCCATTTGAGAAAATAAACGAAGAATTACCATCTATTTATTTCCAATCTTTGCTTCATGAGAATATCCCCATTATAGCATAGAATAAACACATAAAAGCTACCTTTTCACGCATAACCATACAGCGACGGGCTGAGTAATTAGCGGCCGATAATCTCAACTTCTGTATGAATATCAATATCGAATTTCTCTTTAATTGTTTTCTTAACATGAGCAATTAAATTCAGCACGTCTGAAGCCGTTGCATCTCCTGTATTGACAATGAAGTTCGCATGCTGCTCACTAATTTGCGCACCGCCTACTGAAAAACCTTTTAAGTTGGACTTTTCAATTAAGTCTCCTGCATAATTTGGTAGCGGATTTCTAAAGATACTTCCTGCACAAGGGAAATTCCAAGGCTGTGTTTCGCGGCGATAGTCTTTATTTTTCTGCATGACCGCCACAATATCATCTTTCGTTCCCTTTTTCAAACGCAGCACGGCTTCTACACATACTCCAGGACGGTCTTTTTGTAGAATTGAATGACGATACGAAAATTGAAGCTCTTCATTTGTCAGCCACTCAAGAGTGCCATCTTCAAATAAAATCAGCGCTTTTTCGACTACATGAGACATATCAGAACCATGGGCACCTGCATTCATATAAACAGCGCCTCCCACAGATCCAGGAATTCCACTTGAAAACTCCAGTCCAGACAGACCTTGTTTTGTAATAACTGTTGCAAGCTTGATGCTAGGGTATCCCCCACCTACAGTAACCGTCTCTCCATCTACTGTTAAATCATCTAATCCGGCTCCGAGCTTAATGACCACACCTTCAATTCCCTTATCAGAAACAAGAAGATTAGATCCTCGACCAATCGCTCTCCATTTCACGCCATGTTTTTTAATAATATCCATTGTAACTTTTAAGTGATCAACAGAATCAGGTTCTACAAGCACATCTGCTGGACCACCAATTTTCATTGTTGTATGTTTTGCTAGCGGTTCATTTTCACGAACCTTTCCAATATTCGCTTCGACTAACTCTTTTACTAACGCTTCCATAAGAACCTCCTAAAACCCTCTTTGCTGTTATAAAACTTTCATGTCAATGCGCCCTTACTTCTAATGCATAAGAATAATAAGAACAGATTCATAACTAAGCAGCAGCACCTTGTAAGATACTTTTTTTCTACGAAGGCACTCTATTCTGTTGTCAATTTCATCATTTTTATTTATCGTATGACATTCACCCATAGAATGTACGTTCATCTGCTATATAAAGTAATTTTGATTGTTTTTTTATCGTTTTTCATTTAGAAGTTAAACACATGCTGACAGTCATAAAAAAACGCTACGCTCATAAGTGCACATACGTTCACTTACTCACTAAGATAAAACATTTAACCTTACACATCATACCATAGTTGGACCCAAAATTGGTTATCACAACATTACATTTTAAAAACATTTCATACAAAAATATCATCTACCTGTAAAAAATCGAAAATAAACCGCCAACAAAATCCGGCGTGCACTTGGATTTAAGATGACGGTTTACTTCAGTAGACCATTGCCTACTTGACATTATACAATTTTTTTCAATTAATAGCGAGAATATCTACTAACATTTAACAAAACTCCAACTGCTGCCAGCATGAGCGTCAGCGATGATCCGCCATAACTTAAGAATGGAAGCGTAATTCCCGTAACAGGCATAAGACCTGTTACCACGCCTATATTAATCATGACTTGAATCGCAACCATTGAAATAATTCCCAAGGCTAAAAACGTTCCGTAAAGATCAGGTGCTCCGAGCGCTACTTTAATTCCTCTCCAAAGCAATAAGCTAAACAAAAGCAGAACAAGTGTTCCTCCGATGAAACCAAGCTCTTCTGCTAGAATAGCAAAAATAAAATCAGTTTGAGGCTCCGGCAGATAAAAGAACTTTTGTCTACTTTGCCCTAACCCTAATCCAAGCAATCCCCCCGGCCCAATTGCATAAAGAGATTGAATGATTTGAAACCCGCTTCCAAGCGGATCTTCCCAAGGATTTAAAAACGAGGTGATGCGTTTAATCCGATAAGGAGCCGATAAAACAAGCCCTACAAAACCGGCAACGCCAAGTAATCCAAGCCCTGCAAAGTGACTGACTTTGGCTCCTGAAACAAAAATCATAACTAAACAAGTTCCAACAAGCACCGTTCCGGTTCCTAAATCCGGCTGCATCATAATAATGCCAAACGGTAAGAAAACCAGTAATAATGCCGGTAACATTCCTTTTCTAAAGGATGTAATTTTCTTCTGGTTTTCTGATAAATATTTCGCTAAAAATATAATCATAGCAAACTTCATAAATTCTGAAGGCTGAATCGAAAACGCTCCAACTCCTATCCAACTTTGCGACCCATTCCGTACTAGCCCTACTCCCGGAATCAATACAAGTACCAGCATAACAAAGCAAATGATTACAATTGGCTTTGCCCACGTACGCCACATCCAATAATCAATATTCATGATGACAAACATCGCGCATACTCCAAGCCCTGCAAATAAGAGCTGGCGTTTAGCAAAGAAAAAAGAATCATTAAACTTGTATGTAGCCCATACCGCACTTGCGCTGTATACCATGATAAGGCCGATGGTTAGCAAGGAAAGCGTAACGATTATGAGAAAAAAATCTGGGGTAGACCTTTTTGTCGACACTGTCACACACCTCTAAAAATAGATTAGGGCTAGTGTATTTTCTAGGTGTTTAGACAAGCCCTTATTTCAGTTTATGCACAGATTCAATAAAGATGTCACCACGTTCTTCAAAAGTTTTAAATTGATCCCAGCTTGCACAAGCAGGAGATAATAAAATAACATCTTCTTCATCTGAACAAGCATATGCTTCTGAAACTGCTTGTTTAACATTATCGACACGTTTTACAATTTGTATTCCCGCTTCTTTTGCTACGCGTTCAATTTTAGGAGCCGTTTCACCAAACGTAATAACAGCTTTCACATTTTTAAACTCTTCTTTTAAATCATCAAACTCATTGCCGCGATCGAGTCCACCTGCAAGTAGAATCGTCGGCTGCGAAAAAGCGGAAAGAGCTACTTTTGTAGCAAGCATATTCGTAGCTTTAGAGTCATTATAAAACTTACGTTTGTTGATTGTCGTGACATATTGAACGCGATGTTTAACACCAGCAAACGTTGTGAGCACGCGGTAGATAGCTTCATTTGAACAGCCGTACAGCTTCACAACGGATACAGCTGCTAAAATGTTTTCTTGATTATGTCTGCCTGGCAGCACCACATCTTTTAAGGACATCACTTCTTCATCTTTAAAGAAAATCGTTTCGTTTTTAATATACGCTCCTTCTGTCGTTTGAGCTGTAACAGAAAAAGGTACTTTTGTCGCTTTAACATTTGCACTAGCTTTCATCACTAGCTCATCATCCGCATTAATAACGGCAAAGTCTTCACTTGTTTGATTGTTAAAGAGATTTGCTTTCGCTTTGATATATTCCTCTTTTGTACCATGATAGTCTAAGTGAGCATCAAACAAATTCAATAATAAAGAGATTTTCGGACGGAATTTTTCAATTCCCATCAGCTGAAAAGAAGAAAGCTCCGTTACAATTACATTGTCCTTTGTTGCTTTTTGCGCCACTTCACAAGCTACTGTTCCAATATTTCCAGCAATCAACGGCTGCTTTTGATCTTCTTCTAACATTTTATAAATTAGCGTTGTTGTTGTTGTCTTCCCATTGCTTCCCGTAATTCCGATAAAAGGAGCTTCGCTAATTTCATAAGCCAATTCTACCTCTGTTAAAATCGGAATACTTCGCTTTAATGCTTCTTGCAATAGAACATTTGAATACGGAATCCCAGGGTTTTTTACAATAACATCCGCTTTGTCTAAAAGCTCAAGCGGATGATGTCCACAGACAACTTCAATGCCCGTTTTTTCTAATTCCTGTGCTGCTACGTTCTCTTCGTACGGTTTTTGATCATTAACGACTACTTTAGCACCAAGCTGTTTAACTAACTGAGCGGCTGCTAAACCGCTCTTGGCTAATCCTAAAATAAGTACTTGTTTACCTTGATACGTATTGACTGATTTCATTTAAATCCACACCTCGATATAAATTCCAAGCATTGCAAATAATAGTCCTACAGCCCAAAAAGTCATAACTACGCGCCATTCCGACCAGCCGCTTAGCTCGTAATGGTGATGAAGCGGGCTCATTTTAAACACACGTTTTCCTGTTGTTTTGAAAGATGCGACTTGAATAATAACAGATAGTGTTTCAATAACAAACACACCACCGATAATAACAAGCAAGAATTCCATTTTCATTAAGACAGCCACCGTAGCGATAGCTCCTCCTAGCGCTAAAGAACCCGTATCTCCCATAAATACTTTTGCAGGATGGGCATTAAAAACTAAAAATCCTAACACAGCTCCTACTACAGCAACTGAGAAAATAGATAGTTCAAACTGTTCTGCATTCCAAGCAAGAACTGCAAATGCACCAAAAGCAATCGCACTTGTACCAGATACAAGTCCATCTAATCCATCCGTTAAGTTAACCGCGTTTGAAAAACCAACAAGCCAGATGATGAGGAAAACAACATAAAACCAACCTAAATCGATTGGGTCTTTAATTCCAGGAATCGTCACTTCAGTTGAAAACTCAAACTGTCTTGCAATAAAGTAAAAAATAATTGAAATGACAACCTGACCTAAAAACTTTTGTTTAGATGTTAATCCAAGGTTACGCTTTAACACTACTTTTATAAAATCATCTAAAAATCCTAACAAACCAAATCCGATTGTGACAAATAATAATAGAAACGTCTTATATGTAAGTTCTGCATATTGATTGACCATAATAAGAGTTGCCACAATAATAGATAATAAAATCATGATACCGCCCATTGTAGGTGTACCTGATTTTTTCTGGTGAGATTTCGGGCCTTCATCACGAATACTTTGACCAAACTTTAATCTTCTTAAGAAGGGAATAAAAATCGGCGACAATACAACCGTAATCAAAAAGGCTACGCCGATTGTCAATAAAATTGATTGTTCTAGCACGATGTCCCCTCCTTAACTTCCAACTCATTCCGACTCATTTTGTTCTCTACCCATTTCATTACTACTTTCGCTCCTCAATCATTTTGCGTGCTACTTCTCGATCGTCAAAATCGAATACTTTCTTACCAATAATTTGATAGGTCTCGTGCCCTTTTCCAGCAATGACAATAACATCATCTGCATGCGCTGTTTCCACTGCATAGCGAATAGCTTCTGCACGATCAGCAATCGTCACATAGTTATCTGTATCCAAACCTTCTTCCATATCTTTCAAAATAGCCAATGGATCTTCACTTCGTGGATTATCAGATGTCAAAATAGCTTGTGTACTGTATTCAGCTGCAATCCGAGCCATGATTGGTCGTTTTGTACGATCTCGATCTCCGCCACAACCAACAATAACATATATATTGCGTTTTGCGAATTCTTTTACAGTTTTTAACACGTTCTCTAAGCTGTCCGGCGTGTGGGCATAATCAACGATAACCGTAAAATCTTGCTCCGCATCAACCACTTCAAAACGCCCAGACACGCCTTCTAACACTTTTATTTCCTCGACAATAACTGACAGAGGAATACCTGATACTAAACATGAAGCCGTAGCCGCTAATACGTTGTAGACGCTGAATTTCCCAATAAGCTTCATTTCTACACGAACCGTTTCTGTCGGTGTTGTCAAGTCGAACGTTGTGCCGCTGTTTGTAATTTGAATATTTGTTGCACGAATATCACTGTCACGGTCAATGCCATAGGTAATCACTGTAGCAGCCGTGTTCTTAATATATTCCTCAGTTGCCGCATCATCAGCATTCAGAACGGCAAATTTAGGACGATTATGGTTATAAGCGTTTCCTAACTGTGCAAATAGCAACCCTTTCGCACGACGATAATCTTCCATTGTATGATGATAGTCCAGATGATCTTGCGTTAAGTTACTAAATACCGCCACGTCAAAGTCGCACCCGTGTACGCGTCCTAAGTCAAGCGCGTGAGATGATACTTCCATCATCGCTACTTCTACATTCTCCTCCACCATTTGGTGAAATGTTTTTTGGAGCGTCAGCGATTCAGGCGTGGTGTTTTTCACATCATAAGACGTATCACCAATACGAATTTCAATCGTTCCAATTAGACCCGTCTTTTTATGTTGTGATTTAAAGATATGCTCAATTAAATGTGTAATCGTTGTTTTTCCATTTGTGCCTGTTACACCAATTAAATGCATTTTTTGTGTGGGCTGATTGTAGAAAGCATCCGCTAGTACTGCCATTGCTCGTTTTGTACTCTTCACGCGTACAACAGGCACTTCTACATCCACGGGCTTTTCTGCTAAGATTGCTACTGCTCCTTTTTCCACAGCCATCTGTGCAAAGCTATGACCATCAACTGTATAGCCATCTATACAAATGAACAATGCTCCGGGCTTAACTTCTCTTGAATCCATTTCAATTGACGTAATATCAATATTCTGTTCAGGAAGCTGAACAAAATCATGTAAATGTGTTAGTAGTTCTCGTAAATCCATTCCTACCATGTCCTCTCTATTTGTAAAGTGAAACGTTTGTTATAAGACGCTATGGCAACTATTCTTCTTTTTCTAGCATCTAACCTATTACATTTTACAGAAAAAGAAGCCCGGAGGGAACACCCCCAAGGCTTATTTGTTGATTTCATGTTTACACGCAGAGTAACCTGCTGATTATCATGCAAGGAAGAATAATGGTTTATAGAGATTTTTATTTCCCCATATAAATTCTAACCGTTTCGCCTTCTTTAACTTTCGTTCCGGCTGCAGGAGACTGCTTGACCACTTTATCTCCTTCGCCACTCACGTCTAATTTTAAATTAAGTAGCTGTTCTTGTAACTCTTTTTTTGACATTCCTACGACATTTGGTACTTTTATCATTGGTGTGTCCAGCCACGTTAACTCTTTTTCAATTTGTCCTTTACGCGGTTTAACGTCCATCACACGCAAACTGTCTTCAATCATTTTACCTACAATCGGAGCTGCTACAACTCCACCAAACTGAATGGTGCCTTTTGGATTATCAACCGCAACATACACGACAATTTCAGGGTTATCTGCTGGTGCAACACCGATAAAAGAAACGATGTGATTATTTTTTAAATACTTTCCATTTTGAGCTTTCTGCGCAGTACCCGTCTTTCCTCCAACGCGGTACCCTTCCACAAAAGCTCCTTTTCCGCTTCCTTGTGCTACTACACTTTCAAGAGCAAAACGCACTTGCTTAGACGTTTCCTCGGAAATAACTTTTCGCTTAGCAACCGGCTTATGACTGCTTACAACTTTTCCGGTAGTTGGATCCACCCACTCTTTTGCAATATAAGGTTCATAAAGCGTTCCACCATTTACGGCTGCTGAAACAGCAGCTACTTGTTGAATAGGCGTAACAGCAACACCTTGCCCAAAAGCTGTTGTAGCTTGTTCAACCGGCCCTACGCGCTCAAGCGGGAACAAAATTCCTTTTGCTTCCCCCTGTAAATCAATACCTGTTTTTTGACCAAAGCCAAATTCTTTAATGTATTTGAATAATTTCTCTTTTCCCAAACGTTCCCCAAGCTCCACAAAACCAGGGTTACATGAGTTCTGTACAACTTCTAAAAAAGACTGCTGTCCATGTCCGCCTTTTTTCCAGCAGCGAAGTCTCGCTCCTCCAACTTCCGCGGCTCCATCGTCGTAAAATTGATCTTTTAGTAAATCCACTTTCTTTTCTTCAAGAGCAGCTGCCAGTGTAATAATCTTAAACGTTGATCCAGGCTCATATACGCTCCAGATTGGAAGATTGCGATTATACACCTCAGGCTTCACATTTTTAAAATCCGTTGGATCAAAGCCCGGACGACTTGACATACCTAAAATTTCACCATTTTTAGGGTTCATGGCAATGGCAATCATACCATCTGGATTATAAGCTGTCTGAGCATTATCCAACTCACGCTCCATGATTGTTTGCACACGTGAATCAATGGTCAATCTCAAATCCAGCCCGTCCACCGGCGCTGTGTAGTCATCGGCTATATTGGGCATTTTTTTACCTTTAGCATCAGAATACAATTTAACTGAACCTTTTTGTCCTTTTAGCTCTTTATCATAATATAATTCAAGGCCTGTTAACCCTTGATTATCTACTCCCGCAAAGCCTAATACATGCGACAAATAACTTCCAAACGGATAGTACCGCTTCGAATCCTCAGCTATATATACGCCTTTTAAATTTAAATTTCGCACTTCATTTGCTTTCGCATGTGAAATTTTTCTTCCTTCAGGACGCAAATATACGCTAGAAGAAGCTTTTGTTATTTGTTCATATACTTTTTCTTTTGATGCCCCCAGCACTTTTGCTAACTTTTCAGCCGTAACAGCTGGATTTTCAACTTGTCTTGGCATAACTAAAACGGTCGGTGCACTTTTATTTGTAGCAAGTGCCACATCATTGCGATCTAGTATCTTTCCTCTTTCCGGTTCAAAAGGAATATTCCGACTCCATAAATCTTTGGCTTTTTCAGTTAGCGTATCCCCAGTCAGCAACTGTACATATCCAAGCCTTGTATCAATGATCAAAAACACAATAAAACCGACAAACAAAACAATGGCTAGCCTCTTACGAACTGTGACTCCTGATACCCGCATATATTAGAACCTCCTCTGAATCGGCTCGTTCCAATATATGCTTGTACAGGATTCACTAGAACTTATTTTCTAGTCAAGTTGCTTATCGTCTTTTTTACTATCAGATTCACTTTTTTCCGTTTCTTTTAACTTATTTAACGTGCTTGAAAATTCTTTAGGCGTTTCAAGTTCCACTTTCAGGTACGTGCCTGCTTTTAGCGGATCGCCTGCTTTAATACTTTGACTTACAACATAACCATTTTCAAGTGCGCTAGGTCGAACGTTGACAAATTCACTAAAGCGAATAACATCACGATGTGAAAAACCTGTTAAATCAGGCATTGTGGCTTTTCCATTTGTCTTAATGAACACGCGTTGACCAGTGACAATGGTATCAGAAGTAGGTGATTGGCTTTCTACCGTATCTCCTTTACCTATTACAACAGGAACAAGTCCTTTTTGTTTTAAGTCTTTCACGGTACTATCAACTGATTCGTTAACGTAAGATTTAAGCGTAATTTCTGAATCTACCTTTTTCTCTTCTGTTTTCTTTCCGTCTTCGTCTGTTTTTTCAGGCTCCACTCCTAAGTACTGCAGGCTGTTTTTCATCACCGGATTAAATACGGCTGTAAGCGGCGCAGTACCCGTCTCTTGAGGCGTGAGAGTTGGATTTTTAACAGCTACATAGACAAGCAGCTTTGGATCTTTAGCAGGTGCAAAGCCCATGAAGGAAATGAAATTTTTTCCGTGTCCATGCAAGTAGCCTCCGCTAGGACCAGGAATTTGAGCTGTTCCCGTCTTTCCAGCGACATCGTATCCTTCAATCGCGTAAGGTTTCCCTGTTCCGTCATCAGAAGAAACAACGGTTTCTAGAATATCTAGCGTTTCGTTCGCTGCTTTTTTAGAAATAGGTTGTCCTACTACGGTAGGTTTCGTTTTCTTAATCGTTTTCTTATTTGTTTCATCGACTACTTGTTTAATCACGTAAGGTTTCATCATTTTCCCGTCATTTGCAATGGCAGTAGCCGCTTGAATTTCTTGAATAGGCGTAAAAGCAGACGCCTGTCCAAACGCAGTGGTTACTCGGTCTCTCGGGTACTTCGTCACTAACTTGCTAGAAGCTTCGTTCGGCAAGTCAATTCCCGTTTTATCCATAAAGCCAAACTTGTCCAAGTATTTATACAAACGGTCGGTACCTAATTTTTCATTGGCTAAAATGGCAACCGCTACATTTGAAGACCTTTGAATTCCTTCATTAAATGTAATAGCTCCCCAGCCGACTCCACCGTTGTGATCGTTAATCGGAACGCTGTTTTTCGTTACTTTATAAGATCCCGACTGATAGCGATCTTCGCCGTTATAGACGCCTGCATCAATCGCGGCTGCTAACGTAAAGATTTTCATTGTTGAACCAAGTTCATAGCTGTTTTCAACAAACGGATTACGATAAGAAGTGATATCACGAATATTTGGGTCAAATGAAGGGCGGTTTGACATCGCCAAAATTTCACCAGTTTTCGGATTCACTACCGTTGCCATTAGCTCTTCTGGTTTATATTCTTTAGCAGCAGCTGTCATTGCATCCTCTAAAAACGTTTGAATTTTTTCATCAATCGTAAGCGTGACGCTGTCTCCATTTTTCGGAGCTACAATTGACTCTTTTGGATCCGGAAGCTTAATTCCATTTTTAGCAGCTTCGTATTTTACATATCCATCTTCTTCAGAAAGCTGCTTATCAAATACTTTTTCAATTCCCATTTTCCCTACGATTTTACCCGTATCATCTTTTTGTGCGTATCCTAAAATACTTGAGGCGAATACACCGTTTGGATAGAAACGCTTCGAATCGCGTAAAAACGTGATGCCTGGGAGATTTAGTTTCTCAATTTTTTGCTTTAGCACGTTATCAATGTCACGTCCGCCTGGGCCAAGTTCGACTTGGAAGACGTCTTTAGACATCATTTTTTCAAGTTTAGACTCATCCATCTTCAACAATGGGGCTAATTTTTCAGCCGTTTTTTCAGGGTCTACTACGTGCTGCGGGTGATCTTTGTCTTTTGTTTGTTTTTTATCTAAAATCGCCACAACCGTATAAGCACCCGTATCTTGGGCGATTGCTTCTCCGTTTCGATCGTAAATCGTACCGCGCTGTCCTTCAATATTAGACGTTCGCGTATGCTGTTTTTGTGCAATTTCGGCTAAAGCTTCTCCGTCTGCTTTGCCTGTCGCTTGGATGTAAAAGAACCTGATGGCTAATACAAAAAAGAGCAATGCAAATATTAAAATTAATATTGCTGCTCCTGTACTAATATTGCTATTTTTTCTTGGCGTAGTCATCGCAATTAATCGTTAACGACTTTTACGTTATTTTCATTCAATTTTAGTCCAAGTTCTTTTGCTTTTGTCCAAATACGATCGTATGCACTTAACTCTGTTACCTGTAATTTTAACTCATTGTTTTTTGCTTCTTGCTTGTCAATCTTTCCATCGAGTGATTGCACTTCTTCACTGATGCTATAAAGCGAAGATTGATTTGAAATGATTTGCACAGATCCAAACAGCATGAGTGCGACAAATCCGGAATACACAATTTTTTCACCAACCGTGATTTTTCTTTTTGTCTTCCGAACAACTTGACGTACCGTCTTTTGCTGCTTCTGCTGCTGATCTTGCTCTCTTACTTTGTATGCTACATTGTTCATTCTCGTCCCCTCCTCTTTGATTAAACCCTTTAATTACACTAATTTCTCAACAATTCGAAGCTTTGCCGAACGCGCGCGCTTATTTTCTTCTATCTCTTCTTCTGAAGGTAAAATAGGTTTTCTTGTAATAACTTTCATTTTAGGTTTAAATTCTTCTGGAATAATCGGCAGTCCATGTGGAAGCTGCGGAACCGTGCTTGCATTTTTAAACGCAACTTTACAAATTCGGTCTTCAAGTGAGTGGAAGGTAATAACACTTACACGCCCACCTTTTTTGATCACATCCATAGCCTGTTCAATTGCATCTTCAAATACTTGAAGCTCATCATTTACAGCAATTCGAATAGCCTGGAAAATTCGTTTTGCCGGATGTCCACCCGTTCGTCTAGCTGGCGCTGGAATACCATCTTTAATAAGATCAACCAGCTCTAGCGTTGTTTCAATTGGTTTAGACTCTCGATATGCTTCAATTTTGCGGGCAATTTGTTTCGAAAACTTTTCTTCTCCGTATTGGAAAAAGATTTTCACAAGTTTTTCATAAGGCCATTCATTTACTACGTTGTACGCAGAAAACATTGAGTTTTGATCCATGCGCATATCAAGCGGGGCATCATGATGAAAACTGAACCCTCGCTCTGGTGTATCCAACTGAGGAGACGAGACGCCTAGGTCGAACAATACTCCATCTACTTCTTCAATTCCGTGTTTCATTAGCTGCTCTTTTAAATAGCGAAAATTACTTTTGATTAGAATAACTCTGTCTAGATACGGGGCCAATTTCTCTTTTGCATTTGCAAGAGCGACATCGTCTTGATCAAACGCAATTAATTTCCCTTTTTCTGATAGCTGTTTTACGATATATTCACTATGACCTGCTCCGCCAAGCGTGCAGTCGACATATACTCCATCCGGCTTAATATTTAAGCCTTCCGCTGCTTCTTTAAGCAAAACAGTTGTGTGATTAAACATTATGACACCTACTTCTTTCTAAACTACTTAGTTATGTATACAAAAAGCAAAAAACGGTGTTTTTCTTTGATATATATACACGTTTATATTATATATCAAAGTTCAACATTATTTCAGCTATTTATATAAGAATTAAGTAGAATTTTGTCTTTTTGTCACAAATAGTGTCATTTTGTTAAAAGTAGGACATATTCGTAGAATAAAATGTAAGGAATATAAGTTTTTTTTGCTCAATTAGAAATATATACCTTATAAGGATTCAATTGGTTAACATTCACCTTGTAGACTTTTTCTCTTTTCCAAAATAAAAATCCTGCTTTTCAGCAGGATTTTATTAGACATAACAGACTTTTAACTGGTGATTTAATTCGACTTCAGCACTTAGTAAATCTGACACAAATTGCATACCATAACTGTTTAAATAATACATAATATTCCACATACGTTCTTGTGGAGCGTTGTAGGGACGAAGAGCAAGTTCAACTTGAGCATATTTTGAATGCTTCACATCGTGCTTAATTAGCTGTTTGGATTCGACAATCTTTTGAATAGTTTCAAACTGCTTTTGAATAATCCCTCGATTTTTAAGCATGACTTCATCAAATGTTTTGTCTTCTTTTTGAATATTTTCACGAAGAGTTTTATGAATTTTTTCGAAATCTTCTTTCGCTTTTTCAAAATACATTTCGTATGGGTTGTGAACTTCTGTCTTAAGCCAGTGCTCCCTCTCTGCATCTACGCCTTCGTTCACTACGTTCGAAAGGTCTAACTGAAGTTCATCCATATACTTCTCGATATGTCTTTCTACGATTGCATAGGATAACCTAGGGACAACGGGAGGCATTTTAAAGCTAAATAAAGAAAATGCTTTTTCAAGCTCTGCCCAATACGCTACTTCCCCCGGACCTGCGATAAACGCAAGGGTAGGAAGCAAGTACTCCTGCATAAGGGGTCGAGTAACAACGTTGTTACTAAGAAGCTCAGGCGTTTGTTTAGCAATTTGAACCAGTTCTTCTTTAGACAGCACGAGTTCATTTTGCTTTCCAACAAACTGCTTTTGTTCTGCATCTCTTTCTAAAAGTACTCTGTTTTCGTTGTGTGAATAAAAGAGATGAGCCGTTTCTTCTCCCACTTCAATCATTCGTCCGTATTGTTTTTGAATCTCTGTTTGCTGTTCCATAACCGCTGACGATAATTTGTCATTTTGTTCAATTAACGTCACAAAGAAAGAAGATTCAATGCTGCGTACTTCTTTAGAAGCTGCATCCATTAAAATAAGACCTGACTCTGCGAACATTGTGGTAACCAAATGAGCAAAGAAATCGACATAGGTACGTGATTTATCTAACGCCTCTAAAACAAAGTGTAATACCTGGTTTGTATGCGCCGTTTCGTTAAACGTTTGAAATACATCACGAACCCAGCTTCTACAGGCTTCATGGTCTAGTTCGATTTGAGAAACCATTTGCTTTTTCTTTAAAGAATGCTTTAACGTTTTCTTTAAAAGCTGGTTTTTATGCTCTGTGTATACATGGTTGATCTCAGCAAAATCATGATCTTCTCCAGCAATCCAAAATACCGGAAGCACGGGCACGTTTAAAGCTTCCTCTTGTTGTTTAGCTAGGAGTACAATTGAAATCACTTTATGAATGGTGTACAAAGGGCCCGTAAGCAACCCCGCTTGCTGACCTCCAACGACCACTACGCTGTTAGGATCTTTTAGCTTTTCAATATTTTCAATCGTCTTAGAAGATGCTCCGTAGCGCTTATTAAAATCAAACAGATACTCAGCAAGCTGTTCTCTTGGATAAGACTGCTTTTGAACATCCGCTAAACGTTTTTCATATACGTCTTTTTCGTGTATATTATAATGAAAAAAGGAAAGTGCTTGCTTTTCACCTTTTATGTAATCGTTCGTTAGTTTGTTTCCCGCCTTTAAAGAGACGTCTGTAATCTCCATGAAAGAACTTCCTTTCTTTTCCTAATACTTATATTCTCTACATATAGCTTCATTATCCATAATGTAACTGCTCACGTCTAGTAACATGCTTTACAGAGAGGAAATACGAAAAGCGATTCCACCTATATTTAATACAATATGTGCAATAAGAAACAAAACAAAATTCATCCGAAAGAACCCTTTCGCAATAAGCTTCATTTCTAAGTCATGTTTGACTTTCCAATGTACAAACATCATAATCATTGCTACAACTAAAAGGACTAGCGCAATCAACCACAAAAAAGAGTGCCCGAAAATTTCTACAGCTGCATAATGCACGGACAAAATAAGAAAAACCGTAGTAATGTACGTTGCTATGTGGACAGATTTCCTTTTATTTTTCGTCAGTTTGCGTAAAAGCATGTATAGAATAAAAAAACCAACGAGCGGCAGAGTGACAAACGTCGCAAAAACTCCAGCAATAAAACTTCCCATGTTAATCACCCTTTTCTTCTTCGATTCCTTTTATTGACCCATATAAAAAGTCAACAATAGGCGTCGACGTTCTTTTTTCAGCAGCTTGTGTTTGAATATAGCCTAAAATAGCATCAATTTCTGTCTGCCGCCCCTCCTGTATATCTTTTAGCATAGAAGATTGATTTGTACTCGTGCGCGAACAAACCCCCAGCGCATTTTCCCAATAATTAAAAGCTGAATCCAGTTTTAACACAGCCGCAATCTCTTCAAACAATAGACGCATCGTTTTATAAAAGTAGCTGTTGTGAATCAGCTGCCCATTTTTTACCCGATACAGCGCCGTAAGAGGATTGATGAGCGCATTTACAACTAATTTTTTCACCAGCATCGCATACCAATCTGTTTCAATCACCCAAGGAAAATTCACAATTGGCAAGATAGACTCCATTTCTCCTCTGTACGAAGCAATACGGGTTGTTCCTATTCCTGTATGATGGACGTTATCCATATTTGTACGCATTGCCCCGTGTTCAACTGTACCCAAATAGAGAGTGCGCTGCGGGAGATTTTTGAGAATTTCAATATGGCTCATACCGTTTTGGATAAACAAAAGGGGAGTATGTATAGTAAGGGTTTTGATAAAAGGAATAATCTCTTTTAAATGATACTGTTTTACAGTAATAATGATTAAATCTGCTTCTTTTATGTTTTTTTCTAGAGGAATAGCACTGACTTTTTTCGTGTGATGTTCCCCTTGTCTATGTAAGGTAATTCCATTTTCGTTAATACACTTTGCTTGAGTTTGTGTTTTCGTGTACAAGGTTACATCATAATCATCTGATAAATACGCGCTAAACAACAGACCTAATGATCCGCCTCCAATAATACCTATAGTTTTCATCGTATTTTTTGTTCCTCTTTCTATTATTGAGTTTCATTTTAGCAAAAAAATGCTTTGAATTAAATGCATTCTTTAAATTTTACCTATTCATATAGCCCGTGTGATTAAAAATCACCGGGCTTATTGTAAATTATTTAGAATGATCCCGTTTTTTTCTATTATACGGGATACACCGGATGTTTACGACGGCTAAAGGTCACATTCTTTGTTTCATATAATCGAAAGCGGTCAATTAAAGTTCGACGCAGTTCGTTAGCAGGAACGATGTCGTCAATAATCAGTTCAGAAGCCAGCGTATAGATATCGATGTGTTCTTTATACTCCTGCTGTTTCTGTTTTACAAACATAAACCGCTCTTTCGGATCCTCAATTTCATTGATTTTATTAGAGTAAACAGCATTTACAGCAGCTTCAGGACCCATTACGGCAATTTGAGCAGTAGGCAATGCAATGCAGCAATCCGGTTCAAAAGCTGGGCCAGCCATAGCATAAAGTCCTGCGCCATAAGCTTTACGCATGACTACGGAAATTTTAGGAACTGTAGCTGAACTCATTGCTGCAATTAATTTGGCTCCATGTCTAATGATGCCAGCTCTTTCTACTTTGGTTCCAATCATAAATCCAGGCACGTCAGCTAAAAACAGCAAAGGAATATGGAATGCATCGCACAATTGAATAAATTTTGCGCCTTTATCTGCTGAATCTACAAACAGCACTCCCCCTTTAACTTTTGGCTGATTAGCAACAATCCCTACTACTTTTCCATCTATTCGTGCAAGCCCTGTTACCAATTCGGCGGCAAACAGTTTTTTTATTTCAAAAAAGCTCCCCTCGTCAATAAGGGTATCAATTGCTTCATAGATATCAAATGGAACATTTTGATTCTCCGGAATTAGTTCTATTAAATCTTTTGTCTGCTTAGGCTCTTTAGCTTTTTGTACTTTAGGCTTCTCTTGATAGTTTTGTGGAAAGTATGTTAAATAAGATTTGGCATACGAAATAGCTTCTTCTTCAGAATAAGCCAGCACATCACCGCACCCGCTAACGCTGCAGTGCATATGCGCTCCTCCCATTTCTTCTAGCGTAACCTTTTCTCCAATAACGGCTTCGGCCATACGCGGCGACCCTAAGTACATAGAAGCGTTCCCATCTACCATCACAACAATATCACAAAATGCAGGGATATAAGCTCCTCCAGCTGCTGACGGACCGAAAAGCAAACAAATTTGAGGAATGACGCCGGAAAGTTTTACTTGATTGTGAAAGATCCTTCCAGCTCCTCGGCGGTTTGGAAACATATCTAATTGATCCGTAATACGAGCTCCCGCGGAATCCACCAAGTACAGTAAAGGCACATGCAGTTTTTCTGCTACTTCTTGAATCCGAATAATTTTTTCTACTGTTCTAGCTCCCCAAGACCCTGCTTTTACAGTAGAATCATTAGCCATTACACAAACCGTTTCACCGTTTACTTTTCCAATCGCAGTTACAACACCGTCTGCCGGCAACCCTTCGGCTTTATTATTTGCAAACATGCCGTCTTCTTCATATTTCCCGTCATCGAATAAAAGGGCTAAACGATCTCTTACAAAAAGCTTCTGTTGTTTTGCAAGTTTCTCTTTATACTTCTCGGCGTTGCCACGCTCTACTTTTTGACGATTTTCATCATATTTTTTCTGAGATTCACCTGTATGTATCATGATATCTCTCCTTTATGAGTTATGAAATAGTCACCAAAACGTCGCCTTCGTTCACAAAATCCCCCACGGCTATATGGACAGTCTCTGCAATACCAGCTTGATCGCTTTCAATAGGAATTTCCATTTTCATAGATTCTAATACAACAACAACTTCTCCTTTAGTTACACTTGCACCTTGCTGAACAAACACATTAAATACCATGCCTGCCATTGTCGCTTTGATTTCACTCATTGTGGTGCTCCTCCTTTATTTAATACTGTTGATAATAACGATGTGTTATAGGTTCCTTTTTCATATAATTCTTCATTTAACAACTGCTTAAATAGAGGAATATTCGTTTTGATTCCCTCTATGACAGCTTCTGTAAAATATGATTTAGCTAGTTCAATTGCATTTGAACGCGTACGACCAGTAATAATAACTTTTGCAATCATTGGATCATAAAAAGGTGTAACCGCATTCATATTACTGTAGCCACTATCTACGCGCGCATAGGTTCGCTCGGGCAAGTGATAACCCGTAATTTTTCCCGGAGCCGGTAAGAAAGTAAACGGATCTTCTGCATAAATACGAAATTCAATGGCGTAGTTATTTGCTGCTATTTCCTCTTGCACACGTGGAAGCTTTTCACCGCGCGCAGCTAAGATCTGCCACTTAACTAAATCGACCCCTGCAATTTGCTCGGTGATCGGATGCTCAACTTGCAGCCGCGTGTTCATTTCAAGAAAATAAAAATTTTCGTCTTCATCCACGATAAACTCCACCGTACCCGCATTATAATAGCCGATCGCTTTAGCCGCTTGAACGGCTTGGTTTTGCATGGCTTGTCGCGTACTTTCTTTTAAAGAAAGCGCAGGGGCTTCTTCAATCACTTTTTGATTTCTTCTTTGTACGGAACAATCGCGTTCAAAAAGATGAACGACATTACCATGCTGATCTCCAAACACCTGTACCTCGATATGTTTTGCGTTTGTGATAAGCTTTTCAATAAACATTCCTTCATGACCAAAATATGCTTTTGCTCTTGCTTTTGTTGAGACATATACTTGTTTTACTGCTTCTTCGTTATCGCAGCGCACCATCCCAATTCCTCCGCCGCCTCCGCTTGCTTTTAACATAACGGGATATCCAATTACCCCCGCTACTTTACAAGCCTCTTCAACTGACGTCACATCGCCTTCGCTGCCGGGGACAACAGGTACACCCGCTTCTTTCATCGCAGCGCGGGCAGCGATTTTGTCACCCATCATCGAAATGATTTCGGGAGAAGGACCGATAAAACAAAAACCTTCATCAATCGCTCTTTTAGCAAATGCACTATTTTCCGATAAAAATCCATATCCAGGATGAATGGCGTCTACTTTTTCTTCACGACTAATTCGCAGCAGCTCTTCCACATTCAAATATGACTTTTGCACAGGAGGCTCTCCAATTCGACGTGCTTTTGTAGCCGCTTGAACATAAGGAAGTTCTGCATCTGCATCGGAATAGACAGCCACCGTTTCAATGCCCATTTGTTTGCATGTATGAATAATACGAAGAGCAATTTCTCCTCGATTTGCAATCAATATTTTTTTCACCTTTCTCTCCCCTTTCCTCAAATTTCTACTTTCCCCCATATAATTCTACAATAATTTTAAAACTCCTCTACAATTTTTGAAAACGCTTTCTATTTGAATTTCCCTTTCCTTTTGCTTTCTTTCTAAAAAGTGATGCTTATAGTAATGTATTCTTCGTATTTAACTGAAAGAATTCATTTTTCCTTATGCGCATTGAATAATCATTCAACAATCCCGAAAACAGAATATTTTGTATTTTTGTTATATAATATTAGATGAACGAACCAAGCCAGTTCGTTCGTCTAGCAAAGAGACATAACAAGGGGGATATGGGATGAATTACGAAGTGAAGCATTTAAAAATTAATTTTAAAACGCTGGAAGAGTTCAAGAAATTCAAAGAATATGGCATTCAAGAACTTTCAATGCTAGAAGAATTACATGCTAAGATTTCCGATAATGAAATAAATTCTCCGTTTTACGGCATTTATTTTGGAAATAGCTTAGTGGCTCGCATGAGTCTCTATAAGCGAAACAAACAGTACGATCAATATTTCGAGCCGCCTCAAACGTATATTGAAGTGTGGAAACTTGAAGTGCTCAGCGATTTTCAGCGCAAAGGATTAGGTCAAACGCTCGTTGAATATGCCAAATCCTTTCAATTACCTATCAAAACAAGCCCACGAGTAAAATCGAGTGATTTTTGGTCAAAAATGGGATTCGCACCTGTAACGTATGATATCGATCGTGATTTGGGAGAAAACCCTCTTATTTGGCTACCAAACGGTGTAAGCGAACAAAAATAAACAGCTGATTTCCAGCTGTTTATTTTATATCTATGTGGTATATATGATCAACATGAAGTAGGGAGCATTCAAACTATCGCTTTACTTTTGAACTTTTTCTAAATTTAAATTTTTATCCACTTGAAATTTTACTTTTCTACTTTTTTCATCCTCTTTTAATACAACCATTTTACGAGCCCTCTCCATAATTTCGATAAGAGCTTTATAGTCATCTTCCACAATTAACAAGTTGTTTTGCAAAGCTTTTTTTTCTTTTTCCAAAATCGTTACTTTCTCTTGTAAACGTTCAATCTTTTGCTGCAGTTCTTCATTAGCTTCGAGAAGCTCTGACGAGTGTCTTTGCCCTTGATCTACATTTTCTAAATATTTAATTACCTCATTAAGCGAAATATGTTTCTCTGCTTCCATATATGATAAGCGTGCAGGCTGCTCGTCATCTTTTGAAACAGTTCTTGCTTTTAATTCTTTTCTCTGTTTTTTCGCAAGATCAATACCAGTCTTGTATTGTTTGCGCACAAAAGAATTCCAGCGGAAGCCACAAGCTGCTGATGTTCGTGTAAGTTTCTTCCCCACTTCTTCAAATGCAGCTAGCTGAGTGCCACCTTCACGTATATGACGCAGTACAATTTCTGCGAGTAATAAATCTTCATCATGAGTCCATGCATCTTGACGAGAAGAAGTCATTTTTCTATCCCTCCTTATCCGTACTTATTAAATGAATATGCACCTACTAGATAAGATAGACTATTGTTCCTCTTCTCAATCGAGAAAATCTTTCATATACTTTGAAGCAAAATGGGAAACCCGTGATTCTTTCATCTTTCGCTTATTAACTATATTGCTATGGAAATGCAGTTCATAACTATGTTTTTTTAACGATGACCTTTTGAACCGCTTCTTCATGCTCAGGCGACTCCCACAATATCGAGCAGCGATGAATTTCTTGTTCCATCCGATTCCAAACCCGGCTTTGCTCCCATTTCTCAATAGCGATTTCTTTGTAAGCTTGCAATACCTGGGTCGGTTTATGAGTGATAGGCGCTAACCACTCCTCACACCTCATAGTTAGCTCTTTAAACGACGTGACATAGGAAAGAAATCCAATTTGCTTTGCTCGTTCTACTCCATACAGCTGAGCACTGTAGATCATTTCCATGGCTTCTTGATAACGCAGCTTTTCAAGAAGAATGGTTCCTCCTCCCCAGCCTGTTGTAATTCCTAAATTCCCTTGAATAAAGCCCATTTCGCTATGTGTTGCACTTATACGGAAGTCACATGCAATCGCAAGCTCACATCCCCCTCCAACCGATGTTCCATTCAAAAGGGCAACTGTTGGTTTTGGGAGTGTTAAAATCTCATAAAGAATTTTTCCCATTTTCGTTAACATTTGAGACGCCTCTTTCGAAGTCTTTAGCTCATGAAATACACTTAAATCTCCTCCACTGCAAAATGCATCTGAACCAGCACCTGTAATTACAAAAGCTTTTACTAACTGATCATGTTTCACATAATCTACAGCTTGCTGCAGTTCATTCATCACATCATAATCAATAGCATTACGCTTTTCAGGACGATTAATCACAAACGTAGCAATGCCTTGGCTTGTAGTAAACAGCTCGCTTTTTTTCATGCTTTTTCCTCCTTATAGACAAGGTATGAATCCTTTTACAACAGTAATTGTTTATTTAAAAAGAGTTCTTGTTCTATAAGAAAAATCCTTCTCCTCCAAAGGGCAGAGAAGGAAAAAAGGCAAAAAAATAAAAGACCCTTTAAGAGGGTCTTTTATTTAAATAAGCAATTATTTGCTTACTACGTCATTTCCTTTGTAAGTACCACAAGCTTTACATACGCGGTGTGATAGTTTCATTTCACCACAATTTGGGCACTCTACCATACCAGGAACTTGTAATTTAAAGTGCGTACGACGCGTTCTTTTCTTCATTTTAGATGTTCTTCTAAAAGGTACAGCCATTATTCCCACCTCCTTAAAAGAATTTTAAAATCATATGAAGGCCCGAAAGCCGGATCTTCGCATTTTTATTTCTTTTTGTCTTTAAAGAAATTTTCGAGTACGGCTAAGCGGGGATCTACTTTTTCCTGCTGTTCTTCTTCTGTAACAACTTCCCAGTCTTTTCCTGACTGTGGAGCTGCTCCTGCCGCTTGCTGATTTTCACTAAATACCTGCAGAGGAATTTCAACAATAATTAACTCTTGAATCAAAGGTTGTAAATCAACCGTTTCTCCCTCTACAATGCGTACTTCAGCATCTTCTTCATAATCAGCATTCACATTCAATAAAAACGTTTCAGTTGCGTTAATTTCAAATGGGTACGGAACGTCGACTAATGTACGAGCACAAGGCAACGTCATTTCTCCTGAAATTTTAAGGTGAAACGTTACTTTCGAAGAGCTAATGTCGGCTCTTCCTTTCACGTTTACATCTGACATTCTACGAATTTGAGGATCAGCATTCATAAACTCTTTGCCGTCAATCACTTCGTCAAATGTTAGACCTTTATTTTGCAACTGATACAATTGATGTATTGTCCATTTCATTGTTAATCACCTCAAGGCAACAAAGGTTATTATAGCTTTCACAAGATTATTTGTCAATATTTTTTCTTTACACTATAATGTACTTAAATATGCTTTTTTGCAAAAATTTCTTACTTTCATAAAAAAATGTTTTTAAAACAAAGAACTAGACTAAAAATAATAAATTAAAAGGAGACATTATGCAAGCAGTTGGAATAATTGTCGAATATAATCCTTTTCATAACGGACACGCTTATCATTTGCAGCAAGCGAAACAACAAACCGGAGCAGATTGTGTGATTGCTGTGATGAGCGGGCACTTTTTGCAGCGCGGAGAGCCTGCTCTTGTATCGAAATGGTCCCGCACAAGAATGGCTTTAGCTGCTGGTGCAGACTTAGTCGTTGAATTACCCTATGCTTTTTCTACTCAAAAAGCTGAAACATTCGCAAGCGGCGCTATTTCTATTTTAGAATCTCTTCACGCTGACTTTGTATGCTTTGGCAGCGAAAATGGCCATATTGACTCATTTACCCGCACCGCTGATTTGCTCGAAACTCATGAATCAGAACTATCCGCTTTAATTCAACAAGAGATGAAAAAAGGAAACAGTTATCCAAAAGCCGCTTCCAATGCTTTCTTACAGCTTTTCACGGAGGCTCCTATTGATCTATCTCAGCCAAATAATGTGCTTGGAATGAGCTATGTAGCTGCCATTAAAAAACAGCATGCATCTATTAAACCATATACAATCACTCGAATTCAATCACATTATCACGATGATTCACTGTCTTCCTCTTTTATTTCAAGCGCTACAAGCATACGTAAAGCTATTTTTGACACCAGCAGCCATGGGGACCTGAGCAAGCATATGCCAGTTAGTACAGCAAACGAATTAGCAGCTTACAAACAAGCAAACGGACAGTTTCATCATTGGGAGCACTATTTCCCATTTTTGAAATACAAATTATTAACTACTTCGCTTTATGACTTACAGCGTATTTATGAAATAGAAGAAGGTATTGAACATCGGCTGCTATCTTATATTTCTTCATCTACTTCATTTGAAGATTTTTTAACAAATGTTAAAACGAAGCGATATACGAGAACCCGTCTACAGCGCATGTGCGTTCATCTTTTAACCAATACAACAAAAAGTGAGATGCAACAAGCTGATCCTTATATTCGCTTATTGGGAATGTCAAAGACAGGACAAGGCTATTTAAAAACGATTAAGAAAAAGCTGTCCCTTCCTATTGTATCCACTGTCTCGCAATGTAAACTAAAAGAAATTGATACCGACATTAAAGCGACACATGTTTATAGTATGCCGTTTCAGGAGCCTCTGCGCTCTCAGTTTATGAAACAAGAATATACGCAGCCTCCTATTATTTGGCCATAAAAAAATCGTCTACAAGAGACGATTTTTTTATGGTTTCAGCTCTTCTAAATAGGTTACGGCATCCGAAAATGAATCCACGGGTACAATTTTCATATCACTGTTTATTTTTTTAGCTGTCTTCACTGCTTCTCGGTAGTTAGAGCCCGCAGCCCCTTTTTCATTTGGTGCAAAGAAAATCTCTGCTCCTTCTTTATCTGCCGCTACAATTTTTTGCGAAATACCTCCGATTGGTCCTACCTCTCCTTTATCATTGATAGTCCCTGTACCTGCGACTCGGTGGCCTTTTGTCATGTCTTCTTTAACAAGCTGATTATAAATTTCAAGCGAGAACATCAGCCCTGCTGAAGGCCCTCCTATTTTTTCAGTATCAATATGTATATCGGGCTTAACTTTTAATTCTTGGTTTGTTTCTAAGGCAATTCCTAGGCCTACTCGTTTCGGCTCGTCAGGAAATGCTTTAACTTTTAGAGTATGTTTGCTTTCTTTGCCATCTCTTTTTACATAAATTGATACTGAATCTCCTGCTTTTTTAGTCGATACGTAGTTGATTAAGTCCTCAGCAGTTTGAATTTTTTTCTCGTCTACTTTCGTCACTACATCTCCAACATGAAGTTTTCCATTTGCAGGCATATTTTCTACAACATATGTAACATATACGCCTTTATTGAGATAGGAAACGGTCTTTCCAGCTGCTTCGTATGCTACTGAAATAGCGGCATTTTTTGACGTATCCATCATATGTAATTGCCTTGTCGAGTAGTCTTCATCGCTTTCACCTTGCTGCAAAATTTGCTTTGTAGGGAAAATTTCATGAAAGTCCTGTATTTTCGCAAGACCATATGAAAGAGGAGTTGCTCTGCCCATTCTTACAGTTGTAAGCATAAACGTCCCTTTTTCATGGTATCCATCTTCTACCTTAATAATAGGCGCAAGTTCTTCTGCCATTCCAGGCTTTGTAATGTAGTACGGCAAAGGATAAAAACAAAGCATTGCCACCACTGCAATAACAGCCAAATATACCAAAATTCTAATTCTAGATTTCACTTTTTTTGTTCTCCTTCCAATGATCAATTGCTTGTAGGATAGAAGGCAACTGCTCATGTGCTGCTTGTTCACCAATTGAAATCATTTCTTGAATGTTTGTAAATGCTCGGGAACTAAAAGTATCGAGATTAGGACGAATCATAACGTCTGAAGCAATGGTTCGGTGAGCTACTAGCTCATCTTGCAAAATATCTAAACTTTGCATAATGACATCGAAAATGGAGCTGATTTCTGCATTCACTTTCGCTTTTGATACATCCACTCCAATAACAATATCAGATCCCATTTCTTTTACAACCGATACAGGAATACGGTCCACTACCCCGCCGTCTACAAGCAATCGTCCATCAATTACTTCGGGAGCAAAGATTCCTGGAATTGAAATACTTGCTCTCACCGCTTCAGCGATAGGTCCTTTTTTAAACACCACTTTCTCTCCTGTTTTCAAATCTGTCGCTACGATGGCAAACGGTATAGATAGCTGTTCAATGGTTCTATTTTGCGTAAAGGTGCGAACCAACGATTTTACTCTGTTGCCTGTAATAAACCCCATTTTAGGCACGGTAAAATCCAAATAATACTTTCGTTTGAACGTTAGCGCCATTTTATAAAGAGTTGTCAGTTCAATACCCGACGCATATAGTGCACCAACTAAAGCTCCCATGCTGCTGCCAGCTAGAAAATCAATAGGAATGTTATTTTCTGTTAGCGTTTTGATTACTCCTAAATGTGCAAAACCTCTAGCTCCACCTGAGCCTAACGCAACTCCTATTTTTGGGCTTTCCACTTTACCTGCCCCCTCGTTTTACCTTATAGACTTCTAAAAATGTAAAAACATTTGATGAGCTTCTCTATCATTGTTGCCCTGTCTTCGGTAGGACTATTCTTCATTTTCTATTTGTTCATTTAGTATGAAGCTAAAGATATGTTTTGCTCAATCCACGGTGGTTATTAAGCATTATACTATACTGAAGGTTGTTTTAAGAAATTCTTACTCTTCGCTTGCTGCGTATACGTTTTTTTACTCCTTGACTATCCTAGAAGTGCATTGATTTATGTATATGAATTGTATTTCCAAATGTGACAAGACGCCTTTTTATTCAGTATGAATTTATTTTCTCCTTACTCATAGGCATAAAGTCAATGCATAGCTTCGTATATTGATATATAGAAGAACTTGTACATTTGCCTAAAACTCCTCATTTCATTCGTATCAAAATGACGTGAGCTTAGAAAAGGAGATGAATCGTTCGTTGAATAAATCGATGGTGAAAACACTTCTGCTCGGGACGAGCGTAACGCTTCTCGCTATTGCGCTTATTGTATATCCAAAAGAAGCGCTAGAAGGTTCAGTAAGAGGTCTCAACACATGGTGGAAGGTCGTCTTTCCTTCTCTGCTGCCCTTTTTTATTGTTTCAGAAATGCTTATTGGGTTTGGCGTAGTGAAGTTCATTGGAATCTTATTAGAGCCGTTTATGAGGCCTTTATTCCGAGTACCTGGAGTAGGGGGTTTTGCTTTAGCAATGGGCATGGCTTCTGGGTTTCCTTCAGGTGCAAAAATCACTTCCCGGCTGCGTCAAGAAAAGCAGCTAACAGCTATCGAAGCTGAAAGACTCGTATCATTTACTAACTCATCTAACCCTATTTTTATTTTTGGGGCTGTGGCAGTTGGCTTTTTTCACAATCCAGCTGTCGGTATCATATTAGCTCTCTCTCATTACATAGGGAATATTTGTGTAGGACTGGTGATGCGTTTTTATGGATCAGCAAAACCGAAAGGGCAAGTAACTCAAAAACCTTCTTTATCGTTAGCTTTTCATGAAATGCATAAAACGCGTTTAAAAGATAAGCGTCCTATCGGGAAGCTTTTAGGAGATGCAGTTACTTCTGCTGTTCAATCTCTCTTAATGATTGGCGGTTTTATCATTTTATTTTCTGTATTAAACAAACTTTTATATGTTACTCATATCACGGCCGTTTTAAGCAGCGGTCTAGCTTATTTATTTTCCCTGTGTCATATAGGGACTGAACTCAGCCTTCCCTTTATTTCAGGGCTTTTTGAAATCACGCTAGGAAGCCGTCTAGCAAGTGAAGCACCAGACACGCTGCTGTTTCATCAAATTATCATCGTTAGCTTTGTATTAGGCTTCAGCGGTTTCTCCGTTCAAGCACAAGTAGCTAGCATACTCGCCGAAACAGATATTCGATTTTTCCCGTTTTTTATTGCACGCATTTTTCACGGCTGTTTTGCGGTAGTATTCACTATCTTTCTATGGGGTCCTCTTCGAGAATCCATTACTACTTTTCAAGCATCTGAAGGAGCACTGCCGGTTTTTTCTCACTTGGAGTCCGTTACGATTCTATCGCAGTGGCTAAACGTGTACGGTCCGCTCTTAACGATTTTTACGCTGTGCTGCTATATTTATATATATTCAAAACGAACGTTTCTTCATCGTTCCTAGTAAAAAAAGAACGTGACGTTTTCTTATCGGCAAAGAAAACATCACGTTCTTTTTTATCTTATTTTTGAGACAGCTGCTCAAATTTTTCCGCAAGCGCTTCTCTAACAGGGGGAGGAACTAATTCAGAGATATTCCCGCCATATTTAGCTACTTCTTTTACAATACTAGAACTTAAAAACGAATATTGATTATTTGTCATCATAAATAACGTTTCGATTTCTTTATCTAATACGCGATTTACAGATGTGATTTGCATTTCGTACTCAAAATCCGATACTGCACGCAAACCTCTTAAAATGGTCTTTGCCTGCTTTTCTTTTGCATATTCCATTAATAATCCGCTGTACGACTCTACTACTACATTAGGAAGTGATTTTGTTACTTCTTTCAGCAAAGCTACTCGCTCTTCCCCTGTAAATAGAGGACTTTTTGAAGAGTTATTTAAAACAACTACATAAATCGTATCAAATACATTTGCGCCTCGTTTAATAATATCAAAATGTCCATTTGTAACTGGATCAAAGCTTCCTGGACAAACAGCTATACTGCCCATACGTATCCCCTTTCTACATCTAACAGCTCATTGATTTATTCAACTGATTCTTCTTTTTTGTATGTATAAATAGAAACACCAATGATACCGTACGTTTCGCTTTTTATTTTTTCAAATAAACCAATCTCATTATCTAAATGTACATCATGAGAATGCTCTGCTACAATAATTCCTGTTTTTGCTAGAAGGTTTTCTTCACTTACGGTTTCGATAAGCGCTTTCAACTTTTGTGCTTTATACGGTGGATCAAGCAAAAGTAAATCGACAGTCAGCTCCCTTTTCTTTATCGCTTTCAGTGCACGTTCTGCATCATTTCGATACACTTCAGCGCGGTCTTCTAACCGGCAGGATGCTAAGTTTGCTTTAATCGTCTGAATCGCTTTGCCATCCCGATCCACAAAAATGACTTTATCTATTCCTCGGCTTAGAGCTTCAATTCCCAAGCCACCGCTTCCACCGAACAAATCAAGAGCTGTTCCACCTTCAAAAAACGGTCCAATCATATTAAAAATAGCTTCTTTCACCTTATCTGTTGTAGGGCGGGTTGAGTATCCTGGAACCGCCTTTAACGCATGGCCTTTATATAAACCTGCTACTACTCTCATCCTTATCACTACCTTACTTTTACTTCCTTATTCTTCATTATCCTAACATATTTTGAATTACAAAGACTAGCAAAAATCCTCAATTTATTCAATGCTGGATACATTCTGTGCAATAACCCAGCAGCTTGCTTTTATGCTGGACTTTTACGACCGTCTCCTTAGATATACTGATTCTTTTCTAAAAGATACAACTATGAAGATCATTCCGCATTTCGTTCATAGAAGATTTCCTTTACTTTAATATGTCATAATAAACGTAAATTTACCCTTTTTCTCTGTCATGTTATCAGTCTTTTATGTTTTAAAAATTGAATTTCACAAGACAGGTATATGAACGTTTAAAACGGACATACTGACTAGTAACAACATCATCTAACCGATGTTGTTGCCAACCGCGGAGAAGACTTACGTTTCCCCATAAGTTCTTCCTCCGGTTTCTCCTCTCCCTTTGCCTTCATCAAGGTGCTTGTAATCGCAGAGGTGATTACACCCCTTTATTGAAGGGCCCTACAATGAGTAGTTGTAGGGATTTTTTTATTTACTCTTAAAATATTCAGTGATACATTAAACTACGTGAGTTTGCTTTTTTAATACATAAAGGGGGAAATACATATGATTCAGCGTTTTATTGAGCTCGGAGAAGGGTATTCAGATATTTATGAGCTGTTAGAGATTGTCAAAAGCAACAAACATCGTCTTGCTCATCTTATTATGCTGCGAACAGTAAAAGAAGATCGAACAAGTAGCTTCTTTTGTCGCTGTCTTGCATCCAACAGCTGAAGGAAATTTCCAACCGCTTTACGTTTGCCGAGAAGGAATTGTTTTAAAACAAAACGACAGCAAGCGCGTTGAGTTATTTAAACAAGCTGCTGAGGAAGCAGGGAAAGAAATTGTGGTACTCGATGTCAAACCATCTACTACCTTTCCAGAAACAGCTCTATACTATCAGCATCTGATTGGCATTTTGCGAATGAACCGCTTTATTCCGCCGATGCAGTAATCTCATCCCTGCCTATTCGTTTGCTAAAGGGGAGTAAAATAAAAAAAGGAATGTACATCACATTCCTTTTTTGTTTAAATTCCTATCTTATAGTCATATTCCTTTGCTTTATCAGGCTTCGAATTTTCGAATTCTGTTTTTAAAAACGGCCGATAAGAAGGATCTACTTTCTTCACAAAAGGTAGAGACTGAAGTTTATGGATTGTTTTTTCAATGCCATCTTGGTTGCAATATAAGACAACATACTTTAATTCTTTCGATACGTAATGTACATTTCCGTACTTGCGCAATGCTTTTGCTTGCTTAACAGAATGCACATACGCCACAATTCCTTGACGTTCAACAAACATATTTAGTTCCCCTTTTGCATACGTTATATTGGTTTTCTTTATCATAAATTCTTTTATATGAAGTAGGTGCTTTATGTATGAATTTAGATGATATTTGGATGCTCTTTCTTACTCATTTTAACGAGCACACAGCTATTGAACAAGTCATTTTCAAAAAAATCACAAATATACCCTTCTTGTATATAAACACATCAATTGAGCGTAGAAAAATAGATGAGCTTCTAGAAGCTTCATCTATTTTTGCTACATCCAATACGAATGCTACGTGGCGCTCGACTTTTGTCAGAAGTCAGCATCTTACTTATGTCTATCAGCATAGGTTTTACGTTCCACAGCGTAAAATGGCCTGCTGCGGAAATTCCTGTGCTGATTGCATTCGATTTATACAGTGAACGGCTTATGCGCTGCACCCACAGCTTCCACCAGATCCGCATCCACCGCCGCAGCTGCTTCCCGTATCAAAAAACGGATTTCCCGTTGGTACTTTAACATGCTCGGAAACAGCTTGACCAAGGATAACGCTAATTTCATCAAGCAGCTTTTGTAATTCATTTTCTGCTTTTTTGAACGCAGCGATTGTCGCGTGTAAATCAACTTGACGCTTTACATCACGTACTTGTCTCGTAATGGTTTTATAATCAGGATGATATTTTCCAAATCGCTGAACATCCTCATACTGTTCCTTTATTTTCACAAATTCAGCAATTAATGCCTGTGCATGTGAATCTTTTTTTAATCTATATAAACATTGACGATAGTTCTCGGCTACGTCTGATTGTAACACCATGTTAGCTACATGATCAGACTCATCGAGCAATTCAACAGTTCTCATTGTTGTCAGCATAGCTGTGCACCTCCGCTTTTATCTTATCACGTTTTGGATCTAAAGAAAAAGAACTTGCTAAAACAGCTTACACTGATTTACTACAAGTTCTACTTTTTAACTATATAATTTCAACCGTAAAGGTATTCCTCACTTGATAACTTTCTTCTTTAGATTTCATCAGTTCAATCGTAACCGTATGAGATCCTTTTGGAAGATCACTTAAAACAAAGGCTGCTTGCTTCATTTCTTTAAATGGTTTTCCATCTACTGTGATTTGAAGAAATCCACTCTCTGTTGAAAATGAAAACCCGCTTAGAATACATTCGACGTACACGTTCTGCCCTTTCACATGCTGATGTACCATCAGTGAAGGTTTTGCATTCATTGCACCAAACGTTTCAGCTGCCCGCGGTTGAGAGGAAGTTTTAGTCTCAGGTTTTGGTTTATCATGGTTGCATCCTAGCAGAGAAACTACACATAAGGCCGTCGTTAATAGTAAGCGCATAATACCATTCCTTTATCATTCGTTTCTCCATAGTGTTTACAAACTCTTTGTTTTTACTCATGATATGCAAAAATCTCTGCATCACTATGTATGCAGAGATCATTGATTTTTCATGGACTGAAACATATGAAACATCATGTTTGCCATTTGAATTGAATTCGAAAATTTTTCAACTTTATGAGGAATGGTTTGTTTATAGTAGTGTTTGGATTCTAATTCAAACTTCTCCAGTTCTTCAGGATTTCTAGATAAGCGCCGGTACCACATTGGCTGTTCACGAACGAAGTCGTTAAGCTTAGGACGAGACTGCATATATTCGTATATATCTTTTCTCATTTCGTTTAATCTTTCCTAAAGCCAAATGGATTCCCTGGCCCGGAAGCTGCTCCTCCACCTGATGGCTTAGATGGTTGAAATTGCTGCAGTACTTGTTGAATATTCGAAATCGCTGAATTTACATTCGTGATATGATTTTGCATTTGATTCAAGTCCATGTTTTTCAGCGAGGATACAATTGTACCCATAATATCTTTTTTCTCCTCTGTGGCAGCAGCCGGTTCAGCCTTCGCACTTTCTTCTGAACGATATGCCTCCCACATTGGATCTTCTGCACCGAATAAATACCAATCTTCATAAAGCTCTTTCCACGTTTTTTGCTGCTTTCGAACCTGTTCCACTAATTTTGGATGTGATTTTACAAATTGCTTAAATTCCACAACGGACGGATGAAGCTCTCGTTTGGTTTCCTTCACAGTCACTCACCTCATACTTAAATATAGCCTACTATATCTTAGAAAAAGAGAGCTCGTTTCGTGCGTCTATTTCAAAAATTTTTTATAGCTGTTTTTTTGAAGAAGCACGAACTGTGAACCAGTATGTAATGGAGATAGATAAAATGCTTAGCCAAAATGTAAAATAACCAATTTCAGACATATACGCATTAAGCATGCTGTATCTTGGCATCATAGAAAAAACGTAATCAATGATATCATTATGTACAGCCCATACAGCGGCAACAGCTAAATGCCATAATTTAATCCGGTAAAACGGTACGTATAAAAGCCCTTGAAAAGCCATTGCTGCATGAGAAGCCATTAACATAAGCATCATCCAATCAATGTATCCTGTCAACACATAGACCAATACATTCATTACGACGGCCCAAATCCCGTATTTAAACAGCGTGATCATTGCTAAAGCTTCAAACAGTGAAAAATGCTTTCCAAGTAAAAGACCGATAAGTACAATAACAAAAAACAAACTTGCCGTTGGACTATCAGGCACAAATAATAAAAACTTCTTAGGTGTTTCCGCTAATTGACTTCCATACCAAATATATCCGTAGATTGTTCCTAATATATTCACAATCAGCAAAAGCGTTAAAAAACGCTTATCTTTTAAGGTATACCATAACCAAGCCATTTAGAAAGTCTCCTTTACATTTGATCTCTTCTTTATTATGTACAGTTTTTGAACAATAGCAAGCACCTATCTCATTGATGTAAAACACAGCATTAAATAAATTCAAAAAAAAACCAGCCCCTTGGCTGATTTTCACTATTCTTTCCCTAAGTTTCCGACAAATTCCGAGAGCGTTTTCAATTCTTTATCTGAACCTTTGAAAACACCTTTTGGCATATTGCCTTTACCATTTTTTGCGATATTGGCGATTTCTTCAGGAGATAGATCAATTCCTGTTAAAGCTGGAGCCGCAGGGCCTCCCTGTAAGTTATCACCATGACAGGTCAAGCACGTTTGCTCTTGCATGATTTTGTAGCCTTCTGAATTTTTGTCAATCGCTACTTCTTCTCTAATTTTCCCTTGCTCTTCACGCGCTTTCCAATCCACCTGTGTCGCTGACTGCCACGTTAGGAAAAAGACTGCTGCTATAGCCAAAAGCATGAATCCTGTTGCAAACGGCCTCTTAGCCGGTCTTCTTTCTGGTCCTCGATCAATGAACGGAGCAAGCATTAATGCGCCAAATGCAATCCCTGGAATAATAAATGCACCTATAATATTATATGGACCAGAAGCAAATGAATATTTAAGCAATTGATATAGAAACAAAAAATACCAGTCAGGAAGAGGCAAGTACCCCGTATCAGTCGGATCGGCAATACGTTCAAGAGGAGATGGGTGAGCGATGGTTAAACATAGATAACCGATTAAAAAAACTGCCCCTACCATCCATTCTTTCAATAAAAAGTTTGGCCAGAATGCTTCTGTTTTCCCTGGAAATTCAGAGTAATCTTTTGGAATATTGGGTTTTCGTTCTGCAGGAACACGTGAATCTCCAACAAACTTCATCCCTTTACCACGATGCATGTTCTCCCTCCTTTTTCTCACTGTTCTAGTGAAAGTACGAACAACGGAGTATGTGCTTGATGCATATGATGACTAGTGTGATTGACTAATTGAATAAAGCGTATAAAATTTTATAGTGGTCCTGAAATTCCTTGTTTGCGAATCATTAAGAAGTGGGCACCCATTAAGCCAAGTAGGGCTCCGGGTAAAAAGAATACGTGAATGGCGAAAAAGCGAGTTAGTGTTTGAGCACCAACGATGTCTGGATGTCCTGAGAGTAATGTCTTCACTTGCTGGCCTATAATCGGTGTGGATTCAGCAATTTGCAAACCTACTTTCGTTGCAAATAGCGCTTTCATATCCCACGGCAACAAATAACCTGTAAAACCTAAACCTAACATAACAAAGAAAATTAACACACCCACAATCCAGTTTAACTCGCGGGGTTTTTTGTATGCTCCTTGGAAGAAAACACGAAGTGTATGTAAAAACATCATGACGATAACCAAACTTGCTCCCCAGTGATGCATACCTCGAACAATTTGTCCGAAAGCGACTTCATTTTGCAGATAATAAACGGATTCCCATGCATTTTTTATATCTGGTACATAATACATGGTTAAAAACATACCTGATAAAATTTGAATAACGGTAACAAAAAACGTTAATCCACCAAAACAATACACAAATGCTGAAAAGTGATGTGCAGGATTTACGTGTTCTGGCACTTCATGATCGGCCACATCTCGCCATAAAGGAGTAATATCTAGCCGTTCATCCACCCAGTCATAGATTTTATTCAACATTTTCTATGCCCCTCCTTGTGGTTTGGCTTTTCCTAGATATAACGTACCGCCTTTTACCTTTTGAACGTATACATCTAACGGTCCCATCGGTGGTGTCCCAGGTACATTTTTACCGCTTTTTTCATACATTCCCCCATGACAAGGGCAGTAGAAACGATGTGGATAGTTTTTGTCACCAGCCCAGTTAACCGTGCAGCCTAAATGCTTACAAATTGGTGACAGCGCGACGATTTCACCTTTATCAGTTTTGTACACCCAAGCCGATCTTGGTTCTTCTGATTTATGCCACGCATCCACTTGCTTGATTTTAAAATCGACACGTTTCGGCTCTTTTGTAATGTCTTTAACCTGCGCTACAGCTACTAAATCCTGACCCGCTTCTTTTTCCAAAATTGGGTCTACTGCAAAGCGCACCATTGGCATTAACATTCCAGCAGCCATAAATCCTCCTACACCAGTGAGCGTATAGTTTAAAAACTGTCGTCTTGATACCCGATCACCCATGCTTTTCCCCCCTTTAAAAAAGTTCAGTCCAGAGAATTTTGGACACATGATGGACCATTCTATTAAACTAGGACATAATCATGATATATTAATATTTCTGGAAGGTCAATACAATAAAAACCTAAAACATGGAAATAATCTTTATTTTTCTAAATTTTTTGTTATTATTTTGTTTGCGCTTCCATTACTTATTTTATAGCCTTTTCATATACTCCATTTCTCTACAAAAATCGGCAGAAGCTGTTGAACTTGTTCATGTATGAGCGTATACTTATGCGACTCATCTATATGCTCAAGCGGTAAAGCAGGTATCCAAATGCAGTACGCTCCTATTTCTTTTTCATATTGCAGCCAGTCTCGGTCGCTAGTAAACACAAAAAGATGTTTGACTTCATTGTCATTTATATGCTCATTCCAACGAAGTAATGTTTCATAAACAGCAGCTACTCCATCTTTTTTTAAGTATGTAAAACTAGGTGTTAAAATCACTCTTCCTTTAAATTGTCTCTCTAACTCTTCAGTAAGAGCAGTCGTATATTCACTCATAGATGCAGTAAGCTTTAAATCTTCTCCGAAATCAATTGGAATGAGTGGAACTAATACGGTATCAACATAACTTTTGGATTGTAGATACACATCCATTTCCTTGGCCTGAAGCTTCAACTTCCTTCTCCTCTCAGCAAGCTCGCTAAAGCTTGTCTTATTTATTTTTCAAAATGAATAAGAAGATAAAAAAAGAGATTGACCTTTTTCTAAGAAGCTAGCCAATCCCTCGTTTATCTACTGTACATAATGGTTATTTAAATATTCGCTTAAGCGCTGAAATTCCTCTTTATCGTTTTCATCTAACGCTTTATCAATTAGTTCCATGATTTTTGATCGTTGAAACTTCTGAATAGATTCTTCCAATATTTGCTCAGCTAATACTCTGTCTTTTTCATTTGTTTGATTAGCTTTTGGCATATACGGATTGTCTTCCAGTACAGCCACATATTGAGGCGATGAATACAACGATCGGAAGTTTAATTGAATATAAATGTCTTCTTCTCGATTCAAACGAATATCATGAAATGATTTTTCTGCATCGGTTGTCATGATATTTTCTTTATAAAAACGAAATGGAGGGTCTTCCACACAGTGCGTAGACATCACCATCCCGCGAGGACAAAACTGTGCTTGCTCAACGAAGTGAACTCGTTTCATCAATTGATCATGGCTCATCAAATAATTTAAAATCCATACACATTCTCTGCGCTTCAGCTGATAATTCGTTAAAAACCAGCGAACAAATTCTTTTTTCTCGTTGACAGTAACAGGGGTCGTCATATTCTCACTTCCCTCCTCTGTGTTTAAACTCTCAGTTAAAACACCTTTTACAGTTATTTATTCCACACGGCAGCAATAAAATCCTCTGAACTATTATTTATTCTTCTAATTGAAATAATATGTCTTGAATTTCATCTACTGTTGGATCCATTGCTAATAAAGCTTGGAAAATCCCCTTCGCTTTCGAACGCTGTCCTTCTTCTAATAAGAAGTAACCATACTCTTCTAAAAACGCATACTCTTCTTTAAAAACAGTATATGCAGATTCGTAGTATTTTAGCGCTTCTTCATAATTTTCTAATTCCTGATGAGCTTTTGCTAAATCCCATTCAAAATGAGGGTCATGCTCATTATATTCTTTGGCGTGCTCGATATTCTCTACTACATCTTCATACCTCTCTTGACTCATATAAAGTTTAGAGAGAGTTAAAATAGCTTCAATATATCCTGGATCTAGTGCAATCGCTTGTTGAAATGCCGATTCAGCCTCTTCTTCTAGACCGCGCTTTAATGCTATTTTACCTTTAAAAAAGTAAAGTTCTTTTTGAAATTCATCCTGCGCAATACCTTCGTTGACAGCCACCGCAGCCTCTTCTAGCATCTCTTCATGTTCATATGATTTTGCTAAATATAAATAAAGAGAATGGTACTCACGGTCTAACTCTTTTAGTTCTGTGAACTTTTCAATAGCGGTCTGATAATGACCTGCTTGATACGCTGAAATCGCATATTCAAATAGTGTGTTAATCTCAAGCTTATCTTTTAGCGCTTGATCAAAGTAAGGAAGCGCTTCTTCGAACTGGCCGATACCTGCTAAACTTTCAGCTAATCGCTGACGAAGATCCGTGCCGTTAAATTCTTTTTCTGTTTTTAGCAGCGTTTGATAAAAAGGAATCGCCTTTTGATAAATTCCTTGACTGCTGTAAAATTCACCGAGCCCAAAATCTATAACGGGTTCATTTGGAAGCATTTTTTTCGCTTCCATTAACTTTTGCTCACTTACTTCACTAAGGCCTTGCATTTGATATAGGTCAGCTACAAGAAGCAGAGCTGGCACGTAGTTATCATCTTCGCTGCTAATTTGATTTAAAATATGAATTGCTTCTTCTTCTTCTTCTAAATCAATAAGCATTTCAGCTTTTAATAAATACAGCTCGCCTTCTTCTGGGTATTTAGCGATGAGCTCGTCTATTAAAGGAAGCGCATCATTCACCAGTCCCCACTCCTGGAGCTGTTCAGCCATTAAAAATTTTTCTTCGTCTGTAGCTTTATCTTTCAATTCATGAATAAGGGCAAGACCTTTTTCAATTTCATTGGATTCTACGTAACCTATCGCGCGGTCTAGTTCTTTCACACACAATTCTCCTTTATTATTACATTCACTTTTTATATAAAAATAAAACGAATTAATTTTCTATTTTTTCTAAACGGAAGCAAGAACACATGCTTCTATACACCATGATAAAATAGTTTGAGCGTTTGTTCAACAAATCAATTTGAATACGCTTACATTTTTTAGATAAAAACGAGATTGAGACATGAAAACTACGTTCACCCTATCAATAAAAAATCCGAACGAGTTGGATTCTCTATCAAGAATATCAATTCGTCGTCCGGATTTCCCTTCAACCAAAATACGTTTGTCCCAGTCTCTTTCTTATTCGCTTAGTTTATCAAGATCTTCAAAGAAAGTAGGATAGGATACGTGAATAGCTTCACTTCTCATTAGTGTTACCTCTCCCGTTGCAATGGCTGCTGCTACCGCAAGCATCATTCCAATTCGATGATCTCCATAGCTGTCTACTTCACCGGTTCGCAGGGCCGTCTTGCCTTCAATGATGAGGCCATCAGCTGTTGGAGTAACAGAGGCACCGAGCTTGCTTAGCTCCGTTGCAACCGTATCGATACGGTTCGTTTCTTTTACTTTTAATTCTTCGGCATCTTTAATAACTGTTTTCCCATTCGCCTGAGTCGCCAAAAGAGCGATCACTGGAATTTCATCAATTAAACGAGGAATTAAATCCCCCCCAATTTCAATCCCTTTCAACTGAGACGTTTCAATCGTCAAATCGCCAATAGGCTCTCCATTTTGAATACGTTCATTAGAAATTGTAAGGTGTGCACCCATTTGCTGAAGCACATCAATAATACCTGTTCTTGTAGGATTGAGTCCGACGTTTTTCAAAACGATTCGGCTGTTTGGAACAATGGCTCCTGCAACAAGAAAGAACGCGGCTGAAGAAATGTCACCAGGTACGTATACATCCGTTCCGCGCAGAGATTGTCCTCCTTCAACGCTTACAGTCGTTCCATCTACCTCTACGTCTACTCCAAAGGCGCGAAGCATACGCTCTGTATGGTCCCGTGATGTAAAAGGCTCGGTTACTTTTGTTGTGCCTTCCGCATGAAGTCCCGCTAGTAAAATCGCTGATTTTACTTGTGCACTTGCTACAGGAGAATGGTAATGAATTGCTTTTAAAGCTCCTCCTCGAGTGGATAAAGGCGTATATTGGCCGTGCTCACGCCCATCAATCTTTGCACCCATAGAGCGCAGGGGCACCGTAACGCGGCTCATGGGACGCTTGGCAATCGACTCATCTCCAATTAGAGACGTATGAAATGGCACACCTGCAAGAATCCCAAGCATTAAACGAGTAGTCGTTCCTGAATTCCCTACATCTAAGATGGAAGTAGGTTCACTTAACCCTTCGATACCTTTACCTTCTACTTCGACATATTCGCCTTCTCTTTTAATCGATACGCCCATCTTTTCAAAACACGAAATCGTACTTAAGCAATCTTCCCCTGCTAAAAAATGATTAATCGTTGTTTTCCCTTCTGCCATCGCTCCGAACATCACAGCTCTGTGAGAAATCGACTTATCTCCAGGAATAGAAATTTCTCCTTGGAAAGATGAAAGATTCGTTTTTAATTGTTTTCCACTCATTTCATTCACACCTTTCGTACATTAAGAAATAAACGTCTGATATTGATGCTGATGGAGACACGCTCTTGCCCGTTTTCTATCTTCCTCTGTTTGAAAGCTCAAGCGTAATACTCCGTAGATGTCTTCTCGTGTTTCTAAAATTCGAATGTTTGTAATACTGATTTCATCTTCTGCTAGATAACCGGTTACTTCTGAAATAATCCCCGGATAGTCAGGAACATCCACATAGAGATCATAAAAGGATGGAATCGCTCCTTTGGTTCGTACGGGAAGCTGATCTCTAAATTGTTTTGCTTGTGAAAAATATGTATAGATATCGTTCGCATCTTTTCGTTCGATCATATTTCGCACGTCGTTCATTTCTTCAAGCCAGTGGTCAAACATTGAAAGAAGCGCATCCTGGTTATGAAGCAAAATATCTCTCCACATCGCTGGACTGCTTGAAGCAATACGTGTAATATCACGAAACCCTCCAGCTGCAAGCTGCGAAACTAGCTGATTGTCTTGTTGGTAATATTCTGCTTGATGAACAAGGCTTGCAGCAATAATATGTGGAAAATGGCTAATGACACCTGCTAATTTATCATGTTCTTTTGGTGACATCACAATAATTTTAGCTTTTGTACCACTTAGCAATTCCTTTAAGCTGTTTAAAGCCTCCGAAGAAGTAGAAGATGAAGGTGTTAATACATACATTGCATTTTCAAATAAATGAGCTTTAGAAGCAGCTACTCCGCTTTTATGAGACCCCGCCATTGGATGACCGCCGATAAACTCAATGCCTTTAGAAATAAGAACCTCGGCTGTCTTCACTACTTCTTCTTTTGTACTTCCTACGTCTGTTACGATGACAGACTGTTTGAGCGTAAAATGTTCGAACTGTTTTAGTACTTCCGCTGCTTGGGTGACCGGAATGGCAATAACAATATAATCCGCTTGCTCAGCGCCTTGTTGCAAAGAAGAAGCCGCTTGGTCAATTACGCCTAGAGTTTTAGCGAGCTCCAGCTGCTCTTGATTAATGTCAAAACCTATTACATCAAGATGATGATGCGTCTTTTTTATATTAAGTGCAAGAGATCCTCCAATTAATCCCAGGCCTATAACAAAAACATTTTCTTTCACTTTCCTTCACCTCATTGTACATATGAAGATGAGAGTGTGAAATCACACTCTCATCTTTTACTATATTAGATATTAAGCTTTCGCCGTTTCTTGGTTAACAAACTGCTGAAGCAATTCAATGATTTGTTCATTTTGTTCTTTTGTTCCCACCGTAATACGAACGGAAGTTGGGAAGCCTAGTGCATTCCCTGAACGAACGATAAATCCGCGCTCCAATAAAAATTGAAACACTTCATCGCCTTGACGACCAAAATCAATTAGAACAAAATTAGTGAAAGACGGATAATAGTTTAAGCCATTCTTATCACAGAAAGCATAGTACTGCTGCAAACCTTCTTCATTTTTCTTTTTACACTCTTCAATGAACGCTTGGTCTTCAAGAGCAACGATTGCTGCTTTTTGAGCCATTCGGCTTGTATTAAAAGGTTCACGAGCCGGCTCAATTTTTTGTAGCAATGATTCGTTTGCAATACCGTAACCAATGCGCAAAGAAGCTAAGCCGTATGCTTTTGAAAATGTGCGAAGTACAATTAAGTTTTCGTATTCATTCAAAAACTCTATCGTATTCGGATAGTCGGCTTGATCTGCTGCATACTCAAAATAGGCTTCATCCATAACGATTAATGTATGCTTAGGAACTTGTTTCATAAAAGAAATTAACTCATCGCCCTTCACATACGTTCCCGTTGGGTTATTAGGGCTGCATACCCACACAATTGTCGTATTTTCATCAATTGCACGAAGCATAGCATCTAAATCATGATCTCCGCCGCGCAGCGGTACTTCACGGATTTCTGCACCTTCAATTACGGCATTGTGCTTATATTGAGGAAATGACGGCGTCGGCATGACAGTATTTGTATCAGCCGATAGCAAAGCTCGGCAAATAATTTGAATGACTTCATCAGACCCATTTCCAAAAATCAGCTGATCTTGCTCTACGCCTACGTGCTTTGCTACTGCTGCACGCAGTTCAGCTGCATAGCCGTCTGGATAAAGCGCCATATTTTCGATTTCTGCAGCAATCGCCTCTTTTACTAAAGCAGAACTGCCGTAAGGATTTTCATTAGACGCTAATTTTACGACGCGATCTAAATTAAATTCACGCTTTACTTCTTCAATTGGCTTACCTGGTTTGTATGGAGATAAAGTTAGTAATTGTTCTTTTACCTTCAACGTGTTACACCTCGCATTTTTGTATAGGCGAAACGATGGATGCAACATACTCCTCAATTTGATTTAATCCGTCTCGGCGTGTATCCTTATTTAAAAGAACTTGTTCAAGCTGGCCAATTTTATTAACAATTGCACTTCCAATTACAATGCCGTCGCTATGTTCTTTTAACACCTCTACTTGTTCACTTGTTGAAATTCCAAAGCCGACGGCAACCGGTATAGAAGCTGCTGCTTTCACATCTTCTAAAAAGGTGCCAATATCAGCTGGCAACGTAGAGCGAACCCCAGTAACGCCTAAAGACGACACGCAGTATAAGAAGCCCGTTGCATCTGCAGCGATTTTTTGAATACGCTCTTTAGATGTAGGAGCAACCATTGAAATGTACGCAACTTTATTTTCAGCGGCAAGCTCCCGGATACGGCCACTCTCTTCGTACGGTAAATCCGGAATTAGCACTCCATCTATTTCATTTTCTCGCATTAACGCGAAAAAGGATTCTAAACCTAATTGTAACACAGGATTAAAATAGGTAAAGAGAATTACCGGTATTTTCACACCTTTTTTTCTCATCACCGATACAAGCTTAATGGCTTTTGAAATAGACATACCGCCAGATAAAGCTCTTTTGGACGCCTCTTGAATAATTGGACCATCTGCTAAAGGGTCGGAATATGGTACGCCCAGCTCTAAAATAGAAGCACCTTGCTTTTGCAAAGCCAAAGCAATATCCACCGTTGCATCTTCATGAGGATCTCCTGCTGTAATAAATGGAATAAACAATGTTTCATGTTTAGGTAGTCTCGCTTCAAACGTATTCATGTTCTTCTTCCTTCCCTTCTAGCAAGTTTACTAATGTATGAACGTCCTTATCTCCTCGACCTGACAAGCAAATTAAAATTGTTTCTTCTTTCGTCATGCTTTTAGCCAGTTCAAATGCTTTTGCCAGCGCATGGGCGGACTCAATAGCCGGAATGATTCCCTCTGTTTTCGCCAGCAGCTGAAGAGCTTCAATTGACTCATCATCCGTTACACTTTCATATTCTACTCGTCCAATAGATGAAAGGTGAGAATGCTCTGGACCGATACCTGGATAATCCAAACCTGCTGAAATAGAATAAGGCTCTGTAATTTGACCATTTTCATCTTGAAGTAAATACGTGAGCGTTCCGTGGATAACACCTTTTGTGCCTTTAGCCATTTTAGCAGCATGAAGAGCTGTATTTAGTCCTTTCCCCCCTGCTTCTACCCCAATCAAGCGTACATTCTCTTCTTTAATAAAATCATAGAACATACCGATTGCATTACTGCCGCCTCCGACGCATGCCACGACAGCATTCGGAAGTTTTCCTTCTACCGCTGTAAACTGTTCTTTTGCTTCTTCTCCAATAATTTTTTGGAAATCTCGAACCATTTTAGGATAAGGGTGCGGTCCAATGGCCGAACCAATTAAGTAAAAATGATCTTCACAATGTTGAACCCAGTAGCGAATTGCTTCATTTGTTGCATCTTTTAGCGTTTTTGTTCCAGAAGTTGCAGGAATGACTTCCGCTCCTAGAAGCTTCATGCGAAAAACGTTCAACGCCTGACGTTCAATATCTTCTTCTCCCATGAATACTTTGCATTCCATTCCGAACTTTGCAGCTACTGTAGCTGTGGCTACCCCGTGCTGACCCGCTCCTGTTTCAGCAATAATTTTTGTTTTGCCCATTCGTTTAGCAAGTAAAATCTGTCCAATGGCATTATTGATTTTGTGAGCACCCGTATGGTTTAAGTCTTCACGTTTTAAATAAATTTTTGCCCCGCCGAGCGTTTCGGTAATATTATCAGCATATGTTAAAGCCGTTGGTCGCCCAGAGTAGTTAACAAGTAAAGATAGATACTCATCTTTAAATGCCGGATCTTTCATTGCTTGATTCAAAGCTGCTTCTACTTCTTCAAGTGGTTTCATTAATGTTTCAGGTACGTATTTTCCGCCAAATTCACCAAAGCGGCCAAATTCATCAGGATGATTGTATGTCATAGTATGATCTTCCTTTCAATCTCTATAATTTTTGTATAGTCCTTCGTTCCATTTGTTTCAATACCGCCAGAAATATCAATCGCCCCAGGCTTATAGGGTAACAAGTTCTCAATGTTACAAGCATTGATTCCTCCAGCAATAAAGCATTTTTTACCTAACCTTTGGGCAGCTGATTCATACTGAGGAACGAAGCTCCAATCAAAAGCGACGCCCGTTCCTCCAAATTGTTCTTTAACCTTGCTATCAATTACATACCCGTCAGCTTCTTCATATACATGCATTTGCTGCAGCGTTTCTTTATTGTGAGGGAGAGCTTTCCACACTTCATATCCACGCTGCTTTAACTGACGTACCTCCGCAGCTGTTTCTTGCCCGTGGCACTGAATTACATCTAAATTTGTTACGAAGGCAATTTCAAGTATTTGATCTACCGGCGTATTCACAAATACCCCTACTAGTGAGACTTGTTTTTTTATTTCATCCGTTACAAACTCATTTACTCGTTCAGGCTTTACATATCGTTTACTTTTTGGGTAGAAAATAAAGCCAATGTGAGTAGCAGCCGACTTTTCGATTAAAGCTATATCTTGTTTTGAGCGAATCCCACAATACTTAATAAGCATATTCACTTTCCCCAAACAGCTTTTCAATCGCTTTGGTTTGATTATCCTGTCTCATAAGCGATTCCCCTACTAAAATAGCTTTTGCTCCCGCTTCTTTTACGTAGGAAACATCCTCGTATAAGTAAATGCCGCTTTCACTCACTAACAGCTGATCTTTCGGAACATGTTTAGCGATTTCTTTGGTCTGCTGCAAGCTGGTTTCAAACGTATGAAGATTTCGATTATTAATGCCAATAATCTTCGGGGTAAATACAGCTAGCAGCTTTTCAAGCGTTTCTAAAGAATGCACTTCTACTAAACAATCTAACTCTTTTTCAGCAGCTTGAAGATAAAGCTCTTGCAATTTTAATGGTTCAAGTGCTTCTCCAATGAGTAAAATAGCATCAGCACCGATTCTTGCACTTTCTTCCACTTGAATGGAATCAATGATGAAATCCTTGCGAAGCACAGGGATAGAGACATGCTGTTTAATGTCACTTAAAAACGTTCGATGTCCTTGAAAATAGTGCTGATCTGTTAACACAGACAAAGCATCTGCTTTCCCTTTCTCGTAGGCTTTAGCAATTTCCACAGGCTGAAAATTCTCTTTTATTAATCCTTTAGAAGGCGAGGCTTTTTTCACTTCTGCAATAAGAGCCAGCTCTCGATTCGGATTTGATAAAGCGTCTAAAAATGATCGTTTTGCAACATTTTGCTGTTCGGGTAACTGTAGGTTTTGAATTTCTTCTTTTTTTGTTTCAATAATTTTATTGAGCATGTTCAACCACCTTTTTCGATTTCAATCGTTGTAATTGCGTGTATGCAGCACCTGATTCAATTGTTTCTAAAGCTACAGCTACTCCTTCTTCAAAAGTAGAAACGTTTCCGCTAACGTAAATAGCTGCAGCAGAGTTCAACACGACTGCGTTTTTAGCAGTTACATTACTTTTATTTAAAAATAGCGATTCAATAAGCTCGGCACTCGATTTCGCATCTTCTACCACTAAGTCTTCAAGCTTCCCTCTCTGTAAGCGTACATCCTCTGGTGCAAGCGTATATTCTGTAATGACATTGCCCTGTACTTCTACAACATCCGTTACATCCGTGGCACTGATTTCATCTAAACCGTCCCTGCCTGCAACCAGAAGGACGTGGTTAGCTCCCAGTACAACAAGCGCTTCTGCTAATTTTCGTGCAAGCTCAATGGAATAAACGCCAATTACTTGCTTTGTACAGTTAGTAGGGTTTGCTAATGGACCTAATGCATTAAAAACGGTTCTAAACCCTAATTCCTTTCGAGTAGCAGCAACGTGTTTCATAGCAGGGTGATAAAGCGGCGCAAATAAAAAGGACATGTTGAGGTCAGCCACCGCATTTTTCACTTCTTTTTCATTTCCTTGAATCCATATATCCAGATGTTCTAACACGTCTGCACTTCCGCTTTTAGAAGATACGGCGCGATTTCCGTGTTTCGCAACCTTTACTCCCGCAGCAGATGCCACAATCGCACTAGCCGTCGAGATATTAAACGTAGAGGCCCCGTCTCCTCCCGTACCGCATGTATCTACTACGTTTAATTCTTCTAGAGAAATAGCATTCATATTATTTTTCATACCTCGGACAAAACCAACAATTTCATCGACGGTTTCTCCTCGGTACGTTAAGATGGTTAGCACGCTAGCAATTTGAGCTGTCGGGACTTTGCCGTTCATAATATCATTCATAATTTTTTCTGCTTCTTCCGCTGAAAGTGACTCACCGCGCAAACACTTTTTTAACAATTCTTTAAACATATACATCCTCCTTTTTATCGTAGATGTCTTGGGCTAATTGAATTGTTTTGATTAAAGCGCTAGCTTTATTGCGGGTTTCTTTCCACTCAAGCTCCGGTTTTGAGTCAGCAACCACTCCCGCTCCGGCCTGGATATAAGCGGTTTGGTCTTTCAAAAGAATGGTACGAATCGCAATGCACGAATCAATGTTTCCATCAAATCCGAGATATGCTACGGTTCCTGCATATACATTTCGCGCAACTGGTTCAATTTCATTTAAGATTTGCATCGCTCGCACTTTTGGAGCGCCAGATACGGTACCCGCTGGAAATGCAGAAAGCAGCGCATCAATGGGATGTACTTTTTCGTCAAGGCGTCCTGTCACTTTAGAAATCAAGTGCATGACGTGCGAAAAGTTAACCTGCTGCATTAATACTGGCGTTTGGACACTTCCATACTGTGCAACTCGGCCGATGTCATTTCTTGCTAAGTCCACGAGCATATAGTGTTCTGCCCGCTCTTTTTCATCGTTAATTAAGTCTTCATACAAGCGCGCATCTTCTTCTGCATCTCTGCCGCGTCTTCTCGTTCCTGCAATTGGATGAATTTCTAAATGGCCGTTTTCAATTTGAATCAATCGCTCAGGGGAACTTCCGATCAACTCCACTCCCTTTACTTTCACGTAAAATAAATAAGGAGACGGATTAACTAATCGCAATACTCTGTAAATATCAAATCCAGCTACGGTCGTATCAATTTGAAATCTCTGCGACAATACGGCTTGAAAAACATCTCCGCTTTTAATGTATTCCTTAATTTTTTCCACATCTTGCACAAATTTATCTTTTTGGTATGACGATGTCACGCCTTCAAAGCTAACTTCGCGCTGCTCACTTTCAAACATCATTGGCTTTTCTTTCACCGTCTGCGCTATTCTTTCAACATATCTATTGATTTCTGCTAGAGCTTCATCATGTTTTTCTTTTTTCTGCTGTTCTTTATCTTGCTCATCAAGCTGAATGTAATGAATCACCATAAGCTCTTTTGTTTGGTGATTATAAGCGAGCATCGTTTGACAATAGATAAAGTGAAAAGTAGGCATGTTCAAATCGTTTTGGGCATGTACGTTTACTTTTTCAATTTGCGATACTGCGTCGTAGCTGATAAACCCTACTGCCCCCCCTTTAAAAGGAAGTGCAAGGTCTGGTACTTTCACTTTCAGCTCTTGCTGAATTTTACAAAACACCTCTTTAAAGCTGTCTCCTTGCAGCATAGGCTGAAGCTGCTTGTTTTTTGCTAGATAGGTTCCGTTCTCTTCTTCTACATACAAAAATGGATTTAAGCCAATAAAAGAATAATTGGACCATGGTGATGATTCATCATTACTTTCAAGCAAATATACGGCTTCATCTTTTACTTGCTGAAAAAGATCAACAGGTGTCATGCTATCGATAAATATTTTTTTTATGATTGGAATGGTTAAATACTTTGTAGAGTCTTCTAAAAAAGAAGTATACGTGTTCGTCATATCTTTCAATCCTCCATTTCATGGAGAATGAGAATAGATGAGGTTATATAAAAGAGGATATAATAAATAAACCCAAAGACACATCAAAAATGGGCCTTTGGGTATACGAATGGTAAAATTCACTCAACTAAACTCTGCTCAACTGTCTCATTCTCGTCTACCCTAATCTCAACTAAACTGTCTATTGTTTTCTCATAACTAAAATCTCTAAACTAACTTGTTACCAATTGTAGTACGTTTCAAATTCATTTGTCAACTACTATCTACTTGGCTTTTGAAGAAACTACGCTTGAAGCTCTTCATTCAGCAGCTTAAGAATCACTTCATCTTCTACTTGTTGAACAAAAGGTTTTCCTATGCCTTCAAGCAGTACCATATGAACATTGCTTGATTTGGACTTCTTGTCTGCTTTCATTCTCACGAGCAGCTTTTCAGCTGAAAGGTGGTTTGGAACAGACGTCTCATAGCCAAATTTTTCAAACCATTTCGCAATTTCAGCTACAGGGAACTCGCTTTTCCCAAGCGTATTGCTGACTTTCATAGCAAATAGCATCCCAATGGCTACGCCTTCTCCATGACTGATTTGTCCATAGCCGCACTCTGCTTCGATCGCATGACCTAACGTATGTCCAAAGTTCAGGTGAGCGCGAACGCCAGCTTCTGTCTCATCTTCTTTTACAACAGATGCTTTGACTAAAATACCGCTTTGAATAGCATAAATTAATTTTTCACCTTGTAAATCAGTCAGCGATTGTATATTTTGCTGAAGCCATTCATAAAATGCTTCATCGTGAATAAAAGCGTGTTTAATCACTTCTGCAAAACCGGAACGCCACTCTCTTTCAGGAAGCGTTTTAAGAAGATCAATGTCATAAACAACCGCTTCAGGCTGATAAAAAGCGCCAATCATATTTTTTCCAAGCTCATGATTAATGGCTACTTTACCACCTACAGCACTGTCGTGAGCAAGAAGCGTCGTTGGCACTTGAATAAACGAAACCCCTCTCATGTATGTAGCGGCTACAAATCCAGCTAAATCGCCAACTACCCCTCCGCCGAAAGCAATAACGAGCGCATTGCGGTCAAGCTGCTGCTCGAGTGCAAATGTCTGACAATCGTAGTAATGTTGAAATGACTTTGCATGTTCACCGCTTGGTACTACGTATTTAGCCACTTTAAACTGCGTCTCAATCGCTTTTACAACCACTTCTCCATAATATGAATCTACAGCTGAATCAGTGATGATTAACACGGACGACAGATTAGGTTTGACACTCCCAATAATAGAAGGCAGCTTTTCAATTAATCCATTTCCTAAATAAAGAGGATATGTTTTGGATAAAGTTTGAATATCAATTTGCAACATTAAAACTCCCTCGCATGTGCACGCATTTTCTCAATATTTTCAGCAATTAAATCAATTCGATCTTGTCCAAACTGTTCGATTAGCGCATCAGCCAATTCCCAAGCTACAACGGCTTCTGCTACAACGCTTGCTGCCGGCACAGCGCAGCTGTCTGATCGTTCGATGCTTGCCTCGAAGGCTTCTTTTGTTTCAATATCAACACTTTTTAACGGCTTGTAAAGCGTTGGAATAGGTTTCATTACACCTCGTACTACAATTGGCATACCTGTTGTCATACCGCCTTCAAAGCCGCCTAAGTTGTTTGTTTTACGGGTATATCCATTCTTTTCATCCCATAGAATTTCGTCATGAACTTCGCTTCCTGGTCTGCGAGCCGCTTCAAATCCAATCCCAAATTCAACGCCTTTAAATGCATTGATGCTCATAACAGCTGCAGCAATCTTCGCATCTAATTTACGATCGTAATGAACATAGCTGCCTACTCCTGCTGGCACGCCTTCAATAATAACTTCTACTACGCCTCCGATAGAGTCGCCGTTTTTCTTAGCATCATCGATTGCTTGCATCATGTCTTTCTCAACAGCTGAGTCAAAACATCTTACTGGAGAAGCTTCAGTGACTTCTTGAAGTTCCTCTAAGCTTTTGTATTGAGGCGGATTTGCCTGTACCCCGCCAATTTCTAATACATGTCCAGCTACAGAAATCCCGAACTGAGCAAGGATTTGACGAGCCACAGCACCTGCTGCTACCCTTACAGTTGTTTCACGAGCTGAAGAACGTTCTAATACATTTCTCATATCGCGATGACCATATTTAATAGCGCCGTTTAAATCGGCATGCCCTGGTCTTGGTCTTGAGATTTTACGCTTTACTTCTTCTGATTCTTCTTCAGAAATTGGCTCGATGCCCATAATTTTTGTCCAGTGTTTCCAGTCGTTATTTTCTACCGCTAACGTAATAGGAGATCCTAGCGTATAGCCGTGGCGGACGCCGCTTAAAATTTCCGCTTGATCTTTTTCAATTTGCATACGTCTTCCGCGACCATGACCTTTTTGTCTTCGCGCTAAATCTGTATTGATGTCTTCGGCTGTTAAAGGAAGCCCTGCCGGAACACCCTCTAAAATAGTAGTCAACTGTGGACCATGTGATTCTCCTGCTGTTAAATATCGCATAATCGTACCTCCGCTTAATATGTATTATTCGTCAGAATTTTTCCATTTTTAAATATGACTATACCATACTATAACATAAGAATATATAAAAAGTTTCACCTCAGCTTGTAAGAAATCGCTTCAGGTTATCTCAATTAAATGGTCTTTACTTTTCTGTAAAAAAACGTATCAGCCGTTTCAAATCCATACTTTTGCGGAGTAAAAACCTGCTCTGTGCTCCCTACAAATAAGATGCCGCCAGGTGCTAAAGCTCTGCTGAATTTTTCATATAAAGCATGCTTTGCTTCATCTGTAAAATAAATAAGCACATTTCGACAAACAATCAAGTCAACGTTTTTAGGAAAAGAGTCTGACAGTAGGTTATGTTTTTGAAAAGTAACTGTTTTTTTGATTTTTTCATCTAATAAGTACCCGGTTCCTCTTTGTTGAAAGTACTTATTTTTCATCGAAACAGGCATTTCCTGAAGTGAACGTTCATCATAAAAGCCTATTTTTGCTTTTTTTATCACTTTTTCATCCAAATCGGTCGCCAATATAGAAATACGCGAAAGCGGAAAAAATGTTGATAAAACCATCGCTAGTGTATATGGCTCTTCTCCTGTTGAACAGGCAGCGCTCCACACTTTCAGATCTGTTTTTCCTTTTACAAGAGTCGGTAAAATTTTTTGCTCCAATATGTCCCACCGCTGATAGTTGCGATAAAACTCTGACACGTTAATCGTCATCCGATCTAAAAACTCCTCAAGCAGTTCGTTGTTACTGTTCATTGCTCGATAATATTCAAAAAAACTAGAAAAACCTTTTTTTTCATACAGCGAGGTGAGGCGGCGGTGCATTTGAGACTGCTTATATAGTGATAAATCAATGCCTGTTTTTATTTTTATTTTCTCCACAAACGCGTCGTATTCATCTATCATTTTTGACTCTCCTTTCTCATTCCTATACGTTTATGTTAGACGTATAAAGAAATAAAACCTTTATATACGCTTATCTTCTTATTAATATATCGGAATACATTATGAAAATGTTTATGTGGGGAAATCTTTGCACTTAATAGCCTAGAAGCCTATTTATAAACACATTAAAAAAGACGAATGAAAATTCATTCGTCTTTTTGCGCTATCTAAATTAGTAAATCCAAGCGTCTGCGTCTTTTTTATAGAAAGTCAGCTCTTCACTTTCAAAGAATAAGCTGATTTCACGCTCCGCACTTTCTGGTGAATCTGAGCCGTGAATAATATTCTTATCCACAATCAGTCCATAATCACCTCGAATAGTTCCAGGAAGCGCTTCTTGAGGGTTAGTTTTCCCTACCATTTGACGTGATACTGAAATCACGTTTTCACCTTCCCATACCATAGCAAAAACTGGACCTGATGTGATAAATTTCACTAACTCACCGAAGAAAGGTTTCTCTTTATGTTCACCGTAGTGTGTTTCAGCTAATTCCTGCGAAATATGCATAAGCTTAGCTCCAACTAATTGAAAACCTTTTTTCTCAAAGCGAGAAATAACCTCACCAATAATGCTTCTTTGTACCCCATCTGGTTTGACCATTAAAAACGTTTTTTGTATCATTTTACTCTCCACCCCTGAAGTTCATGATATGTAAACAAGTTTTGAAAGCGCAATCACACCTCATGAAGATATTAACATTGTTTCGAGCAGTTTACAACTTATGAAAGTAAATAAAATCAAAATTTCCGTTTTCCAATGTACTTCGCAATTTGATGCAGCGTTTTTTTCGCCTTGTTTGGCGGCAGTTCTTCTAAAATGCTCATCGCTTTTTGCAGATAACGATCGCTCATCTCAAATGAACGTTCAATGGCGTTAGAAGATTTAATATCAGAAATAATTTCATTGATCAGCTCTTGCTCATATTCCCTCTCGAAAAGCTGTTCTACTTTATCTCGAAACTCAGCATTTTCAATGGCATACAAAACTGGCAGCGTAATATTTCCTTGCAGTAAGTCGCTGCCAACTGGTTTCCCAAGCTGTTCTTCTGATGAGATAAAATCTAAAATGTCATCGGTAATTTGAAATGACATTCCCACGTAATATCCAAACCAAAATAAACGTTTATGTATATCTTCAGGAGCTCCCGCTGCAATTGCACCTAACTGACAGCTTGCAGCAATTAGCAGTGCCGTTTTACGTTTAATTCTACGCAGATACACGCGTAAGTTTTGGTTTAGGTTGTATTTGTCCTTAATCTGTTCAATTTCACCGAGCGTTAATTCCACCATCGTATTAGATAAAATTTTATGTGCTTCCACATCTTTAACCTCACTCATAACTTCAAGCGCACGGGCAAAGATGTAATCACCTGTATACATAGCAATACGATTGTCCCATTTTGCCTTAATTGTTGGTTTTCCGCGTCGCTTATCAGCGTCATCAATAACATCATCATGAACAAGAGACGCCATATGAATCAGCTCAAGCGCTACTGCCACATGTTTGATTTGGTCGATGTTGTAATGCCCAAATTTAGCTGCCAACAAAACAAATACAGGGCGAATTCGTTTCCCCCCTGCTTGTAAAAGGTGAAGAGAAGCATCTGTGATAAGTGTTTCATCGGTATGAACAGTTTGTTCAAGTTCTTTCTCAATAAGGGTAATATCCGTATTCAAAAAAGCGTACATCATTTTTAGTTTCATTGGACTCACCTTGCATTATATATTCATTCTTTACTCCTTATCCTACAGGCTGTTGCACCTGTAGGACAAGCTTTTTCTCTTTTATCGTTTGTACCCTAGATGCATCGCTGCTACTCCACCTGTGTAAGATTTCACTTCAACATCTGTCAAACCGGCTTCACGGAACATATCAGCCAATTGCTTTTGACCTGGAAAGTCCCTAGCTGACTCTTGAAGCCATGAATATTCATCGTAGCTTTTAGCGACCATCTTTCCAAGCGCAGGCATAATATACTTAAAATAAAGCAAGTACATTTGTCGGTAGCCAATCATCGTGGGCTGAGACGTTTCAAGGCAAACCACTTTTCCGCCAGGTTTTACGACGCGCTGCATTTCCTTTAACACTTGAAGGTAATCGGGCACGTTGCGCAGTCCGAATCCAATCGTTACATAGTCAAATGAATTATCTTCAAAAGGAAGCTCCATTGCATTGCCATGTAGTAAGGTAATATTTGAAAAAGGTGAGTTTTTTACTTTCTCTTCACCAATCTTTAGCATATTCTGACTAAAATCCAAGCCAACTGCCTCTCCTGTTTCTCCAACTGCTTCAGCCATAGCTAGCGTCCAATCCGCAGTTCCGCAACAAACATCTAAAGCCTTTGTTCCTTTTTGAACATTCATTCGCTTCATCGTATCTTTGCGCCATGCCTTATGACGCTGAAAACTAATAACAGAATTCATTTGATCATAATTTTTGTATATTTTTTCAAATACGCCATGGACACGCTGTTCTTTTGATTGCTGCATATCTCTATCCTTCTCCTACGACATTTTTCAGCACTTCTAAGCTAGATGTAAGTTCATCTAAGTGCTCTCTTAAAAACTCATTCATCACAAATTCACTTCGTAAGTATCCCCTAACAATATTTACAGACTGTTGAGTATACGAATAAAGGTATTCTTTTATTTGTTCTTGATTCATGCCAATTTGTTTGCAATAGTTTAGCAAGAGAGTAGGCTCTTTATGCTGTAATGACTTTAATTGCTTTAATATCCCGTTCAAATACGCTGCATGTTTTAAAAGTTCTTTCCACTCTTCACGTTCAAAATAGTCACATAAGCATCTTACAAACGATGATTCTGCTGCTAAAAAACTATTCATAACGTCGTGTGGATTAGTAGAGCGATTGTTATAAATATGTATCTTAGCGATATTAATTTCTTTAATAGCAGATGCTATAACTTTCATTAAATTCAGCTGGTTGCTTTGAGCTAAATAGTAATAGTACAGGCCGCTGTAATAATCTCCGGCCAAAACTACCAGCTGCCGCTCATGCAGCTTTCCTTCATTTCCGCTAACATTTTGAGTGGAGACTAGATCGTGGGTATCAAGTGCGGTTTGAACGAGCATCACAGATAGCACAGAGCTGTTCTTTTTTTCTTCTTCCATTGAAAGAGTATCTAAGAACGAACACATGTACAGTAATCTATTTTCATCAATACGCGGATGATGAATATATTTTTTTACATATGGATGACTTAATTCAACATGAAGCTGTTCTTTCATGTTGGCCACAATATCATAGATGGTTTTTACGCTCATCATCCTTGTCTCCCTTTCCATCACTATTTGTTTAAAGTTCTTTTAACTCCAAATCGATAGTGTCAATTATAACATAATTACATTATAAAATATCCTTTAAATTCTTTTGAAGCTTTTTCACGGTTTAAATCCTTTAGCTGCTCATCCGCTTGAACACCGTTCATCTAAATACCATCTGGATTTCTTAGACAGTCATTTAAGATATTGCTTTTAGTTTCACCATGTTTTTCCTGTTCTTATTCATTTATTTTAAATATAAATAAAAGCAGGAAAATCCCTGCTTATTTTTTCGTATCGGATTCAATTTCTCCGTGAACAGTCTGAACGACGGCTTTGCCACGAATTTTAATTGCGGATGTATGCTCAGTAAACTGCGCAATCATCACTTCGCCTTTATCTAGTTTTTCTGAATGATGAAATCGCGTATCTGCTCCTCGTGTTAAACCAATTACGTTAACTCCATCTTCGACCGCTTTAATGACAATATACTCCGGCGTTCCTTTTTGTGTCATATTCTCTTCTCCTTCATCATCCACATTATGATTTAATCAATGATAAAACTTCAGCTCTAGAACTTGCATCTTGTTCTAACACTCCACGCACAGCAGAAGTGATTGTCATAGCCCCAGGCTTTTTAATGCCTCGCATGGTCATACACATGTGCTCTGCTTCCACTACTACCATTACCCCGTGCGGCTCTAATGTTTCTACGATAGAATCCGCCACTGTAGATGTAATCCTCTCCTGAAGCTGAGGACGTTTCGCAACAGCTTCTACCGCTCTTGCCAGCTTACTTAAACCGGTTACTCGTCCGCCTTTTGGAATATACGCAACATGAGCTTTTCCGTAAAAAGGCACTAAGTGGTGTTCACACATAGAGTAAAAAGGAATATCTTTTACAAGCACTAGCTCTTCATGATCTTCTCCAAAAACTGTTTTAAAATGCTCTTTTGGATCTTCATTCAACCCGGAAAAGACTTCCTCATACATTTTAGCTACTCGCTTTGGTGTATCTAATAATCCTTCACGGTTTGGATCTTCGCCAATTGCTTCTAAAATTAGTCTCACAGCTTGTTCAATCTGTGGTTTATTTACAGATGACATGTTGTTGCCCTCCAATTCGTTGCATTACGACTTTATGAAAAAAATTCTAGCATATGTATATACCAAAGGCAAAAAAGAAAGGTCGCAAATGTGCGACCTTTCAAAGCTCTTCATCAACGGCTATGAACAAAGCCATTTTATGTAGATATTATTTTACAGCATCTTTAAGAGCTTTACCTGGTTTGAATGCAGGAACTTTGCTAGCAGGAATTTCGATTTCTTCGCCAGTTTGTGGATTGCGTCCTTTACGAGCAGCACGTTCACGTACTTCGAAGTTACCAAAACCGATAAGTTGAACTTTGTCCTCAGCTTTTAAAGCTTCTAAAATTGTATCGAAAACAGCATCAACTGCTTTTGTAGCATCCTTTTTTGAAAGCTCACTTGCTTCTGCAACAGCATTAATTAATTCTGTCTTGTTCATGCCATTCACCTCCTCCCAAAATCGGATCATATAATAACTAAAAACCTTGTTAGAAAAGGAATCTAGTAATTCGTTATATCTCATTCTTTAACAAAACAAATGGATATTATACATAACCTATGTATCGACAAGCCTAATCATAAACGATTGAACTAAATAATTCAATGTTTTTCATTCATCTGCCGTATGTATGTAGTGAAAACAGTATGATCGATCGATTTCTGTTAAAAGATTAACATATTGAACAAGGCATAGCAAGCAGAAAATAACGCAGGAATAGGATAACCACGCGATCTATCACAATATATGTAAAGTTTTGTATGATCTATCCAAAAAGAAGAGGCTCCTTTATGAGGAGCCTAACGTTATATTCTTATAAAATAATCGCGATTAAACCTCCAGATCCTTCATTAATAATCCGTTCTAGCGTTTCTTTTAACTTATATCGCGCATTTTCAGGCATCAGCGACAGCTTTCCTTGAATCCCTTCTCTTACGATTGAACTTAGAGAGCGGCCAAATATATCTGAATTCCAAATCGAAAGCGGATCATCTTCAAAGTCTTGCATCAAATAACGAACTAATTCTTCGCTTTGCTTCTCCGTTCCGATAATCGGCGCAAATTCTGATTCTACATCCACTTTAATCATGTGTATAGAAGGTGCCACTGCTTTTAAACGAACTCCAAAACGCGATCCTTGGCGAATAATTTCAGGTTCATCAAGGCTCATATCCGAAAGCGAAGGTGCAGCTACACCATAACCCGTTTGTTTAACCATACGAAGGGCATCAGAGACTTGATCATACTCCGTTTTTGCATGCACAAAATCTTGCATTAACTGCAGCAAATGATCTCTTCCGCGAATTTCTACTCCCACGATTTCTTTCAAAATCTGATCATATAAGTCATCTGGAGCGTATAAGTCAATTTCGGCAATCCCCTGCCCCATTTCAATTCCGGCTAATCGAGCCTGATCGATAAACTCAAACTGGCTAAATTGCTCTACTACCCGTTCAACGTCTCTCAGCCTCTTAATATCTTTTACCGTTTCTTTAACGGCTTCTTGATAGCTTTCACGCAGCCAATGTTTATCTTTTAAAACCATTACCCAGCTTGGTAGATTAACGTTGACTTCTAATACAGGGAACTCGTAGAGTGCTTCTCTTAATACGTTCATCACATCAGTATCGCGCATGCTTTCCACACTCATCGCTAATACTGGAATATCATATTTTTCATTAAGCTTTGCACGAAGCTTTTCTGTATCAGGATGATATGGCTGTACGGTATTAATAACCATGATAAATGGTTTGCCTACTTCTTTTAGCTCATTAATGACGCGCTCTTCTGCTTCTACGTAATCTTGACGAGGTATATCTCCAATTGAGCCATCTGTTGTAATGACGACACCAATCGTTGAGTGTTCTTGAATTACCTTTCTCGTTCCAATTTCAGCTGCTTCGTGAAATGGAATTGGTTCTTCATACCAAGGTGTATTAATCATTCGAGGTCCGTTTTCATCTTCGTACCCTTTAGCGCCAGGCACCGTATATCCTACACAATCTACTAACCGTATGTTAACTTCTAGCCCGTCATCTACCAAAACATTAACTGCTTGATTCGGTACGAATTTCGGCTCAGTTGTCATAATCGTTTTTCCAGCTGCACTTTGTGGTAGTTCATCTTGTGTGCGAGCTCTTTCTGCCTCGTTCTCGATGTGAGGCAGGACCACCAGCTCCATAAATTTTTTAATAAATGTAGATTTTCCTGTTCGAACTGCTCCCACCACACCTAAATATATATCGCCTCCTGTACGTTCAGCGATATCTTTAAATACATCCACCTTTTCCAAAAGATCCCCTCCGATCTATGAGTTCATGGAATATGACATCCATTGCGAGAGTAAATTAGGACACTATATAGTTATGACGTTGTCCTATTAAAATATGACTTTTGATAGAAAAATTTATGATTTTTTTCATGCACATGCTGACTTAGTCATTCTGATTATCATTATTAGTGTACAAGAAAGAGAAAACCCCTTCTCTCTGAATATTATTCAAGGAGAAGGGGTTCATGACTTATTTTTTAAAAAATATTGGTTCATTCTTATCGTTGACTGTATAAGGAAGAGAGTAAGCAGGTACAAAATCACTGTTTTCCACAAGGAGCTTTCGTATATCTTCACCAGGTTTATAGGAGCTTTTATGCTTTTGAATGGCGTCATACAAATCAGGACGATAATCTACAAATACATCTCCCTGTCCATTAACAATTAAAGAAAGACTATTCCCTGTATATGGGCTAGTAACAACAGGAGGCTCTTTCATATTCAATTTTTTATAATTAATAGAGAATACGCCGGGAGCGATGACGTCTTTAAACGGTACGTACCCTTTATGGTTTTGACGGTATATATTCAAATGTACGTTAACATCTTGAATCGTATCCGCCATCCGTAAGTCTAATAATTTAACCGTGGGCTTTGTTTCTGCATCTACAAGTACGTACGCAAATATCCCTCCGCTTTCATACGAATTCCCGGGTGCGTCTTGCATGTATCTAGGAACAATTTTCGTAAAGTCAATCGGATATTTTTGATAAATTGGCGTGTCCATATCTTTCGTTTTTATTGGCAATAAGCCTCCGCTTTCTTGTTTAAATTGATCAACCGCCGTTTGCACGGAAGCAACTTGATCTTTATAAGGAACTTGATTTTGAGACATTCTTTCCGCCGGGTACAAACAACCGGATAATACAAAAATGGTTAACCCAACAATAGACGTTAGCATGAATTTTTTCATTTCCCTCACCCTACCATATGTACATTAAGCATCTGTCGGCCCGCTGAATACAACAATTACCATAATAAGACCTGCTACAATCATAAGCGAATAGGCAATGAAAGCGAGTACAATTTTACCAATGCGGTTCGTAATTTTATAACGACTAAAGTAAATAGAAAATACCGAAATAAACATAAATACAATGGAACCCAATGAAATCCACATCTTTAACAAACCTGGCGACAAATTGCATCCACTCCTTTTTTCACCGTTATTATAACATAAGGACTTATAGTTAAGATGGATATTGATAGAACTTTCTAAATTCACTATTTATTTACCGTCCAGTGATTCAAGCTCTATAGTAATTACTTTCCTATTAAATTGACAAATTCCTGCTTTTTCACATAAAAAAATCGAAGCGAAGGGGGCTCTTCGCTTCGACCATAACTAAATATTCCCATACTAACAGTTCTACTCATCTTTATTTACACGTTATTTTATGCAAGTAAATGATTTTGGGTATCACCAATTGCCTATTTTTTCATATTTCTTTGCACTTAATTTAATTTTTCTCCTAAAACATTCGCTAAATCTTCCATTTCATGTGTTTTAGTACGAGACATAAGGGCGTCTACTGCATCTTTTGCCTTCACATCATTAAACAGTACATTATATAAAGCATCAGCAATCGGCATTTTTACATCATATTTTTGAGATAGCTGGTAAGCTGCTTTCGTCGTGCGTACACCTTCTACAACCATTCCCATATTTTCTAATACTTCGTCTAAATTTTTGCCTTTTCCAAGAAGATTACCAGCGCGCCAATTTCGAGAATGAACGCTTGTACACGTTACAATTAAGTCTCCAATCCCGGTTAAACCTGAGAACGTCAGAGGATTGGCACCAAGCACAGTACCTAAACGAGCGATTTCAGCTAAGCCACGAGTCATAAGAGCAGCCTTCGCATTGTCACCATAGCCAAGTCCATCCGTGATACCAGCAGCAAGAGCAATAATATTTTTTAACGCTCCCCCAATTTCCACACCAATCACGTCAGGATTTGTATAAACACGAAAGTACTGTTGATTATTAAATAAATCCTGCACTTTTTCTGCTGCTTGTATATTTGTTGAAGCTGACGTCACGGTTGTCGGCTGCCTTCTACTTACTTCTTCAGCATGACTCGGACCTGATAAGACAACGATGTCTTTTGTATCAATTTCTTCTTGAATCATTTGAGATATACGTAAAAGAGAATCCGGTTCAATTCCTTTACTTACATGAACAATTGTAAACAGTTCATCGGTAAGGGATTTTAGCTGCTGCAACACTTCACGAATGGCCTTCGTTGGAACAGCTAAAATAAGGGTTTCAACACCCTCTATCGCCTTTTCTAATGACGTAAAACCTTCAATCTGATGAGGAAGCTCTACACCAGGCAAATATTTTTCATTCTGATGCGTCTCGTTAATTTGATCAATGACTTGTTGTCTATGTCCCCAAATGCGAACATCGTGTCCATTTTCTGCCAATACGAAAGCTAATGCAGTTCCCCAGCTCCCTGCTCCTAGTACAGCTATTCTTTCCACGCCGATCACATCCTCTGTTATTTTCTTGGTCTTGCAATAATTTTAATTGGAGTTCCTTCGAATCCAAAAGCTTCACGAAGCTTATTTTCTAAGAAACGTTTATATGAAAAATGCATTAGCTCAGGATCATTTACAAACACAACAAAAGTTGGCGGCTTGATTGCTACTTGAGTTGTGTAATAGATTTTTAAGCGGTTGCCGTTGTGAGTAGGCGTAGGGTTCATTGCTACTGCATCCATAATCACATCGTTTAAGATGCTTGTTTCTACACGCACCGCATGGCTTTCGCTTGCAAGATCAATCATTGGCAATAGCGTATGCGTACGTTTTTTCGTTTTAGCTGAAAGGAATACAATTGGAGCATATGTTAAGAACTGAAAATGCTCACGTATATTTTCTTCAAATTTTTTCATTGTTTTCTCATCTTTTTCTACTGTATCCCATTTGTTCACAACGATGACAACAGCTTTTCCAGCTTCTTGTGCATAACCAGCAATTTTCTTATCTTGTTCAATAATACCCTCTTCAGCATTTAATACAATTAAGACAACATCTGAGCGTTCAATTGCCTTTAATGCGCGCAGTACGCTGTATTTTTCCGTACTCTCGTACACTTTTCCACGTTTTCTCATTCCAGCTGTATCAATAACAACATATTCTTGATCTTCTTTTGTAAACTTGGTATCAATGGCATCGCGTGTCGTGCCGGCAAGATCACTGACAATAACACGGTCTTCACCTAGAAGAGCATTAACTAATGAAGATTTTCCTACGTTAGGACGACCAATCAATGAAAATTTAATGACTTCTTCTCCGTAATCTTCGTCTTTTTCTTTTGGAAAGTGCTTAGCTGCCTCGTCTAGCAGGTCACCTAAACCTAAACCATGCGTTCCTGAGATTGGGAACGGTTCTCCATATCCTAGTGCGTAGAAATCATAGATTAATTCTCTCATTTCAGGATTATCTACTTTATTAACAGCTAGGACAACGGGCTTTTTGGATTTATATAAAATTTTCGCCACTTCTTCATCAGCTGCAGTAATTCCATCGCGTCCATTCACTAGAAAAATGATTACGTCCGCTTCATCAATTGCAATTTCTGCCTGCTGTTTGATCTGTTCTAAAAACGGCTCATCTCCAATATCAATACCGCCAGTATCAATAATGTTAAAGTCCAAATTCAGCCACTCACCTGAACTATAGATACGATCACGAGTTACACCCGGAATATCTTCGACAATAGATACTCGCTCTCCTACAATTCGGTTGAAAATTGTTGATTTTCCTACGTTGGGACGACCAACAATCGCAATAATTGGTTTTGGCATACGATTCTTCCCTTTCCTTGATCTTTTTTATGTATAGGCAACCAGTCTTTAATCGACTAAAGGTATTTATCTACATGTACAAATAAATAAGATCATTCTTTTTTCAAAAATTGAGGCCATGCAGCGTGGCATGACCTCTACTAATCGATCATAAGCGATAAAGCAGGCTTTTTATCAGCTATATTTTACACCAAGCTGATTAACTGCCTATCCGCTGAATAAGCATTACTCTTTCAATCAAACAATTTTATCAAAAATCACCGGTAACAACAATATAATTTTACGAAATCTCTTCTTCTATTTGTAAGTACTTTGCTTTTGCCTGTGAGACTTCAGCACGTACAAATCTAAATAAGCAGAGAAATAAACCAACATCTCCCAAATAAACATAGCTCCTACTGCTGTTGCTAAAACATCGAGTGTTCGAAGAGACCCTACTTCATAAGATGCAATATCTCGAATGACAACTGCGTATAAAAAATCTCCTCCAACTACACCTAAAATGATCGCTGCGAATCTTTTTTCAGCATCTTTAATCACCATAAAGCAAATATATAAGATAAGTCCAGTCAAAATCCACTTACGATCAATAAAAATCCACACAGGATCATAGAGCTCAAGTAAACAAAAACCAGCATAGGCAATTATTATAATGCCGCATACAATAACATAATATAACTGCTGAAACCTACTGTAGCCTGAAGCATAAACACACGCTATCCCCACTAAAAACAAAGCGGTGTAGCTACATGAAAACTGAGCCATATGCATGTTCATTCCGCTTAAGAGTATACTGATTAATATAATGGCTGCTACCTTCCAACGCCTAGGTGTTTTGGGCATAAGAAAAGTCGCAACAATCCATCCCATCCACGAAAGCCAATAAAAGAAAATTCCGTCCACTGAACATGGCACCTCCTCTACCTGTAATCAGTATGTATCAATTTTGGAAAACTTAATCGGAGTTTTAGAATAGAACCCCTGATTTTGGACAACCTATCAGAAAAAAGGAGGGAATATAAAATGGGAAAAGATCGTCAAGAAAAAAAATTAAAGGAATCAAAACGAGTTGAATCTGACCGTGATCAAGGACTTCACTACCCGGGAGCAACTAGCTTGCAAAGTCCTGAAGAAGCGCGCGAGTTAAATGAGCATAAATAAAAAAATGCGCTGACTAAGTCAGCGCATTTTTTATTTTAAAACTGGGTGTGAAACAGGATAGGAACGTTCTTTCTTTCCTGTAAACAAAAAGAGAACTCCTCCCACTAACAATAGTGCTCCTGACAAATAAAATCCGAATTCCATACTTCCAAGTTTATCTGCAAAATATCCGGTAATGTAAGGCGCAAAGATCGATGACAGCATGCCGCTGAAGTTGAAAAAACCGTACACTTTAGAGTACATGGACGATGGAGTAATATCCGCCATATACGAAATCAAAATGGGATCTAATGCTAATTTCCCTATCAGACCGTACACACTTAAGCCGATTAATAGCCAAGAATAACTCTCTGTATAGGGAATAAAAAATTGACATAAAGCGCCCGCTACTGACAAACTTACAATTAATGCTTTTTTATTTGCAATTCGATCAGATATATATCCAAAGAAGATTGCTCCTGGAATAGACGCCCAAGGTACTAAAGATGCTATGATGCCTGTCTGAGACCCTTCTAAGCCTCGCGAGTGCTGCAAATAATAAGGAAGCCACGTCAGCATCCCAAAAAATCCGTAAAGAGAGCAGAAGATTAAAATGTATACGAAAATATGATTTTTTGTAAATAATACTTTTAGCGACTGCTTTGTTTCTTTATTTAGCGAATTTTTTTCTTGATCCCTTTGCTTATCTTTTACAAAGAAAGCTATTAAAATAGCTATTACTATAGTCGGAATAGCAAATAAGTAAAAAGTAAACTGCCAGTCTTTTTCTAACGTATATGTAATGTAGGTAGAACCGATAAAACCAAGCGATATACCAAAAGCCATTCCACTATTGATGAGCGCAGACACTAGACCTCGGTATCGTTCGGACGTGATGCTTGAAGAAATTCCGTATTGTGAACCATAATAAGTTCCTTCTCCAAGCCCTGTTAGTGCCCGCATGAGTAAGAACATACCGAAAGTAGTTGTAAGTCCTGTAAAAAATGTGGCAACTCCAAACAAGATGTATCCAGCTACTAAGATCTTAACGCGACCAAATCGATCTGCCAAAAAACCCGTTGGAATCTGCATAGCTGCATACGCTGCAAAAAATACGGTAGACATTAGGCCAAGTTCCGCTTTATTAAGGCCCCACTGCACACCGATATCTCCCATAACCGGAGATAAAATATTACGATCTGCATACATGAAAACCCAGCCTAAAAAGAAAAGAAAAATTGTAAATATAGGATGTCCCTTTTTCATTACGCCACCTCTTTTTTCTGATTTTTCTGTTCATTTAACTTATTATAAGGAGCTAGCGTTTGGGATTTCATGCTTTTTGTCACTTCTTCTGCCAACATTTTTTGTTTTTTAAAATAAAAACGCGATCATTCATTTTCTAAAGAAATAAAAAAGCATGCAGTTAACTGCATGCTTTTTTTATGATCTGTTATTAAATGTTTCTATAGATACATTTCGCTGAGTCAGCCAGCTATGGGTCTCCCCTGTAATAACTAGAGGCATTTGCTGAAGCTTAGCAATAGAAGTTGCTCCTAACGCAGCCATGATGAACGTTAACTCCTCATGCAGCTCGGCTATCTCTTCTACAACTGCTTCTAAACCAGACTTCATTAAAATGGATAAAAAATATCCTGCCATTCCTGTTGCAGAAGCTCCTAATGCAATAGACTTAGCAATGTCCATAGAGGTTTGAATACCTCCTGAACCAATAATGGACATACCTTCTACGTGCTGAGATACTTCCGCTAAAGAAGCTGCTGTGGAAATTCCCCAATCATTAAAGAAGTGAAAATGTTTTGCTCGTCTTTCATTTTCGATTTTCGAAAAATTGGTACCACCGTACCCACCAATATCAACGATTTCAACACCAACATCTTTAAGTTTTTGCACTGCTGGAGCGCTCATTCCAAAACCTACTTCTTTAACAATTACAGGAACAGTTACTTCTCGGACAATGCGTTCAATACGACGTAATGCATCGGTAAAATCACGATCTCCCTCTGGCATGACCAGTTCTTGTATAACATTTAAATGAATTTGAAGTCCATTTGCTTCAAGCATATCAACCGCTTTTTTAGCTTGTTCAACTGTAGCTTCACTGCCTAGGTTAGCAAAAATAATTCCGTTAGGGTTTTCTTGACGCACTACTCTGTATGATTGTTCTTCCTTTTCATCTTTAATCGCAGCCATCTGCGATCCAACGGCCATTGCTAATTGACCATGATGAGCAATTTGAGCAAACGAACGGTTAATCCGTTCCGTTTCTTGTCCGCCTCCACCCGTCATAGCATTTATAAAAATTGGCGAACTTAACAAAAGTTCGCCAATTTTTGTATCAATATGAACATCGTGCACGCCTGTATTTGGTAAGCTATTATGAACGAAGCGAATATCATCTAGCCCGTGCAGCCGATGCTGTCCCGTTTGAATCGCATGATGAATGTGATCAATTTTACGTTTTGCTCTGCTCACAAATCATCACCATTACTTATCTTAATTTTTTTAATTGATCCCCAATCATATCACCTAATTGGAAACCTTTTGACTCTTCTTGTAATTCATAGTCACCATAATCTTCTTGTTCTTCTTCCTCAAGATCACGAATGCTTAACGAAACGCGTCGTTCTTGTTCATTCACATCAAGTACTTTTACCGTCACTTTTTCGCCTTCAGAAAGCACTTCATGCGGTGTCCCGATATGCTTATGGGAAATTTGAGAAATGTGTACAAGTCCCTCTACTCCAGGTAGAACTTCCACAAAAGCTCCAAAAGATACAAGTCTTTTAACGGTTCCATCTACTACATCACCTTGGCGAAGCTTCGTAGAAATGTTGGACCATGGACCTTCTAACGTATCCTTAATAGATAATGAAACACGCCCCGTAGATTTGTCAACAGACAATACTCTGACTTTCACAGTATCTCCCTCAGCTACTACGTCTGAAGGTTTTTCTACACGCGTATGTGAAAGCTGAGAAATGTGCACTAACCCATCTACTCCGCCTACATCTACAAACGCTCCAAAGTCTGTTAAGCGCTGAACGGTTCCTTCTAAAACCTGACCTTCTTTTAATGACTCAAGAACATTTTCTTTTTGTTGTACAAGCTCTTCTTCTACAACTGCACGATGCGAAAGGATGACGCGATTTTTTTCTTTATCTAATTCCACTACTTTGACTGTAAGAGTTTGATCTTGATACTCTGCGAAATCATCAACGAAATGAGTTTCAACAAGAGAAGCTGGAATGAATCCTCTTACACCAATATCTACAACTAATCCGCCTTTTACAATTTCTTTGACTACCGCTTCAAACACTTCACCTGAAGAAAGTTTTGCTTCTAAACCATCCCATGCTTTTTCAGCATCTACAGCCCGTTTAGATAACACAAGCAAATCGTCTTCCACTTTAATTACTTTCGCTTCAACTTCGGCACCTTCTTGGATTACATCGCCTGCTTTTTCAATATGTAAGCTCGCTAATTCACTGATTGGAATAATACCATCTAGTTTGCTGTTCGGTACATCTACATACACTTGCTTTTCTTCTACTTTTGTAATAGTACCCTTTACTGTTTCTCCTACTTCTAATGACGTTACCTCTACTTGATTCATATCTTCTGTCATCGTCTTTTCCTCCTCCAATATCCATCTACAATATGTATTCCCTTGTAAGAGTTCTTCACTCTTTTAGCTCATCATTATTGTATATAGCTCTGTATAGAAAAAACTCTCTTTGTTACTAACTTCTAATAAATAGAATCTTTTGTCAAGTCATAAGGTTACAAACTATTGATATTTTTCAATTAATTCACCAATGCTTTTCATAATAACTTCCGTTACTTCGTCGGCTGATGCTTTTCGTTCGCGAAGCTCATCCATCTGAATTGGCGGTCCGTACACTACTTTTAACCTTGCAAAACGCTTATATGGACCAATAACAGCGCAAGGCACAACAGCTGCTTTTGAACGCAAAGCAAAAAAGCCTACTCCAGCCATCCCTTTTCCTAATTTTCCATCTTTACTTCTTGTTCCTTCTGGAAATAATCCAAGCACTTTTCCTTCTTTTAAAATCTTTAACCCTTGGCGCAAAGCTTCACGATCTGCCATCCCGCGCTTTACTGGGAATGTTTCTAACTTTGGCAGGACCGTCTTCAGAAAAGGTGCGTTAAACAGCTCTGCTTTTGCCATAAACGAAATAGGCCTTGGACATGTCACACCTACAGTAGGCGGATCTAAGTTGTCAATATGATTTGAACAAAGCAAAACTCCGCCTTCTGAAGGGATATTTTCTGTACCGATTACTTCATAACGATAAACCGGTGTTAAAATGCCTTTTACAATGGCACGTGCAAACATATAAAAGCTCAAAATCATCCAATCCTTTCTTTTGTAATAGAAAGTATTTTTTCTACAACTCCTTCAATCGATAAGGAAGTTGTATCGATTTCAATTGCATCTTCAGCTTTTTTAAGAGGTGCTACTTCGCGCTCAGAATCCAGCTTGTCTCTGCGGGCAATTTCTTCTTTTAAACGCTCTAAATTTGATTCAAAACCTTTTTTTATGTTTTCGTCATGGCGTCGCTGTGCTCTTTCATCCACAGACGCTAATAAAAAGATTTTAACTTCTGCGTGAGGAAGCACGTGTGTACCGATATCACGTCCATCCATTACAACGCCTCCATCTTTAGCAAGGCCCTGCTGTCTCGCTACCATCTCTTCACGAACTGCACAATGTTTCGCTACGATGGATACAGAGTTAGTTACTTCTGCGGAACGAATTTCACTTGTAACATTCTGTCCATTTAAGATGACTACCTGTCCAGATTCAGACGGTTTTAAATCGATTACTGTTTCGTTAAGCAAATGCAACAGCTCTTCTTCATTTTGCAAATCTACCTGGTTTTTCTGCGCTTGATACGTTAGAGCACGATACATCGCTCCTGTATCAACATAAATATATGATAAGGTTTCTGCTATAATCTTTGCCACTGTACTTTTCCCAGCAGCTGCAGGACCGTCAATCGCGATTGAAATTTGTTTTTCCATAAGTGCCTCCCTTAATTTCAAAACAGGAACAAACCACTTTCATCTTTTATACAATGAGCCATTTTATATGAAGCGTTTATAAACGAAAAAAAGAGCAGGGGGTCTTCTCCTGCCTGGTGTTCACTGCATGTTTCTTTCCTAGTTATTCTACCATACGTCCGACTACTGGTCGAATGTTTCAATAATTTTATTAAAATTATTTTTGCTAACTCCCTCATACTGAATAACCTTTGAGAAATATGTACTGTGACTGCTAGATAGTAAAATACATTGGGCAATTATTAAAAACACAAATTGAATAACCACTAATTTAATTAAAATTCGTTCTATTCGATTCACCTTTTTTCTCCTTTTGTAAGAAGTAATACCTTTGCTTACAGTTTAGGAAAGAGAAGTTTTTTTTATACGCTAAAGAAGACCTTTTCTTCTTAGGTCGAGCTGACGCTTTAAGGTATAACGAATCATCATTTCTTTCGTTTGTTTTTCCATATCCATAAATTTAATAGATAGCTGACCTACTTTACAAGAAGTCGGGGCGGTAATTCGTACAACTTCCCCTTTTAATTCAAGATGCTGCAAAGCTCCCTCACGATTAGGAAGACTTAATCGTACAACAACCGAATCTTTCTCATTAAAAAGCAGCGAGTGATGGAAGGAGCCGGCTATTCCACCTGCACTAATGTTTTTAGTCATAATTTCCATTACTTCCTGCTGTTCTTGTTCACTTTCTATCACCGCCTTTACTGTAAGCGGCACACGGAAAAAATTTCTTCTTTGGATGGATTTTAACTTTTTATCGCCCGGATAAAAGAGCTTCACAACAGGCATGCCTTTTATTTCACGCCCTGTTACTTCAGTTGGAAAGGTATATACATTTTGATCATATCCAATAAACGTAGCAAGCAATTTTGTACCTTTTAGTAAAAAAGCACTTCGCTGCGTTTCTTCATTTAGCGGATAGCTAATATAAATCACGTCTTCCGTAAACTCAACTACTTTACATCGATATGTTTGTTGTAATGTAGACTCTCTGTGTCCGCTCTCTAACGTCAACCTCATTCCCGCTTTTATCATCTTCTCTCTCCTTCAGTTCCACTATATACACTTTTTCCCTTTATTCAAACATAGTCAAATATGTTTATTTTGTAAATATAAATTAGTTATTTAGACTCAATAAAATATTACAAAATACAAAAACCGGTGTCTATAGACACCGGTTTTTATCAACTTTACACTTCATTATATAAAGGTTCTGAGTTTTGCAGTTTTTCGACTTTTTCTTCAAAACCCGTATCGGCATTGATGAAAATACGATACGTATCGTTTTTTATTGTCCCTAAAAACTCATAGCATAGCACTTCTTCGTTTAAATCATTCGTAATAATTGCCAAGCGGTCTTCCATCACTTTTACATTCGAGTTCAGCTTGGTTTTTGCCTGTTCTTTCGAAATTTTAGGTTTTGGAATATCTCTTGTACGATGTTTTAATAAGAAGTCTTTAGCTGAGAAACCAATCACAGATCCATCTTCTAAAGACATTTTCATTTTAACTGAATCCGGATAAATCCGAACTCCACTTTCCGTTTGCTCTACGAATGTAAAGACTCCCATGTTATCATATTGAGCGCTTTCAGCCATCACTAGGCTTTCAAAACGATGATCTTTTAAAAACTTAGTCGCTTTGTTCATAGCATCGTTTAAACTAATATTTTGTTTTTTAATATCTCGATCTTCAAGCACCCAAAGCGGATATCCACCTTTTTGGGTAATATCCATATACGTCTCTTGTTTCGTCTTTGGATCTGTAATGGTTAAGCTGTACACCTCATAATCGGCATCTTTTCCGCTCTTTACAATATGAATTTGTTCATTTCCTTTTAAATTCAAAAATGAACGCGCCACTTGTTTTGCAACATCTTCACTAACTTCTCTACCTTTTAATTGATGAAAAGCGTTTTTTTCCTGCTCATTCGTTGCATTCATAACGCCTAAATCTGTTTCGGCAAAAGAATCCATACTTTTTTCAACGGTTTTTAATCCGTCGATAATCGTATTGTCCCCTTGCTTTTCTTTTGTGGCTAACGCTAACTCAACATCCATCCAGCGCAAGTTATTATCAATGACTAGATGCTGTACTTGGCGCATTTCATTTTGAATTTCGCCTGACTGATCATAAAGCGAATTTAACGTTTTATACTCTTTATCTGTTAAGGGGGACTTGCTTAAATCCCTTACCGCCACTTTATACGTAAAGTCACCAACATCTGAAAGAAACTCTTCTGTTTTATTGAACGGTAAAAGCGATAAAGGCAGCTGTCCTACGTTGTTATGAGCTTCAGAAGTTAAACGCCATACTTCTGCAAGCGCGGGCGAAAGCTGATCTCTCGAACTCATGGCGAGCGTGCCACCGATTTTATCATTTAATAAATCTAGCTGATATGACAAATCATGAAATGCTCGTTGATACGTATTCTCCGCTTGAAGCAGCACTGCATCTTTTTCTTGATGTTCGCTGTACCCCCAATACCCTACACCTACAACACCAATAGCTAATAATACAATTAAAATTGTTCGAATCATGTTTCCTTCACCTCTCTTTATCTACAGAAAATGTGTTTCCCGATTTGCTTAATTTGAGGACGTGACCAAATCCATGCGCTTGTTGCTGTATCCGGATTAAAGTAATAAATAGCATTCCCAGTAGGATCCCATCCGTTAATCGCATCCATAACCGCTTTTTTAGATGTTGGATTGGGTTCAAGCCAAATTTGCCCATCTGCTACGGCAGTAAATGCACGCGGTTCAAAAATAACTCCAGCGACGGTATTTGGAAATGACGGACTGTTAACTCGGTTCAAAATAACGGCCGCTACGGCTACTTGACCATTATAGGGTTCACCCCGTGCTTCACCATGCACGGCATTTGCCATGAGCTGAATATCATTTTGTGAAAAACCGCTTGGTACATTCACCGCTGTTGGCTTTTGTACTTTTTCTTTCTGTTGTTCAGAATTTCCTTTAGACGTATTACGCTGCGGCTGACTGGCAGGTTTTTTTGCTTGAGAAGCTCCGCTTTGTGCTTTTTGCTGCGCATTGTTCCCGCTGCTTTTTCCCCTGCTCCCGCTTCCTTTAGACTGCTGATCAAGAGGCTGACCGCCATAGTGCGTAAACTTATTTCCTTTTCTAATTTGATTTTTCACATAGTTTTCGTGATATTTTGTTGCATTGGCTAATTTAATCTTTGTTTGCCAGCCTGCTAAACCGTCAATCTTTTTAATGCCAAATTCATATTGAAAATTGCGCAGTGCCCAGTATGTGCTCCATCCAAATACACCGTCAATTTTCCCGTTATAATAACCTAAATACTGAAGTCTCGACTGCAGCTCAATAACGTCATCTCCAACTGCTCCGTGTTGAATGACTTGATTTGAAAACGCGTGAGCGGCCTTTGGACTCACAACGGACGCTGCAATAAATGAACATATGCATATGAGACATGCATACCTTTTAAAACATCGAAATGATAACATGACAAAACCTCCTACATCGTATGTAACTGATAAGATGATAGGAGTATTTTTTGTAAAGGTTGTTTTTTTATACAAGATGCGCAAAATTTACCGAAATGAAAAAAACTCAGCTCGTAAATCTCTCAAAAAAGATTTACAAGCTGAGCCTAGACAATCGATGGCTGCTTGGCCTTTTTTACTTTTCTTAACGCCAGCCACCATAAATAAATCATAAATGGAATAATAATAAATACCCAATGATCCATTGTTTTTAAAATATAATCATATGTTCCATGTAAAATGAGCGGCGCAAACACGGAGTACAGCGTCCACTTCGTTTTTTCCTTTCCTTCAGAAAACTTTGCTTTCCCTAAATAATACCCCATAATGACGCCGAATAAAGCATGACTAGATACGGGTAAAAAGGCTCTTCCTAGCGCTGATTCTAAACCATTTGCAAATAAATATAAAATATTTTCAACGGTAGCAAAACCTAATGAAACAGCTGCCCCGTAAACAATTCCATCATAATGCTCATCAAATTCCACATGCTGATAAATCGTGAAATATAAAATGAACCATTTGAAAAATTCTTCTAAAAAGCTTGTCGTAAAAAATGCTTGAAGAAAAGGTGATTGAAAAACGTGTTCTTCCCCAAATACATATTGAATAAACATAATTGGCAAAACAAGCATTGCTCCAAAAATAAATGTTTTTAATACCATTGAAATAGGCTCAGTTTCATATTCATCTTTCAAATAAAAAAAACTTAACAATGCCAATCCTGGCGCAATGCCTGCAGATACAATCGCCAACATAAATAGCGCCTCATCTCCTCTATTTTTTTTAATAGTAACATGTTATCTTTAGGATGAAAATCTCCGTCTATAATGTCCTTATCTTTATATGTAAATGCTCACATAACTTGCTGTCGATTTACAAAGCCTAACAAAGACCTTAAACAAGTATACCAAAAAATGTATCATACTTATATGAAAAATTGAAAGGAGCTCTCTATGAAAACTGTTTATATTCTTCACACCGGCGGCACAATCTCTATGAAAGAAGACATGGCAACTGGATCGGTAACACCAGATACTCAAAATCCGCTTCACCGCTCCACATCATCAGTTTCAGGTATGGCCAATGTAATCGTAGAAGAAGCATTTCATCTGCCTTCTCCTCACATTACTCCTAAGGAAATGCTTATACTTTCAAAAAAAATACGCGATAAAATTAATGAAGGCAAAATTGATGCAGTCGTGTTAACCCACGGTACGGACACGCTGGAAGAAACCGCTTATTTTTTAGATTTAACAGTGCATACAGATATTCCAATTGTCTTAACTGGAGCCATGAGATCAAGCAATGAAATTGGTTCAGACGGTCCTTATAATTTTATATCTGCGGTTCGGGTGGCTATGAGTGACGGTGCAAAAGGAAAAGGTGTCTTAGTTGTGATGAACGATGAAATTCATACCGCTGAAAATGTGACCAAGACCCATACAAGCAACGTGGCGACATTTCAAAGCCCTCAGTACGGGCCAATAGGATTAATCACAAAACGTGGCGTATCTTTTCACCATATGCCTACAGAACATGAATTTTATCCTGTTAATCAGATAGATAAACAAATCACTTTATTAAAAGCTTATGCAGGAATGGACGACCATTTATTTCAAGCAGTGGCTTCAATGAATGTTGATGGACTTGTAATTGAAGCCCTCGGTCAAGGAAATCTACCTCCTCTCACAATTCCAGGAATTCAATTGCTTTTAAAACGAAAGATACCCATCGTGCTCGTTTCTCGCTGTTTTAATGGAATTGCTCAAGATGTATATGGATATGAAGGCGGTGGCAAGCAGTTGAAAGAGATGGGCGTTATTTTTTCAAATGGCTTAAATGGTCCTAAAGCACGCATTAAACTGTTAGTGGCTCTCCAAGTAACAACGAATCATGATGAACTGCAGCAGCTATTTAATCATTAGTAAAACAACGCATAGAAGCCTATGCGTTGTTTTTGTTGATAATATGAGAAGCAATGGATTTTCCATGAAAACGTCCATTTTCGATAAAAATCTCATTAGCATTGTTTCCTGCAGCAATCACACCAGCGATATAAATTCCTTCCACGTTTGTTTCCATCGTTTCTTCGTTAAAAGAAGGGCGGCCTGTTTCAGCATCTAATTCCACACCCATTTTTTTTAAGAACGAATGATCAGGATGATAGCCAGTCATCGCAAAAACGAAATCGTTACAAATCGTAGATTCTTTCCCTTCCTGCTCATATGTTACCGTTTCATCCGTTATCTTCGTTACATGAGCATTAAAATGCATCCCAATTGTTCCATTTCGAACCAGCGCCTCAAATTCAGGCAATATCCAAGGTTTTACGCTAGGGGAGTAATCTGAGCCACGATAAATAACTGTCACCCTTGCATCACACTTCACTAATTCCAGAGCTGCATCGACGCTAGAGTTTTTTCCGCCTATAACGACTACATCTTTATCAAAGTACGGATGCGCTTCTTTGAAATAATGAAATACCTTTGATAAATCTTCACCAGGAACATTCATATAATTAGGATGATCGTAATAGCCCGTAGCTATAATGACATTCTCCGCTTCATATGTCTCTTTAGATGTTGTGACAATAAATTGGTTTTCCGCTTGTTTGTCTACTTGCAAGACACGTTCAAACGGCTGAATTCGAACTTGCTTGCGCTTCACCACTTCTCGGTAGTAAGCAAGAGCTTGGTTACGCACAGGCTTACGATTTTCCGTAATAAAAGGGACATTCCCAATTTCTAGTTTTTCACTCGAACTAAAAAACGTTTGGTGGGTGGGATAGTTATAAATTGCATTCACAATATTCCCTTTTTCAATTACAAGGGCATCAATACCTGTATGTTGAAGCTCAATAGCTGCTGAAAGGCCGCATGGTCCTCCGCCAACAATAATTACTTTTTCTTTCTTCATGCCTGTCACTCCTTCAGTTGTAAACGCACCTTTTTTTTATTTTAACGCAGTGTAAAACAAAAAAATCTCCTCATTAATGATAGGAGATTTTTTCTATTTACGCAATTGTTCTGCTGTTCTGTTTTTAAATCCAGCCTCTGAAACGAGAGCCTTCTGCCATTTTTCTTACGCCTATCATATAAGCAGCTAGACGCATGTCGACTTTTCGAGTTGTAGAGGTTTCGTAGATGTTATTAAATGATTTAACCATTACTTTTTCAAGCTTTTCTTCTACTTCTTCTTCCGTCCAATAATAACCTTGGTTATTTTGCACCCATTCAAAATAAGAGACTGTTACACCGCCGGCACTTGCCAAAACGTCTGGAACTAATAAAATTCCTCTCTCTGACAAGATGCGCGTTGCTTCAAGAGTTGTTGGTCCATTTGCTGCTTCTACTACAATACTCGCTTGAATGTTATGGGCATTTTCTTCTGTAATTTGATTTTCAATCGCAGCTGGAACTAGGATATCACAGTCAAGTTCAAGCAGCTCTTTATTGCTGATTGTATTATTGAATAATTTCGTTACTGTACCAAAGCTATCGCGTCGATCTAATAAATAATCAATGTCTAAACCGTTAGGGTCATGCAGCGCTCCGTACGCATCGGATATCCCTACAATTTTAGCGCCAGCGTCGTGCATGAACTTAGCTAAAAAGCTTCCTGCATTTCCAAACCCTTGTACTACTACCCGTGCACCTTGTAATTCAATGCCTCGTTTTTTCGCTGCTTCACGAATACAAATAGTTACTCCTTTTGCAGTCGCTGTTTCACGGCCGTGTGAACCACCTAAGACAAGGGGCTTTCCAGTAATAAAGCCCGGTGAGTTAAATTCATCAATCCGGCTGTATTCATCCATCATCCAAGCCATAATTTGTGAATTTGTAAACACATCCGGCGCTGGAATATCCTTTGTTGGTCCAACAATTTGGCTAATCGCACGAACATATCCGCGGCTTAAACGCTCTAATTCTCCAAAAGACATATTTCGAGGATCACAAACAATTCCACCTTTTCCTCCACCGTAAGGAAGGTCAACGATTCCACATTTTAAACTCATCCATATAGATAGAGCTTTTACTTCTTTTTCAGTTACGTTTGGGTGAAAACGAATTCCGCCTTTCGTAGGACCAACTGCATCGTTATGCTGCGCTCGGTGACCTGTAAAAATCTTAACTGATCCGTCATCCATACGAACAGGAATTTTCACTGTCATCATTCGTAATGGCTCTTTTAATAGTTCATACACTTCATCAGGATAGCCTAGTTTTTCTAACGCTTTATGTATCACTGTTTGTGTAGATTTTAAAACATCATGCTTCTCTTCTTGACTATTTTTACTGTCTTGCATCTTGTCGGCTACCATCTGTAAACCTCCTAAAATGTATCGAAAATTATTCGTTTTTAATTGAATGGTGCTTCTTTCATGACATAGTATACACCCTTAGTTTTACATTGCAAAGGAAAATATCGAACTTTTAGTATTTTTTGTGTTCTTCCAAGAAAACGCTTCCAATAACTTTACAAGGTATGCTACAATGTTTTAAGTCTGCCTCTTTTCTAGTATGCTTTAATCGTCTAAAAAAAATAAAAAACACCCGCTGATAAAGAGCACTTTCAACAACTTTGTACAAGCTGAAAGTGCAGCCACTCTTATTTTAATAAAAGTGCTTTATCCTTCACGGGTGTAATTATTTCAATTAAACAGTTAAGAAAAGACAGAGTTAATATACTCCAAAGCTCTCTTTTCTACTAACATTTTTCCATATTCATTTACGCGGTGCTTTGTAATTGTAGAGGGATTTCCATACTCCGCCAAAACCGCAATCATATTCCCAACTTCAGCTGGTGACAGCATGTGATAATCCAACAGCACGTAAAAACGTTTTTCAAATGAATAGAGCACGCTATCCGTATCGTAAAAGTTTGACATGCGTTTGGTCAGCTGAATGACATCTTCAAATGAATCAAACTCAAAAAACATGTCTTCGCTTTCATCTAACATGACCTGCATTTCAATGAAGTCCTCGAACTCGTCTTCATCGAACTCACCGTAGCTGGTTTCTTCTTCATACTGCTTTGTCACAAATACAACCATTCCCTGTGCTTGAAGTGAAAAAACTTCTACCGAAAGAGAATTTGTAGGTTCAAAGTTCAGTTCTTGAGAAGCTTGCTCTATCATCTCACGAAAAAGCTGCTTTACTTTGAATGTATCTGTCCATAGATCTTCTTTTGTTAACCCTCTTTCTTTTAAATCATCGTAGGTCAAAAAAACTTTTAGCTTATTATAGTTTAATCGTTCAAGCCTCATTAGCGTCCCTCCCCGCTTGCACTCATAACCACATGGTTCGATAATGCAGTATATGTATTTTTTGGAAAACGGTTCGTGATGTTTACTTACGAGTTTACAGGTTTATGATAGGAAAGACAAGCTATTCTCAATCAATTTCTGCTAATTTTTTTGTTAGCCAGCTGTTCCACTCTTCTTTTGTATTTCCTAAAATAAACGGCTGAGCCTCGCCTTTTCTTTTGCTATCTAAACCATCAAACACATAACCGCCTAATCCTACTTTGAGATGCGGGAACTTCTTTATCATTTGGTTCGTCAAATTTAGTGTTTTCTCGGCATTTTCCATCATTGTGCATGACATAAATAAAAACGTTGGGTCTACTTCTTTAACAATTAACTCAACATCTTTATCTTCAATGCTACTTCCTAAATAAATAACCTCAAACCCTTTACGGCGTAAAAATAGCGTAAAGACTAGGAGTCCCACTTCATGTGTCTCATTAGGTCCGCATACAGCAATCGCTTTAGGCAATAAGCCATTTGAAGGCAGCGAATAAAAAATCATGCTGATACGCGTTTTTAATACTTGAGTCGTATAATGCTCATGAGCACTTGTAATTTGCCCTTTTTCCCACATATCTCCAACCGTCACGAGTAGAGAACCCAAAATATCAATAACTACTTTTTCTACCGAATACAGGCTAAAAGCATGATTAATTAAATCCTGTGCTTTTCCTTCTTCAAAAGATAAAAGCATCGTTAACAGCTCATCCCTAATTTTTTGAGGGGAATCTACTTCTCCTTCTTCTTCAAACGTTCCTACTGTACTGCTTTCCGTTTCTAATAACGAAACCGCTTGACTTATAGTAAAACCTCCGCTCACTTTTTCTGTGAGCCATTTTAATTTCCGCAAATCTTCCTCTGTATATAACCGATGCCCGGATTCATTGCGGACAGGATTTAAAATTTGATAGCGTCGTTCCCATGCACGCAAAGTTCCCGGCTGGATTCCGACCATATTTGAGATGGCTTTAATATTATACTTCCCTTCGTGAGCCATACGTAACCTCCAACTACTCTTCGTGAACTGTATCTATTAATTGAATTATAGGATAAGTTATCCTGTGTGTAAAATTTGTATATGCTATGTAAAGAGTTTGTTCAAGGCTATTCTTTCCTTTTCAAAGTGATATAATGCGTTTGAGCTCTAGCTTGTAAACGGAGAGGCAAAGAGGTTGTACCATATCCGTTACTGACAAAAAGAGGAATCTTTCTTTTTTCTTTCAGCCCTCCTAATTCATACATACCAAGATTAAATAAGCGTATCTGTCCTCCGTGTGTATGTCCACTCAAAATCAAATCTACTTTTGATTCTTCATCTACATAATAGATAACATCAGGATTGTGGCTTAGAAGAATGGTAAGCTGTTCAGGTTCAATGGAAGAAACAGCTCTCTTTAGATTCATCTGACCTTCTGATAAATCATCTACCCCCGCAAAATGGCATGTAGTACCATCTTTAGAAACGGCAAAGACATGCTCGTTTTTAAGTGCAATAACTCCTTCATCTTTAAGCACCTGCTTCAATTGCATTTGATCTACTTCGTAATCATTATTTCCCCACACAAAATAGACGGGTCCTAGCGTTTTAAGCTTTTGAATATTTTGACGAGCACGCAATAAAGGGACTCCTCCTTCTAGTAAATCACCGCCTATAATTACAAAATCTACTTCGCCCGGTATTTTTTCCAACAGCTTCGACGAAACTGTTCGCTTATGTATATCTGATATAAAAAACAGGTGCAAAGGCTGCTGGTTTTCAGGAAATCTTGATAAATGAATCGTTCTTTCTTCGACATATGTACGATGAGCTTCTGAAAACATAAAAATCAGCAAGCCTACGCCTAACGCTAAAATTATTAAAAGAATAACCATATATTCTCCTTCTTTTCATTTTATACCCGGTTTGTTTCTGTTAAAGAAGAAAGGGCATAAATTATCGCAATTGTTAACAAACCTACTACTTGATAAAGCGCAACTGCACTTAACGATAAAATTCCTATCACACATAGACATGAAACAAGGTATTCATGCCATTTTACCTTATAGCCTTTTAGAAACGACCGACTTTGCAGAAACACTTTACGAACTGCTGCCGACAGACAAAAAAGAGCCGTGAAAAACAAGATTATAACACTAAACACATCTAACGGATGTAAAATCATTTGAATAAGTAAATAGCTTAACGAAGCTTTTGAACCTACAGCCGTTAAACTGCTGATATAATAACTGCATAACCACGCAGCTAGCAAGTTAAACCAATCCCTCACAAAAAAACCCCCTTCACTAAACTTCTATGTAAAAAGAGGCTTTTTCATGCGATTCTATTTGTTTTCATGATATAAATTAATTCCATAGGTTGACTGCATCCAGCGAAACGTTTCTTTTCGGTGCTCCCATGTTTCAGGCGTCGCCCATAGCTCTTTGCTTCTTTTAATAATCTCACAGCGCAAATCTTGAAAAGTCTTTTCTGCTTTCTCGCCTTTTTTCTGCAGCTGCACAGTATAAAAATAAAGTGAGACGGTAAGCAATAAAAACATCAAATGCCCCATGTTGCCTAACAAAAATGAAAAAAATTCGCTAAACGTCGTAAAAAAACCGCTTTGAAATATGAAAAAAAAGTAGCTAATAACAGTCGTTACACTGGCTAAAAACAAAATCTTCCATTTTTTCTCTTTAGCTTTCAGCTTATTAACTGTCTCTTTTCTTTTAATAACGCTCGCTAATATATATTGAAGTGTTTCATTGTTTTCAAAGTCTATCACCTTGTTTTCCATCATTCCACCCCCTCGTATGCTAGTACAACATATGAGGGAACATAAAAGATTATGTGGGTAGCACTGAAAATAATGGCTGTTTCCTTAACCTTTACTGCATGAGTTCTTCTCGCTGTGCAGATTTCCCTTTTGATTTTCTTATCTGCAGACCTAATAAAAAATCAATGAGAAAATGAGTAAAAATCGTGACATACAAATTTTCAGTCCACCAAAAAAGTAATCCTATTAAAAAACTTAAAACCACAACCGAAATAAAAAGAAACCACTTTTTTAAATATCGAATGTGAACGAGTGCAAATACGATACTCGCCCAAAACAGGCCAAACTGAACTTGTATAACCCCTCGAAATAATATTTCTTCTGAACATGCAACGATGAGGCAAATAAGGGCTAGATGAGGAACAGAACGGTTAGCAAATAAACGTTCATTGATCCCTCCGTCATCGTATAAATGCTCAGGTACGCATTTCATTAGAAATATATCTCCTCCTACTACTAAGAGAGCTGTTCCTCCCCCGTACAATAAAATAGAAGACCAATCCAGCTGAAAAAACTGCAAAAAGGAATTCCATGAATCGAATGTAAAAAACCCGATCCCTAAGGCAATGAAGCAGATGAGCAGCTGTGTTACATATAAATTTTTAACTAGCTCTGCATCTGTCATGGATGAAATAAGCTCTTGCTGTGATTTTGCCATTATATCTCTCCTTGACGAAGCAAACGAGCTAATTCTAATTCCCAGCCTTGAAAGGTCCATTGCTCTTGCTCACCATTTGTTTTTTTATAGTTTTCTAAATCCAAGCCGCAGCAATCGCAACAATTCTCAAGCTCTGATTTTCCCCGCTCATTAAAATAGCCAAGCAGCACGTGACGACGGCATTCTTTTGTCTCAATAAACCCCTTCATCGCACGGTACTTGTCATGTTTGTTCCGAAGACGTTTATTTACAGCTGCAATAATCGTTTCATGCAGCGATTCAGCAATTTTCCAGGGTTCAACATGTTCATTTTTCACTACATTTTCTCTGTACAAATAATAACGAATAAATCGCCAATGTGTTTCTTGAATACCCACTGTATAAAGAAAATGAGACTCTACTTGTTTTAAAGGAATGGCCTGATCATGATTTCGTAAATACGACAAGCAGTATAAGATGATATCTGAAGAAGGAAGCTCAATTTCAAGTAAAGAATGAGCAAAATCATCGTCTCCTTCAGCATAAAGCAAAATCGCAATACTGTTTTGCTGATCGCGTCCACTTCTTCCAATTTCCTGTACGTATGCTTCTAGCTGCGTAGGTGTATGAAAATGAATAACAAAGCGAACATTCGATTTGTTAACCCCCATTCCAAATGCACTTGTGCAGCAAATGATATCAAGCTGATTTTCTAAAAATTGTTGTTGAACAAGCATTCTTTCATTCGGTTCCATTCCCCCATGGTAATACTGCACTCGCTGTATCCCATTTTCCTTTAGAAGCTGTGTTAATGCTTCTGTCCAAGATCGGCTGGAACAATAGATAATTCCCGGACTTTGCAGTTCGCTAACGTACATCAGTAACTTCTCTTTTTTCTCTTCAATACTTGCAACAAAATCAACTTTCATCGCAATATTACTTCGATTCATGGAATAGATGTGCTCATTGACAGCAGGCAGCGATAAGTAGCGCTTAATATCTTCCACTACTTCCCTCGTCGCAGTTCCCGTTAGTGCCAGACATAGCGGACTGCCAAGTTCCTTCCATATATCTCCTAACTGAAGATAATCCAAACGGAAATCGTGTCCCCACTGAGAAATACAGTGCGCCTCGTCCACAACGAAAAGGCCTACCTTTGCCTGCTTTAATGCTTCTACTACAACAGCATTTTGCAAAATTTCAGGAGATGCATAAATAAAACGATAAAAAGCTAAATTTTTTAGCGCTCGTCGTTTTTCTTCTTGTTGTAGGAAACTATTTAAGGCAATAACTCGCTTTTCTCCGCTTGCCTTTAGCTGCTGAACTTGATCTTCCATCAGTGAAATTAAAGGAGATACAATCAGCACCGGTCGGTTCAACAAATAAGCGGGGAGCTGATAGCACAATGATTTCCCTGTTCCTGTAGGAAGAACCGCTAACACATTATGACCTGTTAAAATATCTTGAATAATCTCTTTTTGTCCTAGTCGAAATTGGCTATAGCCAAATTGTTTTTGTAGAAGTTGTTCTATCTTCACATCAAACACCACTTTTTTTAGTATCAGGTAAAATGTTTTGCTAATACGAGACGAATCTGAAAATAGGTAACGTCGTCTTTTACTTCTTCCTTTATCACCTTTAATTTATTTGTACGCAAACCTTCAAAAGCTGAGATGATTTCTTCCTGCTGCTTAGGCGATACGTATGCATCGATTGAAAAAGATGGAACAAACAGAGCTAATTCTGCAATATGATCTTCAATTGTACTTTCTTTTAAACGCCTTATATAAGCAATCTCTTCAAGCGTCTTGCCTTTTTGAAGCCAGCTATACGTTTTTAACGTCGAGCTCGTCAAAGGCAATTCTAAATATAGATCATGTAAAAAAGAAGAAAGTACATGAAAGCTTTCATTATTTTTACTCACTTTTTCAATGATATGATGAATAACCCCTAAAAGTTGAATATGAACATAATGCTCATCGAGTTCATATTGATATGCTAACTGATTTTTTGTAAAGCCTACTCTTTGGTATCCAGTCAGTTGCAAAACAAAAAGAGACGCATCTCGTTCCGCACAACCTTTCAAGCACGTTCGGAGCTCTTTGAACAGCTGAGCGGCTAACTCTTGACGCGTTTGCTTTTGAGACATAATATACGTTTTGACCCATTGAATGACCTCAGCATTTTTGGAAATGGGTAAAAACCCTTTTTGAAAATACTGTAGGTTTGATAAGGTCTGAATGAACAAAGTGATTCTTGCTAAAAATAATTGAGTACTGCTTGCGAATTTCCATCCGTCTAAAGCTGGATGAAAAGGTCGAGCCGTCAGTTCATCTTTAAGGCGTGCTTGTCCCTTATCTGTCATCACATACTTTTGATTTTCAGTTTCTTCAATATACTGCTGTTCTTTCAGATATGCAACGCAGGTTTCAAAAGACCGTTTATCTAAGTAAACAAATGACTGAAAAAGAAACGAAATTCCAAAAATTTTTCCGTCTTGAATCGTTTGAGCTGACTTTTTACCTGTTAATAAATGATAAATACCATAGGCGGTTCTCTCACCTTTTAACTGTTTTATACAAAATAAAATGCTAACTTGAATATAATTCAAAGGTGTCAACTTCCTTTCTCATTCATTGTACCAAAAGTGACCAATAGCATGTGAGGTAAAGGCTTTTTAGTTCTTTCCTTTATGTATCAAAACGTTTGGATAAGTGAAGAAACCTTGATTTGATAAGCATTCTCAGTGACTTTTCTATTGAAAAGTTTTATAAATCATTTTACAATGAATAAGGAGAAATTTCACTCTTGATTCGCGAAGAGATTATATAATGAGAAATTTTCGAACACTTTACAGGAGGTCTTGTTATGCCAAAATATACAATTGTTGATAAAGATACTTGCATCGCATGCGGCGCTTGCGGAGCTGCAGCACCAGACATTTATGATTATGATGATGAAGGTATTGCATTCGTAACATTAGATGATAACCAAGGTGTAGTAGAAATTCCAGAAGATCTAGAAGATGATATGATGGATGCAATGGAAGGTTGCCCTACGGATTCAATTCGCGTAGCGGATGAAAAATTCGAAGGCGATGCTAATAAATTCGAATAAGTATTGAACAAACCTGTAGTGTACATGCTGCAGGTTTTTTTATATATAAAAATCGCTCTCCCCGGGAGAGCGATTGAATTAAACAGCAACGCGGCGCGTAATCCATTGCTTCATTTTTGAAAACAATAAGACAAAAATAACCCCTGTTGCTGCTCCTTTTATTAAGTTAAACGGCAAAATACCTGCAACGATATATTGACGTGCTTGTTCACTAGACATTTCTGGCGATTGTAAGAAGATTGTATATGCCGGTAAAAAGACATAATAATTTAAGACAGCCATGAGTATTGTCATTACAACCGTACCCGTAACCAAACCTATCGTTACGCCTTTAGCTGTTTTAAATCGACGGAACATGTATGATACAGGAAGAACGAACAGTAAACCAGCCACAAAGTTCGCAACCTGGCCAACCGGAACCCCTGTAGCACTTCCTTGAATTAAATAATTCAATAAATTTTTTATTCCTTCTACTATAACAGCAGCCATCGGTCCAAATACAAGTGCTGCTACGAGTGCAGGAATTTCACTAAAATCAATTGTTAAAAACGGAGGTAATCCAGGAATTGGAAAATTAATCATCATTAAAATATAAGCAATACTACTTAACATTCCTAGTATGACCAGCTTTTGAGTTTTCTTACTTTGTTGCATCTTGCCTCTCTCCTTCTTTGTGATCCACTCTTCAAAGAAGAAAGGTTCAACTTTATATCCCCACGCAAAAACCTCCCAACAAATGATTCGTTGAGAGGAGACATGGCAGGCATATTTAATAAACGTTCATCACATTAGGTTTTGAACGCTGAACCTCCACCTTCTCCCATCCAGACTGTACTGTCGGCTTTGGAATTTCACCAAATCTGCTCGTATGTATTACATATAAGCTCGCGGGCTCAAAACAATTTGTTTTTTACCGCCGGTCGGGAATTTCACCCTGCCCCGAAGATAGACCAATATTTAATTATGAATTTATTATATGTTATCTCGAATTAAAAGTAAATAAAGAAGTTTTTTAATTCCTATTAAATTGATGTCTTTTATAAACTTCATTACTGTTTTATATGTAAAATAAGGAAATAAGTGCATAACCAACAGCATTATGACATATTTATAGTTTCAATTTTACGTTTACAATTGTGTATTTGATAACTAATTGTAAAGTTTAAAAAATATAATTGACAGAATTTTTTTAACATGGTAAATTATCAAATATTTGATGATAGTAAAATCTAAGGGAGATGTTCACGTCATGTATAACGTATTAGTAGCTGATTCAATTAGCAATGAAGGTCTTGCTCCACTACTTGAAGCTCCTCATGTGAATCTTACGCGAAAAAAAGTTGAAGAAGTTGAGAATGATTTGCATACGTACGATGCGCTTTTAGTACGGAGTGCTACGACGGTTACAGAGGATTTGCTGGCAAAAATGCCGAATTTAAAAATTGTTGCTCGCGCTGGAGTAGGTGTCGATAATATTGATATTGAAGCCTCAACCAAACGAGGGGTTGTCGTTATTAACGCGCCGAACGGAAATACCATTTCAACGGCGGAGCATACATTTGCTATGATGGCTAGCTTGTTTCGGCATATCCCCCAAGGAAATGCTTCAGTCAAAGCGCGCGAATGGAACCGCTCAGCATTTGTTGGAACAGAGCTTAATCGCAAACACCTGGGCATTATCGGGTTTGGACGAATTGGCTCAGAGCTTGCTAAACGCGCAAAAGCCTTCAATATGAGCGTTCACGTTTACGATCCTTTTTTAACCTCTTCCCGAGCTGAAAAGCTAGGGGTAGAACTATTATCCCTGGATGAATTACTAGCAGCAGCGGATGTTATTACCGTGCACACTCCGCTTACGAAAGAAACAAAGGGATTGCTCAATCATGACACGTTAGCCAAAACAAAGAAGGGCGTGTTTTTATTAAACTGCGCACGCGGCGGGATCATTGATGAAAAAGCCTTAGTTCATTATTTAGAAATTGGCCATGTTCAAGGTGCAGCTATTGACGTATTTGAAGTTGAGCCGCCGATTGATAACCCTTTGTTACATTTTGATCAAGTTATTACAACTCCTCATTTAGGCGCTTCTACAAAAGAAGCCCAGCTTAACGTTGCTGAAGACGTGGCACATGACGTTTTGCGTTTTCTAGAAGGCAATCCTGTAAGCTCATCCATTAATTTACCGACGCTTTCTAAAGAAGTTTTTGAAAAAATTCAGCCGTTTACGAGCCTTACTAAACAAATGGGAGCTATTTTATCTCAATGCATGCGAGAACCTGTTCAGCATATCTCTATCTCCTACGGAGGTACAGTGACGGATTTAGAAACCACTTATATTACACGGAGCTTGTTATCAGGCTTTTTAACCCATCGTATCGACTCACCTGTTAATGAAGTCAATGCTTCTATGATTGCCAAAGAACGAGGCATTACATTTGGTGAAAAAACGTCGGAAGATACGCAAGGATATTCCAATATGATTGACGTTACAGTAACGGGCGAACAGCGTACGTTTACCATTACAGGTACCTATATAGCAGGATATGGCCCTAGAATTGTTAATATCGATTCGTTTGATATTGATTTTTATCCAGAAGGACATCTTCTTTATATCCGTCACAGTGATCAGCCCGGAGTGATTGGAAATGTAGGGAAAGTACTTGGAGATTTACGTATTAACATTGCTACCATGCAAGTGGGACGCAAGCAAAAAGGCGGCGAAGCCATTATGATGCTCACGTTTGATAAACTTTTAGAGGATTCTGTCATCACTTCATTAAAACAAACAAGCGAGATTGTGACCATACAGCGCATTGAATTGTGACATTGAAAAAAAAAGAGCCTTAGCGGCTCTTTTTTTATGGACTTATTTTTAACACTTGTCCTGCATTTAAAGCGGTGTTCTCTAAATGATTCCACTTTCTTAGCTGCTCCACATCTACTTCATATTTGGCCGCAAGTTCAGATAATGTATCTCCTTGATGGATAAGAATACAGTTATCAGAAGTCTGATGTAACTGCTGAAAAACCGTGGCAGCTAAATCGCTTTTTACGTATGCCGATAGTTTTTGCTTGTCCAATTTGGCAAGTGGGTTTACTGCATTGGTTTTATCCGGATTCCAACTTCCTTGATGAACTTCAAAATGCAAATGTGCACCTGAAGATCGTCCTGTATTGCCAACCCGTCCAATGTTTTGACCTGCGGCTACAGAATTTCCTTCTGCAACAAAACGTTCCTCTAGATGAGCATAGACCGTTTCGTATCCGTTCGTTTGTTTGATAAAAACAACCTGTCCGTATGTATTTGAATAATAAGAGCGGCTCACCACTCCTTTTGCAACAGCATACACCTGTGTACCCACAGGTGCTGCTATGTCAATTCCAAAGTGTTTGGCGTGACGAGAACCAAATATATCAGTTAAAACTCCTTCAACTGGCCACTCCCACTGCTTCTCTTCTGCCTTTACCATTTGTCCGCCCAAAAATAACAGACCGATACACAATCCCATTACTAATACAACCAATATTCTTCTTAACACGTCAATCATGAAGAAAGAACCTCCTATGTAGATCATTGCACACAAAACATACTATATGCCAATTCCTTCTCTTTTAGACTTGTTTATAGAAAAAATAAAGAGATGTGATTCTCTACTGAATCACATCTCTTTGCTATTCTTATTATTTCAGCCGAAGAAAAACTGTTATTTAGCATGTGTTTACTTTGGCAGTTTGATAAAGAAAGTTGTTCCTTCATTTAATTCACTTTCAACCGCAATGATCCCTTGATGTGCCTCCACGATATTTTTGGCGATCGCAAGCCCAAGACCAGTTCCTGACTTCCCTCTCGTTCTGGCTTTATCCGCTTTATAAAATCGTTCAAATACAAATGGAAGATCTTCTTTCGGAATGCCTGCTCCTGTATCTTGAACAGAAAGATGGATTTCGGATTGACTTTTATCAAGATGCAGCTTTACTTCTCCGTAGTCATCCGTATGACGAATGGCATTATCAATTAAGTTTGTCAGCACTTGTTCCATACGGTCTGAATCAATCATCGCTTCAAATTCATCTTCTACTTTTCCATTAAGAGACAGTTTAATATATTTCTCTTTAGCTAACCCCTGAAACTTACGCAAAACACGTTCTGTAAATTCAACCATTGCTACAGATTCTAAGTGAAGCTGCACATGTCCCGCTTCCATTCGCGCCAAATCTAAAAGTTCATTTACAAGCCGGCCCATACGGAGTGATTCATCATAAATCACCTGTGCAATTTCTTTCTTTTCTTCATCCGTACTTGCAATATCGTCAATAATAGCTTCACTATAACCTTGAAGCATAGAAATAGGTGTGCGCAATTCATGAGACACGTTTGCAATAAAATCTTTTCTCGATTTATCAAGTTTACGCTCTTCAGACATATCTCGTAGTACAGCTACAGCACCGCGAATTTTCGTTTGATTATAGAGCGGTGACATTAAAATGACCCACGTTTTCCCTTGAATTTTCAACTCTGCACTTCGCTCCGTTTCAGTCTCTACTACCGTTTGAAACAAATGCACAACGTTTGCTGGAAGCTCAGGCACCTGCTGATTGTTAACATCCTGCTCGTAATACCAAGTCTGAAGAAAATGCTCCGCTGGGGGATTGGTAATTAAAATCGATCCGTCTCTACTAAACGTAATAACACCGTCTGCCATACTGCTTAAAATACTTGAAAGCTGTTCTTTTTCCTGATTGAGCGCATTGAGATTAAACTTTAACTGCCTGCCCATTTGATTAAAAGCAATCGCTAACTCTCCAATTTCGTCGTGAGTTAAAATAGGTACTTTTGTATCAAAGTTCCCTTTTGTTACTTCAAATGCCGCCTGCCTCATTTTTCTAAGAGGTGCTGTAATTCGAGTGGATAAGAAAAAAGCAAAGATAGTAGTTAAAATAATAGCAATACCTGCAGCCAATAAAATGAACTTAGTCGTATATTGAGCGGGCTCTTCAATTTCAGAAAGAGATTGATACAGATAAACGCCGCCTGTCGGTTTGTTATCTTTCATTAAAGGTACACCGACAACAAACATTAAAGGCTCATCACTCGTGTCTTTTTTTGTGGTCATGTACATTTTTTCCCGTACTACTTTACCTTTTTCAACCACTTGATTTAGCTGATTGTTTTGTTTAACAATGGCCGAAATAGCTTTCTTATTTTCTTTATCAGGATGTGTGGAATGCCAATAGAAATCTTCATCTTGAACAATAACTACACTTGCTTGATCTGCAAGTTCACGAGCAATGGATAGTCCTAGCTTTTCATCCTCTGTTTCCTGCACAATGGTAGAGATTTTAGCAGCCGTTTTAGTTAAACGGTTTTCCGCATCTACAACATGATAATTTTCAAAAAACTGAAGCAGTAAAATGGTCAAAATAAATAAAACAAGCGTGACGAGCAATAGGATAGTAAACCATAGTTTACCAACTACACTTCTCCAAAACATCAGTTATTTTCAACCTCAAATTTATACCCTACTCCCCAAACGGTTACAATCATTTTCGCCGCTTGTGACGATACGCGGTTTAACTTTTCACGCAAACGCTTGACGTGTGTATCTACCGTACGAAGATCTCCAAAGAAATCATAATGCCATACTTCACGCAGCAGCTGTTCTCTGTCATATACTTTATCTGGCGTTTTTGCAAGGTAGCATAATAATTCATATTCTTTTGGAGTTAAGTTAACTTCTTTTCCGTCTGCTGTAACGCGATGTGCGTCATTATCAATCGTTAAGTGATCAAAGACAATAAGATTTTTCACGCTCGTTTCTGGTTGAATAAACGTTGCTTGAGAAGAACGTCGAAGCAGTGCTTTTACGCGAAGAACCACTTCTCTTGGGCTAAACGGCTTAACGATATAATCATCTGTACCTACTTCAAACCCTTGGACTCTGTTTACTTCTTCCCCTTTAGCTGTAAGCATGATAATAGGAGTTGCTTTTTTCTCCCGAATTTGTTTACAAACCTCAATACCGTCTATGCCAGGCATCATTAAATCTAATACAATCAAATCATAATCTATGTGTAACGCTTTTTCGATTGCTTCATGCCCATCGGCTGCTTCTTCAATGATGTATCCTTCTTTTTCTAAGTACATTTTTAACAATCGTCTAATGCGATCTTCATCGTCTACTAGCAGTAATCTTTGTTCGTTTTGCATGTATTTTCAACCTCCTAGTCTTAGTGTACAAAAAAAAACCGGCGAGTTCTACTTATGATACCCAAACAATGTGACAATTCGTGAACACCTTTAGGAAAAACAGCTTTTTTTACCAAAAAGAGGCTGAGACGCAACGAAATCCATTCAATCTAAAGACGAACAAATAAAATACAGGAGCTAGTGGGGGGATCGCTTATTCCATCGCTGTTGATTTCCGTGCAAGACTTTGCTTTCCGCGGGCGGCCGGTGAGCCTCCTCGTCGCTTCCGCTCCTGCGGGGTCTCACCTTTTCCGCTTTTCCCGCAGGAGTCTTCGCCTTGCCCTCCAATCAACAGCTAGAAGCACCTACATATATGAAGCCTCCGTTACCCATACCAATGAAAAAATCCGAACGAATGAGATTCTCCATCAAGAATCTCATTCGTTCGGATCTTCCTTCAACTAAAATATCTTTGTTTCAGCCTCTATTCTATTTTTAAAGGTTAAGCATATGAATGTAAACCTGCAATAATTAGGTTCACAGCCACTAAGTTGAACATAATGATGGCAAACCCGCCAACTGCCAGCCAAGCTGATTTTTCACCGTGCCATCCTTTAGACAGCCGAAGATGAAGAAAAGCGGCGTAAAATAAAAAGGTGATCAGCGCCCACACCTCTTTAGGGTCCCATCCCCAAAAGCGCGTCCAGGCCATCTGAGCCCAAATCATAGCGAAAATAAGTGCTCCTAGTGTAAAAATAGGAAATCCAATTGCCACTGCTCTGTAGCTTACTTCATCAAGCAAGTCGCTGTTTACCTGCTTCACAAGCGGCTGCAGTGCGGCTCCAATTCGCTTCCGTAAAATAAGGCGAATCAGCCAATATAAGACGAAGCCACCGCCTAACGACCAAATAACCGTATTTAATTTTTTAGCATTGATAATAGCCGGCATATCAACAAACGGCTGTATGTCGTTCCCGTCTGTCCACTCACTTTGATGAGGCCCCACTAGCGGAACCATATGATATACGACTTGCTCTTGTTCTCCACTTTTATTAACCCAATTAAATGATGACTCGTAGTGAGCCGCATTAAAAGTCAGCGTCACCGCTACAAACCCAAGCGTACTAATAAGCGTATACAGGATGAATTCCAGCCAAAATGCCTTTTTATTTCGCTTGGATTGGTCAATCGTTTTGATTAAATAAATCAATCCTGCAACAAAGCTAATGGAAAGTACGGCTTCACCCGTAGCTGCGGTTGTAACGTGAATATGCAGCCAATTCGTTTGGAGAGCGGGTATCAGCGGCGTAATTTCAGTTGGAAACATGCTTGCATAAGCAATGATTAAAAGAGCCACCGGCAATGCAAAAAGTCCAAGCATGCTAAGACGATAAATAAAGTAAATAACAATAAATGCACCAACAAGCATCATGCCAAAAAACGTCGTAAATTCAAATAAATTACTAACAGGAGCGTGGCCTGATGCAATCCATCTTGTAATAAAGTAGCCAATCTGTGCAATAAAGCCGATGATGGTAACCGCAATTCCAAACGTTGCCCACTTTGTTTTCTTTTGAGCTGCTCGCTTATCTCGAATAGCTCCTCCGAAAAAAAAGGTTGCAACTAAATAAGCAATAAACGCCACATACAGTAAATTACTACTTATACTCGCGTAATCCATGCTTTTTCCTCCTATTTTGTTTCTTTATCATTTTGGTCCTTCAGCTGTGTAAGAGATGTTGATTCTAATAAACCATTTAGTTCTTTTTTAAGCCCATACCAGTTTTTATTTGTATGTGCGGCCAACCATATTTCATTATTGACTTTTTGAATCCACATGCGGCGATGATTCCAATACATCCCTTGAATTACACCAATCATAAAGATGGCTCCGCCAACTCCTAAAAACCAAAGCGTATAGTCTCTGCGAACGGTTAATCCCGTTACATTTTTCGTTTCCACACCAGCAAAGGTCATTTTATAATCGTTATTTCCTAGCGGCTCCAAGTTCTCTCTAATTCCAACAAAAGCAACTTCACCTTTTTTATGCTGAGGCGTGATCATTTTAAATACAAAAGCCGGATTGTTAGGTACTCTGGTCTTTGTATTTGGATTTCCTTCATCATCAAAGAAAAAGTCTGGAAAGTAACTCATGAGCTTGACTTTATATCCGTTTTTTAAATCATATGTTTCTTTTGGATTATGTAAATCTACTGTAAGTGAACCAACGTTTCTATTTGCATTTTTATCTGTTAAATGGAAAGACATAGAGCTAAACTCATTCAACTTGAAATCCACTTGGTACATGGCATATCCTTCAAACTTAAGCGGCTGATTCACACGAATCTCTGAATCTTTTATTTTCTTTAACTTTGGATCTGCTCCCGGTATAAGCTTTCCTTCGCGCTTATACAAACTAACATCCGCTTCATATTTTTTGGCTACTTTATTATTCCCTGCACGGTCAATTGCTTCTTGAAACACGGCGCTTTCGCTATCTTTATCATATGTTTCAACAGTAAAACGACGGTTTTTCAAAAAATACTCTCCGTTCGTCCCAGGAATAACTTTTGTTTCACCTTCACGGATCCAAAGAACTTCATCTATATACATACCTGGTACAAATCTAAGCATAGCACCTAGTAAAAAGATAATGAGACCGATATGATTAACGTATGGACCCCACCTTGAGAAGCGTCCTTTTTCAGCCAGCAGATTCCCGTTTTCTTCACGAATAGAGTATCTTCTTTTTTTAAGCATGCTTTTTACATGTTCAGATTCTTGATCGGTCCACGATGATGAAGTGCTGTATAAACGCTGTCTTTTTAAGAAATTTGGATGTTTTGTTACACTCTGCTTTTTTAAAGCTCGGTACAAAGGCACTACTCGATCTAAACTGCAAATGACTAAGGACATTCCTAAAGCAGCAATTAAAAGCAAGTACCACCACGATTCGTAGAGATGATGAAAACCTAACTTATAATAAAGCTCTCCTGTCCATCCATATTCCTTTTGGTAATACTCATCTGCTGTCACATTAGGAGGTATGTAAGCTTCTTGAGGATAAATGGTTCCGACTGCAGACGCAACAAGCGTCACAATAATGATCCAAATACCTACTTTTACAGAAGAGAAAAAATTCCATATTTTATCGATAACTGTTTTATTGTACGTTTGCGATCGCCTTGCGCTTCCTTCATAACGCATATCCACTAATTTATCATTTGTTTCTTCTGCAATCGGCTTACCACAGGCTTCACACAAAATCGTACCATGCGGGTTAACGTGTCCACACTCACATTTCACGTGTTTCATTGTCAACACTCCCTATGGTTTAATTTCTTCCATATATTCTTTTATTTTAGACTCTTCCAATCCCCCGATAAAACTGTCTACAATCTTTCCGTTTTTATCAATTAAAAATGTAGTCGGCAGAGGATCTATTCCGTATGCACCCAAAACTTGTGAATCTTTATCCATCAAAATCGGAAAAGATAGCCCATACTGTTTAGCAAACTGCTCTACTGCTATATTCGTTTCTGCAACGTTAACAGCTAGAATTTCAACACCTTGCTTTTTATATGAGGCATACTGCTTTTCCATAGCCGGCATCTCTTGTTTACAGGGCTTGCACCACGTTCCCCAAAAATTCAAAAAAACTCCTTTGCCTTTGTAATCTGATAGCTGATGAGTTTCTCCATTAACATCTCTTAATATAAAGTCAGGTGCCTTATCTCCTACTGATACCTTTTGTTTATCAGCAAAAAATTGAGCATAAAGGGTATATCCAACCGCGCACAGCAAAACTGCCAATATAACTGTTCGAATAATCAAGCGCTTTTTTTTCATGGCACGAACTCCTTTTAACCGCTTTCAATACGCTTTTTTCTACCATTATATCATTTTTGTGGTAGTGGCTTTCCAATAATATTTCGACGTTTCTGTGAAGTCTTCCTCTCATTCTACAAGTTCGACATTTTTTCAAAAAACCTTGCTTGTTTTTCTAATTCACGACATTTTTCATAAAAAAAACAGGTAAGTGAAAATTACTTACCTGTTTGAGACATTGAATATAATTGTTTGACTTCATGCGCTGTAAGCTCACGAGCTTCTCCTGCATTTAATCCGCGTAAATCTAAAGGTCCGTAGCGCTCACGTTTTAATTTTAATACAGAATGTCCGATTGCATCGAACATGCGACGTACTTGACGATTTTTCCCTTCGTGAATCGTCAATTCCACAATCGCCGTCTGCTTGCTTTTATCAATAGAAAGAACTTTTGCACGAGCTGGGGCTGTTTTTCCGTCCTCAAGCATCACACCGCGCTGCAGCTGTCTGATTTTTTCACGACTTGGAATTCCTTTAATTTTAGCCACATACACTTTGTCCACTTCAAATTTAGGGTGCATTAGCTGATTAGCAAATTCACCGTCGTTTGTCAAAAGAAGTAAACCCGACGTATCATAGTCCAGACGTCCAATGGGATAAATTCTTTCTTCTACATGTGGAAAGAAGTCAACAACTGTTTTTCTTCCCTTGTCGTCGTTAGCAGCTGAAATGACGCCTCTTGGTTTGTATAACATAAAATAAACGGGCGCTTCGCTTTCTACCGGCACTTCGTCTACTTCAATTTTATCGTTAGGACCTACTTTCGTGCCCAATTCTCTTACAACTTTTCCATTTACTTTCACTCGGCCTTGGCCGATTAATTCTTCAGCTTTACGTCTTGATGCTACACCTGCGTGAGCAATGACTTTTTGTAATCGTTCCATTAACACTTCACCTCTTGTAACATCTTACTTGTTTACGAAGTAATACACAAGTGTATTTGCCACTCAGAGGTAGAATTTTCGATTTCTTACCGGCCAAACACAAGGATTACAATGACAACTGAGGCAATAATCCCTACCAAATCTGCCAGTAAACCAACCTTCAGCGCATCTCCCATTTTTTTAATACCAACCGCTCCAAAATAAACCGTTAAAATGTAAAACGTGGTATCTGTACTTCCCTGCATGGTCGATGCCAAACGACCGATAAAAGAATCAGGTCCGTATGTAGAAATTAGATCCGTCGTGATACCAAGAGCAGCCGTTCCAGATATCGGTTTGATAAGAGCTAAAGGTACAATTTCAGCCGGAACGCCGACTGCTTGCAGCATAGGTTTTAAAACAGATAAGAAAAAATCAAGTGCTCCTGAAGCTCGAAAAATAGAGATGCTCACTAACATGCCGACTAGGTAAGGAATGATGGAAAAGGCAATTTGTAATCCGTCCTTCCCTCCCTCTACAAACTTTTCATACGTAGGAATTTTTTTATAGGTTCCATAAAGTAAAATACAGCCTACGATAAGAGGAATAAACATCAATGATACTTGATTAAGCATAGTCATTTTCGTTTTCCTCCTTTTCGTGTACGTCGATAATAAAAGAAGCGATCAATAATGATGGCTCCTATCGTAGCTACAACAGTTGCTAAAAGCGTGGTACCGACAATTTCAGTAGGATTAGCCGAGTTATACGTAATTCGAATTGCAATAACTGTAGTTGGTATAAGTGTTAAACTGGTTGTGTTAAGTGCTAAAAGTGTGATCATAGAGCGGCTTGCTTCGTCTCTATCGCCGTTTAGCTTTTTAAGCTGTTCCATCGCTTTAATGCCAAGAGGAGTTGCCGCATTCCCGAGTCCAAACATATTCGCCATCATATTGGACAATATGTACCCCAAGGCCGGATGATCTTTTGGAACATCAGGGAAAAGTCTTGTAATAATGGGTCGAAATAATTTCGCTAACTTGTCGAGAAGCCCTGCACTTTGAGCAATATTCATCATCCCTAACCAAAAGACCAGCACGCTGATTAACCCTATGCTGATGGTCACTGCTTCGCCTGCTCCTTGAAAAATTGCTTTGTTTACATCACCAATTTTCCCATTTATAATCGCAAAAACAATTCCAATAATGGTCAGCAGCATCCAAATAATATTAACCATCTGTTTTGGCTCCAGACTGAATAAACATTAATCGCTTCACTCGATCAAAGAAACCTTTTTGCTGCTCGGACTGCTTTTCGAAATAAATAGGAACACTGTCAATCGTCTCTCCACTTCTATAAATATCGAGCTTTCCTACCACATTTGGAACTTCCCCTGTTTCTTTCCACTGCTTTTTAGGCTGAATTAGCGTTGTTTTCACTTCTACAGAGCTTTGTTCTTTCTTTGTGAGCGGATAGACGACATTTCGTTTAATATACAGCTGATCTTTATAAAAAGAATCCTTTATATCTGCCAACTCGCCTTTTGCAGCTAAACTGGTCATATCATATTTATCAAATGCATTTTCATACATGGAAATGTGATCGTTCCAATCATCTGGGGCATTGATCGTTACGGCGATTAAATCCATTCCATCTTTTGTAGCAGTTGTCACAAGCGTTCGTTTTGCTAATTTTGTATACCCTGTTTTTCCGCCAGTACAGTATGCATATAGTGTTGTCAGCAGTTTATTTTTGTTTTTCCACACCCGATCCCATTTCTCTTCAGGATGCTTCATTCGATAGACTTTTGTTCCTGAAATCTCTTTGAAAATTTTATTATTCATTGCATAGCGCATGAGCAGAGCCATATCGTGCGCTGTTGAGCGATGATTTTCATGATCGTCTAATCCATGCGGATTTTGAAATGTTGTATTGGTCATGCCAATTTCTTCTGCTTTTTTATTCATTAAATAAACAAATCCATCTTCGCTTCCTCCAACGGCTTCTGCAATAGCTACAGCAGCATCATTACCTGAACGAAGCATCAAACCATATACTAAATCTTTTAATTTTATTTTTTCACCTTCAACTAAATACACAGAAGAACCTTCAACACCAACTGCGTTGTGACTAACGGTAACTGTTTTATTTATTTTGCCAGATTCAATCGCCAGTATTGCTGTCATAATTTTTGTAATGCTAGCAATTCGGCTAACTTGATCTGCATTTTTAGCATATAACACTCTCCCTGATTTCTGTTCCATCAAAATAGCACTATGAGCACTTACGCTCCCTGCTGCAGATGATGTGGAAGGCCAACCGCTGAGACATAGCAATACAATAAATAGATAGATGATACTTTTTTTGCTTCTTTTCATGTCATCCCCGTCCCTCTACCTGTTTGTACAAGTTTATGCTCGTCTTTTTTGGTTATGAATGAAAAGATTTGTCCATACAAAAAAGAACATAGAAAAAACTCTATGTTCTTTTACATTTTCACTTCATTTCTTGAAACGATTGAAAAAACAAATCTGCTTCTTGATCGGTTCCTTCTTGTAATAGATCTTCTGGAAGGGGCGGCAGCTCTTCGATACTTTTAAGGCCAAAATAGCCTAAAAATTCTTTTGTCGTTCCGTATAGGATAGCCCTGCCTGCGCCTTCCGCTCGTCCCACTTCTTTTAATAAAACCTTTCCAATTAAAGTTTGAAGAGGTCTTTCCGTTTTCACTCCTCGAATCTCTTCGATTTCAGCTCTTGTAATTGGCTGCTTGTACGCTACAATAGCTAACGTTTCAAGCGCTGCTTGTGATAATGATTGATTAGCGGGAGCTTCTACGAGCTTCTCAATATATGGTGCATACTCTTTTTTTGTGACAAGCTGATAGGCCCCTCCTATTTCAACGAGTGTAACTCCTCTGAACTTACACTCTTGCTCTAAGCTCTCCAAAGCACCTTGAATGTCTTCATGAGGCTTTTCTATAATCTCAGCTAACCGGCTAATGGATAGACCTTCATCACCAGAAACAAAAAGTAAGCTTTCAATAATAGCCTGTAGATTATTCGTTGTCATTCCTCTTCATTCCTTTCTCGATACGATACATAAAGCTCGTCTAGATTGTGCTGCTGTTCCACAACGATTTCATTTTCTTTCATTAATTCCAGCACAGCTAAAAACGTTACGACGATATGATCACGCTCTTGATAAGGAAACAGCTGATAAAAACTTTTTTTCCCTTTAAAGGCTTTTAATTCGTTCACAATCTCACTCATACGCTTGTCAATTGGAATATCTTGTCTTGCTATTTTCGTCTGCATAGGCTTTTTGTTTTGCTTTCGTTTCATCAACTTTTGAAAAGCGCTTAGCATATCATACAAAGATATATCAAGCCCTTCATCCTGAGGCTGCGTACGTTCTTCTGCATTTATCTGCACATTACTTGGAGGTTTTGTATACACATGACTTTGGTCTTCCTCCAGCTTTTGAAGCTCTACTGCCGCTTCTTTAAACTTTCGATATTCAATTAAGCGCTGCATTAATTCTTCACGCGGATCTTCTTCATCAACCATTTCAATCTCATCCATATCTTCTTCATACGTAGGCAGAAGCATTTTACTTTTAATTTGAAGCAAAGTTGCTGCCATGACTAGATACTCACTGGCAACGTCTAGCTGAAGCTCATTCATTGTATGGATAAACATCATATATTGCTCAGTAATTGTTGCTACTGGGATATCGTAAATATCAATTTCATACCGATTAATTAAATGCAGAAGAAGATCTAAAGGTCCTTCAAACGCATCTACTTTTACACTATACTCCACTTTTTTCTCACCAACACTTTTCCATTGCTTATCATTTCTGCTGCTTTACATAACGTTACTACCATTAGTATAGAGGATTATAGACACATGTCCAATACAAATTAACGTAAAAATAGGTCATTTGCCCATACAAAAAGATTAAACATACATATGATGTCAAGGTAATAACATTTTGAAATGACTGAAGGAGGAACTCGCATGGGTGAAAAATCTTGTGGATACGGTAGCGGTTTCGCTTTAATTGTTGTACTGTTTATTTTATTAATTATTGTTGGTTGTTCTTGCTTACGCTTCTAACCACACATATAGAATAAAAACAAACGTGTTCGCCATACCTTGAGCACGTTTGTCTCTTTAAAGCACTCCGCTGATGAACAGCTAATTTTTGTGATACACTACATATAGAGTCTTACCAGGAGGGAACAAGATTGTATTCACAAGCCTATATTGATTATTTAGTTCATTTTCATGGCGATCGGGATTATTTTGAGTGTCATGAACTGCTAGAAGAACACTGGAAAAAAGACGAAAGAGGACACCGCAATATTATTTGGGTTGGCCTTATTCAAATTGCTGTTTCACTCTATCATCATCGACGCCAAAATTTCGCTGGAGCCAAAAGAACGATGCAAAAGGCGCTGGCAATTTTAACGAAAGAAGAAGAAAATATTGCACAGCTTGGACTTAATTATCCTTCACTGCTTAAACTTCTTCGCAAACAATTAGCTTTAATCGATACGTATCAGCCATATAAAAGTATTAACTTGCCTATTGAAGATCCAGCATTATTACGGGCTTGCAAACAAAGAAGCACTGATAAACAGCTTGTCTGGTTATCAGCTTCTAATCTGCAAAATGACGCAATTGTTCATCGTCACAGCACGCGAGATCGCTCAGATGTGATTGCGGAAAGACAAGCGAACTTATTGGCAAAACAAAACAACAGGTAGCTAGAAGCTACCTGTTGTTTTATGATGACTAAGATGTGAAAGAAGCTTTCGCACCTCAACTAATCATGCTTTTCTTTATTCATCAGCCTGACACTTTTCATAAAACGGAGCGATGATTTCACTCGGCTTAATTTGTGCAGTCGTATACATTTCTTTAAGAGCTTTAATCATTTTTTTGCCAATGCCCTGCTGGCGGTGTGAAGGGTTTACACTGACGTGTTGAACCTCAATCAAACTTTTATCGATCATGGAAATGCCAACAATCCCAATAATATCTTCTTCTTGCTTCCAAAGATACAGCTGCCAATGTTCGTTTTGCTCATATTCTTTCATCGTTTGTTGAAGTTTTTTTAAATCTTTTTCCGTAGGTACAAACGATAGAAGACCCATGGCAATTTTTTCATAGTTTCGTTTATAGCGAATAAGCATACGATTCTCCCTCGTCCTCAAACTTTCCTACAAATTAATGCGCTGCGTTTTTTACTGCTTTTATCATACAAAATTTATAAGTAAATAGCAATATTACACAAAAGCTTGTCCTATGTCATGCGTGTATGAGAAACCTAATCTATTACGCTTTTTGAGCTGTTGCGCGAAGAAAAAACGCCGTAACCCCCTGTAAAAGGTTGTTATGACGTTTTATTAGCTAATATCCATTTATAGCAGTATGCTCTTATTCTTCCCAGACTTTTACTTCTTTCATTACGTCGCCATTTTTCATTTTTAACACTGTATCAAGTCCTTCTGTTACTTTTCCAAATACAGTGTGAACACCGTTCAAATGAGGCTGTGGCTCATGAACAAGAAAGAACTGACTGCCGCCTGTGTCTTTACCAGCATGCGCCATTGATAAAGAACCCGCTTCGTGTTTGTGAGGGTTTCCTTCTGTTTCACATTTGATTGAATAGCCAGGACCGCCAGCACCTGTACCAGTTGGGTCTCCTCCTTGAGAAACAAATCCAGGGATAACGCGGTGGAACGTTACGCCGTTGTAGAATCCTTCATTTGCTAACTTTTCAAAGTTTTCTACTGTTCCTGGTGCTTCGTTCGGAAATAAATCGATTAGAATTTTTTCGCCATTTTCCATTAAAATACTTGCCTTTTTCATATAAATGACCTCCAATATATGTATTAGTACCGCTATAGGCTCTGTTTTCCCCGTCGAAGCGGCAACATGTAAAAGTTGTAAATGCCACCTAGGGGTAGAACCTTTACAACTATAAACTCACTCTATTCTACTACAAACAAGCCCATGAATTCAACGAATGCACTTATTCACTTTCTTTTCATGTAGCTTTAAATAAAAAATAGTAGTTGTGAGATGAAACTTTTTATAGTATCATCCGTCTAATACAGTGATGGAGATATATAGATTTCATTTTATATAGAAATCTACGCCTCTAGACTGATTTATGGGAAAATGATGAATTGACTCTGTTACTTCAGACCTGCCCGTATTATAATAGGGCAAGTATGGGATTAAAGGAGGAAAAAGGTTTGAAATTAACGATAAAAGCAATGATGGTGACATTAGGTCTTCTTCTATTCCTAACAGCACCCTTAAAAAGTTTTGCAGATGCTGCTCCAGGCGATGTTATTATTACATTAGGTCAGGACTTAACCAGCTCTCAGAAGCAACAGGTATTAAATGACCTTGATGCACCAAGCAATGCTCAAACAGTAACCGTGACAAACCAAGAAGAGCATGAATATTTAGGTGACTTTATTCCAAAGGCTACTATTGGATCTCGTGCTATTTCATCTTCTAGTATTACCCTTGGTTCAAAAGATTCTGGTCTAAGCGTATCAACTCAAAATATTAATGGTATTACAGACGACATGTATATTAATGCTTTGATGACTGCCGGCGTTAAAGATGCAAAAATCCAGATTACCGCTCCATTCGAAGTATCTGGTACAGCTGCTTTAACAGGTATTATGAAAGCATATGAAGTTCAAACAGATCAAAAAATCCCAGAAGAAGTAAAAAAAGCAGCCAATGAAGAGATGGTACAGACATCTGAACTTGGTGAAAAAATCGGTAAGGAAAAAGCAGCGCAGTTTATGGCAACGATTAAAGAAGAAATTGCCAAAGAAAATCCTCAAACAAAGGACGATTTACGCACGTTAATTCAGCGAGTGGCTGATGATTTAGGTATTAAATTAACAGATTCAGAGCTTAATACACTTGTTGACTTTTTTAATCGTTTAAAAGATATGAACATCGATTGGAATCAAGTAAAAGACCAGCTTTCTGCGACAAAGGAAAAAGTAACAACATTTCTTCAGTCAGAAGAGGGCCAATCATTTCTTGATAAATTAAAGCAATTCTTTGTTGATATTATTGATGCTATTAAATCGTTATTCTCATAAAAAAAAGAGCCTCCTGAACAGGAGGCTCTTTTTTTTACGTTAATCACTCGTTACTTTTTTACCGTCACTTTGTATTTCACGTCATTTTTTACAATGTCTTCATATGTTTCGCGTTTTACGACTAGCTGTGCTTCTCCATCTTCTACAAACACGACAGCCGGCTTTGGCAAACGGTTATAGTGGCTTGCCATAGAATAGCCGTATGCGCCCGTACAAAACATCGCTAATAAATCATCTGGGTTTGCTTTTGGAAGATGTACATCCCACATCAGCATATCCCCCGATTCGCAGCACTTACCCGCGATGGACACGAGCTCATCACTCTCATCATTCATTCGATTGGCAATGACCGCTTCATATTTCGCTTGATACAGCGCCGGACGGATATTGTCGTTCATTCCTCCATCAATCGCTACATATTCACGTACATTAGGTACATGTTTACGAGAACCAATTGAATACAGGGTCGTTCCAGCATCTCCTACAAGAGAGCGGCCGGGTTCAATCCAAATTTCAGGAATTTCTACCTCTAACTGTTTGGACTGCTTTTTGACCTCTTCTATAATAACTTCCACATACTGCGAAACAGGAATAGGCTGATCTTCTTCCGTATAACGAATACCGAAGCCCCCGCCTAAATTTAATACTTGCGGAACAAATTCTATATTTTGTTTCCACTCTTTCATTTTCGCAAAAAGCTTTTGGGTCGCCATAATAAATCCCGTTGTTTCAAAAATTTGCGACCCTATATGACAGTGGATACCTAAAAGTTCTAGCCCTTTGCTCTCCTGTACAAGACGAACCGCTTCGTCTGCTTGACCGTTTTGAAGATCAAATCCGAACTTAGAGTCTTCCTGTCCTGTCAAGATATAATCATGTGTGTGTGCCTCAATTCCGGGTGTTAACCTGAGAAGCACGGGCATTTTTTTCTGATACTGTTCTGTTAATTCTTGCAGCAGCGTAATTTCATAAAAATTATCAACTACAATGCACCCTACATCTTCTTTAATGGCCATTTCTAGTTCCGCTCGGCTTTTATTGTTTCCATGAAAATGAATACGTTCTTTCGGAAAGTCAGCTGCTAAAGCCGTATATAGTTCCCCTCCCGAAACGACGTCTAACGAAAGACCTTCTTCGTGAACAACTTGAACCATGGCGATTGTAGAAAAAGCTTTGCTTGCATAAGCGACCTGTGCTTTTACCCCATGCTTTTCAAAGGTTTCTTTAAATCCTCTAGCACGCTGCCGAATTAAAGATACATCGTATACGTAAAGGGGTGTCCCAAAACTTGATGCTAATTCAACCGTATCAACTCCACCAATTTCAAGATGACCCTGCTTATTTATGCGACTTGTTCCGTGTAAAAACATGTTTAGACCCCGTTCCTGTGTATAGTGTAAAAAAGACAGTTAACGGCAATTCGCTGCTAACTGTCTAAATATTTATTATTTTCCATATTTAAAACAAATCTATCACATCTTCATACAGGTTTCAACCACATATTTCGTTTAAGGTTTTGCAGGTTGGCGGTCTTTGTCCTGCGGATGTACAATACTAGGACGCGGATTTGCTCCAGGAACCGGTGTGCGAATGATAATCTGCCATAAAGCCTGCGGGTTGAATGGAAGAAATGGCCACAAATAAGGCGTATTCAACGATTTTAGTCGCGCCATGTAGAGAATGATACACGTTGTTGCAATAAGAAACCCTGGAGTATGAAAGGCCGCCACAAAAATTAACAGAAACAATCGCAGCATTTTATTTGCTACTGCTAACTCATAGCTTGGCGTTGCGAATGAACCAATTGCTGCAATAGCCACATACAAAATAACCTCGGGAACAAAGAGACCTACATCAATAGCAATTTGCCCAATAAGCGCAGCGGCAATCAAGCCCATCGCCGTGGCAAGCGGCGTCGGCGTATGAATCGCCGCCATCCTCAGAAACTCAATCCCAAAATCAGCTAGGAAAATTTGAACAACAGTTGGAATATTTGTTTCTTCGTTCGGTCCAATAAATTGCAATTTTGCCGGCAACAGATCTGGTTCAAGTACAAATAACAGCCATAACGGTAATAAGAAAAGAGAAGCAAGAATTCCTAAAAATCGTATCCAGCGGATAAACGTACCGACAGAAGGAGACTGCCTGTATTCTTCTGCATGCTGCACGTGATGAAACAGCGTAGTTGGCGTAATAATAACGCTTGGAGACGTATCGGTAATAATGATCACATGACCTTCTAGTACATGAGCTGCTGCTGTGTCGGGACGTTCTGTATAGCGTACCATTGGAAAAGGATTAATTCCTTGTTTGACTAAAAACTCTTCAATTGATTTGTCAGCCATCGGCAAACCATCTATATCAATTGCTTCCAGTTCATCTTTTATCAATTTAACCAGCCCTGGATCAGCTACGCCATTTATGTACCCAATCGCTACATCCAGTTTTGATCGTTCGCCTACCTTCATAATTTCAAACCGAAATCTTCCGTCACGAATTCGTCTTCTTGTTAACGCTGTATTGATAATGATGTTTTCAGTGTATCCATCTCTTGCTCCGCGAATTACTTTCTCTGTATCCGCTTCTTCAGGGGATCTGCCAGGATATGTACGCACATCGACTTCAAAGCCAACTTCTTCACCGTCAATTAAAACGAATAGCAGTCCTGATAAAACCGACACCATTCCATCATCCAGCGTCTTTAAAGGCTTGACTTGCTGGTGAATAAGACGATTTTCAACAATATCCTTTAGCTTTGCTCGTTCAACTTCATTATCATTAATTTGAACGAGCACTTTTGTAATTTCAATAATAAATGAACTATCGCACAGTCCTGTTACATAGTAAACATGAACTTCTCGATCCAAAATAAGTAGTTTACGCACGCCCACATCAAAGCTTGTGTTCATACTAGCGTTTTCTTTGAACCACTGATCGTTTTTTTGTACTTTCGAAAAAATAGCTGTTTTCTGCTCTGCTAGCTTATCCAAACGAACCGCTCCTTTCTAAAATAAGTCTTGCTGCTTTTTCTGTAATAGGACATCCCAGTTTAACATCATCCATCCTAGCCATCTTGCCGATATCCCCTATTCCTACAACTAAGGGAATATCGAGCTGATCCAAGCAGTAAACTGTATCTCCATTAATTCGTCCGACTTCTAACTCTTGAATTCCGCTTTTATCCACGCCGTAATGCGATATTTCTCCAAAACGATCAATGGTCACATCCACTCTTGTCCATTCGCTTTGATGAGTACGTGATGCAACAGCAATCACTCCAAGAACTTCTACTTGAGGATGCTTTGCTACATGCAGCAAAGCAATTTCCCCGGGTCCTTCCTCTAAGAAACCGCTATCGTCGAACATCACAAAGACGGGATCATATGGTGCTTGAAGAATTAAATCTACCGTTTGACTACCTGTTAACGTAGTAGGGTTTCCATATGACCTCGAAATGCATCTGCCACCAACCGATTTAGCTACATGCTCAATTGCTTTGCGCGCATATTCATCCCCATCGGTTACAATAATGATCCTTCTTTTTTTCATAATCTTTTATCCTTTCGGTTTAAAGATTAACGCGATAATAAAAGCAAATAAAATAGCTGCTGAAATTCCAGCCGAGGTAAGTTCAAAAATCCCAATCCCAATCCCGATAAACCCATGGTCATCTGCTTGCTTCATCGCTCCGTGCAGCAAAGAATGACCAAAGCTTGTAATTGGAACCGTCGCTCCGGCGCCAGCAAATTCAATTAACTTATCATAAAGACCAAATCCATCTAAAATCGCTCCTGCAACTACAAACGAACTCATAACATGCGCTGGAGTAAGTTTAGCAAGATCCAGCAGCAGCTGCCCAATAACGCAAATGCTTCCTCCTACAGCAAAAGCTATTACATACTCCATTGATCATCCCCCTCCCCAATATGTTCTAAGACGACGCCATGAGCAATTGTTGGAATTGACTCTTTTTGCTGAATCATCGTTGGACTTAAAAGAGCTCCTGTTGCCACCATAAACACTTTCTTTAAGTTTCCTGATTTTAATTCATTTAAAATATGACCATACGTGACAATAGCCGAGCAGCCGCAGCCGCTTCCCCCTGCAAATACATTTTGGTCGGGGCGATATACCATTAATCCGCAATCATTATGATTGGTTGATATATCATAGCCTTCGTCCTTGAGCAGCTGTTTTAAGATTGGACTTCCTACACCAGATAAATCTCCTGTTAAAATAAGATCATACTCGCTTGGAGCGACGTTTAAGTCTTCCAAATGCCTTTGAATGGTATCTGCAGCAGCTGGTGCCATAGCAGAACCCATATCGTTTGCATTTTTAATCCCATAATCCATTACCCGACCAATCGTTGCAGACGTGAGACGCACAATACCTTTTTCTTTCGAGACCAGCGCTGCCCCTGCTCCCGTAATGGTTGCCGTTGCCGTATCTGGTTTTTGTCCTCCGTACTCGGTAGGATTTCGAAATTGGCGCTCAGCCGTTGCGTTATGACTGCTCGCTGATGCAATAACACGATTAGCAAATCCCGCATCCACAAGAGCTGCTCCTGTTGCCAGCGTTTCCATTGATGTGGAACAAGCGCCAAACATGCATAGAAATGGAATTTGGTTATGCCTGGCTACAAAATTAGCCGTTACGTTTTGATTTAATAAATCTCCAGCCAAAAACAAATCAACGTCTTCATAGGATAAATTTATTTTTTGCAAGCAGGAATCAATGGACTCCGTCATCAGCCTTCTTTCAGCCAACTCCCAGTTGTCTTCTTCACAGTGCAAATCTTTATGTGTAATGTCAAATGTTTCTCCTAACGGTCCATCTGCTTCTTTTGGTCCTACAGCTGTTCCCGTGGCGTTAATATAAATAGGATTTTCATAAACCCACGTTTGCTTCCCAGTTTTTCTCATAATCCCCCTCTTTTCATAGCAAATAAGTTTTAAAAAGGTAGCGAATGATTCCTACAACGTAAGCCGAAACCGTTCCAAATACGATTACGTTTCCAGCCAGTTTGAACATGTTCGTCGCAACTCCGAGAACAATCCCTTCACTTCGATGTTCAAGCGCTGCACTCGTCATGGAATTGGCAAAACCCGTAACAGGAACGGCTGAACCTGCACCTGCGAATTGACCAATACGATCATATATGCCAAACCCGGTTAAGAGCGCAGATATTAAAATAAGGGTTGCAACGGTAGGATTACCTGCATTTTTTTCATTAAAGTCAAAAAATGCAATATAGAAATTTTGAATTACCTGTCCTAATGTACAAATGATTCCCCCTACCAAAAAGGCTTTTAGGCAATTTGCCACATATGAAGGTTTAGGCTGAAATGGTTTAATGCTTTCTTGATAGTTATCTTTTAATTTTTGATTATTTGCCATGTTACATACATCCTTTTCTTATTGATTAACAAAATAAATCCAATGAAATAATGATCCGCATACTTTGCCTAGTACAATGGCCATTAACAATAAAATAAGCTTCCCTTCCATTCCTATTCGTTTCGTTAACGTCGGCAATACATTAAGTACTTCTGTCAACGCTGCTGCCAGCATCCCAATAAAAATACCGCTCGTTAGACCTATGATCATAATCAGCACCGCAGGAAACTGCCACGTGTATTGATGAAGACTGCACCACCCGCCTGTAACAGCACCACCCACCACTCCCCATTCATATGCTTGAATATATTTCATGGTTTTGGTCAGCTGCATCAAACGCGGAATAATGCCCAGCACCGTTAAAAATGCTACAAACCCAGCACCTGCAGCCAGTCCTCCCGCAAGTCCAATTACAATGGTCATCACAATGTTAATGATCATCAATTTTTTTCATACTTTCTTTATTCTCGTGCATAATGACGTATTGATCTAAGTCTTGCTGGTAATTAAACATTTCGACTTCGAGAGGACTAGGCTCTTCATTAATTCGTTTTCTAAAGACATGGTTAAAAAACAGAATCATTCCCAAGCCTAAACCGATAGAGTAAGGCACTTGAATCAGCAAAGGCTGCTTATCTCTCAGACCGGTCAGCATATAGAACAATTTTTGATGTACTTGTCTCATACTCACATCTTCGTGAAAGTTCATAATTGCCAAAGCAGCTCCGATGAAGAGAAGAAACCAAACAGCTAGAAAAAACAAAAAGGAATATTGTTTCTTTTTATACACGACCTCTACAATCGTTTGAGCGGGTCCAATCGTCTGAATGTCTAAATGCGGATACTGAGAGGCAACTTTTTCAATTACCTTCATTAAATCAACGATGATAATATTTCGATCACTCATACTTACTTGATATACAACTAGCTTTTCAATTTGCTTTTGAACAGAATCTCCTGCTATAACCATTGCTAATTGTCCAATATTTACAGCTTCATCAGGTTTTACTTGAATACGATGTCTCATTTTAAGATAAAGAACGTTTTCCATTCATATCACACCTTACGATTCATTATCTCCCTGTACGTGTAGTATGGATTTTCTTAAATTTTCTAATTCACGTTTCTGAACAGACCATTAATTACCAAATAAAAAAAGCAATCCGTTTCACTATTCTTCTTTGAATAGCAAAACGGATTGCTTCTTACGTATTACGTGTCATTCATATGCAGCTTCATTTGTTTTAAGATTTTCTTCTCAAGCCTCGATACCTGAACCTGAGAAATTCCCAGCCTTGCGGCCACTTCGGATTGAGTTTGATCTTTGTAATACCTCAAATAGACAATGAGCTTTTCACGTTCATCAAGTTCTTCAATTGCTTCTTTTAAGGCAATTTTATCAAACCACTTCGCTTCCGTATGATCAGCAATTTGGTCAAGAAGGGTAATTGGATCCCCATCATTTTCATAGACCGTCTCGTGAATAGACGAAGGAGCACGATTAGCTTCTTGAGCTAGCACTACTTCTTCAGGAGTCAGATCCAAGTGTTCTGCAACCTCAGCGACTGTAGGGACGCGTCCAAGTAATTTGGAAAGTTCGTCTTTTGCTTTACGTATTTTATTGCTCATTTCTTTCAGAGAACGGCTGACCTTTACCGTGCCGTCATCACGAATAAATCGCTGAATTTCACCAATAATCATTGGAACAGCATATGTTGAAAATTTAACATCATACGATAAGTCAAATTTATCAACGGACTTTAATAGCCCTATACATCCAATTTGAAATAAATCATCGGGCTCATAACCACGGTTAATAAAACGTTGAACAACCGACCAAACGAGCCGCATATTTTTTTGGACGATTGTATCTCGTGCAATTTGATCACCTTGCTGACTGCGCTTGATGAGGTCTTTAACTTCATGATCCTTTAAATACGGTTCGTTTTTATTTTTTTTGACCTCCACATCCATTGGCAAGTCTCCTTAATTACATAGCGCTTTACTATTTGTTAAGTGCTTTTTTAAATATAAGGTCGTACCTTCTAATACAGTAGACTCCACTCGAATTTCATCCATAAAGTTTTCCATTATGGTGAAACCCATTCCAGAACGTTCTAGATCTGGTTTCGTTGTGTATAAAGGCTGCTTGGCTTCATCCACGTTATCAATACCAATTCCTTCATCACGAATCATCAGCTCGACTACACCGTCTTCATGAAGCGTCACAGAAATATATACCACACCATCCGGATTGCTTTCGTAGCCGTGAATAATAGCATTTGTTACTGCTTCAGATACGACTGTTTTAATTTCTGTTAACTCATCCATTGTTGGATCTAACTGCGTAATAAATGATGCTACCGTGACGCGGGCAAACGATTCATTTTGACTAAGAGCGGAAAATTGGAGGTTCATTTGATTTTTCATTATGCCACCCCCAATTTTTGAAGCGCGTTTTCTTCATTAGGTTCAAAACGAATAATTTTAAATAAACCTGACATATTAAACAAACGTTCTACGGCAGGAGAAATAGCGCATACAACCATTTCCCCACCGTTATTATGAACCTGTTTGTATCTCCCTAAAATAACCCCTAAGCCAGAGCTGTCCATAAAGGTTAAATGCTGTAGATTTAAAATCAAATGGCTAATGGATTCCTTCTCTATCGCTTGGGTGATTTTGCTTCTTAGCTCTTCTGCCGTATGATGATCTAATTCTCCTGTTAATCGAACCAACAAGACATCTTGTTTGAATTCCAATTCAATCGAAAGACTCACTATACAAACCTCCTCGGAAATCTTATAGTCAGTCTTTCGCTGCCGACAGAATAGAATCCTTCTCACCGACAAAACTAGTTCTATTTCGTCACATTTAGCTGTTTAAGATGTTTGAGAGAAAATAGAGAACGTACGTTTAAATAGCTTCCACCAAGAAGCAGCATCGATATCTTCTTTTGCCAGAAGCGGTGAAGAATTAACTACTTTGTTATCCTTCTTAATGGTCAACGTTCCAATTTTGTCGCCTTTTTGAATGGGCGCATTTAGCTTCTCGTTCATTTTCACTTCTGTTTTAACGTCTTTGGCTGCATTTCCTTTTTTCAATAAAACAGAAATAGGCTCGGACGTAACAGCCGTTACCTGATCTTCGCTACCCTTGTTTACATCTATCTTGGTAATAACGTCTCCTTTTTTGTATAAAGGCTTCGTTGTATATTGACTGAATGCGTAGTCTAACATTTTGGTTACTTGATTATTGCGATCTTTTGGCGTGCTTGCACCGAATACAACCGCTAACACACGCATATTTCCCTTTTTAGCGGTAGCTGTTAGGCAATACTTCGCTTGACCCGTAAATCCGGTTTTGAGTCCATCAACGCCGGGATAAAACTTCACTAAGCGATTTGTATTTACTAACCAAAACTTCTTATCTGTATCCGTGCGCAAATAAGCTTCGTATTTACTTGTATAGTTAATAATTTTTTCATACTTTAGCAGCTCTCTGCCCATCATGGCCATATCATGAGCTGTACTATAGTGATTTTCTACGGGCAGGCCTGTCGGATTTTGAAATTTTGTATGAGTCAAACCAAGCTCTTTCGCTTTTTGGTTCATCTTTGCTACAAATTTTTCTTCTGATCCAGCTAAATATTCAGCCATTGCCATAGAAGCATCGTTACCAGAACCTATCGCAATCCCTTTTAGCAAATCATTTACCGTCATTTCTTCTCCGGGCTCTAAAAAGATTTGTGAGCCTCCCATTGAAGCGGCATATTCACTTGCTCGCACTTTATCTTTTAAGGTAATTTTCCCTTTATCCAAAGCCTCCATAATTAAAATCATTGTCATAATTTTAGTCATACTAGCAGGGGGAAGTTCTTGATTACTATTTTTTTCGTATAGAATTTTTCCTGTATCCCGTTCAATTAAAATAGCTGACCTAGCACTATCAGCAAGCTCAGAACTCTTTTTTTCTGCGGCTAAAACAGGTTGCGTCATAAGTGGAAATAAAAATATGACAACGAGTAACTTTACAATAGTTCGCTTCATCTCCACAAACCTCCATTCTTTATACAACCTATTTTTTCCAAGGTATAATCGATTTATACTAAGGGAAATAAAAAAAGCATCGAGAAATTCTCGATGCTTGAAGTCATATTTTCTTCTTATTTTTGATAAGCTGGAAGCTGCTTTACTACTTCTTTTACAAGCGATAAAAACTGTTGTTTTACTTTTTCAGTCGTTTCAATTACTTCTTCATGATTTAACGGCTGATCTAAAATACCAGCTGCCATATTAGAAATACAAGAAATACCTAGCACTTTCATACCTGCATGGCGTGCCACAATAACTTCTGGCACTGTAGACATACCGACCGCGTCTCCCCCGATAATGCGAAGCATGCGTACTTCAGCAGGCGTTTCATATGTTGGACCTGTATTTCCTACATATACACCTTCTTGTAAGGCGATATTTAAATCAGTTCCTACTTTCTTCGCTAATTGGCGAAGGTCCTTGCAGTAAGCAGTTGACATATCTGGGAACCTTACGCCAAAATCAGAGTCATTAGGTCCAATCAAAGGGTTCGTTCCAAAGTTATTAATATGATCAGAAATAATCATTAAGTCTCCTGGATTAAAGGATTCGTTTACTCCGCCCGCTGCATTCGTTACAATCAACGTTTCTACACCAATTTCTTTCATTACGCGCACTGGAAATGTTACTTTATCAAGGGCGTACCCTTCATAAAAGTGAAAACGTCCTTGCATAGCTACAACCGGTACATCATAAATGGTACCAATCACCAATTGACCAGCGTGACCTTCAACTGTTGAAACGGGGAACTCAGGAATGTCGTTATACGGAATTTTTACCGCGCCTTCAATTTCATCAGCTAATACCCCTAGTCCAGAACCTAAAATAAGCCCAATTGTTGGTGTAACAGCTGATTGATTTTTAATATATTCTGCTGCTTTTTCAATATATTCTTTTTTCATACTCCATTCCCCCTGCTTAATTCAGCTCTTTTAAAAAACTTTTTCCATGCTTAGGCATTGCTACGCCAAAATTTTCTGCTACCGTTGCGCCAATATCCGCAAACGTTTGACGAATAGAAAGTTCTTTTCCTTCTTGCATGCCTTTATTGTACACAAGAAGCGGCACGTATTCACGCGTATGGTCTGTTCCATGATGAACAGGGTCATTTCCATGATCCGCTGTAATAATCAATAAATCTTCTTCTTTTAATAAATCAAATACTTCTTCCAAGCGTGCATCATATTCTTCAAGCGCTTGCCCATATCCTTGGGGATCGCGACGATGACCATAGAGAGCATCAAAATCAACTAAATTTAAGAAGCTTAAGCCTGTGAAGTCCATATTTAATGTATCAACTAGCTTATCCATGCCGTCCATATTCGATTTGGTACGAAGAGATTTTGTGACCCCTTCTCCGTCGTAAATATCAGAAATTTTACCGATAGCAATAACATCGATATCATTGTCTTTTAATTCATTCATTACTGTACGTCCAAAAGGCTTCAATGCATAATCATGACGATTAGATGTACGTGTGAAGTTACCTGGTTCACCTAAGAACGGGCGAGCGATAACACGTCCAATCATATACGGATCATCAAGCGTTAATTCACGAGCAATCTCACAAATTTTGTACAATTCATCAATTGGAACAATTTCTTCATGAGCAGCAATTTGCAAAACAGAATCCGCTGATGTATAGACAATTAAGTCACCTGTTTCCATATGCTGTTTTCCTAGCTCATCCAAAATTTCTGTACCAGACGCTGGTTTGTTCCCAATGATTTTTCGACCTGTTTTTTCTTCTAATTGTGAAATCAGCTCTTCTGGAAATCCGTCTGGAAACACATTAAAAGGCGTATCAATATTAAGACCCATAATTTCCCAGTGTCCTGTCATTGTATCTTTTCCTGCCGAAGCTTCCTGCATTTTTGTATAGTAAGCCAACGGTTTTTCGGCTTTATCGATTCCTTTAATTTCACGGATATTGCTTAGGCCAAGTTTAGCCATATTAGGCATATGAAGACCGTTACAATGCTCTGCAATATGACCAAACGTATCAGCACCTTTATCATTGTATTTTTCAGCATCCGGTGATTCACCGATACCTACTGAATCCATGACAATCAAAAATACGCGTTTATATGTATGCGCCATTTTATTCCCTCCAAATATCAATTTATTTATTCTCTATAAAATTCCCGTTTGGAAATAATTTAACCATCTTCTCTTATTGGTCAGAAGTCTGACCTCTCTATTAGTATAGACGCTTTTTATTTTTTTGTACACATGAATGAAAGTGTTTTCAATCAAAAAAACCAATGTCTATGAACTCACTGGACATTGGAATCTTTCTACGCTCGCGGATGAAACTGATTGTATACATCTTTTAAACGTGCTTTTGTGACATGTGTATAAATTTGAGTGGTCGAAATATCCGCATGCCCGAGCATTTCTTGAACGGCTCTCAAGTCCGCGCCGTTCTCTAACAAATGAGTAGCAAACGAATGTCGTAACGTATGCGGAGTTAATTCTTTTTCAATTTTTGCTTCAGAAGCTAACTTTTTTAATATTTTCCAAAACCCCTGCCTTGTTAAACGCCTTCCGTGATGATTAACAAAGAGTGCTTTGTCCTGTTCCTTTTGCTTTGTTAAAACACTCCGGCTACGCTGTAGATACTCTTCAATCGCCTCCGTTGCCAACCTTCCGATGGGGACAATTCTTTCTTTATTCCCTTTTCCGATACAACGAATAAATCCCATCGTCAAATGTGCATCATCAATATTTAAGTTAACGAGTTCAGATACACGAATTCCAGTAGCATAAAGCAACTCAAGCATCGCTTTGTCCCGTATGCCAAAAGGCGTCGAAGTATCAAACACATTTAACAGCGCCTCTACTTCCTCTGCATTTAGCACTTTTGGCAGCTTGCGCTCAAGCTGCGGAGTATCAATATGAACGGATGGATCTGTATCCGCTGCTTTTTCTCTTAGTAAGAATTGATGAAAAGATCTAGTTGAAGCTACATGTCTCGCAATCGTTTTAGATGACTTTTGCTGATCACTTAAATATTTCAGAAAATTAACGATGTGGAGTCTTGTTACTTCATTAAATGATTTCAGCTGCTCTACATGCTCTAAATATTGAGCATACTTTTTTAAATCTCGTTCATATGAATCAATCGTATTTTTCGCCAGTCCCCGCTCTACTACTAAATAATGAATAAAATCTTGAATTTGATCATTCAATAGCCTCTACTCCCCGTTTTGATAAAACATAAATAAACGCTCCAGCCACGTTTGATCTTTGTTCACACTTGCTTGCATGACCTTAACTGCTGAACCCGACGGCTCATCATAACGTTTATAATTTTGATACTCTTGAGATACCCAGATCATTCCAAAATAAAACAAAAGAGTAAACCCGGTAAATAAGATAAATACTTTACATGTATTATATACCATTTCAGCCCATGATTTCATGAAACAATTCCTCCAATTTTTGATTCTATTAGAAGATATGCCAATTGGGACAGGTTTTATACATGTTTCTTGCCTTTATAAGCTGAGTTCTCTCCTGGTCATTTCCTTTCTTTCTATAAAACCATGTAGCTTGTAACCTCGTTATTTTTTTATTTATGTACAACAAAAAACCTTCTCCATTAGGGAAAAGGCTTTTACTGCTTGTCTTCTTTATCCTGACAGCGATGGCAAATGCCATGAAATGTCAAGCGGTGATCTTTAATTTTAAAATTCCATTGCTTTTCCACAATTTCTTCAACGTCTTCAAGCAAATCTTCTTGAATTTCGTCCACAGATCCACATTCCATACACACAAGGTGATGATGAAAGTGTGCGGCTCCTTCTTGTCTTAAATCGTAGCGAGAAACGCCATCGCCAAAGTTTATTTTATCAACAATTTTAAGTTCAGTTAACAATTCTAACGTACGATAAACAGTTGCCAATCCAATTTCCGGAGACTTTTCCTTGACGAGGAGATATACATCTTCGGCACTTAAATGATCCTCTTCATGTTCAAGAAGTACTCTTACAGTCGCCTCACGTTGAGGTGTCAATTTATAGCTAGCTGAGTGCAACTGCTGCTTAATTCGCTCAATTCGACTTTCCATAATTATTCCCTCCCTCGCCATTCACTAATCCATTATATCAGATGTGTCGAGGGTGTCAAAATAAAGTTATTATTAATAAGAAAAAAGAATTCTTTTTACTTAATACTTATTCTTACTTATTTAATAGAGCCATTACACTTTTCATTAAAGTAGGTGATACATAGGCTTCAACTGTAGCTGCACAAGCAACCAAACATACCATTGCAATCATCGTGCCGCTATAGCGTAAAAAGGATGCGGAAATAGGCTCTGCTGCTTTTTTAAAGAACTGCTGCCGCACAAGCTTCAAAGAAAAGGCAACTGAAGCTGCAGATAAGATCAAAAATGCCGGTATGAGAAAGATATTTTGCGGCATAACAGATACAAAAGATAGCGCAAATCCAGAGAGTCCCATTTGATTGACTAAAAAGCCTACGGTAAAACCAATCACCATTCCTTTTAAAAACAGCAGAATTAACACTACAGGCAAACCAATAATAGCAATTCCTAGTATCCAAATGAGCCCCAAGTATTTAACATTGTGAAAAAAACTTTGCTGAAACATTTCAACGCTGCTTGCTACTTCTCCACTCTTTACCTGTCCGAAAAACCGGTTTAAATAGAAGTACAGGTCTTCTTTTTGATCAAGCGTCAAACTATTTACAACAATAGCCCCAAAAATGATTCCCATTAAAAACAGCACGGTCACAAACAAATAAATAGAACTGTTTTCTTGAAAATGTCTTGCATACGATAATGGCAATTGTTTTTTTCTCATCGTCTTCCTCCTATTAATCGCTTAATAGAGTGTATGATAGAGTACAAAAACTATGCCAAGAATCTTTTGAATCTATCAAATAAAAAAGAGAATGAGACATAATGAAATTAATCCAATCAACCGCTAGAACCAACTATATAAATGAAATCTACGTTCACCATCACCTTAAAAAAATCCGAACGAATCTGATTCTCCATCAAGAATCTCTATTCATCGTTCGGATTTTCCTTCAACTAAAATATGGTTGCCACACATTTTTTTAAGTTAGAGATACACGCATGCCTGTTTTTTTCCTCACATTAAATGACGTTTCAATATAAACTTCTAAATTGCTAGATTACCGTCCATATGTAAAAGAAAACTCTGTTACTCGCCTAATCCGCTTTTCAACTGTAGATATTGCACAGCATATGCTGTTTTTGCATCGTAAATTTCTTTGTTTTGAATAAGAGTAAGGGCCTCATCTACAGTAACTTCCATCACTTCAACAAATTCATCTTCGTCTAATTCCGCTTTGGTGGTCATCACTTTTAAATCTTCCGCTAAATACAGGTGCACCAACTCATCCGCAAAACCTGGTGATGTATAAAAAGAAATAATATGGCTAAGGGAATCCGTTGTATAGCCCGTTTCTTCTTCTAACTCACGTTTTGCCGTCACAATCGGCTCTTCTCCTTTTTCTAGTTTTCCGGCTGGAATTTCAACTAAAATACGATCCATCGGTCTGCGATACTGTTTGACCATAACTATTTTATGATCGCTTGTTAACGCAATGACAGCGACAGCTCCAGGATGCTTAACTACTTCTCTTGTACTCGTTTTTCCGTTCGGAAGCTCTACTTCTTCTAAGTACAAATCGATAACTCTTCCTCCAAACAGCTTTTCAGAAGACAGCATTTTTTCTGTTAAATGATCCATTTTCTCCACCTCGTTCTATTTTTTTAACTCTTACATATATTCTATCATACGAATCTTGGGAGGTAGAAAAAATGAAAGTTTATGTTCACGAGAAGCAAATCATTTTAGTAGGTAAAGCATGGGAAATCAAGCAAAAGTTAAAAGAATACAGCGAACAATTTCAGTATGTTGATGAGTGGACGAACGCTATCTCTCAAAATTTTAATTCTTACAAACAAGCAGACTGCAGACACTAAATGTGCTGCAGTTTTTTAATCTTCTTATTTGAGTTTCCCTCTATCATAGCGCTACAATAGATAGAAACAAGTAAAACATAAGGAGTGACATATATGGAAAAAAGACGCTTAGGTACTTCAGATTTGTTCGTCAGTACATTAGGTTTAGGATGCATGTCTCTTGGAACGGAACAGAAACACGCTGTTAATATGATTGATGAAGCTTTGGAATATGGAGTTAATTATTTTGATACAGCAGATTTATATGATTTTGGGTTAAACGAGGAGTTTGTGGGACAAGCTCTAAAAAACCGCAGACATGATATTGTTTTAGCCACAAAAGTAGGAAATCGCTGGAATGATGCAAAAGACAGCTGGACGTGGGATCCGTCTAAAGCTTACATAAAAGATGAAGTAAAAGAAAGCCTGCGCCGGCTTCAAACGGATTACATCGATTTATATCAACTGCACGGAGGGACCGTTGAAGACAATATTGAAGAAACGATTGAAGCATTTGAAGAATTAAAACAAGAAGGCGTCATTCGCTACTATGGTATTTCATCTATCCGCCCGAATGTGATTCGAGAGTATGTACAAAACTCTTCTATTGTCAGCGTCATGATGCAATACAGCTTGTTAGACAGACGGCCTGAAGAAAGTGCACTTCCCCTTTTGCATGATAACGGCATTAGCGTCGTAGCCAGAGGTCCAGTAGCCAAAGGGTTGCTAACTGAAAAAGGAGAGCAAAAGCTGGCTGCACTCGAAGGTAAGGGATACTTAGACTATAGCGGTACGGAATTAGCAAAAACGATAGAAGCATTTCGTCACGTACGACCAAATCACTCTCTGAATTCAACTGCACTTCAATACTGTTTAGCTAATCCTACGGTAGCCTCAGTTGTAGCAGGAGCAAGCTCTTCTTCACAGCTTCGTGAAAACGTAAAGGCTGTCGAGACCTCCCCGCTACAGCCTACTGAAGTTAACAAGCTGAACTCGATCTTTAAAGCCAATCAATATGAAGCTCATCGTTAAAAAATAAAAGCGCCTTTATTGGCGCTTTTATTTTTTAAATTCGGACCAGTTCATATCACTTTCATTTAACAGTTCTTCAAACGACTTATTTTTTTCTTTTTCTTTTCGAATTCGAGCAGCTTCTTTACGCTCTGTTTCTTTCTGCTCTTCTTCTTTTAAAGAAAGCGCCTGTTTTTTAGCTTGAAGCTGTTTTAATAAGCTATCATTTAGCTGATCTTTGATACTGAGTTGATCATTTTGTTTTTGTGCTGATTGTTTTTGCTTTTTTTTAGCCATCACAATTCCCCCGCTACTTTAATTGAGAGATATTGTATCATATTCTTGCTTTTGTTACCAAAAATCAAAACGCATCTAGTTTTACATGTTCATCAATGATTAAATTTGGCTCTGTCGACTGCTGAATATCTTCTACCGTATAGCCTTTCGCTACTTCAACAAGCTTTAGACCTTCTGCCGTAATATCAATAACCGCACGATCTGTAATAATACGATCTACTACCCCTTTACCTGTCAGAGGAAGGCTGCACTCATTTAAGATTTTAGGCTCATCTTTTCTCGTCACATGTTCCATAATAACAATGATGCGCTGTGCTCCGTGAACTAAATCCATTGCACCGCCCATTCCTTTAATCATTTTTCCAGGAATCATCCAGTTTGCCAAGTCACCAGTGTTTGAGACTTCCATTCCTCCTAAAATCGCAATATTAATGTGCCCTCCGCGAATCATTCCAAACGATTCAGCACTATCCAAGTAAGAGGCGCCTTTTGTCGCCGTTACGGTTTCTTTACCTGCATTAATTAAATCAGGATCTACTTCTCCCTCTTTCGGATATGGTCCAATGCCTAACAGACCGTTTTCGGACTGAAGCACCACCGTTTTATTATCTGAGATATGATTAGCCACAAGCGTTGGAATACCAATTCCAAGGTTTACATAAAATCCGTCCAAAATTTCTTTTTCAGCACGTTTTGCAATTCGCTCTCTCACGTTCACGCCGTTTTCAATCATGAAAAATCTCTCCCCTTTTGTTATTTTTGAACGGTTAAACGCTCAATACGTTTTTCTTGTTCACCAATAATTAACGATTGAACGTATACACTAGGTGTGTGGATAATATTTGGATCAAGTGAGCCTGTTGGATGAAGTTCCTCCACTTCTGCTATCGTCACTTTTCCTGCTGCTGCAATCATTGGGCTAAAATTGCGCGCTGTCTTGTTATACACTAAGTTCCCCATATGATCGGCTTTCCAAGCTCTGACCAAACTAAAATCAGCTTTTAACGCCTCTTCTAGTAGATATTCTTTTCCATCAAACACGCGAACTTCTTTTCCTTCAGCAATGGGTGTTCCCACTCCCGCTGGTGTATAAAATGCCGGTATACCCGCCCCGCCAGCGCGAATTTTTTCAGCTAGCGTGCCTTGAGGGAGTAATTCTACTTCAATTTCTCCTGACAATACTTGTCTTTCAAACTCTTTATTTTCTCCTACGTAAGAACCAATCATTTTTTTAATCTGTTTATTTTTCAGAAGCAGTCCAAGTCCCCAGTCATCTACGCCGCAGTTGTTTGAAATGACCGTTAAGTCTTTTACCCCTGTTTCAACTAACGCTAAAATTAAATTTTCTGGAATTCCACACAACCCAAAGCCACCGACCATAACCGTAGCACCGTCGTGAATATCCTTCACCGCTTCTTTAAACGACGTATGTACTTGTTTCATACATAACCACCCCTTCGTTATTTTTGAAAACGCTTTCTAATCTATTATAAAAGATTTTTATTTCTTTTTAAATATATATATAACTGAAAATTATAATTTAATCATTTTTTTGTCAAAAAAGTTATATTAGTGGACAAAAGTCAGAGGAAAATAAAAACGCCACGAGTTCCAAAGCAGTATGTTTGGAATCTGTGGCGTAGTGATATAGCTTTAATGTTAATTAAAACTATATCAAATTAAGGACGTTCAACGATTGTTGCAACACCTTGGCCTCCGCCAATACATAGCGTTGCTAAGCCAAGTTTTGCGTCGCGTTTTTGCATTTCATGAATAAGCGAAACAAGGACACGTGTACCACTTGCACCAATAGGATGTCCAAGAGCAATCGCTCCACCATTCACGTTTAAGATATCATGGTTAAATTGAAGTTCACGATCCACAGCGATTGACTGTGCAGCGAACGCTTCGTTTGCTTCTACTAATTGAACTTCTTCTAATGAAACAGCAGCTTTTTCTAGCGCCTTTTTCACTGCATTTACAGGACCGATTCCCATAATGCTTGGATCTACTCCAGCAGTCGCATTAGCTTTAATAGATACTAATGGCGTTAAGCCTAACTCCTCTGCTTTTTTACGGCTCATTACTACTACTGCAGCTGCACCGTCATTAATACCAGATGCGTTACCAGCTGTTACAGAACCATCTTTTCTGAATGCCGGACGTAACTTCCCTAAACTTTCAGCCGTTGTACCAGCGCGTGGGAATTCATCTTGTTCAAAAATAGTTACTTGACCTTTTCTTCCAGGCACTTCTACTGGCACGATTTCATCTTTGAAACGACCAGATTGAATAGCTGCTTCTGCTTTTTGCTGACTTGAAGCCGCAAACGCATCTTGTTCGTCACGAGTAATTTCATATTTATCACACAGATTTTCAGCTGTAACGCCCATATGGTAGTCGTTAAATGCACACCATAACCCATCTTGAATCATGCTGTCAACTACTTTTTGGTCGCCCATTTTAAACCCGTTGCGTGCATTTTTTAATAAGTATGGTGCTTGGCTCATGTTTTCCATTCCACCAGCAACAATCACATCAGCATCCCCAGCAAGAATCGCTTGTGTAGCGAGATGTACTGCTTTTAGTCCTGATCCGCATACTTTATTGATGGTTAATGCTGAAACAGTTTCAGGTAAACCTGCTGCTAAAGTTGCTTGTCGTGCTGGATTTTGTCCTAAACCTGCTTGTAAGACATTTCCCATAATAACTTCATCTACTTCGTTTGCTGATACCCCTGCTTTGTTTAAAGCTTCTTTAATTACAGTACCACCTAAAGTTGTTGCGGATACATTTTGTAAGCTTCCCCCAAAGCTGCCGATTGCTGTACGTATAGCGCTTACAATGACTACTTCTGTTTGACCCATGTCGAAAACCTCTCCTTACTGTTTGATTACTGTGATTAACTGTCACCTGTATTACTTTCGACATCGCTTGCGAAATTCCTCTTTTTTTGTAAAAATTTATAATTTTTATTGAATTTTAATTTTTTAGAATTAAAATAAGTATTAGTAAGCGTTTACATACTGAAGGGAGAGCGGTTTATGGGATTTCCTGAAAAAGTGACAATTATAGAAGTTGGTCCACGAGACGGACTTCAAAATGAAAAAAATTTTGTTCCAACTGAAAAAAAAATTAATTTTATCAAAAAATTAAAAGAAGCTGGACTATCGGAAATCGAAATTACATCCTTTGTTTCTCCAAAATGGATTCCTCAAATGAAAGATGCTTCTACTGTTGCACATATATTTCAGCTTGACACCCGCCGAAACATCGTACTTGTGCCGAATCAAAAAGGCTTGGAAAAAGCGATGCAAGCTGATTGCCGCTCCGTGGCGCTATTTATTGGCGTAAGCAATACATTTAACCAAAAAAATATTAATAAAAACACCAAAGAAGCTGTACAAACGCTGCTCCCTCTCATTCAACAGCTCAAGCAGCAAGAATGTTTTATTCGAACTTGCATTTCCACCGCCTTTTATTGTCCATATGAAGGAAAAATAAATGAAAGCGACGTAATGACTCTTTGCGAAAGCTTTGTGGAAGCTGGAGTGGATGAGCTAAGCGTTGCTGATACGATTGGCATGGCAAATCCTAAAGATGTCTTTTCACTTTTCTTGAAATTAAAACAAAACTTTCCCCACACGCTACTTGCTGCCCACTTTCACGATACGAGAGGATTAGCCATTGCAAATATCTACGCCGCTCTGCAAGCTGGTATCAACAGGTTCGACTCATCAGCTGGCGGGTTAGGCGGATGTCCGTTCGCTAAAGGAGCAACGGGAAACGTAGCTACAGAAGATCTTGTCTTTATGCTTCATGAAATGGGTATCTCGACTTCTATTAATGAAGAAAAACTACTTGAAGCGGTCGATTTTATCGCTCCTTACATTTCAAGACCGATTGAAAGCAAACAATACTCTTTGTTTGCAAAGCGTTAAACATTATTTTTTTTACAGGAGCGGTGCTATAATAACTAATAGCTATATTAACAAAAGGAGCCGCTAATCATGAAAAAATGGCTATTATTAGTAGGAAGTATTCTCGGAGCATTTGCTGCTCTTGGCGTCTTTTTTACAAATCAAATGATGTACATCCGTAAAAAGACCGACAAAGTCATTATTGACCGCGATACAGAAGATGGCTTTTATGATGAAAATATTTATAACGCTCTTCCTAAAGAAGAATTTGTACTCCCTTCCTCTCTAGGATATAACATCGCTGGAACCGTTATTAAACAACATGATAACAACCGATTTATGATTCTTTCACACGGAGTGACAGTTCATTCACTGAACTCTATGAAATATGCTCGGCTTTTTCTGAAGCTTGGATGGAACGTTGTTCTTTATGATCATCGCCGTCACGGCAAGTCTGAAGGGAAAACAACGAGCTACGGCTATTATGAAAAACTGGACCTTCAATCCGTTGTTCACTGGGTAAAAGAACAATTTGGTCCAACTATTTCCCTTGGAATTCACGGGGAGTCTATGGGAGCTGCGACCACTCTTTTGTATGCTGGAATGGAAGACGGAGCGGATTTTTATATTGTCGACTGCCCTTTTTCTGACTTAGAAGAACTTCTTGCCTATCGCTTAAAACAAGATTTCCACTTACCAAAACAGCTTGTGATGCCAGCAGCTAATATGATTTTAAAATGGCGAGAAGGCTATTCATTTAAAGACGTATCACCCATTTCAGTCGTAGATCAAATCAAACATCCTGTTCTGTTTATTCACAGTAAAGAGGACGACTATATTCTTCCTAAAATGACGGAGCAGCTGCATGCTAAAAAAATGGGAGCAAAGCGGCTGTATTTGGCACCTGTAGGCACTCATGCCCGCTCGTATGCTGATAATCCAGTGGAATATGAACAAGTTATTGAAGCATTTTTAGAAAAAATACAAAAAGAAGCGCTTTAAAGCGCTTCTTTTGTTTTATCCATAAATGACATGCGTGGATTTAAAATTTGAGAAGGACATTTTAGCATAAACGTATATGCACTTTCACTGTAGTCGATCGTCATATTATCATCTAAAAATACTTGCTTTGTTTTTTCGACAAGAACAGGAACAAAATTCGTCTCGATGGTTACATCATCATCCTCTTTTTCATCAACAATCCATAGCGTCGTTACACCGCTCACAACACAGCCGCATCCATCCGTATCGTATTTTAATTTTAAATGCGTTGAAGAAGCTTTTCCGTACTTTTCTTGTATTTTTGCTATCGCTTTATCAGTAAAGGTAATATTCATTTTCCTTTAACTCCTTTTAAACTAATTGTATAAACAAACGAAAATTGCTTATATAATGAGTATAATACACATCTCGCTTTCATTAAACTGTGGAGCTTCATATAGATGTGTACAATAAGGAGGTTTTTCTATGTCAAAAGTACAAATTAAGGTAATGGATAACGGCTCTTTCCGTGTCACTGGAGACGTTGAATTAATTGATGCAGACGGCAACAAGTTTGAAACAAAGCCGACGTTTTCACTATGCCGATGTGGCCAGTCGCAAAAGATGCCCTTTTGCGACGGAAATCATAAAGGAAAATTCGACTCTTGTGTGCGCGCTGCAAAAATTTTAGACGAGCAGTAGATTCGTAGAAATACAGCCTTCCTGAACGAAAGCATTAACGAAAAAATTGGTAGCCTGTGTTTAAAGCACAGGTTATTTTCTATTAAACGCATCTCCTGCCAATTTTTCTACAAGCCCTGGAGCAAGCTGATACACCTTTGAACCCATGTTCATCCACTTAGGCAAGTTGACTTCTCGTTTTGGTTTTCCAATGATATTGACCGTTTTTTCAGCTACGTATTGAGGCGTTAACATAAACTTTTCTACACTTTTTTCATAGTTTCCTGATTGATCCGCTATTGAAAAGAAGTTGGTTTGAATAGGACCTGGATTCACTGCGGTTACATAGATATCCGTTTTTGCTAATTCCATTCGCAGGCTATTGGTAAACCCTAACACGGCATGTTTAGAAGCTGAATAGCCACTGGATTTGGGCGTTGCCAGTTTGCCTGCTTGAGAAGCGATGTTAATAATATGTCCTTTGTTCTGTTTTAGCATATACGCTAAAATTTCTTGTGTACATGCAATCATCCCAATAACATTGACTTGAAACATTGAAGCAATTGTCGAAATAGAGGCTTCTTTCACTTCTTCAAATACGCCAAAGCCCGCATTATTAATCAGCACATCAACACGCTTAATTTCAGCCATCATTTTCTGAACGACTCTTTTGACTTCCTCTACGTTCGCTACGTCGGCTTTATATATGTAAGAGGTAATCCCATACTTTTGACTAATTTGCTCGGCTACTCGCTGCAGCTTTTCTTCTGTACGTGCAAGTAAAACGGGCACGCCCCCTCTTTTGGCCACTTCATAAGCTAAATGTTCTCCAAGGCCTCCTGAAGCGCCTGTAATCACAACATGTTGGTTCTTTAACGAGGATTTCAAATCTAACACACCTTTTTTATAAGTTAAGAGTACACAGAATAAATAAGCGTATTTCCTTTTTCATGTGTACTGATTTTATTTGCATCTTCTAGAAAATCAAGCTGACCGATTGTTTCAGAAAGTGTTAGCCCTAGTTCTTTTTCATAAATAGTAGGAAATAGCTGTTTGCAAATATCAAAAGCTGTTTGAGGACGTTCTTTGATCATGCTAAGCACTTTATCCGCTCGGTCGCTCTGCTTTTGTAACCTCTCTTGTACAAGTTCGCGAACATGTAACACTTCATCTCCATGCCCTGTATAGATACAATTTATCTCTAAGTCAAGCAGACGTCTTAATGAATGATTATATTGAAGAAGCGTTTTAGGTCGCTCGCCGCTTGGTTTCATAGGAGGTTCAATAAGCGGATTAGATGAAATATGCTTTAACAGCAAATCTCCTCCAATCATAACTGCTGTTTTTTCATTGTATAATGCAATATGGCTTTGAGCATGTCCGGGTACTTCAAGTACTTTCCAACTCTCTAGCCCCGGAATGTAATCTCCTTCCTGCACAGAAGTTGTAAGAGAACGGTGACACGAATACTTCATTGATGCTTTTAAACGTTTTAAATAAGGGCGAAACCTTTCATCTACGCCCGCTTTCATAAAGTGACCTTCAAAAAACGCATCGTACCACTCAAAAAAATCTGGATTTTGGGAGATCCAAGGCTGATTTTTCGCATGACCGACTATGGCGATATCTTTATCAAAAAAATCAAGCATTCCTACGTGATCAGGATGGTGATGAGTTAGGACAACTTGCTTAATATCATCTGGTTTTAATCCTATTTCATTAAGCTTTTCTTTAAATACAGACCACGCTGCCTCCGTTTTAATACCAGCATCAATTAGCGTAACGGTCTGACCTTTTATAACAAAAACATTCACATCTCCTACCGCAAAAGGAGTAGGCAGCACAATTTTATATAATTGCTCATTCATCTGTATTTTTGCTCCTTTACCATCGCATTTTCTTTTAAGTTTACACGATTTTCCCTGTTATTTATACAATTGCATCCGTTTTCTGAAAATTACATTGACATCCCTCTCTTTTTCATTGCATAATGACAGAAATATAGTGAAGTTTTATTCATATCTTTAGATAACTATGCATTTTATAAAGAAGAGATACACAAACACAAACCTTTAACAGATACTGAAATCTCAGTATCTGTTTTCATTGGATAGCAAATGACTGGAGGAACTTTTAATGAAAACGGATCTAAACATCGCCTTTATTGGAGCTGGATCAATGGCTGAAGCCATGATCTCAGGGCTGCTGTCAGATAAAAAGCTTCGCCCCAATCAAATCACCGTAACAAACCATAGCAACGATAAAAGACTTCACGAACTTCGAAACGCCTATGAAATTAACATTACGCGTAATCATGCCTTGTTAATCCAAAAAAGCGATATCGTCGTGCTTGCTATTAAACCAAAAGACGTAGCGGAAAGCATCGATACGATTAAGTCCTATATTCGTCCGCACCACCTCGTTCTCTCTGTTTTAGCAGGTGTATCGACTGGCACAATTGTAAACTTGTTTGACCAAGAAGTAGCGGTTGTAAGAGCTATGCCAAATACATCTGCTTCTATTGGATTATCGGCTACAGCCATTGCACCCGGCAAGTTTGCTACAGCAGAGCATATGAACGTTACTACTGCTTTATTTGAAACGATTGGTACAGTTACAACTGTAGAGGAAGAGCAGCTTCACGCTGTAACAGGACTGTCTGGAAGCGGCCCAGCGTATGTTTACTATCTAGTAGAAGCAATGGAGAAAGCAGCTGAAAAACAAGGCTTGGATACGTCAGTGTCAAATGAACTAATTCTTCAAACTCTTATCGGTGCTGCAGAAATGCTGAAACAGTCACCTAAAACGCCAGCCGTACTTCGAAAAGAAGTGATGAGTCCCGGCGGCACAACAGAAGCAGGAATTGAGCAGCTTATTTCTCATAACTTCCAAGAAGCCATGATGCAGTGTATCGAACAAGCTACGATCCGCTCCAAATACTTAGGAGATACGATTGACGAAAAAATCTTGAGTAAACGTTCGTAGAGGTTCACCTCTTTCTTAAAAAAGAAAGAGGTTTTTTTATGATTAAAAATGGATAAGCAGATTATGTGAAAGAAAATTCAATGCGGTGATATAATAACTTTTGTTTAGAGTATCGAAATAATTGGAGGTTAAACCAAATGACAACAAAACTATTTTCACCTTATACAGTGAAAGATGTAACATTAAAAAACCGAATTGTAATGTCACCAATGTGCATGTATTCATGCGAAAAAGAAGACGGCGTAGTAACCGACTTTCATATGGTTCACTACACAACTCGCGCGGTTGGACAAGTAGGTCTCATTATGGTTGAAGCCTCAGCTGTCGTCCCACAAGGTCGTATTTCAGCTCAGGACCTAGGAATTTGGAATGATGAGCAACGAGATGGATTAACAAAACTTGTGACACAGCTAAAAGAAAACGGTGCAAAAACAGCTATTCAACTTGCACACGCAGGACGTAAAGCAACTGTTGAAGGCGATATTTATGCTCCTTCTGCTATTGCTTTTGATGATAAAAGTAAAAAACCTGTGGAAATGACCACAGAACAAATTTATGAAACGATTTCTGCCTTTAAAGAAAGCGCTCGACGCTCAAAAGAAGCTGGGTTTGATATTATCGAACTTCATGCGGCACATGGCTATTTAGTACATCAATTTTTATCACCGCTAAGCAATAAACGCAGCGACGAATATGGCGGCAGCGCAGAAAATCGCTATCGTTTCTTAAAGGAAATTATTGAAGCTGTGAAAACAGAGTGGGACGGTCCTTTATTTGTCCGTGTTTCTGCTTCTGACTATACAGAAGGCGGATTAACAGTCGATGATCACGTTGCATTTGCAAAATGGATGAAAGAACAAGGCGTCGACTTAATTGACGTTAGTTCCGGTGCTCTTGTACACGCTCCAATCAACGTATACCCTGGCTATCAAGTGCCGTTTGCAGATAAAATCAAGCAGCAGGCAAATATTGATACAGGCGCAGTTGGATTAATTACAACTGGACGACAAGCAGAAGAGATTTTGCAAAGTGAACGCGCTGATTTAATTTTTGTTGCGCGCGAGCTTCTGCGTGACCCGTACTTCCCGCGCACAGCGGCAAAAGAACTAAATGAAACAATTTCAGCACCCGTTCAGTACGAACGCGGATGGTAAAAAAAGACGAGGATTTCCTCGTCTTTTTTTATGAAATCGTAAACCTTTTCAAGTCTTCTGCTATATCGGTATTCGGAAAAATTTCTTTTGCTCCTTCTACTAATCGGCTGACTGCGTCTCCTTGGTAACGCGAACTAATATGAGATAAAATAAGACGCTCGACCGATGCGGTTTTAGCAATTTCAGCGGCTTCTTTTGCAGTAGAATGAAAATAGTTGTAAGCAAGCTCCTCATCTCCCGCTGCAAAAGTAGCTTCATGGATTAACACATTCGCATGCATAGCAAGCTGAACACTTTGCATGCACTTTCTTGTATCCCCTAAAACCGTGATGACCTTCCCTTTTTTAGGCTCTCCTACAAACTCTTGTCCATTAATAATGCGCCCATCTTTTAACACTACTTCTTTCCCTTCTTTTAACTGTTGATAATGAGGCCCTGGGGGAACGTTCATCTCTTTTAAACGCTGAACGTCCAGTGACCCTGGCAAATCTTTTTCGACAACTCGATATCCATAAGATAAAATGCCATGTTCAAGCTTGCCAAATTCGACTGAAAAAGTTTCATCTTCAAAAATCGTTCCACTTTCACTTTCCTCTTCTATTTCAACAATCTCTAGAGGATATTGCAGGTGAGTTTGACTTACAGCCAGCGTGACTTCAATAAATTCTTTAATTCCTTTTGGCCCGTATACAGTAAGCAGCGATTCTCCGCCTTGAAACGAACGGCTTCCAAGGAATCCAGGCAATCCGTAAATATGATCACCGTGAAGGTGCGTAATAAAAATCTTCTCAATTCGCCTCGGTTTAACGGTTGTATGTAAAATTTGATGCTGCGTTGCTTCTCCGCAATCAAAAAGCCACACCGCCCCTCTTTCTTGCAAAAGTTCGAGCGCAAGAGATGAAACATTCCGCTGTTTCGCCGGTACCCCTGCACCCGTTCCTAAAAATAACAATTCCATTTTCTACTTCCTCCTTCACACGCACAAAAAGCCTGTAAGTATATTATACAGGCTTTTTGCAAACTTACCTATTTGATGCTGTCAAGCGCATACGTAATAGTAGCTAATAACAGCTCAATATCACTTTCCTCAATGTTGAGCGGCGGCGAGAGCGTGAGAACATTATTATAGCCGGCCACCGTTGCTCCATTTTTCCCAATAATGACTCCTTTGCTTTTGCATTTAGCAATCACTTCATTTACAAGATTAACGTCTAACGGTTCTTTCGTTTGCTTATCAGCTACAAGTTCAATTCCAATTAAAAGCCCCTTACCTCTTACGTCTCCCACGTATGGGTGGCTATCAATAAGCGGCGTTAGCTCACTTAATACGTAAGCCCCGAGCTGTTTAGAACGGCCAAAAAGATTTTCTCTTTCCATAATTTCTAAATTCTTTAATGCCAGTGCACACGCAGCCGGGCTTCCTCCAAATGTATTAACATGGCGAAAATACTCGTACTGATCGCTATCTTTGAACGCTTCATAAATTTCTTTTTTAACAGCAGTTGCAGAGAGCGGAAGATATGCGCTTGTAATTCCTTTTGCCATGGTAATGATATCTGGTTTTACATCGTAGTTCATAAAACCAAAGGCTTCTCCTGTACGTCCAAAGCCGCAAATAACTTCATCTACAATTAACAGTGCACCGTGTTTTTCACACGTTTCTTTTACGCCTTTCATATAATTTTGAGGCGGTAAAAGAATTCCTCCACCTGTAATAATTGGCTCCATAATAACAGCGGCAATTGTGTCACTTAGTTCCCACGTCATGACATTGTCAATATCTTTTACAGATTGAAGCTTCTCTTTCGGTGCATCGTAGTCATCTTGCCCTCGGTATGAATCAGGCGGGGCAACGTGAATAAAGCCAGGAGCAAGCGGTTCATATTTATATTTACGCTGAGCTTGGCCCGTTGCTGCTAGTGCGCCCATTGAATTTCCGTGATACCCTCGGTAACGTGAAATAAACTTGTAGCGGGAGTGCTCTCCTTTTTGCTGATGATACTGACGTACAATTTTAAAAGCCGTTTCATTTGCTTCAGATCCGCTATTTGAAAAGAAGATAACATAGTCATCACCTAGCATTTCATTTAGCTTCTCTGCCAGTTTGATAGCAGGTACGTGAGATTGAGTGAGGGGAAAATAAGCCAGTTCTTTTAGCTGCTCATAGGCTGCAAGCGCTAACTCATCCCGTCCATACCCAGTATTTACACACCAAAGCCCTGCCATTGCGTCTAAATAGCGATTTCCTTGTTCATCTGTAACCCAAGCACCTTTTGCTTTTGTAGCTACCATCGTTGCATCCGGACTGTATGGTTTCATTCCATGCCATACATACTGCTCATCTTTTGCACGCAGATCTTTTTCATTTTGACTGACCTGTACCATCTTATCCACTCCCAAATCGCTAGCGCGGTATTTTTTCTGTATGAAAAGACTTCGACAAAATGCCGAAGCCACTTGCTATATTCATCTATATGTTAAAAGTCAAAGCGTGATGTAACCATCTTTTTACGTGTAAAGAAGTTCAAACCGTCTTTGCCGTTAACATGCAAATCTCCGTAGAAAGAGTCTTTCCAACCGGAGAATGGGAAGAAGGCCATTGTAGCAGGTACTCCTACGTTGATACCGAGCATACCGGCATCTGCTTCTTCTCTAAATTGACGCACCGCTTTTGCATCTTTTGTATAAATCGTTGCTCCATTTCCAAAACGAGATTTTTCCATATAACGAAGTGCTTCATCTAATGTGTCAGCACGAAGCAAGCTTAGTACAGGTGCAAAAATCTCTTCTTTAGCAATGGTCATATCAGGAGTTACGCGGTCAAAAATTGTTGCCCCTAAGAAGTTGCCTTCCGTATGCTCATCCATTTCTTTACGTCCATCACGAATGAGTTCCGCCCCTTCTTTCATGCCAAGTTCAATATAATCCAGCACTTTATCACGGTGCTCTTTTCGAATCACAGGCGTTAGAAGCACTTCATCATCAAAGCCGCTTCCCATAATTAATTCATCTGCTTTTTGCTTTAATTTTGCGACGAATTCATCGCCTTTTTCACCAACCACGACCACGGCGCTGCAAGCCATGCATCGCTGGCCGGCACTTCCATAAGCCGAGCTGATAATATGTGATACCGCTTTATCCATATCGCAGTCTGGCATCACAACATGATGATTTTTAGCTCCAGATAAAGCCTGAACTCGTTTCCCTTGAGCAGCGGCTTGTTCATAAACATATTTTGCTACCGGCTGCGATCCGACGAATGAAATCGCTTTAACTTTTTCATGCTCTATTAATCCGTTCACGACATCGTGTGCCCCGTGCACAATATTTAATAATCCATCCGGTGCTCCTGCTTCTGTAAAAAGTTCAGCAAGTCGCGTTGCTAAAAGCGGCGTTCGCTCAGACGGTTTTAATACAAACGCATTTCCACATACAATGGCAAGAGGGAACATCCAAAGCGGTACCATCATCGGAAAGTTAAAAGGTGTGATGCCGCCAACGACACCCAGTGGAAAACGGAACATTTCAGAATCAATTTCTTCCGCTATGTTATTTAATGATTCCCCCATTAATAAAGTAGGAGCACCCGCGGCAAACTCCACGCATTCAATACCGCGCTGTACTTCACCGTAAGCTTCTTTGAAAGCCTTGCCGTTTTCTTGTACAACTAATTTAGCTAACTCTTCATGATGCTTAACTAGTAAATGCTGAAACGCAAACATTAATCTTGCTCGTTTTGGAGCAGGAACGTTACGCCATGTTTCAAATGTTTTTTGAGCTGTTTCCACCGCACTGGCTACGTCTTCTTTTGTAGAAAGCGGTACTTTTGCAATTACTTCGCCCGTCGATGGATTAATTACCTCTCCAAATTTTTTTCCTGCCGTATCAACCCATTTTCCGCCCACGTAATTTTTTAAAACTTGCGTATCATTATTCACAACTGACATATCGCTTGGCCTCCTCAAAAAATAAGAAATGACAAATCTACCTTTATTATTGAATAAATAAATAGTGGTTGCATTAGACAAAATGTGAAACAACTCTAGATTCTCGTTTCACATTTTGCGCAGTGAACTCGGAGAAAGCATGGACTAAAATGAACATATAGTAAAATCACCCTCAACATAAAAAAACAGCTGTTTCCAGCTGCTTACTTATCCGTTTATAAATTCCGCACGCGACTTTTTCATCATAAACAAATATTCATATGCCATAATCATAAACTCAATGGCCAGTCGTTTTTCGGGCTCCATAAAGTCTTCACCCAGCAGCTTTTCTAGTTTTTCAATACGGTGATACAGCGTTTGCCGGACAATGTATAAACGCTTAGCCGTCTCTTGTTTAGATCCGTTGCATGCTAAATAAATTTTTAATGTTTCCATGAGTTTTGCATTATACGTTTCATCATATGTAATAACGGGCTGCAGATATTCAAACACCACTTCCTGTAAGTCTTCATGCTGATGTAAAAGCGAAATAATTCGGTACATATGCAAATCATCATAAAAATGAATAATTGTTTGTTTTTGCAGCATTTCTTGAATCGAAATCGTTTCTTTAGCCGTTTCATAGCTTTTATGCATGCAGTCAAGCTGTTCACAGTATTGGCCAATTCCGATAAAGCTAATGGCGTTCCTCTTTGAATTTTCATCCGATTCATATTGATTCATCCAGCGATGAAGGCTGTTTTCTAATCTCTCTCTCCACGTGCTAACCATTCGTTTGTTCAAAAGAATAAATAATACTTCACGATTTCGCTCGGAGACTAATAAGTGAAAGCCTTCTTGTTCAAAAATGCTTCGCAAGATAAGCTTAAAATACGTTCGATCAAACTTCTCCCGCCTTTGCCACTTACAGCAAACAACGACACCTCCGCGAATAGGCGAATCTGAACACACTTCGTGCATAGAGTCTTTTATTTGTTCAAGAGTTAACTCTCCGTTCATCCATTTTGTCATCCATTCGGTTTCATCTACTCTTTTTTTCTCTTCGACATACAGATCCTTCAAAAAATGCTGAGCAAGTGCAGTCGCCGTTCGGTCAACGGTGAGCACTTCAAGTTCTGTTAAGGCTTCATTTATAGAAGCAACATATAGCTGAGCATAATCTTGTCCTAATAAATGAATAGGCTGCTCAGTAAAATGCGGACTTTCATTTTCCCTACTTATATAATGAAGTAGAAGCTGCTGTTTGAGCAAGTCCATCTCCGGAGCAAAGTTAAGTAATTCATTTGAAACTTTAAGGCCGACAAGAAGCCCCGTAGATTCATATAAACACTGTAAGATGATGGCCGGGTCATTAACTGTTAACAGCAGCTGATTTAGCCTATGAGAATACTGTTCTAAATCGGAAATCATTTGATAGTGCTGATTAATTAAGAGCGAGTGAACATCTTGTGTAATTTCAACGAACGGAACTTCCTCGTGAAATAAAATAATCGGGAAATCACATTCGTTCGCTTTATCAATGACAATTTGCGGAATCTTAGAAGTATAAGTGCCAAGTTCAATACACAGTCCTGATGCCTTACAAGAAATTAATTGCTGAAGAAATGATAAACAAGATTGAGGATCTTCTCCCCAGCCTACCCCTGTTGATAAAATGAGCTCGTTTCCTTTTAGCAGCTCATTAATGCGCGTCACTTCCATCACGTGCACCCACTTCACAGAATTAGTAAGCCCTTTCTCTCCAGCTATTACTTCACAGTTTACAAAATGTTTCCTTGTTAAAATCTCTGTTACTGTTAAATATGATTTCAAGTCAACACCGCCCCTAGCGAATTTCACATCATGTCTCCTGGATCATTAACGCGTATTTCGCATATGTGTAGAACAAAAGCTATATCTTCTTACATTATATTAAATATTTAGAAGAAATAAAATATTTAATGAAAGAAACGAAAAAAGCTGTAACGATAATGGATCGTTACAGCTTCTGAGCTGTTTGCTGTAATTTATTAAAAAAACCGTGGCGTTTAACCGCTTGTTCTTTAATTCGGTGAATTTCTTTTTTATAAAAACGCAAATCTTGTAGTGACACTGCATTTAACATTTCCATTTTTAATTTATCAATAATTTTTGTTTCTTCTTGTGTCATACACTGCGTAGCTTGATCCATCCGTGTCACACCCTTTTCGTATTTAATAGATTTCTTTTGAAAACGTTCTACTATAATATTTACTACAATTTACTAGATAACTAAACCTTTTCTCTTTCGATGTAAACGAAATGTAACAACTGTAATACAGTGAATGGATAATATCTAGTTATTTTGCTTCACATCCAAAACGAAAAAAACACAAAAACGGATCACTTTTGTCAGCCAATATAGTAAAAAACTTATAGGTCTTAGTAAACAAAGAAAGAGATTGAGACATAACTAAATTACTTCAGTCAACATCTAGAAGCATCTACATACATGAAACCTACGTTCACCCTACCAATAAAAAAATCCGAACGATTCATCGTTCGGATCTTCCTTCAGCTAAAATAATTTTGTCCCAGCCTCTGTTTTTATACTTGTTGAATCAGTACGGATGAAAAATATTTTCTAGCATCCGCCGTCAATATATGAAGCGTTTCTTGTTCGATTTGGTTATTTTCGGTGCGTTCAAACGTCACAAACGCCCCGCTTAGATTCTCTGTTACGGCCGTTATTTTGAATCCTTTTTGCAGCAAAAAATCAATCTTTTCTCGCTCTGCCATATATTCATGGTAACTTGACATTTCCCTGCCCCCGATCTATTTCTTCATCTGTTTTTATAACATTAATTTTTCAGCTTCGTTAGCCGTGTTTAACTCATTAAACTTTGCTCTTTTTGTAAATTGCCCGTAGCCTTTTTGACCGACAAACTGCTTATCTTTTACGACAAATTCCCCGCGGCAAAGCACTGAAACCGGCTCACCTGTGACTTTCATTCCCTCGAATGCGCTATAATCGACTGCCATATGATGCGTGTTTGCTGAAATCGTACGTTCAACAGAAGGGTCAAATATAAGCAGATCCGCGTCTGCGCCCACCGCTATTGTTCCTTTTTTCGGGTACAGTCCGAACAGCTTAGCAATTTTTGTTGATGTTATATCAACAAACTGATTTATATTAATTCGGTTCTTCACTACTCCTTCTGAAAATAAAATACTCATGCGATCTTCAATAATAGGGCCTCCGTTTGGAATCTTCGTAAAATCTCCTTTTCCCAGATCTTTTTGACCGTTAAAATCAAACGAACACTGATCTGATCCAATCGTTTGCAAGTCGCCATTACGCAAAGCATTCCACAAAACATCTTGGTTCCATTTTTCACGTAAAGGCGGCGACCATACGTATTTTGCTCCTTCAAAATTCGGTTTCTCTAAATAGGTTTGGTCAAGCGTCAAATACTGCGGACACGTTTCACCCCAGATATTTACGCCTTTTTCCCTTGCTTCAGCAATCTTTTTAACCGCTTCAGCGCACGACACGTGAACAACATAGAGCTGTGAGTCAGCCAACTCCGTTAGCACCGCGGCTCTTCCCGTAGCTTCTCCTTCTATTTCTGGAGGGCGAGTCAGTGCATGATAGATAGGATCGGTTTGTCCTTGTTCTAGTGCTTTTGCCGTTAAATACTCAATAACATCTCCATTTTCAGCATGTACCATCACAAGCGCACCTAGTTTTTTAGCTTGCACTAGCGTTTGATAAAGGGTAGCATCGTCTGCTTGAAAAACATTTTTATAGGCCATGAACACTTTAAATGAAGTAATTCCTTCTTTTTCAATAATCGTAGGAAGCTCATTTAATACATCTTCCGTGATTTCGCCAATCATTAGATGAAAGCTATAATCGATAGCCGCTTTTCCTTTTGATTTTTCGTGCCATGTGCCGATCGCTTTTTGCAGCGGTTCGCCTTTATTGGTTAAGCAAAAATCAATAACAGTTGTCGTACCTCCAAAAGCTGCTGCTCTTGTACCTGTTTCAAAGTCATCTTTTGTAACGGTGCCTCCAAACGGCATATCTAAATGAGTATGAGGATCGATGCCTCCTGGAAATACATAGTTGCCTTTTGCATCAATCACTTCACAGCCCTGCTCTTCAAATCCCGAGCCAATTGCCGAAATAACTCCATTTTCAATTAAAATATCGGCTTTATACGTATCTGTTGCTGTGACTACCACACCATTTTTAACGATTTTCTTCATTTCTTCATCCCCTTTTCTTTATACATCTAATCGCTGTGCAGCCGTCGCTTGTAAAGCAGCTTGGCGTTCATTCCACGTCATTGGAGGCTGTTCATTCGGTAATTCAACCATGGATATAGCTCCGTCCACTGGACATACAATCGAACATAAATTACAGCCTACACAATCTTCTTCTCTTACTTTTAAATAAGATTTCCCTGAAGGGTCTTTCAGCATATCAATACATTGGTGAGAAGTATCTTCACAAGAAATATGACACTTATTGCAGTTAATACACGTATCCGGGTCAATGCGAGCCACTACTTTATAATTGAGATCTAAGTTGCCCCAGTCGGAATATTTTGAAACGGATTTCCCTACAATATCACTTACTTTTTCGATTCCTCTTTCATCCAAATAATAATTGAGACCTTGAATCATATCCTCTACGATGCGGAACCCGTGATGCATAGCAGCTGTACATACTTGCACACCTGTCGCACCCATGAGCATAAATTCGACGGCTTCCTGCCAGTTCGAAACGCCTCCCATACCTGATATTGGAACGTTAATAAACGGACTTCTTGCACATTCAGCAACCATGTTTAATGCAATCGGCTTAACAGCCGGGCCGCAATAACCTCCGTGAGCGCCTTTTCCTGCTACGTGTGGAATCGTATTCCATGAATGAATGTCTACTCCTGCTAAACTATTAATAGTGTTAATCATACTCACAGCGTCAGCACCGCCTCGAACCGCTGCTTCTGCTGTAACGGTGATATCTGTGATATTTGGGGTTAATTTAACAATGACCGGTGTTTGAGCAACTTCTTTAGCCCAATACGTTTGTTTTTCAACCAAATCAGGGACTTGCCCAGAGGCAGCACCCATCCCTCGTTCTGCCATTCCATGCGGACAGCCAAAGTTCAGCTCTAGTCCATCCACTCCTACGTCTTCTACTTTTTTGACAATCTCATGCCATTTTTCTTGCTGAGGCTCTACCATAAGGGAGGCAATAATTGCGTGGTTAGGAAACTTCTTTTTCGTTTCATAGATTTCCTTCAAATTAACTTCAAGCGGACGATCGGTGATTAACTCAATATTATTAAAGCCGGCTACGCGCTGACCGTTGAAGCCAACGGCAGCAAATCGAGAGGAAACATTTAAAATCGGATCACCAAGCGTTTTCCAAACTGCGCCTCCCCATCCTGCTTCAAATGCACGCTGCACTTGATAACCTGAATTGGTTGGCGGTGCGGATGCCAGCCAAAACGGATTTGGTGATTGAATACCTGCTAAATTTGTTGTTAAATCTGCCATAGATTTCTCCTCCTCCTGATTTTAAGCTGTTTCCATTGTTTCTTTTGTTAACTGCATATGAATATTTAACGCCGTTTGTTTTCCTTGCTGAGCAGCGGTCACAACCATTGCTTCTCCTTGCCCTTTACCAAAAATAACGTCTCCACAAGCAAATACTTTTGGATTTGATGTTTGGAACGTCTCTTGATTGATTAAGACAACTCCGTCTTCATGATGCAGCTGGAATTGTTGAATCAAAGACAGGTACCGTTCTTGACCAATTGCTTTAACAACAGCATCGACTGGAATCGTAAATGTTGAACCTTCAACAGGAACAGGCTTTCTGCGGCCGTCTGCATCTGGATCTGTTAACGTCATTTTTACGCATTCAATCCCGCTCACCTTACCATTTTCATCTCCAATAATTCGTATAGGCGCCGTTAACCAGCGGAATTCAACACCATCTTGTTTCGCAAATTCAAATTCAAAATCATAGGCCGTCATTTCTTCTCGTGTACGACGGTATAAAATTTGAACATTTTCAGCTCCCAAGCGCACGGAACACGTAGCACCATCAATCGCAGTATTTCCCGCTCCAATGACGGCTACACGCTTACCCACAAATTCTGTTGATAGCGCTTCTGACTTCGTTTTTTTCACAAAATCAATCGCATCATACACACCGTCTAGCTCTTCACCTTCAACATGTAGAGAAGGCACCTTGCTCATACCAATAGCTAATACAACCGCGTCATATGACTGCAGCAATTCGCTTGGAAGAACATCTTCTCCAATTCTTACGTTTGTTTTAATTTTTACATCCAAGCTTTTTACTTGTTCAACTTCCCAAAATGAAATCGCTTGAGGAAGACGAAACGACACGATTCCATATGTATTTAACCCTCCTGCTTGTTTTTCCGCTTCAAAAATGGTTACATCATACCCAAATCGCGCCAGTTCTCTTGCTGCAGAGAGACCCGCCGGACCTCCACCAACAATTGCTACCTTTTTGCCGTTTGCTCTTCCTTTCTCAAACAGCACCTGTTCATTTTGAATAGCCCAATCCGTTGCGTAGCGCTGCAAATCTCCAATCATAATTGGTTTGGTTGAGTGGTTAAGCACACACGCTCCTTCACATAGTTCATCGGTTGGACAAACTCTCGAACAGCTTGCTCCTACGGGATTAGAAGACATAATCGTTTCGGCAGACCCCTTTAAATTGCCCGATGCAATTTTTTTAATAAACGTCGGGATGTCAATTCCTGTAGGGCATGCCTGAATACAGGGTGCATCATAACAGTACAAACATCGATTAGATTCTTCGACTGCTTCTCTATTTGACAACCCTTTTTCTACTTCATTAAAGTTTTGAATGATGGACTGCAAACTTTCCTGTGATCTCATTGCATCAACCTCCCAAGAATATCTGTTGATAAAACCAAAATTGAAAGCGCTTACATATTTTTTATATACGTTATTTTCAACTTCTACTTTGGTAAAATGTATTACTAACTTTATTGTACAAAACGACCGTCTTTTCTTCATTATACATTATGTTAAAAAATTCAGACTATTTACTATTCACTATGTAAAAAGCCTTGCTTTTATATAAAAGCAAGGCTGCAACTATTATTTTGCTACTTCTTTAATAATCGACACTACTAGTTCAGATGTCTTCACCAGTTCTTCTACCGGAATTTTTTCATTGGTTGTATGAATGTCTTCATAACCAACTGCTAAATTTACTGTTGGGATATCAAAGCCTGCGATTACATTTGCATCGCTTCCGCCTCCGCTTTGAAGCAGGCGTGAAGGACGATCGATATTAGCCACAGCTTTTTTAGCAACTTCGACAACATGATCTCCATCGCCAAATTTAAAGCCTGGATACATCACTTTAATATCAACTTCTGCACGTCCGCCCATCTCTTGTGCAGCTGTTTCAAACGCTTCTTTCATTTTCGCTACTTGTGCTTCCATTTTTTCTGGAATTAATGAACGAGCTTCTGCTAAAATATCGACGCGGTCACACACGATATTGGTTTGCGTTCCACCTTCAAAACGTCCAATATTCGCTGTAGTCTCTTCATCAATACGTCCAAGCGGCATTTTAGAAATGGCTCTCGAAGCAATCGTAATAGCAGAAACGCCTCGTTCAGGAGCTACACCTGCATGAGCTGTTTTTCCATAAATTGTTGCATTTACTTTTGCTTGCGTCGGCGCAGCAACAATAATGTCTCCCACTTTGCCATCGCTATCTAAAGCATAGCCGAATTTTGCCGTTACGAGACTAGAATCAAGAGCTTTAGCGCCCACTAAGCCAGATTCTTCTCCTACTGTAATAATAAATTCAATTTTGCCGTGCGCGATATTTTCTTCTTTTAATACGGTAATGGCTTCTAGCATTGCTGCTAAGCCTGCTTTATCATCCGCTCCAAGAATTGTCGTGCCGTCACTTTTAATATAGCCATCTTCAATAGACGGTTTAATACCGTTTCCAGGTACGACTGTATCCATATGAGAAGTAAAGTAGATTGTGTCTACTCCTTCTTTTGTAGCTGGCAGTGTGCAGATTAAGTTGTTGGCTCCGTGTCCGGTTTTTTCTTTGGCATCATCTTCTACTACTTCGACGCCTAATGCAGTAAATTTTTCTTTTAGTACAACAGCAATTTTTTCTTCATGCTTTGTTTCTGAGTCTACTTGTACTAATTCAATAAATAAATCAACGATTCGTTGTTCATTAATCATAATATGTAATCCCTCCAAAAATAACCTACAATGGTATGTTACCATGTTTTTTTGCTGGACGCTCTTCCTTTTTATTGTGCAACATTTCAAGCGCTTGTATTAATTTTATTCGTGTTTCCCGAGGATCAATAACATCATCCACCATTCCAGCGCTTGCTGCTACGTAAGGATTAGCAAATTTCTCGCGATACTGTTCAATTTTTTCATGTCTTGTTTCATCTGGGTTTTCACTGCCTCGAATGTCGTTTGCAAAGATAATATTTGCAGCACCTTGAGGACCCATAACAGCGATTTCTGCATTCGGCCACGAATACACAAGGTCCGCTCCAATCGATTTACTATTTAAAGCTACGTATGCACCTCCGTACGCCTTTCGCAAAATCACTGTGATTTTCGGAACGGTAGCTTCGGAGTATGCATATAAAATTTTAGCACCATGACGTATAATTCCGCCATGTTCCTGCTTGATACCTGGGAAAAAACCTGTAACATCTTCAAATGTAATAAGTGGGATATTAAATGAATCGCAAAATCGAATAAACCTTGCTGCTTTATCTGAGGAGTTAATATCTAAACTGCCTGCCATTACTTTAGGCTGGTTACACACAAGTCCGACAACTTTTCCATCTATGCGAGCAAAACCAATGACAATATTTCTTGCAAAGTCTTTTTGCACTTCAAAAAATGAGCGCTCGTCCACTACTTGCTGAATAACTTGACGCACATCGTAAGGGCGCACGGCATCAAACGGGACAACGTCTAATAAATCCGGACGATAATCATCAGACTCTGCTTTTGAGGCTAAAGGAGGCTGCTCTTGACTAGACTGAGGAAGATAGCTTAAGAGCGTTCGTACTTGTTCTAGCACCTCTTGTTCTGTTGCACCTCTAAAATGGGCATTACCGCTAATTTCGTTATGAACAGCTGCTCCTCCAAGATTTTCAGAGGAAATGCTTTCTCCCGTTACCGTTTCAATTACTTTTGGTCCTGTAATGAACATTTGACTTGTTTCTTCTACCATAAAAACAAAGTCCGTAATCGCCGGTGAGTACACGGCTCCGCCTGCACAAGGACCCATAATAACAGATATTTGAGGCATGACACCCGAATAAATGGCATTTCGATAAAAAATATGACCGTATCCATCAAGAGACATGACGCCCTCTTGAATACGAGCCCCGCCTGAATCATTTAAGCCAATAAACGGCACGCCTGTTTTAGCCGCTAAGTCCATTACGTGCGCAATTTTTTTAGCATGCATTTCACCTAACGCGCCTCCGAATACTGTAAAATCTTGCGAAAACAAGTAGACTGAGCGACCGTTTATCTTGCCGTAACCTGTTACTACCCCGTCTCCTGGTCCTACTTGATTATTCATACTGAAATCCGCACACCGATGTTCAATAAACGGATTTAATTCCACAAATGTATGTTCGTCCAAAAGAATTTCAATTCGTTCGCGCGCCGTTAGCTTTCCTTTATGGTGCTGTTTTTCAATTTTTTCGTCTCCACCGCCTAACTCGATCTTCCGACGCTTATCGTACAATTCATTTAATTTATCATAAATGTCAACCATGTTTCTTCTCCTCCTCTAGTGTTTTTTCACAGAGCTCATAAAGAACACCGTTTGCTGATTTTGGATGCAAAAAAGCAATGGATGCTTCCCCTGCGCCTTTTCGCGGAACATCGTCAATCATTTGTACACCCTTTTCCTTTAACTCGTTAATCCGTTCTTCAATCGTGCGCACACCTAAAGCAACATGATGAAGGCCTTCACCTCTCTTTTTGATAAACGCGCCGACCGCACTGTCTTCAAAGAGTGGCTCTAATAATTCAACTTTTACGTTGCCGCACTGAATAAAAGCAACTTTTACTCCTTGTTCTTCTACTTCTTCTACTTTTAATAGAGACAGTCCTAATACCTTTTCATAAAATGGGAGGCTGCCTTCAATTGATTTTACAGCTATTCCTATGTGGTCAATTCCTTTTATCACTTTCTCACCTCTTAAAAAAGCGTTTTCATTTACACATATTCTTGAAAACAAAAGAAATCTCCTGCTCGCGTATCTACAGAAAGTTGCTTGTCTAAGCAGCGGAAGACATGTAAAATAAGAAAAAAACGTGTAGGAGGACTTTGGTTGTATGTCTAATAAGAAAATCCAAAAAACCATTGTGTTTTTAATGCTTCTTGTCATGTTAATATCCACGCTTTTAGCGGGACTTGCCATGTGGTTTTAATCGGGACTGATGACGAAAAACATAGCTGCACTGCTGTTTCTGTGTGCAATGCAAACATATAAAAAGACTGGTGACTAGTCACCAGTCTTTTGCTGTATATTCACAATCCCTTTTTGGGCGGCTAACTCTTCAAAAGATTGATCTGTAGATACAATCCATACTTTTGTACCTAACGGGACTTGATCATATAGATGGCTTACTTCACGATTTTCTACGCGAATACAGCCATTCGATACATATTTACCGATGGAATCCGGCTGATTTGTACCATGAATGCCATAAATACGTCCGTCAGTCTCTCTTGCATCAAATCCAATCCACCTTACACCTAGAGGATTTTGAGGAGCGCCTCCTTCAATGTTACTTCTCCGATAATAAGGATTAACAGCTTTTACTGTTACCGTGAACTCTCCTTCGGGCGTCAGATTAACTGTTTTCCCCGTTGCTACTTTAATAATTTGTTTAATTTCTTTATTTTGAATATAAGCAAGCTCATTGCTTTGTTTATTAATAATAATATAAGGATCATTTGGCAACGGATTTTCTCCTAATGGCCAAACCGGAGATAGTAGTAAAAGGATAAAAGCAAACACATGCACGTAATCCACCACCTTACGTTAGTCCTAAGTAAAAGACAAGAGAGATATCTCTTGTCTTATTTAGTGTTCGTAAGCAAGATAAACAACATGCATGCTATTTAACTTATTTTTAAGGTTTGTTTAATAACCAAATATTGTTCAATTTCTTTGACTACGTGCAGTAAATCGGCACGCGCTTCAAACTCTTCCCGCGTTTTAGGAAGCGGCATCTCTGCAAACGCTTCTCGTAGATGCTGAAGTTTGGCTAAAAATAATTTTGCTGTATTACCAGGGTGGATGGATAGACTTAATTCTTCAATGAAATCGGCAATCATGTAGCGCTGTTCTACTACCAGATCAATAGCGGTAATGAGAGGAAGCGTGCGTTCAATAATTTCAAGCTGTTTTTCACGAATTTTAAAATAGCGGTAATAATAATTTTCCCCACGAACAAAATGATTTTCTACATCACGAAACGCAAGGCTTTTTGCTTTTTCTAAAATTTTTACCGTATCTGCAATTTCCTTACCGTCCCAACTGCTGTCATTGGTTCTGAGATACAGGGCGATTTCCTTTAACATCGACCGGAAATTTTCTTCAATTTCTTGCTGATACGTGCGAAGCTCTTGATCTAAACTTGGCATATATAAATTCACAAGCAGGGCAACACCTATCCCAATTACAATTAAGCCAAGTTCATTAAAGACGATTCCCCATGTCATATTGCCTTTGGAGTAAATATGAAGCAAAATAACGGAGCTTGTAACAATGCCTGCATTAACTTTGAATATAACCGTAACCGGGATAAACAAAAGCAGCATCAGTCCTATAACAAGTGGATGATAAGCAATCCCTTCAAAGAATATAAACGAAAACAGAATGGATAAAGAACAAGCAATAAAACGATCGCTTGCACTTCGCAACGATTTTTTCTTTGAATTTTGAATGCACAAAATGGTGATAATTCCAGCTGATACAAAAAACTCGAGGTGAAAGAACTGAGCTATAATAATAGCCAGTGATGTACCGACGGCTGTTTTAATTGTCCGGTACCCAATTTTAAATTTCATTTTCTAGACTCCTACATGTTGGTTTCTTTTTAGTGTGATAAAATACTCTATTCTTTATTAACACGAATAGAAAAATAACACAACCTTAAATCTTGTTGTACCGTATAAATTTCAATAAAAAAAGTGCAGAAAAGATCGTACTCTTCCTGCACTTTTTTATTATAAAATCTTTTCTAAGAAATCTTTAGCACGCTTGCTTTTAGGCGCTGAAAAAAATTCAGCCGGAGGCGCATCTTCAACAAGCACACCGCCGTCTAAAAACAGCACGCGATCTGCTACTTCTCGTGCAAATCCCATTTCATGCGTTACAATGACCATCGTCATTCCTGTTTCTGTTAGCGACTTCATTACATCTAGTACTTCTTTTACCATCTCTGGATCCAATGCTGATGTTGGTTCGTCAAACAGCATCACTTTCGGCTCCATTGCCAATGCTCTTGCAATAGCTACACGCTGCTTTTGACCGCCCGATAAGCGACTTGGAAACTCGTTGGCTTTTTGAGCAAGTCCAACTTTTTGGAGTAATTCTTTGCCTTTAGCAACAGCCGTTTCTCTTGACACGCCTTTTACCGTCATCGGAGCATACGTCAAATTTTCAAGCACGGTCATATGTGGAAACAAATGAAAATGCTGAAATACCATTCCTACATTTTCACGCACACGCATAATGTTTGTTTTTTTATCTGTAATCACTTGACCATTAATGGAAACTAATCCGCTCGTCGGTTCTTCAAGCAGGTTCATACAGCGTAAAAAAGTAGATTTACCAGAACCAGAAGGGCCAATAACAGCCACGACTTCCTTTTCGTTAATCGTAGTTGAAATACCTTTTAAAACTTCATTTTTACCAAATGATTTGTGTAAATTTTCAACGTTAATCACCTTTTCTCATTCTCCTCTCGACTGCTTTACCAAGGAGCGTTAAGCCCATTACCATTACATAATAAATCAACCCTGCAAAAATTAACGGTTCAAGGTAGGCGAATTTTTCTCCACCTACAATGTAAGCACGGCGCATAATATCAAGTGCTCCAATAACTGTAACGATAGCTGATTCTTTTGTTAATGTAATGAACTCATTCATTAAAGCAGGTAAAATATTTTTAAGTGCCTGTGGCAAAATAATTTGTCCCATCATGCGGCGATAAGGAATTCCTAACGCTAATGCCGCTTCACGCTGTCCTTTATCAACAGCTAAAATACCAGCGCGAATAATTTCAGATATATATGCTGCGGAGTTTAGTCCAAACGCAGCCACAGCCGCTGGAAACGGGGCAATATCAAACCCGAGCAGCTGAGGTAATCCAAAGTATATTAATAATAATTGCAGTACAAGCGGTGTTCCGCGAAACACGGACGTATATGCATCCGCAAACCATTGAAGAGGTTTATTGCGGCTGATTTTACATAAAGATAAAATAACTCCCAGCACAAACCCTAAGATTGCTGAAGCTAGGACTATCTGTATCGTTACCCCTATACCTTTTAAAATATAAGGCATAGAAGGCACGATTTGTGAAAAATCCAAATTCATGCCTAGTTCCATTCCTCTCTAACTATCATTCTTATTTTTGATCGTCAAACCACTTAACGATTAATTTATCTAATTCACCGTTTTCTTTCATTTTCTTTAATTCACGGTTAAAGTCATCCGTTAACTTACTGTCTTTAGGAAATGCGATTGCTGATCCTTTACTTGAATCGGGACGTCCTGTATCAGACATTTGCAAGCTTTTGTCTTTGTTCACATATCCTTTAGCTACTGTATCTTCAATAATCGCCGCATCAATACGATTTGATTTCATTTCTTGAATTAGTTCTGGAATACGGTCACGCGTTGTTACATTTACTCCGTCAACTTCTTTTGCAATTTCTTTTGCTTCGTCTGCTTGAATAGAAGAAGTTTGTACACCGACTGTTTTTCCTTTTAGTTCTTCCGCATTTTTAATTGGCGCATCTTTCTTCGATACAATCATGTTTTTTGCTTCATAGTATACGTCTGAGAAGTCCACGTTCTTTTTACGCTTTTCAGTTGGCGTCATACCAGCTAAAACTAAATCGACTTTATTAGATTGTAAAGCTGGAATTAATCCGCCAAATTCCATATCCTTCACCTGTACGTCATAGCCTAACTTTTTGCCGATTGCTTTTGCTAAATCTACGTCAAATCCAATTGCTTCACTATCACCTTTTGCCGTATCAATATATTCAAATGGTGGGTAATCTGCTGATGTTCCCATTACTAGTACTTTTTTATCTTTGTCGTCGCTGCCTGCTCCGCCATTAGACGTTCCTTCTCCTGCTCCGCATGCAGCTAAAACGCCTGCTGTTAAGAGACCAATTGCCGTTACCGATAACCACTTCTTCAATTTCATCTTCGTTCCCCCTAGTTTATTCCTTACATTATTTTTTAAAAATTGATAATATTATGAAATAAGTTTTTTACTATTGCAAGTAAATGTCGAAATTTAAATATATATTCATATAAATGTATTTTAACACAACATTATAAATATGCAATATCTTTTTTAAATATAAGTTTCACTATTTGAAAATACCTTTTCTCAACATTTTCCACTCGTTAGAAAGCCTGCATACAGATAGGTAAAAAAAGGTATAAAAAAAAGAAGCCGTTCAAAACGGCTTCTCTCTTACACTTCTTCACAATGCTGTTCGAATGCTTCTTGCAGCTTCATCACAACTGACATTGGCTCGTGGCCTTCAATTTCGTGACGCTCTACCATTGTGATAATTTTTCCGTCTTTTAATAAAGCGAAAGATGGAGATGAAGGTGGATAACCTTCAAAGTATTCGCGTGCACGCGCAGTTGCTTCTTTATCTTGCCCAGCAAATACTGTAACCAAGTTTGTTGGACGTTTATCATAATGTACAGCGTGCGCTGCAGCAGGTCTTGCAATACCTCCTGCACAACCGCAAACTGAATTCACCATTACAAGCGTTGTACCAGGCTGTTTAAACGTTTCATCTACCGCTTCAGCCGTCGTTAATTCTGTATAACCAGCAGCTGTAATTTCTTTACGGGCTTGACGAACAACGTCGTTCATAAACAAGTTAAAATCGATATTCATTTTCATACCTCCCTTTTGCTATCTATTCTTTATCATAGCAAACGAAAACTAAAAAGGCGATTGCTTTGACTCATTTTTTCTTGGTAATCAAGATTAAATAAGAAAAGAAATGGTGATACTATTTTTACAGCTAGAAAACCTTACTCTTAACTCCCTAGTGTAGAAGGATCCGCATAAAATGCAGGATCCTTTTTACATTTCTTTCATCGCCTGCTGATAGATTTTAATCAAGTGTTCGAGAGCTTCAGCCATTGTGGCATCTCCGGTCATCATTTGTTTTTCAACATCCCCTAATGTTTGCTTAACTAAAGGATGTTCATAAAATGATTCTTGTAAATATTCATTAACACTTGCCTGTAACCATGCCTTCATTTGCTTTTGTCTTACTGCATAAAACAGATCATTTTTATTCATCCATTCCTTATAGTCACAAATTATCTTCCATAAATGTTGAAACGACGCTTCTTCATAAGCAGAAGTTGTGATGACCTGTGGTTTCCATCCTCCGGAATGACCGTGAAGAAAACCAATGACACTTTTGTATTCTTTTGCAGTCACTTCTGCTTTTAACCGGTTATCCCCGTCTGCTTTATTTACACAAATCAAATTAACCCATTCAAGCAGTCCTTTTTTAATTCCTTGCAAATCATCTCCTGCTCCGGTTAAAGCAAGCATAACAAAGAAGTCTACCATCTCTTTTACAATCATTTCGCCTTGGCCAACACCCATCGTTTCGACGAATATGATGTTATATCCAGCCGCTTCACAAAGAAAAATGGCTTCTCTCGTTTTAAGATGAACACCTCCAAGCGTTCCTTGAGAAGGTGAAGGACGGACAAAAGCGTTCTCTTGTTTGGCAAGCAGCTCCATTCTTGTTTTATCTCCTAAAATACTTCCTCCAGACAAGGTACTACTTGGATCGACGGCCAAAACTGCAACGGAATGGCCATTTTTGCATAGGTACGATCCAAATTTGTCAATCAGCGTACTTTTTCCTGCTCCGGGTACGCCTGTAAAACCAATGCGTACTGAATGCCCCGTATGAGGATAGATTTCTTTAATCAGCTGTTGTGCTATTACTTTATGCTTCGGCGCTTTACTTTCAATTAAAGTAATGGCTTGAGCTAACGCTGTTCTTTTCCCTTCAAGCAGCCCTTGTTTATAATCTTGTACCGTTTTTAATTTCACCAATTGTCTTCACCAACTATTCTTCTAACCGTTTCTTTATTTCATGTAAGACGGAAACGGCTGCTTTTGGGATTACTGTTCCAGGTCCAAAGATAGCAGAAGCACCGTGCTCTAAAAGAAATGAGTAGTCTTGTTTAGGAATAACGCCTCCGACAATAACAACGATATCGTCGCGCTCTAATTTCTTTAACTCATCAACAAGCTGCGGCAGTAACGTTTTATGCCCGGCTGCCAAAGAGCTTATGCCAATCACATGTACGTCGTTTTCTACAGCTTGCCTTGCTGTCTCTTCAGGCGTTTGAAATAAAGGACCAATATCCACATCAAATCCAAGGTCAGCAAAGGCTGTTGAAATCACTTTCGATCCTCTGTCATGACCGTCTTGCCCCATTTTCGCGACTAAAATTCTTGGGCGTCTTCCTTCTTCCTCTAAAAATTCAGCCGTGAGCTTTCGAACTTCTTCGATTTGATCTCGATGCGCAAACTCCGCACTGTATACCCCGCTGACTGACTTAGAAGTAGCCTGATGTCTTCCAGCCACTTTCTCAATAGCTTCTGAAATTTCACCTAGTGTAGCTCTTGCTCTGGCAGCTTCAACCGCAAAAGCAAGGAGATTCCCTTCACCTGTTTTGGCACAAGTGGTCAGCCAATTAAGCGCTTCGATTACCGCTTGTTCGTTACGTTCACTGCGTATTTTCTTTAACTTTTCCAGCTGTTTCATTCGAACTGCTGTGTTATCAATATCAAGAATATCAAGCGGTTCTTCTTGCTCTGGCTGGAACTGGTTAACCCCTACAATAATTTCTGCCTCTGAGTCTATTCTTGCTTGTCTACGGGCAGCAGCTTCTTCTATCTTCATTTTAGGTACGCCTGCTTCTATTGCTTTTGTCATTCCGCCTAGCTTCTCTATTTCTTCAAGGTGCTTCCACGCTTTTATCATTAATTCATTCGTTAATGATTCCACATAATAAGAGCCTCCCCAAGGATCAATAACGGAACAAATCTCCGTTTCGTTTTGCAAATAAAGCTGCGTATTTCGAGCAATTCTAGCTGAAAAATCAGTCGGAAGAGCAATCGCTTCATCCAGTGCGTTTGTATGAAGCGACTGCGTATGACCTGATACTGCAGCTAGAGCTTCGACGCATGTTCTAATAACATTATTAAATGGATCCTGCTCTGTTAAGCTCCATCCGGACGTTTGAGAATGCGTTCTAAGAGCGAGTGATTTAGGATTATCCGGCTCAAACTGCTTCATTAGTTTTGCCCACAGCAGCCTCCCCGCTCTCATTTTCGCTACTTCCATAAAGTAGTTCATTCCAATTGCCCAGAAAAAGGATAGTCTCGGAGCAAATGCGTCAATTGTAATTCCCGCTTTCAAGCCGGTTCGTACATATTCAAGTCCGTCTGCAAGCGTATAAGCAAGCTCTAAGTCTGCTGGAGCGCCTGCTTCTTGCATATGATAGCCTGATATACTGATACTGTTAAATTTCGGCATGTACTCCGCTGTATATTTAAAAATATCCGCAATGATTCGCATTGACATTTCAGGAGGATAAATATACGTATTGCGCACCATATATTCTTTTAAAATATCGTTTTGAATCGTTCCAGCCAGCTTTTCTTTTTTTACGCCTTGTTCTTCAGCTGTTACGATGTAGAAAGCTAAAATAGGAAGCACCGCCCCGTTCATCGTCATCGACACGGACATTTGATCAAGCGGAATCCCTTCAAACAGCTGCTTCATATCAATCATTGAATCAATTGCCACGCCTGCTTTCCCTACATCTCCAACAACTCTTGGATGATCAGAGTCATAGCCGCGGTGGGTAGCGAGGTCAAAAGCAACAGACAGCCCTTTCTGTCCAGCAGCTAGGTTTCGGCGGTAAAAGGCATTGCTTTCCTCCGCCGTTGAGTATCCTGCATACTGTCTAATAGTCCAAGGCCGATTCACATACATCGTTGCATACGGTCCTCTCACAAACGGTGGGACACCAGGTGCAAAGTGAATAAAGTCGAGGTCATCTCTGTCTTTTTTTGTATATAATGATTTTAATTCAATTTGTTCATTTGTTTGAAAAGAAGTGAAGGAGCTTTGAATCACGTCATCTTCCCTTTGCTGCTTTGAAAACGATAATGGAATATTAAAAAAAGAAGGCTTTTTATACATGAACTTCTACCTCCAAAGCACATAATAACTTCTTAACGCATTGAATAACATTTGTCTTAGGATGTATGACGCTCATTACACCTTTTTGCTGCCACTGCGTTTTGCGTGATACATGTTCTTCTCCTACTACGTACACATAAACGGAATCTTCCTCAAAATAAGTCATCGCTTTTGTTAAGAGCTTTTCCACGAGTTCATCACTTCCACAGAGCACATATGCTTCGTGCTTTTGTTCATTCATCCAATCTGCTATCTCGACATAGGAATCTATGTTTTTAATTGTTTCACACGTAAAGCCTCCGCTTTCAAATAAAGACCGGGCGATCTCAGCTTTTTTACGGCTGCTAGGATCGGTGAGCTCCATAATGCCAATGCTCATCCCCTTTGTATAAACCCGTATTTTTTCAAACTTCTCTGCTGCTCTCCACTTAGTGAGCGGCACAATGCTGTCAGGCTGTGTCTGCTTCGCCATTTGTTTTAGCATCCACCCTGCTGTTACCCCTTTAGATGCTAGCTTTGTATAGTCCTCTAGCGAAAGATTTGAAAGAAATTCCGAAGCGTTCTGATCACTGTATTTATCCGTTTTTATTTCTTCTTTTTTAAACGGTGTGCTTTTTATCTCTTGAGATACATCCTGTTGCTTAGGAGCATAATGTGTGACTCCAATCAAGCGCTCAATTCGACACTCTATATCTTCTTGTCTTTTTACTTTCATTTGTTCAACTTCATCTTGAATTCGCCCTTGTTTTAAAGCTTCTTCCATTCCTCCGTAGTCTTCAATGTTGCCAAATAACTCCCAAGCTTTTGTCATTAATTCATGTGTGTAAGCTTCAACGTACCAAGAGCCTCCAGCAGGATCCATTACTTTTGATATATGTGTTTCGTGCTGCAAAATTAAGTGAGTGTTACGGGCAAGGCGATGAGCAAACTGAGAAGATGAGGATGTGACGGAATCATACGGTTCAATATGCAGACTATCCGCTCCTCCTACAATAGAAGCAAATGCTTGAACCGTGCTCCTTAATGCATTTGTATACATGTCTTCTTTAGACTGTGTAAGACGTGACGTTTCCGTATGGATAAACGGCACTGAAACGGCCGTGTCATCAAAAGCACGAACCACATTTGCCCAAAGCATGCGAAAAGCACGAAGTTTTGATATTTCCATAAATAAATGTGAGCTAACTGAAAAAGAAAAGGTCATGTGAGGTAAAACTTGATGTAAGGACAAACCGCGTTTCATGCATTCATCAATATACTGCACTCCTGTAGCAAGCATGTAAGCTAGTTCTTGCACAGCGTTTGCACCGCTGTTATGGTAAGGAATGCTCGATACAATGATCGTTTTAAGCTCTGGAACATTGCTGTGAGCCAAACGCGTTGCGTAAGCTAAATGATCGTATAAATCTCGAGTAGAAAGTGGAACTCTTCCATATTCAGCAAGGGTGCCGAGCGGATCCATTCCAACCGTACCTGTTAGCTGTCTAATCTCAAAGTTATGATCAACACAGTATGCTTTTAGAAACGAAAGAAGTGGAACGGATGTACATCCCGTATTTAAAAATAAAGGCACAGCTTCAAGAGCTACATGCTGAAACAACTGAGCAACATCCTCTAAAGTAGAAATTGTAGCGCCTGAGGCTACTTCAGCTTCAGTTGCTTCATCAACGTCTTTTCCTTGCCTCATTGCTTCACTGCACGTAAAAGCGGCCGTATTTTGTCCATTTCTCAAACTGTGTAAAAGAAGTTTATTGCTTTCTTTAATAGAAGGTAAGTCGATTTTTTGGGTGATTTCCCATTCCCCTAGTATGTATGATTCTTTACCGGCTCCTCTTAAACAATCTATTCCCGCCGGACTCTGCTGCAAGTAGTCTAAATGTGCCGTATCACTTTCAAAATAAAGCGGTTTCAAAAAGATGTTTTCTAACGTTTCTTTTGAGCGGAGCGCGGTGTTTTTGCTAACTTCCTGTGCCCAATCTTCTTTAGGTGTACGTGTAAATTCATGAAATGATAATGTATTTGTTTTCATTTCCATGCCCCTTTACAGTTAATAGCTGCCTGCTAGACCTAGATGATTACACTTTGAAGTTTGATGATTCTTCTTTTATTTTAATACATCTTTTACAAATTGTTCAATCATTGCTTCAAAATAAAAAAGCAAATGGAGAAAGCTCCATTTGCTTTTTTTAATAGACGGACGTATTCTCTTTAGACGTTGATTCTAAAATCTCTTTAACTCTTGCCAAGAATCTGCCGCACACCAAGCCGTCTAACACGCGGTGATCAAGTGATAAACATAAGTTAACCATATCTCGAACAGCAATCATGTTATCAATAATAACCGGACGTTTTAGAATAGATTCTACTTGTAAAATAGCCGCTTGCGGGTAATTAATAATCCCCATTGATTGCACGGAACCAAATGAGCCTGTATTGTTAACAGTAAACGTTCCGCCCTGCATGTCTTCAGACTTCAATGAACCCGTACGAACTTTTTGCGCGAGTTCTGTAATTTCACGCGCAATGCCTTTGATTGTCTTTTCATCGGCTTGTTTAATAACCGGCACAAATAAAGCATCGTCTGTTGCAACAGCAATGGATACATTAATATCTTTTTTCTGGACAATACGGTCTCCTGCCCACATTGAATTCATTTGAGGGAATTCTTTTAAAGCCTGAGCCACTGCTTTTACGAAGAACGCAAAATACGTTAAGTTAAAACCTTCTTTTTGTTTAAACTCCGCCTTTAATGAATCACGATAAGAAACTAAGTTCGTTACATCAACTTCAACCATTGTCCATGCATGCGGAATTTCATGCTTGCTGCGAAGCATATTTGCCGCAATAGCTTTACGCACACCTGTAACAGGAATTTCTTGATCTCCTGCTGCAGATACAACAGGCGCAGGCTGCTGCGCTTTTGAAACAGCTTTTGGAGCAGATTCTGCTACAGGTGCCTCTGTTTGAACTGTTGGTGCAGGCGTTTCTTTCGCTTCAGCAGCTCCACCTTTTTCGATAACTGCTAAAATATCTTTTCTTGTAATGCGGCCGCCCGCACCTGTTCCTGCCACGGTATCTAAATTAATATTATGCTCTTGTGACAGACGCATAACAGCTGGAGAGTATCGGCTTTTATTGGATTGACTGTCCGCTGTTTTTGGCGCTGATTCTTCTACAGTCTTATCAGACGTTTTTTGTTCTTTTTGAGGTACAGTTCCTTCTACTTCAATTAAACAAATCACTTCTCCTACAGGCAAAGTATCATCTTCACCTGCAATTAACTCTTTAATTGTTCCGCTAAAAGAAGAAGGCACTTCAGCATTTACTTTATCCGTCATGACTTCAGCTAATGGGTCGTACTTATTTACGTGATCTCCCACAGAAACGAGCCATTTGCTAATTGTACCCTCTGTTACACTTTCACCGAGCTGCGGCATCGTAATTTTTTCAATAGCCAATTGATACAACTCCTTTTAAAATTGAGCTAATTCTCTCATTGCTTTTTCTACTTTATCTGGATTTACCATAAAATATTTTTCCATTGTTGGTGCATACGGCATAGCTGGAACATCAGGGCCAGCAAGGCGCTGAATTGGCGCATCTAAATCGAATAAGCAGTGTTCAGCAATAATAGCTGCTACTTCGCTCATAATGCTGCCTTCTTTGTTGTCTTCCGTTAAAAGCAGGACCTTACCTGTTTTAGATGCTGCTTCAATAATAGCTTCTTTATCAAGCGGATAGACCGTTCTTAAGTCTAAGATGTGTGCTGAAATACCGTCTGCTTCCAGTTTTTCAGCAGCTTGAAGAGCAAAGTGTACACAAAGACCATATGTAATAACCGTGATGTCGTCTCCTTCTCTCTTTACATCTGCTTTGCCAATCGGAAGTACATAATCATCTTCAGGGACTTCTCCTTTAATCAAACGGTACGCACGCTTATGCTCAAAGAAAAGAACTGGATCATCATCACGAATAGCTGCTTTTAATAATCCTTTTACATCATAAGGCGTAGAAGGCATCACAATCTTTAACCCTGGCGTATTGGCAAATAGTGCTTCAACAGATTGAGAATGATAAAGAGCACCGTGAACTCCGCCGCCGTAAGGAGCTCGAATTGTAATTGGACAACTCCAATCATTATTAGAACGATAGCGAATTTTCGCTGCTTCTGACACAATTTGATTGACTGCAGGCATAATAAAATCAGCAAACTGCATTTCAGCAATCGGACGCATGCCGTACATTGCCGCTCCGATTCCTACGCCTGCAATAGCAGACTCTGCAAGAGGTGTGTCAATAACTCTTTCTTCTCCGAACTGTTCGTACAGTCCGTTGGTTGCTTTAAATACGCCGCCTTTTTTCCCTACGTCTTCTCCTAATACAAACACGCGGGAATCTCTTTCCATTTCTTCACGAATGGCCATTGTTACTGCATCAATATATGAAATAACCGGCATATGTTCTCCTCCTTACTCACCGTACACGTATTTTAAAGCCGATTCCGCTTCTGCATAAGGAGCGTTTTCAGCATAATCTGTTGCATCATTAACGATGTTCATAATATCATCAAGCATTTGTTTTTCTCGTTCATCGGTTAACACGTTAACCTCTTTTAAATAAGCCGCAAAGTACGCAAGCGGATCACTCTTTTTAGCTTCAGACAATTCTTCTGCGCCGCGATATGCACGATCATCGTCATCACTTGAATGGGCAGTCAAACGCTCTGAAACAGTTTCAATAAGAGTAGGCCCTTCTCCTCTGGATGCACGATCTCTTGCTTCTTTTACCACTCGGTATACTTCAAGGACGTCGTTTCCATCAATTGTGTAGCCTGGCATACCATATCCAATCGCACGATCAGATACTTTTGCGCATCCTAGCTGCTTTTCAACCGGAACAGAAATCGCATACTTGTTATTTTCACACATAAAGATAACAGGAAGCTTATGAACACCTGCAAAGTTCGCGCCTTCATGGAAATCTCCTTGGTTAGAAGATCCTTCTCCAAACGTGACAAACGTGACTAAGTCTTTTTTCTCCAACCGTCCTGCTAAAGCGATTCCTACTGCATGAGGCACCTGTGTTGTAACTGGAGAAGATCCTGTTACAATTCGCTTTTCTTTATGGCCAAAGTGACCTGGCATTTGACGACCTCCTGAGTTTGGATCTTCTGCTTTAGCAAACCCAGAAAGCATTAAATCGCGCGCGGTCATTCCAAATGCCAGCACAACACCCAGATCGCGGTAATAAGGTAATATGTAATCATTCTCTCTGTTTAAGGCAAAAGCTGCGCCAACTTGAGCGGCTTCTTGACCTTGACATGAAATAACAAAAGGCACCTTCCCTGCACGGTTTAATAGCCACATACGCTCATCAATTTTTCGTGCAAGCAGCATAGTGCGGTACATTTCAAGTACTTGTTCATCAGTTAATCCTAATGATTCATGACGGTTTTTTGTCATGTTTAAACCTCCTTTAATCATCAAAAATGAATCGCTTTTCCATCTACAGCTAATGAAGCTTCTCCCATCGCTTCTGAAAGGCTAGGATGAGGATGAATGGTATGAGCAATTTCCCATGGTGTAGCATCCAATACCTTTGCAAGACCCGCTTCAGAAATCATATCCGTCACGTGAGGTCCAATCATATGCACACCAAGAACATCATTTGTGTCGGCATCGGCAATAATTTTAACAAATCCCTCTGCCTCTCCATATACAAGAGCTTTTCCAACAGCCTTAAACGGAAACTTTCCAACCTTCAGCTGAAATCCTTGCTGTTTTGCTTCTTGTTCTGTTAATCCTACACTTGCTGCCTCCGGGCTGCTGTATACGCATTTAGAGATTGTTGTGTAATCAATCTTCAAAGGCTTTTCACCATGTAAATGCTCAACAGCTACAATTCCTTCGTGAGAAGCTACATGTGCAAGCTGCAGTCCACCAATCACATCTCCAATTGCGTAGATATGAGATTCTTTCGTTTGATAAAAATCATTCGTGGCAATCACACCGTTTTCTACTACAATATCGGTATTCTCGAGACCAATTCCTTCGACATTCGCTTGACGCCCTACAGATACAAGCAGCTTTTCTGCTTTATATTCTTGCATATCGTCTCCTACTTGAGCCGAAATTTTCACCTGACCACCAATAGACAGTGTATCAGCCATTACTTTAGCAGAAGTAACAATGGTCACTCCTTTTGCTTTTAAAAGCTTCGTCATTTCACGGGAGATATCCTGATCTTCTGTTGGTAAAATTTGATCGCTGTATTCAATAACCGTTACATCAACATCAAAATCTGTGAGCATTGACGCCCATTCAATTCCAATGACTCCGCCTCCCACAATAATAATAGAAGCAGGAAGTGTTTCCATCTTTAATGCTTCATCTGAAGTGATTACTTTCTCTCCGTCAATCGTTAAACCAGGTAATGTTCTAGGACGAGACCCTGTTGCAACAATTACATTTTTTGGAATTAACATTTCGTTTTCTTCACCGCTTTTTAATTCGACGGAGATGGTTCCTGGCATAGGAGAAAAAATAGAAGGTCCTAAAATACGGCCGATTCCTTCATATACGTCAATTTTACCTTTTTTCATTAGCTGCTTGACACCATTATGTAACTGTGAAACAATTTCTGACTTTCGTTCTTGGACACGTGCATAGTTCAATAGTACATTGGACGTTTCTACGCCAAATTCACTGCTTTTCTTAGCCGTTTGATAGACTTCTGCACTTCTTAGTAAAGCTTTGCTTGGGATACACCCTGCGTGCAGGCATGTGCCGCCTAACTTATTTTTTTCCACAACCGCTACCGATAGACCTAACTGAGAGGCACGAATAGCTGCTACGTACCCTCCGGTTCCACCACCGAGAATGACCAAATCATATTCTTTTGCCACACTGCTTCACACCTTTCTGCAAACGCTATTAAGCGCCTTTATATTCCTTCACTTCTTCTTCACCTGTAAGCACTCGGAGAGCCCCTTCAGCTAGCGCTTGAAGCTCATTTTCTCCAGGATAAACAATGACATCTGCAATCCACTTTACATGATTAATAATCAGCTCAACAAAGGCTTTTGAATAAGCAATGCCTCCCGTTAAAATAATGGCATCTACTTTTCCATGCAATACCGTACCGGCAGCTCCAATTTCCTTCGAAATTTGATAAGCCATTGCTTCGTAGATAAGCTTCGCTTTTTCGTTTCCATTTTTCACTAGCGCTTCGACTTTCTGCACGTCAGATGTGCCCAAATAACCGACAAGCCCGCCTTTTCCTACAAGCATTTTCATAATCTCCTCGCGGTAATACTGACCTGAAAAGCAAAGACGAACTAATTCACCAACCGGTACACCGCCAGCGCGCTCTGGACTAAAAGGACCGTCGCCGTGCAGGCCATTGTTCACATCAATTACTTTTCCGCATTTGTGAACTCCAACTGTAATGCCTCCACCCATATGGGTAACAATAACGTTCATTTGTTCATATGTGCTATTCATTTCTTTAGCTACTTTTCGAGCAACCGATTTTTGATTCAGCGCGTGAAAGATGCTTTTCCTTTCCATAAAAGGCGTTCCTGAGATACGAGCGATGTCACTTAGCTCATCTACCACCACTGGGTCAACAATGTACGCTGGAATATTTAGTCCAGACGCAATCTCAAACGCTAAAATTCCGCCTAAATTTGAAGCATGATGGCCGGCATAACCGTCTTTTAAATCTTTGAGCATGGCTTGATTTACTTCGTATGTGCCGCCTTCAATCGGGCGTAAAAGCCCTCCTCTTCCACATACTGCACTTAATTTAGATAAATTAATCCCTTCTTCATCAAGTGCCTCTAAAATCGAGTTTTTACGGAACTCATACTGTGCATATATCGTCTCAAACTGATTCATTTGCTGTGAATCGTAGCGGATTGTTCGATCAAAAATTGGTTTATCGTTGTGAAACACGCCAATTTTTGTGGACGTTGAACCCGGATTTATTATCAGCATTCGATATTCGTGCATATCCAACACATGTCCTCCTACCTTATCATTCTCATAAACGAAGGCTAGGTCGAAAGGATTTCATTTATTCCTTTTGCCTAGCCTTCAGCTCAAACATTAGCGCGTATGACGTCTACTTAAAATATGCTGTCCATTTTGTAAAAATTGACTGCGTGAACGACGCAGCTTTTCAATTCTTTCTTCAGCTAAGCGATCTGCTGCTAGATAGGTTGGAATACCATCTCTCTTCGAGATTTCAACTACCTTTTCAATATTATCATAAATACCTTCAACTTTTTTCAGCGCACGCTCACGGTTATATCCAACTAGCTCATCAGCTACGTTAATAACGCCTCCTGCGTTAATAACATAGTCCGGTGCATATACAATGCCTAATTCATGAATTAAATCACCATGACGCGTTTCTTTCAATTGATTATTAGCTGCCCCTGCAATAACTTTTGCTTTTATTTGAGGGATCGTTTCATCGTTAATCGTTGCTCCGAGTGCACAAGGAGCATAGATATCACATTCTACACCATAAATATCATTCGGGTCTACTGCTTGCGCACCAAATTCTTCTACCGCACGCTGAACAGCTTCTTTATTAATATCCGTTACAATAAGTTTCGCTCCTTCTTCGTGAAGGTGGCGGCATAAATTGTATGCTACGTTTCCTACACCTTGGACAGCTACTACTTTTCCTTCAAGCATATCTGTTCCAAACGCTTCTTTTGCTGCTGCTTTAATTCCTCGGTATACACCGTAAGCTGTGACTGGTGATGGATTGCCTGATGAACCAAAAGCAGGAGATACACCCGTTACATAATCCGTTTCCTCATATACAATATCCATATCCTCTACCGTTGTGCCCACATCTTCTGCTGTAATATATCGACCATTTAACCCTTGAATAAAGCGGCCAAATGCACGGAACATCGCTTCATTTTTGTCTTTGCGAGGATCTCCGATAATAACCGTTTTCCCTCCTCCTAAATTCAAGCCTGCTGCTGCATTTTTATAAGTCATTCCGCGTGATAGACGAAGAGCATCTTCAATTGCAGCCTCTTCTGATTCATATGTCCACATTCTCGTACCGCCTAGAGCTGGTCCAATTGTTGTATCGTGAATCGCAATAATGGCTTTTAAGCCTGAATCTTTATCTTGGCAAAATAATAACTGCTCATAATCGTATGTTTCCATATAGTCAAAAATTTTCATTGTTAGTGCCTCCTAAGAATTCTGTTGAGCGACGCTAATAGCAAGCGCCAGTGAGTATAATTTGCTTTCTGCTGAATCTGCTCTTGATGTTAAGACGACCGGAGCTTTAGCCCCCGCTAGAACAGCTCCAACTTTTGCTTTAGCAAAATAAATAAGGGATTTATATAGGACGTTCCCTGTTTCAATTGCAGGAACGAGTAATATATCTGCTTGACCGGCAACTTCACTTTGAATGCCTTTTTGCTTGGCTGCTTCTATGTTAATGGCATTGTCGAGTGCTAAAGGTCCATCAATAACGCAGCCTTTAATTTGTCCTCTGCGGTTCATCTGGGTAAGAAGTGCAGCCTCTACTGTTGCAGGCATCAAAGGGTTCACAACTTCAACCGCCGCAATAGGAGCTACCTTTGGTACCTCTATCCCAATCGAGTGAGCAACGTTCACCGCATTTTGAATGATTTGAACTTTCTCTTCCAGAGATGGCGTAATATTCATAGCTGCATCTGTTACAAGAATCGGACTGTCATAGTGAGGAACGTCGAACACAGCTACATGTGATAAAACATTTCCCGTACGCAAACCATGTTCTTTATTTAACACAGCTTTTAAAATAAGCGATGTGGATAAATTCCCTTTCATTACGATATGAGCTTGACCTTGCTGAACTGAACGCACAGCCAATTGAGCTGCTTCTAAAACAGACTCCGTATGTACGACCGTCACAGCCTTATGATTGAGTAAGGATGGGCGGTACTGCCTGAATAATTCATTAATTGTCGTTTCGTTGCCAAACAAAATAAATTCAGAAACTTCCCTTGACACAGCTTCATACACTGCCTCAATTGTTTCTAAGTCTTCAGCTGCAGCAACAGCAACAGTCAAAGAAGACTGCTTAGCAACCCGAGATAAGATGGTAGCAAGAGTCATGGAATGTTCGACCTCTCCTTTTTCATTCTTTCTTTTGTCCTTTTTTAAAGAGCATACTGCGCATTTATACAGTCACCTAAAATACATGCAAGATTTGTGCCATCCCCTGCATATATTACATAATATAGCTGCTTATATCCGTTCTTACGCACAAAAAATTTTTTTTATTGATTCTAACGACAAACAGAAAAAAAGAATACCTCTCTATTTATATGCAATAAATTGCACACCATGCACTTTATTGCATGCTGTTATTTGCAAGATTGTATTTTTCCAACTTATAATACAGAGAACGCAGGGAAATATTGAGCTGTTTTGCTGTTTTCGTTCGGTTATACTCGTTTGCAAGCAGCACTTTTTGAATAAGTTCCGCTTCATAATTTTCCATCATGTGCGCTAAAGTCTTCCCTTCGAACACTACCTCTTCATTCACCTGATTTTTTTCTTTTTTGCCCTTGCCTTCAAGTGAAGGAAGATGAACAGAATCAATCATTGTTTCCGTATAGTGCATATAAATAATGGCTCGGCCTAATATGTTTTCAAGCTCTCTGACGTTTCCTGGCCAGTCGTATGATCTTAATGATTGTAAAGCCCCCTCTGTTACCCCTTCAACGTTCCGGCCGTAATCTTGATTAATTTTTGTAATTAAGTGTGTAACAAGCGCTCCAATATCCTCTTTTCTCTTCCGAAGAGGAGGTATGTGAATCGGAATTTTGTTTAGCCGATAATACAAGTCCTGTCTGATGCTTCCATCAGCCATTCCTTTTTCTAAATTCACATTCGTAGCTGCAATAACGCGAACATTCACCGGAATAGGAGTCGTTCCTCCAACGCGAATAAGCTCTTTTTCTTGAAGCACCCGAAGCAGCTTAGCCTGCATATGAGCTGAAAGCTCCCCAATTTCATCTAAAAAGATGCTACCGTTATTGGCTTCTTCAAAAACGCCTCGTTTTCCGCCTCGTTTTGCCCCGGAAAAAGCTCCTTCTTCATACCCAAAAAGTTCGCTTTCAAGCAAAGACTCAGAAAGCGCAGCACAGTTAATCCGGACGAATTTATTAAACTTTCGGCTGCTCGCATTATGAATCGCATGTGCAAACAACTCTTTACCCGTACCAGATTCACCTCTAAGCAAAACAGTGGCTGGTGTTTTAGCAGCAAGTCTAGCCTGCTCAATTGCTAACTGAAACTCTTCAGATTGACCAATGATATCAGCAAATGAATATTTAGCTTCAAGCGTTCGGATAATTTGACGCGCTCTTTTGAGTTCATTTGTAAGCTCTTGAATTTCAGACATATCATGGATAACGCCAACGCTGCCTTTTAATTTTCCATCAACAATAACGGGTGCAACATTCACAACTACGTCTCTTTTACTCGGACCGAGCCTCATTCTTACACCTCGAACAGGACGCCTTGTTTGCAGCACCTTCATGTGCATACTGTCTCCTTCAGAGATATCGGCAGTCGCGGGCTGACCAATAATATCCGTCTTTTTTAAACCCGTAATTCTCGTATAAGCAGGATTAATTAAAATCCCTCTTCCTTCTTCATCGACAACCGAAATAGCTTCTTCAGAAGATTGAATAATAGCTTGAAGCATCGTTTGTACTTCTTTTAAGTTCGTAACTTCTTCTGCCAATCCGACAACGTCCGTAATATCTTTAAAAATCGAAAAAGCCCCAAACAGCTCTCCATTCTCGTCGAGTATTGGTATTCTAGTCGTAATTACCTTGTGTCCGCTATCTAACACAAATTCACTATTTTGATCAATCGTTTTTGTATGAAGAACATCGACAAGTTTACTATTTGGAATGACTTCATGAAGATGCTTACCAATTACATCTCTGTATGAAAAGTTCGTCAAACGCTCGGCACTTTGATTAAATAGCGTAATATATCCATTCCTATCAATCACGACCATCGCATCATGAGCCGCGTTAAAAATAAGATCATATTTATACGATTCTTGCTTTAACCGCTGAATTAACTCTTCTTTTTCCTCCATCAGATTGGCCATAATTTCAGCAACCAATCCCGGCACTACCAGTGCATCAGCAGGTTTGCTTCTCTGCAATTGTTGAAAGACACCTTGTTTACCTGTTGTTTCAACAATGACATCGAGCTGCTTTGTCATATAAGGCTCCCAATTCATTCCGGTTGAAATATCTTGTTCTTGCGCATGCAAAACAGCCGGCGCATTAGCTCGAACGTCTACTACACCAATCACTTTCATAAATTCGGTTTCCAACAAGATTTTCAGAATAGCTAATCCGCCTTTTCCTCCTCCAACAATCAACACGTTTTGCATATTTTTTCACCTTTTCTACTTAATATGTACATATTCCGTGCAAAATATTGCATATACCTATCATATAAAAAAAGAAACCCTCTTGACAATTTATTTAGTTCTTTTATGATTCAAGTATAACGGTTTCACAATGTAAACGCATTCATTTTAAAAAAAGAGAAGCGAAAGGAGAAGCTATGGTTCGAATTATTGCCCTGCTAATCTTACTTATTCCTGGTATACTCGCTGGATATGGCATTAAACTTATGAGAGATATGATTTTTGGCATCCTGCAATCCCCGTTCCCTTCTTTATTTTTGCAATTTTCAGTCGGTCTTTTGTTATTTTTAATCGGCCTTGGATTTGTTGCTGGCTTTATTCTGCACAGAGACCGCAAGCGAAACAAAGTTCAAAACAGATTTCAAAAAGATAAAAAAACATCGCATTAATGCGATGTTTTTTTACGAAAAGCGTCCCCCAAATTGCTTCACCATTTTTTCAGGATAATCAGTAATAATGGATTCACATCCATATTTCCGAAGCTGCTCAGCTACTTTTACATCATTTACTGTGTAAGGTCGCACTGGAATTTGACAATCTTTCGAAGCGGCTACATTTACTTCATTCACGGTACGCTGATTAGGGTGAAGAGCTTTTGCGCCAAGATGCTGCGCATATACCCAAGGCTCATACATCGGATAAGAATATAAAATAGCTGTTTCAATCGTAGAATCCAAAGAACCAATTCGGGCTAAGCTGTTATGATTAAAAGATGAAATCATCGTTCGATCCTTCATCTTGTATAAATAAATTAAGTCTAAAACTTTCATTTCTAAGTATGGATAGTCAAATATATTGTTTTTCAACTCAATATTTACACTAATTCCTTCACTTGAAGCCCACTCCATTACTTCATTTAACATGGGGATTTTACATACCCCATACTTTTTTTTGAACTTATAGCTCGCATCTAATTTTTGTAAATCTTGATACGTAAAATCTTTTACATACCCTTTTCCATTCGTCGTTCGATCTACTTTTTCATCATGAATTACAGCAAGTTCCCCATCCTTTGTCATATGCACATCAAGCTCAATTCCGTGTGCGCCAACTCTCGCTGCTTCTTTGAAGGAAATCATCGTATTTTCAGGAAACGTTCCAGCTGCGCCGCGATGACCTATTACAAACATACTTGCTCAACTCCTCTATTATCACTTATTATTAACTTTAGCATTACTTAATAGTGAAAGCACGAATTTACTGTTTATACTTTTTCACTTTCATTACTTTATATGCAAAAGGAGGTCGTTGTGTATGAGACCACTGCAAATTTCACCGGATACAGCAGTAAAATTAGCGGAACAATTAAATATCCCCCTCGAGCAATTAATGCATATGCCTCAGCATATTTTGCTGCAGAAACTTGCTGAATTAAATGCGGACGAAGATAAAAAAGGATCTGAATAACAGATCCTTTTTTATTTCGAATTTTCATTTCCAAAAATAGTATTACCTTCTCGATTCATTCCCTATAACATATATTAGAATATTTAATAATATAAATGTATTTTTAGAAATGCTTTTAAATAAGTAATTTAATACTTTTTTGTGTATATTTAATTATTTTTTGATTTTTCCATATAATTTCATTGACGAAATTATTGTTTTTCTACTAAAATAAAAATACATTATATTTATTCCAGTACTTATATTCTGATTTTTTGATTAATTCAAACAAAAGAATTAAATAGTATGAGAAAAATTTTAGGGGGACTTCATTATGCAAGCAGCTGTACAACACGAAAATCAGCAGCCAAATGAGTCTAGGAAAAAACACCCTCCTGGACTGTACTTATTATTCGCTACTGAGGCATGGGAAAGATTTAGTTATTATGGAATGAGAGCCATTCTGGTTCTTTATTTAACTGCTACCGCTGCTCAAGGTGGTCTTGGTGTAGATAAAGCAACTGCACTGAGCTTATATGGAACATTCACTAGTGCTGTTTACATTACGCCGATGATTGGCGGATATTTAACAGACCGCTTCCTCGGAAGAAGACTAGCCATCACTATCGGTGGTGTGATTATGGCACTTGGGAATTTTTCCATCTTCATTCATCAAAGCGTAGCCGCTTTGTATATCGGACTTGCTTTACTAATTATCGGAAACGGATTTTTCAAACCAAATATCTCCACATTAGTCGGAGATCTGTATGAAGAAAATGATCCTCGTCGTGACGGTGCTTTTACTATTTTTTATATGGGTATTAACTTTGGTGCATTTTTCGCACCGTTAGTTGTTGGATTAATGAGTTACAAATACGGATTCTTAACAGCAGCTATTGGAATGGTTGTTGGACAAATTTTATTTAACCTACTGGCTAATCGCTATTTAGGTGATATTGGGAAAGAGCCTACAGGAAAAGTTCATGCAGCAGCATCTCAAACATCAACTGCTCCGCTGACAGCACGAGAAAAGAAAAGAACGGTTGCTATCGTTATTCTAGCTTTCGTTGTTATTGCTTTCTGGACAGCTTTTGAACAGGCTGGAAGTTCTTTAACGCTATATGCTCAAGATCAAATTGATCGTCAAATCGGTAGTTTTACGGTTCCAACAGAGTGGTTCCAATCATTGAATCCACTGTTTATCATGATTTTAGCACCAATTATGTCACTTGTTTGGTACAAGCTAGGAAATTCAAAACGCGGTGATTTTAAAACACCAACAAAAATGGGTATGGGACTTGTAACAGTCGGATTAGGATTCTTAATTTTAATTCCAGCCGTTATGTATACTGGTAATGACCCAGCTTTAAAAGTAAATATCCTGTTTATGATTTTCACTTACTTCCTGCACACGCTAGCTGAGCTTATGATTTCACCAGTAGGGTTGTCTATGGTAAGTAGACTGGCTCCATTAAAACTTGCTTCTCTGTTAATGGGCGTATGGATGGCAAGCTCTGCTGTTGCTAATAAGCTAGCGGGTGTTCTTGCATCTTATACACAGTCGTTAGGTTATTTTGACATTTTCAGTTTAATCGGAGCTGTGACAATTGTACTTGGAATTATTGTTCTGTTCCTTTCAAAACCGATTGCTAAATTAATGGATTAAAAAAAGCAGCCTTTTCTGAAGGCTGCTTTTTTTATCATTTACTTATCCATATCACATTTAAAATACGCAGATAAATTTTTTAATGCATCTTCTAAATCTTCTTTCAAGTACAAAACCCTCATAACAATTAAATAAATTATTTCAATAAAATATACCACTATGGATATGAAGAAAAACAAGATGCACGTTCCGTTAACCTCAATATTTTCACCTCTTAAAACAAAATAAAAGGACCAATGAATTCTTAAAATTCATCGGCCCTGCAGTAAAAAGTTTATTGGTTTTCAGTTTACTATCTAGTGTAAATTCCAAAAGTTTATCGGCATGTACTCTGTATTACAAAAGGTATCAGCTCACTCAAAACCCCGTAATTCCAGCAGTCCTATCCCTTTCAACTCGCTTTATGTTCAAGGCGTAATTTATCCGCCACCATGGCGATAAATTCACTATTTGTCGGCTTCGCTTTTGACATGCTGACAGTATATCCGAATAATGAAGAAATGGAATCAATGTTTCCTCGGCTCCATGCTACTTCAATAGCATGACGAATGGCGCGCTCAACGCGGCTTGCTGTTGTATTATATTTTTTTGCAATATCAGGATACAGTACTTTTGTAATCGACCCAAGCAGCTCAATATCCTTATATACCATTGAAATGGCTTCTCTCAAATATAAATAGCCTTTAATATGAGCAGGCACACCAATTTCGTGAATGATGCTCGTAATGCTGGCATCTAAATTTGCTGGTTTGCTGTCGCGATGTGAACGCATGGAAGAAGATGAACGTTGCATAAATGAAGATGTTTGTCCGCTAACTTGACGAATATGATTCACTAAGTTTTCCATATCAAACGGCTTTAGAATAAAATAAGCAGCTCCTAAATCGACCGCTTTTTTCGTTACGTCTTCTTGCCCAAATGCTGTTAGCATAATGACATTTGGATAATTTTCTTTTTTCATTTCTTTCAACTGACCTAAAACTGCTAATCCATCTAGATGCGGCATAATAATGTCTAATACAAGAACATCCGGATCTTTATCTTTTAAAATGGATAAACACTCTTGTCCATTGTAAGCTACTCCGATTACTTCCATGTCTTCTTGCTCTGAAATATAATCTTCAAGCAAACCAATTAGTTCCCGATTATCATCAACCAAGCATACTTTAATTTTTTTCAATGCAGCTTCCTCCTCAGTCCTTTATGTTATACGTCGTTTCCTACGTGTCTCTATTCTTTATTCTAAAGGACAAATTCGACAATGCAACATTATTTCCTTTATTTTTTTAGAAAAAAGTCTTTTAAATGGAATTTATTCGATTTTCTCTTATTTTCTTTGTTTTTCGACGTTTTTCTCGTACATTTACGACAATAATTTTTATCAAAAAAAGCGAACTAATGACAACATTAGCTCGCTTTTTTTCGATTATTTTTATAAATATCGATTCCTGCTTCGTTAAGCATCCATTCAATGTGGACACCGTAACCCGAGGTAGGATCATTTACAAAAACATGGGTAACCGCTCCAACGACTTTACCGTTTTGAATAATCGGACTCCCGCTCATTCCTTGAACAATTCCACCTGTTTTCTTTAGCAATTTAGGATCTGTAATTTTAATAACCATTCCTTTAGTAGCTGGAAACTTTTGAGGTATAGTACTCATAATTTCAATATCAAATTCTTCCACTTGATCATCATCTACTACCGTTAGAATTTTAGCCGGTCCTTCTTTTACTTGATGAGATAGAGCAATTGGCATTGCTTTATCCATTATTCCGTTTTCCATTGTTGAAGACAATTTTCCAAAAATACCAAAAGGACTATTTCGTGTAATATTTCCAATGATTTGTCTATCTTCAGAAAACCTTGCTAACTTTTCGCCTGGAACGCCGTTAGAACCTTTCTCGATCGATGTGACGGTCGAACGGACAATTTGGCCATCTTCTACTACGATTGGCTTTTTTGTATCCATATCTGAAATAACATGGCCTAAAGCGCCGTATTTTTTAGATTTCGGATCATAAAAAGTCATTGTACCGATTCCTGCAGCTGAATCACGAATGTATAAACCGATTCTGTAAGCATAATCTTGCTTATCTTTTAACGGATATAGCTTAGTGTCAAACTGCTTTTTTTCTCTTAAAATATGCAGATTTAATGGTTCACCCGTTTTTCCTGCCTGCTGAATAAACGGTGTAATATCACTCATTTTTTCAATGGTTTTACCATTAATCTTCGTAATCATATCTCCAACTTGAATACCGGCAATTTCTCCAGGAGATTTTTTACCTTTTGCTGTATCTACCTGATGATAGCCTACAACAAGAACACCTTTTGAATTTAATTTCACACCGATTGATTGTCCACCTGGAATGACTTTAAAATCAGATAATACCTGCACGTCTACACGCTTTACAGGAATACCGGCCAAATGAAGCATCAACTCTTCTTTGCCTACCTGTTTGCCTGCTACGGTCAGCTTCGCCTTGTTACTTGTTACATCGTAAACAGGTGATGAAGCTTCTACGCTAAGCGGTAGTGTCGTATTAATTTTTTCTTTTTGCTGTTCAAATAAGACGATTTGTTTTGGAATGTGTATATATTGTTGCACAACTGGAATAAATCCTACAAAAATGAACGAAACAAGGAGAATCGCACCAATTATATGTCTGTATCGATTTTGCATGTTTTCACTCTCCTCGCTTCCTCGCCTAAATGGCTACACATTTAATTTAGCCTTCTTAGAGCGCATTTATAACAGAAGTTCAGAGAAAAATGAAAAGAAGTGCAAGGAAACATTTTCAGTTCCTCCATTTTGTATAAAAAAACACCTTTAACACATACTGTTACGTGTTAAAAGGTGTTTTTTTTAAATGGTCTGCTTCATCTTATCCGCTAAATCTAAAAGCTCTTTGGCATGTTCTTTCGTTAAGCTTGTAATTTCAGCTCCTGCAATCATTCGACCAATTTCTTTTACTTTTTCATCAAGAGTTAATGGAAGAACAGACGTGGTTGTACGATCACCTTTTATCTCTTTAGCAATAAAGAGATGAGTATCTGCCATAGCTGCTACTTGCGGCAGATGAGATATACAGAGAACCTGTGAATCAACGGAAATGGCATGTATTTTTTCACCGATCGATTGAGCTACTCTTCCACTTACGCCTGTATCAACTTCATCAAAGATAATGGACGTCACACCTTGATGTTTAGAGAAGATGCTTTTTAACGCCAGCATAATCCTTGAAAGCTCTCCTCCTGATGCTACTTTTGCAAGAGGCTTTAACGGTTCACCAGGGTTGGTAGAAATATAAAACGCTACGTTATCAATACCATCTTTAGTGAATTTGATTCTCTCTCCATTTACTTCAACATCATTTTTCCCTGCATTCACAACAGAAAATTTAATTTGAAATACGGTTTTGGCCATATACAGCTCTTGAAGTTCATGATGGATGCTGTCCGTTAACTCCTGAGCAAGTTTTTTTCGAATAGCTGAAACGTTGTTAGCTTCTACTAATAAATCCTGTGCTACGCTGTTTAACTGTTCTTTGATTTTGCTCACGTGCGTATCTCGATTTTCAATACGATCAATTTCATCTTCAATTTGCGCTGCATATTCTAGAATTTCATCTACACTTTGACCGTATTTACGCTTTAAATGATTAATTTCATTTAAACGCGCTTCAATAAAGTCTAAGCGTTTCGGATCAAATTCTAATAAATCCAGCTGCTGACGAATTTTATAAGATGCGTCTTCTAACTGATAGAAGCTCGATGAAATAATCTCCGAAATTTCGGCATAGTTTTTTTCCAGTGACGAAATATCCTCCGTATGATTCATTGCTACGCCTACCCAATCCAAACCTTGATGTTCACCGTGCAGCGCATTGTACGCATCGTTTAGCGACGTATAGATCTTTTCAAAGTTGGAAATCTTCAAACGCTCTTCATTTAGTTCCTCGTCTTCATTGAGTTGCAAATTTGCCGCTTTGATTTCATCTAATTGAAATTGAATAAGATCGAGGCGATGTGCCATCTGCTGCTCATTTTCAGTTAATTGATCCAACTGCTTTTTTAATGATGTATATCTAGAAAATACCTCTCGATACTCCGTCAAAGCCTCTTCTACTTTTTCTCCTCCATATTGATCAAGAAGAGTTAAGTGACGATCTTGATTCATTAAATCTTGGTGCTCGTGCTGTCCATGTATATCAATTAACGTCTGTCCGACTTCACGTAGGATAGCTAACGTTACGAGCTTCCCATTGATACGGCAAATACTTTTCCCATTTGTAGTGATATCTCGGCGAAGCACAATCATTCCATCTTCCACTTCCAAACCGACTTGTTTGGCTTTTTCGTGACTCGGATGCTGTTCTTCATCAAATAAGAAAAGCCCTTCAATTTCGGCTCTGTCTGTTCCATGGCGAACAAACTCCGAAGAGCCTCTTCCACCTACTAACAATGAAATGGCATCAATAATAATCGATTTTCCCGCTCCTGTTTCGCCTGTTAATACCGTTAAGCCTTTTTCAAATGAAACAGAAAGTTCATCAATAATCGCAAAGTTTTTAATGGATAATTCAGCTAACAACCTGCTTCACTCACCTTTATAACATTTCTAAGAATCGGTCTGATATAATTTGCGTATCTTCAGGAGTACGGCAAATTATCAAACATGTATCGTCTCCACAAATTGTTCCTAATATTTCATCCCAGTCCAAATGATCAATTAATGCACCAATCGCATTTGCGTTTCCCGGCAATGTTTTCATCACCAGCATATGTCCGGCTGAATCAATTTTTACAAATGCGTCCATAAGAGAGCGCTTTAACTTTTGTAAGGGATTAAAACGCTGATCTGCAGGCAAGCTGTATTTGTATCGCCCGTCCATCAAAGGCACTTTGACTAAGTGCAGTTCTTTAATATCACGAGAGATTGTTGCCTGTGTTACATTAAAACCTTGGTTTTTTAAAATATCTACTAATTCATCCTGTGTTTCAATATCATTATTCGTGATAATATCACGAATTTTAATATGTCTTTGCCCTTTATTCATGTTGGCACCTCACATTAATATGTAATCTTCTTTTTGTTTTGTTGTTTATAAGTCTTTCACTAATTAAGTATCATAATGTGTTCAACTTGATTATGCACCTTTTGTATAAAGAGTCATAATCAAATCGCCAATGCTAAGTCTTTACTTAACATTGGCCATTATTACTTTTTCTCTTTTAACGTCTTATGTGCTTCTTCGACTACTTCATGCACAGTAAGCGGAGCTTGATTTTCACCAAGTTCACGCTCGCCTTTCCAGCGCAGGTGGAGAAGAAATTCGATATTTCCATCTCCTCCTGTTATCGGTGAATACGACATGTTATATACATCGTATCCTTGACGAAGCGAGAAATCTACCATGCCTTGGAGGACTTCTTCATGCACTTTTGAATCACGCACGATTCCTTTTTTCCCAACTTGCTCTCTTCCAGCCTCAAATTGTGGCTTAACGAGCGCAACAACATCGCTGTGTGGAACAAGAAGTGTTTTTAACACAGGAAGAATGAGTCTTAAGGAAATAAATGATACATCAATAGAAGCGAATTCAGGCAAGCCTCTTGATAAATCAGCCGGTGTCACATAACGGAAATTTGTTCGTTCCATTACTTCTACTCGCTCATCTTGACGAAGCTTCCAAGCTAGCTGATTATAGCCTACGTCTAGCGCATAGGACATCTTCGCTCCATTTTGAAGCGCACAATCAGTAAAGCCTCCAGTAGAAGAACCAATATCAATCATGATTTTATCCGCTACATGGACATTAAATTCTTTAATCGCTTTTTCAAGCTTAAAGCCGCCTCTGCTGACATAAGGCATCACTGCACCTTTAATTGTCAGCGGCGTATCCCGTTCAATTTTCTCTCCCGGCTTATCCAAACGGACTTCATTCGCATAAACAAGTCCTGCCATCACTGTACGCTTTGCTTTTTCTCTTGTTTCAATCAAACCTCGTTCTACTAATAATACATCTACTCGTTCTTTTTTTGTCACTTAACTTCAAGCCTCTTTTGTGTTGGTGTTACGAGTTTTTTAACTCGATTTATAATCTCTTCTTTGGTTAAGCCAATTTCTTCTAAAAGTTTTGTTACGCTGCCGTGCTCGATAAAGCGATCAGGAATACCCATACGTTCAACGCGCGTATCATAATAGCCATGCTCTGATGCAAACTCTAACACCGCGCTTCCAAAACCGCCTTGAAGTACCGCTTCTTCAACCGTAATCACAGGCTTACTAGTTTGGAAAATCTCATGAAGCATTTTTTCATCCAGCGGTTTAATAAAACGAGCATTGACCACTTTTACGCTGATTCCTTGCTTCTCAAGTTCTGCTGCTGCATCCATCGCCATTGAAATCGTTGTACCAAACGTTAAAATGGTTGTATCTGAACCTTCTTTTAATACGTCCCATGTACCGATCGGAATGTTTTTCAGTTCTGAATCGAGTTCAACACCTAATCCGTTTCCTCTCGCATAGCGCATGGCAATCGGACCTTCTTCATAAGTCAAAGCAGTATGAACCATGTGCTGACCTTCATTCTCGTCTTTTGGCATCATAATAACAAGGTTAGGCAAATGACGTAAGAACGCAATATCAAATACGCCTTGGTGCGTTTCACCATCAGCACCTACTAGTCCAGCGCGATCAATGCCAATAAATACATTTAGCTTCTGACGGCAAATATCATGAACTACTTGATCGTATGCGCGCTGTAAAAACGTAGAATAAATAGCTAAAAAGGGCTTCATATTTTGAGTTGCAAGACCCGCTGCCATTGTTGTTGCATGCTGCTCTGCAATCCCAACATCAAACATGCGATGCGGAAACTCTTTTTGAAACGCTTCAAGTTTTGAGCCTACAGGCATTGCTGGCGTTACGGCTACGATACGCTCATCTTCCCTAGCCATTTTCAATACCGTATCGCTTACTAATTTACTCCAAGCAATCGGAACATTTTTGTCTTTAATAAAGTCACCGGACTCAATTTTGTAAGGGCCTGTACCATGCCACGCTCCGCTTTTATCGCTTTCCGCCGGCAAGTATCCTTTCCCTTTTTTCGTAATCACGTGAATCAGTACCGGTCCTTTTGTTTTCTTTGCATATTGTAACGTTTCCAATAAATCATCATAGCTATGGCCGTCAACCGGCCCTAAATACGTAAAGCCAAGATCTTCAAAGAACATGCCTGACACAACCATGTACTTTAGGCCATCTTTTACCCGTTCTGCCGTTGCCGCAAGCTTACCGCCTACTGCAGGCACTTTTTTCAGCAAGACTTCAAGCTCATCTTTTACCCAGTTGTATTTGCCTGCCGTGCGCAAACGCCCTAGAATGCTGTGTACAGCCCCCACGTTAGGAGCGATAGACATTTCATTGTCATTTAAAATAACGGTCATATCCGTTTGCTCGTGCCCGATGTGGTTAAGCGCTTCAAGAGCCATACCACCTGTTAAAGCTCCGTCACCAATGATAGGAACAATGTGAGCTTTTGTTTTTTGCAAATCTCTTGCTGCAGCCATTCCCATTGCGGCTGAAAGTGATGTAGAACTATGTCCCGTTTCCCATACATCATGCTCACTTTCATCTCGCTTTGGAAAACCGCATAATCCTTTATATTGACGGATTGTATCAAACTCTCCCGCTCGTCCTGTTAAAATTTTATGGACATACGACTGATGCCCGACGTCCCATAAAAATTTATCTTTTGGGCTGTCGAACACTTTATGGAGTGCAAGCGTTAACTCAACAACCCCCAAATTTGGCCCTATATGACCACCAGTTGCAGAAAGCTTTGTAATTAAAAAACGACGAATCTCTTCACTTAGTTCTTCTAATTGTGTTACTGACATTTTCTTTAAAAACTCAGGATTTTTTATCGTTGTAAGATCCAAGGTGGATCACTCACTTTCGTACTTGTTATAAAGTTACCTTAATACATTGTCTATTGTTTTATACGTATAGTCAATTTTTAGTATTTCCTTATTACTTACAATACCTTTGATATTCTATCAGTAAACCAGTGATATTCAAAGGAAAATAGTGAAAAAATAGCCGCTAACACAAATGTGATAACGGCCACCAAGATATTGTATATGTCTTTCAAACCTATGCACTACGCTTTTATACAGTAGTAAAATCATTATAGCATAGCCCCTATTGGGACTCAATCTTATTTTACTGTATCACTCAAAAAACCTGACAGAAATCGTCATTAACTATCACGCTTTGCTATATATAAACAAATTTCTTCTAGTAATCCGTGCTTAATTTGAGCTTGACGTAACGAGAGAAGTGCTTGTTCAACATGATACTGTAACTTTTCTTTGGCCGCTTCCATACCTAACAAAGAAGGATATGTCGTTTTTTCATTTTCTGTATCACTGCCAATTGGCTTTCCTAATTTTTCTTCAGACCCTTCCACATCCAAGATATCATCTTGAATTTGAAATGCTAACCCTACATGCTTACTGAATTCTTCTAATAATTTTTGCTGTAGAGGCGTAGCTTTTGCAAGAATAGCTCCTGCTTTTACACAAAACCCTAGCAGCTTCCCCGTTTTATGAAGGTGAATATATTCAAGCTCGTCTAGCGTGAGCTGCTTTTTTTCGCCTTCCATATCCGCAACCTGTCCGCTGATCATACCTTCTGTTCCGCTTGCTTTTACCAGTTCTGTAATGAGCTGAAGTTTCATATGTGATGTAATTTCAGGATGTGCCGCTTCAGAAATGAGCTGAAAGCTATTTGTTAAAAGAGCATCTCCAGCTAATATAGCCGTTGCTTCGCCGTACACTTTGTGATTCGTCGGTTTTCCTCTTCTTAAGTCGTCATCATCCATGCTAGGTAAATCATCGTGAATGAGCGAATATGTATGAATCATTTCCACTGCACAGGCTGTTTCTAATCCCATGCTCTCGTCTTTTCCAAATGCATGTAGCGTTGCAAACAACAGCACTGGGCGAAGTCGCTTTCCTCCTGCCGTAAGCGAGTAAAGCATGGATTCCTTTAAGTTAACCGGAGCATGTAATGCTTTTACCACTTCAGGCAAGCGTGTTTCTACTCGATCTTTTGTAAAAGAAATATACTCTTTTAAATTCATTTCATTCACCATCACTCTTCCTCCTGTACCGAGAATGGCTCAAGCGTTCCGTCTTCACGTAAAATAGTTTCCATTTGCTTTTCAATATGCTGAAGACGATCGTGACAGAATTTTGAAAGAGTCATTCCTTCTTGGAATTGTTGAATTGCTTCTTCTAAAGGCACGTCGCCTTCTTCTAGCTTGTTTACGATGGTTTCTAACTGCTCCATCGCCTCTTCAAACGTATACTCTTTATTTGTCGCCATTTTTCATCGCTCCTCTATTTTCGAAACTTCACACTGCAATTGTCCATCGGTCAAACGAACGTTTACCACATCGCCTTTGGATACTTGTTTGGTTGATTTAATTAACTCTTTTTCTTTATCGTATACTAAGCTGTAGCCTCTTTCCATTGTTTTTAATGGACTAAGCGTATGTAATTTTGACGTTGCCGTGGCAAATAAAAGCTGTTTTTGCTTTAGCAGCTGCTGCATCTCTTTTGTCAGCATTTTCGTCAGCTGCTGTTGACGCTCTGCTGCTTTCATTAACTGATGCTCAGGATGATTTCGTAACAAAGCGGCTGTTAGCTGCTCGTAGTTCGTCCGTTTATGCTCAATGTATCTTCTACCTTCACGATAAAAACGCTCCATCAGCTGGTCTAACTGCTGCTCTTTTTGCTCGACCAACTTTTGAGGATAACGAAAAGCATATGATTTCTGAGATCGTTCAAGCCTGCGGCTACTAGACTGAAGCATCTCTTTCATCGAACGAAGAAGACGGATATTTCGCTGAGTCAATCTTTCTGTAATTTCACTGATATGAGGCACAGCCAATTCTGCAGCACCCGTTGGAGTAGGGGCGCGCAGATCTGCTACAAAGTCTGCAATCGTAAAATCGGTTTCATGTCCAACCGCTGAAATAACAGGAATAGTAGAAGTGAAAATTGCACGAGCAACGCTTTCTTCGTTAAAAGCCCAAAGCTCTTCAATTGACCCACCACCGCGCCCAACAATTAATACGTCTGCTTCTTTACGACGGTTTGCTTCTTCAATTGCCTTGATGATAGACGGGGCCGCATTGACTCCTTGAACAAGAGCGGGCATAACAATAATGTTGGCGTTATATCTGCGCTTTAATGTTGTAATAATATCACGTACAGCGGCTCCAGTAGGAGACGTAATAACACCTATTGTTGTTGGATACTTCGGCAGTTTTCGTTTTCTAGCAGGATCAAATAAGCCTTCTTTTTCCAGCTTTTTTTTCAGCTGTTCGTAGGCCAAGTATAAGTTTCCAACACCGTCAGGCTGCATTTCTTTTACGTACATTTGATAATTTCCGCTTGGTTCATAAACCGAAATTTCAGCTCGAATCAGTACATTCATTCCTTCTTCAGGCTGAAAATTAAGCTGACGGTTATGCCCAGCAAACATAACGGCTGCGATACGAGCATTTTGATCTTTTAAGGTAAAATACATATGTCCTCGACTATGGCGTTTAAAGTTAGAAATTTCTCCTTTAATCCATACATCTTGCATGTGAGGGTCTACGTCAAACTTGCGCTTGATGTATCGTGTAAGGGCCGTAACGGTTAGATAACGCACTTCACCCATCATTTTGCCTCCTTTGCAGTCACCCTCTCCCCTTTATATAAAGGAGAGAAGCATTTTAGTCACTTAACTTGGCAAGATGAACCTTTATTTAGATAAAGTTGTTAACACTTTAGACAATACGCCATTGATAAACTTGCTTGATTGATCATCGCCAAACGTTTTCGCTAATTCAATCGCTTCATTTAACGTAACGCTCGTAGGAATTTCTTCTTCGTACTTCATTTCGTATACGGCAATACGCAGGATAACGCGGTCTACAGTAGCTACGCGGTCTAACGTCCATTTTTCTAAATGATTGCGTAAAAGTTCATCAATTTCTTGCTGATGTTCAACCACACCTAGCACAAGACTTTCTAAAAATTGATCAGACTTTTCGTTTTGTACAACATTTCCGATTGCCTCCATTGGCTCGGTCTGCCCTAAATCATGCTGAAATAGTGCTTGTAATGCTTTTTGGCGTGCTGTATGTCTTTTCATTATTTTTGCTCCTTTATTTATCTTCTTCAACTAGTATACCTAGATAATAGCATAGTTTATGAAACGATACTTCATTGTTCTTATACGAAGTTTATAGAACACGAAAAAGACCGTCTTTATGACGAGACAGTCTTTTTCACTTTACCATAGCTTGTGTTGAAAAGGAACAAGTAATCATACGTTATTCCATTTTAGCAACAGCCGTTAGGTAAACGTTTGTTTTATTCAACTTCTTCAATATCAGTTTTTTGCGTATCAAACTGAATCCCTACGATATGAATGTTTACTTCATCGAGATCAATAGCTGTCATATTTTTAAGGGCTTGACGAATGTTATCTTGTACTTGTTGCGCTACGTTTGGAATAGACACCCCAAACTTCATCATACAAAACACGTCTACTTTTATCCCGTTTTCTGTTAAGTCCACTTTTACACCTTTACCGTGGTTTTTCTTTCCTAGTTTCTCCACAACGCCAGCTGCAAAATTTCCTCTCATTGCAGAAACGCCTTCTACTTCAGAAGCAGCAATACCCGCAATGACTTCAATAACCTCAGGAGCAATTTCTACTTTGCCAAGAGAATTTGGGTGTTCTTCCATTTCTAATACATGATTTTCATTCATGTACAGCACCTCCTATAGTTTATATTATACTAAGAATTCATTACGTCATATAGCTCAAGAAACTTCGTGTTGAATTCACCACTAACAAATTTTTCATGATTTAATAGTTTTTGGTGAAAAGGAATAGTGGTCGCAACGCCGTCGATAACAAATTCATCTAATGCGCGCTTCATTCGTTCAATAGCTTCCTCACGAGTTGGCGCATGAACAATCAATTTAGCCACCATTGAATCATAGTAAGGTGGGATTGCATAGCCCGGGTATGCAGCAGAGTCTACGCGCACTCCGTAGCCACCTGGCGGCAAGTACATTTGAATCGTACCTGGTGATGGCATAAAGTTTTTCTCTGGGTTTTCTGCGTTGATTCGGCACTCAATTGCCCATCCGTTAAATGTCACTTCTTCTTGCGTAAACGGTAAAGTTTCACCATTTGCAACTTTGATTTGTTCTTTAATTAAGTCAACTCCCGTCACCATCTCTGTAACAGGGTGTTCTACTTGGATACGCGTATTCATTTCCATGAAGTAAAATTTGTTTTCACGGTAATCATAAATGAATTCCACTGTTCCGGCTCCTGTGTAATTAACGGCTTGAGCAGCTTTAACAGCAGCGTCGCCCATTAATTCACGCGTTTTTTCGTCTAACGCTGGAGAAGGCGTTTCTTCAATTAATTTTTGAAGACGGCGTTGAATCGAGCAATCACGCTCTCCTAAATGTACAGTATTCCCATGAGAATCAGCCAACACTTGGATCTCAACGTGACGGAAATCCTCAATGAACTTTTCAATGTACACACCAGGGTTACCGAAAGCTGTAGCAGCTTCTTGCTGTGTAATTGTAATACCTTTGATAAGCTCTTGTTCATTTTTCGCAACGCGGATTCCTTTTCCTCCGCCTCCTGCCGTTGCTTTAATAATAACAGGATAGCCAATATCATTAGCAATTGACATACCGTCTTCCACTGACTCTACAATTCCAGTTGAACCAGGAACAATTGGGACACCCGCTTCACGCATCGTTTCTCTCGCTACGTCTTTTGTTCCCATTTTGTTAATGGCTTCAGGACTTGGTCCTACAAATGTAACGTTACACTCTCTGCATAGCTCTGCAAAATCAGCGTTTTCAGCTAAAAAGCCGTATCCAGGGTGAATGGCGTCACAGCCCGTCAGCATCGCAACGCTCATAATGTTTGTAAAGTTTAAATAGCTGTCTTTAGATGACGTTGGTCCAATACAATACGCTTCGTCTGCTAATTGTACATGCAAAGAATCGCGATCAGCTTGAGAATGAACAGCTACTGATTCTACACCTAACTCTTTACACGCTCGAATAATTCGAACCGCAATTTCTCCTCGATTCGCAATTAATAGCTTTTTAATCATATTTACCGCTCCTTATTCAGGCTTTACTAAGAAAAGAGGTTGACCGTATTCTACAAGTTGTCCATTTTCAACTAATACGTCAACGATTTCACCTTTAACTTCTGCTTCGATTTCATTAAATAACTTCATTGCTTCTACGATACATACAACCGAATCTTTTTGTACTTTATCTCCAGGAGTTACGTATACATCTGATTCTGGCGATGATGACGCATAGAATGTCCCTACCATCGGAGATGTAATTTTATGTAAGCTCTCATCAACCGCTGGGGCCGCTTGTTCTTCTTTTGGTTGAGCAGACTGTGCTGCTGGGGCTGGCGCTGGAGCCGCTGCTGCCTGCGGTGCAGGTGCTGCTGCTTGTTCAGGTGCCGAAACCACTACTTGCTGCGCTTGTTTGGAAACAATTGCGTCTTTTTTCTTCATCTTGATTTTGGAGCCTTCGTGCTCATAGGTGAACTCCTCGATTGATGATTGATCAACTAGTTTAATGATCTCACGGATCTCTTGAATTTTTAACATATTGAACACTCCTACCTCATGAAAATAGAATTCTCTACAATGTTAATAATACAATAAATGGCTACAGCCATTCAATTCGTTTGGCAAACATTAAAAAGAAGTTCCACTTACTCTATAATAACTTTTTAGCGTTATCGTTTTATAAATGGAAACATAGCTTTACAGATGACAATACTTGTGAAAACACTTGTCACCTAGTACTAATATAAGATTATGAAACCTATTATAACCGAAGTAAAAAAAGAAAGCCATGTTAAAATTTTTACCGTCTCGCTTCGATTTTAGTCATTTCATAAAAAAAGAAGTGTAAACAACCCTAATTTCCGGCTGTTTTACACTCCCTTTATTCCCTTTATTTAGTTGGCTGAAACTCTACCGCTACTTCTTTTGGCCCCATTTCTTTTTTAACTAGCTGAATGATTTGATTTGCTTTTGTTTTTGAGTGTTTTTCTGTCTTAACGGTAATTTGAACTTGCTTTCCGTCTGCTCTTACTAGCGCGTCACTGTATCCTTTTGCTTTAATTAATGTTTCCAGCGTGGCTTCTTTTTCCCCAAGCTTTGATAATTCATCAATTTTATCCATCGCCTTGCTTACTTCCGCAGGCGTCACATTTTTTGATGCCGCTACTTCCTGATACTCTTCTTTTAATTGACTTCTTTCATCATTTAATTCCAAACGAAGCGCCGTAAATAGCTCGTCGCTATCTGTGCTTGATACAACCGCTGATTCTTTTGCATTTTTAGCCGTTTCCTTCTTTACATCTTCTGCTGAGCCTTCAGTTTTTGAATCTTCTTTTGTTCCTGATTTCTCATCTGTCTGTTGTTTTGTATCTTCTGCAGGAGTCTTGTCATCAGCCTGCTTTTCGCTTTGTTTTTCATTGTCTACTAGCGCAACATTACTCTGAGGATTTTCTGGCGTTGTCATATAGTACACCGATAACACAACAACTAAACTTAACATCGTTAATAACCAAACTGTTTGCTTTTTTAATAACATACTCATTTCCCCCTCATCCTTTTTTCGCTAATACTGCTACTCTATGACTTGGTATATCGAGCGCTCTTGTCACAGCTTCAATGATAGATTTTTTTACCTCGATATTATCAGCTCCTTTAGCGACAACTAACACACCTCGTACTTTTGGCTTTTCGGTTTTGACTACAACAGGCTTTTCTTGTTCTCCGCTCCTCACAATGACCAGCTGTTCATCTGTTGAGGAATCTTCAACTTTACGAGTTCCTCCTTCACGGTCTGTTTCATTGGTCGTTTGCGATTTTGTGACGCTGTTTTTTTCATATATTTTGGATTCTGTTGCATCTAAGTTCACAATTACTTTTACCTTACTGACGCCTCTAACTTGGTCTAAAATATCTTTCAATTCTTCCTCATACCGCTCTTCATAGCCCGTCATTGTTGTTGTCTTTTTAGAGCTAAAAGCGGGAACATCCTGTGATACCGGTGGTGCGCTGGTTTCTTTGCTTGCACTCTTTAGTAATCCGCCTGAATTCATAGATGTTGTGAGTGAGTTGCTAAATACCATAAAGATAACGCCTGCAGCTAGTAAAATGCCTATATACATTAACTTTGAAGGTTTCTTCGTAGTTGATGACTGTTTAAGTGAAAAGAACCGCTGAAAAAATGATGGGTCACCTTTTTCTGGCTTTTGACTCATTTCGTGTCTCCCTCCTCCATATTCACAACAACTTGGCCTTGTTTTACATCCCATTTTGCTGCTAAATAGTTGGATAATTTCTTGGATTCTGTTGGTTTGTTTGTTTCGATCGGTGTGGAGGTATCAATAGAAATAACTTTCACAGCTGAAACAACCTCGGAATCACCCGATGTTTTTTTACTTACGGCAACTGAAATGGATTTAATATTATCAGCGGTAGGTTCGTCGTTCGGCTTTTTTGTTTCAATGTGAATTCAATCAATTGCTACACCATACTGATCCATCAACTCCTCTTTTACATCTGCCTCCATTTGGACAGCCATTTGTTCTAAAATATATGCACGTTGTGAAGCTTGTATTTCTTTTTTCTGATTTTCTATTGAATTTTCTACCTGCTGATCGGATCGAATAGATGATAAACTAAGTGATTTTAGCATTTGATTAACATCCACTTTAAAAATTTGAAAAACGGGTGTAATAATAATCAGCATCAAAAGAAGTCCAACCACCAGCTTCGTATACTTTTGAAAACTAGAATTGGGCAACAGTAAATTAATAATGGTAGCTAATAAGATAAAAAGAACGATATTAGTAATCCACGTCGTTAAGGCCTGCAATTTCTTCACCTCACCATCATTGTGACGTTGCTCGCTGTGATGATGACCGTTAAACATAAGAAAAACATAAGCGAGACAACCGCAAGCGCCGCAAAAATATAGATGACGCTTTTGCTGATAATGCTCAAGCAGGAAATAACCGGTCCTCCTCCAATGGGTTGAAGAAGAGCTGCTGCTAACTTATAGATAAAAGCGAGCGTTAACACTTTAATAGCCGGAAACGCGACGATTAACAGTAAGACTGCTACTCCAGCAATCCCTACTGAATTCTTTAATAGAAGCGAGGCACTGATGACTGTATCAGCCGCATCTGTGAACACACGCCCTACAACAGGTATAAAGTTCCCTGTGACAAACTTTGCCGTTCGAATCGTAATACCGTCCGCAACAGCTGACGTGGCCCCTTGAACGGATAGCACTCCTAAAAAAACAGTTAGGAATATTCCAAGCACGCCAATGCTTATATTTCTCAACAGCTGAGCAAGCTGTGTAACCTTATGTTCATCTGAAATCGTACTCACAATGCTAAGCAGTGCTGAAAGAAAAAGCAGCGGCATCACTACGTATTGAATAAGCAAGCCGCTTGTGTTCATTAAAAACAAAATCATCGGATGAAAAAAGGCTGCCGATACAACTCCCCCTGATGATGCCATTAAGGCAAGCAGCAGCGGCACCAGAGCTAAAATGAATTTAGTCATAGTCTCAATCGCTCCCGTTGCATAAGAGATAGCAATTTGAAAACTATTAAGAGCAATGATGATCAAAACCATATATACAAGCGCATACGCTACTTTACTTACGGTTTGCTGATTAAACGCACTTTGGAGCGTTTGCAAAAACACGCTAAAAACCGTTAGCATAATGAGCGTACCGAGGAGCTTTCCATTCGCTAATACTTCGTGAAATAAAAACTTTACAAGACCTCCTAGCCATTCTTTAAGAGAGAACTCTTTTTCTCCTTTTAAAAAATCGACTAAACTTCCCTTCTGACTCTCGGGTAAAAAGCCGCCGTATTGGGTAATAATATCGTCCCAAAACTGTTTGACTTCATCAATACCGAGCTTATCAATTTGTTCATTGACAAGTTCTTGCTGCTTCGGGGGTTCGGAAGCTTGTACATTTTCTGGAAAGAAAAAAAAGAGGAACAAAAGAAGAGCGAGTATATTCACTTTAAACGTCCACCGCTTCATTTCGTCACCTCATATTAAGTAAAATTAATTGGGCAGCATTGAAATAATCGTTTCAATAATGACCGTCAAAATAGGAATTGCCATGGAGAGAATCAGCACTTTTCCACCTAATTCAATTTTAGAAGCAATCGCACCTTGTCCTGCATCTTTCGTAATTTGAGCACCAAATTCGGCAATATAGGCAATACCAATGATTTTCAAAATGGTTTCCACATAAATCATGTTAACGTGGGCATTGATCGACAGCCGCTCGACCATCTTAATAATCTCGTAGATTTGATCAATTAAAAAAAGAAAGATCACGGATCCCACGAATACAACAAGTAAAAAAGCAATAGGTGATTTATGTTCTTTTAAAATAAGAGCCAAAAACGTAGCTACTAATCCTAAGCCCACAATTTGAAGCATTTCAATGGCAACTCACCCCTCTACCCTTGAAATAAAAAAACCGATTTGATTTTCTGAAATAAGTCCTCTACAATCGAAGCAACCATAAATAAAATATAAATAAAACCGATGAGCGTAACCCAGTTCGCGTAATCTTTTTTTCCCATCTGTTCGAGTACGGTGACTAAAAAAGCTACGACGATACCAATCCCAGCAATCTGAAAAATGGTGTTCATATCAATTCCCACATTCAATCCTCCTCCATCGCTACATCAATAGAATGACCAGTAGCAATCCAGATAGAAAGCCTAAACTTTTAACCATTTTTTCATAGCGATTCTGCTTATCAACTGCATCTTGTTCTTCGCGTTCAAGATGATTCAGCGTCAGTAAGATATGCTTTTGCTGCGAATAACGATCATGCTGACCAAGCGTTTCACCAAATTGTTTTAAGATTTCTAGTTCTCCCGTTTTAAGTGCGGTTTGTTTCCAAAATTGGTCCAACGTCTTTTCCCAAGCTTCCTTGACACTTTCAGTACCTTCTTTTAATTTCATTGAAAACTCATTAAATAAAGAAGCCAAAGGATTAGGAAGCTGTAGAGATAACAAATGAGCAACTTCTTGAAGAGGCCGATTGCTGTACATAATTTCTGCTTCTAACGACCTCAGAGCCGTTTTTAATTGCCTGAGCTGCCTAGGTCTTGCACTAAGCTGCTTTGCAAACTCAAATCCTGTGTAAGTGGAAGCAAATAAGATAAAGATGGCACCAAACAGTTTCATACACCATCACCCTTTACTATTTTCAATAAGCGACTTTTCAGCGGACGTTTTCATGGAATTATAGTGCTCATCGTAGATAGCCTGAAGTGTTCCAGGACCTCGGCTGTTCGATAGCACAACATACCTTTTGAATACATGAAGTTTCATTAAAGCTTGCAAAGTGGGACGCTTCATTAAATCGTCAATGTCATACCCATGAACGGTCATAATGACACGAACGCCAGCATTAACGGCTTCAAGTACGGCTTTACAATCTTCTTCACTTCCAACTTCATCCACAATCAGCACATCGGGGCTCATAGAGCGAATCATCATCATCATGCCTTCAGCTTTCGGACAGCTATCTAATAAATCCATTCTAGATCCGAATGTATGCTGAGGAACCCCTTTAACAGCCCCAGCAATTTCTGATCGTTCATCTACAATTCCCACTTTAAACGGAGGAATTTTAGAGCGCTCTATGCCAGTACTTATTACTCTGGCTAAATCGCGAATCATGGTTGTTTTTCCTGTTTGAGGAGGTCCTATAATGACCGTACTTTGCCAATAGCGATTGTATAAAAAAGGAATAAGTCGATTCGAAATACCTATCTTTTGTTTAGCAATCCGGATATTAAAGGATGATACATCTCGAATCACACGAACCTGTCCATTTTCCGTTACGACTTTTCCCGCTAGTCCAACCCGGTGCCCGCCTTCAATGGTGACATATCCTTTTTTCAATTCTTCTTCAATCATATAAATCGAAAACTGGCTTAATTTATTTAAGATAAACAAAGCATCTTCTGCACTTGGAAGATACGATTCGAAATATGGCTGATTGTTGATTGTAAATTCGACAGGTCTTCCTATGCGCACTCGAATTTCCTCTAGTACATGAGAATGGTTTGTGACATAAAATTCAACAGTCTTTTTTAAATTAGGCGGAAAGATTGCAAGTATTTCGTTTAACATATTCATCCCCTCATATTTGAACTCACTTCAATGTATTATGAGCTTGACCATTTTATGCCTACCTTTTATTTAAAAACACCGATTAAAATGAAGAGCACTCCTATTACAATCATGATTAATTTCCCAAAAGATAATTGATCGGCTACGGACACTAAACCTATGGTAAAAGAACTCACCATTACAATCGGTCCAACAAGCGCTAACATCCCATTAATCATTAATGCTTTTTTCACATCATTATTTGTGACAATTAAAATAGCGGCAATAAACTCAATAAATGAAGAAATAAATCGAAGGCACGCCATCGTTAATACCGTACCGTTTAAATGATCCAACCACTGCTTCATAAGCCCCTCCTATATCTCTGCGTTGTTTAGTACAACCTATGCAAAATAAGGAAGAGTTAGCACAAAAAAACACACAAAAAAGGCAGAGAACCATTCTCTGCCTTTTTTGTGTGTTTGCAGCTTGCTTACGCGACCGAATTACGCGCGTGATACGTAGCTGCTGTCTGTTGTGTTGATAATTAATACGTCGCCTTCGTTTACGAAGAACGGAACGTTTACTGTTAAGCCAGTTTCAACAGTTGCCGGTTTTGTACCGCCAGAAGCTGTGTCACCTTTAATACCAGGTTCAGTTTCTGTTACTTTAAGCTCAACTGTGTTTGGAAGTTCAACACCTAATGTCTCACCTTGGTACATCATAATTGCTACTTCCATATTCTCTTTTAAGAATTTTAGCTCATATTCAATTGCACTTGCCGGAAGCTCTAATTGCTCATAAGACTGGTTGTCCATGAATACGTGCTGATCGCCGCTTGCATATAGATATTGCATTTTACGGTTATCAATTTGTGCTTTTCCTACTTTTTCACCTGCACGGAACGTTTTTTCTTGCACAGCTCCTGTACGAAGGTTACGTAGTTTTGAGCGAACGAATGCAGCGCCTTTACCAGGCTTTACGTGTTGGAAATCCATTACACGCCAAATACCTCCGTCTACTTCTACTGTCAAACCTGTACGAAAATCATTTACTGAAATCATGAAGAAATCCTCCTACATTTTATAAAATAATGAACTCTTTTGATGAGTGCGATAATGCCTCATTACCTTCTGCTGTGACGATCGTATCATCTTCAATACGAACGCCCCCTAAGTCTGGTATGTAAATACCTGGTTCAACGGTTACAATCATACCTGGCTGCAGTACATCTGTAGATTTCACAGAAAGTGATGGGCCTTCATGTACTTCTAACCCTACGCCGTGACCGGTCGAATGTCCAAAATACTGGCCGTATCCGTGTTCTGTAATATAATCACGCGTTAGCGCATCTGCTTCTTTACCTGTCATACCTGCTTTGATGCCGTTCATTCCGTTAAGCTGCGCTTGCAGTACGACATTATAAATTTCTTTTAGCTTATCACTTACTTCACCGACGGCAAATGTTCGTGTGATATCTGAACAGTAACCATTATAGTATGCGCCAAAATCAAGCGTTACAAGTTCACCTTTTTCAATTACTTTGTCAGAAGCAACACCATGCGGTAAAGCCCCGCGATGCCCTGAAGCAACAATTGTATCAAAGGATGAAGATGTTGCGCCTTGTTTTCTCATAAAGAACTCCAGTTCATTAGATACTTGAAGCTCTGTTAAACCAGGACGAACAAAGGTTAAAATATGTTCATATGCTGCATCTGCTATTTTTGCAGCTTCCTTTAATATCTTAATCTCTGAGTCACTCTTTATCAAGCGTAAGTTTTCGATTGCGTGCGAGATTGGAACAAGTTCCGCTCCGATATGCTTATCAAATAATTGATGCTGTCCATATGTAACATAATTCTGTTCAAAACCAAGCTTTTTAATTCCAAATTGTTTCACTACATTCGCTACTTCTTCTACAATAGGCCCCTTGTGCTGAACGATATCAAAACCTTCTGTTTGACTAGTTGCTTGTTCAACATAACGAAAATCTGTTACAAATGCCGCTTTGTCTTCAGAAATGATAACGACACCTGCAGATCCTGTAAAATTGGTCATGTAGCGTCTGTTATATTCACTTGTAATTACAACACCGTCCACATTCAACTTTGAAAACTGTTCGCGTAGTTTTTCGATTTTCATTTTATTTCCCCCTTAATTGTAAAAGTGCCTGCAGGGCAAGCTCGTATCCATATAAACCTAACCCAACAATTTGACCATGCGTAACAGGTGCCGTCACCGAATGATGGCGAAACTCTTCACGCTTATGTACGTTCGAAATATGCACTTCAATAACAGGAACAGATATACTGGCAATCGCATCTCGAATGGCATAACTGTAGTGAGTAAAAGCACCAGGATTGATCATAATACCATCAAATTTCTCATCCGCTTCGTGAATCCAGTCGATAATTACACCTTCGTGATTAGACTGTACGCACTCAACTTCTACTCCGTGGTCTCTGCCTGCTCGCTGAAGCTTCTCTTCAAGATTTTGAAGATTATCTGTCCCATATACCGCTGGTTCGCGTACGCCTAAACGATTTAAATTAGGACCGTTTATTACTAAAATCTTATTCATCTTACTTCAACACTCTCCCCTACTACGAACCCTTTATGCAGCTCACTTGTGTGAATTTGCACTTTATTTTTCTTTTTAAATCATTATATAGAATATATTAGCATACGTTGGAACATTCACACTACTTATTCGCCGTTTGAAAATCTGTAGATTCATCTTTTGTTTGAAGCTCTGCAGCTTCAAAAGAAATGGAATATCCGATGAATACACCATATAAAATATAAATACAGAGGGATGAAATAATCGTGTTAGCTGGAAGCTCTCCAATTGTTTTTAAGTTGGGAAAGAGCGGATTCAAAACAACGAATACAATTGCCCACCATAATAAGCCGTAAGCAAAACCTATCCAAATTGTTTTAAACTTCTTTAATAGGACGTAGTATAACAACCCGACAACAATAGATAATACCCCTATAAGAAAAATACTGACGATAACACCTATTCCTTTATCTTTCCAATCACCTAATGCCCACGGATCTAAAAGCATGTTTGGATTGATAATACTAAAGCTGAACAGATAATTTAAATAGCCAATAAAGCTCCAGAAAACCCCTCCAAAAAAGGAAATAAAGACGGCTTTAAATAAAAAAGACATTTCCTGCTTATGCGTAGGGTGGTTATCCTGTTTTTTTTCATGCTGTTCTTTAGGTTCTGACATATTAATCACCTCTTGATGTAGTATGAACTTTTTTCTCATTTCTAAGTTTTTACGTTTATTACTCTTCCTATACGCAAGAAGGAAGCCTGATATCGCAGAGACATTTTAAAACTACTTGGCACAGAGTTTCATAAACAAATTTTATAAGTGAGAGGAAAAAAATTCATAACAAGGGTGTGGAGATGAAAAATATTGGCTAAACTAGATAACATGCATCCGCCTAGAGGTTTATTTGATTTTGCTGTAGAATATAAAATACTAAGAAGTCTAGTCTAGTTAAGTTAGGTTGGTGCCTGAAATGTCTAAATTACAAAAACCTGCGTATGGTGGTCAAGCCGTTATAGAAGGCGTCATGTTCGGTGGCAAACGTATGATGGTGACGGCTATTCGCCGCAAAGATCAATCTATTGATTATTTTCATTCAAAAAGAAAATCAAATTCCGTACTCACTGCTTTAAAAAAAATTCCTTTTTTACGAGGAATTGCTGCTATTGTTGAAGCTAGTGCAAACGGTACGCAGCACTTGAACTTTTCCTCTGAACGCTATGACGTGAATCCAGAAGATGATGCTCAAGTAGCAGCAGAACAACAAAAAGAGAAAAAAGAATCAAAACTATCTTTAATATTTGGCGTTGCAACTATTGGTGTAATATCCTTTCTTTTCGGGAAAGTACTATTTACATTGATTCCTGTGTTTTTAGCACAATTGACACGTCCTGTTTTCACTTCGAGTGTAGCTCAAGTTTTTATTGAAGGAGTATTTAAACTATTATTGCTCCTTGGCTATATTTATGTGATTTCACAAACGCCACTTATTAAACGGGTGTTTCAATATCATGGAGCAGAACACAAGGTCATTAATGCATATGAAAACAATGCTGAACTTACGGTAGAAGCCGTTCAAGCACAATCTCGACTTCATTATCGCTGCGGAAGTAGCTTTATCCTCTTTACCGTAGTTGTAGGAATGTTTGTCTACCTACTAGTTCCAACAGATCCTCTTTGGTTACGAATTGTGGATCGCCTTGCATTAATTCCAGTTGTCCTTGGTTTATCATTTGAAGTGTTACAGTTAACCAATAAAGTTCGTCATGTCCCTCTTCTTCGCTTTTTAGGTTATCCCGGTTTATGGCTTCAGCTTTTAACAACCAAAGAACCAAAAGATGATCAAGTTGAAGTTGCGATTGCTTCATTTAAAGAACTTTTACGCGTTGAAAATGAACTCTCTTCTACCACTGACGAACAAGTTGTCTAATCCACACCGTTTTGCTTTCTTTTTTTACTATTTTAGGAGGTGAACAAAATGAGACGTCCATTCGTGAAACCACTTGTATATGGTCTAATCGGGTTAGGAGTCATTGGCTTTGCATTTACGTTGATTACAGATCCAGCTGTTTTATTACGTCAAGCAGGTTATATTTTTCTGTTTATCATTTTGTTTTACTTAGTTTATCGGTTTATTCTCCGCCCTTCTCAGACAAAAGGTCAAGATAGAGGCTATGTGCGCGCAGTAAAGCAATCGAAACTGCGTCAAAAAGAAAAAGAGCGAGGAAGCAACAAAGTTGATATGCATACGTACCGAAGCTCAAATAAGCGCCCGGTATCCAAATCAACGAAACCGCTAAAGAAAAAGAAAAACAACTCACACTTGACCGTCATCGAAGGTAAAAAAGGAAAAAAGAAAAATAGAGCATTCTTTTAAAAAAACAAGGAGAAAAGCCTCCTTGTTTTTTTAATAGCACCATTTTTTCAAAAATGCCCTTGTACGCTTTTTGCCAAACGCAATCAGCTCTTCCTTCCGCTCTTCTGTGAGGGTAAATTCTGTAGCAAAAACTTGATTAACAGGTAAAAAGATAATATTTTTTTCGTGACGTTTTGAAATATGTCTCGCATCGTGCGCATCTTTCATCGTCTCAAAAAGCGCACTGAATAAACCAACGGCATTCTTAATTTTATTCCTTTCTCTCTCTTCGTCCTTCGGGCTCAGCTTCACACCAATTACCGGTCGTTTCTTAAGACTTTTATCGTCATCAAATAGAAAAATTGGAAAGTTGCTTAACACGCCCCCGTCGACTATTAAACTGCTTGGGGTAGATTTTAATTTAACCGGCTCAAAAAAATATGGAATGCTGCAGCTCATTCGAACGGCTCTTGCTACAGAAAAACGATTCGGGTCGATTTGATATTTAGGCAAATCATCTGGAAGAACAAGCATCGTACTATTGGTCAAATCTGAAGCAATGATACGCAGCGACTGATCAGGCAAATCAGCGAATGTACGAATTCCTCTGCTCCGCAATTTCTCAGCAATCCACTTTTCAAGCCTTTCTCCTTTATATAATCCCATTTTCCAATATAAAAACAGCCACTTTGTCAAGCTTGATGGTAAAAAAGACATTCTTTGATCTAAAAAAGACGATAACTCAATTTCATTCATCATTTCAACAATTTCTTCACTTGTATAACCGGCTGCTACAAATGCACAAATAATGGAACCCGCACTCGTTCCGGCTAACCGCCGAAAGATCAACCCTTTTTCTTCTAGAGCTTGTAACGCGCCAATCAGTGCAAGCCCTTTAATACCGCCACCTGAAAACACTCCGTCGACGTACACAGCCTCTCCTCCAAACTACCCACTCTACATTTGTAGTCGACTCAGCAACAAGTTATGATAAAAAGAAAAAAAGCAGTGACGCTATTGGCCGCTGCTTTTTTATTATAATTTTTGCTCTTCTTCATTTCGTTTTTGTACGTTGCGAAGATCTTGAATACGATTATGATTTTCTTCAAAGTATTGAACTAAATCCCCAATTCGATCAATGGAATTCCAGCTTAAATGATGTTCAATTCCTTCTACGTCATCATAAATATTTTTCTCATCCACGCCAATGATTCGCAATAGCTGCTCTAAAAGCTCGTGGCGATAAACAAGACGTTTTCCAATCTTCTGTCCCTTAGCTGTTAAAACAAGGCCTCGATATTTTTCATAAATTAAGTACTCATCTTTGTCTAGTTTTTGAACCATCTTTGTTACAGATGAGGGGTGAACCGCCAATGCATCAGCAATATCAGACACTCGAGCGTATCCTTTATCTTCAATTAGCATATATATTTGTTCAATATAATCTTCCATACTCGGTGTAGGCATGAAATCTCCCCCAATTAATATTATGTATTACTAATAATAAATCATAAATGTCTGTTTCTTATAGTGATATCGTGTTCATGTTTGATAATCTATGTGAAAAAAACGTGTAAATAAAGCGATGTCATAAGATAAAACTGGATAAAAGACATTCAATTAAAATCATACTACAATGCTTATTCAAATACAAGAACCGTTCGTTCCCGCTTCTTATTTATGCCCCATTTTCATACATAATAAAAGCCGACTCACTTGAGTCAGCTTTTACTAGTCAATCATGATTAAAAATTAAAGGCCGCATTTCAGCTGTGCACCACAGTTTGTACATGTGTTGCATCCGCCCATTTCCTCTACCGTTCCTTGACGGCAAACCGGACAAGTATTGCCTACTTCAGAACCGATTGTTACATCAGTTGAACGAATTTCGTTAATTGTATCAACTAACACCACGTGCGGTTTTGTTTCTTCTTTTGGCGCTTCAATTTCTTCATCAAATGTATTTTCTTCTGCTTTTAGCGTTAAGACTTGTGCATCACGGCTTCCGTCTACGTACACTGTACCGCCTTTTGCTCCGCCTTTATACAGACGCTCGTACACTTTTTGAACTTGCTCTACCGTGTAACCACGAGGAGCGTTTACTGTTTTACTAATTGAACTGTCAATCCAGCGCTGAATCACACATTGCACGTCCGCGTGAGCTTGTGGTGCAAGTTCCATAGCTGAAATGAACCATTCAGGAAGGTTGTTTGGATCTGCTTCTGGATGCTGATCTAAATACTCTTGAACGATATCAGCTTTTACTTCAATAAATTTACCTAAACGGCCGCTTCGGAAGTATGAGAATGAGAAATAAGGTTCAAGACCCGTTGATACTCCAACCATTGTTCCAGTACTGCCTGTTGGCGCTACTGTTAATAAATGAGAGTTTCGGATACCGTGCTCTTTAATGTTTTCACGAATATCTTCAGGCATTTTTTTCATGAAGCCTGTATTTGTAAATGCTTCACGTAAAGAAGCCGTTTCAGCATCTGTTTCGCCCACTAAGAACGGGAAGCTTCCTTTTTCTTTTCCAAGCTCTACAGACGCGCGGTAAGCCGTCGTGGCAATTGTTTCAAACACTTTATCTACTAACTCATTGCCTTTGTCAGAGCCGTATTCTGTTTCACAATAAATAAGAAGATCGTGAAGACCCATTACACCAAGACCAACGCGGCGTTCGCCAAGCGCTTGCTTTTGGTTCTCTTCTAAGAAATAAGGAGTTGCATCAATAACGTTATCTTGCATTCTAACGCCAGTTTCAACCGTTTGACGTAGCTTTTCAAAGTTAACAGTTTTTGTTTCTTTATCTGCCATTTGCGCTAAGTTAACAGCAGCTAAGTTACAAACAGAGAATGGTGCAAGTGGTTGTTCCAAATTTGTTATCGTAAAGGCTTTTTATCCTCTACCTCTTACGCTTCATATTTACGTAAGTTCAGCATACGTTTTCGTTACAATTATTCAGCCATTTCTTTCAAGTACTTTTTCGGAGCTTTAAAATTGTAACGTTGCGGCCTCTTGGAAGCATTATAGTCTGTTATACAGGATCAGCTTCTATGCGTTGCCCCTGACTAAACCTTTACGTTTAGCCTTCGGTTCAGATTCCCATCTCAGGGTTCCTGCTTTATTCCGCAATGTTTTACATGAGGCAAACTATTCACCACATGGATTCGTTGCAACAACGTGCTGACCATATGCTTGAGCATTTGTCATGTCATTAGCATTGTCAAAGAAGAAAATGCCTGGTTCAGCTGAGTACGTTGCACAAATATTAATTAAGTTCCATAGCTCTTTTGCACGAATAGTACGGTACGTACGAACTTTGTTTCCTTGTTTTGCCCACTCGCGCACATCGCCTACTTCGTGCCAGTTTTCATTGTAGTTAGCCATTTCTTCTTTTGAATAGCTTTCTACGTCTGGGAAGCGAAGTTCGTATTCACCGTCGTTTTCAACAGCATCCATAAAATCTTTTGTTAAGCATACAGAAATGTTTGCTCCTGTTAAAAACTCTGAGTTATGAACGCTGTACGTTCCGCCTGTTTGCAGCTTTTCTTCTGCATCTTTAATGATTTTTTCACTGAACCCACCAAGACCAGGAATTTGTTTATAGTTAATGATTCCTTGGTACATCGCTTCTTCAGACTCTGTTAGCGGCGTGAACTTCAATTTATCTTGAGCGTGCTTTTTAATCATTTCGTCATTTGTGTTTTCAATTAAGAAACGTAAAATGCGAGGGTTTTGCATTTTAGAAATAATAAACTCTACAATGTCAGGATGCCAGTCGGCAAGCATGATCATTTGGGCCCCCAATTTGTTACTCTTCGTTAAGAAGGGTACGGTCATTTCTGCCGTACTCTTACACTTTCATGTAAGATCAGACTATATCATCAAAGAAGAAAATCCCTTTGTCTCGTGCCCCATAGCGACGTTGCCGTTTGCTATGGTTTACTCCTTCCTTTGCTTCCATCATAACACCTACTTTATTCACTAAAGTTTTATTGCATTAGAACTTTTAGGAAGTTTCAATAGTCGTTGAACCTTTATCTTCGTTTCCAAAGACACTTGGCTGCTGATTGCCCAATCTTTCCTCTTTTCTAACCATCACGCTCATCGTTGCCGATCACGTTGTGGTGAAGAAAGCTCTAAGGGTGTTCCAGCAATTCACGAGATTACGTCGCCGGTTTGTTAACGACGCGACCCACCTTGCTCAACAAGATGCGTCAGTTTAGCAATATCATCCAACCATGAAACCGAACCAGATGATTTGCCGTTTACACCGCGAGCCAGCGTGTTGCGCGGGCGAAGAGTTGAACCATTCGTTCCAACACCGCCTCCACGGCTCATGATTTCCATTACTTGTTTGCGGTGTTCTGAAATACCTTCACGTGAATCTTTTACATAAGGCATTACGTAACAGTTGAAGTACGTTACGTCCGTGTCAGCACCTGCACCGTAAAGAACGCGGCCAGCTGGTACAAAGTTTAGCTGAACAAGCTCTTGATAGAACTTTTCAAACCACTCTTTGCGCTTTTCTTCTGTTTTTTCCACAGAAGCTAAGCCTGTTGCATTACGTTTTGCAATTTGCTCGTAGAAGACCTCTAGAGGCTTTTCAATGACATCTAAAGAACGAGTAATTAACCCATTTTCTGCTTCTTCAGGTGATAAAGCTCCTCTAAACTCATCTTCTACCTTGACAACAGCGGTTTTTTGCTCAAAATTAATGCTTTCCACATAGCCAAGTCCTCGTGCTGGAAATTTTGGATCTTCCTTTACAGTTAGAACAACAAAATCTCCTTCTGATAACGTTAATTTTTCCGTATCTTTAAACGCATAGCGGTCTAACATTACCAATCTTGAAACACCTTTATGAGTTAACTTCATATCCGGTGTAATCGGATGTACTTGCGGAAAGCGTTCAATATCTGAATTGAGCTTTTCAACATTCATATTCACTTTTTGATTTAACAAAACAGTCATTCTCACAACTCCTTACCTATCGAACATCTATAAATTTATTAACTCTATTTCCTTTTAAAGGAAATAGAGTTTTTCAATCAACTATCAATAACTTACCACACGGCTTGGACGAATTCAATATATAGTATTTGACACTTCTCCAAACATCTACATATAGAAGGGTGTCAAGTGAAATATTTTTTTTTTCGTAAAAAAAGTGTTTGACTTTTCTTCCCTATGTATTCTATTAGCCAAGCATTGTTTCTAAAAATTCCAATAAAAAGTGCAACTTATAAGAAGTTGCACTTTTATCTATTTACCATCCGCATTCGTTTAGCGCTTAAAGTTCCATTCATCCGATCCGTACTTTGTGCGCGCTAGTTCTTCTACATATGCTTCCTCTTCTTCAGACAGTGTATACGGTTCTAAATCGATATCAAGAGCAGAAGCAAATCCTTTATAAAACGCTTCTTTTGCTTCTTCAATAGAGATTTTGCGGCCCGCAATTGCATTGATCGCTACCGCTTTAGAACGAAATGCGCGCTGCATTCTTTCTTTCACGCGGTCATTTGGGTAATTAAACACGCTGAATAATTTATCTTCATCAATCTCTAATAGGATAGAACCGTGCTGGAGGATAACTCCTTTTTGTCTAGTTTGAGCACTTCCAGCAATTTTGCGGCCCTCTACAACTAGTTCATACCAAGAAGGAGCGTCAAAACATACAGATGAACGAGGGTTTTTTAAGCTATTTTTTTCTTCTTCTGAACGAGGAATAGCAAAATAAGCCTCGAGCCCTAACGAACGAAAACCTTCCAGTAAACCTTCTGAAATCACGCGGTATGCTTCTGTAACTGTCTTAGGCATGTTAGGATACTCTTCAGATACGATGACGCTGTAAGTAAGCTCTTCGTCATGAAGCACGCCCCTGCCGCCCGTTGGACGTCTTACAAAGCCTAATCCTAATTCTTTTACTTTATCAAAGTTAATTTCTTTTTCAGCTTTTTGAAAATAACCGATCGACAGCGTTGGAGGGTTCCATCCGTAAAAACGAATCGTAGGTGGAATTTCCCCTTTACTATGCCATTCTAATAACGCTTCATCTAACGCCATATTGTAATAAGGCGAACGGTTGTTGGAATCAATAAATCTCCACTTTGCTTTCATATACCTCATCCTCAGCTATATGTAATATAAAAAATAAATCCGTTTTTTAGTCTACCAAAAGATTGAGCTAAGGAAAAGCAAAGAGCAACACAAAACTGTGAATTCAAATGTGGTAGTTTTTTCATTTTCGGGAAGAAATCCGCTAGATTCAAGGCAAAATCGCTTTACTTCTAATTTCATTCACTTATATAATAAGAGTATGGATTTTGTCGAAGAAAGGAAGAATCAGCATGTCAGCAATTACAGCAGTACTCATTTTACTTGGAGTAATCATCATATACTCTGTCGTTATGTTCTTTGTCCAACGTCGCATTATGAAAACGTTAACTGAAGAAGAATTCCGCAGCGGCTACCGCAAGGCACAGCTAGTTGATATTCGTGAACCGAATGAATTCGAAAACGGACATATTTTAGGCGCACGAAATATTCCTCTGTCACAGTTCCGTATGCGCATTAAAGAATTTCGTTCAGATCAGCCTGTCTACATCTATTGTCAAAGCGGAATGCGCACAGGACGCGCAGCACAAATGCTTCGTCGCCACGGTGTTAAAGAAATCTATGATTTAAAAGGCGGCTTCAAAATGTGGAACGGTAAAGTGAAAAAGAAAAAATAATGGTATGTATATAGAAAAACCTCGCCTTTGGGCGAGGTTTTTTGTTAGACGTTTTGAACAGCCTGTTCTTTCTGATAGCGAAGCACTGGCTTTCTAGCTGCCAGCGTTTCGTCAAGGCGCTTCACAACCGTTGTATGAGGAGCTTCCTGTACGACTTCAGGCGTTTCTTCTGCTTCTTTTGCAATTTGAATCATCGCATCGATAAACGCATCTAGCGTTTCTTTCGACTCTGTTTCCGTTGGTTCGATCATCATGCACTCTTCTACGATAAGCGGGAAGTAGATCGTCGGCGGATGATAGCCAAAATCAAGCAGTCGTTTCGCGATATCCAATGTGCGTACGCCAAGCTTTTTCTGACGTTTTCCTGATAAAACAAATTCGTGCTTACAGTGACGGTCAAACGGCAGCTCATAGTGTTCTGCTAAACGACGCATCATATAGTTGGCATTTAGCACAGCGTTTTCCGTCACGGCTTTTAAGCCGTCTGGCCCCATTGAACGAATATACGTATAAGCGCGAACGTTGATACCGAAGTTGCCGTAAAACGGCTTTACGCGTCCAATTGACTGAGGACGGTTATAGTCAAAGTGATAGCCTTTTTCTGTTTTCACAAGCACTGGTTTAGGCAAATAAGGAATTAGATCTGCTTTTACCCCTACCGGACCAGAACCAGGACCGCCCCCTCCATGAGGACCTGTAAACGTTTTATGAAGGTTTAAATGAACCACGTCAAATCCCATATCTCCAGGGCGAGCTTTACTTAATACTGCGTTTAAATTTGCACCATCATAATAAAGTTTCCCACCTGCTGCGTGAACAATTTCAGCCATTTCTAAAATATCTTCTTCAAATAACCCTAGCGTATTTGGGTTTGTTAACATTAAAGCAGCTGTATCTTCTCCCACTACGCGGCGTAAATCCTCTAAGTCCACTAAACCATGTTCGTTTGATTTTACCGTTACCGTTTCAAATCCCGCAACTGTTGCCGAAGCCGGGTTCGTTCCGTGAGCTGAGTCTGGAACAATGACTTTTGTTCGCTGCGTCTCACCATTTGCTTCGTGATAGGCACGAATCATCATAAGCCCGGTCCACTCGCCATGAGCACCTGCTGCTGGCTGAAGTGTTACTTCATCCATTCCCGTAATTTCTGTTAAATGCTCTTGTAAATCATATAAAAGTTCGAGAGCACCTTGAACCGTTTGCTCATCTTGAAGAGGATGAATATGCGCAAACCCAGCAATGCGTGCTGCTTGTTCATTCACTTTTGGATTATATTTCATCGTACATGAACCAAGCGGATAAAACCCTGAGTCCACTCCGTGATTTCGTTTTGAAAGCGCGGTGTAATGACGCATAATATCGAGTTCTGATACTTCAGGAAGCTCAGGCGCTTCGGTACGGACATACGCTTTTCCAAGCAGTTCTTCAGCATTTACTTGCGGCACATCTAACTCCGGCAATGAATAGCCGATTCGCCCTTCTTTACTGCTTTCAAAAATAAGTGATTGATTTTGATTAAGCATGAAGATCCCCCAATTCATTTACAAGTTGGTCAATTTCCTCTTTTGTACGGAGCTCTGTAAAAGCAAGCAGCATGTGATTTTCAAGCGCTTGGTTATCACGGCTAAGATCATAACCGCCAATTATTTTTGATGCTAATAAACGATTGTTGGCTTCTGTTACCGAAACAGGAAGCTTCACGACTAATTCGTTAAAAAACGGTCCTTCATATGCTACATTTACCCCTTTTGCCTTTAACGCTTCATATGCATAATGCGTTTTTGATAAGTTTTGCAGCGCCATTTCTTTTACACCTTGCTTGCCTAAAGCTGTCATGGCAACTGATGCCGCTAAAGCATTTAACGCTTGATTTGAACAAATGTTAGACGTCGCTTTATCGCGGCGTATATGCTGTTCACGTGCTTGAAGGGTTAAAACAAACCCTCGCTTACCGTTTTCATCTACTGTTTGCCCTACTAATCGTCCTGGGATTTTTCGCATAAGCTTAGACGTAGTTGCAAAGTATCCGCAGTGGGGGCCTCCAAATTGACTTGGAATACCAAATGGCTGTGCATCTCCAATGACGATGTCCGCTCCGAATTCTCCAGGAGGCGTAAGTAAACCTAATGATAAAGGATTACTTGAAACCACAAACATGCATTTTTCTTGATGAGTCATTTCTTCAATTTCTTTTAACGGCTCGATTTGTCCATAGAAATTTGGGTATTGGACAATAACAGCTGCCACGTCACTCCCCATCTCTTTTTCCAATGCAATCATATCTGTTACTCCGTCTGCTGCAGGGATTTCTACCACTTCAATGTATTGACCCTTCGCATACGTTTTTAACACATCTTTTGACTCAGGGTGAACAGCCGCAGAGACAAGTACTTTTTTCTTTTTTGTTTGACCCGCACTGAGCATAGCGGCTTCTGCTAAAGCAGTTCCTCCGTCATACATAGAAGAATTGGCCACGTCCATCCCCGTTAACTCACAAATCATTGTTTGGAATTCAAAGATGGCCTGAAGTTCTCCTTGAGAAATTTCTGGTTGATACGGAGTATAGGCCGTATAAAATTCCGAACGAGAAATAACATGATCAACAATAACCGGCATGTAATGATCATAAACTCCTGCTCCTAAAAAAGAAGCATAGTCTTTTAAATGAGCATTTTTAGCAGCCATATTATTTAATTCTTTTAACAGCTGAGGCTCTGAAGCCGCTTTTTTAATATTGTATTCTCCTTGAAACCGAACGCGCTGCGGAATATCTGAAAATAAATCATCAACAGATGAAACACCAATTGCTGCTAACATTTGCTGCTGATCTTGTTCTGTCATTGGTAAATAGCGATGTAACATGTTAAATTCCTCCCCAAAGCTTACTTTGAACGTTTATAAAAAGGTGTTGAAACCACTTTTGCTTTTAAGCGTTTTTTTCGAACCTGCACTTCCACTTCTTGACCAAGCTCTGAATATTCTGCTGATAATAGTGCTAAACCGATGTTTTTCTTTAGTGTAGGTGACTGTGTTCCTGTTGTCACAAATCCAATTTGTTCTTCACCTGCAAATACTTCGTAACCGTGTCGTGGTATACCTTTATCAATCATCTCAATTCCCACTAACTTACGGGACGCTCCGCTTTCACGCTGTTCTTTTAACACTTCTTTTCCAATAAAGCTGTCTTTGTTCGTTTTCACTGCAAATCCAATTCGAGCTTCAATGGGCGTAATATCTTTTGAAAGCTCTTGGCCATATAAAGCCAAAGTAGCTTCAAAACGAAGCGTATCGCGAGCTCCTAACCCGCAGGGCAACACACCTTCGTCACTGCCTGCTTCTAAAATAGCCGTCCACAAGTGAGAGGCGTCAGCTGAAGAACAATAAATTTCAAAGCCATCTTCTCCGGTATATCCAGTACGTGAAACGAGAGCTTTTACATTCGCTACTTCTACATCATCAGCAAATGTAAATGGCTTTAAGGAAGATAAATTTTCGTTCGTTAAAGTTTGTAAAACTTTTTCTGCTAAAGGACCTTGTAAAGCTAGCTGCGCAGTTTCATCAGATTGATTAACGAGCGTTACATCTCCTTGTTTGTGAGACACTAGCCACTCATAGTCTTTTTGAATATTAGCAGCGTTTACGACTAGCAAATACTCTTGATCTGCTTTTTTATAAATCAGCAAATCATCTACCGTGCCTCCGTCTTCATAACACATAGCTGTATACTGTGCTTTTCCATCTACAAGGATAGAAACGTCATTCGTCATCGTGTGCTGAAGAAAAGCTAAGCTATCAGCTCCTGTTACAAGAATTTCTCCCATATGAGAGACATCAAAAAGACCTGCCTTTGTACGTACAGCTTCATGCTCTTCTTTAATAGAAGAAAATTGAACGGGAAGAGCCCATCCTCCAAAATCAATTGTTTTGGCACCATATTTTTGATAGATATCATAAAGCGGCGTTTTGTGTAATTCTGTTGTCATATTTATGTCCTCCTCTTTTTCACGTAAAACTTTTCATAACGGGGAGTTTTCAAATAGTGTGGGGATCACTATGTATCCAAACAAAAAAGGACAGAAAACCCCCTACTGTATTTAGTAGGAAGTCTCTGTCCTTTTCACCTGAAAGTTTACCTATAAACGAATAGGTTTGCCTCGTGGGTGGTCTATAAACGCATAGACACTCTCCAGAGCTGCGTCAAACAAGAGTCTTTTTGCCTGAGAGATTCACAATTTTATTGCTTGCTCCTTCGGCGCTACATTCAAGTAGTCTCTCCCCGTGTCGTCATTCGCTTCTATAAAGTTGGTAAAGTTGGGCATACTACTGAAAGATGTATCTATCTTTATTCACACAATCATTTGTAAAGTGCTAATCTATTTTCTTTTTCAAATTTTCTAAATATATTTTTATCCTACCTGATTCTTATCATTTGTTCAATAAAAATTTTTTACAAAGGAGCATTTTTATCATGAAAGTGAAATTAAACATCGATGAAACATGGGAAGCAGCCTTCTCAACTAAATTGGAGCAAGACGGCCCTTGGTCAGCATGGGATTTGTATAAACTTGCCTATGAAATAGAAGACCAAACGCTTATCTCAGAATTTGAAGGACTACAAAGCCCAAAACATCTAGCCGATTTAACGCCGCTTCCTCATCAGCTCGAAGTAGCCAAACAAGTAGTTGAAACAATGAATGGGAAAGCCATTTTAGCAGATGAAGTAGGACTGGGGAAAACGATTGAAGCAGGGTTAATTTTGAAGGAATATATGATTCGCGGACTTGTTAAAAAAGTTCTCATTTTAGTTCCAGCTTCGCTTGTTTCACAGTGGGCCATGGAATTGAATCAAAAATTTTATATTCCCGCAGTCCCTCAAAGGAAATCATATGTGTGGGATCAGTGTGACATCGTTGTGTCTTCAATTGATACAGCAAAACGTTCTCCTCATCGAGAAATTGTGCTAGAACAAGACTACGACCTCATCATCATTGATGAAGCTCATAAACTTAAAAACAACAAAACAAAAAACTATGAATTTGTGCAAAGTCTAAAAAAGAAATTTTGTCTGTTGCTAACCGCAACACCGATTCAAAATCGAATTGAAGAAATTTTTAACTTAGTCTCTCTTTTAAAGCCTGGCCATCTCGGCAATAAAGACTATTTCGAAGAATTATTTTCCGCTAAAAAACGTTCTTTGCAAAACGATGAACACTTAAAAGAGCTTGTTAACAAAGTTATGATTCGAAATCGCCGCCACGATACGGGTATCGAATGGACGAAGCGAATTGTTCAAACCATTCCTGTTGAATTCTCGCCAAAAGAACGCGAGCTATACGATGCGATTACGTCTTTTAAAGGAAACGGACTGCACCCTTCAAGCGCTTTTTCAATTTTAACTCTGCAGCGAGAGGCCTGCAGCAGCCGCGAAGCGGTATATATGACATTAAAAAACATGCTGGAACGTCAGGAAGATCAAAACAGCGCATTAACGGAACATATGATTACTCCGTTAATGGAACTACTTCAGCAAGTACCGCAAAATGCAAAAGCAGAAAAAGTGCTAGAGCTCGTTCAAAAAATTGATGACAAAGTCATTATTTTCACTGAGTACAGAGCAACTCAACTGTATTTACAGTGGTATTTAAAACAGCATGGAATTACCTCTGTACCGTTTAGAGGCGGATTTAAGCGAGGTAAAAAAGACTGGATGAAGCAGCTTTTTGAAAGCCACGCGCAAGTATTTATTGCCACTGAAGCGGGCGGAGAAGGAATCAACCTTCAGTTTTGTCATCATATCATTAACTATGATCTACCGTGGAATCCAATGCGTCTAGAACAGCGAATTGGAAGGGTCCATCGTTTAGGTCAAAAACATGATGTTCACATTTACAATTTAGCCATTCAACATACGGTCGAAGAACATATTTTAAAATTGTTATACGAAAAAATAAACCTTTTTGAACGAGTTGTTGGAGAGTTAGATGATATTTTAACAAAGCTTGATTTAAAAAATATCGAAGAGCATATTCAGGATATTTTATTTCATTCACGGAGTGAAGGAGAAATAAAAATCAAAATGGAGAACTTGACGTCTATTATTCAATACGAAGACAGCGAGGAGGATCAGCATGCAGCAAACTGACATTCATCAATTTTTAAAGCGTTACTTTCTAGCTAATAATTGTTCTATTGTCACAGAAACACCATCTTATCTAACGGTTCAATTAACGATCGAACTTGACAAAGAGTTGATGAATCGTCCATTTTATTGGCATTATGTTGAAAAGACAGGCGGAGAAGCAAATCCTGCTTCACTCACTTTCATTACAGACCCAGCGTTTGAAGATGATTCTGTTCAAGGAGAACGAATTCATTTTGGCTCACCTAGGCTGCATCAAATTTTCGCTTCTACTCAAAAGCTAGGCGGATTTATTCACTTGTATGAACAAGTTTCATCAGCTCAGCCAACAAATCAGCCTTTACATCCTTGGCTTGCGTTAAATATTAAAGTCTCGTACAAATGTGATCGTAAAAAAGACGAGCTCTTGTCGCTTGGCATTAATTTAATCAATGGACAAATCATTGAATCATTTCATGAATTAATCATTAATCAAAATTTGTCATCTAAAATCTCGGACTATTGCTTTACTCTTTCACCTTTTATTAAACCGAAAAGTGCGATTGCGCGACTCACATCATATGTGACTGACTACGTTAAAACTCAACCGACTGAATGGGCAGAAAAAGCACAGGAAAGATGGTATGAAGACTTAGCGCTTCTTGATCATTTTTATGAAACAGCGGAAGAGCTCCCAGAAATATATGTGACAGAGAAAACAGCGCTTCAAGAGCTGTACGAACCGACTATCTTATTTAAGTTTATAAACGGTGGCTTATTTTACATATCGCCCGAAACGATGTCTCGTCAATTTAATAAAACACAAGCCGGTTAAAAAAAGATGAGCATATGATATGCTCATCTTTCTTTTTCTTTCGGTACCACAGCATAAACGACAGCGGAATCATTCCAAACCATCTGTTTGCAAAAGGTGCTCGCTCTTCTTTTTTTTGAATCTTTTTCGTTTTCCTCTCTTCTTTTGGCTGATCCATATATTGTACAAATTGCTGAGTCATATATTTTACATAATCATTCGTTTTCATATAATCATCTCCTCAGCACTATTATATCCGGAGAGAAAGAGACTTAATCCGTCCACTTCACAATGTGCTGATCCTTTTTTTGAATATATGCCGTTTCCGTCAATGCTCTTCCTTGCAATGTTTGACATTTTATTTTTAAGATGATCATCTGTTCATCTTCACTTACTACTTCGTATGAAACCGTACCAGTTTCTAATACTAAAGATGCAGATGGAGATTTATTATGTTCTTTTATTTCTTTTTTTACATGTACCACCGCGTTTTCTAAAAGATGCTGCAGACGATTTTTCTGCTCTACTTCTTGATAAAATGAACTTTTCGTCACAAAATAAGTGGTTTGCTGAGCTACTAACAGAAGAAAAAGCGCACAAAATGCCAAAACGACCGGGAGAATAAATCCTTGCTCATTATGTTTCATGAGCAAGCATCAAAAACGTTGTAATGGTTTCTTCTCTAACTTTGTTAACACCGTCTGTTGAACGAATCAACAGCCTTTCTTTTTGCTGTTCATACATAATATTCTTAATGTGCTGCAGCACCACTTCATGACCACTTTCATCCACTCGTCTTCTTATCTTGTCGTCGTAGCGTTCATAAGTGATGATCTGATTATTTTCCATTTTCAACGTAAGCGTAGTCGCATGAATTCCCACTTCTTTTGCTTCTCGATATTCTATAGCAAGTTGATTCACAAAAATTTCCCACTCCATTTCATTCATACTAAAGTCCGGATTATATGTTTGCTTAGCTAGCGGAATGATAATGGGGAAAAATGAAACAATAATTAAAAAAAGAGTAAAACTGACTAACATCTCTACAAGCGTAAAGCCTTTTTCCCTTTTCACTTCAACATCACATCACACTTCTTTTTCATTTTCTCAGCGGAATCTGTCCATTCTACACAAAGCTTTTGAGCACTTTCTCCGTACCACTTCAGATAAAACGCAACGTTTTCTTTTACGATTTTTTCTCGCCGTTTATATCCTGCTTCATATTTATATTTCAATAGCTCTTCGTGCAAGATAGCATCAGCTTGATACGAAACATATTGCTTCTTTTCTGCTTCCTTCATCTGAACATACAAAGGAATAATTGTACCGGTTAGGAGTAAAAGCATGCTAAATGAAACAAGCATTTCTAACAAGGTGTAGCCCTGCTGACCCTTACATCTTGTCCACATAAAAACGCCCTCTGCCTATTTGAAAAGTAACTTTATATTTAAATTTTTGATTGCTGATAAAAATGGTCTTTGCCTGAGAAATATTGCCGTTTTTGTTGTATTGTATCGTGGAATTGCCGCTTCCAAATGTGATATGAATGGTGGAGTCATAGGCGCGCTTATAAAGAACGGCACGAGAATCAGAAATAATATATTCTGTTCCCTTCGGTGCGAAGTTAATTTTAATTGGAGATTCTCGGTTCATGGCTGTCTGCTGCACATAAAACGTGTCGCTTTGCAGCTGTCGCAAGAATAGTGTGATTTTGTAATATTCCACAAGCGGTCGAATGGCTACGATAATGGAAAACATCATCACTTGCACAATAAATAAAACCATCAGCATCTCAATGAGGGTAAATCCTTTTTGCTTAAGAAGAACCACTAGCTGTAACCTTTCCGGTACCGTCAATTTGAATAGCTTGCCCATTTGGACACACGGTGCCTTCTTTTAAGTAGCCTCCTGCTTCAAGCTCTTCTAGACTCGGTTTTTCGCCATTTTCAAGTTCGTATACTTGTACCTCAGCCTCTACGGTTTTGACAAGAGCTGAGCAGCCTTTATTGTTAATAACCGTATTATGCTTTAATACATTTGGAATCATTATGAGCAAAAGCACGGTAATAACGAGCATAACAATGAGCATTTCAATAAGGGTAAATCCTTTATCACCTTTTAGAATCATATTCTTTCACCTTTCTACAAGCTCGACATCACTTCTAACATCGGAAGCATAACGGACATATACATAAGCAGAATGACAATTCCGATGAATAAGAATGTAAGCGGCTGTACATATTTTAAAATACGAAAAATAAACTGTTCCATTCTTTCCATCATAAATAGACTGTAATCATACAGTTCTTGAGAAAGCTCACCGTTTTGCTGGCCATGAACAATAACATGAGCCAAGTCTTTTTCATAATGAGATTTACCTGAAATGATATGATCTAATCGCATTCCTGAGGAAAGTTGATCTGTAAAAGCAAAAGCTTCCACTTGAAAAAATGGATGATGCTCTTGCTTTTGAAAAAGAGCAAAGCATTCATAAATAGATAAACCACCATTTAGTAAATTGCTCATATGAACAGAAAAAAAGTACGAGTTAAATAGCCGTGTGAACGTTCGGATAACGGGAACTCTCATAAAGAGCTGCATCTGAACTACTGGAGGCAATTTTTTAATGTAAATCACATAAAACAAATACAGGATGATTGGCATACTGATGACTGCAGGTAACACAAAAGGAAAGAACGACATCGCCTGCATAAATAGAAGGATAAACGAAGACTGCTTGTTTCCAAAGGATAAGTACAGAGCTTCAAACTGTGGAAGTAAAACCGTACTTAAAACAAATAAAATGGAAAGAATAAACAGCAGTAGCAATACGGGATATTGGACAAGCTTTTGAAATTTTTTACGATGCCTTACTTTTTCTTCAATCATTGAGCTACTTTCTTTTAAAGCAAATTGAAGGTTTCCATGCTGTTCTGCAAAATATAAATAGCTTAAAATATCACGGTGAAACTGAAGTTTAACAAAAGCATCGTGCAAAGATTCTCCTCGTTTTAACTGCTCAAGACATTTTTCAATATCCGTTTTTTCTTTGTTAGATACTTGAAACGTCAAAAACGAAAGAGCTTGAGAAAGAGTGTAGCCTTTTTCCAAAAGCTTAGAGACCTGCTTAAGAATTTTCGCTTGCTGAGCAAGAGACCATCTTTTTTGTCTATTTGTCTTTACACCCATCCGTCTAGCGAATGCGGATATAAATAACCTAGCGCAATTCCTTTTAGAATAACATCTCGGAGCGTCTTATAATCATAATCCGCATTTTCTCCTTTCACTTCTCTCATCACCGCGCTAAGCTCCTTGCCATAAAGCAATTCGTATATGCTGGACTGACGATGCTTCCTCATCTTTTTACAAGCTGGGTGGCATTTTCCGGAACACAGCGGACAGCGAATTTCTACAAGGCGCTGTGCAGCTACTGCTACAAGAGTCTGTTCCATTTCTTGAAAGCTAACACCAAACTCAAGCAGCCTGTACAAAGATCCTTTTGTATCTTTAGTATGCATCGTTGTCAAAACCAAGTGTCCGGTAAGCGCTGCTCTCACAGCAATTTTGGCAGTCTCACTATCTCTTATTTCTCCCACCATGATAATATCTGGGTCATGGCGCAATATAGCTTTTAAACCAGTCGTGTACGTAATCCCCGCCCGTTCATTTACCTGTACTTGAAGCACGGTTTCACTCGGTTTTTCAATAGGATCTTCTAGTGTAATAACATTTCGATTAAAAAGATGCTTTACTTCGTGTAAAAGAGTATATAGAGTAGTGGTTTTACCCGATCCTGTAGGACCGGTAAAAATAATTAATCCATGAGAGAATTTCAAGAGAGAAATAAGCTTTTTAGTATGTTCAGGAAAAAGCGATAAATGTTTGAGAGATGTAGATTGTTGATGAGGCAAAAGCCGAATAACAAGACTTTCATCATGAGAAGTAGGAAGAGTTGATAAACGCAAATTTACTTGATAGTGATCAATGGAAGTGGTCAGTGCACCATTTTGAGGTTTTCTGCGCTCGCCAATATCCATTCCCCCTAAAAATTTAAAATGTGAAATGAGCCGTTCAGACATTTCCTTCGAAATAACCCTCTTTAAAATAAGCTCTTGGTCAATTCGTAGCTGAATCACAGCATCTTTCTTTCGGGGCACAATATGCACATCAGAACTTCGGCACTCACATGCATCTCGTATAATGTAAGTTGCAAACTGTTCAATTTCGGTCAAACGATCATCACTCCTTTATTTGTGATAAAGATGATTGGTAAAACATCTAGAAACAGTAATTTCGACCTTTTTCGAGATTTTCCTCCTTCTTTTTTCATTTTTTATAATTTTTTTAGTATACGCTTCTTTGCTTCGCTTCAGTCCTTGTACACAATGTACAACTTCTGTACACCTCTAAACGACTACATAAAAAAAGACAACGTGATGTAAAACTCTACGCTGTCGTTTTATTCGTTATTTACTGAATTGAGCTTCTTCATCATGTACGCTTACACAACTAGAGAAGCAAGACTTGTTTTTTTCTTGACTAAATTTTTAAGAGCAGATTCGTTATAGCCTACTACAAGCTTTTTGCCATCTGTTAAAATTGGTCGGCGAAGTAAACGAGGATGTTCAATTAATAGATTGACTACTTCAGATAGAGTCATGCTATCCACATCAACATTTAACTTTTTATATTCTTGACTTCTTTTAGCAAGAAGTTCATCCATCCCTTCTGTTGTCATAGAAAGAAGTTCAAGCATTTCTTTATGAGTAGGTGTTTCTCTAAATAAATGACGCTCTTTAAAATTTACATCTTCCTTCACTAGCCACTTTTTCGTTTTACGACAAGATGTACAGCTCGGATACGTATAAAATTTAATTTCTTCCATATGAAACCCTCCCGTTTTTTAGTTATAGATTGTTTATATACATTGTACACGTTTTGTATAACTTTTGTATAGTATTTTGCACATGTTTTGTATAACTTTTTTTCTTCTGTCGTATTTCAAGGAAAAGATAGCGTTTTCAGGAAAGAAAGGATGTATTATAATGGAAAAGTATCGATATAGTTTTATAAGTGCTTTCTAGTGCTTACACAGCGATGACATTCATCATGACACTAACTAAGTTTGATAAAGGAGGAAATGGACGTGGAACGAATGTACCGTGTAATGGGGTTCTGGACAGCAATTTTCACTGTAATGTTTTACCTCGGTCACATGCATAAGACTTCTTTACTCTTTTTAGCTCAAACAGGCTTTTTTGTAATTCTTAGTTATTTAAAGCTGTCTGAAAGAATGTACATTTACGTTTTCGGAGCATATTTGACCGTCTTTTTTGTGGGGTTCACGTACTGGTCAACTTTTATGATGACACCAGGACAGTAAAGAGAAAAGCGATGGGCTTCCATCGCTTTTTGTATTCTTAAAAACCATTTAGGAAAGGATTTTGATCCATTTCGTGTCCCACAGTTGTTTCAGGTCCGTGACCGCTTAGTACAAGCGTATCTTCTGGAAGGGACAGCAATTTCAATTCGATGCTTTCTAACAGCTGAGCTTGATTGCCTCCAGGTAAATCTGTGCGTCCGATGCCGCCTGCAAAAAGCGCGTCACCAGATACTACAAAGTTACCCGATTTGAAATAATATGAAACGCTGCCAGGAGAATGGCCAGGCGTTTCGTACACCTCAAATTGGAATGAGCCAATTGTTAAATTGCCTTCGACTGAAATAATATCGGTTGCATCTGGAGCCGTAATTTCTCCTAGGTCAAAAAATTTTGAACCGTTTAAATCACTATTATGAAGCCATTCTTTTTCATTTTTATGTACATAAAGCGGGCTAGAGTAGTGATTCATCACTTCATCTACTCCTCCAATGTGATCAAAATGAGCGTGTGTCAGCAAAATAGCCAACGGTTTATACGTTTGTTTTTCTAGAAATTCAACGAGCTGTTTTCCCTGAGCTCCCGGGTCAAAAACTAAACACTCTTTTTTTTCGTTAGCAACGACATAACAATTCGTTTGAATAGGTCCTAGCGGTATACGATGATAGTTCATAATGTATCCTCCTTGTAAAATTTATTTCCGTTATATGCATTATCATACACACATCATCTTATAAATGAAAGTAAGGACCTTTCTAAGCTAACAAGGCGAAAGAAAGATTGGTTTTCATCTCGACAAACGGTTAGAAAAGTTTTACAATTAAAGGGATAAGCTAATGATAGCGCTTTAATTTTAAGTTGCCTAAAGGAGGTTTCTTCGAGTGGGTCTTATGATTATTTTTGCACTAACAACATTGCTAGGCGTATTTGCAGCTATTTCATCTTTTAGAAATAAAAACATATTAGGCATTGGTTTTTCGGTACTAACATTCGGGGTATTCGGATGGTTTACCGTGATGACCATTATACATCACGGTTATCCGGCGGTACATCATTAAAAAAGCCACGCAAAGCATATGCTTTGCGTGGCTTTTCAAATAGATAGATATTCCATTGCCGCAACTAAGATAGCTTTGGTCGGATTATATACGCGTGATATTTCAGATAAAGGCAGCGGATTAATTCCTTTTCCCAGTTCTAAGGTGAACCCTAGCTTTTTCTTTTCTAAAATAAACCAATCCTTAAATCCAGCGTGACTATCAATCGTTTTGACTGCTTTATAACCGCTTACTCTTTCAAAATAACTGGCTATTTCCTCCGCTTCCTTCGGCTCTTCATTCATATACCCCCAGTAAAATTCTTCTCCTTGGGTATGTAAAGCTATCACACAATCAAAATCATGACGCTCAACAAGTTTTACCATTGCCTGCGCTTCAGGTTCAGACAGAGATTCATAGCCTGGAAAGTCCCGATAATGCGGAGCTTTAGGTTCTTTGCGCTTTTTTTCAATTTCCCAATAAGCCGGAAACTGATTGTTTAAGTCTACCCCTCGGATATTTGCTTTCCAGCTTTGAAAATCAGGAAAGTCTCTTCCTATTTTAGAAAGAAAAGACGCATAAGGTTCACTTACAGGAGGACCTTTTAAGACCAGATCTACTCCGTCTGGATTAACAATTGGAACTGTAGAAAGCGTAACTTGATTAAAAAGAGCTCTTGCTTCCTGCCCGTTCAACGCCTGATCATAATGAAGAGCAGCTAAATAATCTTCAACAAACTGTAGAAGAACATTTGTCGTAATCCATTCATTGGCATGAAAAGACGCATTAATATGAACCTTTCTTTCTCCGTTTCCAATTAAAATATGAGGAATCGGCTTTCCGAGCACGCTGCACCCTATCCATTCAAGAGAACCATAGGGGTAGTATGTTAAAAGTGTTTGGATATCTCGTATTGTTCGCGTGTAATCGTAGGGCTTTTGGATATCTACAATTTGCATAATCTTCACTCCTTTACACTATGTATATGTAAAGATTGAAAAGATGCATGATAAAAAAGCGCTTTGACATTTAGTCAAAGCGCTTTTTTATCTCAGTTAGATGCTTGCTTATTATTCAAAATAAGATTTAACTAACCAAGCTCCTCCAATAATTCCCGCATCGTTTCCTAAAGTAGCGATTGCTAATTCAGCACCTTGCGCTACGCGAGGAAATGCAAAACGTTTGAAATAATCTCTTACCGGTGCAAGTAATACCTCGCCTGCACGAGACACACCGCCGCCTAGAACGATTTTCTCAGGGTTTAATGCATTAGCAGAGTTTGCTAGTGCTAGACCTAAATGAAAGGCAACTTTATCTACAACATGCATCGCTAATTCATCTTTTGAACGAGCTGCATCAAATACATCTTTAGATGTAACTTGTCCATTTTGTTCTAACACTGTGCGAAGCTCACTTGGTTTGTCCGTTTCCGTTAATTCTTCCATTGTTAAACGTACAATTCCAGTTGCTGAAGCGATTGTTTCTAAACAGCCGGTTTTGCCGCAGTTACACGGTGCTCCGCCTTCAGGAATAGAAGTAATGTGCCCGATCTCACCAGCGGCTCCATTTACGCCTTGTACAATTTCACCATTTGCAATGACGCCACCGCCAACGCCTGTGCCAAGCGTAACGCAAAGTAAATCTTTTGCTCCGTCTCCAGCACCCTTCCACATTTCTCCAATCGCTGCAATGTTTGCATCATTGTCTACTACAACAGGAAGAGAAGTTTCTACTTCCAAGATATCTTTGATAGGGAATTTTTCCCAACCTAAATTGACAGCTACTTCAATCGAACCGTTTGCAAAGTTGACAGGCCCCGGTGCACCAATACCAATGCCTACTAACCTTGATTTTACTTCTCCAAGATCGTTTAACTTTTTATCAATTGCTTTTGCAATATCTGTTGGAATTTTACGGCCTTGCTCGCTCACATCCGTATTAATTTCCCATTTGTGAATGATTTCTCCATAATGATTAATAAAGGCCATTTTTATTGTTGTACCGCCTAAATCAACTCCAACTAACCATTTGTCATCCATGTTCATTCATCCTTTTTCTCTTTTTGTTGTTTTAACTCTCGACGAAGCAAAAGAATTGCCATTTGGTAATCACGTACATCAATCAAGTTAGACTGATATAACTCTTTTACTTCCGCTTCCATCAGCTCTAAATCAGCAATACGATCGCCCACGTATATAAAAATGCCGAAGGACTTTAATAATTGTTGTACATCATATAACGTATTCATTCTGTCACCTTTATCCTATTTTCTAGGTGATATGATTCATTTATTTTGAGATAACTCAACAGTCATTCAGTCATAAACAGCGGCCGTATTTAACGCCCACTGCTAGGTCTACATATTAATATTCTAGTAAACGTTCTCACAATAGTAAAGTATAAAATATTAAATTCGTCATTCAACAGTTTTAATTTTCTAGCTCTTGCTTCAGCTTTTCGTATTTTTCATTTTGCGGTTCAAGCGCAATTGCTTTATCGATATTTTGTGTGGCCGCTGGAATATCATTCAGTTTCATATTCACCAGAGCTAAATTGTAATACGCCTCATGAAAAGTTGAATCATACTTTATAGCCTGATTCAATTGCTGTTTAGCTGCTTTATAATTTTCAAGATAAAATTCTGCGCGAGCACTGACGAAATACACGTTACTATTTCCTGTTCCTTTTTCAACAAAAAGCTTAATGGCATCTTTTGCTTCTTCATACTGCTTCTGCTGAAGATACGTAGCCGCTACGCTGAGTGCATAGGGTTCATCTTGATAAACAGAACGCTCATGATATCCATAAAAAAGCAGACTTCCTACTAGTAAAAGCGTGCAAATGAAAGCCGGAATCTGAATATACAGCTTTTTTTGTTTCGGTAAACTGACGATGCTTGCAGCTAAAAATCCGCCAACCAAACCGCCAATATGCCCTGCATTATCGACGTTCGGCGCAACAAATCCAAAAATCAAGTTAATTACAATAATGACAATGAAACTCGACCCCATTGTTCGAAAAAAGAAGCGTGGATTTGTTCTTGCTATAAACAGTAAAGCTCCAAAGCAGCCGAAAATAGCCCCTGAGGCTCCTGCGGAAATAGACGTATTCCATATAAAACTTCCTAGAGATCCTGCAAACCCGGCAAATATATAAATAAAGACAAAACGCCCGCTGCCATATATCCTCTCTACAAGCGTTCCTAAATAATACAAGGCTACACTATTCATAAGCAAATGCAGAAGTCCTATATGCAAAATTATAGGGGTAAAAAAACGCCACCATTCGCCTTCCATAATTAAGGGGTTGTATTTAGCTCCGTATTGAATCAGAGTGAGCGTATTTTGTGTACTGCTCTTCCACTCCAGAAATAGAAACATTAAGATTTGCAGCGCTAAAAATATATATGTAAAAATAGGCTTCCCGTATCCAGCTATTTGCTGTTCTTCGCTTTGTTTTTTCTGTACAAAAAGCACAATTTTATGTTTCCACTGTTCTATGCGCTCGGCTTCTTCTTCGGAAGAGAAATTGTCTGCGCTTTCCAATGTAAGATCTAGCCGTTCGAATAGAGGTTCATAAGCGCTTGCTTTCTCTGCCGTTAGTTGTTCAACGTAACTATTCACTTTAGAGGGACTTGGCGCACTTTCTAAGGACTGCTCAGTATAAAACGGATCAAAATCAGCAAAGTAAATCGTGTTAAGAGTAAGCGTTGATTTACCGCTCTGCTTTCGCACATTCTCAGCTCTTTGTAATGCATATAACACATCTTTTTGCTGTTCAACGGCTGATTTAAAATTCCGGCGGACTATGCGGACAATTGACTTATCTTTGCGATGCGAAGATTGAAACCATAGCTCTGAAGCATCAGCTTTCATCGAAATCAACTCATATGAAGAATGGCCAAGCAAATGCTGTGCCAGCTGCAAATAATAAAAATCTTGCCTAGACAAATAGTCACCTCCTCACACTCTCTATATGTAAAGATGGCAGAAACCCAGGAAAAAAGCAACGATTTTCCCTTTTTCTTTTTCTATAAAAAAACACCTTACAGGTCTGTAAGGTGTTTTTTATGTATCTTTCGCTCTTAGCGGAAGACCTGCTTCATTAAACGATCCCGAACAAACGGCAAATTAAAAAATGAACGAACAGCTAGACTGCGGATAAACGAATTTCCAAACAGGGAATTTAAAACACGGTATCTCATTTGATAGCCTAGCGTTCCAACGACTAAAAGCGTAAGTACTAATACAATATGTCTCATTTTCAAGCCTCCTTACGTTTACTTTGCTCCTATGACGAACATTTTATGCTCTTATATAGGTAAAAACAGGATAAGGATTCCGCCTGTAAAAGCAGCAAGCAAAATAGCGGCAAGGTTCACAACATCATTGTTAAAGAAAATGATTCCTTTCTCTTTTATCGTTGGTTTACGACAATGCTCTTTCCGTTCTGTTTCAATACCGCAGCTTTGACAACGAAAGCGAACTTGCACACTTGCTCCAAGAAGAGTGTCTATAGCGTTTCCGATGAAACCAAAGCAACCGACTAGCAATATACCACTCAGCGATACATAGGGAAAAGCAAAATAACAAGCGGCAGCAATAAGAAAAGCTCCCGCTGCTCCCGCTGCTGTGCCTAAGAGCGATACGGCTCCTGAGGTACCGGCTTCTACTCTCTTTAACGTCCAAATGTAAAACGGCGGCCTCTTACTAAGAGAGCCTATTTCAGATGCCCATGTGTCAGCATTAGCAGCTGAAATACTGATCATAAACATCCACATGCAAACAGGCGAAGCTGTTGCAGCATATAACAAACTGCAAGCAGCGGCTACACCCCCGTTAGCAAGGACTTGAATATAATCTCGTCTGTCGTGCTTTTCTAGCTTTTCTTCTAATCCACGCTTTTTTTCTTTCTTGTACTTACTACACAACGTAGAAGTGCTAAAAAATAAGAGTAAGAGTAAAAAACCTTGAAGTGAAAAACCGATATAAACGCTCGCTCCTACGATAAAAGACATGCAGGCTCCCGATACAGTCAGTGCTTTTGCCCAGTAGCCTGCTCCTGCCATGAGTAATATCACAATGATCATGGCAACATCAAACGGATTCACAGCAAATAAGCTCCTTCTCTGTCAAAATATATTGAACAGGAACATCATGAGATTCATATGGAACCTCCGAAACGACTTGACAATCAAATGCAAGGCTTAGCTTCTGTCCGGTATAGTCTGTTAAATAACGATCGTAATAGCCGCCTCCGTAGCCGATACGATATCCATTTTTGCTATATACCACGCCAGGAACAAGGAGTAAATCAATTGAAGATTTTGAGACCAGAACCGTTTCTTCAATAATGGGTTCGGCTAACCCGTAGTAAACTACTTCAAGCTGTGAAAAATTCGTAATCTCGTAGAAAATCATTTGAGATGTTGTGGGGTTGCATTTTGGAACAGCTACTTTCTTTCCATCTTTCCAAGCACGTTCAATGATGGGCTTTGTATTAACTTCTTTATTTCTTGAAACCGTAACTGCAATCACTCTAGCTTCTTTCCATAAACAAGTTTCATACAGTTCATTTGCTATGCTTGTTGAATGTGACTCGTGCTGCTCTTCAGAAATTAAATTAAGAACGCGCTTCATCTCTTTGCGCAGATGAGATTTCATTTTAATTCCCCCTATAAAAAAAACAGCAGGATTGTACTCCTACTGCTTACTTTGTTTCACGATGAAGTGTAACTTTTTTAAGTCTTGGGCTGTATTTTTTTAACTCAAGACGATCTGGGTTATTACGCTTGTTTTTAGTTGTAATATAATTACGGTCACCAGTTTCAGTGCAAGCTAATGTAACGTTTACGCGCATCTATTTTCCCTCCAAACATTATAAACATAAATCAGACTTTAATATAATATCATTTTTCGAAAGGAAATGCCAGTCTGTTTTTTTGAAGAAAGTCATTTAATTTCATTTCTTCACTTTTTCTTTCCTCTTAGAGCCCTGAGCTCCCTCTCCGCTACGCCTTATATATAGATGAAGTTTCTTGAAATAAGCGGAACTCCTTTTATGAGAGGCGTACTTCCTTTCTTTTAAATAAAAGCCATTATTTACACTCTTTGATACTCTTGTATTTTTTCTACAAAATATGCCGACAGCTTCTTGGCAGTCTGAGTGTTTAACGCCTCTGAATAAATATTTAATACAGGCAAGTGACCATCGGGCAAAATAAGCGTCCATTCATGGGGATCATGGTAAATCTTTAAGCCATCAATGACATACACTTGTTTACCGATTGCTTCTTCTAATAGTTTCTTCATCACTTGTTCTTGAATTTCTAGCGGACATGAAATATAGCGCCAGTTCATATAGGCATGGGGGACATATTGAATCATTTCAGAAATTCTACGCTGTTGCACCATAATTAATTCGATCAGCTGACATAAAGCGTACATGGCATCTAACTGAAATTGAACGGGCCCCAAAAGACTAAGCAAGTCACGTTTTTTTGCTTTTGTCCTCATAAATGATTGATTGAGAGATTGAGCAAATGTTTCTAGTGTGGATGAATAGTGTATAGGAATAGGAACGAATGCTACTTTTTTTGTCATGTATACGCTATAAATATAAAGCGACATAATTTCTGAGTCATTTACGCTGCAGCCTTTTTCATCATATAGAGCAAATGTTTCTCCATCTTCTTTAATCTGAATACAAAAAGACAGCTTATTTCGTTTAATTATTCGTTTGATTTCTTCTGTTTTCTCCCATTTGTTTAAAAATAAAACGTGGACACGAAGACGCTTACATAATAATTCGACAACTTCCTGTATAAACGGCGAACAAATTACGCCAATCCGCGTACTGTCTTCTAATAAAACATGCTGATTAATTGATTTTACTAAAGCATCACAATATTCTCCCCTGATATTTCCTATGCTTGTTTCTTTAAGTGAAACAGAAGTTGTTATGTTTGCTTGTTTAGCTTGAAGGTACATCCGCTCAATCTTTTTTTCAATAAGCTGATTAACTAATTGCCCTTTCTTGTCATATATTTCTAAAAAGAGGCCGCTGTTTTTGCTATCCACACCAATGTAAATACCAATCCTCGCTTGTGAAGTCATCATGTAATATCGAAATACCGGAAGAGCTTCTTTTTTAATATCATACACAGCTGAATGATTACTCCGTAAAAAAGAAAAGCATTCTTTGCGAAGTTGAATGGCTTCTCCTTCATCATCGCTTGCTAGACAGAACGCCCCTTGGTGTTTGCATACAAGTAATAACGCATTGTATAGTCTTTCTCGATCAACAGATGAATGTACATACAGGCGACCGTTTTTGAAGATAGAAACATCTGGTTTTACAGAAAGTTGAGGTAGCAATTGATTTTCAGCTACTGTATCTTGGACATACGTAGTCATTGCTTGAACATTTACATAGGGACCTATCGTAGCGTTGTATAAAAACGATTCTGCCCCCACCGTTACGTTTTGAAGCAAAATCGTTTTATCGACTGCAGCATGTGCTTCTATGATACTATTGGTTCCGATAATCGTGTAAGGACCAATTGAAGCACCTTTTCTAATCACCACATTTTCTCCTACGTAAACCGGATCGTAAATAGTCACCCCTTCTTCTATAAGCACATCATCTGAGACAATACTTTCCTGTCTATTGCCAAACCACTTCCTCCACAAATCATAGTGTGCTTGACGATAATGGTGGATTTGCCCAATATCAATCCAATAATCTTCCGTTACAAAACTGCACACAGTATGATTATATTCCAAAAGCAGCGGGATAATGTCAAAGCTAAAATCTGTAGGACCATAAGAATTCACGTAATCAAGAACGGATTTTTTGATCACATACACTCCCGTATTAATCAATCGGCTATTGGCCTGTTCGTAGGTCGGTTTCTCTACAAATCCCATGACTCGATGCCCTTCATCTATCGTCACCACTCCATAACCCCGCACGTCGTTTACTTCTTTTGTAACAATGGTCATTTCGCTTTTTTGTTCATAATGAAAATGAATAACGTCTTGAAGATTAATTTCTGTTAAGGCATCTCCACTAATAATAATACAGTCTTCCTCAATAAAGGCCTCTGCTCGCTTAATTCCGCCAGCTGTTCCAAGAGGCTCTTTTTCGATAAAATAAGTAAGCGTCACTCCCCACTGAGAGCCATCCCCAAAGTATTCAATAATTTGTTCATGCCTATACTGCAGCGTAATCCCAATCTCTGTAATTCCATGTTTCTTAAGCAGTTCAATGCTATATTCCATCACAGGTTTATCATAAAGCGGCAGCATAGGCTTTGGAATCGTATAGGTCAAGGGCTGCAGTCTTGTTCCTTTACCGCCAGCAAGTATAATGGCTTTCAATTTTTTGCCTCCCTCCTTTTTTTATCCTGGCAAATGTGATGTTGAAACAGCTTACTTGTATCAATAGCGATTTTTTCCCAGCTAAACATAGTTGTTGCTTTTCTATACCCATTTTCGCTGATTTTTGCAGCCGTTTTTTCATTTTTTAACAAAAATTCTATGCAGTTGATTAATTCGAGCGTATCTCCTCGGGCAAACGTCAGGCCCGTGTCGAAATGTGAAACAATATCGCTTAGACCTCCTGTATCGGCAACAATAGTTGGCTTCTTGGCTACCATCCCCTCTAAAGCCACAATTCCAAAAGGTTCATATAGACTTGGAAAAACAACCATTTTGCAAGCTTGAAGAAGCTGATTTCGTTCGTTATCGGTAATGTATCCAATAAAATACACGTATTTGTCTAATTGCTTTTCACTTACCTGTGTTCGAAACTCATGAAGTAAAGGCCCTTTTCCTGCTACAACGAATTGAACATCTATTTGTTTTTTCTTAAATAGTTCCGCTGCTTCAATAAATAGCTGAAATCCTTTTTCATATACAATTCGTCCAATTGAAAAAATAATAGGGGCCTTTCTAAAATTATATTTCTTTTGTAAACTTTCTTTTAACCGCTCATTTACTGCGTCAACTACCAGCTGCTTGTCAATTCCATTTGGAAATATAGCAATTTTATCTTGCTCTACGTGAAATAAAGTGATTAATTCTTTCTTCATATAGTCGCTGCAGACAATGATTGAGCTTGATTGTCGAATCAGCTCCTCTTCTTGCAAGTGAATTTTCTGCTGCATGTCATTATGAATACCATTATTGCGCCCATGTTCTGTCGCATGAATGGTCGTAATTAGCGGTCTATCCGTTTTATCTGCTAAACATTTTGCAGCGGATGCAACAAGCCAGTCATGAGCATGAATAACGTCAAAAGACAGCTTGTAGCCTAACTGCAGTCCTCTAAGAGCCATAGCCACATTCAAACTGTTTACCCATGTCAAAAAGTCCGGATGATGAGGCTGCAGGCTTTTAACTCGGTAAACGTGAACACCGTATAAACGCTCATATTCCGGCAGCCCCTCTACATACGTCGTTAATACACTAACATGATGGCCAGCTCTAGCTAGCGCTCTGGATAAATCAAATACATGTCGTGCAAGTCCTCCGATAACTAGAGGAGGGAATTCCCATGCAAGCATTAAAATGGAGAGACCGCCTTTATATTGATTTAGTGATAAAGCCGCCGGCTCTATCTCTTTTGTAGGGTATAAAAAAGAACTTCCTGAAAGAAAACTGTTTTCGCTATCCATCCTTGGATTCTCTTCGTGACAAAGAAAATCAAACAGTTTTACTTGTCTTTCGTATTCATCTTTGACTTTTTCAAAATTATAAAGCCAATCGCTGCTACTTAAAAGGAGCCACTGTCGGTAGATAGCATTTACCACGCTAGGATGTTTAGACTCGATAACATCTAGCATCGCCTCTGACTTCTGTACGGTTGAAATAAACAATTGATTGTTCTCACTGACAAATTCGGCGCTTTTTGTTGCACCGTAGAGTGCAAGAGTTTCGTTTTGATGAAACTCTATATCCCTCGCGTAATCTAAAGGATATTGAAATATACCACTTACTGCTTGCATTCGCTGAAAGCCAAGCGTGTCCTTAGCCTTCAAATCCAAAACAGCGCTCGCTTTATTCATTGTTCCTTCCTCAACTTGTTTTCCTTGCTTAGGATATGGAAACAAGATAATGCCAGCAGGCGACTTTTTTAGTTCATCTGTTGATGACTTCACAAAGGTATAGCGCATTTGATGAGATTTTAGGAGCATATCTACTTGATGAGTATACTCTCCTTGCTGTATAAAAAAACCGACGGGCTTTTTTTCAAAAAACTGTTGAAAAACACGTATTGCTTCTGTAATTTGGAGATTTAATGTTTGTTCGGTTTTAAGGGTGGAAACAAACGCGTTCGTTACGGTAGTAGGGATACATTCCATCATGTCATGCTGAAAGAAATATTTGCAGGCTGAGAACAAGCTCCCGTTCCACTTTTTTAAAAAAGTGAGTGCTCTCTGATGCTGCCGGCTTGAAAACTGGTGTAAATATTGAGCGTAACGAGTGTTAAACTCCTCGTCGTTTAATGCGTTCAAAAACACACAAGACATCACAGCTGTTGCACCTATCAATTTCTTAGACTCAATTTGATCTAAAAAAGGGATGAGCTCGTTCGTTACTTGTTCAAACAGGGGATACTCACTCTCTGTTTGAAGTACATGTAGCAACGGACAATGCATATAAGTTAAAAGAATACAGTCATCACTATTCATATTGCTTCTTCACCTGCTCCAAATCATTTGAATATAAGGAATATGTGCTAAATTCATTTTGAACACCCTGGTGAACTTTTACAGGTTCGTACATCCAGCCTAACGAAGTTACATTCACTTGTTCATTTTGTTCTTTCATCAAATAAACTGAATTTGAACGAAGAAGGGAAAAAAAACTTCCTTCTTTATCTTGAATACCAATATCTATTACATACGTGCGCTCACTTTCCAAGCTGTTCATAAACATGAAGTCTTGCTTAGGAGTAAGCCCCTCCATATAATAGCGGTTTGATTCATGGCCGTTAAAATGAAGACCTGTTATATCATACGTACACATAGCTAAATTCAATTCTTCCCACCGTGTCGAAAACATACTTTCTACCATCTCTCGAATATGCTCAGAAAACGACCAGTGAACATAAATACGGGATGAGTCAAGCTGAGTAGCTATACACACATTTAAGTTTTGAATAAGATTAGCAGCCACTGTTTTATCACTTCGTTTCTTAGAATGTTTTTTCTACACATAAATGCCGTATAAACTTATTAACATCTTACCATTCAGAAAAAGTTGCCACAATAAACGCAATTTGTCGATTTGTGTTAAAAATTCAGGTTAACATAGTAATTATAATTTACTAACAAAAAAACCTCTTCGTTTATTAGAAGAGGTTTTTCTACTATTCGTTTAAGTCGTAGCGCTTGCCTTTTACAAGGTAAAATACGCTTTCTGCTACATTAGTGGTATGATCAGCCATACGCTCTAAATAGCGGGCTACAAATAAAAGCTGCGTAATTTGATTCATAGCCTCCTGCTTTTCTTTAGCAAGACTTAAAAGTTCTTTGATTGTTATTCCGTAAAGCTCATCCACTTGATCGTCCATTTCCGCTACTTTTTTAGCCAACACAAGATCTTCCTCATGATAAGCTTTTAACGAAAGGCTCAACATTTCAATTGAAATATCGTGCATTTTCTTTACATGTTCTAACGGCTTAATTAATTCCTCATTTCCAATTCGTATAGCCGATTTTGCTACGTTAACTGCAAAATCTGCCATACGCTCAACATCCGAAGCAATTTTAATTGCCACAATGATACGTCTTAAATCGATAGCCACCGGCTGCTGCTTTGCAATCAGTAGGATAGCTAGGTCATTAATTTCTTCTTCTAAATCATCAACGTATGAATCGCCGTCGATAATTTCTAGCGCCAGCTCAACGTTACTTGTTTGCAATGCTTCAATTGATTTTGATAGCGCCTCATGCGTTAAGCGCCCTATTTCTAATAATTTTTCACGTAATATCTTTAAATCACCATGAAACTTTTCGCGTACAACCACTCATCCCATCTCCTTGTATGTCTTAACCGAAACGACCTGTAATATAATCTTCTGTGCGTTTATCAGATGGCATTGAGAAGATTTTATCTGTTTCTGCGTACTCTACCACTTCTCCATTTAAGAAAAATGCTGTTTTATCTGAAATACGTGCCGCTTGTTGCATGTTATGTGTAACAATAATAATGCTGAAGTCTTTCTTTAATTCTTGTACTAACTCTTCTACTTTTAATGTCGAAATTGGATCGAGGGCAGAAGTAGGCTCATCCATTAAAATAACGTCGGGTTCAATAGCCAAGCAGCGCGCAATACAGATACGCTGCTGTTGTCCACCTGACAACCCATTCGCATTTTGATTCAAACGATCTTTAACTTCGTCCCAAATAGCTGCTCCTCGTAAACTTTTTTCAACAATTTCATCTAGTTTTTTCTTGTTGCGAACGCCATGAATTCTTGGACCGTACGCAATATTATCATAAATAGATTTTGGGAACGGATTTGGCTTTTGGAAAACCATTCCTACTTGCGTGCGCAGCTCTTCCACATGGTACGATTTATCAAAAATATTTTTCCCTCTATACTCAATTTCACCTGATGTACGAACAATTGGAGTCATTTCTACCATACGATTTAACGTTTTAATATATGTTGATTTTCCGCACCCTGATGGACCGATGATCGCGGTAACTTCGTTAGCATGAATGTCTAAATCAATATTTTTTAAGGCATGTGTGTCGCCATACCATAAATTCAAACCTTTTGTTTTATATACAATTTCTTTTGTTTGCGGAGTATTCACTTTTTCTTTGTTAGTCAATTCCATTGTTATTGCCATTGGATAATCCTCCTTCATCGTCTTTAACCGTTTTGAGCACAATAAAAGTCTCTCTATGTCTATTTAATATCTATTGTTTACTATCAGTGTAAATAAATACGAGAAGCCGAAACGCTTCCCCTTATTTTGATCATTTCTATTAATCCTTACACTTACAGAATAATAGCCGACTATTAATTGTGTTTTAACTCAATGTAAAGCTTTTGTAAATGAAGGTATATCTGCGTGTTTTTCAGGTAAAAAACTAGTTCTTACGACCCTTAAATTCAATAAAAAACCATATATGTAAAGATTTCCGATAAAAAAAGAAGAGGTAGAGACATAACTAAATTAATTCAATGTAAAGATGGGTAAATTGGATAAATAAGGTATTACGAACTACTTCCGACACCACTATTGATTTCCGTGCAAGGCTTCGCTTTCCACGGGCGGCCGGTGAGCCTCCTCGTCGCTTTCGCCTTTCCCTCCAAACAACCGCTAGAAGCACCTACATACATGAAATCTACGTTCACCCTACCAATAAAAAAATCCGAACGAAGCTGATTCTTAATCAACTTCGTTCGGATCTTACTTCAACTAATATGCTTTTTTCCCAGCCTCTTTAATTGGCGTCGTTTGCAATGACAGCCTGTTGATTCTCTTCTTGATCTTTTACTTCTTGTTCACCTTTTTTCTTTAAATCAAAATAAGTATCGAGCGCAGAACGAGCAAGCTCTTTTGTAATGGTATTTGGTGCACTTGGCACAAATGCCGATGGTACCACGACAGCTACTGCAATTTCAGGATCATTTGCCGGAGCAAAGGCCACAAAGTTCGAATTATTAACTTTAATCGGATCCCCTCCGCTTGGGTTTTTCTCATAGGCTTGTGCCGTTCCTGATTTACCAGCAGGATTATAGTTCGCCGTATGGAAAGCTGCATACCCTGTACCGCCTTGTTCTTGCGTAACGCGCTTAAAGCCATTTTGAACATCTTTAATGTATTCTTCTTTCATCGTGATACGATTTAACACATCAGGTTCAAATGAATGCTGCGTACCGCCAATTTCATCGGTTTTAATCGTTGGTTTTCGGATTTCTTTTACTAGCTGCGGCTTGATGCGATAGCCTCCATTAGCTATTGCAGAAGTATATTGAACAAGCTGCAGCGGCGTGTACGTATCATACTGACCAATTCCTAAATCAAGCGCCGTACCTGGAACATCGCTTCCGCCTTGGACACCTGTTGATTCGTTATCAAGGTCTATGCCTGTTGATACACCTAAGCCGAACTGACTGTAGTAAGAACGCAGTTCGCTGAATGTATCGGGTTTAATCGGTAAAGTCATGTTTTTATGATACTGTAACCCAGCCATAGCCATTACCGTTTTAAACATAAATACGTTAGATGAATATTTTAACGCAGATGAATACGTTAAGGGCCCTAACCCTTCAGCCTCAGCTGATTTCTTAACCGGTGTTCCTTTAATTTTTAACGGTTCATCAACGAACACTGTGTTTGGCTTAATAGCTCCTGAATCTAAGCCGGCTAGAACCGTTGCTCCTTTTACAACAGAGCCCATTGTATAAGATGTTGAAATATTGCCTAATGCAAAATCTTCTATTTTAGGCGCTCCAGTCTTCTTATCAACGGTGTATTTTTTACCTGCCATTGTTAAGATTTCTCCTGTGTGAGGATCCATCATAATCACAAAAGCACGGTCTAAAAATTGCGTTCCCTTCATTTGCTTTTTGGCTAAAAGCTGCTCCGTAATTTGTTTTTCTACCGCTTTTTGAAGCTCCATATCAATAGTTAAAACCAAATCACTGCCTCGTTCACCTTTAGACACTTGAATTGTATCAAGGAGATTTCCTTTATTATCTGTTACATATTGGACTTTTTCTTTTTGACCGCTGAGCTGAGCTTCGTATTGCTTCTCTAAATAGCTCGTCCCAACTTGGTCATTTCGGCTATAGCCTCTTGACAAGTAATATTGCACTTTATCTTTAGGCAGTCCCTCGTTGGCAGATGATACATTTCCAAGCAAAGTACGGAGAGTACTGTTTTCTGGGTATGAGCGATCCCAATACGTCGTTGTATCAACACCTGGAAGTTCATCTAAGTGCTCACTTACAACGGCATACTCTTCATTTGTCACACCGCTTTTAACAATTTGGGGCGTGTTAGAATAACCTGCCTCCATTTGGCGCTTAATGGCAAGAACTTCTAAATCGCTCTTTAAACTTTCTAAATCTTTTTTAGAAATGCGGTCTAACTGACGTTGATACAGTTCGTCATCAGTCATTTCACCATCTTGAACTTTTTTGCGATCAGCTTGCGTAATTTTCTGCTCCGCTTCTTTAGGGTGAAGCATAATCCAATAATCCTTCATGTCGCGTTCTGTAATTTTTACCGCGTTTTTAGCATCTTTATTCTTTCTATTTTCTGGAACATCAATCACATTTGTAGTGTAAGGAACATCGATCATAGTGGCTAACTTTTTAGCGATGCGCAGCCTTTCTTCAGCTGTATTTCCTTGAAAACGAGTATATGTAATCGTATTTAAAGAGGTATTATCTACAATTACGCGGTTATAACGATCGTACATTTTCCCTCGAGGAACAGGCGTACTGACTGTAACGTCCTGAGTTTTTTCGACTTCTCGTTCGTAATTCTCACCGTAAACAATTTGAACAAGTCCTAACCGCAAAATTAATACGGAAAATAGGGCAAATACGGTCAAGAAAAGTAAGTTCACACGAAAAGGCACGTGACTTTTTCTTCTTTTTTTCTTTTTCATACCAACACCTACACTTTATAAAACATATATACCATAACACCATAAAATCAGATATTTAGCAAATAAATAGACACCTGACAGGTGCCTATTTACACAACGTATTTATTTTAAAAGAAAAGCGAGACATTTTCCATAGTGCAAATGAAGGAGCTCACAATACTCTAAGCTGGAGACTCTCCATCTCCTTCATTTAATACTGGAGGAGTAACAGTCGTTTCTTTTTTGTGCAGAGGCTGCGAGATATGTCTCACACAAAAATAAATGATCGTATGCCCTGCTCCAACAATAGCTAATAAAATAGGAATACTTTTTGCTTCATCAAAAAATAGTACAGCTATTAAAAATAAAGATATGGAAACGACGCGTCCAATATTCAGAAATACTTCTCTAACAACAATGTATTCAATTCTTTTTGAAACAACGTCTTTTGCTCGTCCAATCACATCGTATGTTAGAGAAATGAATGGAACCAACAAAATAGGATAAGCAATGGCAATACAAACGGCATATATAATTAACTTTGGATACGATAAGTTAAAGATAAGCAAAAAGACTGCTCCATAGAGAAGGAGGCCCCCTGTGAAGATAAATCGAAGACGATTTTTTTGCTTAATAAATCTTGAGGCAACATAGTAGCCTACAAACGCAACCGCTGAATTCACCAGTCCATATGTTCCTAATGCTAATTCACTTCCCGTCGTAATAAATACCATGACGGATACAACAAAAATGAACGTACCTTCACGCAACCCTTGAAAGAAATGAGCCTGCAATATTCGATTCCAGTCTTTATTGACTTTTCGTTCAGCCCATACTTCTTTAAATTTGTATACTCCTTCCGCTGCGCGTCTTGTAATAAAAAAACTAAGCACAACGGCACCGATAAACAATAGCAACGATACACCAAACACAATTTTATACCCAAGTGATTCATACAAAGCGGAAATAACGAAGCCCGCTCCTAAAGGACCAATCATCCCTGCAAAAGAGTTTAAGATCCCTAAAAATCCATTAAAAAAGTCTCTTGTATCAGGTTCTGTAATTTCAAAAGTTAGCACATTAAAAGCTAGCCAATAAAAGCCATACCCTATACCCAGCAGTCCACCAAGCAATACTAAATACTCGGCTGCGTTAGCTCCACTGACTAATACAGCGATATAAAAAACAGCTAAAAAAGATACACCTAACCTTAAAACCACAACCCGGTCAATTCGTTTGGCCCATTTACCTGCTAAAATAAACGTAAGCGGCTGAAGCACCACTACCGCTAAATTATAAATAGCGAGATCTGAAAATTCGCCTGATTGCTTCCACAGATAAATGTTAACAAACGAATTGGAAATTGAAATAGCCAAGGCATAAAGACCGCCTATAATTAAAAGCAAAAGTAAATCTTTACTAACTTCTACATCTCCAACTACTTTTTTTAATAAAGGCATATCAAAAAACTCCTTTTCTCTTCTACACCTAGTGTGTGAAAAAGAAAAGGAGATATGTAAAAGAATTGGAAAACAAAAAAGCCAGTAAAGGTAATAATTACTTTACTGGCTCTTAAATACGTCTTCAGCTTATTTTGCAGCGTCGTAACGTTTAGCAACTTCGTCCCATTTTACAACATTAAAGAATGCTGAAATGTAATCTGGACGGCGGTTTTGGTAATTTAGGTAGTAAGCGTGCTCCCAAACGTCTAGACCAAGAATTGGCGTTTTGCCTTCCATTAATGGGCTATCTTGGTTTGGTGTGCTTGTTACTTCTAATTGGCCGTTGTTTACAACTAACCAAGCCCAGCCAGAACCGAAGCGAGTTTTAGCTGCATTTGCAAATTCTTCTTTGAATTGATCAAAGCTTCCGAATTTGCTAGCGATAGCGTCTGCTAATTCACCAGTTGGAGCACCGCCGCCGTTAGGGCAAAGGATTGTCCAAAATAATGAGTGGTTCGCATGACCGCCACCGTTATTGCGTACTGCTGTACGGATATCTTCAGGAACAGCATCTAAGTTTGAAATTAACTCTTCAATACTTTTGCTTTCTAAGTCCGCTTTGCCTTCAACAGCAGCGTTTAGGTTTGTAACGTATGTGTTGTGATGTTTTGTGTGGTGAATATTCATTGTTTCTTTGTCGATATGTGGTTCCAGTGCATCGTATGCATAAGGTAGTTCTGGTAATTTGTAAGCCATGAATAATTCCTCCTTCAAAATATGTAAGCATTTTGGCGCAAAAGCACCATATACGTTTAGATTAGCAAATTTACCCTACTGTTTCAAATAAAAAGTACCTAATCCATGATTTATATTTACCTAATTCCCATTCGCTATTCTTTTAAACATAAAAAAAGCTTCTTTTTCTCAAAAGAAGCTTTGAATAAACAATAGTATGGCGGAGGAAGAGGGATTCGAACCCCCGCGGGCTTTAACACCCCTGTCGGTTTTCAAGACCGATCCCTTCAGCCGGACTTGGGTATTCCTCCAACCCTATAAATGGTGGACCCTGCAGGACTCGAACCTGCGACCGGACGGTTATGAGCCGTCTGCTCTAACCAGCTGAGCTAAGGGTCCCCATGGCTCCACAGGTAGGACTCGAACCTACGACCGATCGGTTAACAGCCGATAGCTCTACCACTGAGCTACTGTGGAACAATATGAATTATGTATGTCACAAATGTAAATTGGAAAATAGCGGCGGAGGGGATCGAACCCCCGACCTCACGGGTATGAACCGTACGCTCTAGCCAGCTGAGCTACACCGCCATGGCTCCACAGGTAGGACTCGAACCTACGACCGATCGGTTAACAGCCGATAGCTCTACCACTGAGCTACTGTGGAACAATATAACATTTACTAGCGACATTAAAAATTTAACATGTTTCTAGCCTAAAGTCAATATATTATTTTAAAACAGCGTATAAAAAATAGGCAATCATCAGCAGTTGAATAAATCCTTTTGAAATAGCGCCACTAAAAAAGCCAATAACCGAACCTACTCCAATTTTTACTGCGTTGCTAATGGTGGTCCGATGAACAATAAGTTCTCCTACAATCGCTCCGATAAACGGCCCTAAAATAATTCCAAATCCCGGAATGACAAACGGACCCACAAGCAGCCCAACTGTACTTCCCCAAACACCTGCTTTAGTGCCTCCGAATTTTTTCACACCAATAATATTAGCTATATAGTCTGCTAAAAAAAGTGCGACAACTAACAATCCTTGTATCACCCAAAACAACCAGCTATAGGAGCTAAAATCATAAAATAAACCGTATATAACAAATCCTAGAGCTACAAATAGCACGCTTGGGATGATGGGATAAACCAACCCAACAAACGATACAACAAAGCTAATGATAATTAATGCCCAACATAAAATAGCCATGCCTGCACCTATCCTTTTTATTATTACTATTTATCATACAATAACCAATCCTATAAAGAAAGACCTAGCATAAGCAAGGTCTTTCTTTATTTTACCTTTGAACATGTCTTTAGATAGCGATCTCCGAGTACCGCTTCCGCAATATTAACAGCATGATCCCCAATTCGTTCTAAGTTGCTAATAATATCGACAAAAACAATAGCAGCAGAACCTGTACATACATTTTCATTTAGACGTAAAATGTGTTTCTTACGAAGCAGACGCTCCATTGCATCAATCTGCTCTTCTTTTTGAATGACCTGGACTGCTTTTTCTCTATCTACTTTTTCTAAAGCAAAAACAGCTTCTTTAACTGTTAAAATAGTCAATTCGAACATGTCAGCTAAGTCGGTATTAGCTTCTTTTGTCATTTTCACCTTATTTGTAATTTGATAATCAACAAGTTCAATGATATTTTCAAAATGATCGCCAATACGCTCAATATCTCGCGCAGTATCTAGAAGCACAGAATGCTCTTCGCTTTCAGCTTCTGACATGGAAGAGCGAGATAATAACACTAAATAATTCGTGATTTTTTTATCTAAATTGTTAATGGCATTTTCAATTTGCATAGTAGCATCAGAATGTTTAAGATGGCGCGTCTTCAAATAACTATTAGCTTCTTCTAGTCCAATCGTCGCGAATTCTCCCATACGAATAAGCTCTGCTTTTGCCTGCCCAAGAGCAATTGAAGAAGACTGTTCAATAAAAATAGGATCAAGATGCTTAGGTTTAAAGTCTATAGCAGCATCTTCACCAGGAATCAGCTTTGTAACAATTAAAGCAAGCAGACCGATAAGAGGGAACTGAATAATGGTATTGGTTGTGTTAAAGAGACCATGAGCAAATGCAATCGTCATTTCTGGATTTAAGCCCATTGCCTCTCTCAAGTACTCCACAAGACGAGTGAATAACGGCAAGACAATTAAAAAAATAGTTGTACCAATTAAGTTGAACATGACGTGCGTTAAAGCAGCCCTTCTTGCTGCCACACTTGCCCCGATTGAAGCTAAAATAGCGGTAATAGTCGTACCGATGTTGTCTCCAAATAATACAGGTAGCGCGGCATGTATATCAATAGCACCCTGTCCAAAAAGTTCTTGTAGAATTCCAATAGTAGCGCTAGAGCTTTGAACGATCACCGTAAATAAAGTGCCAATTACAACTCCTAAAATCGGATTATCACTCATGCTTACAGTTAAGTCATGAAACTGTTGAAGTGAGCGAAGCGGCTTCATCCCGCTTCCCATAAGCTCTAGACCAAAGAATAACATTCCGAACCCAAAAGCGATTTGACCAAAATTTTGAACAGGTTTACTTTTAAAGAAAAAGAGTAAAATCGCTCCCACTGCGAGAATAGGAAGAGCGTAGCTCGAAATGTCAATTCCGATTATAAAAGCTGTAACTGTCGTACCGATATTTGCGCCCATAATAACCCCTATAGCTTGGCGCAAAGTCATAAAACCGGCACTTACCAGGCCTACCGTAATAACAGTAGTTCCTGAGCTGCTCTGAATAAGAACGGTAACCAGAATACCTGCTAGAACTCCCATAAACGGATTAGTTGTGAATCTATCTAAAATATCGCGCAATCTATCTCCTGCTGATTTTTGCAACCCATCTCCCATGAACTTAATCCCGAATAAAAAGATTCCGAGTCCACCGATAAATTCAAAAATCATTTTTTGAACATCTAGTTCCAAACATCTCAACTCCTTGATTTTTTTCTAACGACATAGAGAAGTCCCCACTATTATTAACGAATCTTAAAAGCACTGTAAACGCTTTTGCACTAATGTTTACAATAACTTAACAGTATATTTACATTGTAATTGGAAACGATTTCTAGAAACTATTGTAAACCTTGAATTTCCGCTATAAAATAGAATATAGTTAGAATTTTTTAATAAAAGGAGGGGTTACAATAATCATGTTAAAAAAGATGGCATGGAGTCTTACTTCCTTTCAAAAAATGAGGTCTCTTCGCTTTGAGCATACAAATAAAACCATTGGCTTCATATTGTTTTTAACACTTATTTCTTTGCTGCCTACATTTTTCTTTATGGCTTTGACGATTGTAAACGGCTATCACATCGCTACAACAGAGCTTCCAAAATCGGTTTCTTCTTTTTATATTTCCAATTCACAGCTTACGTCAAGTGACCCTTTCACTAAAAAAGTAAATGGCACTGCTTTTATCTTAAATTCTTCACAATCTATTGAACAGTTTCATTCTCCTGCTCATGCGATTGGCTTTCTAAAAGATGGAATTTATATCACTGCTAATTCACAAACACAAACGTATTCATATGATTTATTAAATTGGCATCATAAAAATAAAAATGAACTGTTAAACTTGCTGCACGAACAAAAATTTTCTTTATACATACTTGTCCCTATCGCTATGCTTTTACTGTACGTATTAACATCTGGACTAAACTTCCTTGCTATTACCTGCCTTGCTTACCTTGGAAAACTGATTGGACTCATTACTAAAAAGCAGCTCCCTTTCAAACAGCTATGGGCACTGAGCGCTTATAGTACGGTAGCCTTCACGCTGCTTTATACGCTTTTTGAAGCTTTTTCTTTGTCTCTAGCAACACATAGCTCTCTTTACTGGATAGGAACGTTCTTCATTTACTTATTGCTCGTCACAAGGGTTCCTATAAGAAAAAAGATAAAACCTAATAAAGCGATTGAAACATAACGAAATGAATCCCATCAACCGCTAGAAGCACCTACATACATAAAATCTATGTTTACCCTGCCAATAAAAAGCTCCGAACGAATTTGATTCTTGATCAAGAATCAAATTCGTTCGGAGCTTCTTCAACTAACATACTTTTGTTTCAGCCTCTTGATTTCTGTACAACTTTTCTTCTCCCCATTGCAGAAGAAAAAATTTTCAACTGATACAAAACCCACAAACCTCCTGCTGCGAGCAGAATAAAGCTATAAATAAACATCAGCCTTTCAGCATGCATCCACACTTCAAAAACAACCGGTCCCAACGCTACTCCTAAAAATCTCACCGTTCCATAAATGGATACAATGAACCCTCTTTCTTCATCTGAAGCCGCTGAAGTAATCATCATATTAATACACGGAAGAACAAATCCTAAGCCGCCAAAGGCGACTGTCAAACAAAACATCAGAATAGGAAGCGTGTAAATAAGCGTTAATATTCCAAACATCACGAATAAAAGAATCATTCCTACTACCATTAATTTTTTCATGAGCTCTACATCCGTTTTAATGCGCTGACCCGTCCAATAAGAAACGAACGTCATCGCCCCAAGAGGAAATAAAAAAGCGGTTCCTTTAAAAAAACCGTCTATATGATACGTTTCCTCTATTAAGAAAGATAGATAATATAAAATGCCAAATAATAAAAACAACCCCAATCCCCCCACAAAAAATAAAGGAAAAAGCGATTTTCTTTTATTATAGACAATCCCAATAGCTCTCTTTAAATATTCTTGAACAGATACTGATTCCGAACCTGTTTTTGCTTCTCTCACATATATGGCTATACCTACTAAAGCAGCACCTGCAGCTAAAGGATACACAAAAAATGCGGCATACCATACGAAGAGTGCCGCCGTTGCTCCAATTATAGGTGCAACCACTTTTCCTGCTCCGTTATACACTTCTAAAAGCCCGAGGACTTTTGCCCTTTTTTCACCTATAAATACATCTCCAGTTAATGCCATTGCCAACGTTGTAGTACCAGCAGCGCCAATCCCTTGAATCACTCTTCCAGCCATCAATACAGCAAAGCTTCCAGAAGAGAACGAAGCGCTACTAGCAGCGATAAAACTACCGATTATCATCACGATGAGCGAATACATAATTAATTTTTTACGCCCATATCGGTCTGATAAAATTCCTACCGCAGGAATACATAATGCAGCTGGAATCGAAAATACACTCAGTATCAAACTGGTTTGGACTCCACTTAAGTGAAGCGACTTTTGAATGCTCGGTAGCAGGGGAATGAGCATGGAATTCCCCAATACCATGATTAAAGGCAATAAGCCTAATGAAACAATCATTAATTTTTCCTTCAAATTTCTTTCTCCAATCATATTTAAGTAAGACAAGCATAGGCTTTACACATAAGCAAAAGAATGAAGGAGGAGCATAATGAAAAAGCTATGTGCATTAGCCGCTTTCGCTTTTATCGGATATATTTGTCATTATGATATTAAATACGGAACCATCCCTACTGCTACTGAAGCAGTTCAAGTCAGCAAAGCGCAGCCTGCAGAAACAAAAGCCGCCAGCTCTTCTTCCCCCTATACAAAAATAAAAATTAAGCCAGGCGATACAGTTTTGTCCGTCATTGAAGAACTTACAAAAAAATCGTTACCGGTTTCTATGAACCAAATGATTACAGACTTTAAAAAGTTAAATAACGGTACAGCACCTGAGGATATTCAAATTGGAAAAACGTATAAGTTCCCTATTTACAAGTAATGACAGCATTCTTCTTGTCAAGATGGGATAGTCATTGTTAAAATAGCTAAGGTAGTACTTTCTACTAGTTATTTTGTTCATAAAGAGTTATTCTATTAATGAATTCAAATTCTTGATTTCATTTTGAAGGAGAGATTATCACGTGAGTGAAATTATACATCGTACAAAAACACGCCCGGTTAAAGTTGGAGATTTAACAATCGGAGGCAGCAACGAGTTAGTTATTCAAAGTATGACAACCACTAAGACACATGATGTTGAAGCAACGGTTGCAGAAATTAAACGTTTAGAAGAAGCAGGATGCCAAGTTGTTCGTGTTGCTTGTCCAGACGAGCGCGCAGCAGATGCAATCCCTGAAATTAAAAAACGCATTAACATTCCATTAGTTGTAGATATTCATTTTGACTATCGCTTAGCGTTAAAAGCAATTGAAGGCGGAGCGGATAAAATCCGTATCAACCCAGGTAATATTGGACGCCGTGAAAAAGTGGAAGCTGTTGTAAATGCTGCAAAAGCTAAAAATATTCCAATTCGTATTGGAGTTAACGCCGGTTCACTTGAAAAACGTATTTTAGATAAATACGGCTATCCGACAGCAGATGGCATGGTAGAAAGTGCACTTCATCACATTAAAATTTTAGAAGACCTTGATTTCCATGACATCATCGTTTCAATGAAAGCATCGGATGTTAACTTGGCAATTGAAGCTTATGAAAAAGCTGCTCAAGCATTTGACTACCCTCTTCACTTAGGAATTACAGAATCCGGTACATTATTTGCAGGAACTGTAAAAAGCGCAGCAGGTCTTGGCGCTATTTTATCTAAAGGAATTGGAAATACATTACGTATTTCTTTAAGTGCGGATCCTGTAGAAGAAGTAAAAGTTGCGCGTGAATTGCTAAAATCATTCGGTTTAGCTTCCAATGCTGCAACCCTTATTTCTTGTCCAACTTGCGGACGCATTGAAATTGATTTAATTAGCATTGCTAATGAAGTTGAAGAGTATATTTCAACTGTAAAAGCACCGATTAAAGTAGCGGTACTTGGCTGCGCTGTAAACGGTCCTGGTGAAGCTCGTGAAGCTGATATCGGGATTGCAGGAGCACGCGGTGAGGGTCTTTTATTCCGCAAAGGTGAAATCGTACGCAAAGTTCCTGAAGAAACAATGGTTGAGGAACTAAAAAAAGAAATTGATAAAATTGCTGCTGAATATCACGCAAAGCAAGAAGCTGAAAAAGCTGCAGCTAAATCATAATAAAAAAAGCGAGGCGCATATGCGCCTCGCTTTTTTTATGAAAAGAACGGTAATATAAACGTACCGACAATAATCGATACAACTCCGATCCCTATTGCCCATGCTCCTAGCGTAAGTGCTCCTTTTCTGCGTGCGATAAACCCTAGAATAATCCCAGCGGCACCAAGAATAATTGGTAAAAAGAATAGTGAAAGAATTGAAAGCACGAGTGCGAAACGACCGTATCCCGTTCCTTCTCCTCGTTCAGCGACTTCATGATTGCGATTGCGATCCACATCTATTACTTCACGCTCTGCATGAGGCTCTCCTACTCGGTAAGGAACACCTACTTCAGCTGCAGTTTCTTCCATGAAATCAGCTTCATATACATCTTTTCTACGCCTTTGTTCTTCATTCTCCATGCTTAATCCCTCGCTTTCGTAAATAAGGAGCATTTATAGTATCTGAATGCGAGGGAAAATTATAAGTGTCAATCTTATACAGCTGTTCATTCTCTTACAAGAAACAAATATAGACGCAATCACTAGGCCGTGCAGTGATCATTACGTCTTGCCAAAAGCGTATAAAAAGTATTACTGTTTCTCTTTGAGCTTTATGTTACACTAGACAAGAATAATTAAGCACCTAGGTAGAATAAACGTATTAAAGGAGTGCACGTAGTTGACGAAAAAGTTTGGAATTGACATTGATGGAACTGTTACTTCTCCTGAAACTTTTGTTCCTCATTTAAATAAAGCCTTTAACTTAAATTTAACACTTGAAGATATTACAGAGTATGATTTCAGCCCTTTTGTAAATGTATCACCTACAGAACTGGGGAAATGGTTTAAAGCAAATGAACGGTCTATTTACGAAACCTCTCCACTTGCAGACGATGCAAAAGCGGTTTTGCAAAAATGGCATCAAAAGCACGAATTATTCTTTATTAGTGCAAGGCACGATAAGCTATTGGACGTCACAGAAGAATGGTTTCAAAAAAATGAACTATCGTTTCATCACATTGAGTTAGTAGGCTCTCATTTTAAAGTTGAGACAGCAAAACGATATGATGTTGACATCTTTTTTGAAGACAAACATGATAATGCCTGTGAAATCAGTGAAGAATGCAATATTCCCGTTATCTTATTTGATACTCCTTATAATCGCTTACCTGTTCCAAAAGGAGTGGTTCGCGTATACAATTGGCTAGAAGCAGATCAGTGGGTAGCCAACTGGTTAAAAGAACAGCAAAAATAAAAAAAGAGAGGTGCTTAACGCCCTCTCTTTTTTATTGATTACATTCGATACATTGACCGTAAATCTCAAATTTATGGCCTGTAATATTATATCCTCTCAAATCCTCGTTTACGTGTTCCATCGGACAAGCTTCAATTTCTTTTGTTTTCCCACAGTCTAAACAAATGAAGTGGTGATGATGATGAGCAGTTGCACATTTAAATCGAAAGTGCTTTTCGCTCGAAAGCTCCGTCGTTTCAAGTACACCTAATTCCACAAATAATGATAAATTACGGTATATTGTATCAAAGCTCAGGCCAGGATAATCAGGCTTCATATATTCTAATACATCTTTTGCTGTTAAATACTTGTTTGACTTCGAAAACAAAGAAAGCATTTCTTCACGTTTTCCTGTATGTTTATATCCTTGATCTTTTAATAAATGAATGGCTTCAGTTAAATTCATTTTTGTTTCCCCTTCCGTCCTTTATTAATCATAATAGATATGATTAAAATAACAACAGCAATGACAACAATTGTACCGCCTGGTGCTAAATCCAAGTAGTACGCTGAAAATAATCCGCCTAAAACAGATATTTCACCAAAAATTACCGAAAGCAGAATCGTTTGTTTAAAGCCTCTAGCTAAGCGAATGCTTGCTGCTACAGGAAGAGTCATAAGAGATGACACTAATAAGATACCGACGATACGCATCGATACAGCAATGACAAGAGCAACCATCACAATAAATAAAAAGTGCATCCACTTCGATTTAATCCCAGAAGCAGAAGCGTGCTCCTCGTCAAAAGATAAAATAAACAATTCTTTATATAAGAAAAAGACAATAGCTATGACAAATACGGCTATGACAACAACTGTCCAGAGATCCGAACGACTCACCGCACTTACGCTTCCAAACAAATAATTCATTAAATCATTATTAAAACCGTCCGCTAGCGAGATACAAATTGCACTAATACCAATTCCGCCCGATAAAATAATCGGAATGGCCAGCTCTTGGTAATGCTTATAGACGCTTCGAAGTTTTTCAATAAAAAGAGCGCCTGTAACGGAAGATACCATCCCTAAATAGACGGGGTTCACTCCTTGCATAAACCCTATTTTCTGACTAAGAAGCAAGCTCGCAGAAATCCCCGCTAGCGTCACATGACTTAACGCGTCTGCAATTAAAGAAAGACGTCTTACTACGATGAACGTGCCCAATAAAGGAGCTAAGACGCCAATAATCATACCGGTTAAAAATGCATTTCGTAAAAACTCAAATTGAAATAAACTGCTTATCATACGTGCTGCCCTCCATGATGATGATCATGGGTTAACACATGAACATTATGACCATAAAACATAGATACGTCATGTTCACAAAGCTGTTCGAATTCTTTGGCATTCCCATGAAAGTGTAGAAATTTATTTAAACAAGCAACGTGGGTTACTTTTTCTGAGACAGTGCCAATATCGTGAGTAACAAGCACAAGCGTAATTCCTTTTTCCTTATTTAACTGTTCAAGAAGCTCATAAAAAGTGTACACATTTTGTGCATCTACTCCGACTGTTGGCTCATCTAAAATTAACAGCTCGGGTTCACTTACAAGTGCGCGCGCAATAAAAATTCGCTGCTGCTGACCACCGGATAGTTCTCCTATGTTTCGATTTAAAAATTCGCTCATCCCCACTGCTTCTACCGCCTCTTTTACTTTTTGTTTATGAGCAGCATTCATAAAGCGAAACAAACCTAATTTTGAAGTAAGACCCGTGGAAACCACTTCAAAAACGGTAGCAGGAAAGCCGCTGTTGAAACTATTCGCTTTTTGCGATACATATCCAATTTTACTTCGTTCTTTAAACCTTCTCTGATCTTTTCCAAATAAACGAATTGCACCTTGAGATGGTTTTTGCAAACCAAGCAAACACTTGATTAGCGTTGATTTCCCAGAACCATTTGGACCAACGAGACCCAAAAAAGCTCCTTTTGGAATTGAAAAACTTATATCTTCTAATACATTCACTCCATCATATTGAAATGATAAATGATCAATTTCAATGATATCAGGTGTATTCATATGCGCCTCACCATTCTTTTTTTATATTTCTCCATACAAAAGAGGGCACGGTTTCTATCGTATACTCCGTTACCCATTTACTTTCTCAGAATCATTACGATTTAGTCATTAATGTAGTATACAGGATTGTCTTTTATTTGTAAACTAAGCCGTTTCACTCCTTGGCTTTCTTGCCTCCGTAAATTTATCCGACTCAAAACGTTGTTTTATTACACAATATAGTCACATCTTTCTTTTTTATTCATAAACTGTATATGACGAGGAGGTAATCATATGAAAATTGTACAGCAGATTGTCAATAAGAAAGTAAACAACATTACCCCGAAAGAGCTTTTAAAGTATAGCAAACAATACAACATCCCCATTACAGATCAGCAGGCACACACGCTTGTATCTGTCATTAGACAGCAGCCCGTAAATATTTATAACCTTGAAGAGCGCCGAAATTTAATCAAACAAATTGCTCAAGTAACAGATCGTGAAACTGCCAGACGAGTGAACGAATTATTTCAGCAGTTGATGTAAAAGAAGAGGTCATGTCTATAGACATGACCTCTTTCAATCACATATGAAATTACATAAGCTTTTGTTTTAACTCTGAATCAAAGCTTTGTGCACGAATCATATCAATTTCCAATTTATATGGCGCTTTTTTATTTTTCTTATCTTCTCCTACATAAGGAGTTTCTAGAATTTTAGGAACTTCTTTAAACGCTGGGTGATGAACAATATAATTCAGTGCACCAAATCCGATTTCACCAAACCCAATGTTTTCATGACGGTCTTTTCGAGCACCGCATACATTTTTACTATCATTGATGTGAAGCACTTTAATTCGCTGTATTCCTACGGTTTTGTCAAATTCATTTAATACACCGTCAAAGTCTTGAACGATATCGTAACCAGCATCATGTACGTGACATGTGTCAAAACAAACAGAGAGCTTTTCATTGTGCGTCACACCATCAATAATTTGGGCGATTTCTTCAAAGCTTCTTCCACACTCTGTTCCTTTTCCAGCCATTGTCTCAAGCGCAATTTGAACTTCTTGATCAGCTGTCAACACTTCGTTTAGACCGTTGATAATTTGCTGAATACCAGCATCTGCTCCGGCCCCCACATGAGCCCCTGGATGAAGAACAATTTGCTTTGCGCCAAGAGCATGGGTGCGCTGAATTTCAGACGTTAAGAAATCTACTCCAAGCTCAAATGTTTCGGGCTTTGTTGTATTCCCTAAATTAATGATATAAGGAGCATGTACAACAATATCTTTCATTCCATGCTCTTTCATATGCAAAAGACCAGCTTCAATATTAAGCTCTTCAATCTTTTTGCGACGAGTATTTTGTGGAGCGCCTGTATAGATCATAAACGTATTTGCTCCATAAGAAGCTGCCTCTTCACTTGCTCCTAAAAGCATCTTTTTGCCGCTCATCGATACGTGAGAACCAATTTTCAACATTCTTTTTTACACCTCTAACCTATTGCGATTAACGATTGTTGCGTCTTTCACTACGCTTTTTCTTTTGCACGTACTTTGTAATTTCACGAGCACGTTTTTTCTTATAGCCAGGCTTTACTTTCTTAGGCTTTTGAATAAAGCGATGTGCCTCTTCTCCCACTTCATCCGCTTTCTTCACACGCTTTTTACGGCGGTTACGGTCATCGATGGAAACCCATTCTTGCTTTTGAAGATCTTTGTTTACAAACTCGATTCCCATTTTCTCTAGCTTATTTACTGCATCTTCATCTTCCACATCGAAGATTGTAGCAGCAATTCCAGAATGACCAGCACGAGCTGTACGGCCTACGCGGTGAATGTAGAAATCTAGATCTGAAGGAAGCTCAAAGTTAATAACGTGTGAAATCCCTTCAATATCAATACCGCGAGCTGCTAAATCTGTCGCTACTACGTATTGAAATTCTAAATTATTAATTTGCTTCATCATTTTCTTACGGTCACGAGGAGATAAGTCTCCGTGAATTCTTCCTACTTTTAAGCCTTTAGACAGTAGGTCATCTGCTACTTCGTCCGCCATTTTCTTTGTATTTGTAAAGACGATAGCTAAATAAGGATTATACGAAATAAGCATATCGTGCAGCAGCTTAAACTTGTTACGATGACGTAGTGGAACTAATACATGCTCTAATTTAGCCGCTGCTGCTTGCTTCGGCGAAACATGCGTAAATTTTGGATTTTCCATGTATTTTTTTAAGAATGGCTTTAATTTTTCAGGAATCGTTGCTGAAAAAACAAGCATCTGTAATTTTTCAGGCATGTTGCTTGCCAAACGGTCCACATCTTCTAAAAATCCCATATCAAGCATTAAATCAGCTTCGTCTACTACTAACGCCTTAGTTGTATACACAACTAACGCTTTTTCATTTACTAAATCAAACAAACGAGCCGGTGTTCCTACAACCACTTGAGGCTGTTTCTTTAATTTGTCGATTGTACGCTGCTTATCTGTACCGCCGATAAAACATTTTGCTGAAATTTCTTCTCCTTCAGCACTGTGTTTTGTTAGCTTTAATACTTCTTGATAAATTTGAGAAGCAAGCTCACGAGTTGGAGCGGTAATCACAACTTGTACTTCTTCTTTTTTAGGGTCTACCTTTTCAAGTAAAGGCAATAAATAAGCGTGTGTTTTGCCTGTCCCTGTTTGGGACTGACCAATTACACTTTCCCCTTTTAAAACAGAAGGAATTAATCGCTCCTGAATCTCTGTAGGCTGATAAAAACCTAATTGTTTAATTGCTTCTATTAAAAATGGTTGAAACTCAAAACGTTCAAAGTTTGTTTTTTCCATAATAGTCTCCTTTTTTACATTCACGTTCATCTTTTAAGGCACAATATATGATTATAATCGATTTTTCCTTCTGTGACTACTTCTCATTCATATTACTAAAACTTATTACCTGTTTCAAAAACATTTTATCGCGAGTTGCATACGATAGTAAAAGAAAATCTACTTTACTAAAGGAGGTGCGTCCTTTGCTACAGCGAAGACCACCATTTCCACCCGGTATGCAAAGAAGAATGATGCCAGGAATGCCACCGCAAAACGGCTTTGGGCAACAACCTGGTAACTTTGGCCAATTTAATCCATTACAGCAGTTCCGTAACTTTGCCCAGCAAACAAATGCTCAACAATCATTTTACCCGAATCAGCAAGGCCTGAACCGTGGAGGAGGTAACTTCTTAACTCGCCTATTCCGAAGAGGCGGGAATAGAAACATCCCCTTTCAACAAGCAGCTGCCGCTGCTCCTCGAGGTTCTTTGTTTTCTGGCCTTTCAGGAGCCCAAGGTGCTGCAGGAGCGACTAACTCTTCTTCCCTGCTTGGAGGTTTGCAAGGATTAACGAACCCTGCTAACTTGAGCTCCATGATGGGGAATGTTCAGCGAGTATTAAAAGCTGCGGAAACGATGGGACCTATGATTCAACAATACGGACCTCTTGTCAAAAATGCTCCTTCTCTATGGAAAATCTATCAGGCCTTGCGCTCAAGTGATGACACAGATGAAGTACTCGAAGCAGAAGGAACAGAGGTTTCTGAAACTGATGAAAGTAAAGACAGTAAGGTTTTATCAGCAGGCGCAGAAAGCACGGATTCATCCGATGATGAGCTGGATTTCTTCGAAGAAGAAATTGAACTTTCCTCTAGAGATCAGGTGTCTAAACCAAAACTTTATATTTGATAAATCTGCTGATTCCTTAAGGAAATACAGTGAGTTAAAAAAGAATATCTTTGTATTCTTCCTTCCTCTTTTATATAATAGAAGCGAGTTGAATTGCTCGTCAGGATTATGATGAGGAGGAAATTGAAATGAAAGTTATTAAAATTGCACCGCGCGGCTATTGTTATGGTGTAGTAGACGCAATGGTCATTGCACGAAACGCCGCTTTAGATAAATCATTGCCTCGACCAATCTATATCTTAGGAATGATTGTTCATAATAAACACGTTACAGATGCGTTTGAAGAGGACGGCATTATCACACTGGACGGTGCTAATCGCCTAGAAATCTTAGACCAGATAAATGAAGGAACCGTTATTTTTACTGCGCACGGAGTATCTCCAGAAGTAAAAGAACGAGCAAAAGAAAAAGGCTTAACAACAATCGATGCTACATGTCCGGATGTTACAAAAACCCATGACCTTATTCGCCAAAAAGAAAAAGAAGGTTATGACGTTATTTATATTGGAAAACGAAATCACCCTGAGCCAGAAGGTGCACTTGGTATCGCACCAGATATCGTTCATTTAATTGAAAAAGCAGAAGACGTAGCCGATTTAAATATTCAACGTGAGAAAATCATTGTAACAAACCAGACAACAATGAGTCAGTGGGACGTTGCAGAAGTAATGGAAAAGGTAAAAGAAAAATATCCGCACGCTGAAGTTCACAAGGAAATTTGTTTAGCTACACAAGTTCGCCAAGAAGCTGTAGCCGAGCAAGCAGGTGAAGCAGATGTTACAATCGTAGTAGGAGATCCTAAAAGTAACAATTCAAACCGTTTAGCTCAAGTATCAATGGAGATTGCCGGCACTGAGGCATATCGTATTGGTGACATCTCAGAGCTTCAGATCGAATGGTTGATGAACGCGAAAACCGTAGCTGTTACGGCAGGCGCATCTACCCCTACTCCAATTACAAAAGAGGTCATCAATTTTCTAGATCAGTTCGATCCGGAAGATGAAACAACATGGACACGTGAAAAAAGCGTACCTCTTTCAAAAATTTTACCAAAAGTTCGAACAAAAAAATCGTCTTAATAGATGCAAAAGAAGGTGTTGACATTCGTCAACACCTTCTTTGTTACATAAACGTAAATGGGTTTGTGTCTACTTTTGAATCAAATACTTCACACTCAAAGTTTTTCGCATTAAAAAGACTGTTTAATACACGCGTTACACCTTGTCTCATGACTTTTTCAACATGATGACCAGGATCTACAACGTTTAATCCCATTGCCATTGCATCATGCGCAACATGGAAGTACAAATCACCTGTTACATAGGCATCTACTCCGCTAAATTTTGCGTTTGTAATATATTTGTTTCCGTCTCCGCCAAGAACAGCTACTTTTTTCACAGTGGCATCCATAGACCCTACTACTCTGACACCATCTACATCCAATGCTTGTTTAACGTGATCGGCAAACTGTTTTAACGTCATCTCTTCTTTTAACTTACCAATTCGTCCAAGTCCAAGCGTTTCGCCCGTTTGTTCCACTGGATAAATGTCATAGGCTACTTCTTCGTAAGGATGAGCACTGAGCAGGGCACGAATAATTTTATTTTGTTGACCTGCTTCAAAAATAGTTTCAACCTTTATTTCATTGACACGTTCTAGCTCTCCTTTTGAGCCAATGTATGGATTGGCTTCTGAAGAAGGTTTAAATGTGCCTTCGCCTTCTGTTGAAAACGTACAGTCACTGTAAAGGCCAACATGTCCAGCTCCCGCATCACAAATAGCTGTGCGCACTGCTTCAGCATGATTTGAAGGAACAAATACAGCAAGCTTTTTCAGCTCAATAGACGTTGTTGGAACCAGCACTTTTGTCTCTTGTAGCCCCAATGCTTCGGCCAATAAGTCATTTACTCCGCCTTTAGCTATATCTAAGTTTGTATGAGCAGCATATACGGCAATATCATGTTTGATGCATTTCTCTAAAATACGCCCTTCAGGACGATCTGTAACCACTTGTTTTAGAGGTCTAAAAATAGGAGGATGATGAGCAATAATCAAATCCACTTGTTTTTCAATCGCTTCGTCTACAACGGTTTCAAGAACATCTAACGTTACCATTACTTTTTTTACAGGCTTGTTTAACGTTCCAATCTGCAAACCAATTTTATCTCCTTCAACCGCTAAATGCTTGGGAGAAAATGATTCAAATGCTTCAATTACTTGAAATCCGTTAGGGATTTTACTCATTTTAACGCCTCCTCAATTAATGAGATGTCTTGGGTAAGTTTTTGAAGTTTTACTTTGCTTTCCTCTGATTGAGCCTGCTCCATTTGGCTGACAATTTGTTGAAGATGATTTAGTTCATACGTCCACTTTGCAATAAAAGCAGAAGAGCGCTTTTCTTTTAAAATAGGGCCCATTAACACACCGGCTTCCACTTCACCCTTATAAGGAGCTAAGGCGTTTCCAGGTTCAGCGACGATGACTTCATACATACGACCGTCTTCTTCGATGATTTTTTCATCAATGATTTCCCAGTTATGTTGAATCAACCAGCTGCGAATATGATGTGAACCAATATTCGGCTGAAGCACAAGTCTTTTGACGCCTTCTAATTTCGCCTTTCCTTCTTCTAAAATCATCGTAATAAGCGTTCCACCCATTCCGCAGATTGTAATACAGTCTACTTCATTCGGTGATATTACTTCTAGGCCATTTCCTTTTCGAACGTCAATAACGTCCGTTAAGCTTGTTTTTTTCACCTGCTGAATAGCAGATTGAAGAGGACCTTCTGTAATTTCTCCTGCTACGGCACCGCTAATATATCCATTTAAATAAGCAAAACACGGCAAGTACGCATGATCTGAGCCAATGTCTGCTATCTTTGCTCCCAAAGGAATCGACTTTACTACTTCTTCAAGTCTTGTTGATAAGTTTAATTCATTCATTTTGTCACCTATTCTCTATGTGATTACTGTTCATTATTTTAACATAGATAGCTGCATGATTCCTATTTCTCTTCATGTTTTCATTCTAGCCGAATGCGTATAAAAAAATCATAAAAAAAAAGCCTGCTTTATAAATGAGCGGCTTTCCAGAAAATCATGTTTCTGAACTCTATTTAATTTCTGATACCCATTTAGCCATTTCCTTCGCTTTTTCCGGAGGAACCAGCCCGGCCGGCATGTTTCCTTTACCGTTCACAACAATATCTGCAATTTCGTCTTGAGAAACTTTTTTCCCAATTCCTTTTAACGAAGGACCTACTCCACCTTGATACTGATCACCGTGACAACCAATACAAGTTTTTTGATAAATTTCTTCTGGTTTAGCTGAAGCCTGCTGTTCCGCGCCACCGCCTTCTTTTTCAGCCGCGATTTCTTTTGCATTGTTCAATCCGTTGAACGAAAGCGTTAACATTAAAGCAATCCCAATTACCGCAATTAATAAAAATGGTATTAGCGGATTTCGCTTCACTCACTATACCCCCTTTATGTATTCCCATCCCTAGAAATAACAAAATAGTATAAGCACTTTTATTTTACTTGAAAATGCTCATAAGTGAAAGGGTTTTATTTACATAATTAACTAATTTCTTATTACTTATCTTAACAGCCAATTTGCCTTGCGATAACCGAGCGCTGAATTTCTGAAGTTCCTTCTCCAATTTCTAAAAGCTTGGCATCTCGTAAATACCGCTCCACGTGATACTCCTTCATGTAGCCGTATCCTCCATGAATCTGAACAGCTTGACTGGCTACTTCCATACAAATTTCAGAAGCATACAGTTTACACATAGCAGCTTCTTTCGTAAATGGCTTTCCTTGGTCTTTTAACCACGCTGCTTTATACACCATATTTCTTGCTAACTCAATTTTCATCGCCATATCAGCTAATTTAAACTGAATCGCTTGAAACGATGAAATAGCTTTCCCAAATTGCTTTCTTTCCTGCGCATATGACAGTGCTTTTTCATAAGCCGCTTGAGCGATTCCAACGGCCATTGCGCCAATTCCAATTCTTCCTCCGTCGAGCGTCATTAGAAATTGTTTAAAACCTTCTCCTCTTACACCGAGTAAATTCTCTTCAGGCACTTCAACATCCTCTAAAACGAGTTCAGTTGTATTTGAAGCATGTAGACCCATTTTCTCGTAATTGTCTATTACAGTAAAACCTCGAGCTTCTGTAGGCACGATAATAGCTGAAATTTCTTTTTTACCTTCTGTGCGATTTGTAACAGCCGTTAAAGCTAAAAACTTTGCATAGCTGGCATTCGTAATATAGCATTTACTTCCATTAATCCTAAATGTTCCATCCTTCAACACTGCTTCGGTCTCCGTTCCCCCCGCGTCACTTCCTGCGTTCGGTTCGGTTAAACCAAACGCTCCAAAAGATTCCCCAGAGCATAAAGCAGGTAGGTACTGTTCTTTTTGCTCCTTTGTTCCGAATAAATAAATAGGTGCCCCCCCGAGCGAAACATGAGCTGAGTATGTAATTCCTGTAGAGCCACAAGCTTTACTTAATTCCTCTACGACAATAGCAAAACTAACCGTATCTGCTCCTCCGCCTCCATACTCTTCAGGAAAAGGAAGCCCCATTACACCAAGCTCACTTAACTTTTTAAAAACATCAAGCGGAAATTGCTTACTTCGATCGCGCTCTAGTGCATTCGGTGCTACTTCCGCTTCTGAAAACTCTCTGAGCGTCCGTTGAATCATCTTTTGTTCATTGGTTAATTCAAAATTCATTTTTATTCCCCCTAAAAAAATGTATACGCTTACATTATTTAATTATAATTCATTTTTGTAAATTTTCTCAACTTTTAAAACGTTTTAATTTTTTCATGTTATAATAGAGAAGTACTAGTCAAAGCATGAATAAAATGATAGCGATTCCATTTTTCGGATGTTTAAAAGGAAGTTGAACAGCTTATGCTCTGGAACAAAAGAATATAAAGGAGCATTTGCAAAACGAAGGACAATTCAGTAAAATATATGAAAGAAGAAAAGTTGGTAAAAAAATCAATATACTTCTTCAAAATGCGTTTTTATGAAATTTATTCCATAAAAAATAGATAGCCCCTTTCCTCTAGGAAAGAAGCTATCTCATAAGCGTTATTTACGCTTTTATCTATTCTAAGAAATCTTTTAAACGTTTGCTTCGGCTAGGATGACGAAGCTTACGAAGCGCTTTAGCTTCAATTTGACGAATACGCTCACGCGTTACGCCAAATACTTTTCCTACTTCTTCAAGCGTACGCGTACGTCCATCGTCCAGACCAAATCGGAGTCTAAGAACATTTTCTTCGCGATCTGTTAACGTGTCAAGAACGTCTTCTAACTGCTCTTTTAATAATTCATATGCAGCATGTTCAGAAGGTGATGTTGCATCTTGGTCTTCAATGAAGTCACCTAAATGAGAATCATCTTCCTCACCAATTGGTGTTTCAAGAGAAACCGGCTCTTGAGCAATTTTTAAGATTTCACGAACTTTTTCTGGTGTTAAGTCCATATCTTCTGCAATTTCTTCAGGAGATGGTTCGCGACCTAAATCTTGTAGAAGCTGACGTTGAACACGAATTAGCTTGTTAATCGTTTCAACCATATGAACGGGAATACGAATCGTTCTCGCTTGGTCAGCAATTGCACGAGTAATAGCTTGACGAATCCACCATGTCGCATACGTACTGAATTTATAACCTTTGCGATAATCAAATTTTTCTACCGCTTTAATAAGACCCATGTTTCCTTCTTGAATTAAATCAAGAAACAGCATACCGCGCCCAACATAGCGTTTAGCGATACTTACAACAAGACGTAAGTTTGCTTCAGCAAGACGACGTTTCGCTTCTTCATCGCCTTCTTCAATACGTTTTGCTAAATTGATTTCTTCCTCTGCTGACAATAAGTCAACGCGTCCGATTTCTTTTAAGTACATACGAACTGGATCATTAATTTTCACACCAGGAGGTACACTTAAATCATTTAAATCAAACTCTTCTTCTTTTGACAGTTCTTGAATATCGGGATCGGCATCGTCATCATTTGCTTCAGATTCACTCATTACTTCAACACCTTGTTCTCCAAGGTATTCATAATATTCATCCATTTGATCGGATTCAATTTCGAAGTTCGACATACGCTCTGCAATTTCTTCGTATGTGAGTACACCACGTTTTTTTCCGATTTCGGTCAATTGATCTTTTACTTGTTCAATTGTTAAATCTGAATCAAGTTGTTTTGATTGAGCTGATTTTTCAGCCATCAGATCCCCTCCTTCCAAAATTTTAAGGAAAACCTTCTAAAAGTGGGACTAATACGCAATATCGTTTATTTTAACGTTTTTTTCAACTGTAAAATTTCCATTGCTATTGTCGCAGCTTTTAAATAATCTTTTTGACGCTCTGCTTCTTGCTTTTCTGCTTCTTTTTTTTCTATCGCTACCCTTTGTGGATAAACCAATATCGTTTGGATATAATCATTCAAAGCTTGCTCCGACAATTCATCATTGATTGACATCATCGCCAATTCTGAAGCTAGACTAGACAACGAAGACTCGGGCAACCGTTCGATAAATCCGCTCGGATTAGGCTCGTGTCCTTCCTCGTAATAAGCATACAAATATAGAACAAGCGCACGATGTTCCTCGACATTGAACTGACCTTGAAGTCGGTCTTGAATTCTAAATGCTACATCCTTATCTTTCAACATATGAGCGATCAAAAAACGTTCTGCATTTTGATAAGCCGGTAATAAGCTTTTCTTTACGACTGGTTGTCTATTTATATTATTTCGATTTGGAGAATCATTATCCTTTTTCTTTTTTTCAGTTCGATACACTTGATACTGCTGTTCTTTAAGCGCATCTAATGAAATGGAAAACTCTTGGGCCAATTGGCGTAAATAATGATCTCGCTCTACGGCTTTCGTAAGGAGGCTTATTTCTTTCAAAACGTCTTCAATGTACTGCATACGTTCAGATTCATTTTGTAGATTTCGTTTTCGGCGGAGATACCTCATTTGAAATGCCATAAAGGTCAAGCTGCTATTAATAACATCATTTTGAAACTTCTCTGCCCCGTATTCTTTAATATAATCATCCGGGTCATAACCATCCGGCATCACAGCAATCTTAACGGTACAACCCACATTTGTTAAGATAGCAGTTGCTTTGTGCGCTGCTTCAATTCCGGCAGAATCTGCATCATAGCAAATGATAACGGACTCTACATTTCGGCGAATAATCTTGGCTTGTTCTTCTGTTAAGGCAGTTCCCATTGTTGCAATTGCGTTCGGGCACCCCGCTTTAACAGCCGAAATAACATCTGCAAATCCTTCAAATAAAATAACCTGCTGATTTTTGCGTATATGTTTTTTAGCGCGGTGAAAGTTGTAGAGTGTGCGACTTTTGTTAAAAATAGAAGTTTCGGGACTGTTTAAATATTTAGGCTGCCCTTTTATCTCTTTTAGCAGGCGCCCTGAAAATGCAATTGTTTTGCCTTGCAAGTCAGCAATAGGAAACATAATTCGATCGCGAAAACGATCAAAGTACGTTTCATCTTGGTTGCGTTTAATGATTAAACCTGCATGTTCCATCTCTTGCGGATCAAACCCACGTTTTGTTAAGAACTTACTTACAAATTCCCACGAATCTAAAGCAAAACCTATCTCAAATTCATCGATAATTTCTCGTGAAAACCCTCGATTTATTAAATAATCATAAGCATCTTGGCCTTCTTTTGTATTTACCAATAAATGATGGTAAAATTTCTTTAAAAGCTCGTGTGCTTCAATCATTTTATTGCTAGGCTTTTGATTATCTTCTTCATGAGGATGTATCTCATGTTCGAAAGGAATATCTCCTTTTTCAGCAAGCTGCTGAGCTGCTTCTGTGAAGGACAGTCCTTCTAATTCCATTATGAATGAAAATGAATTCCCTCCTGCACCGCATCCAAAGCAATGATAAATTTGTTTATCAGGCGATACTGAAAAAGACGGTGTGCTTTCCCCATGAAACGGACAGAGTCCAAAATAATTGCGCCCTTGTTTTTTTAGTTGTACATAATCGCTTATGACGTCGACAATATCTACTGAATGCCGAATACGGTCGATTACTTCATCAGGAATTCGATTTGCCATAGTAACAGCTCCGTATTTCATATAATATTCTTCACTAAGTGCTAAATTCCTGCAAGTTTCGACAACATTTTTTCAAAAGCTTGAATGAAATGCTGGCGATCTTCTTCACTAAATGCCTTTGGGCCTTTAGTATGACGCCCTGACCGTCGCTCTTTTGCAGAAACATAGCGAAAGAAAAGCACCGTATTCATTTCGTCGTCATTATAGTACTTTCCACGAGGAGACAGTGCGTAAACCCCTCGACTTACTAACATGCTTGCTAAGCCAGTATCTTGAGTTACAACAATATCCTGCTTGACTGCGTGATTTAAAATGTATAAATCTGCGGCTTCCTTTTCTGCATCCACATAGACCCATTTTCCTGGTGTAGGATTTGTTTGCATGTGAGCATAGGAAGCAACAAACACAAGCTCGATGTCATATGTATGTGTAAGTTCAACGATTTCTGCTTTAACAGGGCACGCATCAGCATCGACAAAAACTTTACTTTTTCTTTTGCTATAACTCTGTATTCTACATCCCTCCAGAGATTCCTTCTAACAATTTGTTATTTCCTGTAGATGGCATTTGTCGAATACTTTTTTCGATTTTGACTTGACTTTTATATAAATAGTTTATTCGTTCTTAACAAAGTCTAAACCTAAAACTATTCTTTTTTATCACAATTTTTTATTATAATATAAACAACCTATATTTTCTATACAAAAGTCACTTGTTTTTAAAAGTTCTGTCATATTCATATTACGTATATCTTCTTAGGCTTACAGTCTATAAACATAAGAAAGCAATCTCCTTTCTGTCACGCACAGAGGAGATCCATCGTTTATTTCTTTTTGATGGTATTAAGAATGATACCAGCTGTTTCTTCTACGGCTCTGTTGGATACGTCAACTACTTCACAGCCAATCTTATCTACAATCCCTTGGAAAAATTCAAGTTCTTCTTTAATACGGCCAATATTAGCATAAATTGCTTTATCGTTTAGCCCAAGAGACTTCAAACGCTCTTTACGAATATCGTTTAATTTTTCAGGACTAATAGTAAGCCCTATACACTTCTCAGGTGATACATGAAACAGCTCTTCTGGTGGATCTACCTCAGGTACAATTGGAACATTGGCTACTTTCAAACGCTTGTGTGCTAAAAATTGAGAAAGAGGTGTTTTAGATGTTCTTGATACACCGATTAATACGATATCTGCTCTAAGAATACCTCTCGGATCACGCCCATCGTCATATTTCACTGCAAATTCAATCGCTTCTACTTTCTTAAAATAATCTTCGTCTAATTTTCTAGCCATTCCAGGCTCATAGCGAGGAGAAAGTTGATAAGAAGATTGAATTTTATCAATTAAAGGTCCAATAATATCAAATACCTCTACCCCGTTCTTGGACGCTTCTTGAATTAAAAATTCTCTCATTTCGGGCTTTACTAACGTAAAGCCAATAATAGCGTTGTTCAACTTCGCTACTGAAACCACTTCTGAAAGTGTTGCGATGTCCTCTACGTAAGGTACTCTTTTAATTACAAAGTCCGTCATATTGAACTGACTTGATGCAGCCTTTACAACTAGTTCAGCTGTCTCACCTACAGAATCCGAAATGACATAAAGACATGGGTTGTTCATATTTTGTGCATCCCCTTTTTAATCCTTTTTCACTTATAATACTTCATCGTTTGCTAATGCTACTAGTAATTTTGTAATATTTGTTTTGGTAATGCGTCCCACCACTTCAAAATTGCCGTCTCCCTCTTTAATAACGGGCATAGCATCAATCTGTTTTTCAATTAAGATCTTAGCAATATCAATTAACAAATCTTCGCGATAGCAATATGTAATGTTGGGCATTCTCGTCATGATAATATGAACAGGAATAGATGTGAGCTCTTGCTTTCCGATACTTGCGCGCAATAAATCTTTACGCGACAGTACTCCCACTAGCTGGGATTTCTCATCCACTACAAAAAGGGTCCCCACGTCTTCTAAAAACATTGTACAAATAGCATCATATACCGACACATTTTCGTTCACGACTACCGGGATAGACTGATATTCTTGCACCTGTATTTTTTTTATTTTATCTGTAAGAAGCTGTGCTCCTGTTTTACCTGTGTAAAAGTAACCGACGCGCGGTCGCGCTTCTAAATAACCAGCCATTGTTAAAATAGCCAAGTCCGGTCTTAGTGTTGCCCGCGTAAGGCTAAGCTGATCTGCAATATGTTCGCCTGTAATAGGGCCTTCGTCTTTGACAATTTGCAAAATTTGTTCTTGTCGTTTGTTCAGTTCGATTGTACTCACCACCTAATCATTAAATGTGACATACTATTTATAAAACATTATATACTTTTTAAGCAAAAGTAAAAGCTATAACTTATTAATTTTAGCATTTTATCTTTTTAGAATGCCGTTTATTTTACCACGGCTTCTCAAAAAAAGCAGGCATTACGCTTACAATAAGCGAAACTATCCCTTCGCTCCACAGTAAAAAGGGTGTCCTCTACACACTACGAGGCACCCTAGCGACAGCAATTCCTTGCATATCACTGATTATCTTTTCTATTTCTCATCAGAGAGCGATTGTTTTAAAGACTCCATCTGATTCAAAAACCGCTTTGTTTTTAAAAACAATCCTGAATATTCTTCGTAATATTGATCAATTACAAACTTTAATTGTTTTTTTGTTTCAGGCTTAACAGAAATAGAACCTAACCGCTTTAAATCAATGTAATAAAATAGTCTTAATAGTTTAACCGTCATCGGACTAATTTTCAAATGATAAGGATCTTTTTCTAAGCATCGATGACAAATAAACCCGCCTTCTCGAATGGAAAAATGAAATGTTCCTTCACCTCGATGGCAGACTGCACATTCATTTAATGTAGGATGAAGACCTAGAACGTTTAACATTTTCATTTCATAAATAAATGTTAAGATCTCTGCATCATACTCTTCGTTCATATAATGAATAGTTTGGTGCAGCAACTCAAATAGAAATGGATTTGGTTTATTGTTCTCAGTAGCTTTATCCGTTAATTCAAGAATATAAGAAGCATACGCTGTTGTGAAGATATCTTCGCGTATGCTTCTCATAGATGAGATAACTTCTCCTTGATGGAGAGTACCCATTCCCGAACCTGCTTGTATAAAAAAGTATCCATACGTAAATAATTGTGTGACGGAAGCCAAGCGACTACTGGGCTTTTTTGCCCCTCTTGCCATGAGACCCACTTTTCCGAGTTCACGTGAATAAATGGTGACAATTTTATTTGATTCACCGTAATCATTCGTTCGAATGACAATTCCTTCACACTTTTTAAACAATCATCATCACCGCCATCTTACAGAAGGCTAAGACAAGGGAGAATTGAGACTTTCGCTGTTGTCCTCATATGTTTCGGGTCTTTCTTTCACTTCATTTTCAAGTTCCTTAAAAATGAGATAAGTATCAATGCTACCTGTTTGTGAAAAAATGTTCCAAGTAAAATTCAACATAGAACTCCCACCTTTCTAACCATAAAGATCAGATACATATTTCAATTCCTTATGTTTAGAATAGCCTTCCGACGTAAAATCATGTAACACAATTTTTTACAAATTACCTTCTTTTATGAAAGGATATAAATCGACGTAAACTAGAACTTAAATGATTAATATTCGTCTTCTCTAAATCCAAAGTCACGGAGATGCGACGCTCGGTTTCGCCAATCTTTTTGCACTTTTACCCATAGTTCTAAAAATACTTTTGAACCTAAAAGGGCTTCAATGTCTGCTCTTGCTTTTCTTCCTACCTCTTTTAACATTTTTCCTTGCTTTCCAATTACGATGCCTTTTTGTGAATCTCTTTCGACGATAATTGTAGCGCCGACGTAAACAGCACCATTATCTCGTCTTTGCATAGAATCCATCACAACGGCAATAGAATGAGGTATTTCTTCCCTCGTTGCATGCAGTACTTTTTCACGAATCAATTCCGTAATAATAAAGCGCTCTGGATGATCTGTTACTTGATCTGCCGGATAATATTGCGGACCTTCCGGCAATCGCTGCTTAATTTGATCAAGCAAACGCTCCACGTTATTTCCTTGTAAAGCTGAAATTGGCACAATTTCAGCAAAAGGATATAAGTCTTTATAATTCGTGATAATTGAAAACAATTCGTCTGGATGAATTTCATCAATTTTATTAATCACAAGGAAAACAGGCGTTTTTGTATCCTTTAAACGCTCAATAATAAATTCATCGCCTCGACCTAAGCCTTCTGTTGCGTTAATCATAAATAAAATTAAATCTACTTCTTTAAGCGTATTTTGCGCTACCTTCATCATAAAGTCGCCTAATTTATGCTTTGGTTTATGAATTCCTGGTGTATCAATAAACACAATTTGCGCTTGATCTTCCGTATACACACCCTGAATTTTATTTCTAGTTGTTTGCGGTTTGTCACTCATAATCGCAATCTTTTGACCAATTACTCGGTTCAAAAAAGTTGATTTCCCTACGTTTGGTCTTCCAATAATTGAAACAAAACCTGACTTAAATTCATTATTACTCATGTAAATCCTCCGATGAAAATGCTCCTGGAAGTAATTCTTCCACAGTTAATTCTTGTATGTCATTTTTAAAATTGGTTAATATAACTTTCATTTCTTTTGGACAAAGCTCAGAGATTACTTGTCTGCATGCTCCACACGGAGAAACAGGACGATCAGTATCAGCTACTACAGCAAGTGCTGCATACTCTTTATCTCCTTCTGAATAGGCTTTAAATAAAGCCGTACGCTCAGCACAATTGCACATGCTATAAGCTGCATTTTCAATATTGCAGCCGCGATAAACCTTTCCATCTTTCGTCAATAAAGCTGCACCAACTTTAAATTTTGAATACGGTACATAAGCCATTTCACGAGCTTTTTTCGCCTCATCAATCAGTCCGGTCTTATCCATTTATCCGCTCTCCTTTTGCGCTTCTACATGTCTTTTAACTTGTCCTTTTTTATTATACCACGGGGGTGTAAAGAACAAAAAAGAATCCTTTTTAAAACAAATACTTTAAGAAAATAATTCCTCCTATAAGGACAGCAAAACACGCATAGACCAACACCGCGGCTGCGGCTGCATCTTTTGCGTGTTTGGCTAGTATGTGATATTCAGGAGAAACTAAATCGACAACTTTTTCAACTGCTGTATTCATTAACTCCAAGCTGAACATGCCTGCAATCAAAAGCAGCACAACCGTCCATTCACCAGCTGTAATTGACAGCACGGCGCCTAAGAGAAGGACGATGAAAGAAGCTGCTACGTGAATTTGCATATTTCTCTGTGTTTTACAAACATAGAGAAACCCTTCTATTGCATAACCAAAGCTACTGACAACTTTAGCTATCCCCTTTTTATCGCGAGAGTCCATATTGTTCTAAAATATCTTTTTGGCGTGTAAACATCTCTTTTTCATCTTCTGATGTTTCATGGTCATATCCAAGCAAGTGCAAGAAACCGTGAACCGTTAAGAATCCTAGCTCCCTCATAAACGAGTGATTGTATTCTTCTGCTTGCTCATGAGCTTTTGGAATCGAAATGACAATGTCCCCTAGGACTCTTGGCATCTCATCTCCGATAATTTGCATTTCATCTTCGCCCATTTCTTCTAGCGCAAACGATATTACATCCGTTGGCTGGTTTTTATGGCGGTATTGATGATTGATTTCTTGAATTCGATCATTATCCACAAATGTAACGGATACTTCTGCATCCTCTTGCAGATTTTCATATATAGCAGCAGCTTCAAGCAGCTGCTCAAGCTCTTTTTGCTGTTCTTCACTTACTTCGTTTGTTTCATCAATAAAATCAATAACTAAACTCATACCTTCACCTTCTCTTTTTTTATCTCTGGATATTCGATTCGGGAATGAAAAATCCCATTTAAAGTTTCACATAGTGCTTGGCGAATTAACTCTAGCTCTTTGAGCGTTACGTTACACTCGCTAAGCTGTTCATCCTGCAAGCGATCTTTAATAATATTTCGAACCAAGTTCTCAATTTTTTCCGGAGTCGGATTGGACATTGACCTTACGGCTGCCTCTACACTATCAGCTATGCAAATAACCGCTGCTTCTTTCGACTGAGGCTTTGGTCCAGGATAGCGATATTCTTTTTCATCAATTTTTTCTTCTGTCTGTTCAAGTGCCTTATGATAGAAAAACTTAAGCAGGGTCGTTCCGTGATGCTGCTCTGCAATATCTACAATCTCTTTTGGAAACTTATGATTCCGCAAAATAGTAGCTCCATCTGTAGCATGTGCGATTATAATATTTTTACTAGTCTTCGGACTTAGTTTATCATGCGGATTAGTAATATTCATTTGATTTTCAATAAAATACTGCGGTCGCTTCGTTTTACCAATATCATGGTAATAAGCCCCGACTCTCGCTAATAAACCGTTAGCTCCTATCGTTTCGCACGCCGCTTCAGATAAGTTTGCCACCATTACACTATGATGATATGTTCCAGGTGTTTCGGTTAAGATTTTGCGTAATAGCGGATGATTAGGACTCGATAATTCAATCAGCTTCATCGTAGATAGAATGCCAAATCCACTTTCAAAAAACGGAAGCAAACCTATAGTTAAAACCGAAGCAATAACACCAGATGCAATTGACATCATGCTGTAATAGCCAAGCTCTACAGTGCCGATTTGGCCATTTTTAATAAAAATAATCGCAAAGCTGATAATTACGTTTACCATAGCTACAAATAGACCTGCCTGCAAAATCCGTGAACGCCTGTGCTGCCTGCTTAAAAATAAAATAGCAGCAATATTGCTAATTAAAAAGTAGATCCCGATGTTCATATTAAACGAGGTTGTCAATTCACCATTAAAAATAATGCTTCCACAAATAGCAAATACAATGCTTGATAAAATAGCAATGCGTTCATCCATTAAAATTCGAATCAGCAAACCTCCCACCGCAACAGGAGCTAAGAAACCAATTTCCGATAAATCAATTTGCTGAAACAAGCTTAAGATTTTCATGAGGCCAATCGTAATGGTTGCTACCAATACATACAACAGCAAGGGCTGATATGTCTTGGTGTGAAATTCACGTAAATAGTAAATGAGGCCCGCTATCATCATTACAATCAGCAAAGCTAACCCCGCAAAAGGCTGAATAGATCCTTTATTATTCAACAATCCCGCGAGCTGGAGCTGACGATATATATCAGGATTAATAAGCTGATTTTCTTCTACAATAATCTGGCCTTGTTTGATTCGGACAGGCTCCACTTTTTCCACAGCTGCTTGACGGTTTTCAGCTGTTTTTTGTGGATCATAAATCACATTTGGAATGATAGCGAATTTAGCAATTGCATTCATTGAATCCTTTAGGGAATTGCTGACATTGGTGTAAACAAGCTGACTTTCTACCTGGTCTTTTTTCTCTTCTACATCGCTAATCTTCACTTGATCTTTCATCACATGATGAACGGCCGTGACTACAGCATCTTTTGCAATCGATAAATCACTGTTAGAAGACTGAAGCAGCTGCTTAATGGTATCCTTTGGCAAGTTTTTTTGAATGTCTTCAGGAAGCTTGTCCTCTAGCATTTTTTGTTTGGTTTTTAATACGGCATCGATACTGTCATCTTCATGATCTTCTTTTTCATATTCTGTATTAACTTCCATCATCGCATCAAAAATAGATGCAACAAGATCGACTTGGTTCTGTGCGTATTCTGTTTTTTGTGTATACACATCTTCAACGGCTTGTTCTGCCTCTGCCCGTTTTTTCTCTGTACTCTCTTTATCTTCAATGGTAACGGGTGAGTAAATGGTTTGCGGGGAAATAGACAGTAATCTGAGATCTAATTCCTGCGGCTTTACATTGCTATACATAGACGCAAACATCATTACACCTAGCAAGGCATATAACCCAATTTGAATTAACCGTAATCGCTCGATCTGTGCCATTGTTTGCTTGATTATCCGAAACGTTGACACAAACGTACCCCCTTTTACAAAAAATAGACCCTATTAAGAAAGGGTCTTTTGGTCAGCTTGTTCGTACGCTTGAATGATGCGTCCCACAAGTGGATGGCGCACAACATCTGACTGTTCTAGATGAACAAATGAAATACCTTTAACATTGGTCAGGATTTTCGAGACAGCTGCTAGACCAGACTGAGCTCCTTTTGGTAAATCAATTTGTGAAATATCTCCTGTAATCACCATTTTGGACCCAAATCCTAGTCGTGTTAAAAACATCTTCATTTGCGCCATCGTGGTGTTTTGCGCTTCGTCTAAGATAACAAACGCATCATCTAGTGTACGACCTCGCATATAGGCAAGGGGTGCTATTTCAATAACTCCGCGTTCGATTAGGCGTTGCGTGTGTTCTGTTCCTAATACATCATGTAATGCATCGTACAGAGGCCGCAAGTACGGATCTACTTTTTCTTTCAAATCTCCTGGCAAGAAGCCAAGACTTTCACCTGCTTCAACAGCAGGACGTGTTAAAATAATACGCTGTACGTGACCATTTTTAAGAGCATTAACGGCCATGACAACGGCTAAATACGTTTTACCGGTACCAGCAGGCCCAATTCCAAATACCAAATCATTTTTCTTAATAGAAGAAATGTATTGACTTTGTCCTAATGTCTTAACACGAATAGTCTTACCTTTTACATTTTTACCAATCTCTTCTTCATATACATCTTCAAAAAACTCGAGAGAATTTTTCTTAGCTAATTGAATCGCATACACAACATCTCGTTCAGATATGGAAATATTTTTTCGGATAATGTTCAGTAACTTTTTAAGCATTTCTTCCACTAGCTGAACATTTTCTGTACTTCCCGAGACTACAACAGTCTCACCTCTTGAAATGATAGAGACCTGCATTTCTTCTTCAATTCGCTTTAAATTCGCATCTTGTACGCCAAATAATGAAATGGCTTCGTTTGAATCATCAAGTTGTACGTTAATTGTTACTAGCTGTTCTGACATTCATCAATCTCCTTGAATAATTGGTTGAGTGTTCGCAATATTTTCTATAACTTGGTAATGTATTGATAATCTAACTTTACCATTGTCCTGTTCTTGGTGCAAAACTTTTTCACCTTTTATTTTAGCATCCTCACCTAAAGTTGATAGTAATTTTTTTCGACCGATTTCCAAAGCTTTTTCCACCGCCTCTTGTTTAGAATAGACGCGCTGAGAGTTCTGTTCTTCTCGTACAGCAACTTTCTCATACGACAGAGGTAATTTCCATTTAAAAAAATAGAGTGGATGCTCCACTTTTTCTGTCACCCTTGAGCTGTATTTTTCTTTGTTAAAAGCCCAAAGAGGCATTTTAAAAGCTTGAAAATCTAAATAGTGCTTCGTATATCCATTACCCGTTAATACCTGAAAATCAGTTTTTAAAGGCACTTCTACCTCAGACTTGTACCATGTTTCACCGTAGACTTTCCCTTTAGCAGCTACTACTTTTTTATTTTTTTCGTTTCCGATAATACCGGAAACCAAGACCTCGCCTTCATTGACAAAATCATTAACCTTGACTAAAGGTTGTCCTTTTTCGACAAACAAATTCGTAATAATGGCTTTCTTTTTAGCAATTAAATGTTGGTAAGGTGTTTTTTGCTGAGGCTTGGGCTCATTTTTTTCAACCACTTGGAAGTGATAAGAAGTGCCGCGCACTTCTACTCCCACCCAGGTAATATTGTTCATATTATCCGTTAAATAGCGCTGAATTTTTTCAGGACTCTCTAACAGAAATTGAAACTCTCCTCTTTTTACACCTATTTTGGCAAGCTGCTTAGTCATTTGATGTTCTGTTTGTGGTTCTGCACCACTAATTTCCACTTTCCACACCATGTTGGAAAGCAAACCAAGAATAATAAAAAAAGAAAGAAAACCTAAAGCAAATCCACTATTTTTGATCACTCGCTTTGTTAAAAAAGGAAAACCTCTGCCTCTTATAAAATAAATTTTACAATCTGCGTTGCGAATTAGTATACGAATTTTCTTTACATCTTTCAATAATATCGTTGCTGTCGCTAGCTGACCGTCAACTTTATGGACATTCGAAATCATAATCTGTTGTCTCACACAATTATTTAAGAAACGTTCAATTCCTTTTCCAACAATTCGAATACGTACGGTACCAATAACAAAGTTTGTCCATCCATTCTTCATCTTTTTCCTCCTTGTGTTATTGTTCTAAATAAAGAACTTGATTGATTTTACCTTCTAAAACCAGTTCTTCTGGCAGTATTACTTTAATGACCAGTCCTTCACCTCGAATTAACATTTGTCCCTGTTTTAGTAACACGCGTATTTCAGTATCAGAAAAGGCTAATAAACCTTTATGATTTTCAATATAAATGTGTATTTGTCCAACTAACGTAATACGGGGAAGATCCATTAATACATCAGCGGGTAGTTCCATTGTTTTTGTCATCCATCTTTTCATTTGGTGTCTCCACTTTTTGCTCATAAAAAGAACCCCCTTTCATCTCATGTTTATGAGAAAGGGGGTTAATGTATCACATCTATTTATCGTTTATATTTACGTTGTTTCGATTTTGGCGGCCCCAGAATTTCGGACCATACCACTCCTTGAACAGCTTCTTTACGAGAAATGGGCTTGAGAACGTTTTTCTCACCCGTGATTTTTGGTTTGTCAACCGTGATTTTCTTTTGAATAGACGGTTCATGATGCGGACGATTTTTTAGCTCTTCCAATTTTTCTTGCAAAGGATTTGTTTCTGCTGAAGGAACAGTTTCCGGCTCCATACGAGCTGTTTTTGGCTCTTCTTTGACAGGACGATATCTAGGTCTTTCCCGCCTTGAAGGATTGTTTACAGGAGGCATAGGAGCTCTTTTAGAACGCTGCTGTTCTTCCTCTTTTGACTGAGCCATAAAACGCTGCACAACGTTAAAAATAATCCCTCCAATGATGACAAAAATGAAAGCATTATTAATAATTAGTTTAATAAGCGTTTCAACGATATTCATTAGGAGAAAACCTCCTTGTTAAGCTGATTCATTATTTCTCATCGTCTTCTTTAGACATTTTTCCAATTGAATCACGCATATCCGTATCAGCAGTCAAGTTTTGAATATTCATATAATCCATGACACCAATATTGCCAGAGCGCAGTGCTTCTGCCATCGCTAACGGTACTTCTGCTTCTGCTTCTACTACTTTTGCACGCATTTCCTCTACTTTTGCACGCATTTCTTGTTCTTGAGCAACGGCCATGGCACGACGTTCTTCGGCTTTTGCTTGTGCAATATTTTTATCTGCTTCCGCTTGGTCTGTTTGAAGAACTGCCCCAATATTTTTACCAATATCGATGTCAGCAATATCAATGGATAAGATTTCAAACGCTGTTCCTGAATCCAGCCCTTTTCCTAACACCGTTTGAGAAATCATATCAGGATTTTCCAATACTTTTTTGTGATCTTTTTGCGAACCAATTGTGGAAACAATCCCCTCGCCAACACGGGCAATAATCGTTTCTTCTCCAGCTCCCCCTACTAGTCGATCAATGTTTGCACGAACGGTAATTCGGGCTTTTGCCTTGACTTCGATTCCATCCATAGCCACCCCTGCAATAAAAGGTGTTTCAATAACTTTTGGATTAACGCTCATTTGCACAGCTTCGAGCACATCACGGCCCGCTAAGTCGATAGCTGCTCCGCGCTCAAATGTTAACTCAATATTTGCTCGGTGCGCTGCAATCAACGCATTTACCACGCGGTCAACGTTACCGCCTGCTAAATAGTGGCTTTCTAATTGATTAATGGTAATACCTAAACCTGCTTTACTTGCTTTAATTAACGGGTTCACAACGCGAGATGGTATCACTCGACGAAGTCTCATTCCGACCAGTGTGAAAATACTAATACGAACGCCTGCTGCTAATGCTGAAATCCATAGCATAATCGGTACAAAAGTGAAAAAAACAGCTAAAGCAATGATTGCTAGACCAATAACTACAAAAAACAATACGCTACCTACTTCCATTAATTAAGGTCCTCCTTTTTCAAAGGCTCTGTAAGCTTCCGCACCACAACCCTTGATCCCTCTACTTTTATAATATTTACTAACACATCTTTGTCTAAATATCCGCCTTCAGTGACTACATCCACATACTCTTCATCGATGAGCACGGTACCTGAAGGACGCAGCGGTGTTGTTGTTTTACCTTGTTTTCCTATTAATTCATAACGATTTTGATTCGATACATAACCAGATTCGGTATTAAGTGAATCATTAAGCACCATTTTTTTGAAAGGTGTAAGCTTTCTTTTAAAAAATTTCATCATCACAAACGCACCTCCCAGTGCCACCACTATTGCAATTACAAGAGAAATTCCCATTTCGACATTATTATCTGTTGACATAAAAAAACTTAAAATGATAGCTCCAAGCCCTAGTAGTCCTAAAATTCCGCCTGGTACTACAATCTCTAACAGAAGCAGTATAATTCCTGCTATAAATAAAACGACCGCTTCCATTCCTGCTAATCCTGCTACCATATGACCATAGAAAAATAAAAGAAGTGAAGCTACTCCAATAGAGCCCGCAATACCAAATGAAGGCGTAAACAATTCAATTACAATTCCTAAAGCACCAATGGATAATAAAATGGGCACAACAAGCGGATGGGTAAGAACACGAGCAATTTGTTCACTTACACTCATTTTTGCATACGTCAGTTTAGCATCTTCATAGCCAAGTACGCTCAGGAGATTATCTAAATTTTTTACAGTTCCTTCTGAATAACCAACTTGCTCGGCTTGCTTCGGAGTGAGCGTCAACAATTCGTTTCCTTTTAAGTTGAGCTCAGGTATTACCATCTTTGTGTTTGCCATCGCTTCTGCATATTTAGGGTTTCGGTTATTTTGTTCTGCTGCGCTCTTCATAGCCGATAACCAGTAGGACTGAGCTTTTTTTCCTGCTGCATTTCCCTGTTGGTCAATCACAGCTGCCGACCCCATTGTAGAACCGGGTGTCATATAAATTTGATCGGCGTTAAGTGCAATATACGCTCCGGCTGATAATGCTTTTTTATCGACAAAAGCAGCGGTAGGAATAGGTGTTGAGGTTAAGCTTTTAGCTATTTCAGAAGCTGCATCTACAGCTCCTCCAGGAGTATCTATGTCCAATATAATCAAGTCTGCACCGTCATTTTCCGCATCTTCAATGGATCTGTTTAGAAAAGAAAGCAGTCCATTTTCTACTGTTTTATTTACAGGAATAACGTGTACGCGCTTCACGTCAGCGGTGCTAATAGTGGGGAATAACCCAGTGGCTAAGATAAGAAAGCACACGAAAGAAAATAAGGTTTTCACCGAATACACTTCCCTCCTTCCATAGATAGTATGAGCATGTATCTGTATATACGAATAACTTTAACAATAGTTTCAAATTTTTTAAAATTTATCTATTTTATTCTTCACACTAGAAAAATAAAACATACGTTCGATTTCTATCCATATAAAAAACACCTTACACAAGGTAAGGTGTTTTTTATGATAAGTGTTGAAGGACAAGCTTATTAACAAGAGAGCCATCCGCTTTGCCTTTTACTTTCGGCATAAGCGCTCCCATAACTTTCCCCATATCAGCTTTAGAGGAAGACTGCGTTTCTTCAATCGTCGTTTTAATAATTTCAGATAACTCTTCTTCAGTTAGCTGTTTAGGAGCGTAAACTTCTAAAACCGCTAATTCAGAATGAATTTTATCAACAAGATCTTGACGACCTGCTTTCTCAAATTCATGGAGGGAGTCTTTACGTTGTTTGAATTCGCGAGAAATAACCGTCAACTCGTCTGCTTCAGTTAGGTCAGTTCCTAACTTAATGGCTTCGTTTTGAAGAGATGCTTTGACCATACGAATGACCCCAAGCTTCTCTTTCTCTTTGTTTTTCATCGCTTGTTTCATATCACTATTTAAACGCTCGAGAAGACTCATAAATCCACCCTCTTATTAGAACTTGCGTTTTCTAGCAGCTTCAGATTTCTTCTTACGCTTTACGCTAGGCTTTTCATAGAATTCGCGCTTTCTTGCTTCTTGTAACGTACCAGTTTTTGAAACTGAACGTTTGAAGCGACGAAGAGCATCTTCAAGCGATTCGTTTTTACGAACAACTGTTCTTGACATTCTAATTCCCTCCCTCCGAACAAAACCACTAACATCATAATGAAATGACATGTTAGACATGTCTTTTGCAATTATAATATAATGATTCCTTAAGGTCAACCGCTTTACATAAAGTAATGCAGTTATTCCCCCTTTATTTTATGAACTTTCTTGATAAAACATTACTCGTTCAGCTTTTTTATACGTATGAAAAAAGCTGCGTAAACACGCAGCTTTTCAATAAGTGTTATGAGCTCATTTTCACCTGATCTTGAAGATGAACCTCATCTAGCACGCGAACAAACTCACCTTCATTGTAAGGATATCCAGCTTTTGAAATTTTAACTTTTACAAGCTTTCCAACCATTTCTTCAGACGCTTTAAACACAACCTTTAAGTAGTTATCAGTATACCCTACATATAAACCACTTTCAGGATCTTCTTTATATTTTTCTTCCGGAATTACTTCTAGTACTTCTCCTTCAAACGTTGAAGCATATTCTTTTGCCAATTGATTTGAAAGTTCAATTAAACGATGCACACGTTCATTTTTTACTTCTTCATCAATTTGGTCGGTCATACGAGCTGCTGGCGTACCTGTACGTTTAGAATACGGGAATACGTGAAGCTCTGAAAAACCGTGCTCTTTAATAAAGTTATACGTCTCCATAAACTCTTCTTCTGTCTCACCTGGGAAGCCGACAATAACATCTGATGTAATCGCTAATCCAGGAAGAGCTTCTTTCAGACGGTTTAAGCGCTCACCAAAGAACTCCATTGTATACTTACGACGCATGCGCTTCAATACCGTATTTGAACCTGATTGAAGAGGAATATGCAAATGACGTACAACCATTTCTGATTGATCTAGTACCTCAATCACTTCGTCCGTAATTTGGCTTGCCTCAATTGACGAAATACGAATGCGTTTTAATCCTTTTACTTGCGACTCTAAATCACGAAGAAGCTGTGCAAGATTGTAATCTTTCATGTCTTCTCCGTATCCGCCAGTGTGAATACCTGTTAACACGATTTCTTTATAGCCTGCATCCACTAGCTGCTGTGCTTGTGCTACGACTTCTTTAGGATCACGAGATCGCATTAAACCGCGAGCCCATGGAATAATACAGAATGTACAGAAGTTGTTACAGCCTTCTTGAATTTTTAACGACGCACGCGTACGGTCTGTAAATGCCGGTACATCTAGCTCTTCATATACGCGTGTTTTCATAATGTTTCCTACACCATTAATCGGTTGACGCTCTTTTTTAAATTGTTCAATATAATCAAGCATCTTAACGCGATCTTGTGTACCTACTACGATATCAACACCAGGAATGGCCATAATTTCAGCTGGCGAAGTTTGAGCATAACACCCAGTTACACAAATAACCGCATCTGGATTTTTTCGCACAGCTCTGCGAATAACTTGACGGCTTTTTTTATCTCCTGTATTTGTTACCGTACATGTATTAATTACATATACATCGGCAGTTTGTTCGTATTCAACACGCTCATAGCCTTGGCCTTTGAACAATTGCCAAATTGCTTCTGTTTCATAGTGATTTACTTTACACCCTAGCGTGTGAAAAGCAACTGTTGACATAATCGTCACCTCATTAACTCAGTTTGATAAGATATAGCAGACAGCGCATATAAAGGAGCTGTTTCTGCTCGTAAAATTCGCGGACCAAATCCGCTTATTGTAAATTCATTTTCTTCTAATACTTCTACTTCCTGCTCGGTCAAACCACCCTCGGGGCCTACAACCACAAGCACGGAATTGCCGGGTTTTAAAGCTGAAAGAACAGCGTGTAGATGAGATGTTTCTCCTTGCTTTGCTCTTTCTTCATAGGCTACAACTTTATGAGTATAATCACCGCTAATTTCTACTAGTTTTTTAAAAGAAATTGGGGCTTCTACTGCTGGTACAATCGTACGATGAGATTGTTCTGCAGCCTCTTTAGCAATCTTGTTCCAGCGATCTAATTTTTTTTGACTCTTTTTATCATCCCATTTAACAACTGAACGAGCCGCAATAAAAGGGATAAACTTATATGCCCCAAGTTCTGTCCCTTTTTGGATAATAAGCTCGAGCTTATCCCCTTTAGGCAGACCGTTCACAATTGTAACATGGACTGGAAGCTCTTTTTCTTCGCTTATCCATTCTATAATAGATGCTTTCACTTCGTTAGCGGAAATATTTTCAATTTCACACAATGCAGCTTGCCCCTGTTCATTACAGGCAATAAACTGTGATCCTTCATTCATTCTCATGACGCGTGAGATATGATGGGCATCATCATGTGTCACTATGACACTTTGCTCTTGAAATTGATCATTTGGCAGAAAATAACGTTGCATCTTGACACCTTCTCACTTGTTAAGCTTGTTTTTGCGCAATAATTGCTACCCAGTCTTCCATAAGCGTTACTTCTTGAATAACAAAGCCCGCTCCCGTTAACGCTTTTTTGACATCTTCTTTTTTCGCACTAATAATACCTGATGTAATGAACATGCCTCCTGGCTTTAATACCTTTGCAGCATCGTCTACAAAACGAACGATTACCTCAGCAAGAATATTCGCCACAACAATGTCAACCGGTCCTTCTATACCTTGCAATAAGTTGTTTTGACCTACTGTTACGATATTTCCAACTTGATTCAGTTCAATATTTTCCCGGGCAGAACGTACGGCTACTTCATCAAGGTCTAGAGCTTGTATATCGCTTGCTCCTAACAGAGCTGCACCGATACTTAGCACGCCTGAACCTGTACCCACATCAATAACAGTATCTCCTGCTTTCACTGTTCTTTCCAATGCTTGAAGAGACATAACCGTCGTTGGATGCGTACCTGTACCAAAAGCCATTCCAGGATCAAGCTCGATAATCAATTCATCTGTGCTTACTTTTTCATAGTTTTCCCAAGTTGGTACAATCGTAAAACGCTCTGAAATTTTCACGGGGTGGTAATATTTTTTCCAAGCAGTGGCCCACTCTTCCTCGTTCACTTCACTGATCGTAACTTTGTTAGCTCCTAAATCAAAATCGTAAACAAGCAGTCCATTAATTTCTTTTTTAATACCATCCACAGTTTCTGCTAAAAAGCTGTTAACTGGAAGGTATGCTTTAATCACTACACCTTCCTCTGGGTAGTCTTCTACGTTTAAATCATAGATTTCACCAAAAGTTGTATCTCTGTCCTTCACTAAATCAGCAGGATCTTCAATGACTACCCCGCTAGCTCCTGATTCATGTAAAATATGAGAGATGGGTTCAATTGCTTCTTGCGCTGTATGAATACAAATTTCAGACCATTTCATTGCTACCAACTTCATCCTTTCTGCCTTCAGTAATATAGGATTTTAAATATGAACATGACAGATGACAGGTTGGCAAAGTACCTTTACCAACCTGTCTCTGTTTACTATGAAAGACAATTATTCTCCTTTAATTGCTCGTTTTACTTTTGCAAAAAAGGAATCATGCTGCTCATCAACGGCTTCTTGACCGCTCAGTTCAGCGAACTCACGCAATAATTGTTTTTGTTTTTCTGATATTTTTGTTGGCGTTACAACGCGAACGTGAATATGCTGATCTCCTTGACCATATCCTCGTACGTTTGCCACACCTTTTCCTTTTAAACGGAATTTCGTCCCCGTTTGTGTACCAGCAGGAATCTTCAGCTTCACCTTGCCGTGTAGAGTTGGCACTTCTACTTCATCACCTAGCGCTGCCTGAGCAAACGTTAAAGGCATTTCGCAGTAGATATCGTCTCCATCACGTTCAAAGAATTCATGAGTGCGCACGTGGAACACTACGTATAAATCTCCCGGAGGACCACCATTTACCCCTGGTTCTCCTTGAGCACTAACGCGCAGCTGTTGACCATCATCTACACCAGCTGGAATTTTAACATTAATTTTACGTCGCTTTGTTACTTTACCGTCACCGTGGCACGTTGCACATTTGTCTTTAATGATTTTTCCCGTACCATTACAATGATGACACGCACGTCGATTTACCACGCGGCCAAACGGCGTGTTTTGTTCAACGTTTAACTGGCCTGAACCATTACAGTGCGAACATGTATCGACTTTTGTTCCAGGTTTTGCACCTGAACCTTGACATGTTTCACACGTTTCTTCACGTGGAATTTCAATTGTTGTTTCTTTTCCGAAAACAGCTTCTTCAAAAGAAAGTGTCATCGTGTATTGTAAATCGGCACCTTGTCTCGGAGCATTAGGGTCACGTCTGCGACCACCACCACCAAAGATCGAGCTGAAAATATCTTCAAAGCCGAAGCCGCCAAAGTCTGAGCCGCCTCCACCAAAGCCGCCAAAGCCTTGATTTGGATCAGTATGACCAAATTGATCGTATTGTGCTTTTTTTTGGTCATCGCTCAATACTTCATATGCTTCTTTTACTTCTTTAAATTTGTCAGCAGCATCTTCCGCTTTGTTAATATCTGGATGATATTGTTTAGAAAGCTTGCGGTATGCTTTTTTTATTTCATCTTTTGTAGCGCTCTTACTGATACCGAGTACTTCATAGTAATCTCGCTTACTCATCAATACTCACTCCCGAATCGTTTCACATAAACGTAATTGTATCATTATTAATAATTCCATAGCAACATAAAAGTTACTTTCTATTGCTCTCATGCACGCAGAGAGCCAAGAGAAAAACTTTCCCTTTCGCTTTTCCACGTTAAAAAAGTCAAAGCCAAGAAATAAGCTTGACTTTGACTTTTTAAAAAGATGTGAATCGCACCATGGCGTCATTCACGTTAGTCGTCAAGATGCATTATTTTTTGTCGTCGTTTACTTCTTCAAACTCTGCATCTACAACATCATCATTTTGAGCGCCTTGTTCACCTGCTTGCTGAGCTTGTTGAGCTTGCTCATACAATTTTACAGTTAACGCTTGAACGATTTCTTGAAGCTCATCTTTTTTCGCTTTGATTTCTTCAAGGTCATTCTTTTCAATCGCAGCTTTTAAAGCATCTTTTGCTTCGTTAGCTTTTGTTACTTCAGCTTCTTCTACTTTTCCTTCAAGATCTTTTAATGTTTTTTCAGTTGTAAACACTAATTGATCTGCTTCGTTGCGTAGTTCCACTTCTTCTTTACGTTGCTTATCAGCATCTGCGTTTTCTTCCGCCTCTTTTACCATGCGTTCGATTTCGTCATCTGATAAACCAGTTGAAGATTTAATTGTAATAGCCTGCTCTTTGTTTGTACCTAAATCTTTTGCACGAACGTTTACGATACCGTTCTTATCAATATCGAATGATACTTCGATTTGAGGTACTCCGCGTGGTGCAGGAGGAATATCTGTTAATTGGAAACGTCCTAGCGTTTTGTTGTCTGCAGACATTGGACGCTCACCTTGAAGAACGTGAATATCTACAGCCGTTTGGCTATCTGCAGCCGTTGAGAATACTTGTGATTTACTTGTTGGAATTGTCGTATTACGCTCAATTAGCTTTGTAAATACGCCACCCATTGTTTCGATACCTAGTGATAAAGGCGTTACGTCTAGTAATACGACGTCTTTTACATCACCAGTTAATACGCCACCTTGAATTGCTGCACCAAGTGCAACTACTTCATCAGGGTTTACACCTTTATGAGGATCTTGACCAGTTTCTTTTTTGATTGCATCTTGTACCGCTGGGATACGAGTTGAACCACCAACTAAGATTACTTTATCAAGTTCGCTTGCAGAAAGACCTGCATCTTTTAAAGCTTGACGCACAGGAGCCATTGTACGCTCAACAAGACCTGCTGATAACTCGTCAAATTTAGCACGTGATAAAGATACCTCTAAGTGAAGAGGACCAGCTTCTCCAGCAGTGATAAATGGTAAAGAAATTTGCGTAGATGTTACGCCTGATAAATCTTTTTTCGCTTTTTCAGCCGCATCTTTTAAACGTTGAAGCGCCATTTTATCTTTGCTTAAATCAACGCCGTTTTCTTTTTTGAATTCAGCTACTAAATAATCGATGATTACTTGGTCAAAGTCGTCACCACCAAGGCGGTTGTCACCTGCAGTTGCGCGAACTTCAAATACGCCGTCGCCAAGTTCTAGAATAGATACGTCAAACGTACCGCCACCAAGGTCATAAACTAAAACTGTTTGATCTTCATCTGTTTTTTCTAACCCGTATGCAAGTGCTGCTGCAGTAGGCTCATTAATAATACGCTCTACTTCTAAACCAGCAATTTTACCAGCATCTTTTGTTGCTTGACGCTCAGCATCATTAAAGTAAGCAGGAACTGTGATAACAGCTTTTGTTACAGGCTCACCTAAATACTCTTCAGCATAACCTTTTAAATGTTGAAGAATGATAGCTGACATTTCTTGAGGCGTGTATTGCTTACCTTCAGCTTCCACCTTATGGTCTGTACCCATATGACGTTTAACTGAAATAATTGTGTTAGGGTTTGTAATAGCTTGACGTTTCGCTACTTCCCCAACTTGACGCTCACCGTTTTTGAATGCCACAACTGATGGCGTTGTACGGTTTCCTTCTGGATTTGGAATTACTTTTGGTTCGCCGCCTTCTAATACAGCGACACAAGAGTTAGTTGTACCTAAATCGATACCAATGATCTTACTCATTGACAATGACCTCCTTCATAATATGTAGTGTTATTGATTCACTTTAACCATCGCAGGGCGGATGATTTTATCTTTTAATTTGTAACCTTTTTGAAGCTCTTCTACTACCGTGTTCGGTTCGTATTCATCGTCCTCTACTTGCATCACTGCCTGATGCTCGTATGGATCGAATGTTTTCCCAACTGACTCAATTGCTTCAACACCTTCTTTTTGAAGTGCCTCTACCAATTGACGGTATACCATTTCTACACCTTGCAGCACAGATTTGGTTTGTTCGTCCGCTGTGTTAACTTGTAATGCACGTTCAAAGTTATCAAGTGCTGGTAAAATATCCGCAACTAATGATTGAGCACGGTATTTTTGAGCAGCTTCTGCATCGAGACGTGAACGACGACGGAAATTATCGAAATCAGCTTGTAGACGTAAGTAGCGATTCTCTTCTTCTTCAAGCTGTTGCTTTAATTGATCATTTTCTTGTTGAAGAGGGTTTACTTCCTCAGACGCTTCAGTTTCAGTTGCTTCAGTAGCTTCTGTTTGAACTTCTTCAACCACTTCTTCGTTTTGTTCTTCTACTTGCTTTTCGTTTGACAATTCATTCACCTCCCTTAAATGTTTACACACATTTTCACATTTTAAACAACGATTTTTATTTTATCACAGGGAAAGGATGGAAGTAATATATTCCACCCGATTCCTTTATTCTTTATACAAGTTTGTTAACACTTGAGACATATCTGATGATAGCAGTGTAAGCAAACTAATCACACGCGCATATTCCATACGGGTCGGTCCCAGTATAGCAATTGTGCCAAGCTGTTCGTGACCAAAAGAATAACTAGCTGTAATTAAGCTGCACCCTACCATTTCATTCAACTTATTTTCATGACCAATTTTCACGTGTATGCCAGCCTCGTTTGGGCTTAGCAGCTTATAAAACTGCTGTTCATGTTCAATAATGTTGAACAGCCCGCGAATTTTATTAAGATCATGAAATTCCGGCTGAGCAAATATATTCGTTTTGCCGCCAACTACTAATTTGCCATTCATGTTGAGCTTTAATGCATCATTGAGTATATCCATCGTCTGCTCATACCCTTGAATGTGGCTTTTTAAGAGCGTCGCTACTTCTTTGTACATTTTATCATGTAAATCAGTAATGCGAACGCCGATGAGCTTTTCGTTCAAAATGTTAACCATCTTTTCAATATCGGAAGGTTGAATACTGCTCGGCAGCGTAATCGTCCGACTTTCAACGTGTCCTGTATCGGTCACAATAATGGCAACAGCTGACTGAGCCGTTAAAGGTAAAATCTGCAGCTGTTTTAATTTATGGCTGACCGCTTTTGGCCCTAGCACAATGGACGTTAAACTCGTTAAATCAGATAAAATTTGCGCTGACTTTTGAACGAGCTGCTCCAGTTCTACAATGCGTTCAGCAAATACTGAACGTACCGTCGAGACGTCGCTTGCTTTCAAATGCTGCGGGGACACTAGATGATCAACATAATAACGATAACCTTTCTCAGACGGAACGCGCCCTGAAGAAGTATGAGTTTTTTCAATAAATCCAAGTTCTTCTAGGTCTGACATCTCATTGCGAATCGTAGCCGAACTAAAATTAAACTCTTCTTTCTTAGATAATGTTCGAGAGCCTACCGGCTGCGCAGATCGAATGAAATCATCAATAATGACTTGTAAAATTAATAACTGTCGATCAGTAAGCACGCTTCATCACCTCTGTTAGCACTCTAAAACTCTGAGTGCTAAATCTAATAATAAATTACCAAATCACTATAGCGATGTCAACGATTTGATATTAGATTATCCCAATAAAGGCTTGAAAAACTTCATTCCCCAAAAATCGACCATTGTGTGTTAAAAAGACTGAGCCATTGTCTTCACCCAAAAGTCCTTTCTCTTTGTATTCTTGAATAGGTTCTCCAAATACATCTTTTAATTCTCGATTGAATTTTTTCTTAAACTCCTCTTTTGAGACTCCTTTTGTTTTACGAAGGCCCAAAAACATTTCTTCTTCCATTTTTTCAGCCTCGGTCACGCTCACTTCATTGAGATATGCATTTCCGTTTTGCTCGACCGAATCAATGTACTTTTTTAATGGTCCAATATTTGCTCGTCTTATTCCGTCTATATAGCTATGTGCGCCTGCCCCAATTCCGTAATAATCTTCGTTGTTCCAATATGTTAGATTATGAATACTCTCGTAGCCTGGCTTTGCGAAATTACTGATTTCATATTGATGAAAACCTTGTTTGTCCATTTCTTTCATAAGCAGCTCATACATAGCTGCTTCTTCTTCTTGAGCAGGCAGAGGCAGCTTTCCTTTATTCATTAAATTATAAAATACGGTTTTAGGTTCAATAATTAACGAATAGGCAGACATGTGCTCTACCTCTAATGAAAAAGCGGTTTGAAGCGTAGAAGAGAAATCAGCCACCGTTTGTTCCGGCAGGCTATAAATTAAGTCTAAGCTTATATTCGACATTCCAATCTTTCTCGCTTGCTCAACACAATCAAATACCTGTCTATTTGAATGCACACGTCCAATTTTCTCCAATAATCTTTCATTAAACGTTTGTACACCAATGCTTAAACGATTCACGCCATAATCATGAAGAAGCTGAAGCTTTTCCTTTGTCAATTCATTCGGATTCGCTTCAAATGTAAACTCACCTTTTTCGTCATAAGGAAGATACATACGAATGGATTCTAAAAAATACTCTAGCTGCTGTTCATCTAACGCTGTGGGCGTGCCGCCTCCAACGAATATTGTGTTTAAATTGGTTGTTGGATAACGTTCCACTGTTTGTTTCATTTCTTCCCGCATGCTTTTTAAATATGGCATAACAGGCTGATTTTTGAAAAACACTTTATTAAAGTCACAATAGTGACAAATATGATGACAAAACGGGATATGCAGATATGCTGCCTTCACCATGGACTTTCACCTCAATCACATTTATAAATGATAAAAATACCGCAGAGTCTCTCTGCGGTATTTTTATCTATGTTCGTTCACACTTATTTACGGCGCTCAAAACTCTTTACTATCGTATCAGATTAGCTTCATTTTCAAAACTAATTCGACATGTTAAATAATAGAATTTCAGCTATTAATCTTCGTCCATGCGAAGCACAGCCATAAATGCTTCCTGCGGTACTTCAACCGATCCGACCTGCTTCATACGTTTCTTACCTTCTTTTTGTTTTTCAAGAAGTTTACGTTTACGAGAGATATCTCCTCCGTAACATTTTGCTAAAACGTTTTTACGAATGGCTTTAATTGTTGAACGCGCCACAATTTTTTGACCGATTGCCGCTTGAATCGGCACTTCGAACTGTTGACGTGGAATAAGCTCTTTAAGCTTTTCTACGATGACTTTACCACGATCGTAAGCTGAATCTCTGTGTACGATAAACGACAGCGCATCGACCGTTTCACCATTTAAGAGAATATCCATCTTCACAAGCTTCGAAGGCTGATATCCAATAAGCTCGTAATCGAATGACGCATATCCTTTTGTATTTGATTTTAATTGATCAAAGAAATCATATACAATTTCCGCTAGCGGAATTTCATACACAATACTGACGCGATTAGCATCCAAGTACTGCATATCAATAAAATTGCCTCGCTTCTTCTGACAAAGCTCCATCACAGCACCAACATAATCGTTTGGTACCATCATCGTTGCCTTCACATACGGTTCTTCTACGCGTTCAATCTTTTGTGGGTCCGGCATATTAGACGGGTTATCTACAGACAGATGAGTCTCGTCTGTTAAATACACGTCATAAATAACGCTTGGAGCTGTTGTAATTAAATCAATTTTAAATTCGCGCTCAATACGCTCTTGAATAATTTCCATGTGAAGCAACCCTAAGAATCCACATCGGAAACCAAACCCTAAGGCCTGAGACGTCTCTGGTTCAAACTGAAGTGCAGAGTCATTTAGCTCTAACTTTTCTAGTGCTTCACGAAGATCGTTATACTTCGCTGTATCAATTGGATACAGTCCGCAGTATACCATTGGATTCAGACGACGATAACCAGGAAGAGGTTCACTTGCTCCGTTTTTAGCAAGAGTAATCGTGTCCCCTACTCGCGTATCTCCAACGTTTTTAATAGCTGCTGTTAAAAACCCTACGTCGCCAACAGAAAGTTCATCTTTAGCCACGGCTTTTGGCGTTAACACACCTAGCTCCGTTACTTCAAACTCTTTTCCTGTTGCCATCATTTTAATTTTGTCGCCTACTTTTACTCGTCCCTGTACGATACGAATAGATGCAACTACACCTCGGTATGCATCATAAAATGAATCAAAGATTAGTGCTTGAAGCGGTGCATCTGGATCCCCTTCAGGAGCAGGAACTTTTTCAACAATTTGTTCTAAAATTTCTTCGATTCCAATTCCTGCTTTAGCTGAAGCTAATACAGCTTCCGACGCATCTAATCCAATTACGTCTTCAACCTCTTGGCGCACTCGCTCTGGCTCTGCGCTCGGCAGGTCAATTTTATTAATGACAGGTAAAATTTCAAGGTTGTTATCAAGCGCTAAATATACGTTTGCTAATGTTTGAGCTTCAATACCTTGAGCTGCATCTACTACTAGAATAGCACCTTCACACGCGGCTAAACTTCGCGACACTTCATATGTAAAATCGACGTGTCCCGGTGTATCAATTAGATGAAAAGTATACTCTTCTCCATCTTTTGCTTTGTATTGAAGCTGCACAGCATTTAATTTAATGGTAATTCCACGTTCACGTTCTAAATCCATCGAATCCAAAAGCTGAGCTTTCATTTCTCGCTGTGTTAACGCATTTGTTTTTTCTAAAATACGGTCTGCTAATGTTGACTTACCGTGGTCTATATGAGCAATAATCGAAAAGTTTCTGATTTTCGATTGTCGTTTCAATCTTGCTTCTCTATCCATATTTTTTTCACTCCTACTGAAAATCGGCAAAATACACTAAATTAAATTATAACAACACATTCGTCAACATTCAATAAGCATTCCATTGGGGATTTTTCCATACAAAAAAGCAGAAAGAGATTCTGCTTTTAATTAAGAAGATGATGGATAGCCTTAAAAGCTTTTCCTATTGTACTTTTCACGCCTTCCGCTAGACTTTGACCTAGCGAGGAGAAAAAGTTAAAAGCCTTTCGTTTTTCTAAAAACTGCTGTTTTTCATCAATGTTCACGACTTTTTTTGAACCTAAAACAGCAGCTTCCACCTGACCATCTGACGTTTTAGACACATTAATAACATGTTCAATCGAAGGATCATTATATCCCTTCATTTTAATCAACCCTTGCTGAGCCGTCTGCATCCCTAAAAATACGACGCACAGTAAAAAAATGGTTAGCACTACTGATTTTAAAGTAAATTTAATCATATTATTAGGCCCCTTACTTCTTTATCTTCTGTAGTACTAACCATTATGACTATATTCTGAAGAACTCATTCATCTAAAAGCGTATTAATGAGTATATGCCCCAAAGTTCTCTTGATCCACTTCATGATGCAAAGCAGCGTTAAGTCCTCCTGCAACTACATTAGCCATATCTTCAATAAACATATCCACTTCTTTTGGTGTAACCATCAAATTATGGCCTAAAGGTGCAAGCACTTCATGAATAAGACGTCTTTTCTCTTCATCGGGAAGGGTGCCAATCATACCGAGATACGTTTGACGCTGCTCTTCGTTGGGTAAATCATCCTCGGTGAGCTTCTTTTTTTCTCCAAACGTCATACCGGACGGAAGCAGCGACTTAGACGGCTTTCCCTGCTCTTTCATTTCTCGGCCGAAATGTTTTAAGATAAAGTCAATTGTATCGCTTGTAATGGAAACAGCATCCACTACCGTTGGAATACCTATTGCAATAACTGGAATGCCAAGTGTTTCATAACTGATTTCTTTGCGTTTGTTTCCAACCCCAGACCCTGGATGAATACCTGAATCTGAAATTTGAATGGTAGCATTTACCCGTTCAATCGAACGAGCGGCCAGTGCATCGATTGCAATGATAAAATCTGGATTCACTTTCTTTACAACGCCAAAGATAATATCACTTGTCTCAATACCCGTCATTCCCATTACTCCCGGAACAATGGCGCTAACGGGTCTAAAGCCATCTTGCACGCTTTCAGGCTGTAGCTCAAACAAATGTCTTGTAATCAACAAATTATCTACTGCCTTTGGTCCAAGCGCATCTGGTGTAACACTTAAGTTTCCAAGGCCCACTACAAGACAGCTAGCATCATCTGGAATGTTGAGGCTTTTAATAAAAAAATTCAGCTCTTTAGCAAATACTTCTTCCATGGCCTCTTGCTTTTCAGTATCCTGCTCGCGAATGCCTACCGATTCGAGGGTTACATATCGGCCTTTTTTCTTACCGATTGCTTCTGCGCCCTCTTCCGTAATTTCTACCATTGAAATTTTGACACCTTGTTCTTCTTTTTCTTTTACAATTACGCCTTTGATTTCTGACTGGTTATTCGGTTTAGGCTGATTTTCTAACGCTATATCTTTTGCTTCGACAGCTAAATCCGTGCGCACGCTATATTGACTTAAATCAAGTTCTTTTTCCATTTCTTAACCTCCTAGACAATCTTTGTTGAAATTATTGTCACCGAGGACTGGCAGATTCATGCATTTAAGAAATGAAAAGTAGAAGGAAGGGCGCAATATCAGCTACAAGCTTTTAAAGAGAGGTCTGTCATATAAAATTCCTTGTCAAGGCTATTGCATTCTGTCCTTGTGTTTGATAAAATATCTTTTGTTCTTATTGTGAAGAATGTCGAGTTCTATATAATCTCGATTGTTATCATTTCGGGAGGTGAAACGGATGCCAAACATTAAATCAGCTATCAAACGTGTAAAAACTACTGAAGCTCGCCGTGCTCATAACATTCAAGCTAAATCAGCTATGCGTACTGCAATCAAAAACTTTGAAGCTTTAGTTGAAAACAACGATGTAGATAACGCAAAAGCAGCATTTGCTGTTGCTTCTAAAAAATTAGACAAAGCCGCACAATCTGGTATTATCCACAAAAATGCTGCAGCTCGTCAAAAATCTCGCTTAGCAGTAAAACTTAACGGTTTATCTGCATAATTGAGACAAAAACGATCCCATTAGGATCGTTTTTTTATTGCGCTCTTTTTAATAAAAATAGCTGTAAAATAAGCGCTTTATCCATTTTCCCCGTCTTCATTTCATAATCTGCCTCTGCTAAATCCTTTAAAATTTCTTTAAGCTGCTGTTCCTCAAAGCTTCTGCTCTGCTGCAAAGCAATTTTCACCCGAAACGGATGAACCTTAATCGTTTGAGCAATTTGCTGCTGACCGTATCCTTGACTAGACAGCTGCTTCGTATGATAAATCAAACGAAACTGCGTCGCTAACAAAGATAAAATTTTAATAGGCTCTTCGTTGTTACGCAGCAAATCCTGATACATATTTAAAGCGATAGAAACCTTTCGCTGAATAACAGCGTCAATAAGCGTAAATACGTTTTGTTCAAGCGTTTTTGCCACAAGCTTAAGCACAACTTCTTTTGTGATGACTCCTCCTTGTCCAACGTATAACACCATTTTTTCAATTTCATTTGTCACAAGCGTTACATTAAGACCCACAAGCTGAATAAGCAGTGTTTCAGCATCTTCATCCATATTCACTGCATCTTTTGAAAGTAAATTATGAATCCACTGCTTCATTTCTTTTTCACCAAATTCGTTCGCTTCGATGTAAGCTGCTTGTTTTTTTAATAATTTTGTTATTTTTTTTCTTTCATCCAGCTTTTCATAAGGGGCTAGAAGAATTAACGTTGAAAAAGACGGGGGCTGTTCGACATATTGCTGAAGTTTTGCCAGATCATGCTCGACTTTATCTTTTGATTTTTCAGCCGTTAAAAATGCTGCATTTTTCGCAACCACTACACGCTTGTCTCCTAAAAAAGGAAGCGTTTCAGCATCTTCTAGAACTTGATCAATCGATGTCTCTTCTAAATCGTATAGTGACAAGTTAAATTCTTTATCTTCTTCATTCAACGTATAGTCGACGATTTTATCTCTAATCTTTTTACTCATAAATGCATTAACCCCATGTATTAAGTAAACGGGGGCTATATTATTTTTGGTAATACTTTTTAAGCTATCAACTGCCAACGTATATACGCTCCTCTTTTTTTATTCATCTATATTGATTATGTATAGTTATTGATAAACAAAATACAATTTCTATCGTAAAGGTGTTACGAGTTTTTGGCAACAATACAAAAGGAATTGTCTTAAAACGACAATTCCTCAGTTTATGATAAACATCAACAATATAAGCCCTAGGTTACTTATTTGTTAATGATTAAACCCTTATCTCTATTTTCTCCTCATGCTCATAAAGTATAGTTGTTAACTGTTGTCAGTTTGTGAAAACGCTTTTAAATTGTCTAGATTTTTAAAAAAAGTTAGATTATACTGTAAACAGGAGGGGTGTTAATGAACCAATTTGAAGAAAGTGTCCAAAGTAAACGCAACGACGCTGTCGATTCTGCCGTAGGATTTGGTGTTTCATTTGGCTTTTTCACTGCCTTATTTGTTATAGCAACTGTGATTCACTACTTGGGTTCGTAAAATTGCTTCAAGGCTGCTTCTTAGCAGTCTTTTTTAGTTCGTTTTTCTTACTATAGACTATGGAAGTTGCTGCGAAAACGTTCCTGACTTTTTTGTAAATTCATACATTACCCCACCATCTTCATCCGTTCTATAAATATAAATCCCGTAGCTTTTCAGAAGCTCTAATATTTCTTGATGGGGATGACCATAACGATTTTTTTCCCCCGCTGAAACAAGCGCTACTTTAGGATTTAAATGTTGAACAAACTCTTCTGAAGTTGAGGTTTTACTGCCATGATGTCCAACTTTTAATACATCTGCTTTAAGGTTGGGAAAGTCTTTCAATATTCTTTGTTCTCCTTCCTTTTCTAAATCTCCGGTGAATAGCCATCTTAAATTTCCTAACTTAGCGTCTATTACAATTGAGCCGTTGTTGTTCGTTTCTTCGAAACCTGTCGGAGAAATAACTTGAAATAAGACACCTCCTTCTTGCCAGCTATCTCCTTGTTGAACAATTTGAACAGGCACGCTTTGTTTTTGAGCAGCAATCACCAAGCCATTCTCTACGTCATTTAATTCGGCTTTTTTCCCAAGCACCAGCTCTCCGACAGCCACTTGTGAAAATAAATGCTGTGCCGCCCCTGCGTGATCATAATCGCCGTGTGTGATAATCATTTTATCTATCTTTGTCATTCCTTTTGAATGCAGAAAGGGAACAAGTACGTCTTCTCCCACGTCAAAAGAAGAACGACGTTTTTGCCATGGTTCTTTTGGAAATGAAACCGTTCCTCCGGTATCGATCATATACACACCTTTTCGGTAAGGAAGTTCAATGATAAAGCAGTCTCCCTGCCCTACATCGACCATTGTGACCGTTCCTTTTGGATTCAAATAAGGATACATACATTGTGCGGCTAACAATGCCACGAGAAGAAACATATAGCGAACGAAAAATTTCCCGTCTTCGACCGCCACGAATAAAGCATAAATGCATAAGTACATGCCCAAAAACAGCACAATGTGGGGTTTTCCCGTTACAAAATCAGCGGGAATCCACTCAAAAAAGCCAAGCAATTTTTCACAAAAAAGTAAAAGAACGTGAAGAATTTGCTCCAGCAGTGCACTCACTCCCGGCAAGAGGATACGAACAAAAAGAATGAGCAAACAAAGAGGTAATACAACAAGAGAAAACAACGGGACAAAAACCATATTTAATGGCAAACTGAGGAGAGATACTCCATAAAAATAGTACAACAATAAAGGAAGTGAACTGACTTGTGCAATCGCTGAAACAGCCATGAGCTGGCTGAAAGAAGAATGAAAACGAGGTAAAATCGTCTGACTCGATAAAATCAATGCAAAACTAACGGCAAAAGAAAGCTGAAATCCTACATCAAATAAATAGTATGGCTTAAAAAGCAGCATGGCTATAAAAGCAAGGCTGATGCTATCAACCAAAAGAATTTTTCTTTGTATCTTTATCGATATAAGCATCAGCATACTCATAAAAACAGCTCGGACAACTGAAGCGCTGCCACCGGCCAAAACCATGTATACAGGAAGAAGCAAAAGTAAAAGCGTAGTGGCTCGCTCGCGCGTTATTCCAATCCGAATGAGCAAATAAAAACACATGGCTGTCAGCAGTCCAACATGAAGACCTGATATGGCAAGCAAGTGTATTAAACCAAATTGCTGATAGCGCTTGATACTCTCTTCTTCGATGCCAGTGCGCTCGCCGTAAATTAGTGCCTGCATAAACCCAGCGCCTGGATCCGACATATTTTGTTGAATATAATTAATTCCTTTTTGACGAATAAAGGTAAGGTACGTAAGTGGAGTTAAAGTGGGGAGCTGGCATTTTACCAAATCAAGTCTCTTAACGTTAAGCTGCCAATGAATAGACTGATGGTACAAATATTGCTGATAATCAAATGCATGAAGATTGCGAGCAGGTGAAGGGGAAGTTAATTGCCCCGCTAGTTGACAAACTTGATGAATCGTTAGCTTTTCGAGCTGCTGTTTCTCTTCCAACGTTTTTAGTTTATAAAAAGCCATGACCTCTTCATTTTGAACCGTAAACTTAAAAGTAAGCTTGTCGCCGTCACTATGCGGCACAGATGAAATTTCGCCTGTAAAAGTAGAAGATTCAGCTAAAAGAACCGTTTTGTTATGCTTGTTTGTCTCAGCTAATAGATAGACGCAAAAAACGCTCAACAGTGCAGAAGCAATGACTACTTTCCTCGGGCATTGTAGCCATTGAAACATGAAAAGTACGATTAGCAAAAACAGGCTTACAGCGGAATGGTTATCATATACATATAAAGCTAGCATCATGCTAAAAGCACAGTAAATATAATATCCTTTCACTTTTAGCTCCTTTCTTCTTAAAAGAAAGAGGCTTTTTACTGTTACCGAGTAAAAAACCTCTTCTATCTTTAGTTTGCCGTAAACAAAGCGAGAGCCTCACGCTGTAAATTCATCACTTCAGCTTCGTCCGCTCCGCTTTTTTCTAAACGAGCGAGAACATCCGTCACAAATTGAAGCTTCTCTTTACTTTTTAAGTCAATGACTGCTTCATCAAGTTCAACTTTTGCTGTTTTCACTCCCGCCTGTTGAAATAACTCAACAGCATACGGATGATTTTTGTAATCATTAGCGTAATAGACTGTTTTAATTCCTGCTTGAATAAGGGCTTTACAGCAGTTTAAACAAGGAAAATGCGTGACGTATACTTCCGCATCTTCCGTTTTCACGCCAAACTTAGCACACTGCAGCAGTGCGTTCACTTCTGCGTGTACAGTCCTTACACAGTGTCCATCAATCACATAACAGCCTTCATCAGCACAGTGCACCCCTCCGCTAATCGAGCCGTTATATCCTCCAGCTATAATACGTTTATCACGCACAACTGTAGCCCCAACAGCTAAACGTTCACAAGTGCTTCTTAAAGCTAGCAAATGGCTTTGTGCCATAAAATATTGATCCCATGAAATCCGGTTCATCTCATTCCCTACCTTTTTATTTAAAACTGAATGGTTATAATCATACTTGTCTCTTTCATAGTGTAGCGTTTCTTTTCCTTTATCGTCAATAAGTCTCTACTGTACTGTAATTTCCGCTTTAATTTTTTCTAGCGACTTCTCGCCAATACCTGATACTTGCCCCAAATCCTCTACTTTTTGAAACAAGCCATTTTCTTCTCGATAGGAAACGATGGCACTGGCTTTTGAAGGGCCAATCCCATTTAACGTTTGCAGTTCATCAGTAGTTGCTGTATTGATATTAACAAGGGGCTGATTATTTGAAGTTCCTGAGGAAGAGATTGAGGAAATAGGAGATGAAGGGGGGATTTCTTCTCCAGCAGCTGGAATATAAACAGCCATTTCATCTTGTAGTTTGCTAGCTAAATTGAGCTGTCTTAAATCCGCTTCCTTCGTAGCACCTCCCGCTTGTGCTAAAGCATCTTTTACCCTTGCATCTTTCGGAAGTTGGTATACCCCAGGCTTCTGAACAGCTCCTTTAATATCGACCATCACAAATGGGGAGTCTTGACTTGAAATTACTTGGTCAGACGACTCTCCTTCTTTTTTTGCAGCAGAAGGTTCTGCCTTTATCATATCTGAGGTTTGAAGAGAACTTTCCGGTTTCTCTACGCCTGTACGATAGATATAAAACGCCAATCCAACTGCTAAACAAATGCACCCAATTAGCCATTGTTTTTTTGAAAAAGTCAAATTGTACACTCCTTTGAATTTTGAAGTAACGTCATAAATTCCATTATGTCTTCATAGTGTTTAGAAGAAAAGGCTTTTGAAGGAGGGAATGAATCAGTGAACATAGGGTTTATCGGAACAGGAAACATGGGGAAAATATTAATTGATGCGTTTATTGAATCAAAAGCCGTACGTCCTTCTAAAATTACTATTATGAATCGCACAAAAAAAAGAGCCAAAGAGATTCAACAGCAGCATAAAAAAATTCATGTTGCTGATACAGCTGAAGAAGTTGTTCACGCATCCAAAGTCATTTTTATTTGTGTTAAGCCATTGGATATTCACCCCCTTTTAATAAAATTAGAACCACTGCTGACGAAAGAACACTGCATTGTATCCATTACCAGTCCAATTAGCGTAGAACAAATCGAACGCCTCATTCCGAGTCAAGCAGCTAGAATTATCCCTAGCATTACGAATCGGGCATTAGCCGGTGTTTCTCTTTTCACGTTTGGAGAAAGATGTACGCCTTTTTACCAAAATTATTTACATGAATTATTTTCATCTATGTCAAAGCCTGTGGCTATTGATCAAGCGATTACGCGCGTATCATCCGATATCGTAAGCTGCGGTCCTGCATTTTTCAGCTTTTTGCTTCAACGCTTTATTGATGCAGCAGTTCAAGAAACAAATATTTCTGAAGAAGAAGCTACCGTCATGGCCAGTGATATGATTATTGGAATGGGAAAACTGTTGGAAAAAGAAATATTTACGCTTCCTACCTTGCAGGATAAAGTATGCGTAAAAGGCGGTGTAACCGGAGAAGGTATTAAAGTTTTAGAAGCTGAACTCGGAGAGATGTTTGTGCACGTATTTCAAAAAACACATGAAAAATTTGACGAAGACATTGAGCTTGTTCACAATCAGTTTGATAGTCTTATTCCATAATTTCTGTAAAAATCCTGCTTTGAAACAAAAAAAGAAGCCTCTACTCGGCTTCTTTTTTTTGCGCAGAGAAAAAGATGCGCTCACTGTTTGAAGTAGGCTTACTCATTTTGAAATCTGCACTCACTTCTATATTTATAAAACCAGCTTCGCTCAGCCATGATTGATAATGGTCAATCGACCAAGTGCGCTGAGCATGCACCTCATCAAAGCGATGATATGCATCGATTTCTTCATCATAAGCAAAAAACGTAATATCATGCTCTACGCGCATGTCTGTATCGTTATAGGTGCAGTTCCAAATATACGACACCTCTTCATCTACGTAAGAAAAAGATTGATTTCCAAATACGTCCTTCATCTTATGCACTGAATGAACATCAAATATGAAGAGCCCACCTGGTTTTAAGTGCTTATATACACGTTGAATGGTTTCTTGAACTTCTTTATCACTTTGCAAATAGTTCAAAGAATCACAAAAGATTACTACACAGTCGAACTCTTTCAATAACTCAAGTTCCGCCATGTTTTGCTGAAAAAGAGATAGCGTTACCCCTGCTTCTGCCGCTTTTTCCTGGGCTACCATAAGCATATCATCAGACAAATCAACGCCTACTACGGAGAAACCTTCTTGTGCAAATCGAACGGAGAGTTCTCCCGTGCCACAGGCAAGGTCTAATATACTGTCAGGCTTTGTTTTCGCTTTTGCCACCTGCTGATTAAAAAATTCAGCCCAATCGTCATACGGAACGTCTGCCATTAGCTGATCATATACGTAGGCAAATTCTCCGTACCTGCTCATAGCTGTAGCTCTTCTGAACTTACAAATGGTGCATCTCCCCATAAGCGTTCTAAGTTATAATATCCGCGCTCATCTTTATGGAAAATGTGAACCACAACATCTCCAAGATCAACAAGAACCCACTTAGCCTGCTCAAATCCTTCTAAACGCTTCACAGAAATGCCTTGTTCGTGTGCTTTTTCTTTAATTTCACGAGCGATTGCCTGCACTTGTTTATCTGAGTTACCGTGACAAATAACAAAATAATCTGCCACAAGTGAAATTCCTTCCATATTTAACGCTACGATATCGATTGCTTTTTTATCGTCTGCTGCTTCTACAACAAGAGATAGCAATTCACGTTCAGTCATGTGTTTGACCTCCTAAGATTAAATCATCATATGTCATCATCGTATCAGGATAAACGGCCTGATGTTTAGTCATTAAAAAAGAAATGGTGTTTTTCAGTGATTGAATAAGTGCTGCATTTAAGTCGGTTTTAGCTAACTCCCGCACTTCATCAACCCCTGGAAATTTCCTTCCGGGTTCAATGTAATCAGCAACGTACACAATTTTTTCAAGTAACGTCATGCCTGGTCTTCCGGATGTATGATAAGCAATTGCATCCAATACTTCTTTATCCGTAATCCCTACTTCATTTCTCACTAAAAACGCGCCTACTGGAGCATGCCATAATTCGGTATTGTATTCCAATAAAGAAGGGTTCATGTTTTGATCAATAATAATTTGCTTCATCTCTTCCTTTGGACGAAACTTGGCGTAGTCATGAAAAATAGCAGCCAGTTCTGCTTTTTTTTCGTCTACTTCAAAACGCTTAGCTAATTCAATTGCTGTTTCCATTACCCCGACAGTATGAATATAACGACGTTCTGTTAACTGTTTCTTTACGATTTCTAATGCCTCAGTTCGATTCATATAATTGATTCTCCTCGATATATTGTTTAACACCAGCAGGTATAAAATAACGAATGGTTTCTTTCTTTACTACTCGTTCGCGAATAAAGGAAGAGGAGACATCAAACTGCGGAACTTCTACTTCTTTTATCGGGTAAGGGGAGGTAATGGTATACCCCGGGCGTTTTACACCTACAAATGTAACCAAATTGACTAATTCATCAATTTCATACCACTTCGGCAAATATTCTACCATATCAGCACCAACGATGAAATGAAACTGATACGTTGGATATTTCTCTGTTAGTATTCTCATCGTATCATATGTATATGAAGGCTCTTTGCGCTCAAATTCAATCGGCTGCAGGGTAAATTGATCATGTTCTTCAATAGCTAGCTTTAGCATTTGTAAACGATGATATGGCTCAATAGGCTCTTTGATTGTTTTATGAGGTGGAATATACGACGGCATGAACCATATCTCATCTAATTTCAAGGCATGCAAAACCTCATTTGCCATCATTAAATGCCCCAAATGAGGCGGATTGAATGTTCCACCTAAAATTCCAATACTCTTCAACAATCCCCGACTCCTTTAATTTACTTCATCTTTAAATAGAGCGGGTTTCCCCGCTCTATTTCATTTCACTTTTGGAAGCATTAACTGCTTATTTTCGCGTGATTCTTTATATAATACAATTGTATTTCCAATCACTTGTACAAGCTCTGCTTTTGTTCCTTTTGTTAATCGAGCAGCAACCGTGTCACGATCTTCGTCACAGTTTTGCAGAATGCTTACTTTTAATAATTCTCTTGCTTCTAATGCATCAGCAATTTGACCAATCATATTTTCATTGACTCCACCTTTTCCTACTTGGAAAATTGGATTTAAATGATGTGCTTTTGAACGTAAAAAACGTTTTTGTTTACCTGTTAACATAAAAACCTCCGTTGTATCTTATCTCTTAGTTAGTGTTGAAAGAACAATGTGTTCCATTGCCTCTTCGTCAGGACGGACGTTCGTCCACTTTTCAAATGCAAGTGCACCTTGCAGTACAAACATACCGACACCGTTATGAGTGCCTGCCCCTTTTGCTTCAGCCTCTTTTAAAAGCTTTGTTTTTAAAGGGTTGTAAATAATATCGCTGACTACGGCTTCTTTTTGCAATAAAGTAAGTGCTAAAGGCAGCTCATCAACATTAGGATACATCCCCACTGAAGTGGTATTAATAATAATATCAAATGTATCTAATTGTTTTTCTGCATCAGAAATAGACATCGCCGCCGTTTTCGTCGAAAAAGGCAGCTCGTTAGCTAATACAGCTGCTTTTTCGACGGTACGATTGCATATCGCAATTACCTCAGGAGCATGCTGAGCTGCAATTGTATAAAAAATAGCTTTTGCAGCTCCTCCAGCTCCAATAATTAAAATTCTTTTTTGGGATAAGCTGCCTTCTACTGCTTTGAGTAAAGACGTCACATACCCCTCTCCGTCGGTATTGTATCCAATATAACGGCCATCTTGATTAACAACTGTATTTACAGCGCCAATTGCCTTTGCTAATGGATCGACTTCATCCAAATGCTTCATAATATCAACTTTATAAGGAATCGTGACATTAAATCCTTGAATGTTTTTATCTTTTAGCTCTCCAATGGCTGACTCAAAATGAACAGGTTCAATTGGAAAAGCTTCATAATGAGCATCCATATTCAGACGTTTAAAGGCATCATTTTGCATCAATGGCGATAGTGAATGCCCAAGCGGATAACCAACTAGCCCATATAATGTACTCAAGATTTTTTCCCCTTTTTGTTTAAATTAAAGAATCGCGCACAAATACGCCGACTCCTTTTGGTGCATGCGCCACAACTTTTGAACCTGACTCATTAACCGTCACCCAGCCAAGCCCTGAAAAAACGATATCCGTTTTTTCATTTTTTATTGTAAATTCATGTGCAACAAGTTCAGGAAACTCACTCATTTGCTCTGGGCGCGGCGGCTGAAGCAGTTCACCTGCTTGCTTTTCATACAACTCATCTGCTTTTTCAAGCTTTGTACGATGGATATGCAAATCATTCGATACATAACATGTTAATGACTTGCGTCCTCCCTGTACATAATCTAAGCGCGCCAGTCCTCCAAAGTATAGCGTTTGCCCTTCATTTAGCTGATAAACCTTCGGCTTTATTTCTTTTTTAGGAGAAATTAACTTTAAGTCTCGTTTATCTACATAGTGAGCCATTTGATGGTGATTAATAATACCAGGCGTATCATATAAAGACGCGCCGTTATCAAGCGGGATATCAATCATATCCAGCGTTGTGCCCGGATATTGAGATGTAGTAATAATATCTTTTTCTCCCGTTACTTCTTTAATAATGGCATTAATAAATGTTGATTTACCAACGTTTGTACATCCCACAACATATACATCTTTACCTTCGCGGTAATGTTCAATGGCTTCGGCAATTTCACGAATTCCTTGTCCTTTTTGTGCGCTCATGAGGAACACATCCACTGATTTTAGCCCAAGCTCTTTCGCTTCTCGCTTCATCCAATGAATTAGTTTATTTTTCTTTATAGACTTTGGCAGTAAATCTGCTTTATTTCCCACTAAAAGAACCTTGTTATTTCCAACAAATCGATGCAAACCAGGTAACCAGCTGCCGTTAAAGTCAAAGATATCTACAACTTTTACAACCAAACCGTCCGTTTGACCAATTCCATTTAAGATTTTTAAAAAATCATCGTCTGTTAAGGAAACATCTTGTACTTCATTATAATGCTTCAAGCGAAAGCATCGCTGACAGATAATAGCTTCTTTTTCTAGCGCTGATTTTGGAGCATAGCCAAGTTCATTCGGTCGTTCTGTTTGAATCTCCACTCCGCATCCTACGCACTGTAATTTTTCTTCACTCACGTTTTAATCCTCCCAGTTAATCATACCTTTTCGTTTCATCCAACCTAGAATTCTTCGTTCCATTTTACGGTTAAATTTCGTTACAAATCCATCTGTTTGCGCAACTGGTACAACCAAAACCGTATATACGCCTAGGCGATTTCCTCCTAATACATCCGTTAAAAGCTGGTCGCCAATAACTACAACCTCATCTTTTTGCAGCTCCATATCACGAAGAGCTCTTCTAAATGCTTTACGCATCGGTTTGCGTGCTTTATATACAAATGGAAGTCCAACTGGATCTGAAAACAGCTTGACTCGTTTCTCCACATTATTCGATACAATCGTAATTTTAATTCCACTATCTTTCATTAACTGAAACCACTCAATTAATTCCGGAGTGGCATCAGGGCGATCCCATTCCACCAACGTGTTATCTAAGTCGGTAATAATTCCTTTTATTCCGCGCTCTTTCAAATCGTCTGGCTTAATTTGAAACACGTTTTTCACATGTTCATTTGGTAAAAAAAGTTTCAACACGTATCATGCACCTCGAATATATAGTTACATACTAAAATTAACGCCGTCTATCATTATAACGACTTCTTGTTATTTTCCAACCTAAAATTTTATTCTCTTCAAAAACAGGTCTTTTCTTAGTATAAAGGATATGACTTGTGAATGCTTTAACTTTATACAGAAAGTTATTGACAAAAGGCAGTAAACCTCCATTTGTTCGTGGGCTTACGATATATTCACTCTCTGCAAACTTAAAATAAAAAATAGTGCAGAAAACGTTTATTACTTATCAAATAGGGTAAGTGGTAAACAAATTCTGTTAAAAGTTTTCGACAAAAAATGATAAGCCTAATTATGTGGATAAGTTTATACACATTATCCTCTGTTATAGTTCAGTAATTAATGGTAATTATAAACAACATACCCACATTTTATCCACCGAAAGCTGTGGATAACAGAACGATTGTTCCTTTATTTGATTCATGTTAGATTATAAATAAGGAATTTATTAGCATTTAAATATAACTTTTTAGGATATTTATTTTAGTAGGAGGTGGCGGCAATCTTATGAGAAAATTATCAGATGAGCTGCTTATTGAATCATACAGCAAAGCAACCGAACTGCAATTAAGCCCTGATTTTATAAAATTAATTGAAGAGGAAATTGAAAGAAGATCATTAAAGATTAGCATACAAATTCCTTCTTAACGAATAAAAGAGCCTTCTTAATAAAAGAAAGCTGCATCTTTATTTATCTATCTACTCTTTTATTATATAGGCTCTATTTTTTCAAATGAGCAATTGGTTCTCCACATTTTACGTAAGAACCTGAGTGAACGTTAGAATCAAAAGTGATTGAGTTCTTCTCAAATAATAAAATGACAGTCGAGCCAAACGTGAAGTAAGCCATTTCTTCCCCTTTTTCGACTACTTCTTTTTTAGAAACCGCTTCAATGCTGTTTATAAACATGGCTCCTACTTTTACCATCAGCATGTGACCATTCTCAAATGTTAACTCCGTGAGCTTCCGGAAATTTTTCACAAGCGGTTCTTTCCCGTATTTGATTCCTAATGAATTTACTGGATAAGACTTTTGTCCAACGGTCCACGTATTCCCTACTTGGGCTTTAAGAGGACTGTGAATGCGATGATAGTCTTTCGGACTAAGATAGAGGATAATAAACTGTCCTTCTATATATTTTTCAAGAATGAGATCATTTGAAACCATTTCCTGTATAGAATAAGGTTTGTTTTTTACAATCATTTCTTTTTGAGGCGTAATGACTCCATATGCTTCTATCTTTGCATCTACAGGACTGACAACGCTATCTTTCTGCTGATCGACCGGACGGGCAGAAGGCTTCAAACGGCGAATAAATAGCTCGTGTAAGTTTTGATAGTGATGCAGAGGCTTGTCCATTTCTTCTTTATTTACTTTAAAAACTTTTGTATAGGAGGGTATAACAAACCGACTCCATTTAGAGAAAGTGAATTTTCGAATGAGCTTCGATGATCCTTGGTGATTCGTAAGCTCAATAAACGTTCGATACAGGTGCTGCAACAATAATTTTACCTCCACATACTGAATAGTTCTTTACTAGAATAAGGTTTGCGTCTACAATGAAATTACCATTATTTTTACCTTTAGTTCATTCCATCCTTTAAAGGAGTGAGGAAATTGTTTTTATTAGACTATCTAGATCATACAATTAAAAAGCTGAGATCCCAAGCGGCAAACTCCTTAACTATTGTTAATTTAAGTTTAGGAAGCTTTGCTATTTTATTTGTCATGAAAAATGAATTGAACTTAAGTTTATTACTAATTTTTTTAGCAGCGTTAGCAGACCGATTCGACGGCATGGTAGCCAGAAAGCTGCAAATTGAATCAGAACTTGGAAAACAACTGGACTCCATGTGCGATATTATATCATTTGGCATCGCTCCAGCTCTACTACTTTATCAAAGTATTTTGTCTCACTTTGGTGCTGCAGGGTCAATTGTTACCATCTGTTACATTGCTTGCGGAGCACTTCGTCTTGCCCGTTTTAACATCACAGAAAATACTGGGTATTTTACAGGGCTACCTATTACTGCAGCAGGTTGTTTATTAACTCTTAGCTACTTGGGCGTCCCTTATTTGCCTTCACACTTTTATATGTTTTTAATTATCGTACTCGCTTGCTTGATGATTAGTACTTTCAAGCTAAAAAAAGTATAGAGCTGCACTTACTTTTACAGAGGAATATTATCATCTTGCTTCTTTTCTTAATTATAGAATAAATCATCTTCTTTAAGAAACAAAGCGAAAATTCCTTAAGAATTCTTAAAAATGAATGGTTCTATTCGGTAGGATATGTCACCTAAAAAAAACTCATGCACATGCATGAGTTTTTTTTAACACCAGCAGCTAAAAAACCAATAGAAGCTTCCGAAAATTAATAACAGAACAAATAGAACAATCAACAATCCAAGTCCCCAGCCGAAGCCTCCTCCACATGGGTAAGCTGGATAATTAGGATAACAGCAGCCTCCGTAACCGTACATACTCTCCCTCCTTACACTATGAACTACTACTAGCGTATGTACATACTTTTTCTCTGTATAGGCTGGTAACTATCTCTAAGGAAAAATCTGTGGACTTTTTCAAACTCTCTTGTCCTCGGGGGGAATTTTAAACGTACAGGCAAAGACATCCTTCTTTTTACATATAGTGTAATGTTAGTCTCTCACAGGTTGATATCCCCTTATGGAGGTGAAGAGATGTCTGCATTATTTACCGCACTAGGCTATTTCTTTAAAGAATTGGTTTTCCTTGTTTCCTACGTAAAAAACAATGCGTTTCCTCAACCCTTGTCTGCTGCTGAAGAAAAGAGATATTTATCTTTAATGGAACAAGGAGATCAAGAAGCGCGAAACCTTCTTATTGAACACAATCTCCGACTCGTTGCGCATATTGTTAAAAAGTTTGAAAACACGGGAGAGGATGCGGAAGATTTAATTTCAATTGGGACAATCGGTTTAATTAAAGCAATTGAAAGTTATTCTCAAGGAAAAGGCACAAAATTAGCTACTTATGCCGCGCGCTGTATTGAAAATGAAATATTGATGCATTTGCGAGCGCTCAAAAAAACAAAAAAAGATGTGTCGCTGCATGATCCAATCGGCCAGGATAAAGAAGGAAATGAAATCAGTTTGATTGATGTATTAAAATCAGAATCGGACGATGTAATTGATATGATTCAACTAAATATGGAATTAGAAAAAATAAAAGAATACATCGATATCCTCGATGATCGAGAAAAGGAAGTAATTGTCGGCCGCTTCGGTTTGGATCTGCAGGATGAAAAAACCCAGCGAGAAATTGCAAAAGAATTAAATATTTCAAGAAGTTATGTTTCGCGAATTGAAAAGCGAGCGCTGATGAAAATGTTTCACGAATTTTACAGAGCCGAAAAAGAGAAAAAAAAGAGCGGAAAGAAGGAGAATTAATCCTTCTTTCCGCTCTTTTTTTAAAATAATTTCCAAATGATAATTCGCAGCAAACACATCATTACTCCCCCTACTAGTCATTTAGGTGGAATCTTTCTCCACAAGCAGCCATACAACGATATATCCTTTTTGATTAATCATCATTCATCCACTCCTTTCCACTGTTCAAATTAGAAATGACGATAAAATTCATACTTCCGGTCTTTTATTTCTTCTTCTAATTGTCTTACATACTGTTCATGCTTAATTTCTTCCTCTGAGTATTGACGGGACTTTATGGTAATAGTTAAAAAGAAAATATTCAGTGTCATTACAATCACCTCCTTATACAAAAAAACCACAGTTATGCATAAGCATCCTGTGGCTGAAAAACAATAAAAACCACAGGGCTACTATTCGCACCTGTGGTGAATTAACGTGTTTTAACGATCAAGGTAAGAAAGTTACTTGATACAGGAACACGGCCGAATAGTATACGTATATAGACGATTTTTGAACATAGTTGAAGCTGGATGATCCATACCTGATAAACGTCTTAACATATGACTCGACCTCCTTTTAATAAAGTATTTTCCTTACAATGGTAATTATATCCACGAACTTATAAAAAGTAAACTGTTTTTTTGAAAAATAGGGAATTTTTTTATTTTTTTAACCCTCATAAAAAAAAGACGATGAATCATCGCCTTTTTGTATCTATTATTCTTTTTCTTTCATTAATTCTTTTTTTAGTTTTTTAGTTTGATAACTAAAATAAAAAGCAAGGGCGGTAAAAAGAATAACGATCGCTTCCATTATTCCAAGCTGCATATCACTTTTTTCACCTTGGCCAATCATAACACCAATATACAAGAATGTACTTACGGCTAGAAGGACGTAAATAAAGCGGCTGTAATCTTCAATTTTTGCTTTGATGTGTTGAGCTTTCATACAATCACCTTCTCAGTAGAATGTTATAACTCTACTCTATCATAGATCTATAGGTCTATAAAAATCCTATTTTTACCACATTTATTCCAATGCTCTTTCTAAGTCTTCAATTAAATCTTCTACATCTTCAAGACCTACAGAAATACGAATTAATCCATCTGTAATTCCTAGCTCTTTACGTCGGTCGCTCGGTATAGAAGCATGAGTCATTTTAGAAGGAATGGAAATGAGGCTTTCGATGGCTCCTAAACTTTCTGCTAATGTAAAATACTTCACTTTGCTCAGTACTCGTTCCGCTTTCTCTTCGCTTCCCACATCAAACGAAACCATTCCCCCAAAACCTCTTGCTTGCTTTTTAGCAATGAGGTGGTTTGGGTGGGTTTTTAATCCTGGATAATATACTTTTGCCACAGCAGGATGGGCAAGTAAAAATTCTACTATTTTTCCAGTGTTGAATTCATGTTCTTCCATTCGTATTCCTAATGTTTTAATCCCTCTCATTAAAAGCCAAGAATCCTGAGGTCCTAAAATGCCTCCAGTCGCATTTTGAATAAAATGAAGGTCTTCAGCTAATTTAGGCGAATTCACCACTGCTAGCCCTGCTACAACGTCACTGTGTCCCCCTAAATACTTAGTTGCACTGTGCAGAACAATATCTGCGCCTTTTTCGATAGGATTTTGCCAATACGGCGTACTGAATGTGTTGTCAACGACGGTAAGTAAATGGTGTTGTTTAGCTACTGAAGAAGCATGCTGCAAGTCAGTAATTTTTAGAAGAGGATTCGTTGGAGTTTCAATAAAAATGGCTTTTGTGTTAGGGCGAATTTCTTTCTCGATATTTTGGATATCGCTTGTATCAATAAAAGTAGCTTCAATGCCAATACGGCTCAGCACTTTTGTGATCACTCGATACGTTCCTCCGTATACGTCATCTGTAATTAACACATGATCTCCGCTGTTAAACAGCATGAACACGGCTGTAGTAGCGGCCATACCAGAGCCAAACGCAAACCCAGCATACCCTCCTTCAATTTCTTTGATAAGTTCTTCTAGGGCGTGCCGTGTAGGGTTACCGGTTCTCGAATACTCATATCCCGTATGTTTTCCTGCTCCCTCTTGTTTATAAGTACTCACTTGATAAATAGGAACAGAGACAGCACCCGTCTGTTCATCGCCAACAATTCCACCATGAATCAACTGTGTTTTACGTTTCATCTTATCTTCCTCCACTGTAAATATTTTTACTTAAGTACCGTTCACTACTATCCGGAAAAATCGTGACGATATGAGCCCCTTTTTCTGCATTTTTTGCTTCGATCAGGGCTGCTTCGAAGGCTGCTCCTGAAGAGCTCCCTACTAGTAATCCCTCTTTTAAAGCCAACTCTTTCACTCTTTGAAAAGCATAAACATCTTCAACAGTATGAATAGCATTAAAATAAGACCGCTCCATATAATCAGGGATGAACTCCATTCCAATTCCTTCAGTTAAGTGAGGGCCGGATTTCCCTCCGTTTAAAATTGAACCTTCTGGCTCCACAATGACTGTTTTTAGAGAAGGATTTTTTTCTTTCAAAAATTTCGCTGTACCCATAAATGTTCCCCCTGTACCTGCCCCAGCTACAAACACGTCAACTTTTCCATCAAGCTGTTCATATATTTCTGGCCCTAAGGTTTTGTAATAAGTCATAGGGTTGGCCGGATTAGCAAACTGCTGAGGACAATAAGAATCAGGTATTTCACGCAGCAGCTCTTGAGCTTTGTTTATAGCACCTTTCATACCAGCTTCAGTAGGCGTTTGAACCACCGTTGCCCCCAAAGCTTTCATAAGCTGCTGTTTTTCAATACTGAATTTTTCTGGAACACATAGTATGACGTTTATGTCGTGCTGAAGAGCAGCTAAAGCGAGCCCGATCCCCGTATTCCCAGCAGTAGGCTCAACCACCGTTCCGCCTCGCTTCAGTCTTCCAGAGCCAAGAGCTTCTTGCAGCAGTTCTTTTCCTAAACGATCTTTTACACTTCCTCCTGGATTAACATATTCCAGTTTGGCAAATATCCTGATTTCCCTAGGTAAATCAAATTGTGTAATCTCAATCATAGGTGTGTTTCCAATCAATTCATGAACGTTTTTGGATACCTTCATAATCTTGAACACCTCGTTATCGAAATAATATAACTTAACCTATAAATAAAGTAGGAATTAAGATAAAAATATAGTCTACACCCCATGTTATGACAAACGATGAAGAGTGTAGACGAAAACAAACTCTATATTTTACGAACAGCTTATTTTAATTTTGTAATAAAATTCAATACTAATTTCGTTGAATTAACAGCTGCTTTTTCTAAAAATTGCTCAAAAGAAACATTTGATTCTTTGCCGGCGATGTCAGAAAGAGCACGAAGAATAACAAACGGTACGCCAAATTGATAACATACTTGAGCAACAGCCGCTGCTTCCATTTCAGCTGCATAAAGGTCTGGAAACTTAGAGCGAACAAACTCTACGCGCACAGGATCGTTCATGAACGAATCTCCTGTAGCAATTAATCCTTTTACAATTTTCATATCCGTTACTTCAAGAGCACTTTCCTCAGCAAGACGAACTAGTTTTTCATCTGCTTTAAAAGCTGCAGGCAAGTTTGGCACTTGACCGTATTCATAGTTGAATACCGTTACATCTACATCATGATGACGAACTTCTGTTGAAATAACCGCATCCCCTACGTTTAACTCTGGATGGAAGCCGCCTGCTGATCCTGTGTTAATAACGTAATCAGGTTTGAACTTCTCTAGTAAGATGGCTGTAGATAACGCAGCATTTACTTTTCCAATACCTGATTTTAATAATACAACCTCCACGCCGCTGATTGTTCCTGTCGAGTATTCACATCCTGCGATTACTGTTTCTTGACGATTCTCAATTTTATCGCGTAAAATCGTCACTTCTTCTTCCATTGCTCCAATGATTGCTACTTTCATTTTAAAACCTCTTTCTACTATTGTTTCGTTGCCTCAAATACCCATACAAAGTGATTAAATTGTGTAAAGGTTATATGAAAACCATTGCTTTCAAAGATTTGCTTTAAGACGGGAATCGTTGTATAGTATTCCCTCTCGAGATCTTCTGCTAGTTGCGTATACCCTTTTTGTTTTGCCTGAACAATGGTATCAGCAAATGAATCTGCTGTTTCAAACATTGTATCAGCAAACACTATTTTACCACCGGTTTGAAGTAACTTTCCATAGTTTATCACAGCTTCTTCTTTTTCTTTATCTGTTAAATGATGAAAAGCATACGTACTAACTAAACTCTCTGCTGGAAACAATGATGTATCAAATTGTAAAAAGTCTCCTGGTGTGACTAAAACATCTGCCCCTAATTTCTGGTGTGCCAATTGCCTCATTGGTACTGAAGGTTCAATTCCTACTACAGTCAGTTTTTTTTCTAACAGTTTTTTTGTTAAGTTTCCAGTCCCTGTTCCAAATTCTATCACATGCCCTATTGAACGGTCTGCTACATATTCTAAGATTTCATTATAATTGCGAAACACTTCTCTATACTGTTCATCTTTCCCGCTTACCGATGCATCATACTCATTCGCCCACTTTTCAAAGATATCTAAAAACTCTAGACCCATAAAAAACGCCTCCTCATAACTAATAATTCTTATGGATATAGTATGTTTTTAGCTATCGTTTGTTCTTCATTTACAAATATTTTAAGCTTTTAACTTTCTATTTGCTATACTATAGTAATGAGGTAAGGAGGTCGTAAGATGAACTTTGAATTTGAAATGATTGAAGATAAAATAGAATTTTTTGAAGCGCCTGATGTTAAAGTACTTGAGAAACAAATTGCTGAAAAAATTGATCAAAATAAAGCGATTTTACTTGAGGTGCATAGCGTATCTCATCAAATGTCTGTGGACTATGAACAAGGTAAAAAACTGTACTCTGCAGTTGTTCATTTCAAAATAAAAAAGCAGCGCTAGCGCGCTGCTATTTTATTGAAGCTTATCCACTACTGCGGGCTTCCAGCCTTCTCCATCTACCCATTCAATTTGAACGCGGTATTTTGTTGAGGAGTTGCCTTTAGGACTAACCGTAGCTACCGCTTTACCTACGCCACCGTTATTCCCTAAACGCCATACGGTCATATTGCTTGGGCTAATGCCTGACCCTTCGCCTACAGCTTTTAGCATTTCGTTCCAATCCGTTGATCCTTTTTTATATGTTGCTGCAGGAGCATCTTGTGACGTACCTACTGAATCCCATGAAGGATCTACCTTGCGTTCTGCCACGCCAGGCTCTGGATTTTTCTCTACTTCAGCCTGTGAATCTGAGTCGTTTGATTCTTCATCTGTTGCTTGATCATCTTCAGAGCTTTGGTCATCTTCAGAACTTTGCTCTTCCGTTGCTTGATCATCTGTTGCTTGATCATCTTTCGAAGAATTATCGTCTTTTTTAGCCGTCTTGTCCGTTTTTTGGTCATTTGTTTGCGGATTGTTTTGAGTTGTTTCCGCTTGGTTATCCGATTTATCCTTGTTTCCAAGAATCATCGTACCACCGACAAATACAATTAAAACTGCTACGACAGCAATTAACAGATTATATAATCGGTTTACTTTTTTTTCTTTGTTTTCGTGTCTTGAAGAACGATTGTTATTCATTGCTACAATTTCCTCCAACTTTTATAATGCTTTATTCTAACATGTGTTTTCTTATACATGAAGCATCAAAATTTATTTGAAGTATATTTGTAATATTTTTTACAAATTCTTCTTGTTTTAACGTGTATTTAAGTCATACATCCCTTTAACAATATCATAAAATACGCTGTTTGTGGGAGATATCGCACTTTTTGTATTTAAATCCACTACTACCATTGCATATTTTGGATCATCTGCAGGAAAGTAACCCGCAAACCATTTATTGACGATATCGTCTTTCACATTGATTTCAGCAGTTCCTGACTTTCCTGCCACTTCATAAGGAAGCGTTTGAAATCTTCTTCCTGTTCCTTTTTCGCTCTGTACGACACCTTTTAAAAGCTGCTGCATAGAAGCAGCTGTGGCTTTATTAAGGGTATCTCCTTTTAGCTCATGCTCTTTAAACGTATACAATGACGTGTTGTTTTTATACTCTAGCGCATCTACAGCTTTTACCTGTTTCTTTTCTCCTCCGCGTGCAATTGTCGCCATCATATTTGCTACTGCAAGCGGAGTCACTTTTACGTCAAGCTGTCCAATTGCCGTTTGCGCTACAGCATTTGGTACTTTTTTTTCTCTTGTATTTGTCCAAACTCTTCCCGATTTTTCTCCTAAAAACTGCTTAAAATGTTCAAAGTGGAACACATCACCTGTCCATCCTACAGGCTGAAGAAGCCCTAACTTATCAGCATATTGTTCAATGATATCCGGATTAGATATTATCATTTCTTTTGCTAGCTGTGCAAACGTTGCATTACAGCTTTGCGCGAAGCTTTCTTTAAACGTCAGCTGCCCTTTCTGATGATCTTCTTCTACATTATTGCCATAAATACTTTTATCGCAGTTATAGGTAAAAGAAGGCTGAATTTTATTCTGTTCAAGCGCTGCAGCTGCTGTTACGGTTTTAAATATAGATCCAGGAGTTTGTGGCGTCAGCAAACGATTTTCTACGCTGTCTGAACCGTTTTGCTTTTTAAATGGATCTTTCTTATTAATCGAAGGCCTACTGGCCATCGCAATTACTTTATTGTTTTTTATATCGATTAAGACGGCTCCTCCGTCTTTTAACTTATAATGATTTAATGTATTCTCCACTAGCTCCTGAGCAGCCAAATCAAGCGTCGTACGCACACTGACTGGATAATAAGGGTTAGCTGTGCCCGTATATTTTACATCGATGCCAAACATAGGCCCACCTAGGCGATCAACATGATAAAGGAGCTTAGACTCCTGTTCAGGCAGCAAAAACTCGTCAAAAGCCCTCTGCATTCCTGAGATACCTACAGGCGTAGTTGATTTAATGGCTCCATTTTTCAATTTGTCACTATACTTCTCTTCAATTATTTGTTTGCTTTGTGCCTCTAGTCCGATTAAATGTTCAGCAAGAGGAACTAGACGCTCGTCTTTTAGAGGAATTCCAAATACGCCAGGCACCTTTAATGCATTTATTTTTTCGACTTGTGCATGGGATAATTCTTTTGTAATAATAACCGGTGTTTTAGCATTCGCTAGTCTGTTCGTTAGTTCCTTTGGTTGCATTCCCACGATTTCGCTTACTTGCTGAACAGGCCACTTCATTTTTTCTAAAAATGGAAACAGGACTAAGCGATTATGCGTGATAGATGTTAAAGACTGTCCATTTTTATCTTCAAATTTCCCTCGTCCGTCGTCTACCACCATTTCCTGCGTACGCTGTTTTACGCTTCCTTCAATTAAGTTGATCTTTTTGTCAGTAAAAGATTCTGTGCTGACAAGCTGGAGTTGAACAAGCCGTGCTCCCAGTCCGCTAATTAATAATAAAATAAAAATAAGAGTAATATAAATTCGCTTGTGAATTATTTTCATGACTACACCTCACTCTTTACAAGTGTCGACGTTGCCATTACTTTTAAAACCATTATCTTAAGAAATATTCATTCTTTTTTTCATTTCACAAAAAAACTTGCTGAATCAGCAAGTTTTTATTATTAATTTTCCGTTAAAAATTGTTGAGTTGTTCTTAGCTTTCCTATTTTCGGAAAGATGTAAGAAAGAGTTGCTTCATGCTCTTCCTTTGTAAATGTCGCCATGGCATCCGTGATAAAAATTTGGTTATACCCATACTGAAATGCTTCACGAGCTGTGCTTTCCACACCAATATTTGTTGCAATTCCGCAAAGGACAATTGTATCAATTCCTCTTCGGCGAAGCTGAAGATCTAAATCTGTCCCAAAAAAGGCTCCCCACTGACGTTTTGTTACAATGTAATCACTCTCTTGAACATTAAGTCTTGGATCGAATTCCGACCAGTCTACAGGTCTTTCTTGAGGAGCAGATGGCTTTTGATCCGTTTCTGGCGTCAATGCATCTTTTCCGTCTTGAAAATCTACTCGTACAAAGCTAATAAATCCATTTTGTTCGCGGAAACGATTCACAAGCTGAACAGATTTCTCCACAATTTCGTCTCCTCCAATTGGAACAATCCCTTTTTGTAAATCAATTAAAACAAGCGCTGTTTTAGTAAAATCGATATCTTTCATCTTCATCTTTCCTTTCTTACATATCTTTTCTATTCTCTCTGCTTTTTAAAATCATATAAAAAAAGCTGACGCGTGTCAGCTTTTTTACTTACGAGCATTCAGTAGAACGCTTCCAACCATATGTTTTACTTAACAGATACAATTTTCACTGACATATCTCCACCAGGAGTTTGAACAGTTACTTGATCTCCAATTTGTTTGCCCATTAGACTTTTAGCAATTGGCGAATCATTTGAAATTTTCCCTTCAAACGGATCTGCTTCTGCACTACCTACAATTGTATACGTTTCTTCATCACCATCTGGCAATTCTACAAATGTTACAGATTTACCTAATGATACAATAGAAGAATTTTCTACATCTTCTTCAATAATTTTTGCATTGCGAATCATATTTTCAAGCGTTGTAATACGGCCTTCTACGAAAGCTTGCTCGTCTTTTGCAGAATCGTACTCAGAGTTCTCCGATAAATCTCCAAAACTGCGGGCGATTTTGATACGCTCTACAACTTCTTTACGTTTTACTGTTTTTAAATATTCTAGCTCTTGCTCTAGCTTTAGTTTTCCTTCTTCTGTCATTGGAAATACTTTTTCTTGTGCCATAATCCCTTCACTCCTTCTTGAACTCAAAATCTCTAGTGTATACAGTCGATTTCTGTATGTACAAAAAATTTTCCACTCTGTGGAAAAATCAGTTAATAGAGAAATGACAGCTTCAAAATAGAAGCTGCTCGTTTCTCTATTCTTTATAATGTTTGTGTTTAGTTAGCAGAATATGTCTGCATTGTCTTCAAAAAAATTCCTGCATCTATGCTATGTTATTATAAAATGGCATTTTGTTCAAGAATTGTTTGAATTTTAGTAACCATCAAGTCGATCGCTACGTGGTTTTGACCGCCTTCAGGAATGATAATATCTGCATAACGTTTTGTTGGTTCAACAAACTGATTATGCATCGGGCGAACGACAGATACGTATTGATCAACAACTGACTCAAGCGTACGCTCTCGTTCTTTAATATCACGAAGCATACGACGAATGATACGAAGATCCGCATCTGTATCTACGTATAGCTTGATATCCATTAAATTACGCAAGCGCTGATCTTCTAGTACAAGAATACCTTCTAAGATAATAACATCTTTTGGTTCTTCTCTAATTACCTTCTCAGAGCGCGTATGAATTGCGTAATCATATACCGGTTTGTCAATGCTCTCATAATTTAATAAGTTTTGCAAGTGTTCAATCAGCAAATCATTATCAAATGCTAAAGGATGATCGTAGTTTGTTTGCAAACGCTGTTCAAACGGTACATCGCTTTGATCTTTATAATAATAGTCTTGCTCAAGAAGCATAATAGAATGCCCTTTAAAATACTCATAAATAGCTTTGGTTACAGTTGTTTTACCAGAACCGGATCCACCAGCGATACCGATTACAACGGGCTTTTTCCCCATTTTATATTTAAATCCCCTTTCGCATCATGTTATATGAAAATAGAGGTTGGTCCACTTTAAATTTCACAATTTGCAGCGGATGACGCGCAGCATCTAGTTCATTGCCATCTTCGTCCCAAATTTTATCTATTTTTTGCGTAAAGTTTTTAATTTCCGGACCGAAAAATTCCACTTCTTCTCCCGGTTTAAAATAGTTACGCTGTTGCAATGTCACGATGCTTGTTTCTTCATCATAATTCAATACTAAACCAGCAAAATCAAATTTTGTTTTCTTGCCGTGTACGCCAAACATTTGCTCATCCACTCCAGGAACCCCTTCAAAAAAGGCAGGAGCCGTGTCGCGGTTTGCACATTTGTCTAGCTCATCAAGCCATTCTTTTTGAATCACAAAATTCTCAGGATCTGCACAATATGCGTCAATCACCTTGCGATATACGCTCACCACTGTTGCGATATAGTGAATCGACTTCATACGTCCTTCAATTTTTAAGCTATCAATACCCAGCTCAATCATTTGAGGAATAGATTGAATTAAATTTAAGTCTTTTGGACTCATTGCAAACGGATCGTCTTGCTCATCAAATAAAGCCGTTTCCGTTTTACCGTCTTCTACTTTAAATAAATCATAGTCCCAACGGCATGATTGACAGCAGCCTCCGCGGTTTGAATCACGCGCTGTCATATGGTTACTTAGCACGCAGCGGCCTGAATAAGCAATACACATCGCTCCGTGAATAAAAGCTTCAATTTCAATATCCACTTTTTCTTTCATTTCGCGCATTTCTTCAGCACCCGTTTCACGAGCAAGTACAACACGTTCTAATCCTTCTTCTTTCCAGAATTGAACGGCTTTCCAGTTTGAAAGTGATTGCTGCGTACTTAAATGTACTTCAAGCTTAGGTGCAACGCGTCGACAGGTTTCGATAATTAACGGATCAGCTACGATGATTCCAGAAACACCAGCGCGCTCTAATCCCATTAAATAATCTTCAAGTCCGTCCATATTTTCATTATGAGCAAAAATGTTTGTTGTAACATAAATACGTGCGCCGTATTTGTTTGCAAACTGAACACCTTCTGCCATTTCTTCAAATGTAAAGTTATCTGCATTTGAACGAAGGCCAAACTCTTTTCCTCCGATAAACACAGCATCTGCTCCATAGTGTACGGCAACTTTTAATTTTTCAAGGTTACCGGCTGGAGCTAACAACTCAGGCTTCTTAGTAATAACTCGTTTACCTTCTACTACAGTATCTATTTGAACAGCCATCGTTTGTACCTCCTTTGTTTATCTTTCTTTGCATGCTTTTTAATATACCGTTTCTTTAAAGAAAAACCCTGTGTCTAACGGGCGGTTAATTGGCTGCAAGCTTTCAATTTCTTCTAACAAATCGTCTTTAACGTTTTCGTATTCTTCACGGTCATCTACACATAAATCAATCGCTTGACGATATTTTTTTGTTACTTCTAAAATATATTGCGGTGACTTTAATACGCCGTCAATTTTGAATACGTCTACTTCAGCGTCAATCATTTCGGAAAGCTCATCGATAATGCACATATCATTTGGACTCATAATGTGCGTTCCATTTTCATCTTCGAAAATTGGATACTTATTGTTTCGCTCATTATCAAGTAAAAACATATCTTTTTCTACTTTACGATTTTCAATTTCCATGACTTTTCCTTGATACTCAAAGTAGTTGCCAAGAAGTGAACGTTTTGATTGGAACATACACGTCATGCCATGCACCTGAACTTCAATTTCTACTTCGGCTTTTTCTTTGATATCAATGATGCTATCCATGCTTAGCTCACGAGCAAGAACTGCACGCTTAGCTCCTTTGCGGCCCCAGTAGTTACATGAATACCAGTTTGTTCCCGTTGTCTCGGTACTCCAGTGCATCTTCATTTCTGGAGCTGTTTCACGCACTGCCATTAATACAGCAGGATCTCCAAATACAATCGCATCCACGCTTGCCTCTTTTAAGAATAAAATATATTCATTTAATTCGGCGATTTTATCATTGTGAAATAATCCATTCATCGCTACGTAGACTTTTGCATTATGCTGATGAGCAATATTTACAGCTTCTACGATATCTTCACGTTTGAATTCACCTGCTAAACGCAAACCGTAGCGCTGTTCACCAACCATAATAGCCGTTGCTCCAGCTTGTAGTAATGATTCGATTTCCGAAACTGCAGTTGGTGTCACTAATAGTTCTGGTTTTTTCATTCTTGGTCACCTCTTTTAATACTAATCGCGATTCCGTCTCCAATAGGGAGAATAGTTGTATAATAATCGGGATGATTCATCAGCCACGTATTGTATGCCTGAATTTTTTTAATTAAGCTGCGGCGTCGACGTGTTTCTACTTCCGCCAAATCGGTCGCTACGTGACCTTTAAATAGTACGTTATCCGAAATAATCATTCCTTTAGAAGATAGCATCGGCTCATAATGTTCGAAAAAACGCTGATACTGACCTTTAGCTGCATCGATAAAGACTGCATCATAAGGACCATGACGTTCAATTTCATCTCTAAGCTCAAGTGCATCTCCAAACAACGACACAATTTTATCTTGTTTTCCCGCCCGTTCAATAAACTCTTGCGCTTTTTGGTAACGCTCTTCATTTCGTTCTACCGTAACCACTCGTGACTCTGGAAGGGCATGGGTCATTCGAATAGACGAATATGCAATCGCTGTTCCAATTTCTAATATATGTTTTGGCTGATGAAGACGAAGAATTTGCAATAGCGTTTCAACACCAATCAATTCCATAATCGGAACGTGATGTTCTTTTGCATAAGCTTCCATTTCTTCAATAAGCTCCTGGCGCTTAGGAATAAGCTTTTCCACATACTGCTCTACGTTTTGTAAAAGCAAAACACTTCCTCCGTTCTCAGAAGTACATTTTACATTATGTTTTCATAACGTTTCATTACTGCAAAATAGTAAGACAACTAGTCTATTATAAGTTTTTTTCGTTTTTACGTAAACCCGATATATTTTAACATAAAAGATGGGGAATGCGAAGTATCGCGATTCCCCAATTTTAAATTTCCAATTATTTTTCGGTATTTTGCTTTTCTTTACCTGTAATATGCTTGGCTTTTTCTTTGTTATGTTCTTCTAACGTTTTGGTAAAAATAACTTTTCCTTCAGGTGTAGCCAAGAAGTATAAATAATCTGTATTGGCTGGATGTAACGCAGCTTTGATTGACATCAATCCAGAGCTGGCAATTGGTCCTGGAGGCAACCCTTTTACTTTATACGTATTGTAAGGAGAGTCCACTTCTAAATGCTTATAAAACACGCGGTCTTTATGCTCTCCTAAGGCATATAAGACGGTTGGATCCGTTTGAAGAGGCATGTCTTTTTCAAGGCGATTATAAAAGACGCTGGCAATTTTTTCTCGGTCGACTTTCGCAGTCGCTTCCTCTTCAATGAGAGAAGACATTGTTAACAATTTATGTGCACTAAATTTTTTCTTCTTCATTTGCCCACTGTACTGACCTAATACATTATTTGTTTTCCCTACCATTTTATCCAATATTTCATCTAACGACACATTTTTATCATAAAAATCATACGTAACGGGATATAGATAACCTTCTAGCGGATGTTTAATATCTTTTTGCATCACTTCATCCGTTACTAAATCTGGATATTTTTCTTTCATTTTATTGACGAATGCCTTATCGTCTAGCTTTTTCATGACTTCGTCTTTTGTAAACTTTGTATTTTTAGCAATGATATCAGCAATTTCGACAAGCTGGCGTCCTTCTGGAATGGTGACACGAATATCAGGTTGTTTTGAAACCTCGCCTTTTTCCATTTTTTCAACCATTTCCCCTAAGCTCATGGAAGGAGAAAATAAATACGTTCCAGCTTGAAATCCAGACACATGGGTTAATTTTACGTAATAGCGAAATGCACTTTTACTTTTAATTAAATCTTCTTTTTTCAATACCGTACCAATCGATTGGACGGAAGAACCTTGTGGAATGGTCACATTTACTTTTTTATTGCTGTTTCGATCCACGGGCGTTAAGCGGGATTGAGCATAGAAAAATGCACCGCCAACTAGTAAAAGAAGTACGATAATTGTAATAAAAATAAGTCGTTTTTTTCTTGAACGATTAGGTGGTAAAAATGTTTGTTGCGACAAGCAGCTTCCTGGTTAAATCTACTTCTGTAAAAGAAGATACAACCAGTTTCACCTCTTTTCTTCTTGGTTTTTTATAAGTATGAACAGAGAGGAGACATGAGATTGCGATTCATTCGTATCGCCTATAGGTGTGAGATGGTATCGCTTCCTTAAACTCTCGCCTCTTCTAAAATTTTTCCATGATTTATGTTATTGTCTGCCCAAAGTCTAGTTTCATCCGTTCAAACAATGAATTCTTTTATTAAAATGCACTCTCACACGCAGGAATTATTATACTACAATTTATCTTATTTTTCGTCATTATCATACAATCTGCCCTAAGAATGCAAGGAAAAACCTTTTTATATCTAAAAATAACAGCCGCTATGTAAAAAAAAGCTGATAACAATTGTCATCAGCTTTTTCACTATAATTATTCGCCTTCTTCGTCAAGGAATGTATTAACCATTTCCTCAACCATGTCCCACTCTTCTTCTGTTTCAATCGGTTGAAGCTCACCGTCTTGACCATCTTCACTTGGTGTGAAAGCAGATGCATGAATTTCAATTTCCTCTTCATCATCTTGGTCTGCTCCGATTGGATAGTAAATTACATATGATTTGTTATATTGATCAGAATCAAATGTGAATAAAATTTCGCATAGCTGCTCATTTCCATTCTCATCGACGATTGTAATTTTATTTTCTTCTACGCTCATGTTTGCACCTCATTTTATATTGTAAGCTCTTAGCTTAACTTTTTCTTCAGCGAAAAGCAAGCCGTTCAGTTATTTCACTTCCCTTTTACGTACAAAAGAATATGCAAAAGGGAAATTCATAACTTGTCAGCTAAGGCAAAGCCTGCTGCTTTTCTTACTGTTTGCTGTCTAAGTATCCTTGAAGAATCATAACAGCTGCCATTTTATCGATTACTTTTTTGCGTTTCTTGCGGCTTACATCGGCAGACAGCAGTACTCGCTCCGCTGCCATCGTCGACAAGCGCTCGTCCCACATCATCGTTTCAATGTTAAGTTTTTCTTTGACGTTGTCAGCAAACTCAATGCACGCTTCGCCTCGAGGGCCAATCGTACCATTCATATTTTTAGGAAGACCCACTACGATTTTCTCTACGGAATATTCGTCAATTAACTCCTGTAAACGAGGATATGATTGCTCCATCTGCTCATCTGCAATTTTAATTGTTTCAATTCCTTGCGCTGTCCATCCCATTTCATCACTAACTGCCACACCAATTGTCTTGGTTCCTACATCTAATCCTAATACGCGCATTTATGAATCCTTTCGATGCTGTTGTAAATAAGATTTAACAAGTTCTTCAATGAGCTCGTCTCGCTCTAACTGGCGAATTGTGTTTCTCGCATCGTTATGACGAGGAATGTAAGCAGGGTCTCCTGATAACAAATACCCAACGATTTGGTTAATCGGGTTGTAGCCTTTTTCTTGCAGTGCGTCATAAACCGTAAACAATACTTCATGTACGTTTGTTTCAGCTGGCTCATCTTGAAAATTAAATTGCATGGTTTTATCAAATGAACTCACGGTCCCACCTCACTCTCTTAATTTGTGAACACATTGTGCACTATGCTAAGTCTTATTTATATTGTACACCAAGAAAGAGGAGAATTAAACGGATTTAACCCATTCTTCTACAGTGCCAAGTGCTTTTTCAATTTGGCTAGCGTCTTTCCCTCCAGCTTGCGCCATGTCAGGGCGTCCGCCTCCGCCTCCGCCGCAAATCGTCGCTACTTCTTTGACAAGTTTGCCAGCATGATGGCCTTTAGCAATTAAATCTTTTGTTACACCAGCAATAATATTTACCTTTTCACCTTGTGGAGAAGCTAATACGATCACCGCAGATTCTAATTTTTGTTTTAAATCGTCGACCATTGCACGAAGGTTATTCATATCCGTTGCATTTACTTTCGCTGCTAGTACATTCACACCATTAATGTTTTGCACGCGGTCAACGAGATTGCCAGCTTCAATATTGCCAAGCTTTGTAGATAGTGAATCATTTTCACGCTGAAGGTTACGGATTTCTTCTAGTAATCCTTCTACGCGTCCTACTAAATCACGCGGATTGGATTTTACTTTTGCTGCAGCTTCTTTTAGTAAGCCTACTTGATCGTTCATTAACTGATAGGCAGCTTTTCCAGTTACAGCTTCAATGCGTCGAGTACCTGCACCGATTCCCGATTCTGATACAATTTTAAATAAACCGATAACAGATGTATTTGGCACGTGACATCCACCACATAATTCTAAGCTGTAGTCGCCTACTTGTACTACGCGCACGATATCTCCGTATTTCTCACCAAATAGTGCCATTGCACCCATCGCTTTTGCTTCGTCAATTGCTTTGTTTTCAATTTGTACAGAGATGCTGTCCCAAATCTTTTCATTAACGATTTGTTCAATTTTCTCAAGCTCTTCCTGTGTCACTTGACCAAAATGAGAGAAGTCAAAGCGCAAGCGATCCGCTGTTACTAAAGAACCCGCTTGATTAACATGCGTTCCTAACGTATCTTTTAATGCTTGATGCAATAAATGCGTTGCCGTATGGTTTTTCACAATCGCACTGCGGTTTTCTTCATCAAGCGTTGCCGTATATGTTTCACCTTTTACAAGCTCACCGTTTGTTACAGATACCGTTTGGACATTTTGGCCGTTTGGCGCTTTTTGAACGTCTTTTACTTCAGCTGTTCCTGAAGCACTTTGGATCGTGCCTTGGTCCGCAATTTGACCGCCGCTTTCTGCGTAGAATGGCGTGTGGCTTAAGATGACTTGCGCTTCTGTTCCAGCCTCAGCGCGATCAACAAGCTCACCGTCTACAATAATTGCTTCAACAACTGTTTTTACTTCATTTTTATCATAGCCAACAAACTCACTTGCAACGGTTACTTCACCAAGTACGCCGCCTTGAACTTGCATAGAACTAGAATCTTGACGAGCAGCACGCGCACGCTCACGCTGTGCTTCCATTTCACGTTCAAAACCTGCATGATCAATTTTCATGTTCTCATCTTCTGCATATTCTTCCGTTAATTCAACAGGGAATCCATACGTGTCATATAAACGGAATACATCTTCGCCTTGTACCGTATCACTGTTTTGCGCTTTTTCCTTTTTAATAACAGTTGCCAAAATAGCTAGTCCGTCATTTAACGTTTCGTGAAAACGCTCTTCTTCATTTTTTACTACACGCTGGATAAAATCCGTTTTTTCCTTTACTTCCGGATAGAAATCAACCATGATTTCACCTACTACCGGCACTAGCTCGTACATGAACGGACGATTAATGTTTAACTTTTTAGCATAGCGAACTGCTCGGCGTAACAAACGGCGCAACACATACCCACGGCCTTCATTTGAAGGAAGCGCACCATCACCTACAGCAAATGTTACCGTACGAATATGGTCAGCAATGACTTTAAATGCCGTATCTTGCTCATCATTTGTACGATATTTAGCGCCTGAAATGTTTTCAGTTGCTTCAATAATTGGCATAAACAAATCTGTATCAAAGTTTGTTTGCACATCTTGAATAACAGAAACCATACGCTCTAAGCCCATTCCCGTATCAATGTTTTTCTTTGGAAGCGGCGTGTACGTATTATCAGGATTATGATTAAACTGAGAAAATACAAGGTTCCAAATTTCTAAATAACGCTCATTTTCTCCACCTGGATATAATTCCGGATCAGTTAGATCATTTCCATATGCTTCTCCGCGATCATAAAAGATCTCTGTATTTGGACCACTCGGACCTTCTCCGATATCCCAGAAATTACCTTCCAAACGAATGATGCGTTCTTTAGGCACGCCCATTTTTTCATTCCAAATCTTAAATGCTTCTTCATCTTCAGGGTGAACTGTTACAGATAGTTTATCTGCGTCGAATCCAATCCATTTATCGCTCGTTAAGAATTCCCATGCCCATTGGATTGCTTCTTCTTTGAAATAATCACCGATAGAGAAATTACCAAGCATTTCAAAAAACGTATGATGGCGAGCCGTTTTACCTACGTTTTCGATATCGTTTGTACGAATAGATTTTTGTGCGTTACAAATACGCGGATTTTGAGGAATAACACGACCATCAAAATATTTTTTTAATGTAGCTACTCCACTGTTAATCCATAATAAAGATGGATCTTCATGCGGAACTAAAGATGCGCTTGGTTCTACATCATGGCCTTTTTCTTTAAAGAAATCTAAATACATTTGACGAACTTGTGCTGACGTCAGTTTTTTCATGATTGGTCCTCCTTTAATACTCTTCTTATTTATAGACAAAAAAATGATGACATAAAAGCATCTATTTTCCCTGTGTCCAAAAGTAATTGCTAGTTATTTGCACACAAAAAAACTCTCATCCCTGTAGCAGGGACGAGAGTTGAACTCGCGGTACCACCCTGATTATAAATGCCAAAAGCATTTATCACCTTCATAGCGTTAACGTTGCTGACACGGCAGGTTTTAGCCTGCACTCTGGACTAGCGTTCCGCTGCTCTTTGTTTAGCGCTTCTTTCAGCCAAGGAAGCCCTTCTCTAAAAACCAGTGTGCAACGTACTCGATCCATCATTGTGTTCAAAATATGTAGCGTTTTCTTATGGCGATATTATGACAAATTAACCGCTCTTTGTCAATGTTTGAGCGTATAAGAGCGGATATGCAAAATAGATATTTTAATGACTGCTAAAATTGGCACAGCCAAAATGAGACCCAATACTCCTCCAAACTCTCCTCCTAAAAGGAGCGCAAGCATGATAAACAAAGGATGAATATGAAGACTCTTTCCTACGATAAGCGGAGACAGAACATTTCCCTCTAGAAACTGCAGCACAAAGATAATAATCACAATGGTGATAACCAGTTTTATCGAGATTGTGGCTGCAATAATAGCTGCTGGAACCGCGCCAATAATCGGGCCAAAATACGGGATGATATTCGTTACGCCAATAATAAAGCCTAAAAGAAGTGCATAAGGTACATGAAAGAACCACAGTGCTGCTGTGGCAATCACACCAATAATGAGACAAACAAAAAATTGCCCTCTAATGTAATTGCCGAGCGATTCATTCACATCCGATAAAAAACGTTCGCCTGGTTTGTGCCACTTTTTAGGTGTAACATAAGCTGTTGCTTTCTTAATAGAGGAAAAATCCTTTAGCATATAAAAAACAATAAATGGAATAATGATTAAAATCAAAAAAGAGGTAATCAATGATTTTAATCCTTCCGCCACTTTTGTAAGCCACACGTTGAGCGTAGCCTCTACATCATCAATGCTGCCTTCAATTTTTTCATGTACACCGTTTGGAAGTGAAGTTGTACGATCATGAATCGATTCTACCCAATGTCTATATGTATTCGTAAAATGAGGCAGCTGCTCGTTTAAATCTTTTACTTGTTCCACAAAAATAGGGTACGACTTATAGGCTCCAAATCCGATTCCTCCAAAAAAGATGATGTAGATCAGTAAAATAGCTAGAGGACGAGGCACGCCTTTGTCATGGGTTTTTTCAATAAGCGGATGAAGTAAATATGTAATGAATGCCGCAATAAAAAAAGGCAGCAGTGCTTTTAAAAACATGTAAATAACAGGAAGCCATAAAAACTGAACTTTAAAAAAGACTAATATGCACAGCAGCGCTAATAACAGCAGGCCGAATCTATAGAACCATTTGAATGAGCTATCTTTCAACGTAAACTCCTCCTCTCTTCTATTTTTTGATAAAGAAAGGAGTTTATACATGCAGTTGTCTCTTCTGCCTGTAAAAAAGCACTATTGCAGCTCAGTGCAATAGTGCTTTTTTTATTAGTGAATAGCTTTCATCATACGTTTACGCATTTTTTTCATATTTCTTTTTGTAAACATCTCTCGATCATCTGCCATTTTAAATGCATAAGCTCCAAGACCGAAAGCGACTACTGACGGAATGATTCTGCCCATTGCTCTTCCTCCCGGTAAAAAAGAATTAGAAATTGATTGTACGCTCGTCGTCTGAGAACAAATCATCAAGCGAGCTCAATGTTCCATCTTCTTCTACTTGGTGAGTATTAATTTGTCCTTTTGAAATAGTCATTTCAATAAAACAATTCCAGCAGTAATACTGATTTACACCAATTTTGCCAACGTCAATACTTTTACAGTTTGGACATTTAAACAAAGTCGACACCTCTTTATACGTTCTACTTATATAAACGCATTATGTCCACTTCTTTCCATGTCCATACTTTATTTTCTGACAATTAGCAAAGAAGGATGGCAACAAAGGAGTTTATTTAACTCTTTGTTAGCATGCGAAAGGTTACATAAAATCATACGGCGTAACGTTTTCCATCCCAATATTTGCATCTTTCATAAATGGAATTTCGGGATCTTCTATATCGTTATCTAAGCTTTCTCGAAGCAAGGGCTGTAGGTTCGTTTGTCGGACGCTGTCTTCATTTCGGCTGACTCCAAGCTGAAACGCTTCGTCTTCGCCGCATAAAATTAAAAATTGTTTACTTCGCGTAACGGCGGTATAAAGCAAATTGCGTCGCAGCATTCGGTAATAGCTTTTGACAATCGGAAGTACAACAATAGGAAATTCACTTCCCTGTGATTTATGGATGGAACAGCAGTATGCATGGGTTATTTGATTAAAGTCTTGCTTTGTGTAAGTTACTTCATTTCCTTCATATGAAATAACCAGCATATCCTGTTTTTCCGTATTTTCTTTGGCAAAGAAAACCGAGACGATTTCTCCCATGTCTCCGTTAAATACGTTGCTATCCGGCTGATTTACAAGCTGCAGCACTTTATCTCCGACTCGGTACGTAATATCTCCGTGCTTAAGCTCTCTTCTTTGCTCAGAAGCCGGGTTAAATAATTCCTGAAGAACTTCATTCAGTTTATCAATCCCTGTAGGACCTTTATACATAGGAGCTAAAACTTGAATATCTTTAGCCGTATAGCCTTTTTTTAACGCATTCCCGCAAACTTGTTGCACGACGTTTGTGATGTGCTGTCCTTGACAACGAATAAAGGAACGATCTCCTTGCTGCCTCGATAAGTCTTCCGGAAGCTTTCCTTTTTTTATTTCATGAGCCAAATCAATAATTGACGATCCTTCCGCTTGCCTGTATACATCCGTCAGGCGGACGGTAGGAACTACTTCTGAACTCAGTAAATCTTTTAACACCTGTCCCGGACCTACTGAAGGAAGCTGGTCTTCGTCTCCAACTAAAATAACCTGTAAATTAGCAGGAAGAGATTTAAACAGCTGATGAGCAAGCCACAAATCTACCATTGATACTTCATCCACAATCAGTAATTTTCCGTCAATTGGATTCTCCTCATTATGATCAAATCCTTCTTGTCCGTTCCATTTTAATAATCTGTGAATCGTAACCGCCGGAAGTCCCGTCGCTTCGCTCATTCGTTTAGCAGCTCGTCCAGTAGGTGCGACAAGTAAAACAGGAAAAGCTTCATCTTTTTTATAGTCCCCTGGATTTAACGAACATCCATGAAGTTCTGCATAGAGTTCGACTATTCCTTTAATAACTGTTGTTTTCCCTGTACCTGGTCCACCTGTTAAAAGAAGCATTGGAGACATTAAAGCGGTTTGTATACCCTTGCGCTGAGACGGTGCATATTGCACGTCTAATCGCTCTTCTAGCTCACCCAGAGCTAGTAAAAATTCTGATTCTGGAAACTGCTCTTCGTACTGCGTTTGAGCCATAATTGTTTGAATAGCTTTAACCAGTCCTTTTTCAGCATAAAAAAGGGGAGGAAAATAAATTTTTTCGTCTTGAATAATAAGCTTTTTGTCTGCTTTTAATGCGTCCACTTCTCTTGTAAGATCCATTTCAGACAGATTCTCATGCCTGCTTTTCCGAAGAAGCTCTGCTGTTTTTCCATACAGCTGATCTGCCGTGACGTATACATGTCCCATTTGATTGCATTCTTGCTCAATGACGTATAAAATACCCGCACGCAAACGATCAGGATGATTGGTTGCCATACCAAGTCTCTTTCCAAGTTCATCGGCCCGGCTAAAACCAATCCCTTGAATATCTTCTACGAGCTGATAAGGGTTATTTTGAACAATTTCAAGCGCTTCTTGTTTGTACGCTTGGAAAATCTTCATCGAAAGCTGCGGTCCAAACCCGAGGTCCGTCAGCTTTACCATTACTTCTTCTAACCCTTGATGTTCACGAAGCTGAGTGACTAAAGCTTCTGCCTTGTCGGCTGAAAGCCTCGGCACCTCTTTTAGCACAGACTCATTTTGTAAAATACGAAAGATAGCGCGTTCTCCTAGGGCGTCCACAATATTTTCAGCGGTTTTTTTACCGATTCCGTGAAATAAATCGCTAGATAGGTACTGAACAACCCCTTGCCTTGATTGCGGAAGTTCTTTTTTAAACTGTTCAACATGAAACTGCAGGCCGAACTTTGGATGCTCTTTGAAGTCCCCGTAAAACGTGTATACTTCATCTTCATTCAACTTAGGAAAATAGCCTGTAACAACCGTTTCTTTATCTTCAATCTCTAAATTTGTTTTTTTGATCCGTATCCGCGTAACGTTATATAAGTTTTCTTCGTTATGAAAGACCGTTACAATTGACGTGCCGCTTATATAATGACGTTCTGGCTGTGAAGGGTTCACTTGTTCTTCGTTCATGTTATCCTTCCTTTACCCGCTTTCTTAATGTTCTAATGTAGACAGAACTTGTTTGGCATTTGCTGCCATTACGTGATCTGGCTGCACGTTTAAAGCTTCATCTAACATTTCAATCGCCTTGTCTTTGTCATCTTTCATGGCATATGCTACGCCTAAATTATAAAAAGCATCGGCATGTTCTGGCTCTTGATTGACTACCTTAAGAAATTCAGCAATCGCTTCATCTACCATTTCCAGCTGTGCTAAACAAAGGCCGTACTGAAATTTTGCTTCTACATCATGTTCGTTTAGTTCGACTGCTCGCTGAAGATAAGGCATCGCAAAACGAATTTCTTCCATATGAAACAGCGTTAAACCAAGCATAAAGTACGCATCGGATGAATCTAAGCCTTTTTTGATTGCTAAATCAAAGTAGTGCTTTGCCTGCTCAAGCTGCTCTGCGTTAAAGTAAATGTTTCCTGCTCCGTAATAAGCTGTTGCCGTTTCTTCATCTAATTCAATCGCACGCTCATAAAATTTTAAAGCACGGTCCATTTCACTAACAGCCGCTAATAAATTACCAAAATTCACATACACAATCGGATCTTTTGGATTATCTTCAATTGCTTCTGAAAATGTTTTAGCTGCCTCTTCAAATTTCCCTTCCTGCATATACTGAATTCCTAGCTGATTTTTATCTGTCATTTTTTTGTTCACTCCACTGTTTTAATTATGATTTAAAAGATTTTCGCGTCATGAAAATCTAGAATATGTAAGTTGTTAGTTTACCCAATAATTAGAGTATATCATAGAAAAACCTCAGCTATATACAGCCGAGGTTTTTCGTTCTTGCTTATATGAATTATACGTACCAAATTTGCTCTTCTTCTTGAAATACTTTGTCAATAGTTGCTCCGCCAAGACATTCATCATCTTTGTAAAACACAACTGCTTGACCTGGCGTAATTGCGCGCACGGGTTCAGCAAAAATAACTTTAATTGTATCATCATCGACTTTTTCAACGGTTACTGCTGAATCGGTTTGACGATAGCGGAATTTTGCTGTGCACGTCATTGGTGACGACCAGTCACGGTCGCTGACCCAGCTGATATTTGTTGCTGTAAGAGATGTAGAATAAAGCAGCTCATTGTGAAAGCCTTGATCGACGTATAAAACGTTTTTTTCTAAATCTTTTCCAACTACAAACCAAGGTTCGCCGCTGCCTCCGATGCCTAAACCATGGCGTTGACCAATCGTGTAGTACATAAGACCGTCATGCTTGCCTTTCACTTCGCCGTCAAGCGTTTGCATCACACCTGGCTGAGCAGGAAGATACTGACTTAAAAATTCCTTGAAGTTGCGTTCACCAATAAAGCAAATACCTGTGCTGTCTTTTTTCGTTGCTGTAGCAAGGCCTGCTTCTTTTGCAATTTCACGCACTTTTGATTTCTCAATTTCACCAATTGGGAACATTACTTTTGAAAGCTGATCTTGTCCTAATTGATTTAAGAAATACGTTTGATCTTTATTTCCATCTACGCCTCGAAGCATTTTATACTCCCCGTCGCGGTACGCAACGCGTGCATAATGTCCTGTCGCTAGATAGTCTGCTCCTAGCGTCATTGCATGCTCCAAAAAGGCTTTGAATTTAATTTCTTTATTACACATTACATCAGGGTTCGGTGTACGACCTGCTTTATATTCATCTAAAAAGTAGGTAAATACTTTATCCCAATATTGTTTCTCAAAGTTGACTGCATAATAGGGAATACCAATTTGATTACATACGCGAATAACATCGTTATAATCTTCAGTCGCAGTACAAACGCCGTTTTCATCCGTATCGTCCCAGTTTTTCATAAAGATTCCGATCACATCGTATCCTTGTTGTTTTAATAAAAGAGCTGCTACAGATGAATCAACGCCTCCGCTCATTCCGACTACTACACGTGTATCTTTAGGTGATTTTGTCAACTTCGCCACCTCCGTTTTCTTCATTTTAATTAAATTGTTCGCTAAAAAGCGAAAGAAACGACACAAACCATCAGTGAGGGATGAAGACCCTACTGATGGCTGCTATTTACATCGTTAGTCGCTTAACGATGTTTGCTGTTTGACGTGCGGTTTTTTCAATTTGCTCAGCAGAGTTCCCTAAGCCAAAGCTAAATCGAATAGAAGTTGTTAAACGTTCAGAACCTTTTCCAAACATAGCAACAAGCACATGAGAAGGATCGATTGCTCCCGCTGTGCAAGCTGAACCGCTCGATGCCGCAATTCCTGCTAAGTCTAAATTTACGAGCATCGATTCAACATTTGTTTTTGGAAATGATAAATTTAACACATGTGGCAGAGAATTTTCAAGATGTCCGTTAATTTCAAATGAAATACCTTCTTCTTTCAACACAGCTACCATTATTTCTTTGTATCTTCTATATTCATCTGCACGTGTTTGCAGCGTTTGTTGCGAAATTTTCACAGCTTCTTCAAACCCGACAATACTTGTCATGTTCTCAGTTCCAGCTCGTCGTTTGCGCTCTTGTTCTCCTCCAAATAGTAAAGGAGACAGTGAAACGTGAGCAGCTGCATATAAAAAGCCCATCCCTTTTGGTCCGTTAATTTTATGAGCCGAAACGGATAAAAGATCGACACCTAATTGTTGCACATTTAACGGAATTAATCCATAAGCTTGCACTGCATCCGTATGGAAATATGCTCCATGTTCTTTTAATAGAGCCCCAATTTCTCCAATTGGCTGAATAGCGCCTACTTCATTATTTCCAAACATCACCGAGACAAGAATTGTTTGATTCGTCAGGGCCGATTTTATTTCATCTACGGATACTTGTCCATACTCGTCAACCGGCAAATATGTCACTTCAAAACCTTGTGTTTCTAGATATTCACACGTATGAAGCACAGCGTGGTGTTCAATTTGCGTGGTAATAATATGATTTCCTTTATGGCGGTTTGCGAGAGCTACTCCGATCAGTGCCATATTATCTGCTTCTGTCCCACCACTTGTAAAAATCAGTTCATTTTCGTGTGCTCCAATACTTGCTGCAATCGTTTGGCGAGCTTCGTCTAAGTAACGTCGACTCTCCCGCCCGTAGTGATGAATACTAGACGGATTTCCGAAGTACTCATGCATAAAAGTCGTCATTTTTTCAACGACTGCCGGATGTATTGGAGACGTTGCTGCATGATCAACATAAATACGTTCCAAAATAAACGCCTCCTAGCTCATTATTAAATATAAAACATATAAGACGCTTGATCGTCATCAGAATGATTTGCTAAATCTTCAAGCGTCGTACTATCTAGAACTTCTTTAACCGCATCTCGAATACGAATCCACAGCTCGCGTTTTGCAGGCTCTTCATCTTCAATTCCTTCTACAGGACTAATAGGACCCTCTAAAACAGAAATAATATCACCAGAGGTAATGTTAGCAGGTTCATGTGCTAAGATGTAACCTCCATAAGCTCCGCGCACGCTTTTTACAAGCCCAGCGTTACGCAGCGGTGAAATAAGCTGCTCCAAATAATGTTCAGATAAATCGTGGGTTTGAGCAATAGTCTTAAGCGAGATAGGACCTTCGCCAAAGCGCTTTGCAAGCTCAATCATAATCGTTAAACCGTAGCGTCCTTTTGTTGAAATTTTCATACGATACACTCCTTCAATACACTTTTTTATTTATGAAAAAAATAAGACCCTCACGTTGTCACTGAATGCTGTGATGAGTCGTTTTTTACTAAGCTATATGAACTTCTCTATACACGTTTCTTGCAAATGTTACTGCTGATATTATAACATACTATGCCTATAAGATAAATTTCCACCACCTATTCACCTCTTGTGATACAGTGAAAGAAAAGAAAGGAGAAAAACATGGCTACAAAACCTCTCGCATTTCGAATGCGTCCGACTCATTTAGATGACGTTATTGGGCAGCAGCATTTAGTTGGCAAAGATAAAATGATTTATCGAATGGTAAAAGCAAATCACTTAAGCTCGATGATTTTATATGGACCTCCAGGCGTTGGAAAAACAACAATTGCCACAGCCATTGCAAAAACAACCAACACGGCGTTTCGTCAATTAAATGCCGTTGTAAACAATAAGAAAGATATGGAAATTGTCGCCGAAGAAGCCAAAATGTCAGGCAAAGTAATTCTGCTGTTAGATGAAGTGCATCGCCTTGACAAAGCCAAGCAAGACTTTTTGCTTCCTTATTTAGAAAACGGCATGATCATTCTAATCGGAGCGACAACAAGCAATCCTTATCACGCGATTAATCCTGCTATTCGAAGCAGGTGCCAAATCTTCGAATTAAAATCTCTTACGCCAGATGATATCAAAATGGCGCTAACAAGAGCACTCAACGACTCATCCAATGGATTTGGAGATAGAAAAATTATCATAGAAGATGATGCTATGAACCACTTTGCCAACAGCTGTAACGGTGACGTGCGCTCAGCTTTGAATGCTCTGGAACTGGCTGTTTTATCAACAGGTGAAAGCGATGGTAAAATCGTTATTACCTTACAAACGGCAGAAGAATGTCTGCAGCAAAAATATTTTTCACATGATAAAAATGGTGACGCTCACTATGATGTATTATCGGCTTTTCAAAAATCAATTCGCGGCAGCGACGTAAATGCCGCTCTTCATTATTTAGGACGGCTAATTGAAGCAGGAGACTTGATCAGCATCAATCGTCGCCTTTTAGTCATTGCCTATGAAGACATTGGACTAGCTGATCCGGATGCTGGCATGAGAACTCTAGCAGCTATTCAAGCAACCGAGCGATTAGGACTTCCAGAGGCTCGTATTCCGCTTGCAAACGCCGTCATTGAGCTTTGCCTATCACCGAAGTCCAACGCTGCTTACAAAGCATTAGATGAAGCAATAAGTGATATTAAAAAAGGGTTGTCCGGCGACGTTCCCCCTCATTTGAAGGATGCTCATTACAAAGGAGCAGAGAACCTTGGCCGAGGCGTTAAATATCAATATCCGCATGATTTTGATAACGGATGGGTCCTTCAACAGTATTTACCGGATCGCATCAAAAACAAACAATATTTTCATCCTAAACAAAATGGACAAGAAAAATACTTTTCAAAAGTTTTCAATCGTTTAGAAACATTAAAAAAAGAAAATGGCTGAAACTGTTGCTCAGTTTCAAAGCCATTTTCTTTTTTGTCTTTATCTATTAAGCTGCACTTTTAACGTCTTTTCGTTTTTTCGTTTTTGTTGAACCTTTAAAGTAGCTGTCTAAAAGTTTAGCGACTAAACGAGCGACTATGTTAAACAACAGAACCATAATGATTAGAATAGCTGCTGACTTTGTTGCAATCAATCTTGCATCAGGTACGATTCCTTCAGAGTTTAATTTCCAAATGTGGACGGCAAGCGTCTCTGCTGGTCGAAAAATATTAAACGGGTTTACAGGACTCGTTAAGTCAGCATTTGAATTTAACATCGGCGTCGTTAAGCCAGCCGTATAAATCAGCGCAGCTGCCTCTCCAAAGATTCGTCCCGCTGTTAAAATAACGCCTGTGATAATTTGTTGAATTGCTGATGGAATGACGACTTTGACAATTGTCTGCCATTTAGTCGCACCTAAACCTAAACTTGCTTCTTTTACACTCGCAGGAACAGATGCAATCGCACTTTCACATACGCGCGTTAAACCCGGTAAATTTAAAATCGTAATCACAAGTGCTCCGCCGATAAGCGTATAGCCCCAGCCTGAAAATGTAACGAAAATTAATAATCCAAATAAACCAACTACAATGGACGGTAACGACGCCATTGTTTCAATACACAAGCGGACGAAATTTAAGAAACGACCTTGCTTCGCGTACTCCGCTAAGTAAATTCCGGCTCCTAAACCAAGAGGAATAGAAATGATCAGCGTTAAAACAAGCATGTAGAACGAGTTAAACAGCTGGGGTCCGATACCGCCTCCTGCCATCGTATTGCTTGGCTTTCCAAATAAAAAGTTCGGATCCCAAAATCCCCAGCCTTTAGCGATAATTTCAACAACTAAATACACTAATAGCGCAACAACTAGAGCGGCAATACCATAAAAAATACCTGTCCATATATTATTTACTGTGCGTGCATTTTTGTTTCTCATTGATGAGCACCTCGTTTCCCAATTGCTCGGATAATTAAAATGAACACGAAAGAAATAAGCAGTAAAATCATGGCTAACGTCCACAATGCGTTATTCCATGCCGTTCCGTTTAACGTATTAGACATATCCATTGTTAAAATACCTGTTAATGTTGCGGTTGGGCTATATAAGCTTTCAGGAAGCTTAACCGTATTTCCGATAACCATTTGAACAGCTAGCGCTTCTCCGAATGCGCGAGCAAGCCCTAAGACGATACCTGTTAAAATACCTGTTTTAGCAGATGGAATAATGACTCGGCTAATTGCCTGCCATCTTGTTGAACCTAGTCCATAAGAAGCTTCTAAATATTCAGGTGCTACGCTTCGAATTGCATCGTCAGCAATACTTGCAATTGTCGGAAGAATCATGACGCTTAAGACAATAATTCCGGCAATCAAACTAAAGCCCACTCCGCCGAAGTTATCGCGAAGAAGCGGTACTAAAATGGTAACCCCTAAAAGACCGTATACCACTGAAGGAACTCCGACTAAAAGTTCTAAAACCGGTCGTAAAACCGTTGACCCAAATTTAGGCGAAATATAGTTGTTAAAAATGGCGATAGCAATTCCAATTGGAGCACTTATAATAACGGCTCCGATTGATACAAGCATGGAACCCAGTATAAACACAAGCGCCCCGTATTCTTTATTGTTTGGGCTCCATTTTGTTGAAGTCAACATTTCACCGATTGATATATTACTTTGTAAAAATGACTGTATGCCTTTTTCACAAATAAATACGATAATAGCTAACGTAACAAGTACAATTAAAATACCGCAAAATGTAGAAAGCGTACGGCCAATGTATTCGCTTTTTACATAATTAATGGATTTTTTCCCCTTCATCGCTCTGTCTCCTTACATATTCAGTATATATTCGCTTTTCTTTTTATTCGCTATATACTTTATTAACATTCAAATAGAATAAGACTGACTGTGTTAGTCAGCCCTATTCTTTTTAAAAACACTCTTATTTTTTGAATTCAGTCATTGGGATATAGCCCATATCTTCTACTTGCTTAGCAAAATCTTTACCAGCTACATAGTCAATGTACTCTTTTGCACCATCTTTTGGCTCACCGTTTGTAATCATGTACTCATAAGACCAGAACGGATATTTTTTAGAAACAATGTTTTCTGTTGTTGGCTCTACGCCATCGATATTAAGCGTTTTTAAACTTTCTTTTTTATCCCCAATTAAATACGACATAGCAAGGTAACTTACTGCTCCTGGCGTTGAGTTTACTGATTGCTCAACCGCTCCGTTTGAATCTTGAGCTGTACCAACGCTGTCATTTACTTTTGCGTCACCCATTAATGTTTTCTCAAATGTAGCACGCGTACCAGATGATGCTGGACGGTTAATTACGTTGATTTTTTCGTCGTTTCCGCCAACTTCTTTCCAGTTTTTAATTTCACCAGAGAAAATCTTTTGAATTTGCTCTTTTGTTAACGATTCTACTTTTACATCTTTATTTACAACAAGTGCGAACCCGATGCCCGCTACTTTCGTATCGACAAGTTTATCTGCTTTTGATTTATCTTCGATTTTATCGGCTGCTGGAACGTCAGAGTTTCCAATGTCAACTGCTCCTGATGCTACTTGGTTAACACCAGTTCCACTACCTCCGCCTTGTACCGTTACTGAAAGGTTTGGATATTTTTCAGTAATTCCATTCGCTGCTTCTTCTGCAAGTGGTTGTAAAGCTGTAGATCCCGCCGCTGTTAACGTACCTGAAACTTCTTCTTTGCTGCCCGAACCACTGTCGTTGCTCGCTCCGTCTTTACCACATGCTGCTAGTGCTCCTACCATTAAAAAAGCTGCTAATGTTACTTTAAAACCCTTTGTTTTCATTACATTACCCTCCAATAAATATATGTGTAATTAGTACTAGTCCTTTGTACTCGAACAACAGGTACAAGACACATTATACGAGTAGATTGTTGTCTTTATATGAATTGAATTTTAAGTTACTGTAAACTTACTTATTTGGGGTTTATTTTTTCTTATTTCTATCAAAACCCTTGATATATAAGACTTTCTGAATATTACTGTAGAAGATACAAAAGAAAGAAAGCCAAAACGTAAATTTTATGTAAATAAATCGTTAAATAAATTTACATAAATCTCTTTTTTTAATACAGTGTAAATCCACCTTCAAGCCATATTTTTCAATTTATTAGTACTTTTTATACATATCAAACAGAAAATTCCATCCAAAGCATAAATAGAACAGATATTTCCATAAAAAAAAGAAGGCTGCGATAGCCTTCTTTTTATTGATCACCTACGCGGCGAATTTTAATATCACTTAATAATTCATTGATAACATGACCGCCCATAATTAATCCTGCTACAGATGGAACAAAAGCATTAGAAGATGGGGGCATTTTCGCTTTTCGAATTTGCGCTTGATCGTTTCCTACTTCTTTGCGAACTTCTTCGCGAATAACGATTGGACGCTCATCAGAAAAAACGACGTTAATTCCTTTGCGAATTCCTTCTTTACGCAGACGAGTACGAACCACTTTTGCAATCGGATCTGTATGTGTCTTTGAAATGTCTGCAATTTTAAAACGTGTTGGATCCATTTTATTCGCAGCACCCATACTTGAAATAATCGGAATATCACGTTTTAAACATTCTTTCATTAAATGAATTTTATACGAAATCGTATCGGATGCATCCACTACAAAGTCCGGTTTGTAACTAAAGAACTCTTCATACGTTTCTTCCGTATAAAACATTTGAAGAGAAACGACGTCACAGTCTGGGTTAATATCCAAAATACGCTTTTTCATTAATTCTGTCTTGGGCTGACCTACCGTAGAAAGCAGCGCGTGAATTTGACGATTTACGTTTGTAATATCAACATCGTCTTTATCTACAAGAATTAAACGCCCTACTCCTGACCGAGCCAAAGCCTCAGCAGAAAATGACCCTACTCCTCCTATCCCTAAAATAGCAACGGTGCTGCCTTTTAAAGTAGCTAGCCCTTCTTTTCCTATCGCCAGTTCATTACGCGAAAACTGATGCAACATGTTAAAACACTCCTCTATTAAATACACCAACGTGTATGATTAATTCAAATAAACAACGAAATTGACTATACCATATTTTTAGCAAAACGAACATGAGCATTCGTTATTTATCCATAAAAAAACTCTATGCAAATAATTACATAGAGGATTTCTTATATGTATGCTAGTCCCGATCGTGCCGTCTCGAGTGCCTTCGTTTTGAACCCGCTCTCGGCAGGTGGGTGCTCTGCTTTAACCATTGTAAGTCCCCGAGATGGGGCATGTACGCTCGTTAAAAACTCCGAGCTCCCAAGCAAAAAATTGTTCGGTCAAAACTGGATTAAGGACGAACACATCAGGACTATTTAGTTCTTGAAAGTATCTTATCACAGAAAAAATCACTTTGCAATTAATAAGTAAAACAAAAAAATCGAGCCTGTCATGTTCCAGTGACAGGCTCGATTTAACAGACGGTTCAATCGATTACGCTTCTGTTTTTTGCTTTTTTACCTGCAAATGAAGCTCGTCTAATTGCGCCTCACTTACTTCACCAGGTGCGTTTGTTAATAGACAGCTTGCACTTGCTGTTTTAGGGAAGGCAATTGTATCGCGCAAGTTTGTGCGTCCTGCTAGAAGCATAACCAAACGGTCAAGGCCTAACGCAATTCCGCCGTGGGGAGGAGTACCGTATTCAAATGCTTCAAGTAAGAAACCGAACTGCTCATATGCTTCTTCTAATGTAAATCCAAGCGTTTTAAACATTTTTTCTTGAATATCACGCTCGTAAATACGTAAAGATCCTCCGCCAAGTTCGTAACCATTCAATACTAAGTCATATGCTTGTGCACGGACTTGTCCAGGATCGCTTTCTAACATTGGTAAATCTTCACGAACTGGCATTGTGAATGGATGATGAGCTGCGTAGTAACGGTTGTCTTCTTCGTCATGCTCAAGAAGAGGCCAATCAGTTACCCATAGGAAGTTAAATTTCGTTTCATCAATAATTCCTTGTTCTTTTGCAAGCTTTAGACGAAGAGCGCCAAGTGCATCTGCTACAACTGACTTTTTATCAGCTACAAATAAAAGTAAATCTCCTTCTTCCGTTTGAAGAGCTTCAGCAAATTGCTTTTGCTCATCTTCATTGAAGAATTTTGCAATCGGTCCTTTTAAGCCGTCAGCTTCAACTTTCAGCCATGCTAACCCTTTAGCACCGTAAATTTTCACGAACTCTGTTAGAGCATCGATATCTTTACGTGAATAGCTAGAAGCGGCACCTTTTACATTAATCGCTTTTACTTCTCCGCCGTTTTCAACTGCTGCGCTAAATACTTTGAACCCGCAGTCTTTCACAAGCTCTGATAAGTTGACTAGCTCCATTTCAAAACGTGTATCCGGCTTATCTGAACCGTAGCGGCTCATCGCTTCATCATATGACATGCGCGGGAAAGGCGTCGTTACATCTAAATCTTTTACACGCTTCATTACTTTAGACATCATTTCTTCCGTCATTGTCATGATGTCCTCTTGAGATAAAAATGATGTTTCAATATCGATTTGAGTAAATTCAGGCTGACGATCTGCACGCAAGTCCTCATCGCGGAAGCAGCGAGCAATTTGATAGTAACGCTCAACTCCGCTTACCATTAGCAACTGCTTAAAGATTTGCGGTGATTGAGGAAGAGCATAAAACTCTCCTTCGTGCACGCGGCTTGGCACAAGATAATCACGTGCGCCTTCTGGCGTACTTTTCGTTAGAATAGGTGTTTCAACATCTAAAAAGTCATTTTGATCTAAGAAGTCACGAATTGTTTTTGTAATGTCATTACGCATTTTAAGCGTGTTAAACATCTCAGAACGTCGAAGGTCTAAATAACGATATTTTAATCGAACATCTTCTGATACTTCCGTTTGATCCGCAATAGCAAAAGGAGGTGTTTTGGCTTTGTTTAATACCGTAATCTGCTCAGCGTGAACTTCAATTTTACCAGTTTTCAAGTTCGGGTTAACGGTTCCCTCTTCACGAGCTACAACAGTTCCTTGCACTTCCAGTACGAATTCATTACGTACATCTTCAGCAATCTTTAGCGCTTCAGCAGATTTTTCAGGATTAAATACAACCTGTACAACTCCGCCGCGGTCGCGTAAATCAATAAAGATTAATCCTCCTAAATCACGGCGTTTTTGAACCCATCCTTTTAATAGAACTGTTTCACCTGTTGCTTGTTCTGTTACATCTCCACAGTAGTATGAACGTTTTGTCATCATGGTTCCCCCTTATACTTGTTCTTGCAAATAGCCGACCAATTGATCAATTGATACTTCTTGCTGTTCGCCAGATTCCATATTCTTTACGTTTACAACTTGTTTTGCTAGCTCATCTTCACCTAGAACAACAACAAATTTTGCTTGTACACGATCAGCTGCTTTGAACTGAGCTTTCATTTTTTTATCTTGATAATCTTTATCGGCTACAAAGCCTGCACGTCGAAGCGTATTTACAATTGAAACGGATTTTTCTTTTGCTTCATCGCCCATGGTTACTACATAGCAATCTACGCCTGTTTCTACCGGCAGCTCAATTCCTTCTGCTTCCAATGCTGATAATAAACGTTCGATACTTAAAGCGAATCCGATACCTGGTGTTTCAGGTCCGCCTATTTCTTGAATCAGCCCATTATAACGGCCTCCGCCACAAAGAGTTGTAATGGCGCCAAATCCTTCTGCTTCACTCATTAGTTCAAATGCTGTGTGATTATAATAATCTAACCCGCGTACTAGCGTCGGATCTACAACATAGTCAATGTCTAAATCGGTTAAGTACTGCTGTACTTTTTCAAAATATTCTTTTGAATAGTCGTTTAAATAATCAAGAATAGACGGCGCTGTAGCCATCAGTTCATGGTCACGATCTTTTTTACAGTCTAAAATACGAAGAGGATTTTTCTCCAATCTGCTTTGGCAGTCGCTGCAAAACTCTCCAATGCGAGGTGCAAAGTGGTCAATAAGCGCTTGACGGTGAGCTTGACGACTTTCTGTATCTCCCAAACTGTTAACAACCAACTTTAATTTTTTCAATCCAAGCGATTGGTAAAAGCTCATTAACAGGGCAAGAACTTCAGCATCAATAGCTGGATCATTTACCCCTAATGCTTCTACGCCAAACTGAACGAATTGACGGAAACGTCCCGCTTGAGGTCGTTCATAGCGAAACATAGGACCGATATAAAACAGCTTGGTTGGCTGCGTTGGATTTCCAAACATTTTATTTGAAACAAATGATCGTCCAACTGCAGCTGTTCCTTCTGGGCGAAGCGTTAAGCTGCGGTCACCTCGATCTTTAAATGTGTACATTTCTTTTTGCACGATATCTGTTGTTTCTCCCACTCCGCGCAAAAATAATTCAGTGTGTTCAAACATTGGTGTACGAATTTCTTGGTAGTTGAACGCACGGCAGATTTCTCTTGCTCGCTGTTCAACAAACTGCCAATATTCTACTTTGCCCGGTAAAATATCTTGTGTGCCTCTAGGTATTTGAACTGACATAACGTGATATGCCTCCTATATTTAAAATTTACAATACAAAAAAACTCTCGCCTCTACTATTTTTCCATAGTAGGGACGAGAGTTAATCTCACGTGGTACCACCCTAATTGAAACATATGACATGTTTCCACTCATTTCGTTAACGCACGAACACGTTCATCTCCTACTAAGTTTCCCTTTTCAGAGTGAAGCCTCCTGAGTGTTCTTTCATAAAGTCATCATGTAGAAATGCTTTCAGCCTAAGACATTTCCTCTCTAGCCATGTGTCATCTTTACTACTTTTCTCAATCTTTGGCTTATCAATATAAAAATGTTATACATTCATTTTAATTTAGCAATTGCTTTCTATATTACGAATGAAATGAGCAGTTGTCAAGCACCTTTCATGTTAAGAGCGGTCTAATTGTTTTCTTAGTTTCTGAATATCTCGAAGCGTTAAACCAAATTCAGAAGCCAATTCAAGGGATGAAGCTTCACTTTCTCTGTCAATAAAATCATGAAAATGAATGCCAAATACCGGATTTACCTGCTGAAATGATTGTTCACCTTTTTCACTAAACTTCATCGTTTCTTCCTCCCTGCCTACACTTACTTATCCTTTTATTAGCATTGCCCAAAAAAGATGTTTTTACATAAGAGAAAGGATTTTTTTTATTTTCATCGAATACTCTATTTTGTTATAAAAAGGAGGTCTATCTATTCGCTATCTAAACATGAAGTCTGTATCTGTTTTGGCTGCAAGTATCCTTTTGTTACTGTGCTCTTCCTCATTTGAGCGCCCAAACGTACCGGTGCATCACCCCATTATTGTAACAGCTGACTCTCTTCATGTACGGAGCGGTCCAGGACGTTCATTTTCAATTACAAATAAATTGACGAAGAATACAAAACTATCCGTTTCAGACCTTCAAGGAGACTGGTACTATGTAGAAAGCTCGGATATTCAAGGCTGGGTGTTTAAAAAATTCACGAAAACCGTAGCGCTCCGCAGCGTTCAGCCTAGCATGCAGGTAGCGCAGCGCCAGCCTGTTTATACGCTGAGTAAAAGCTTCCGGCACCTAAAGGGCAAAACAATTATTATTGATGCAGGCCATGGAGGAAAAGACAAAGGAGCCATCGGCACACAGGGCACATATGAAAAAGACCTCACTCTCCGAACAGCACTTATTTTACAAAACAAACTTCAAAAAGAAGGCGCACACGTCATTTTAACCCGCACCCATGATGAGTACCTTCTACTTTCACAGCGCACGCTGCAATCGACTAAAGCTGATGCCTTTATAAGCATTCACTACAACAGTACGAACAGCTCACAGCTAACTGGCCTTATGACGTATTATTACCATCAGCATCAGGACAGTCCACTCACACATTCTATTCATCAGTCCCTTATTAATCATGCAAAATTGAAAGACAAAGGAGAACGTTTTGGAAACTATTATGTTCTTCGCGAAAATACACGTCCGAGTACATTAATTGAACTGGGCTTTTTAAGCAACGAACGGGAAGAAACGTATATTAATTCCATCAGTTATCAGCAAATGATTACGTCCGCTATCGCTGAAGGATTAAATCACTACTTTCAAGAAAAAGAAAAAACGCAGGCTCATCTGTGAGCCTGCGTTTTTTCTTTGCTTTCTACAATAAGTGTGACCGGTCCGTCATTCGTAAATGATACGTCCATCATTTCGCCAAATGCGCCGGTTTCTACTCGAATATTTTTTTCTGATAATACTTTATTAAAGTAATTGTAAATCGTTACAGCATGATCTGGCCTAGCAGCTCCCATAAAGTTTGGTCTTCTGCCTTTGCGGCAATCTCCGTACAGCGTAAATTGAGATACCGATAAAATTTCCCCTTCTACATCTAAAAGCGATAAATTCATTTTGCCAGACTCATCTTCAAACACTCGCAAATTCACAATTTTGTCCGCCACATACTCTGCATCAGCTTCAGTATCGTCATGGGTAATACCCACTAAAAGCATATACCCATGCTTAATCTCACCGACCGTCTCACCTGCAACAGTTACTTTTGCATTCTTTGCTCTTTGTACGACTACTCTCATGTATAACGACCTTTCTTAATGCATAATTCGGCGAACTGAATAAATGTCTCTAAGCTGCTTAATGCGCTCAACCACTTTATGAAGATGACTGATGTTATGAATAGAAATTGACATATGAATCGTAGCCATTTTGTTTCGGTCCGATTTTCCTGACACGGCTGATATATTCGTTTTAGTCTCGTTTACAACCTGCAGAACTTCATTTAGTAAGCCTCTGCGGTCGTATCCAGAAATTTCAATTTCCACGTTAAACTCTTTGCCTTCTTTAATATGTGTTTCCCACTCTACAGGAATAAGGCGGCTTTCAGCATCATCTGTGTGAACATTTAAACAATCTGCTCTATGAACAGATACTCCCCGCCCCTTGGTAATAAAACCAACAATCTCATCTCCGGGAACTGGATTACAGCATTTAGACAAGCGAATCAGCATATTCTCTACACCCGGTACGATAACTCCGGAATCTTTTCGTTTATGCTGGCGAACACGCTTAGCTGCAGTGTCGCGTGCAATATCATCAATTTGGATCTCTTGTTCTTGATCGCGCTGTTTTCTCCACTTCTCCGTTAAACGATTAGCTACTTGAGCCGCAGTTAATCCGTTATATCCAATAGCTGCATACATATCATCTTCATTTGAGAAATTAAACTTCTCCGCTACTCGTTTGATATTATCAGCTGTTAATACTTCTTTTAAGTCAAACTCCATTTGACGTATTTCTTTTTCAACCAGCTCTTTGCCTTTTTCAATATTTTCATCGCGGCTTTGCTTTTTAAAGAATTGGCGAATTTTATTTTTTGCTTGAGACGTTTGAGCAAGCTTTAACCAGTCCTTGCTTGGACCATATGAATGCTTAGACGTCAAAATTTCGATAATGTCGCCCGTTTTCAAACGGTAATCAAGCGTAACCATCTTGCCGTTGACTTTTGCTCCAATGGTTTTATTTCCGATTTCAGAATGAATGCGATAGGAAAAATCAATTGGAACAGAACCCGAAGGAAGCTCAATGACGTCGCCTTTAGGTGTAAAGATGTAAACCATGTCAGAAAATAAATCAACTTTTAGAGATTCCATAAACTCTTCTGCATCGTTTGCGTCATTTTGAAATTCTAAAATTTCTCTAAACCACGTTAACTTCTCTTCAAACGAAGCATGCTCAGCTGTTTTTCCTTCTTTGTAAGCCCAGTGAGCAGCAATCCCATACTCAGCAATTTGGTGCATGTCAAACGTTCGAATTTGAACTTCTAACGGATCACCTTTTGGTCCGATAACCGTCGTATGAAGAGACTGGTACATATTTTGTTTTGGCATCGCAATATAATCTTTGAAACGCCCTGGCATTGGCTTCCAGCACGTATGGATAATTCCTAACACCGCATAGCAATCTTTAATGCTATTTACAATAATGCGCACAGCTAGTAAATCGTAAATTTCATTAAACTGCTTGTTTTGCAGTGCCATTTTACGATAGATGGAATAAATATGTTTTGGACGTCCTGAAATTTCTACTTTAATCGACACTTCATCTACCTGCTCACGAACTTCATCAATCACTTCAGCCAAATATTGCTCGCGTTCCGCACGCTTTTTCTTCATCAAATTTACAATGCGATAATATTGCTGAGGATTTAAGTAACGTAAAGCTGTATCTTCAAGCTCCCACTTAATTTTTGAAATACCGAGACGATGAGCAAGAGGAGCAAAAATTTCAAGCGTTTCATTTGAAATGCGTCGCTGCTTTTCCTGCGGTAAATGCTTTAGCGTACGCATGTTATGAAGGCGATCCGCAAGTTTGATCAGTATGACTCGAATATCTTGAGCCATCGCTACAAACATTTTGCGGTGATTCTCAGCCTGCTGCTCTTCTTTAGACTTATATTTAATTTTTCCAAGTTTCGTTACGCCGTCTACTAGCATTGCTACTTCTTCGTTAAAAGCTTTTTCTAAATCTTTTAATGTTATCTCTGTATCTTCAACCACATCATGTAGAAATCCAGCTGCAATTGTTGCTGGATCCATATCTAAATCAACTAAAATTCCTGCGACTTGAATCGGGTGGATAATATATGGTTCACCCGACTTGCGATATTGTTCTTTGTGAGCTTCTTTTGCAAAATCATATGCTTTTTGTACAAAAGCCACATCTTCTTCACTTAAATACCGCTTCGTATTGTCAATGACCTGTTCCGCTGTTAGGACTTGCTCATTTGCCATGAAATCACCTTTTATCAACTAGCATTTTTAATTCATATTGTAACTATTATCTTGAAAAAATCCAAGGATGTAAAGCCTTTGCGTTTAATTTATGAAATTTACATCATTTCCATTTTACGTATTAACGTTTTTTAACGAAAAAAGAGCACCTGTATCAGGTACTCTTTTTTATGTGATCGTTCTTCTTAATACGTCATTAATGTGAATACATCGTAACCGTCTAGTTTGTCACGGCCATCAAGGTAAGAAAGTTCAATTAAGAACGCAGCTCCAACGACAATTCCGCCTAATTCTTCGACAAGCTTAATTGTCGCTTCAATTGTACCGCCTGTTGCTAATAAATCATCTGTAATCAATACGCGCTGACCTGGCTTAATTGCATCTTTGTGAATCGTTAATACGTCTTTACCGTATTCTAAACCATAATCTACTTTGATTACTTCACGCGGTAATTTTCCTTCTTTACGAACAGGTGCAAAACCGATACCTAACGCATATGCTACTGGACAACCAACAATAAATCCGCGAGCTTCCGGACCTACAATAATATCAACTTGTTTATCATTAGCATATTTTACAATCTCATCCGTTGCTGCACGGTATGCATCACCGTTATCCATTAATGTTGAGATATCTTTAAATGTAATACCTGGTTTTGGCCAGTCAGGTACAATTGTAATATAATCTTTAAAATTCATTCTAATGTTGCCTCCTCATTCAATCGAACGCTTAAAAATATCTTGAAATTGATTTTTAAGCTGTACATATGACGTATAAATAAAGTTTTTTTCTATTTCAATCTGCTGCTGTTTTTGGCGATAAGTCGCAGATTCTATTAAATCACGTTTCGCAGAATTTTTCACTAACGAAATTAAGCCATTGTTTATTGTAACAAATTCTAACTCAAAAAACACCTTTGCCATAAAATCAATCGTTTCTTTTGACCAGCCCTTATGAATCGCTAAATCCTCTTTGTAGCGTTTTAAATCAAATGGACCCTTTTTCGCTAAAAAGCCGTAAAACCATTTAAAATGATCGCGAGTTGGGATTGTATCAAAATAATGGTCTTCTTCCGTTAGGAAAATAGCGTATATCCTAGAAGGGATACCTTGAACAAACAAACATTCAAGCCACTTCTGTGAAGGAGGCAAATCTAATAAAACGATCTGTTCTCCTGCAAACATACACGCTTTTGCCTGTTCTTCATTTTGAATAAGAACAACATGCTCCATCGGCAGCAGCGACTTATATTTATCAATTGTTGAAGCGTGAAAAGCAACAACTTTCATTTGATCCGTAAATACCTGCTGAAAGAAACGTTTGACATCAACTGCACTGCGATAATCAAACATCTGCCATTCATCTACAGAAATATCTTCCACCATCAGCTGCGGCTTGCGCATATTGTTCCACTCATTAATAGATAGTTCACCTACTAATGATACTTTAGCTATAGGAGATACTTCATCTAATATATAGCCTAACCCAAATCCTACTGCATCAACCAATACGCCGCTGTCTTCAAATACGAGTTTTAAATGGTTTTTATTAGCACCAATTTTCCGCATAGATGTTGTATGAACATCTTTAATGAGAACTTTTGGCTTCGGGTTATGCATACCAAATGGAGCCAGCGCACTCATTTGTTCAATGTTTTCCAGCGTAATTTCCTCTGTTGTGCATACTGTATCAACTGATGTAATTGGAATAAAATCTTGTTGAGTTAACACGTTGCTTGCTTGTTCATTAAGACGTCTGCGCAGCTCTTCTACATCATCGCTGTTTAATGTCATGCCGGCTGCCATTGGGTGCCCTCCAAAATGCGGCAAAATGTCACGGCATTTAGATAAGTTCGCGAATAAGTCAAAGCCTTCGATACTTCTTGCTGAACCTTTGGCAATACGGTTTTCAGAGTCAATACTTAGTACAATTGTTGGTCTGTAGAACTTTTCTACGAGCCTAGAAGCGACAATTCCAACAACGCCTGCATTCCATCCTTCTCCCTCTACAATAAGAACGCTGTTTTCATCCGGAGGATACATACCTTCGACAAATTCAATGGCTTCTTCTGTAATATCGTTTACGATTTGCTGCCTTTCCTTGTTTAACGTATCAATTTCTTTAGCTAAACCTTTTGCCTCTTCAGCATTTGTCGTCATAAGCAAATGAACAGCTGGATCGGCATCTTGGAGACGTCCTACTGCATTAATGCGAGGAGCCATTGCAAATCCGATTGTATCCTCATTAATTTCTTCACGTTTTACTCCACATACGCTCAGCAGCGCTTCAATTCCGGTGCGCTTCGTCAGCTTGAGATAGTCAAGACCTTTGCGAGCAATTAAGCGGTTTTCGTCGACTAAAGGAACCAAGTCAGCAATCGTCCCAATTACTGCTAGTTCTAACAAATGTTCCGGAAGCTCCCCTAACAGCGCATGAGCGAGTTTAAAAGCGACTCCTACACCTGCCAGTTCTTTAAATGGATATGTACTTCCCGGCAGTTTTGGATGAATAATTGCATAAGCATCCGGTAAAACCGGTCCCGGCTCGTGGTGATCAGTAATAATTAAATCAAAGTTTAATTCACGTGCATACGCAGTTTCTTCGACTGCCGAAATACCTGTGTCTACCGTAATCACCAGCTGATAGCCGCCTGCGCTTATTTTATCAAATGCTGCCTTATTCGGCCCATAACCTTCTGTAAAGCGATTAGGAATATAAAAATCAACATCAGCGCCAAGCTGCTGTAAAGCAGATAACATAACGGAAGTGCTGCTGACGCCGTCAGCATCGTAATCTCCATAGATCATAATTTTTTCATTATGATCAATTGCTTGCTGAATACGAGCTACTGCTTTGTCCATATCTTGCAATAAAAACGGATCGTGGAACGTTTGTGCATCAACGTGTAAAAACTCACGTGCCGCTTCTACTGTTGTCATGCCTCTATTAAGTAATAACGAAGCTACTAGAGGTGTAATATTGAGGTTTTCTACAAATTCATTAACAAGTTGTTCATCACATTCTTGAACATTCCAACGTTTTTTTGACTGTAACATGTCTCTTCACCCCTTAACCCACATTATTATACTAGAGTGGATGAAATGGAGCAACGAAAGAAAATAAGCACATTTTTCTGACAGTACGGCTTGAATTTTCACGCACAAAAAAACGTGCGAACACTTCGCACGTTTTTGAATTACTTGCTTTCTACTTCTTTTTGTTCCTCACGCTTCAACTGTTTTCCTTTCCACACAAGCCATAGCTGAGCAGCAATAAACACAGATGAATATGCACCAAGGATTAAGCCTACTAACAGGGCAATTGAGAAGTTTTGAATTGACTCACTTCCGAATAGAAGAAGTGCTACAACTGCAATTACAACTGTTAACACGGTGTTCATTGAGCGAGTAAACGTTTCACGCAAGCTTAGATTGACGATAAATGCCAAATCGTCAAACGTTTTGGATTTAAATTTCTGCATATTTTCACGAATGCGGTCAAACGTAACGATCGTATCGTTAATTGAGTAACCAACAATCGTCAAGACAGCAGCAATAAACGTTAAATCAACCTCTAACTTCGTTAAGCTGAAGACCGTCACGATAAAGAACGCATCATGCAACAGAGCAAGCACGGCTGCAAGCGCCATGTAAAACTCAAATCGAATCGTTACATAAATGATAATTCCGATTGAAGCAATTACAATCGCCATCATTGCATTTTTCGCTAATTCTTTTCCAACTGTCGGTGAAACGGTGCTTACATTTGGTTCAGAACCGTATTTATCTTTAAAGTGATCTTTTAAATTGGCAATTTCTTTTTTATTCAAGACCCCAACTACACGTACGACACCCGTATCATTACTTTTTCCTGTAATAACTACGTCATCTGTTTCGATATCAAGAGACTTCATTTCGCGCTGTATCTCAGCCTGCGTAACGGTATGATTTGCCGGAATCTCTATGCGAGTTCCGCTCGTAAAGTCGATACCGAGGTTCAGCCTGAATACGGCAACCGAGATAATGCCGATAATGACGAGCACGCTCGAGAACGTGAAAAATGCTTTACGGTATTTAACAAAGTCAATTTTATCCCACGCTGTAGGTAAAACGGTTGTGCCGTCATCTTTGCTTAAATCGTGAATTTGCTCTTTCTTCACGCCAAAGTAGCCTGGTTTTTTATCAAACCAGCGGCTGTTTACTAAAAGACTCATTAGTAAACGAGTACCATAAACAGCAGTTACAAAGCTTAGCACAATCCCGATCATTAACGTTGTGGCAAATCCTTTTACTGAACTTTGACCATAAAAGAATAATACAAGAGCCGCTAACATCGTTGTAATATTGGCATCAAAAATGGTCGCAAGTGAACGACGATTCCCTGCCCGGTAAGCCGATATAACAGATCTTCCTGTTTTTAGTTCATCTTTAATCCGCTCGTAGGTAATGATATTCGCATCTACTGCCATGCCTACACCGAGAATAAGAGCCGCAATACCTGGAAGCGTCATAACCACGTGCATCCAGTCAAATACCACTAAGTTTAAGTAGATATAAAAACTGAGTGTAATAACGGCAATAAGCCCCGGTAAACGATAGAAAAACAGCATGTAAAGGAATATAACTCCAATCCCGATAATACCCGCTAGTATAGTCGTGTGAAGAGCTTCTTCTCCAAACTGTGCTCCAACGGATGTAGAGTATAGCTCATCTAATTTAACCGGGAGCGACCCGGCATTTAGCAATTCCGCCAGCTGCGTTGCACTTTTCACTGTGAAGTTGCCACCTGAAATCTCAACATCTGGCTGTGTTAACACGCTGCTAACAGAGGCTGCAGATAGATACTTCGGATTTTGTTTTGTCGCTTCTTTTTGGTACGAGTCTTTTCCTTCCTCATAATCCAGCCAAATGACAATTAAATTGTTAGGTGCTGGTTTTTGAGAAAGCTCTCGCGTGATCTTTTCAAATTTTTTCGCATTTTTTAACTTTAGTGAGACGCTAGGCTGATTGCTTTGGTCAAACGATTGCTTTGCTCCGCCTTGCGCTAAGTCTGTACCATCCATCAGCACCTTATCGTTCACGTCACGGAACGTTAAGTTTGCTTGAGTTGATAACAAATCCCTGGCCTGCTTTTGATTCGTGACACCAGCTAGCTGAACGCGGATACGGTCGTTTCCTTCAATTTGAATGCTGGGCTCACTAACTCCCAGTACATCGACACGTTGACGCAGCGCTTCAACCGTGCTGTTAAGTGCCTTTTTGTCAATGACATCGCCTTTTTTAGCTGGACTGACTTTATATAAAATTTCAAATCCACCTTGAAGGTCGAGGCCAAGTTTAATATCTTTTGTAATTCCAGTCATCGTTGTTCCGATTGTACTAAACACAAGCAGTACTAAGAGGAAAAAGGCAACGATACGTCCTCTTTTAACCATCGACAGAAAATCCTCCTTCTTATGTAAAAAACATGAAATGATAACAATAGATAAATGACCAATCTAATTATCATTCATAACCTAATGTCTGTCAAATAAAGACCTTATCAAATTTTAATACATGTATTTTACAAGCTTTACTTTAATAATTCTTTCCAGTCTTCTCCATTATTAACACTTGAGAACATATCAGATTTATAAGATTCAATTGTTACATAACTCATCACCTGCGTGATCTTAACAGATAAAATATCATTTACAACTTGATGGAGAGATAGCTCCTTTTCTTTTTTCCATTTTTTCATTTCTAAATAACTCAATAAATCGTTCTCCGTTACTTCTTCATATCCAAGCATATGAAATTCTTCCATTTTGCTGGATAAGACAGGCTGTATAAGTTCTTTCGAAGCTGAAATAAATGGATGTGTCATATCGATCCTCCTTTCCGTTTGACATTTTGCGTAAAATTTCTTTCTCGTATGAGGAATACTTGTCATGCTTGGACACCGGGGGCGCATATATTCACTGTATAAACCTCAAGAAAGCAGTGAGTATATGTCTAAATTTTTACAGGGAACTATTATTTTAATAATTGCTGGCTTAATTACACGTGTACTCGGGTTTGTCAATCGAATTGTGGTGGCTCGAATGATTGGAGACGAAGGTGTGGGACTTTATATGATGGCGGTCCCCACGCTGGTATTAGTAATCACCTTAACACAGCTTGGGCTACCGGTTGCCATATCCAAGTTAGTGGCAGAAGCAGAAGCTTTAGGTGACAGGCATAAAATAAAAAAAATACTTGTCGTCTCTTTAAGTATTACGTGTACGCTGAGCGTTTTATTTACGCTCGGACTAATATTATTCGCTCCCGTTGTAGCAAAAACCTTCTTTACAGATTCACGTACGATCTATCCGCTGCTTGCGATTATTCCAGTTATTCCAATCATCGCCGTCTCGTCTGTCATCCGCGGATATTTTCAAGGAAAGCAGCAAATGAAGCCTGCTGCTTATTCTCAAATTATCGAACAAGTGGTGCGCATTACGTTAATTGCCGTATGTACAAAAGCATTTTTGCCTTATGGAATTGAGTACGCTGCGGCTGGCGCTATGCTCTCTTCCGTATTTGGAGAACTAGCTTCACTGTTTTATATGGTGTTTATGTTCAAGCGAAAGAAGAAAATAACGGTAAGACGAAAATTTTTTGCTTCTTTACATGCGGGCAAAGATACGTTCTTTGACTTAATGCGAATCGCTCTTCCTACGACTGGAAGCCGCATGATTGGGTCAGTTTCTTGGTTTTTAGAACCGATTGTAGTAGCTCAAAGTTTAGCAATTGCAGGAGTAGCGACAGCTGTAGCAACGAAGCAGTACGGAGAATTAACAGGCTTTGCACTCCCTCTCCTGATGTTGCCTTCTTTTGTAACAGTTTCTCTGTCCACTTCTTTGGTTCCCGCAATCAGTGAATCTCTTGCACAGAATCAAATGAAACAAATCGAATATCGGCTTCATCAAGCTCTCCGCTTGTCGTTTGTAACAGGCGGACTGGCCGTTGTTGTTCTTTATGTATTTGCTAATCCGGTAATGGAATTGATGTACGGTTCTGACAAAGCTGCTATTTTTGTCAAGGTAATGGCGCCTTTTTTTATCTTTTACTACTTTCAAGGGCCGCTTCAAGCTGTTTTGCAGGCACTAGACCTTGCAAAAGCCGCCATGATTAACAGTTTTATAGGAGCAGCGGTCAAAACATCTCTTATCTTCTTACTCGCAACTCAGCCCAATCTAGGCATTATGGGAGCTGGCCTTGCAATTGTTGTCGGAATGATGCTTGTCACTCTTTTACACCTGTCTACGGTCATGAAAAAAATCACGTATAAGCTTCATGTGTTTGAGTATCTTCGCAGTTTTGCTGTAATGGGAATATCAGGTTTTATCGGACACTTCGCTTATATGAATCTTTTCACTTCCATTCCTTTAAGCTTACGAACCGTTTTATCAATTGCACTGACAAGCTTTGTATATGTCCTGTTTTTGCTTCTTTTTAGACTGATAACAAAAGAAGAATTAAACCGTTTTTCTGTTTTACGTTATTTTAAACGAAAATAAAACGCGGAGCAATCCGCGTTTTATTGTTTTACATCTACTAAATCTATAAAAAACTTTCCATTGTCATAGCTGCAATATGAAATTTTATCCAAGTTTGAATACCCACGTTTTTTCAGTTCTGTCCTTAACCATTCCGTTGTTTTATGTTCATGCAGCAGATGCTCTTCTTGAATAACGCCGTCAATGATAAAAGGCAAATTTAAATTGCCTTTTTCACCTGATTGCTGATCTTTTTGAAACACGGATAGCCTTCCTGAAGATTCTAAAATGGCAAATTCAACATCAGCTAAATTTTTTATATTTTTATCTCGCAGCTGCACGAGCAAATCATTGAAGTTATATCGCTGCCTTTTCATTTCATGTTCGTTTATTTTTCCATTTTCAATAATAATGCTAGGTTTGCCATCAATAAAATTTCGCATTCGATTGCTTTTAAGAGACCATATAGCTAAGCCGATTTGAATAATAAGAAGCGTTAACATCGGAAGAATTGAATGCAGCAAAGGATCTTTTGGATTTTCAATAGCCATTACTGCCATTTCAGCAATCATAATAAAGACCACTAAATCCAATATGCTCAGCTCCCCTATTTCCCTTTTGCCCATAACGCGAAAAATAATTAAAACTACTACATATAAAAGAACGGTTCGCGCAACCATGATCAATAGTTCCACTGCAAAGACCTCCTTTATGTATTCCCTTGTAGTTTGTACCATTTATTTTAAAATAGCCTTACTTTTATGCGTCTATTTTGAAGTCATCCCGAATATGCTCGTACTAAGGGTTCACCTATCTTTTTATTTCATGAGGGGGAAACAAGTTGGGTGCAAAACGAATGAGCAACGCTGTATTTGCAGGAGTAGCAACAATCTTGGTAATGGCCTTAGCGATTAGCATTATCTTTTCGCTTATTTTAAAATTCACATCGCTTGAAGAACAATCCGTACGTTTATTTTTGCTTATTCTCTCATTTATTACACTGTTTATCGGAGGATTTATCGCGGGAGGACGAAACGGTTCAAAGGGACTTCTTGTTGGAGGAGCCACTGGTATTTCTTATTCTTTTTTAATGTTTTTACTACAATTCCTCGGCTATAGTCACCTGTTTTCTGCACAGCAGCTTTTATTTCACGCTGGATTTATTGGAGTCGCTATTCTCGGGGGAATTGTTGGCGTAAACATTGCCGGTTCACGAGAAGCATAAAAAAACGTCACGTACATGTACGTGACGTTTTTTTATTAATCTACGCTTCTTACTTCACGAATAGCATTGCGGTCAAACGTTAATTTTGAACCGTCAGTGCTGCGAACCACAACTTGTGACTCATCAATTGCGTCTACCAAACCGTGCATACCGCCAATTGTAACAACCTTATCACCTTTTTTAAGTGCTGATTGCATTTGCTGTACGTTTTTTTGACGTTTTTGCTGTGGACGGATTAACAAGAAATAGAAAATGACAAACATTAAAAGTAATGGCCAAATATTTTGTAAAACACCCATGAAAACTCCTCCTTTTATTTATATTATCAACAGGTACTCATTCATAAATTTGATGAAAATTCCTGTAGTGACCTAGAAATTCTTTGCGTCCGGGCCGTTAAACCCATATTTTTCAAAGAACTCATCGCGGAAATCGCCAAGTCGGTCTTCGCGAATGGCTTCACGGACTTGCTCCATTAAGTTTAGCAGAAAATATAAGTTATGGTAAGATGTTAAACGAATTCCAAACGTTTCATTACAGCGAATTAAGTGGCGAATATACGCTCTTGAATAATTTTGACACGTGTAGCAGTCACAGTTTGGATCAATCGGACCGAAGTCTTCTGCATATTTTGCATTTTTAACAACAAGACGACCTTCGCTTGTCATAAGCGTTCCGTTACGTGCAATACGCGTTGGTAATACGCAATCAAACATATCAATCCCGCGAATCGCTCCATCAATTAACGAGTCAGGTGATCCTACTCCCATTAAATAACGTGGTTTGTCAGTTGGTAAGTATGGCGTCGTAAACTCAAGCACACGATTCATTACATCTTTTGGTTCTCCAACTGACAGCCCTCCCACAGCATAACCTGGGAAGTCCATTGAAACTAAATCAGCTGCACTTTGACGGCGTAAATCTTCAAACTCTCCGCCTTGAACAATCCCAAAAAGACCTTGGTCTTGAGGGCGGCTGTGAGCCTCAAGGCATCGCTCTGCCCAGCGGCTTGTGCGTTCAACTGAACGTTTTAAGTAGTCATATTCTGCTGGATAAGGTGGGCATTCATCAAATGCCATCATAATATCAGACCCAAGCGCATTTTGAATGTCCATCGCTTTTTCTGGAGATAAGAAAAGCTTGTCTCCATTCAAATGGTTGCGGAAATGAACGCCTTCTTCTTCAATACGGCGCAAATCACTTAAGCTAAAAACTTGGAAGCCGCCTGAATCCGTTAAGATGGGACGATCCCAGTTCATAAATTTATGAAGGCCTCCCGCTTTCTTAACAATTTCATGACCTGGACGAAGCCATAAATGATACGTATTACTTAAAATAATGCCTGCCCCCATTGCTTTTAAATCTTCCGGAGACATTGTTTTTACTGTAGCTAATGTGCCTACTGGCATGAAAATAGGCGTTTCAAATGAGCCGTGAGGCGTATGGACAATCCCTAAACGCGCTCCTGTTTGTTTACAAGTTTTTATATGTTCGTAACGAATTGCTGTCATTGATGTATTCCTTTCATGTTAAATTACAAAATTAGCATCGCGTCGCCGAAGCTGAAAAAGCGATACTTCTCTGCTACAGCTTGTTCATAGGCAGAAATGACGTTTTCTCTTCCTGCTAAGGCACTTACAAGCATAATGAGCGTAGATTTTGGAAGATGGAAATTTGTAATCATTCCATCAATTGCTTTAAATTCATACCCCGGGAAGATAAAAATATTGGTCCAGCCTGAAGAAGCAACAAATTTGCCGTTATGCTCAGTCGCAATCGTTTCAAGGGTACGGGTAGAAGTTGTGCCTACTGAAATAATGCGACCGCCTTTTTCGCGTACGCTGTTTAGTAAAGCAGCGGTTCCTTCACTCACTTGATAAAACTCTGAGTGCATATCATGCTCTTCTAAGTCGTCAACGCTGACTGGACGGAATGTACCCAATCCAACATGAAGCGTTAAAAATGCAATATGCACACCTTTTTCTTTTAACTGTTCAAGCATCTCTTCTGTAAAGTGAAGACCTGCTGTTGGCGCTGCTGCAGAACCTTGTTCGCGAGCAAAAACCGTTTGGTAGCGTTCTTGATCATCCAAGCGCTCTTTAATATAAGGAGGCAGCGGCATTTCTCCCAGTTGTTCTAGAACCTCATAAAAGATGCCTTCATAGTTGAATTCTAACAAACGTCCGCCTTGGTCGCTCGTTTCTTTACATACAGCTGTCAGACGTCCGTCACCAAACGAAATAACCGTGCCTTCTTTTACTCGCTTAGCCGGTTTTACAAGTGTCTCCCACGTATCGCCTTGTGTTTGTTTTAAAAGCAATACTTCAATATTAGCACCTGTATCTTCTTTTGTCCCAAATAACCGTGCAGGAAGAACACGCGTGTCGTTTAACACTAAACAATCTCCTGCTTGCACATAATCAAGAAGGTCATGAAACATATGATGCTTCACACTTCCTGTTTCTTTGTTTAATACCATGAGCCTTGACGCATCTCGCTGCTCAAGTGGTGTTTGCGCAATCAATTCTTCTGGTAAATGAAAATCAAATAAATCTACTTTCAAAATGTTCACCTGTTTCTACTTAATTATTTAAATCTGCCAATTACATAAAAAATAAGTGATAACACAACGCTTACTAGAATACATGTCACAATCGGGAAATAAAAGGTTGTATTTCCTTTTTTGATAAAAATATCGCCAGGAAGCTTGCCAACAAACTGCCATAACAGCCCAATGACGACTAAAATGCCCCCTAATGTGATAAGCATCTTAGGCATATCATTCACTGATCAGGCACCTCCAGCTGAAAATGATCATAAACCAAAGGCGTCACAATTCGTCCTCGCGGCGTCCGCTGCAAAAAGCCGATTTGCAATAGATACGGCTCGTATACGTCTTCAATTGTGTGAGACTCTTCACCAATAGTAGCCGATATTGTGTCTAACCCTACAGGTCCGCCCCTAAATTTTTCGATAATCCCTCTTAATAATTTATGGTCAATATGATCAAGACCTAAACGGTCCACCTGCAACATTTCTAATGCTTCGTTGGCAAGCCTTTCGGTTATGGCTCCGTCTCCTTTGACCTGAGCAAAATCTCTGACTCTTCGAAGCAAGCGATTCGCAATACGCGGAGTTCCCCTAGCACGCCTAGCCATCTCAAACGTAGCTTTCTCATCAATCTCTACATCTAAAATAGCGGCTGTCCTTTCTACTATCGAAGCAAGATCTTCTTCTTGGTAATATTCTAAACGGCTTAAAACGCCGAAGCGATCACGCAAAGGAGAAGATAAAAGCCCGGCTCTTGTCGTTGCACCTACTAGCGTAAACGGAGGCAAATCCAGACGGACGGAGCGTGCACTCGGTCCTTTTCCAATAACAATATCCAAACAGAAATCTTCCATTGCTGGGTATAGTACTTCTTCAACCGAACGATTTAATCGATGAATTTCATCAATAAAAAGCACATCTCCAGGCTCTAAGCTGGTTAAAACTGCGGCTAAGTCGCCTGGACGCTCAATGGCTGGCCCTGAGGTCGTTCGGATTTGCACGCCCATTTCATTAGCGATAATAGTAGCAAGGGTTGTTTTCCCCAATCCTGGAGGACCATATAAGAGCACGTGATCTAACGTTTCGCTTCGCATTTTGGCAGCTTTAATAAAAATGTCCAGATGGGATTTTACTTTATGCTGACCAATATACTGCTGTAAGGTTTGCGGCCGCAAACTCTGCTCGATGATTTCTTCTTCACCAAGAACATCTCCCGTTACAATACGATCGTCCATTTTACTCCTCCCTTACTTATTGTTTCAATAATCGTTTTAGCGCTTCTTTAATATACTGATCCGTTGTCATCGTTTCCTTCATTAAAGCCGGAACAATTTTTTTGATTTCTCTTTCTGCATAACCTAATACTTTAAGTGCTTCAATCGCTTCATCAAGGGCTTCTGAACTTTGAGATTTGACTTCTTGTGCGTCCAAATCTGCAAATAAAGAAGGGACGGCATCTGGTACAATATCATGCAGCTTTCCTTTTAAATCTAGAATCATCTGTCGAGCTGTTTTTTTACCTACTCCTGGAAACTTAACTAAAAACTTCTCGTCTTCCTCTTCCACAGCTTGGACAACCTGCGCTGGATTACCTGACGCTAAAATAGCTAAACCGCCTTTTGGGCCGATTCCTGACACGCTAATTAACTTCATAAATAAATCCTTTTGTTCTCGGGAAGCAAACCCGTAAAGTGCAATTACATCTTCTCTTACATATTGATAGGTGTAAACCGTCTTTGGTTGTTCATCAATTGAAAATACATATGGATTCGGCGTAAAGACTTGATAACCTATCCCGTTGTTTTCGATTACTACATACTCAGGATTTATATATGTAACAGTGCCTTTGATATAATCAAACAATAAGCTCTCTCCTTAATCACGTACGCGCGGGCAGTGACCTTCAACTTTGCCTACGAAGAATCCTGCCCGCATCGTTCTCTATTTTCCTTTAAAGTTGCTTTTTAAAAAGACGTTCAAGAGAACGTTTGCCTCTTTTCATCTTTGTCAACCCACTTTTACAATAGCTGTAAATAATAGAACCGCCCACTTGTATTGATGAATGACCTTTTAAAATATATACAATACTAGACTGCTGAATACCATTTTAACATACCGCCAAAAGCAAATAGAAGCAATTTAGAATGTTGAATTCAATAATTATTTTACCATACTAAAAAACGGCTGCTCGATTGAAAGCGGCCGCTGCTGGAGCTGATAGATTTTATAGAAATTAATGAGGGAAAGATATTCATCTTTTGATTGAACGCGAATACCTTTCTTTAATTGTTCATGCTGATAGCTTTCAAGCCTTTTGATGTCAATTTGAAAAAACGACTGTATAATGTGCTGCGACGAAGCTGGTTTGCCTTCAAATGCTGAGAGAATACCGTTAACAGAAAGCCCTACGTAACCGTTCTCTTTTAAAATAGGTGAAATATCGTCTATGCTCGTTCTAAAAACTAGCTCTTGATCCGTTTCTTTAAGCAGTCGCCAATTTTTATATTTTTTCATTAATTGTTTTTTCGTCATAGAAGGGCTTTTGATCATCTCTTGACTTACGACTCCATCCACATACACGCGCTCAAGAAATAATGTCATCGGCTCCTTTTCATTCGCATCTGCACGGTATGGCATTATACAAAGCACAATACTTACTAGCATTAAAAAAGCTGCTTGATGAATGACTTTCTTCACTCACCTTCACCTCACACGTTAATCATACTCTTTTTAGTATTATCTAAAAAGGTTTTGTGAAAATCTACACTAATAGTTTGACCTACTTATTTTCTTTTATCCTCTTATTTTATTAAGCAAATCCTTTTCACGATATTATGTTAAGAAAACATGGATTATTTGTTACATTTGCACACTATTTGTAAAATTTTCTCTTGAACGTTTTAATTAAATTTTCGCAGGGTATGTACATAGTGGAAGTAATTGTAAGGACTTCTATTATCTATTTTCACAAAAAAGGGAGCTGAAGTAATGAGAATGAATAAACGTGTAGTCGGAACTTTTTTTTCAGAGAAAGAAGCTTTAGATGTTATCCATAGTTTAAAACGTCAAGGTTATCGAGAAACAGACATTATGGTTATTTCTAACAGTAAAAGCAATACATTTCAAATAGGTCATGATACAAATGTAATTATTGAAGCTGGTTCACCTGCCGTAAGTTCATTAGCTGGCGTCATGATGGATAACTTTTTTACCATGATGACAGGCGGCATGGGACTCAAACAAGGCAACGGCTTGAAATCAAAATTAATCCGAATGGGCATACCAGACATCTCAGCCGTGCAGTGCGAGACAGATGTAGCTGCTGGTAAAATTCTAATCTTGATAGATGCCGTAAGCTCTGAACAAACTCCAGCGTACGGAACCTATACGGAACACAACGAACATAGAGCCGTCCAACTGCGTGAAGAAAAATTAGATGTCTTAAAAGAACGCGTCCAAGTCGGTGAAGTAAAACTCCACAAAAAAGTAATAGAGGAAGAAAGAACTGTACACGTTCCTGTTACAAGAGAAGAGTTTTATATTGAACGCCGCCCTGTAGTTGACGGAGACTATAACGCTGGGCCACTTACAGAAGATGAAATTATTCGTGTTCCAATCATGGAAGAACGAGTAGAAATAACCAAAAGACCAGTTATTGTTGAAGAAGTCATTATAGGAAAAAAACTTATTCAAGAAACAAAAGAATGGACTGAAACGATTAAGAAAGAAGAAGCAAGCGTAGAACCTGATGGACTCGCGAGCCCTGAAGTGTACGAAAATATGATGAACTATACAGACCATACTTACGCTCAAGTTTCTGCAGCTCTAGCAAGCGACGTGGAAGCTGAATACGATAATAGTCAGACAACTAACAACGAGAAGCCAAACACACAAGCTAATGAGACAAGCTCTTCTGCAAAAAATGTAAAAAATACAAAGAGTGTCGCTACGGCACCAGCAGATACGAAAAAAAGAGAAGGTCGCCTCAAACAAAATGAAACTAACGCTCAAAAGGAAGAAGCGGAATCCAAAACAACAAGCAAATCTGCTTCTAACAAGAAAAATTAATAGTTACATGTTCGAGGAATAGCTGCCTGGCTTCAATGGCAGCTTTTTTATATGTCTTCTCATCAAAAAAACAGCCGTCTTTCACAGACAGCTGCTTCTTTATTTAACGATGTTTATGATTGACATTCTCATCAACTGATTCAAATAGACCATTGAAATTAGTTTGAATCGTATTTCGGTCTTTTCCATTTCGAATATCGTCATCAAGAGAGCGAGCGTTCATAAATACATCATGATCTACTTTTACTTGAACATTGTAGTCCTTTGCAATAGGCTTTACTTTATCGAGCACGTTTTGTTTTAAACGGCCGTTATTTATGTCTTTGGCCGGATCTACAGCAACTAATAGCTGATCTCCACGGACAACGGCGCGGCTATTTTCTACACCTTTAACGCTTGCAGCTCGATCAGCCACTTTTTCCGTAAAGTCTCTTGGATAATCTTCACCATAATACATATTAGCAACGCCATTTGTACGATCATTTGTATTATTGGTGTTTCCATAAGGGTTTGTCGGATTGTCAAAACGTCCATCACTTACGTTTAACGGATAATTAGGTGTTCCATTTCCATCTAAAACTTCAGTCATTGGACCTTTCGGATTATCTACGCGATGTTCATTCTCTTTTTCATTTGTATGATACCCAACAGGCTGTGTCGTATCTGTATAGCGCTGCTCCATACCTTGGTCTTTGTTATTGCAAGCACCAAGTCCCATCATACATGCAAAAGCTAAAGAAGTTGCTACATACCTATTCAACATAATCGCCCCCTAATTTAAGCTCTATTTACTCTGAGCTTACTCTTAGGATTAAAAGACGAGCCGTTTCTTATTCGATGAAGTGTTTATAAACTCTTTACATGTCATGTAGGTTTTGTAAGTGCTGGTAAATCACTCGATAAAAACGTGTACGCTGTGACCATTCTTCAACTGATTGCTGCATTAACTTTTGGCGGTTTGCCCATGATAAAGCAGAGGCGTTTATATTCCAGTTTCTCATCAGCATCGATGGAAAGAGCAAAGAAGCAAGGAAAAAACGCTGCTTGCTTAATTCTTTTATTTTCGAGTGTTGAAGTAGTTCTTTCATCGACCACTGGACATAAGGCAAAAAGCGCTGGACGAGCTGAACATAGTCATAAAGAGCAGGAGCTTTAGCCGATAAGTCAAAATCAATCATAACAATACCCAAGTGGTTTGTTTTCAAGAAATTATGTGAAGCAACGTCACCATGAATAATGGAGTGGTTCAACTGACTATCTCTGAAACGCTCCATTAAAACTAAAGCTTTTTCCCCCCAAGTCACAATATCTTTATATACATGAAATTGATTACACTCTTTAAATATATACGACGTTTCTCGAAAAGAGGAAAGCCGCTTTTTCCATTTTAAAACAAGATCATATTCAGGAAGCTTTGTATACGCAGCTATTTTCTTTTTACGAACTTCTCCATGATAGCGGATCAATGTTTGTAATACCTCTTCCCGATCCTGAAAACTTTCGTACGTTATCTCTTTTACTTGCTTAACAAAGGGCATCATCGCCCAATACAAATGACGGTCCTTTATATAAAGTTCACCTTCTGGGTAAGTTTCAAAATTAACCGCATACCCCTGCTTAATTTGAGATAAAACGTGATAAACATGTTCAATTTTACCTTTGTCTCTGTATGCTTTTATTACTTTTCTTCCTTTATTCGTATCCGCTATGATGACATGAGGCTTTTTCATACGGTAGGTCTCAACGTGAATATCTCTTTTTTTCAAATAGAGAAAGAGACGATTTAAATTAAAATCGTCTCGTCTATAATAATCAATCTTCATCTTCGTCGTACTCATCATATTCTGGAATACTAAATGCATTTGGGTCAAACGCAGGATACGGAGGTACACCAATCATGCCATATGGGGCTGGATAGAGTGCCCTTGGATCCTGAAAGCCGTAAGGTACCGGCTGCTGATACTGTGGATAAGGCTGCTGTGTGGCATAGTCGTCAGGTCTTGGTTCACCGCAGCCGCAGTCTCCTTGCTGCTGTGGGGCATAGTGCTGCCCATAATGGTAAGGCACGTTTCCAAAACCTTCGGAAGAACTTTCATAATGTCCACCTGTCATGGCTCCCTGCACTTGTGGATACATTGGTGCTTGATGATAGGCCGGATAAACGGGCTGCTGATATCCCCATGGAGGCGGACAAGGAGAGCATTGTACCGGTCCATAGCAGCTGTGTGGCATCATTGGATACATTGGCATAGGGGACATATGAGCACCCATTGCATGTTCTTCAAACGATTCGTTTTCATAACCGTGATGATACATTGGAGCCTGTTGATACATTGGCATTGGATACGGCTGTGGTGCATACATTGGCGGATGACACGGCATATAATTAAATCCGTAGCCTGGCATCACAGGCGATATCGGCGTGATTGGATAACATGGCATTTGAGGAGGCATTTCGATACTCTCCATTTCAGGACTTTCTGGCGATTCATGCTTTGGCAGTTCTTTTGGCGCTTCTTTTTTTGGAGCCTGCATCGCCATATTAACCGTGTAATAGTTGTTAATATCAATCTCAGGTGCAATCGGCTTTAATTTAGGAAGCTTTGGTGCAACAGGCATTTCTTTTTTAGGCTGCGCAATTGGTGCCTCTTTTTTAGGCTGCGCGACCGGCGCTTCTTTCTTTGGCTGCGCAATGGGCGCTTCCTTTTTCGGTTGAGCAATCGGTGCTTCTTTCTTTGGCTGCGCAATTGGTGCTTCTTTTATCGGCTGCATAAACGGCGTCTGAGCAGGCTGATTAGCTGATTTATTGTCATCTGAACTTTCATCAATTTCCGTTACTGGATAAGCTTTAGTGGATTGGTCACTATAAGGGTGTTGAATTTTAGGCATTTCTTTTATACCAGGTGAAGGAGCTCCTTCTTTTTGAACAGGCACTCCGCTTGTCGGCACTTTAATTTTCATTCCAGGCATGATCATGTCTGGATTGCTTAATTGAGAATTCGCTTTTTTTAACTCTTCAAAATTAACCCCATACTTTTCAGCGATTTTCCAAAGGGTATCCCCTTTTTGAACGATATGGATTTTCAACGTCATTCCCCTCCCGAGTAGAGTCTCTGCCATCTATATGTGCAAAATCAAAGTAAGTTCTGTTTGTTCATCACAAGATATGCCTTGAACCATTTTTTTATTCATTTTGCCCACAGTTTGGTTCAAGTTTTTATGATAAAGAAAAAAAGACTTATCAACACAAACAATATGTCAATAAGTCTTCTTTTAGACCTTCTCTTTTCAATTGTCTTAAAAATCTTTATGCTCGTTCTAGCATATTCGTTAGCGCTTTGATTGCACCTTGCGCTGTATGCTTATCTACCTTGATTTGATTTACTTCTATTCCTTCTTCAATGCTTTCTAAAGCCCACAGCAAGTGAGGCAAATCAATTCGGTTCATCGTCAAACAAGGACACATATAGGGATTAAGCGAAACAATTTCTTTATCCGGATGACTGTTGATAATCCGTTTCACTAAGTTCATTTCCGTGCCAATGGCCCATTTAGAGCCTGAAGGAGCTTTTTCAATTGTATCAATAATATATTTTGTAGAACCTGCATAATCTGATTTTTGCACCACTTCATAGGAACACTCCGGATGAACAATAATATTCATCTCAGGCTGCTTCTCGCGTAAATAATCAATATTTTTAACCGTGAAATTTTCGTGCACAGAACAGTGACCTTTCCATAGAATCACCTTGATGTTGTTTATATCGCCTTCATATTCGAGCATTTCTTCAATAGGATTCCAAATGGCCATTTCATCTAGTCCAACACCTAAATCATAAGCTGTGTTTCTGCCCAAATGCTGATCTGGTAAAAAGAGAATGCGCTCTTTTTTAGAAAATGCCCACTCCACCATATTTTTTGCATTTGAAGATGTTACTGTTGCACCATCATGTTCGCCTACAAAAGATTTAATTGCAGCTGTAGAATTCACATACGTAAGCGGAATAATTGTATCTCCGAAAAGATCCTGTAAGACAGGCCACGCCTTTTCTGTTTGCTGAATAGTAGCCATATCAGCCATTGAACAGCCAGCTCGCATATCGGGTAAAATGACTTTTTGATTTTCAGCAGTTAAAATATCAGCTGTTTCTGCCATGAAATGAACGCCGCAAAACACAATATGCTCAGCTTCTCTATTTTCAGCTGCTATTTGAGCCAGCTGTAAGGAGTCTCCTACCGCATCTGCAAATTCGTACACTTCGTCTTTTTGATAATGATGGCCGAGCAGAAACAATTTGCTTCCGAGCTTTTTCTTGATTTCTAGTACTCTTCTTTTCATTTCATTTTCTGTGAGCTGCGTATATTTAGCGGGCAGCGTTTGCTGCTGAAGCGTTTGTAATAAACTCATGATTTCCTGTTCCCCTTTCTGTTAATAAGTCCAAGCTGATATCGATAGACCCTGCTGAATGCGTTAAAGCTCCAAGTGAAATATAGTCCACTCCGCTGTCTCTAAAAGAATGGAGCGTACCAAGCGTAATTCCACCGGATGCTTCTGTGACAATATGAGCGGGAACCAGTGGTATCCAATCTTTAATGACTTCTGGAGAACAGTTATCGAACATAATGACATCTGCTCCTGCCTCTATTGCTTCTAGCAATTGACTTTTGTTTTCAATTTCTACTTCCACCTTAACCATATGTCCAACCTGCTCTCTTACTTTCACAACAGCGTCTAGAATAGATCCTGCATGTGCAATATGGTTATCTTTTAACATGACGCCATCGTACAATCCAAAACGATGATTATAACCTCCTCCAGCACGAACAGCATACTTTTCTAACATTCGCATACCAGGCGTTGTTTTTCGCGTGTCACATATGCGCGTATGTGAGCTGCCAAGCAGCGCTACGGCTTTTTGCGTCATCGTGGCAATGCCACTCATTCTTTGAAGTAAGTTTAAGATTACCCGTTCACCGGTCAAAATAGATCGCACGGGTCCTGAAACGGTAGCTATTTTATCGCCAGGCTTAAGAACATCTCCATCTTTTTTCTCGACATTCACTTTCACGTCAGGGTCTATTAAATGAAATCCTTCTTTAATCAATTCCACTCCTGCGATAATACCTGATTGCTTTGCCGTGAACACAGCTTTCCCTTGGTCAGACGGAGAAAAAATAGCTTCACAGGTTATATCTCCATCTCCAATGTCTTCTATAAAAAAAGACTGCAATAGTTTTTGTAATTTCAACGTGTTCATTGTGCTACCTTCACCTTTCTTTTTAAATTTCCTTGCTTATAAAATCAATGACTGTTTTGTTGAAGCAGCAGACTGCTTAATAATTCGCTTATGCTCCCATTCTTGCTTCTCATGCGGAAAGTCACTTCGGTAATGACCTCCTCTACTTTCTTTTCTTGCAAGAGAGGACTCGGCAATAAGCAGACCTGCAGTTAGCATATTGCAGATGGTCGCTGCTTCCCTCGAATATATAACTTCTTGATCAAGAGGTATTCCATCCAGATAATTTGTGAATTCATGCACAATAGTGGCCAATTCGTTTTCATGACGAATGATTCCTACACAATCCATCATTTTATGCTGAATTTGTCTTGTGGCAGGCAGTATTTTAGGCATGCCTTTATAGACGTAACGAACGGGAGTATAACGAGATACCGTTCTCGCTTTATGTAAAATATGACGCCCTGTCCGTTTTCCAAATACAAGACACTCTAACAATGAATTGCTTGCTAGACGATTTGCTCCATGAACGCCTGTAGAAGAAACTTCCCCCACGGCATACAATCCTTCAACATTTGTTTGTCCATAAGCATCTACTTCAATTCCACCCATTAAAAAATGTGCGCCGGGAGTAACAGGTATTCGTTTTTTGTCCAGTTGAATTTTATACTTTCGACACAGTGCCGTAATCGTAGGAAATTTTCGTTCAAAATGAGCCACTTTTTCAATGTCTAAAAATACGGATCTTCCTTTTTTCATTTCATTAAAAATCGTCCTTGCTACAACATCTCGCGGTGCTAAATCCTTAAAGAGATGAACGCCTTCCATTATGCGTTCATTCCATTCATTTACCAGTACGCCACCTTCACCTCGAACCGCTTCGGATACTAAACCTTTCGCTTCCTTTTGATACAAAAGCGTCGGATGAAACTGAACAAATTCTAAGTCCGCTAATTTTGCTCCAGCCCTGTACGCAAGCGCTAGGCCATCTCCTGTCGCAAGCGGCTGGTTAGATGTATGCTTGTACAAAGCGCCGATTCCTCCGGTAGCTATAACAGTTTGGCGAGCATGATATATAGTAATTTTGTTGTTTTCATCTTGTCCGATAGCGCCTCTGCACGTTCCATCTACAGTTACTAAATGCTGAATCATTTCGTTTTCAATCACTGTAATATATGGGAGTACTTCTTTTTTCAAAAAAGCGAACAGCGCTTGTCCTGTTGCATCCCCACCTGCATGCAGAATACGATTGACACGATGGGCTCCTTCTTTTCCAAAATGGAGCGTACCATCTGGATTTTTATCAAACTTCATTCCTTTATGAATCAATTCATTTACTACAGCCGCACCTTCTTCCACTAAAGTGCGTACCGCTTGTTCATTGCAATGCTTATTGCCCGCAACCAACGTATCATAGAGATGTTCACTCCAGTGATCGCTGCTTCCAATAGCTGCTGCTACTCCGCCTTGAGCAAGAACTGAGTTATTGCGGTCAAGTTTCCCTTTCGTTACCATTACAACTCTGTTATGACGACACAGTTCATAAGCTGCAGAAAACGCTGCTAATCCGCTTCCAATAATTAAAACATCTGTCTCTAACATTTTACACCTCTTTATTTACATGTGTCTTGACACCTATATTTACATATTATTAAATGAAAGACAAGAAGTTTTTTTATCGGAGGGAGAAAATGATTTATCTGGACTATGCGGCAACAACGCCAATGAGACAAGAAGCAATTGAGGTATATACTGAAGCTGCAACAAGCTATTATGGAAACTCCAGCAGTCTTCACACACTTGGAACACAAGCAGAGAATTTACTTACGCTATGCAGAAAAAAATTAAGCCTGTTAGTAAATTGTCGAGAGGATGATCTTTTTTTTACAAGTGGAGGAACAGAAGCTAATTACTTAGCCATTCATTCTTTTTTGAAAGGAAAAACGAACGAAAGAAAACATTTAGTTACAACGAAGCTTGAACATTCTTCGGTTCTTCATACATTGCAGCAGCTCGAAAAAGAAGGCTTTACCCTATCTTACGTACCTGTAGATCAAAACGGCGCTGTGTCTGTAGAAGACTTAAAGAAGACGATTCGACCTGACACTGCGCTAGTAGCTATTCAGCACATCAATCATGAGCTCGGTACAATTCAGCCAGTTGAGGATATTGGCCACTTTTTATCTGAAAAAGAAATTCTCTTTCACTGTGATTGTGTTCAATCTTTCGGTAAGCTTCCTATTGATGTTAAAAAGCTGAAAGCTGATAGCATCTCAGTTTCTAGTCATAAAATTTACGGACCAAAAGGTGTAGGAATGGTATACATGAATTCAAGTTCTTCTTGGAAGCCTATTTATCATAAAGCAACTCATGAAAAAGGCTTTCGCCCTGGAACTGTAAATACAACGGGTATCGCTGCCTTTACTGCAGCAGCTGAATGCGCATATGCAGAAATGCAGGCGGCTCGAAGTCATTATGAGCGCTTAAAATCGTACTTATTAGAAAAGCTAAAGCCTCTTGCTCCTTTTATAGAAGTAGAAGGCCTTGGGAACTCGCATTTTCCTGGAATTATTGGACTGACGTTTTCAAACATACAGGGTCAATATGTTATGTTACAATGTAATCGTCACGGAATTGCTATTTCTACGGGAAGTGCCTGTCATGTAAATCAGCAGGAACCATTAGCTTCTCTACTTGCGATTGGCAAATCGACTGCGAATGCTAAGAACTTTGTACGTATTTCATTTAGTCAACATTCAACGTTTAAGCATATTGATCGACTCATATCCGTTTTTCATTTATTACAGCAAGAATTTATGACAGTGTAAAAGGAGGGACTAAAGGTGCCAGGAACTCAAAAGAAAATTCTTGGAGAAGAAAGAAGAGAACTTATTCTACAATGGTTAAAAACAGAGAATAAACCAATGACAGGCAGTGAGCTTTCAAAACGAACAAACGTTAGCCGCCAAGTCATTGTACAAGATATTTCGCTGCTTAAAGCTAAAAATGAGCCCATTATCGCAACAAGTCAAGGATATATTTATATTCAAAATCCATCTCAAACTACCGTGCATCAGCGAATTATTGCCTGTCAGCATACGCCAGAAGATGCTGAAAAGGAGCTTCTCCTGCTTGTTGACCACGGCGTTCTCGTGAAAGATGTAACCGTTGAACACCCTGTGTATGGTGAATTAACGGCTTCCGTTATGATTCAAACCCGAAAAGAAGTAGAAACGTTCATAGAAAAAATCCAAGAAACAAACGCAACTTATTTATCTCAGCTAACAGATGGGATTCACCTTCATACAATTGAAGCAGATACAATTGAAAAACTGAATGCTGCCTGCTTAGCTCTTGAAGCGGAAGGCTATTTAGTTTCGAATGAGTAAAAAGATGTTATAACAAAAAAATCCCGCTTTAAAGCGGGATTTCTGTTTCAAGCAGTGTATGAGGGTAGCTTCCTAAAAGCTCTACGCTACAGCCTAGTGCCTCAAGTTCAGCCATAGCCCCAGGGATTAATACTTCATCCATTTTTTGTTCAATATCAACGATAAAGAAATAGTTTCCAAGCCCTGTTTTCATGGGACGGGATTCAATTTTAGACAGATTTAGCTTACGCCAGGAGAAAGCTGAAAGCACTTGATGAAGCGCTCCTGCCTGATCAGATGGAAGTGTAATCATTAACGTTGTCTTGCACCCGTTTCCAGCTAAAAATGGCACATCTTGCGCTCCATCTTTATGCAAAATAACAAATCTTGTTGTATTATGATCATAATCATGAATGTTCGGGCAAGCAATATGTAATCCATATTCACGGGCTGCTAATCCATTCGCAATAGCTCCAATATTAAGCTCAGGGTGTTCGCTTACATACTTAGCAGCAAACGCCGTTGATGTCATCTCTTCTACTGCAGTTGACGTACATTCTCCGTGTAAAAATTTATGACACTGCGCAATTGCATGAGGATGAGAATAAATCGTTTCAATGTTTTTCCACTGTTCTGCGTGAGATGGATGAACCATTAAATGCTGACGAATGGGAAGCACAATTTCTCCAACAATTGGCAGACGACGTTCATGAATAAGATAATCAAGTGTTAAATTTACAGATCCTTCAAGTGCATTTTCTAACGGTACAATTCCATACTCAATTTCTCCTTTATCCACTGCATCGATACATGCTGGAATTGTTTTGTATGGAATATGGTCGTGCTGTTTAAATACGCCTTGGACGGCCACATGTGTAAATGTTGCCTTTGGTCCTAAATATCCTACTTTCCCCACAATCATGCCTCTCCTTATCTATATCTGTTTACCATTATGCCCCTGAACCAAGCACGTCCACTTTATCTACAAACTCTAAGCTTTTCAGTCTTCGCAGCATTTCATTTAATTCAACATTCATGCTTGCTGTATCTAATGAAAGAGTTACGTTGGCACGCCCTTGTAAAGGGATGGTTTGGTGAATTGTTAACACATTGCATCCCGATGATGCAACGGTGCTTAATAAATGTGATAAAGTACCTGATCGATCTTCAATATGAAAAAATAGTGAAATAATTCGCTGTTTGACAACCGTCTGAAACGGAAAAACCGTGTCGCGGTACTTATAAAAAGCACTGCGACTCAAGTCTACGGCTTGTACGGCATCTGCTACCGATTCAGCTTTTCCCCGTTCAATTAACAGCTTCGCATCCAATGTTTTTTTCATCGCTTCTGGTAATACATCTTCGCGAACTAAATAAAACTGCTTATCGCTCTTATGCAAGTAAAGCCCCTCCCCTTATCCTATGAACAACAATTAGTCAATAAATTCAAATTCATATTCAAACAGCTTTACAATATCGCCATCTTTTGCTCCTCGTTCACGAAGGGCTTCATCGACGCCCATGCCTCGAAGCTGACGCGCAAATCGACGAACCGATTCTTCACGTGAGAAGTCAGTCATCTTGAATAATTTTTCGATTTTTTCACCACTTAATACGTATGAGCCGTCGCTATCACGCGTAATAACGAATTCCACTTCTTTCTTTTCATGCTTGTACAGTACGCGGTGCATAGATAGATCTTCCTCTTCTTGCATTGGGAATTCAGGCGTAGTTTCTACAAGATCAGCTACTGTAAATAACAGTTCGCGGATTCCATCACGTGTTGCTGCAGAAATTGGAAAGACTTTCACTTCGTCCCCTACTTTTTCTTTGAATGCAGCTAGATTCTCTTCGGCTTGCGGGATATCCATTTTATTTGCTACCACTACTTGCGGACGTTCTGTTAAACGCATATTATACTGACGCAGCTCTTCATTAATGGTTAAGTAATCTTCATATGGATCACGGCCTTCTAAACCTGACATATCGATTACATGGACAATAACGCGGGTACGTTCAATATGACGTAAAAACTGATGACCTAACCCTACACCTTCATGTGCACCTTCGATTAGCCCTGGTAAATCTGCCATCACAAAACTGCGATTATCTTCTGTTTCAACTACTCCTAAATTCGGATTAATTGTTGTAAAATGATATTCAGCAATTTTTGGCTTTGCAGCAGACGTTACGGATAATAACGTTGACTTTCCAACACTTGGGAAACCAACTAATCCTACATCCGCTAATACTTTTAATTCAAGGATTACATTTCTCTCTTTACCCGGCTCTCCATTTTCTGAAAGCTCCGGTGCTGGATTTGCAGGTGTAGCAAAACGCGTATTCCCACGCCCTCCGCGTCCACCTTTAGCAATCACTGCGCGCTGGCCGTGCTCAACTAAATCAGCAATCGTTTCGTTCGTATCTTCGTCTAACACAACCGTACCTGGTGGAACTTTTACAACCATCGGCTCAGCGTTACGTCCGTGCTGTCCTTTTGACATTCCATGTTCACCGCGGCTTGCTTTAAAGTGACGCTTATAGCGGAAATCCATCAGCGTACGTAATCCTTCTTCTACTTCAAAGATGACATCTGCACCGTGACCACCGTCACCACCTGCAGGACCTCCTTTTGGTACGTACTTTTCGCGACGAAAGGCAACCATTCCATTTCCTCCGTCGCCACCTTTTACATATACCTTGACCTGATCTACAAACATTTCTTTTTCACTCCGTTCTATATCTTAGCTCCTGCAATAGCAAAAGCGCTGTTAACTTATTCTGAGCATAAGGCTAAATTCATCTTCAGACATATGCTGTTCAACCAATGCAACTCCTTGAGCGCACTCATAACATTGTAGCTTGTTTTGTAGCTTCTGTATATCTGTTAGTATTCCACTAAAGTCAAAAAAGAAACGAATTCCCTGTTCTTCAATGCATACTGAAATACTCAAATAGTTTTCTGCATGATAATCAACATACTTTTCGAGTGCTTCTGTCAAATAGCAACACCAGTTGTATACGAACTCATCGTATTGTGATAAATCCTTCAATTCTCCAAGCACTTCCACATCTAAGCGAACAGCATGGTTATTCCAATGATAGGTCATAACAAAGCCCGCAAACAGTCGCATATTAATGTTTGTTAACTTGGATTCATGTTTGGATTCATTTACAATTTCTTCAATGATTTCATTCGCTCGATCAAGCCAATTCAACGCTAGATTGCCTTTGATTAATTGCAGCTTATTTAACCAATCATGCCGCGCGTATCTTAATACCTCTACGACATCCCATTCTTTTTCCATCTTAGCACTCCTAACTTTGACTCGAGCATAAGTATTTCACAACGCTGACAAACATCTCGTATCAATCTTCTTAGATATGTTCGATTATAACAAATTCCAATGGGTAATAGGTGAAATATTCTACAAAAAGAAAACTCTAACCTACTTGGGTTAGAGTTTTCTTTTTGTATCTTATGCTTCTTGAGCAACAGGGTATACAGATACTTTTTTACGGTCACGACCGAAACGTTCAAATTTAACGATACCGTCGATTTGAGCGAATAAAGTATCATCTCCACCACGACCTACGTTTGCACCTGGGTAAATTTTAGTACCGCGTTGACGGTATAAAATTGAACCACCAGATACGAATTGGCCATCAGCACGTTTAGCACCAAGACGTTTCGAGATTGAATCACGACCGTTTTTAGTACTACCTACTCCTTTTTTAGAAGCGAAGAATTGAAGGTCTAATCTTACTAACATGACATCCACCTCCTGTTTAGTTGTCGTTAATTTTTATATAATTACTGTAATCTAATTCGATCGTTTTCAGTGAAACAACCATACCTTCTAATAGCAATTGAATCTGTTCCAATGTGAACGAATCCACATCTTTTGGAATCTCACAACGGAGATACCCACCATCTCCACCTTGCTCTAAGTGCGGTTCAACCCCACTTATTGAAAAGATAGCATTAATTGTCCCAAATGAAACTGCAGATGCTCCCGCACAAACAAGATCTTTTCCGTGTTCGGAAAAGTCAGCATGTCCACTCATCGTGAACCCGTCAACTTTCTTATTTGCATCACGAGAAATCGTCACCTTAATCATTTGTTATAATTACGCGTTGATAGCGTCGATTACAACTTTTGTGTAAGGTTGACGGTGACCTTGCTTACGACGATAGTTTTTCTTTGCTTTGTATTTAAATACAGTGATCTTTTTAGCGCGACCTTGTTTTTCAACTTTAGCCGTAACTGTTGCACCTTCTACGAAAGGAACACCAACTTTCACGCTGTCGCCACCTACAAATAATACTTTGTCAAAAGTAACTGTTTCGCCTTGTTCACCAGCAAGTTTTTCAACGTAGATTGCTTGACCAGCCTCTACTTTAATTTGCTTACCACCAGTTTCAATAATTGCGTACATTCTCTGCACCTCCTCTAAAAACTAAGACTCGCCATCACAGGTGTTCAAGTGAACTTAAAACCTGTTCTGAGCGGTTGTAGCACGGGTGCTACAAACCAACATATTAAATCTTACTACAAATCAAAGGTTAGTGTCAATTGGAATTCATGTTTTCTTCTAAAATTTTATATAGAAGCAGAGACCCTTTTTTGAATCTGCTCATTCGACCCCAATTGACGCAAAACAAATGCGTTTGTATAATCATCGCTTGGCGTAAGATATACGGTTTTTTTCACCATTTTCTCTAGAGCGTTGAGAAATCCTTGAGCCTTCATTTCATTTATAACATCACTTCGCGTCTCAATCCAAATGGCCTCTTCTTCCGCGCCGCGATGTTCCCAAATTATGCGTTCAATTTGAAAAGCAGCCGTTTTGGAATCAATCATTTTACCGGTTCCTTCACATACTTCACAAGGCATAGTTAATGTTGACCCAATACTATTGCGCACTTTCTTCCGCGTTAATTGCAATATGCCGAGCTCTGTAAAGCCAACTACATTCGTCCGCACTTCATCTTGTTCACATAGCTTTTTCATGTACCTTTCTACTTCTGTCCGATCTTCTTTATGAGGCATATTTATAAAATCAATTAAGATCATGCCGCCTAAGTGACGTAATTGCATCTGTTTGGACAGTTCATACGCAGCTTCCATATTTGTTTGAAGCATTGTCTTTCTAATATTATCTTTTCCGGAAAACTTCCCCGTGTTCACGTCCACGACCGTCATCGCTTCCGTTTCGTCAATAACGATATAACCTCCGCTTTTGAGCCACACGATTCGCTTTAAAAGCTTTTCTATTTGCCGTTCCACATCATAAAAGGAAAAAATATTTTCATTTCCTTTATAGTACTCTATTGACGAGTTAGGGTAGGTAGTTTGAAGATGCTGATATAGGTCAAAGTCATCTACTACTATCCCATCAATTCCTTGTTGAAGTGCAGCTTGCACTCTTGTTTGGAGAAAATCTTGTCCTTTGCTGACTAGGGCAGGAGCTTTCATTCCCTGTGTCTGTCGTTCAAGATGCTCATATTTCTTCTGTAGCTCTGTTATTTTATGTTGGACCGCAGCTTCTGATTTTTCCTCAATCGCTGTTCGAAATAAAAAGCCTTCCATCCCCTGTTTTAACCGCTCACCAAGCTGTTTCCACTGTTGGCGTTTTGGCTCAGCTATTTTTTTGGATACAGCGACATAGTTTCCGTGCGGTAAATATACAAGCTCATCAGAAGAAAATTCAATAATACCCGTCAGCTTTGGCCCTTTTGTCCCAATGCCTTCTTTTACAACTTGAACCAGTACTTTTTCTCCTTCACGAATAAAAGCAGACATCGGCTGCTGATCTTTGTGAGGATTCTCTGACTGCTGATAGGATACAAGTTCATTTCGATGAATAAATCCGTTCATTGATAAACCGATATCGATAAAGGCTGCTTGCATATGTGGAAGTACTTTTACGACTTTACCCCAATATATATCACCAATAATTTGATTCTCGCTTTGTTCTTCTAAATAGATTTTTTCTAGTGTTTTATCGTTTATCACGGCTATACGTTTTGAAGAAGTAGCCGCGTTAATAATACATGCCTTCACATACATTGCCTCACTTTAATCTAAATTCATAGGAAAAAGTTCGGTCAGTGCAACCGAACTTTTTTCATTCTATTCTATGTTACTAGAAATCAGTAAACTGTTACAAGTTCGTCTAGCTGGCTATTTGTTCTTTTTTCTACAAAGTAAGCGTGTAAAAGTTCATTTTCATCAATTTGTACATGCTCGCCTGTTTGAGATGTAGCAATAATCATATGCTTACAGCCTCTTTGGAACTTTTGCAGGACTTGATGGAGCGTCTCACTGGTTGAGACACTTAGCGTTTTTAAAGCTCCAATTGGATGCTCTTTGCCATGATATCTCTCCAACAAAAAGCGCATGTAGACAAATTGCCTGCTCTTCCATTCCAAATATCCGGATATAATTAAAAATGAAATAATAATCCATAAGTGCAGCTGAAAAGGATGCATAATGACGGCGTAGATAATACCGATAGCTAAAAAAAACGTTGATAACCGGAGCGCAAGCTTATGCGCTTCTAAAAATGGTAAAGACCGACTGCACATTAAAAAAAGCAGCTTCCCTCCGTCCAATGGCCAAATCGGCAAAAGGTTAAACAGTAAAATCACCGTGCATTGAAACATAAATTGCTCATACGTTTCCAAAGACAACACATTTATTTTCATTAATAAGAAAGCAGCTCCAAACATCCAGAGATGCTGAAGAGGTCCACTTATTGTCACAATAAACTCTTCTCGAAATGGACGATTACCATGTTCATCTACTTCTGCTACTCCTCCAAAAGGTAAGAGCATAATTCTGCGAATCCGCCAAGAAAAACACTGAGCCGCTACGGCGTGGCCCAGTTCATGAATAATTACAATAATAAATAACAAAAAAAGCTGCTTTACCGTAGCCGTTAAGATACCAATTACGAAAATCCCCCAAAACAATGGATGAATGTGAATTTTCATCAATAACGAAAAAGCACTATTCAAATTGAATCACCTGACTAGGATCCACAAACTTATCACCTTTTTTAATAGCAAAATAGAATGTTCCAGCATCGCCTTTTTTACTGTTTTCCACAATTCCTACTTCTTTGCCTTTATTCACAAAATCATACATACTAACATTGATTTTTTTGAGCTGTCCATACCAAGTTTCGGTTCCATCAGCATGTTGAATAATAACGGTATTCCCAGTATCATCACGTTTTCCTACATACCTTACAATACCTTCACTCATTGCTTCTACAACAGAATCCACTCCTGTTTGAACCGTCACGCCTTGCTTACTTTGAGCAAATGTTTCCGTTACTTTCCCTGAAGCCGGAGTAGCGTATTCTCCGCTTACACTTTGCTCCGTTTTGCTAGACTCTTTATTCGGCAGTAGCGTTAATGGCTTCCCAAACTTATCTTCATACCAGGAAGAAACAGCTGCAAACTGAAATTCTTTATCCATTGTTTGTTGAACCACCACTCTGGCCTGTTTGAAAGTAGGAGAAGCGTTCTTGAACATAATTCCTACAATTAGTACTAAACAGGCTGAAGCTAAAATTTTAAATAAAAAGCGTTCTTTTCGAAATAACGGGTGATATTCCTTTGCTGATGGTGTGTATTCAACCGTAGAATAATCCATGGATCCATATTTTTCTTCTTCACTCATTAAGGACGTATGAAGAGGTTCTTGAGGAAGACGCTTCGTTGTATTTAATTGTTTTCGCTTACGCTCAGCAATTCGTTTACGGATTTCATCAGCACGTCGATTCATGATTCATCATTCTCCTTGTTCTTATCGTATAATCAACTATATGACTTGTCCGTGGAGCTTATGACAGCTTGACTCTACAAAATCACACAAATAAAAAAAGCTTCCTCTATCGGAAGCTTTTTAAGAACGAACACCAAAGAATCGTTTAATACGTGCAAACATTCCCTTATCTTCTTCATCTAACGATTGAAGAGGAACCGTTTCACCTAGAATACGTCTTGCAATATTACGATATGCAATTGATGCTTTGCTTGATGGATCCATGACAATTGGTTCACCGTTGTTAGAAGCACGAATAACATTTTCATCGTCAGCAACGATTCCAATTAAATCAACAGCCAGAAGCTGAGAAATTTCTTCCACGTCCAGCATGTCTCCATTTTTCATCATATGACTACGGATTCGGTTAATAACTAGTTTTGGAGATTCGATATCCTCTTGCTCCAATAATCCAATAATACGGTCAGCATCACGAACAGCTGAAACTTCCGGTGTTGTCACAACGAGTGCCTTATCAGCGCCAGCTACGGCATTCTTATAGCCTTGTTCAATACCAGCTGGGCAATCAATAACCACATAGTCATAGTCTTGCTTTAACTGAAGAACTAACTCTCGCATTTGTTCTGGTTGAACAGCTGTTTTGTCACTCGTTTGAGCAGCAGGAAGTAAGTACAAACATTCAAAACGCTTGTCCTTAATCAAGGCTTTTTGCGGTTGGCATCGACCTTCTACCACGTCTACAAGATCATAAATAATACGATTTTCAAGCCCCATTACAACATCCAAGTTGCGTAAGCCGATATCAGTGTCTACTAGACACACGCGCTTTCCAGCTAATGCTAGAGCAGTACCTAAATTGGCTGATGTCGTTGTTTTTCCAACTCCACCTTTACCAGACGTAACAACAATAGCCTCTCCCACTGTCAAATTCTCCTTTCTACCCTGGTCAAATTCGGTCTTAGATGCGGTAAAGTTTGCACGCGATCTATCACCATTTGATCATTATCATCTAAGTATGCACATTCCATTATATTCTCTTCCTTCTCACTGCGCTCTTCTTCTGATCGGGTAATGATATCAGCAATGCGCAGCTGTGAAGGTTTCATTAACGATGCAGCAATAACGGCGTTTTTATTGCCGCGATATCCTGCATGAGCAATCCCTTTTAAAGCACCTAATACAAATAAATTTCCTCCAGCTACAACGGTTCCTCCGGGATTTACGTCTCCGACTAGAAGCAAATCGCCTTCTACATGGAGAACCTGTCCTGAACGAACTACCTTTGTAACAGATACTAATTCGCTTTCTTCTCTTACTCGGACTGCATCTTGCTTTAAAATAACGTTACTATCAATTTGTTTAACTACTAAATACTGATTTTCTTCTATGAGCGCCTTCAATTCGGTTTCCTGCTCTGTAGTTAAATAACGATTTCCGATTTTGACATACACTGTGACGATCTGATCGGCATCGCCATGCTTATTTGTCAAAAGCTTCGTCTTAAGTTCCGTCAAAAGCTCTGCAAATGAACATGTATCATTGAGATGCAACGTTAATCCATCTTTTGTTCCTTTAATTGTCACATTTTGTTGCTTTTGTTTATTCAAGACGCTCACCTCAACGAATATATAATTTCGACAGAGACTTACTCAATTCCTTTTTTTCGTTTCTTCAATCAGCATTTTTATCGCATCATGAACGAGAAGCGTAATATATTTTCGGATCAGCGTTCATCGATAAATTTAGCGAAATATTGAAAACATCTTTGAAGCGGAAATGCAAAAATGAGTGCAAATATGGCATTTAAAATGATGGTTGCGTAAAATCGCTCTTGCAAGAAGCGACCAATGGTCATATCGGATATATTAATAATGCTATTAATTCCATATACATAAAACTCAATAATGGCTACAGCTAATAGCGACATGCAGATTACGATAAGCGTATTTTGCTGAAAAATCTTCATTAGTTTTGATACGATATAACATACGGCCGGCAATCCAAGCGCGTATACTCCTAAGACATCCGTAAAGGCAATATCGTACATGAATCCAAGGATTACCCCATATAGCATCGCTTGCTTTGGGTGATAATACACTGCCATAAAAGCCAGTACCACTACAACAAAGTGAGGCGATAGAATCCAGTCTCGCCATGGTGATGCCATGGCGACAAAATTAACAAAGATACTTTCAAACATAAAAACGACAAGCACGAGAATAGGAAGGACAAACCGCTTCATCAGTTAGCCTCCTCCGCCCCTAAATCGTCTTCAGCAGCGGGCGCACTTCTTTTAGCTACAACTACGTTATCTAAGTCATACAAGTCAGCAGCAGGTTTGATATAAGCTTTTTTCGTTAATCCATATTCATCAGGCTCAATTTTTGTGATAACGCCAATTGGAAGATTGCTAGGGAAAATGCCGTCTTCTTGTCCTAGACCGGACGTTACTACTTTTTGCTTTTCTTTAATATCAGCATCAAAAGGAATACGACGCATAACAAGCGCCTGTTCTTTATCGTCATAGCCTTCAATTAAACCAAACACTTCTTTTTTAGCCTGAATTTTAGCAGATACACGGTTTGTACGATCTGATGAACTAATTAACTGCACAGTAGATGTGAACTTAGATGCATGCTTCACTTTACCAATCAGCCCTTCAGGAGTCATAACAGCCATATTTTCCTGCACATTATGAACCGTCCCTTTATCAATGGCAATTACCTCATGCCAACGGTCTGGATTACGAGCAATAACTGTTGCTTCGATTGGGTTGTATTGACTTAAATCCGTTTTTTTGTCGAGCTGTGCTCTTAATTTTTTATTTTCTTGCTGCAAAGCGTTGGCTTTCGTTTCTAATTGCATGCGTTCGTCTAAACGGGCTTTTAATACCTCGTTTTCTTCGTATGTACGCTTTAAGTCACCTACATTCTGAAAGAAACCCGCTACAAATTGTGCGGGTTCATTAAAGGTAGCCTGAACAAGACCAACCGTATCTTTGACAAACTGTTCAGGCCACGTTACATTTTTACGACCATTTAACGAAAAACCAATCAATGCCACTAATACAATAATACTGACCAATAAAATAACTAAACGTTTATTTAAGAAAAATTGTGGCACGATCTACACCTCTTAATATTTAGCGATATGAATCGCTTGTACGATTTTTAAATAAATCAATGTGTTCTAACGCTTTACCAGTTCCAATTGCAACACAGTCAAGCGGATCTTCTGCGATGACAACCGGCATATTTGTTTCTTCACTAATAACTTTATCTAAATTACGTAGCAATGCGCCACCGCCTGTTAATACAATACCGCGATCCATAATATCTGCCGCAAGTTCAGGTGGTGTTTTTTCTAATGTACTTTTTACTGAATCGACAATAGAAGCCACTGTATCTTTTAGCGCTTCTGCAATTTCTTCTGCTGAAATTTCGATTGTTTTCGGTAGACCTGTTAGTAAGTCACGTCCGCGAATTTCCATGTTTTCAATACCTTCTGGAATTCCGGCAGAACCGACTTCTACTTTTAATGCTTCTGACGTACGCTCACCGATCATTAAATTGTAATTCTTGCGAATATATTGAATAATCGCTTCATCCATCTCGTCACCAGCGATACGGATTGACTGACATGTTACGATTCCCCCTAAAGAAATAATCGCAACTTCTGTTGTTCCTCCGCCAATATCTACTACCATGCTTCCCGTTGGCTCCCAAACCGGTAGATTGGCGCCGATTGCTGCAGCAAACGGTTCTTCAATTGTATACGCATCACGCGCGCCAGCCTGACGAGTCGCATCAATAACGGCACGTTTCTCAACAGCTGTAATGCCAGAAGGTACACAAACCATTACATACGGCTTACCGGCAAACAAACTTTTTGTTTTTTGAGCTTGATTGATGTAATATTTCATCATCGTCGCAGTTGTTTCGTAATCTGCAATAACTCCATCTTTCATTGGACGAAGGGCTACTACGTTCCCAGGTGTACGACCAATCATATTTTTTGCATCGTTACCTACCGCAACGATTTGTTTTGTATCAGTTTGCAAAGCCACAACAGACGGCTCACGCACAACAATTCCTTTTCCTTTTACATAAACGAGCGTATTTGCAGTACCCAAATCTATTCCAAGGTCTCTAGTACCGATTCCAAACATGTGTCTCTTCCTTTCTCTTACCAAAATGCAAAGGTAAAAATTCCATAATTCAATTTCTTCATTTCATAAGTAACATTTTTTATTTTCTATACTTTTTTCATAGATGTCAACGCCAAATATTGTATGATAAAAAGTCATACTTTGTCTATTAATAACGAATGATTGTAAAGAACTTGTCATTTAAAATCATGACTACTATTATAACCCAAGGATTTTAAAAAGCATAGCCTTACATGTATCCTTTTTCTTTTAAACTAATATATTTTCGATCTCCGATAATTAAATGATCTAACAATTCAATTCCTATGATAAATCCGCACTCTTTTAAGCGCTTCGTTACCTCTATATCTTCTCTGCTGGGAGTAGGGTCGCCGGAGGGATGATTATGAATACAAATAAGGGATGCAGCTGAACGACGAAAGGCTTCTTTAAATACTTCTCTTGGATGGACAATAGATGAATTGAGGCTTCCGATAAAAATGGTTTGCTTGTGGAGAACTTGATTTTTCGTGTTGAGGTATAAACAGACGAAATGCTCTTGAGACAGCACGCGCATTTCTTCCATCACATAATTAGCTCCGTCTTCAGGGCCATGAATGGTATATCGCTGACTAGATTTCCGCTGTACAATCCTCTTACCTATTTCAATAGCCGCTATAATTTGAATTGCTTTTGCAGGTCCGATACCTTTAATATTCATCATTTCATCAAGCGATGCATGCTGCAAAAGTTGAAGACCTTCAAAATGCGTTAATATGCGATTGGACAGCTGAAGAACAGATTCATCTTTGGTTCCAGTGCGCAGCAAAATAGCAATAAGCTCGTGGTTAGAAAGACTAGAAGCACCCATTGACACAAGGCGCTCTCGAGGTCTTTCATCTTGAGGGAAATCTTTAATTAACAATGATTGATCCAATTTCGTCACTCCTTTTTAGTAGACGAAACCGTATTGTTTTAGCTCACGTATTGTTCGGGAGAGCGGCAAGCCCACCACGGAGAAATAGTCTCCTTCAATTTTTTTAACTAGCGCAGCACCGAGACCTTGGATTCCATAAGAACCCGCTTTATCCATAGGCTCTCCTGACTCTACGTACTGTACGATTTCATCTTGTTCAATCGGCCAAAACTCTACATCTGTTTGTTCATAAAACGTATGAACTTTTGAATTTGATACGAACGCTACTCCAGTTAATACCTGATGTTTTTGACCTGACAGCATCGTAAGTGTTTCAATCGCTTCTTGTTTCGTTTTTGGCTTTCCTAAAATGCGATTGCCATAGACGACAACTGTATCGGCACCTAGGACCATATCCTCTTTATGATGCGAAGCGACGTCCACTGCTTTTTGCCTAGCTAAATCCATTACTACCTCGGACGGAGTGTATGATGGATTGACGATCTCTTCGATTGTACTAACGTGAACGGTAAAGGGAATGTGAAGCTGCTGAAGTAATTCTTTTCGACGAGGAGAGCCTGAGGCTAAAATTAATGTTTGTTTCATACATCTCACCTTTGCATTTTGATTTAAAAAAAGAAGGACACACCGCTATTTTAGCAATTTCATCTCTAAATGACAATAAACAAGTGAGGCAGCATTACACTACCTCACTTGTTAAGACGTTACAAGGCTTTCATACTGCTGAAGAGCTTTTAACACGTATCGCTGAGCAAGCCAAGCATCTTTACTGCTTTTATTGTCTTCATATGAAGAAAGAGAAGCAGCAGCTTTTTGAAGGGTGCTCACCATAGTTTTAATGTTTTCATTTGACGCTTCTTTCTGAACTTTTGTCAGCTCTTTTTTCAGAGATTTGATATCGGCTACCCGCTCTCCTTCAATCGCTTTAACAGATTGATCTAAAAGATTAGCCATAAACGGCTGTGCTGTTGTTATAACCGTTTGATCTTTTTTCCCTAATTCGCTAGTGGGCTTAATTTCATAAGACTTTACATATACATCTTTACCTTGTTGTTTATACGTTTTACTAAGTGCTTTCGCTTTTTCTTCTCCAGTGGCAGCACCAACGACAAGAGAATAGGTTTTAGGTGAAAAGATCTCGCCTGCCTCGTTCTCTTCTTTCCATTTATCCATTGCTTTGTTCGCAGCAGTTTTTGATGAAAAAGCACCTGCTTGTACAATGTAAAAGGAAAAAGGTTCTAAAGTAGAAGCAGCAGCTGACGTCCCTTTTGATTCCTGTTCGCTTTTCTTTTCAGCTTTACCAACACTTTCAGTGGTAGACGCTGTTTGAGCAGCTTTTTCTTCTTTCGTTTGCTCACTTGTTTGTGCTTTGCTCACAGGCTGTTCGCTTCCTGTCATCATTTTCACACCAACCATACCGATGCCGCTGCCTATTCCGACTGCTAGCAGTACAATCACAGCTGTGCGTTTGATCACACCGCCGTTTACGGTTTTAATCGAAACATTTTTAGGATGTAATCGTGGCTTTTTCTTTTTTTCATTTCTTACATCTTCAATAAACACCACTTTATTTTCTTCCACATGAGAATCTTTGGATGACGGTTCCGGAAGAACCCACGTAAATTCGTCTTTTTCTGGCGCTTGTTCTTCCTTCTCATCCTTAGATTGACCATTGATTTTAATTGAAATTTTTCGTTCCTGCTTGTCCACTGCCCCACCGCCTTTAGTTAACGTAGTCTTAGTACCGGTTGCAAGCTGAGGTAAACCGACATAAAACATACACTTTTTTCCATGCTATCATAGAAGAAAAAAAAATAACAAGACATTTGTCGTCTTGTTACAAAAGGTTTTCGCTATTTAGTTACAGAAATTTCAAATTTGTCGAAGACTTGAAGGTCAATAAAAATAGTTGCTAACATACCAATCTATCAATTCGTTTCCATGAAAATAAGCAGCGATTGTCCCTATAAAAATAAAAGGAACGAAAGGAATTGGTACACCTACCTTTGCCTTTTTCATTAATAACGCTCCTATACTAACGGTTCCGCCTATTAATATAGCTAAAAAAAGCGATAGCAAAACAAGCTTTACTCCAAGCACAATACCAATCAAACCATACAATTTAATATCTCCTTCTCCAAGGCCTCCTCCGCTGAGAAATGCGATTAGAAAGAGGAGAAAAAATGCGATTCCTCCTCCCATTAAGGAATCACTCCACGAAGTTAATGGAATGAAAAGACGCTCAAGAAGAAAGATAGGCAAAAAGAAAAGCAGCACCTTATTTGGGACAATCATATAGGCTATATCTGAGACAACTATAATTGTTAAAAAAGAAACAAAGGTTAATATGACAATCAGTTCTAACGTCGTATTCAATCTAAAAACAGCATATACAAATAAACTTCCTGTCGAAAATTCTATGAATGGGTAGATGAAGGAGATTTTTTTGCGACACATACTACATTTTCCTGCATTTTTGATGTAGGAGACTATGGGAATTAATTGTTGTGGAGAAAGAACGTATAAACAGTGTGGACAATGAGATCTTGGAGATAAAATAGATTTTTTCTGAGGGATTCTAAGGCCTGCTACGTTATAAAATGAACCTAACGTGATACCTGAAACAAATGCATAGAGATAAATTAAACTCATACTATTTCTTCCATATCAGGCGTCTTGTTTACTAATTGTAGATGTTCTTTTGAGTGAAGGAATGTATCTTTTTCCTTTAAATAGTTGCCAATAAACGGAATGAGAAAAGCTGCTAGAAGACCTATTATGATAACCAGTATGATCACGTTCATTAGAGAAATTCCTTTATTCCTCGTTGACAGTTTATTCATTTCAATATCTCTCCTTTATTGATTAGTATCAAACAGCTCCTTTATTAATAAACTGAATCATAATACCCATAAAAGTCATATTTTGTATGCCTCCTTCCTTAAAACATCCTTTTTATAGGTAATAAGGATTATACCATTAAAAAACAAAAACAGCATAAAAAAACGTCTGCAAAAGCAGACGTCTTTTAATAGTAAGGAGCCATAAATAAGTAGACAATTACACCTGTAAGGCTTACATAAAGCCAGATTGGCATTGTCCATCGCACAATTTTTTTATGTTTTTCAACTTGCATTGTCCAGCCCCACACAAGTGCAAACAGTGCCAGCGGAACAATAATCGCTGCTAGGAAACTGTGTGTGATCAAAATGAAGAAGTAAATGGGACGAACGATTCCTTCTCCACCGAACGTAGCTGTTTCTGTGGAAATGTAGTGGAACGTTAAATATGAAACTAAAAAGAGCAGTGTGGAAGTGAATGCTGCTAAAATAAAACCTTTATGAGCATTGATATTTTTCCTAAAAATTGAAATCAACGCTGCAACTAAAAAAATAAATGTAAAACTATTCAAAATAGCATTTAACCGTGGAAAGATAGTCAAATCAAAACTTACTTTTCCTTGATAGCCAATATTCGAAAAGAATAGCAGTAAAATAATAACATTCGCTATCACTGAAAAGGTAAGAATAATACCGGTAAAGTTTTTATTGCTTTTCGGTACAATTTTTTCATTATTCTTACTCATGTTAACAATCTCCTTATTTAGTGATGTACATGTTTATTATATATCACTTACCTAGGGGGCGAAAGTGACAATACTTTGAACTTAGTGCTTCCTTATTATCCGTATCCCTTCCTTACATTATGTTAAAAGCAGCAAGATTTCACTTGCTGCTTCTGCTCATTTGAGAAGAAAAGCCCTTACTTCTGATATAAAATACAGAGACCCTGTAATCACGACCATGTCTTGTTCACCTGTCGCCTTTTCCTTTACGTAAGCAATTGCTTTTTTCCACTCCTCGTCCATATGCTTATTATGATGAGTACTCATCTCATAAAGCTCTTGAGCCGGACGAGCACGAGGAAAGTCAAACGACGTAAATGTAATACTTGCAGCGATTGTTTCAAGTTCTTGGACCATTCGATCTGCGCTTTTATCATTTAAACAGCTGAAAACTAAATGAATGTTTCGATCTTCATAATGAAGGCGTAAAGTAGATAACAAGCTATCAATGCCTTCTGCATTATGAGCGCCATCAATAATCGTTAAAGGATGCTCATTTACTATCTCAAAGCGGCCATTCCACTTTGTATGCTGAATTCCTTTTATCATTTGCTCATTGGAGATAGAAAGCTTTTTCTTTTCTTTTAAATAACAAACGGCCATCACAGCCAAAGCTGCATTTTTAACTTGATGATAGCCAAGCATATTTAATTGCAAGTGTTCAAATGTACCATACGGCGTTTTTAACGTAAAGCCTTCTCCATTTGCTAAGGGCTCATAGTTTTCAATTTTAAATTCTTTTCCTAACACAAATAACGAAGCCTGCTTCGAATTTGCCTCTTCTGTAATGACGTCAAGCGCCTTTACTTGCTCTGCACCAGTAATAATAGGAACTTCTTTTTTAATAATCCCCGCTTTTTCTGCTGCAATTTCTTCTACCGTATCACCTAGTATCGCCATGTGATCAAATCCAATGTTTGTAACAATACTCACCATAGGATTCACAACGTTTGTTGAATCATATCGTCCCCCAAGACCTGTTTCAAACACAACATAGTCAACTGAATCATGATAGCCGAAATAAAGAAAAGCCATGATTGTAATCACTTCAAATTCCGTTGCTGACCCTAAATCCGTATGTTCTAGTCGCTCCACTACAGGCTTTACTTCCTGAACAAGAGCGGTCATTGCTTCATTTGAAATAGGCTGTCCATTCACACTGATCCGCTCATTAAATGTTTCGATATAAGGAGAAGTAAACGTTCCAACTTTATACCCCGCTTCTTCTAACATGTTTCGTAAATAAGAAACGGTAGAACCTTTACCATTCGTCCCAGCAACATGAATAGCATTTATATTTTGCTGCGGAAAATCAAGCTGCTCTAGCATCCATTCCATTCGTTCTAATCCCGGCTTGATTCCAAATCGAAGTCTGTTATGAATCCAATCAAGCGCTTCTTCATATGTCGTTATCATCTTTTATTCACCTTTCTTTTCCATCGCTATTATTATGTAAAGAAAAAGCGTCGCTATACAAGCCACGCTTTTCTGTTCATTCATTAACCCATTGATTATCCGCGTAATTCAGCAATACGAGACTGAACAGCTTCACGTTTTTCAACATAATCCTGCTCTTTTGCACGCTCTTCTTCTACTACTTTAGCAGGCGCTTTTGCAATAAAGCCTTGGTTGTTTAATTTCTTTTGTACACGTTCTACTTCTTTGTTTAACTTGTCGTATTCTTTTTCTAAACGCGCGATTTCTTCTTCGATATTAATTAAACCTTCAAGAGGTAAAATTAATTCTGCACCTGTTACCACAGCAGTCATCGCTTTTTCATCTAATGAAACATCCGTTGAAATCACAAGCTCACTTGGATTACAGAAACGTTCTACATACGCACGGTTCTTTTCAAGCTGGCTTTGAATATTTTCATCTTTAGCTTTGATAAATAATTTTACTTGTTTGCTCATCGGCGTGTTCACTTCAGCACGAATGTTACGAACAGCGCGGATAATATCTACAAGTAAACGCATATCGTTAGCAGCTTCTTTATCAGAAAGCTCAGGGCGTACTTCCGGCCATTTAGCTACTGTAATCGATTCGCCTTCATGCGGCAAGCTTTGCCAAATTTCTTCGGTAATAAACGGCATGAATGGATGTAAAAGTCGCATTGTATTATCAAGTACATAAGCTAAAATGGAGCGAGTTGTCTTTTTAGCTGCTTCATCTTCTCCGTAAAGAGGAAGTTTAGCCATTTCAATATACCAATCGCAGAAATCATCCCAAATAAAGTTATAAAGAATGCGTCCAACTTCACCGAATTCATATTTGTCAGCTAATTTTGTCACATGCTCAATCGTCTCATTTAGGCGCGTTAAGATCCATTTATCAGCAACAGATTTTTCACCTGATAAATCAAGTTCTTCAAATGTGATGCCGTCCATGTTCATTAATGCAAAACGAGAAGCATTCCAAATTTTATTTGCAAAGTTCCACGTCGCTTCGACTTTTTCAAAGCTGAAGCGTAAATCTTGTCCTGGTGAGCTTCCTGTAGATAAGAAGTAGCGAAGAGAATCCGCACCGTATTTCTCGATTACTTCCATTGGATCTACACCGTTACCAAGTGATTTACTCATTTTACGACCTTCAGCATCTCGTACAAGACCGTGAATGAGTACATCATCAAACGGACGTTTACCCGTAAATTCAAGACCTTGGAAAATCATACGAGATACCCAGAAGAAAATAATATCGTAGCCTGTTACAAGCACGTTTGTTGGGTAGTAGCGTTTGAAATCAGCTGCATCCACATCGGGCCAGCCCATTGTTGAGAATGGCCATAGCGCTGAACTGAACCATGTGTCTAATACATCTGAATCTTGTTCCCAGTTTTCGATATCTGCTGGAGCCTCATGATCTACGTATACTTCTCCAGTTTCTTTATGGTACCAAGCTGGAATGCGGTGCCCCCACCAAAGCTGACGCGAAATACACCAGTCGCGAATATTTTCCATCCAGTGTAAATATGTTTTTTCAAAACGATCAGGCACAAAGTTTACTTTTTCTTCTTGTTTTTGAAGATCTACTGCTTTATCTGCTAACGGCTGCATTTTTACAAACCACTGAGTTGATAAATAAGGTTCAACAACGGCACCGCTTCGTTCACTGTGACCTACTGAATGCATATGGTCTTCAATGTTGAACAATACGCCGTCTTCTTGAAGGTCTTTAACAATTTGCTTACGACAAGCAAAACGATCCATTCCTTCATATTTACCTGCTTTGTCATTCATCGTACCGTCTTGATTCATCACTAAAATACGCTCTAAATTATGACGGTTTCCAATTTCAAAATCGTTCGGGTCATGAGCAGGCGTAATTTTTACCGCACCAGAACCGAATTCCATATCTACATAATCATCACCTACGATTGGAATTTCACGACCTACAATCGGAAGGACAACCTTTTTGCCGATTAAGTGCTTATAGCGATCATCTTCAGGGTGAACAGCTACAGCCGTATCTCCTAGCATTGTTTCAGGACGAGTTGTTGCGATTTCAATATGTCCAGAACCATCTGCCAACGGATAGCGCATATGATAAAACGCACCTTGTACATCTTTGTAAATAACCTCGATGTCTGAAAGAGCTGTTTTTGTAGCTGGATCCCAGTTAATAATATATTCTCCGCGATAGATTAACCCTTTTTTGTAAAGCGTTACGAATACTTCACGCACTGCTTTAGAAAGACCTTCATCAAGCGTGAAGCGCTCCCGTGAATAGTCCAAGCCAAGTCCTAGCTTCGACCACTGCTGGCGAATAAAGCTTGCATATTCTTCTTTCCATTTCCACGTTTCAGCTACAAAGTTTTCGCGGCCTAGATCGTAGCGGCTTTTCCCTTCGCTGCGAAGCTTTTCTTCTACTTTTGCCTGCGTTGCAATTCCCGCATGGTCCATACCAGGAAGCCATAGAACATCATAGCCTTGCATGCGCTTCATACGCGTTAAAATATCTTGTAACGTTGTATCCCAAGCGTGGCCTAAATGCAGCTTGCCCGTTACGTTTGGGGGTGGAATTACAATTGTGTATGGCTCTTTTTCAGGGTCATTTGTTGCTTCAAAAAACTTCCCGTCTAACCAATACTGATAACGATTTTCTTCAACGGCTTTTGGATCATACTTCGTTGGAAGAGTCACTTCTTTTTCAGACATAATGTATACCTCCATAATATAAAGTTTCAGTCTTTAGAAACTGTGTAAAGCTTTTATAAACATAAAAAAACTCCTTTCCTAATAAAAGGACGAAAGGAGTTGATTTCGCGGTACCACCTTTTTTTATAGACGTATCCCGTTTGATAAGCCTATACACTTCATTTCATAACGGTTGATTAACCGGCTTTTTCTACTGAGCTATGCAGCTGTTCAAAAAAGCTACTCATAGGCGACCTTCCGAGTGCACATTCTTAAGAAATCTCACAGCAGCTGATTTCTCTCTCTGAAAGACGAACATCCCGTACTCTTCCTATTCACTGTATTTATGTATGAATTTCTCTTAATTATACTATATGAAAAAATGTTGAATCGTCAATAATCTTCTCCACTTTTTTACGATTATATTCATAATTTTTTTGTTCTGCTCTTTATTTTTTCATTCACTCGCTAATTTTGGAAATAAAATGAAGAGTCCGCTCAAAAAAATGGCACCATTTCTTTCTTTTTTCATATACTGACTTTAACCTGGGCACGTGGATTGAAAGGGGCATGTACAAATGAAGAAACGAATAAATGTAAATTCGTATCAGCTGCAGCGATGGCTCAAAACAGCAGGAGCGGCTTGTGGACAGTTTATTGTTCCTTTAACAATTTTTCAAGGTATACGTACACTATTTTTCCCTACAACCTTTGATGTACTGTTGTTGGCACTACTTGCCATACTAGCGGTTGCTTTATATTCGGACTGGATTTAAAAACCCAAGCGCTATTCGTTCGCTTGGGCTTGTGCAGCTGCTTCCGCTGCCATTTTTTTTTGCTGATCTACTTCAAATATTTTAATATTGAGCTGTTCAATGTTTTTTGTTAGCCAGTATGCTCGAATAAATGACTGCATATGTTCAAGCTCCGTTTTACTTTCTTTATGCTGCCTATATTGAACGATACACTGATACAAGGGTTCTGGAAACGCTAAATAACTGTGCAAAAGCAGTCTTTCCTCTTCTCTGAGAGCAAAATGTTTTTCATACGTACTAAACCACTCATAGCTGTCATAGGTCGTTACTGGGTACGTGCGAAGAGTACGGAAATAAAATGAGACCAAATCATAAATCGGTGAAGCATCTTTTGCATGTTCAAAATTAATAAAAAAACCATTTCCCCGTTCGTCATAGATAAAATGTTTAGCCGATAGCTTTCCATGAGACGTAACCAGCCGGATCTTTTCCTTTTCTTCCATTTCATCGTTCCACTGATCGAGCTTTCCAAAACCAAACTCAAGCGCTCTTGTCATTTCATAATAAAATGTACAGTAATGCAATTCAAACGGGGACATATACACTTTCTTCTCGCATTCTACTACATACTGCTTCAGCTCTTCCTGACGTTTTTCCCACGTTTCTTTCATCGATGTATAATGATTTTCTATATCTTCTTTTTTCACTTCTACTTCCTGCGCCGAAGCGCCGTGAAGCTTAGCAAGCTCTTGAAATAATTTATGATATCGAATATCACGCTCTTCGGTTGGATTATTTGGGAGCCACGGCATTAAGTAATACGAGCCGCTTTCATCTGAAACAATAGGCTGAGAACGCTTCGTTTGATAAATAGGGACAAAGCCCATCCACCCTTTTTGATACACGTTCTGCAGCTTTTGAATGAAGTTCTGATTTCGCTCTTGATGATTCGCCATTTCTTTAAGCGCAAATACGCCAGTTTTTGTATAGACTTTTTTTACTTTTCCGTAGTCTTCGATAAAGTCAACATCTAAGTCATATTCTTTTAACAATACTTTGTAGTCTGCTACTGTCCGCTGCATCTATATTCTCCTTCCTCGTAAAAAATAAAGAAAACAGTTAAGACATTATATGCGTCAAAACTGTTTTCTTTCCGACTTTAACGAACGGGAATATTTAAGATGCTTCCTTCCTCCAGCTCATATTCATCTCCTAAATTATTCACTCGTAAAATGTTTTGTACATTCGTATTATAGCGGTTTGCTATCGTATCAAGCGAATCTCCGTCTTGAACAATACAGAGCTTCCACGTTGAAAAAGCTTCTTCTTCCCGCGAAAAGAGCTTTGTTAAATAAAGGGCGTTTTCATTTCGGCCGCTTTCATTTTCTTCTTTCCGAAATTCAACAATAATCTTTTCCTCTTCTTGCTCAGCTTCTTCCTGCTCAGTCTCTTGCTGAACGTCAGCATACGTATTCAATTCACTAGCTTGCGATTCTTCGAAGCTTTCGTGCTCTTGACGAAGCTGAAAGAGCTCAATCACATTGTCTTCTCTTTCTTCCTCGATTTGCGCCTCTTTTTTCACTTCGACTTCAAATGGTTCATATGCTTCCTCTTCATATTCCACGACCGGCTCAGCACGAGATTCTTTTTTGAATACAGATGAAAAATAACTAGGAGGCTCTTCTGAATGATCTTCTTCAATAGCCTCTGCCTCTAAAAGTGCGGGAGCTTCACGATAGCTTACGTCAAACTCTTGCTCCTCTTGTTCCTCTTCTTCTTGAGCAAAGTTTTCAGTATATACCTCTTCAGCATCGTCCACTTCTTCATAGGAGACGATGTGCTGTTCTTCCGCAAACTCTTCCTCTTCTTCTCGTTCTTCATGCTGTTCCCCGTACAATCCTGTGATGGACAAGTCAGCCATTAGCTGCAGCTGATTTGTGCCTGGTAATTCATAATCAAATAAATCAATAGATACATATACATCTTCAATACTTTGAATACGATTTTTAGGAATGGTAATATCAACAGGAAATTGATGTGATAATTCAGCCGTTCCGTCTTCACGGACAGAGATAGATTGCACTTGATTCTCATTTGTATATTCGCGTAACGAGTGCTCTCCCTCGTACGTTTCGTATTCACCTGTTAATTGTAATGCTCCTCGAATAGACACATATTGGTCATATTCTTGAATAGATACTTGAGGCTCTAAGGAGATAGACAAAAGTTGTGAGACTTCCTGTCCTTTTTGAAACCATACTGATTCTTCTACGGAAAAACGCAGACATGATAAATTATCCTGCGACAAATTGTTCTCCCCCTTCCAACACCCGCCAGGTAATAGCGCGGTCATTAAAGATGTATGAACAAATAAATTAAAATATGTCTTGAAAACTAAAAAAGCTTACGGAATCCTCCGTAAGCTTTGATATAAAAACCAATCTCATTTAGCTGTTTATCCACGTAACTTCGAAAAAGCTTTTTCAGCTGCTGCAATTGTATGTTCAATGTCTGCATCTGTATGAGAAGTTGATAGAAACATTCCTTCGAATTGAGAAGGAGGTAAAAACACGCCTTCATTAGCCATTTCACGATAGTAAGCTGCAAAATAATCTAAATTCGATGTTTTCGCTGTTTCGTAATTTATTACCTGTTCGTTGGTAAAGAAGAAACCGATCATTGAACCAGCTCGGTTTACCGTAAACGGCACATCATATTTTTCAGCTGCTGCCATCAATCCTTCTTCTAATCGATCTGCTTTACGAATGAACTCATCGTAGGATTGAGGTGTCAGCTGCGTTAACGTCTCGTATCCAGCTGTCATCGCAAGCGGATTACCTGATAATGTACCTGCTTGATAAATCGGGCCGCTTGGTGCAACTCGCTCCATAATTTCAGCTTTACCACCGTAAGCACCTACTGGTAAACCACCACCGATTACTTTTCCTAAGCAAGTTAAGTCAGGCGTAATGTTATAGTAGCCCTGTGCACAGTTGTACGCTACGCGGAACCCTGTCATTACTTCATCAAAAATGAGCAGTGACCCATATTCTGATGTGATATCACGAAGCCCTTGTAAGAAACCTGGCTGAGGTGGTACCACACCCATATTTCCTGCTACCGGTTCAACGATTACTCCGGCAATGTCATCTCCGAATTCTTTAAAAGCATATTGTACGCTTTCTAAATCATTGTACGGCACTGTAATCGTATTTTTAGCGATTCCTTCAGGCACTCCCGGGCTATCTGGTAGGCCTAACGTTGCAACGCCTGAGCCAGCTTTAATGAGAAGAGAGTCACCGTGTCCATGGTAACAACCTTCAAATTTTAAAATTTTGTTACGACCCGTATAGCCACGTGCTAAACGCAGTGCGCTCATCGTTGCTTCCGTACCTGAACTCACCATACGGACGATTTCGATTGAAGGAACGCGCTCAATCACAACCTTAGCAAGCTCATTTTCAATTAATGTTGGTGCACCAAAGCTTGTACCAGATTCCGTTACTTTCTTTACTGCTTCAACTACTTGATCGTTGGAATGTCCGTGAATTAAAGGTCCCCATGATAAGACGTAGTCAATATATTTGTTGCCGTCAATATCGTAAATCGTAGCGCCTTTTCCTCGTTCCATAAAAATAGGATCCATATCTACTGATTTAAATGCACGAACAGGACTGTTTACTCCACCCGGCATTAATTGCTGCGCTTCTAAAAAAGCTGCTTTTGACTTTTCATAACTTCTCATGTATAAGCCTCCTTAATTACTTGTCAGATAACCAGCGTGCTGCGTCTTTAGCATGATACGTTACAATTAAATCCGCTCCTGCACGCTTCATGCTAATTAATTTTTCAAGAACAATCTCTTTTTCATTTACCCAGCCGTTTTGAGCTGCCGCTTTAATCATTGAATATTCACCGCTCACATTATAAGCCACTACCGGTAAATTAAACGTATTTTTCACATCGCGCATAATGTCTAAATAAGATAGAGCTGGTTTTACAATTAAGAAATCTGCTCCTTCTTCGACATCAGATTCCGCTTCTCGAAGTGCTTCTAAGCGATTGGCTGGGTCCATTTGATATGTTTTACGGTCTCCAAATTGAGGAGAAGAATGCGCTGCATCGCGGAATGGTCCGTAAAAAGCAGATGCATATTTAACAGCATAAGACATCACAGGCACATCTTCAAATCCAGCTTCATCTAGACCATGGCGAATAGCTGCCACGAAACCGTCCATCATGTTTGAAGGCGCAATAATATCCGCTCCTGCTTTAGCTTGACTAACTGCTGTACGCGCTAATAAGTCAAGGCTAGGATCGTTTAAGATTTTTCCGTCTTCAATTACACCACAGTGGCCATGATCTGTGTATTGACACAAGCATGTATCTGCGATAACAACAAAGTCTGGAAAATTTTCTTTAATTTGACGAATACCTTTTTGGACAATTCCGTGGTCATGGTATGCCTGTGAGCCGACCGCATCTTTTTCAGCTGGAACACCAAATACCATAGCTGACTTGATTCCTAAATCGACTAACTCTTGGATTTCATCATTCAAGTAGTCTAAAGAAATTTGATCCACACCTGGCATTGATTTTACAGCATTTCTTTTTTGTTCACCTTCTACAATAAAAATAGGATATATAAAGTCTTCAGGATGTAAATGTGTTTCACGTACAAGTGCACGCATATTTACAGAATTACGAAGACGACGATGACGTGTAAATTGTAAATCTTTCATGTTAAAATCCTCCTTTATTATTCAAAACAACTAACCAACATATCTATCATACCATTTATTGTGTATGTGTTAGGAACAAGATGCTTAATTCCATATTCGTTCGCTGTCTGACTCGTAATAGGACCGATGCAAACAACTTTGGTTCTATTTATAAGCTCAAGCCAATTCGGAATATCTTTAACTGACTCGACAAAAAATCTCACTGTAGAAGAACTTGTAAAAGTAATGGCATCAATTCCTGTTTCTAAATGTTGCTTAACCAAGCCTTCAGAGTCTTGATTTCGAATGGTCTGATATACAACTAAATCCGTTACCTCACACTCTTTTAACCCATCTTTTAAAACAGAGCGGGCTAATTGTCCTCGTACAAGGAGAACTCGCTCGTGATGTGACACATTTGCTTTTAACGACTCAAGAAGTGATTCTGCAACGTATTCTTTTGGAACAAGCTGTACGTTAACATCGTGTTTTTCTAGCAATTTTGCGGTTTTTTCTCCAACCGCAGCCACTTTTAATCTTTTTAAAGCACTCCAGCTGATATTTAACTCTTTTAGCCATTCAAAGAAAAAAGAAATGCCGTTTTGACTTGTAAAAACAATCCAATCAAAACCGTCAATCGACAGCAGGACATTTTCCACTTCTTTTTCATTGTTAGAACGTGCGAACGTGAGGACTGGTAAGCTTAAAGGTATGCCTCCAAGCTTTTTAATCTGTGCTGCAAATGAATGAGCCTGCTTCGCTTCTCTTGTAATCAAAACTTTTTTCAAAAAAAGAGGAGCCTCATGACTCATTATTTGTCCAGCTCCTCTTTTACACGATCAATTAAAAGCTTAGCTCCTTGAGATGTTAAGCGCTCAGCAGCTTCTGAACCGATAGCAACGGGGTCTTTTCCCGTAATGTGCTCTTTGTAAATCGTTTTGCCATCAGGAGACGCGACTAGCGACGTTAGCTCAATGTTTCCGCCGTCCAATATACGACCATAACCCGCAATCGGCACTTGGCATCCGCCTTCCATCTCTTTTAAAAATACGCGTTCAGCTCTAACAGCACGAGCCGTTTCATCATGATTTAGAGTTTGAAGAAGCGATAATAATTCATGGTCATTTTCTCGGCATTCGATAGCTAAAGCTCCTTGTCCTACGGCGGGAATGCTTATTTCCGGCTCTAGGTACTGAGTGACCGTATCTTTCGACCAGCCCATACGAGATAACCCTGCAGCAGCCAAGATAATCGCATCGTAATCCTCATTTTTTAATTTCTCTAGGCGTGTGTCGATATTTCCTCGAATCCATTTAATTTCGATATCTGAACGCATAGATAGAAGCTGTGCCCCTCGACGCAAGCTGCTTGTCCCAATCACAGCACCGCTTGGTAGCTCCTCAAATCGCTCACCATTTTTTGAGATAAGCGCATCACGATGATCTTCTCGTAAAGGAATACATCCAATCGTTAATCCTTCTGGCAAAACAGCCGGCATATCTTTCATACTATGAACGGCCATATCAATTTCTTTATCTAACATGGCTTGTTCAATTTCTTTTACAAAAAGACCTTTACCGCCTACTTTGGACAGCGTTACATTTAAAATTTGATCCCCTTTTGTCACCATTTCTTTAATTTCAAATTCAAAAGGAAGACCTTGTTTTTTTAACTGTTCAATGACCCACTTGGTCTGTGTTAACGCAAGTTTGCTTCGACGAGAGCCGACAATAATTTTTCGCATGTTGTCCTCCTAATTACGAACCCCAAAAGTGAAAATTCGATAAACTGCCAAATAAAAAGAAATTAATAAGTAAGACTAAGAACAATCCAATATTCCACATCGCGATTGCCTTTCCTTGAATACCTCTACGCAGTCTAGCATACAAGTAAGCGCTGTATGCAACAAACATTAAAAATGAACCTAACACTTTTGTATCGTACCAATGAAAATCTACGTATTTAATATAAGCCCATATGATTCCTAAGATTAACGAAAGCAATAACAGCGGTACACCAATTAAAATCAATACATAGGACATGTAATCTAGCTTTGTTAAATCTTCAATTCTTAGCAAGCGCTTGCCCCATTTCTTCTTTTTCAATAAATTATACTGAACAAGATACAGAGCGGAAAAAACAAAAGAGACTGAAAAAGCGCCGTAAGATAAAATAGCCATGGTAATATGGATGATTAATAATTCTGACACAAGGCGCTCCGACTGGACAGCAGTGTATGTTTCAAGTGGAGCAAACGTATGAATAGCCATAATTAAGAAACCAATCACATTTGTAAAAAACACCATAAAATCAACGCGGAACAGGCGATTAATCACAAGTGAAAGAGTAATTAACACCCACGCGTAAAAATACAGCCCTTCAGAAACGGTAAGAATAGGAAACCTTCCCGTCTCAAACATTCTTAAAATTAAAAAGGCTGTTTGCAAAACCCACACAATAGAAAGTAACCAGAAGGCTATCGAGTTTGCCTTCCGGTTATTTTGTACAAAATCAATAAAATATAATAAAACGCTCACCGCGTATAAAATCACAATCAATTCATAGATTCTGGTTAATTCCATATCAACCATTATTCAATCCTCACTTAAGACTGATAAGCTACTGAATGAGACGTAATCGATGGATGAAGCTGCTCTTCTTTTTCTTTTTGTAAAGCAACTTCCTGTTCAATATTAAAAATCTTCATGAACAGCTCTAAAGACTCTTCAGCATGTTTCTCTCCAGCCAATTCTTTCGCGTGTAAAATTGGATCGCGAAGAAGTTGATTAATTATACTCTTTGTATGTTTATTTAAAACTTTGCGCTCACGATCAGATAAATCTGGGAGCTTACGATCAATGCTTTTCATCGTTTCAGCTTGAATCGTAAGTGCTTTTTGACGAAGTGCAGAAATAACAGGCACAACGCCTAACGTACCAAGCCATGACTTGAAAGCAACAATTTCAGCTTCAAGCATAATTTCAATTTCATCCGCAGCTTTTTGACGCTCTTGCAAGTTGGATTCTACAATCCCGTTCAAATCGTCGATATCGTATAAAAAGACCGTTTCTAGCTCATCTAGTGCTGGATCTAAGTCACGCGGAACGGCGATGTCTACCATAAACAATGGGCGACCTTTACGCGTACGCTCGGCTTCACTCATCATTTGTTTCGTTACTACATAGTCATTAGCTCCTGTTGAACTAATTAAGATATCTGCTTCGCTTAAAGCCTGTTGAAGATCAGCAAATGGTTTGGCTTCTCCAGAAAAACGATTTGCTAGCTCTTGTGCCTTTTCAAATGTTCGATTCACTACCGTTACTTTTTTAGCTCCGCTGCCATATAAATTCTGTACGGCAAGCTGACCCATTTTCCCTGCACCAAGAATCAACACATGTTTGGATGATAAGTCTCCAAAAATCTTTTTAGCAAGCTCTACGGCTGCATAGCTGACAGAAACTGCATTCGCACCAATTTCTGTTTCATGATGTGCTTTTTTGGCTAATGTCACCGCTTGTTTAAACAGCTGATTAAAAACCGTTCCAATTGTTTCTTCTTCTTGAGCAAGCAAAAAGCTTGAACGCACTTGTCCAAGAATTTGTGTTTCACCAATCACCATTGAATCTAATCCACATGCTACTCGGTATAAATGTTCGATGGCTCCATCATTTTCATAGATGGTTAAATAAGGCGAAAACTCTTCTTTATCTATTCCGAACCATTCAGCTAAAAATGCTTTTACATAATAACGGCCCGTGTGTAATTGATCAACAACAGCATAAATTTCCGTACGATTGCATGTTGAAACAATGATGTTTTCCAAAATACTTTTTTGGCCGCTTAACGTTTTCATGGCAGATGCTAGTTCTTGCTCATTAAAACTAAGCTTTTCTCTTATTTCAACAGGGGCTGTTCGAAAGTTTAAGCCGACTGCTATAATATGCATTTGTACATACCCCCTATAATTGAAATGTGCTTATTTATCCGAATTTGACGGGCAGTAACCCCTAAATTTCCAAAGAGCTACAGTGAGATAACTGCCCGTAAAATCCGGCGTTCTTCATTCTACTATTCGTAAAAAACGGCGGGCATTACACAGATGTAAGCTTCGCCTTATCTCTAACTATTATAACATGTTCTATAAGTCATTCGAAAAAAAAATGTGAACAGTCTTTGAAAACATGTGTTAAGATATTAACTGTTATTCCGTAATAAATTGTATCAAAAAAGCAGCGTTTTATCACGTTTTCTGTTTTGAAACACCTGGAGGTTACTATGAAAAAGCAATCAATGTTTTTTGGTGTCTTACTAGTTGGATTTGGAATCTTTTTCTTACTGAATGAACTACATATGAGCATTGCAGCAAAGGTATACACGTGGCCTGTACTGTTAATTTTAATAGGAGCAGCCCTGTTAACTGAGTCTGCTTTATCTCAAGATCATTCAAACTTGCTTGCAAGCTACATATTAATCACTTTAGGTATTCATTTCTATGTAAGTGAACAAATTCCCTTTTGGCCTACGAATATTAGCATGGTCGTTTTTATGGTGGCCATTAGCTTTTTACTCAGTGCTAGAAAAGCCAAATCAGGCTTTTTCCAAGGCGGCACCCTTTTAATTATTGCCATTTTAATGATGTTTTCAGACCGTCTTAAACTATTTTTGCCAAAAGTTGAAGACGGCGTAAATTATTTAACTACCTTCTGGCCTATTTTATTGTTACTAGTTGGGCTATATTTATTATTTTTCAAACGAAAGTAATCTATGTAAACAAGTTAAAAAAATGGAACGTTTGACTCACTTCCTGTTAGAGTGATGATAAACGTTCCATTTTTTAACTTCTATTCCTTTGTTTAGTGAGTCATGCGATACTGCAAAGATTTCCACGCCTTATCTTTTCCTTCACCTGTTTCAGATGAGAAATGAATTAATTCATCATTTGGATCTAAATCTAGCGTTTCTCTCACTACTTTTAAGTGCTTTTGCCATTTTCCTTTAGGAATTTTATCAGCTTTCGTCGCGATAACCATAACGGGAAGGTCATGGTGCTTCAAAAACTCATACATCATAACGTCATCCTTTGAAGGGGCATGGCGTAGATCAACAATCATTAACACAGCTTTAAGCTGCTCGCGATTTGTTAAATACGTTTCAATCATTTTCCCCCATGCTTCACGCTCTTTTTTAGACACTTTTGCAAATCCGTAGCCAGGTACGTCTACAAAGTGAAGGATTTCATTAATTAAAAAGAAGTTAAGTGTTTGAGTTTTTCCAGGCTTAGACGACGTACGCGCTAAGCTTTTGCGATTGAGCATCTTATTAATAAAAGATGATTTTCCTACATTTGAACGGCCTGCTAACGCAAATTCTGGCAGGTTTTCTTTAGGATATTGTTCAGGGCGTACGGCACTGATGACAATATCGGCTTGAGTTACTTTCATTTTACCTCTCCTACTAGCGCATGTTCCAATACTTGGTCCACATGTGACACAAGAACGATGTCTAATTCCTCTTGTACACTGTCAGGGATATCTTCAATATCACGTTCATTATCATGAGGGATTAATATTTTAGTTAATCCGGCACGATGTGCACTAAGTGACTTTTCTTTTAATCCACCGATTGGTAATACGCGACCTCTTAGTGTAATTTCTCCTGTCATTCCTACTTCTCTACGCACTGGTTTACCCGTTAGTGCTGATACTAGAGCAGTGGCAATGGTAATTCCTGCAGAAGGTCCATCCTTTGGTACAGCTCCTTCTGGAACATGGATATGAATATCATGTTTTTCATAAAACTTTTCATCAATTCCTAGTTTCTCTGCATTTGAACGCACGTAGCTAAATGCTGCCTGAGCTGATTCTTTCATCACGTCTCCAAGCTTTCCAGTTAGCACTAGTCTTCCTTTACCAGGGGACAAGCTTACTTCAATGGCTAGCGTGTCTCCTCCTACAGTTGTGTAAGCAAGACCTGTAGCAACGCCGACTTGATCTTCCGTCTCAGCCTGTCCGTAACGGAACCTAGGCTTACCAAGGAATTCTTCAAGCGTTTTGGCCGTCACCACCACGCGCTTTTTCTCGCCAGAGACTACGATACGAGCTGCTTTTCGGCAAATTGAAGCAATTTCGCGTTCAAGGTTACGAACACCAGCTTCTCTCGTATATAAACGGATGATTGCTGTTAACGCGTCATCACGAATCTGTAAATTGCCCTTTTGCAATCCGTGATTTTCTAGCTGGCGCAGCAATAGGTGACGCTTCGCGATTTCAAGCTTTTCCAGCTCCGTGTAACCAGCAATTTGAATAATTTCCATTCGATCGCGCAGCGGCCCTGGAATCGTAGCTAAGTTATTAGCTGTAGCCACGAACATCACTTTTGATAAATCATACGTTTCTTCTATATAGTGATCGCTGAAATTATGATTTTGTTCAGGATCCAATACTTCTAACAAAGCAGAAGACGGGTCTCCTCGGAAATCATTTGACATTTTATCGATTTCATCAAGCAGAAATACCGGATTAATCGTTCCTGCTTTTTTCATTCCTTGAATAATGCGTCCAGGCATAGCTCCCACGTACGTGCGACGATGACCGCGGATTTCCGACTCATCTCTCACGCCGCCTAGAGATACTCGTACAAAATGACGATCTAGAGACGTAGCAATTGAACGGGCTAGGGATGTTTTCCCTACGCCAGGAGGTCCTGCTAAACATAAAATAGGACCTTTAAGAGATTTTGTCAACTGCTGCACAGCTAGATATTCTAATACGCGTTCCTTCACTTTTTCAAGGCCATAGTGCTCATCGTTCAGCACTTGTTCAGCATTATGAATATTGAGCGTATCTTCCGTTTCATTTGTCCAAGGTAGCGCAATCAACCACTCGATATAATTTCGAATGACTGAGCTTTCAGCGGAGGTAGCAGGAATTTTTTCATAGCGATCCAATTCTTTAAACGCCACTTGTTTGACATGGTCCGTCATCCCACTTGCTTCAATTTTTTCGCGAAGTGTTGCTACTTCTCCTGTCTTTCCTTCTTTGTCTCCAAGCTCTTTTTGAATCGCCTTCATTTGCTCACGAAGATAATACTCTTTCTGAGTGCGTTCCATTGATTTCTTTACACGCTGTCCAATTTTTTTCTCCAGCTGCAAAACTTCTTGCTCGTCTTGAATATGAGAAATGATCGTATTTAATCTTTCTTTCACATCAGTTGTTTCTAAAATTTCTTGTTTAAGCTGAATTTTTATTGGTAAATGAGAGGCTACAATATCTGCTAATCTTCCTGGTTCTTCAATGTCACTTACGGTTGAAAGAGTTTCAACGGACACCTTTTTGGAAAGTTTTATGTATTGTTCGAAATAGTCTAAAAGCGTGCGCATCAGCGCTTTATCTTCTACATCAACCTGATGTTCTTCGTTTTGCTTTTCCACGTGTACAACAAAATATTCTTCGCTGTCTTCAAATTCTGTAACGGTTACGCGATTTAGTCCTTCTACTAAGACGCGCATCGTTCCATTCGGCAGCTTTAGCATTTGTTTAATTTTTGCTAACGTACCGGTTCTATATAAATCCTCTTTTGTTGGTTCATCGATACCCATATCTTTTTGTGATACTAAACAAACTAAGTGATCATCCATCATTGCTTTTTCTAATGCTTGCACAGATTTATCTCGCCCAACATCTAAATGAAGCACCATTGTCGGATAGACGATCAAACCTCGTAAAGGCAATAGCGGCATTGTCAATTTTTCTTTTTCTGCCATGCAATGAACACCTCCAATGCTCGTCAATTAAAGTATGTAAAGTGTGAATTCTTTTAACAATTTTATCTCATTTGTATACACATTGTCTAACAATAGTAATTACTAATTGTATCATGAGAAAGAATTAAAAGGCAAAATATATCTTTTTAAGCTCTTTTCATAAAAAAACGCCTTTTTCGTTGGCTGTGTATAAAGGTTTTATACGCGAAAAAGGCGATGAATATTCATCTGACCATTAATTTTTAATTATCATGATAGAATTAGCTAGATTCTCTATTTGAAATAGCTGGATCTACCGACAAATGTGCAACATGCTCATGTACAGACAATAGTGCTTGTTCAAACACTTCTGTTAAATGATGGACAGGAATAATATCGATACCTTTTACCTTTTCTACCATTGCATTCATATTTTCTTTTGGCACAATCACCGTCTGAACGCCTGCTTGTTTTGCTGCCTTGATTTTTGGAATTACACCGCCAATTGGCTTTACGTTGCCGTGCAGACCAATTTCTCCTGTCATTGCTACCGTATGTTTAATTGGCACTTCATAAATCGCTGAGTAGATCCCTGTTGCCATAGCAATACCAGCAGAAGGCCCATCAATTGGCACTCCCCCCGGAAAGTTCACATGAATATCATACTCATCGGCTGGAACATCCATCGAGCGAAGAACAGTTATGACATTTTCAATTGAGCTTTTAGCCATACTTTTACGGCGAATAGACTTCCCTTGAGTCCCTATACTTTCCTCTTCAACGATACCCGTAATAATAATGTTCCCTTTCTCTTTTGCAGGAATCGCTTTGACTTCAATCTCTAAAAGTGCTCCAGAGTTGGGCCCGTACACCGCTAACCCATTAATAAGTCCAACTTTTTCCTCATCTGCAATTTTCGGATCGTGTCTTGGAGATAGTTGACTAGAATGAACAATCCATTCAATATCTTCATTTTTAATGTCCGTTCGTTCCTCTGATATCGCTAATCCAGCCGCAATTTGCATCATATTAACCGTTTCACGTCCATTGCGTGCATATGTAGAAAACAGAGATAAACCTTCTTCTGATATATCCATTCTTACTTTATTTGCTGCTTTTTTTGCAACTGTAATAATTTCGTCGCGATCAAGCTCACGGAAAAATACCTCTACGCATCTGGAACGAATGGCAGGTGGAATTTCATTAGGCGTTCTAGTCGTCGCACCAATCAAACGAAAGTCTGCTGGCAAACCATTTTGAAAAATATCGTGAATGTGTGTCGGGATTTGTGTGTTTTCTTCACTGTAATAAGCGCTTTCCATAAACACTTTTCGATCTTCTAGAACCTTTAACAGCTTATTCATCTGAATAGGATGGAGCTCTCCAATTTCATCAATAAATAAAATTCCCCCGTGTGCATCTGTAACCGCTCCTTGTTTTGGCTGCGGAATTCCAGCTTGGCCCATGGCACCCGCTCCTTGGTAAATGGGATCATGAACAGACCCAATTAAAGGATCAGCAATGCCTCGCTCATCAAAACGCGCCGTAGTTGCATCTAACTCTACAAATACTGCTGCTTGTTTAAAAGGTGATTTTTTATTTTTTTTTGCTTCTTCTAACACTAAACGTGCTGCTGCTGTTTTTCCTACTCCAGGCGGCCCGTATACAATCACGTGCTGTGGATTAGGGCCGCAAAGGGCAGCCTTTAGTGACCGAATTCCATCTTCTTGGCCGACAATATCGGAGAAGCTAGACGGCCTCACACGTTCGGCAAGCGGCTCAGTTAAAGAGATGGCTCTCATTTTCTGCAATTGCTCCATTTCTTTCTTTGAATCCCGGTCAATTGAGACTTTTTGCGTACGCTGATTGCGTAATAAATTCCAAAAATATAAGCCAATGATGATACCAAAAAAAAGTTGGACCATTAAGGCAATATTCGTCCAGTTCATAGATAAACCTCCTGCGCAGTTTAGTAAGATAATTATCAGTTATTATCTCCTTGCAGCAGTAGGAATAAACAAGATTCTAGTAAAAAGTAAAATTTAGTTGTCCTTTATCAACAGAAAAAAGCCAGGTACTCAATTTGAGTACCTGGCTTTTTTTATGCTGATGTTTTGCTGCCTTCTTGAATAGTAGATCCGTCTTCTAATACGAACTTAGGAGCCGCTTGATCACGAACAGTTTCACCTGTGATAATACATTTTGTAATATCATCACGTGAAGGAAGATCAAACATTACATCTAACATAATACCTTCAATGATTGAACGTAGACCACGAGCACCTGTTTTACGCTCGATTGCTTTTTTAGAAATTTCTACTAAAGCCTCGTCTTCGAACTCAAGTTCAACGTCATCAAGTTCAAGCATTTTCTGATATTGTTTCACTAGTGCATTTTTAGGTTTTGTTAAAATCTCAACTAGCGCTTCTTCATCAAGAGGTACTAAGCTAGCAGTAACCGGTAAACGACCAATAAACTCTGGAATCAAACCAAATTTTAATAAATCTTCCGGTAATACTTTTGCTAGTAACTCTTTTTCTGTAAAGTCTTGTTGTTTTGTTTCTGAACCGAAACCAATTACTTTTTTACCTAGACGGCGCTTAATAATAGGTTCGATTCCGTCAAATGCACCACCGCAAATAAATAAGATATTTGTTGTATCAATTTGAATAAATTCTTGATGAGGGTGTTTGCGTCCACCTTGAGGAGGAACACTTGCTACAGTACCTTCTAAGATTTTAAGAAGAGCCTGCTGCACACCTTCACCTGATACATCACGTGTAATAGATGGGTTTTCAGACTTACGCGCTACTTTATCAATTTCATCGATGTAGATGATACCTTTTTCAGCTTTCTCCACATCGTAATCAGCTGATTGAATTAATTTTAATAAGATGTTTTCAACATCTTCTCCTACATAACCCGCTTCTGTTAGAGATGTTGCATCTGCAATCGCAAACGGTACGTTTAAAATACGAGCCAATGTTTGAGCTAGTAAAGTTTTACCGCTTCCTGTAGGTCCAATTAATGCAATATTACTTTTTGATAACTCAACGTCATCAATTTTACTGTTTGAATTGATTCGTTTGTAATGGTTGTATACCGCAACGGATAACGATTTTTTCGCATCCTCTTGGCCAATTACATACTCATCTAAAATGTCACGAATTTCTTTTGGTTTTGGTACATCTTTAAATTCTACTTCTTCTTCTGTACCTAACTCTTCTTCTACGATTTCCGTGCAAAGTTCAATACATTCATCGCATATGTAAACACCTGGACCCGCAACTAACTTGCGTACTTGTTCTTGTGTTTTACCACAAAATGAGCATTTTAACTGCCCTTTTTCATCGTTAAATTTAAACATAATTTTCACCCCTTGTAGTATTTACTAAAGTGCTCGAAGCTGATTTCTATCCGCGCTATAGCCCAACAACATGAACAACTCATCTATTTGTAGGTAAATGCCCCTCTTTATCACATAGTAAAAGCGCTATGAAAAGATTTGTATTGCATTTTACCATACATTTTCTTGAATAGATACTAAAACGTTTTATGTATATGTTGTTGATGAGCATAACAGAATGGAGATCTGCTATTATATAGTGTCCTCTTATTGGGCCTATTTCATAACCACGGATTTCAAACAATGGGTTAAAGCTGCTTCTACGGTGTTGGTTATGATATAAAAAAACTATTGAAGTTTATAAAACAAGGCACGATCAAGTCGCGCCTTGTTTCTTACTTACTATTATGCAACAGCTTTGCTGTTTTCTACAAGAAATTCAACTGCTTTACGTACTTTCATGTCTTCTTTAATGCTATCAAGACTGCCAAGCACTTTCTTAATTTCTTCGACAGGCATGTTGTACATTCCTGCCATGTTTTCTAATTCTTTTTCTACTTCTTCTTCGCTTACTTCAAGATTTTCAGCTTTTGAAATAGCTTCTAGCGTTAAGTTGATTTTCACACGCTTTTCAGCATCCGGACGCATTTGGTCGCGAAGAGCTTTTTCATCTTGACCTGAGAATTGGAAATAAAGTTCAAGGTTAAGACCTTGCATTTGTAAACGTTGTTCAAACTCTTGCATCATACGATCCATTTCAGTGTTGAACATTGCTTCTGGAATTTCTACTTCAGCATTTTCAGCAGCTTTTTCTACTAAAGTGTCGCGAAGAGCTGATTCCGCTTGATTCTCTTTATCGCTTTGTAATTTTTCTTTTGTTTTTGCTTTTAACGCTTCTAAAGTTTCTACTTCTTCATCTACGTCTTTTGCAAACTCATCGTCTAAAGCTGGAAGCTCTTTAGATTTGATTTCGTGTAATTTCACTTTGAATTTAGCAGCTTTACCAGCTAGCTCTTCAGCGTGATACTCTTCAGGAAATGTTACTTCCACTTCTTTTTCAGCGCCTACTTCAAGACCAACTAGTTGCTCTTCAAAGCCAGGGATGAATGTGTTAGAACCGATTTCTAAAGAATAGTTTTCGCCTTTTCCGCCTTCGAATGCTTCGCCATCAACAAAACCTTCAAAGTCGATTACAGCTGTATCACCTTCAGCTACAGTTCCTTCTTCTTTAACAACTAGTTCAGCGTGACGCTCTTGAAGTGTTTTTAATTCAGCTTCAACGTCTTCATCTGTTACAGTTGTATCTACTTTTTCTACTTCTAAGTTTTTGTATTCGCCTAATTTAACTTCAGGCTTAACAGTTACTTTAGCAGTGAAAACTAAAGGTTGTCCTTTTTCGATTGTTTCAACATCGATTTCTGGACGATCAACCGGCTCGATACCAGCTTCAACAATTGCATTGCTGTAAGCTTCAGGTAATAAGATGTCTAGTGCATCTTGGTATAAAGACTCTACGCCAAAACGTTTTTCGAAAAGTGGACGAGGCATTTTACCTTTACGGAACCCTGGTACGTTTACTTGCTTTACAACTTTTGTGAATGCTTTATCTAAGGCTTTATCAAACTCAGCAGCTTCAACTTCTACTGTTAAAACGCCTTGATTTCCTTCTTGTTTTTCCCATTTTGCAGACATGAATGTTTCCCTCCAAAATCATTTTAAGTAGTGATTTCTAAATTAGATAATGCAGATAGCCTATCAGTTCAACCCTCAATCATTATCTATTTAACTCCCTATTACTTTAAAGTAAGTAGGAATGTAATGTAAAGATGAAATTCTACTATACGTATTTAAGTGCATTTTACAACCATTATATTATAACATACAACAATGACGTTTCAACTAAACACCACATTTTATATAAAAGAAATTTCTTCAATTTCTTTTAGCACTTTAATTGCCTTTCTTAATTCAGCTGCGGAGAAACTTCCGTCTTCCTCTGCTACAGCTGCATCTGACTCTTCTCCTTGCATCATCAGACTAACAGCATACACCGCTTCTGTCCAAAGTTTTACATTATCACCCGGTAAAAACGGAAATGTAATAAATAAATGACGCTGCCATATTTCAACGGCAACCTGCAGCAATGTAGGATTTTCATGCTCCAGCTTTTCCGTCAGCTGCGCTTCTACTTGCTCGGCAAACAAATACGGTGTTGTTCGTTGAAGCTGAAGCGCATTTACTTTTTTCGTCTCTCCAAACTTACTAATCATAAAATCAATGTCTACTTCTTCTTCCATGACTGTTTTTAAAGCGACTGTTTTTACGATAGGGTGAACAGCTTCAGATGAAAATAGCTGTTCCAGAAAGAAGCGCTGCTTTTCAATTCTCTTTGTTTTTAATGAATGAACCCATTCAAGCTGATCCTGAATATTGTCTAGAGCTGTGAATGATTTAAACTGCTCTAGCTGTTCTTCTTCTGTTTGTTCTTCTATGACTTGTTCTTGATTCATTCTATTTTTACAGAACTCCAATAGCTGATAAAGCTGTTCAGCATGTTCAGAAGGGAGTTTGTGTTCTTGAATAACTGCTTGTAGAGTGACATATCCTTCATGATAATGACCAAGCTGAATTAACACCATGAGGTACATTTGCAAATTATGATAATAATCGCCAATATCTTCTTTCAGCATTTGCTCACATAATTCCTTAGCTATGCCTGCATCACCGAGCTCGACGTGACAAATAACAAGGCCAAGCAAAATTTCATGATGCTTATTATCAAGTTCGTAGGCCTGCTCAAATAAAGGAAGTGCTTCTTGAAATTGCTTGTGCTGCATATGTTCTGTAGCTTTTTCAACCAACCGTTCTTTTAATAGAGGAAAAGCTACAATTTTGTTTTGTTGTTCATTCGACATGTTTTCTCCCCACTTCGCGGTCCATTTGCTTTACAGTTTAGCAATTGAATTAACGGAACGCAAAAAAATCGAGCAAAATCATAATTTTGCTCGATTTTTGGTTAATATCTTACCGTTTTTGCTTCATAAGCAGAAATGTCGTCTTCAAAAGAAAGCGTATAGCCAATTTCATCATATCCATTAACAAGCATATATTTCCAATGGCCATTGATATCAAACGTACGTTCAAAACCTGTTTCATCGGTAATTTTTTGCTGATGAAGATCGATTGTACAGGCGTAAGAAGCACTTTGAGACTCTTTCATTAAATAGGAAACATCTTCTTTTGGTAAAACAATAGGTAAAATACCATTTTTCAGACAGTTTTGTTTAAAAATATCCGCAAATGACGGTGCGATAATAGCACGGAACCCGTAGTCTAAAAGCGCCCATGGAGCGTGTTCACGTGACGAACCACACCCGAAGTTCTCGTCAGCTACAAGAATTGTTGCTCCTTGATTTTGAGGCTGATTTAGTTCAAACGTTTCATTTAACGTTTCATCTTCGTTATATCGCCAATCAAAAAATAGAAATTGTCCAAAGCCAGTACGCTCAATTCTTTTCAAAAATTGCTTTGGGATAATTTGATCAGTATCTACGTTTGCTCGGTCGAGACCTGCTACTTTCCCTGTATGGATTGTAAAAGCATTCATCTGTGTTCTCCTCCTTATCGCACCGCTTGTTCTTGTAGTTTGCGTACATCAACAAAATGTCCATATACCGCTGCCGCTGCTGCCATTACCGGGCTTACTAAATGCGTTCTGGCGCCTTTTCCTTGACGTCCTTCAAAATTCCGGTTAGAAGTGGACGCACAGTGTTCGCCTTGTGGAACTAAGTCAGAGTTCATGCCTAGACACATGCTGCAGCCTGAGTCTCTCCAATCAAAACCTGCTTCAATAAAAATAGCAGATAACCCTTCTTCTTCAGCCACTCGCTTTACTTTTTGAGAACCTGGTACAATGATTGCTCGCACATCTGGTGACACTTTCTTTCCTTTAATAAAGGCTGCCACGTCACGAAGATCAGACAAACGAGCATTTGTACATGAACCGATAAATACATGCTGAACTGGAATCTCTTCTATTGCCATGCCAGGCTGTAAGCCCATGTACTCAAGTGCTCGTGACAAAGACTTTTTCTCAGCTTCTGTTTTACACTCTTCTAATGTAGGAACCTGCTTGCTAACATAAGAACTCATCGCCGGGTTTGTTCCCCACGTTACAACAGGTTCAATTGTATCTGCATCAATTTCCAGCGTTTCATCGTACGTTGCACCTTCATCTGTTGCTAAAGCTGCCCAAGCTTCTACTGCTTTTTCAAACTGTTCTCCTTTAGGAGCATACTGACGTCCTTTAATATAAGAGAAAGTGACATCGTCTGGACTGATTAAACCAGCTTTTGCACCGGCTTCAATAGACATATTACAAATGGTCATGCGCTCTTCCATTGAAAGATCGCGAATACATTCGCCCGTAAATTCCACGATTGAACCCGTTCCAAAATTCACGCCGAACTTTTGAATAATCGCTAACACGATGTCCTTAGCATAAACACCAGGCTGCTTTTTGCCATTCACTTTTACTTGAAGCGTTTTTGGTTTTGCTTGCCATAGCGTTTGTGTTGCCAAAACATGCTCTACCTCACTAGTTCCTATCCCAAAAGCAAGCGCTCCAAACGCACCGTGAGTAGATGTATGGCTATCTCCGCACACAATGGTTTTTCCAGGCTGAGTTAATCCTAATTCCGGTCCAATGATATGCACAATTCCTTGCTCTTCACTTGTTAAATCTAAAAGCTTCACACCAAACTCATGACAGTTTTCGGATAGTTTGTCTACTTGTTTCTTTGCAATCGGATCTTTAATATTAAAACGGTCAACCGTTGGAATATTGTGATCCATTGTAGCAAACGTTAAGTCTGGACGCTTCACTTGGCGATTTGCCACGCGAAGACCTTCAAATGCTTGAGGGGACGTTACTTCATGAATAAGATGAAGATCGATATATAATAAGTCCGGCTTCCCCTCTTCTCGACGTACAACATGTTGTTCCCAAAGCTTATCAATAATTGTTTTTGGTTTCATACTGCTCCTCCTTTCTGATTATGAAAAACGTTTCTCACAAAACGTGAGAAACGCATGATTAACTGTAAGCTGTCATAATGCTTGAAATGGCAGAATCATTGGCAATTACCGCAGTTATCGCCTCCACCATTTTATCGGTACCTAAATAATGATTACCGTCTGCTAAGTCAGCTGTTCGATGACCTGCATGTAATACACTTTCAACCGCTTGTTCAATCACTGCTGCTTCTTTTTCTAACCCAAATGAATGTCTAAGCAACATTGCTGCAGATAAAATAGCAGCAATCGGATTAGCTTTGTTTTGACCAGCAATATCTGGTGCAGAACCGTGAACCGGTTCATATAAAGATGGACCATCAGCCGTTAAGCTCGCAGATGGCAACATTCCTAACGATCCTGTCAGCATAGAAGCCTCATCACTCAAAATATCACCAAACATATTTTCAGTTACCACTACATCAAAATATTTCGGATTACGAATTAACTGCATAGCGGCTGAATCTACAAGCATGTGCTCAAGCTCTACATCCGGGTAGTCTTTTGCTACTTCTTCAGCTACTTCACGCCACACTCTACTAGACTCAAGTACATTCGCTTTATCAACAGACGTTACTTTTTTACGTCGATTTACAGCCGTGTCAAATGCTTGGCGAATAATTCTTTCAATTTCTGTACGCTTATAAAATAATGTGTCAACAACTGTTTCTTCATTTCCTTCTGTTCGGCGCTCGCTAGGCTTACCAAAATATAAGCCTCCTGTTAGCTCGCGGACGATAATGAAGTCAACACCTTCAATGTATTCTTTTTTCAGAGGAGAGGCATCCGCTAAGCTATCATAAAACGTCACCGGACGAAGATTAGCATATAAATCCAGTTCTTTTCGGATAGCTAGCAAACCTTTTTCCGGTCGCAAATGCGAAGGGTTACGATCCCATTTTGGCCCTCCAACCGATCCAAGTAATACAGCATCCGCCTGCTTACAAGTCTCAATTGTACTTTCTGGAAGAGGTGTGCCCGCCTCATCAATTGCAGCTCCGCCAATTAGTCCATACGCAAACTCAAATTGATGATCAAAGCGCTCTCCAATTGCTTTTAAAACGGCAACAGCGCCTTTCGTTACTTCTGTTCCTACGCCGTCACCCGGTAATACAGCGACTTTTTTTGTCATGGTGGTCTCTCCCTTCAGTTCACATTACTTCTTGCTTTGTACGATGCTGCTGAATAGCGATTAAACGATTAATAGCGTTCAGATATGCTTTCGCTGACGATTCTAATACGTCAAATGCTACTCCGCGTCCGCTTGCTTCAGTTCCTTCGCTTTCAACCTTCACAAATACTTCAGCTAGTGCATCCGGCCCACCGTTAATAGACTGAATACGATAGTCTAATAGTTTTACATCTTGTTCAACACAGCGCTGCAGCGTATTATAGATAGCTTCCACGCTTCCAGATCCCGTAGCTGCTTCTTGAATCTCTTCGCCGTTTTCTTTGCGAAGCGTAATCGTAGCCGTAGGAATATTGTTCGTACCATACTGAACTTGCAGACTTTCAAGCTTATATTCACTGTCTTTGCTAACTTGCTTTTGAATGACTAATGCTAATAAATCATCATCGGTAATGTCTTTTTTCTTATCTGCTAAGTCTTTAAACTTCTCAAAAAGCACGTTTGCTTCTGTATCTTCCAATGTGAATCCAAGCTCTACTAAGCGTGTACGGAACGCATGACGGCCTGAGTGTTTACCAAGCACAATTGGATTTTGTTTAACACCCACAAGTTCTGGGGAAATAATCTCATATGTTAACGGATTTTTTAAGACGCCATCTTGGTGAATACCTGATTCATGAGCAAAAGCATTTTTTCCGACAATTGCTTTATTTGGTGCAATATTCATTCCGGTAAGCTTACTGATAATGTCACTCGTACGCTTGATTTCAGGCAAGATAAGACCTGTGCTCGCTTGATAGAAATCTTGACGGACATGAAGCGCAAGTGCTACTTCTTCAAGAGCTGCGTTACCCGCACGTTCTCCGATTCCGTTAATCGTTCCTTCAATTTGAGTAGCTCCTGCTTCAATAGCAGCCATTGAATTGGCCACAGCTAGCCCTAAGTCATCGTGACAGTGAGCTGACAAATCAACTTTATGAATATTTGACACATGTTCTTTTAAGTAATGAAATACTGATTGATAGTCACCAGGAGTGATAAATCCTACTGTATCTGGAATATTAACGACTTTTGCACCAGCATCAATAACTGCTTCTACAATTCTAGCTAAAAACGGTAAATCTGTTCGACATGCATCTTCAGCAGACCATTGAACAACCGGGAATTTTTTACTTGCGTACTTCACCATTTCCACTGCTGTTTCAAGTACTTCATCAGGTGTTTTTTTCAATTTATGCTGCATATGAATTTCGGAAGTAGCGATAAAGACATGCAGTCTTGGTTCTGCACTTTCTTTTAACGCTTCCCATGCAATGTCAATATCTTTTGTAACAGACCTTGCAAGGCCTGTTACAGAAGAATTTTTGACAATAGACGCAATTTCTTTTACGGATTGAAAATCACCTTTTGAAGAAGCGGGAAATCCAGCTTCAATGATGTCGATACCTAATCGCTCTAACTGCTTAGCAATTTCAAGCTTTTCTTGTAGGTTCAAATTGACTCCAGGTGACTGTTCACCATCGCGTAGCGTCGTGTCAAATAGTTTAATTTTTTGCACTAGCGATCACCGCTTCTTTCTTTTGTTTTTTAACAAATGGCATCATTTCACGTAATTGAGCGCCAACTTTTTCAATTAAATGTTCGTTTTCACGGTTATTGATAGCTGTAAATTCCGGACGATTTGCTTGGTTTTCTAGGATCCAGCCTTTTGCAAATTTACCTGTTTGGATATCTTCAAGAACTTTTTTCATTTGTTCTTTTGAACGCTCATCTACAACGCGTGGTCCTGAAACGAAGTCACCCCATTGAGCTGTATCAGAGATTGAATAACGCATGCCTTCCATTCCGCCTTCATACATAAGGTCAACAATTAATTTTAATTCGTGTAAACACTCAAAATATGCAACTTCCGGTTGGTAGCCAGCTTCTACAAGCGTTTCAAAACCAGCTTTAACTAATGAAGTTAAACCACCGCAAAGTACTGCTTGCTCACCGAAAAGATCTGTTTCTGTTTCTTCTTTAAATGTTGTTTCTAACACACCCGCACGAGCTGAACCGATTGCTTTAGCATAAGCTAACGCTACGTCTTTTGCTTCGCCAGTTACATCTTGGAATACTGCGAACAACGCCGGTACGCCAGCTCCTTCTTCATACGTTCTTCTTACAAGGTGACCAGGGCCTTTTGGAGCTACTAAGAATACGTCAACGAATTCAGGTGCTACGATTTGGTTAAAATGAATGTTGAAACCGTGAGCAAATACTAAAGATTTTCCTGGTTTTAGTCCTGGAAGAATTTCTTCGTTATAAACTTTTGGCTGATACTCATCTGGAAGTAATACCATTACTACTTCCGCTTGTTGAACTGCATCTTTTACAGATAATACAGTGAAACCGTCTTGCTCTGCTTGATCCCATGATTTACCTTTACGTAATCCTACTACCACGTTTACTCCGCTGTCGCGTAAGTTTTGTGCATGAGCGTGACCTTGTGAACCATAACCTACGATTGCTACTGTTTTACCTTGTAATAATTGATCCTTTGCATCTCCGTTATAATATACCTTTGTCATAATAAATCTCTCCTCTTAGTTTATATAGTTTTATATAGTTTACTTGGTTAGTAACTAGCTAGAATTAAATGATTGATGAAAGTTTGGCTGCTGCTTTTTGCGTACCGCGCGGAACAGCTACTGTTCCCGTGCGCGTTACTTCTTTTAATCCATAAGGCTGAAGTAGATCAATCATCGCTTCAATCTTGCTGGATTCACCTGTTACTTGAATAATTAAGCTGTCGCGGCTTACATCAATGATGGTTGCACGGAAAGGTTCAATTACTGCATAAAGTTCGTTACGGCTCGCTGGCGTAGAGGCTACTTTCATTAAAGCAAGCTCTCTTGATACCACCGCTTGATCTGTAATATCTTGAACCTTCAACACGTCAATCTGCTTATTTAACTGCTTAATCACTTGTTCAGCAGCGTTATCATGCTCTACGTTCACAACAAACGTCATGCGTGATACATCTTCAGATTCAGTGTGACCTACCGAAATACTCTCAATATTGAAATTTCTTTTTGTAAATAACCCCGTCACGCGATTTAATACGCCCGCACGGTTTAATACAGTTGCTGTAATAATTCGCTTCATGGTTTCACCCCTACCATTTCATGTAATCCTTTTCCAGGTGCAACCATTGGATATACGTTTTCTTTAGGTGCGACAAAGAAGTTTAGTAAAACAGGTCCATCTGTTTCCATTGCTTCTTTTAAAGCCGCGTGCGCTTCTTCTTCAGTAGAAGCTTGTAAACCTTTGATATCATAAGCTTCTGCAAGCTTCATTAAATTAGGCTGATTCGGAATTAAAGAGTGTGAGTAGCGTTCTTCATAGAAGATTTCCTGCCACTGACGAACCATACCAAGCGACTGATTGTTAAGCACAACCACTTTTACAGGTAAATTTAATTCTCTAATAACTCCTAATTCTTGAAGCGTCATTTGAAATCCACCGTCACCAACGACTGCTACAACTGTTTTATCTTTGTTTGCCAGCTGAGCGCCGATTGCAGAAGGTAATCCAAAGCCCATAGTGCCGAGACCACCTGAAGTTACCCATCGATCTGGATTGTTAAATGTGTAGTATTGAGCTACCCACATTTGATGTTGCCCAACGTCCGTTGTAACAACGGCATCTCCATTTGTATACTTGTGAAGCAACTCAACTACTTTTTGTGGTTTTAACACGTCCCCTGAGTTCTGATACCATAATGGATATTCTTGCTTCCACGCCGCTAATTTCTCATGCCATTTCGTATAATCTCCAACTTCTCCTTCTTGCAGAAGCAATTGCTTCAATACTTCTTTTGCATCTCCAACAATTGGAATCTTGGTTGGAACATTCTTTCCAATTTCCGCTGGGTCGATGTCAATGTGAGCAATTTTTGCATTTGGTGCAAAATGCTTCAAGTTACCTGTTACTCGGTCATCAAAGCGTGCACCGATACTAATGAGAAGATCACTCTCATAAATTGCCATGTTTGCTGTGTAGGTTCCGTGCATACCAGCCATTCCTAAATGAAGCGGATGATCTGCAGGAAAACAGCCCAACCCTAAAAGCGTATTAATAACCGGAATATTTTGACGTTCAGCATAATTTTTTAATTCTTCTGAACCTTTACTCAATAACACTCCCGCACCTGCTAGAATAACAGGTTGTTTTGCAGCTGCTACTGCGTCTGTTAATTTTTTTACCTGCAGCTGATTTGGAAAATAAGTTGGCTGATAGCCAGGTAAATCAATTTCTCCTTCGTAATTAAATGTTCCATCACCCTGTGCCATATCTTTTGGAATGTCGATTAAGACTGGACCAGGTCTTCCTGTTGTCGCAATATGGAATGCCTCTTTGATGATTCTCGGCATATCGCTGATATTGCGTACTTGATAGCTATGTTTTGTAATTGGCATTGTGATCCCTAATACATCTGCTTCTTGGAACGCGTCAGAACCAATTACACTTGAAGCTACTTGACCAGTAAAAACAACTAAAGGAAGTGAGTCAATCATCGCATCTGCCAAACCTGTTACGATATTTGTTGCACCAGGACCACTTGTTGCGATAACTACACCGGGTTTGCCTGAAATTCTTGCGTACCCTTCTGCTGCGTGAATTCCACCTTGTTCGTGACGAGCAAGTACGTGAAACATTCCTGAACCGTATAGCTTATCGTAAATCGGTAAAACGGCTCCCCCTGGGTAACCGAAGATGACGTCAACATTTTCTCTTCTTAGAGATTCAATCAACATGTCAGCTCCATTCATTTGTGCCCCAGTGCTTACAGGTTCTTTCGTTTGCATATTGGCTCCCACTTTTCTCATCCTTTCGTTTTCTAGATAAAAGAAAAAAGACTTCTCACCCCTAAATAGACCCTATCAAATGATATAGGTCAAGGGGCGAAAAGTCTTTTGTACTTTACGCGGTACCACCCTCGTTTGTAATCGTAATGATTACCTTATGAATGTATAATGTACATTCTTTTTGATAACGAGTGCTTTGGAAGTACACTCGGTCGCCCTTACTGAATTTCAGGGTAACACTCTGAGGTGAGTTCATTTTGAGTTGGTAACGTCGGCTTCCAGCAACCCGACTCTCTGTTGATACCTAAACATCAAAACTACTTATCCTCTTCAACGTTTTAAAACGCTATATGCTTTTTGAACAATGCTTTACACATCATATTTTAAATTAATTACAATTAATTAAAATTTTTAGAAAACTTATATTTGAGGACTATCTTACGCCCATTTCTATGCATAGTCAACCACTTTTCGAGATTTTTTTAGATAATTTAGACTAAACAGAATATTTGAATGCGTTTTCATTATTGATGTAATAAGGGTTTATAGCAGTTCAAAAAGTTTTTCTGAAACGTTCATTTGTACACACTGAATGAACAAACATTCACTTTTAAGATAAATAAAAAAAACCGGTTTTTACTTAAAAGTAAAAACCGGTTTTTTTGGACGTCCCAGGAGAGATTCGAACTCCCGACCGACGGCTTAGAAGGCCGTTGCTCTATCCTGCTGAGCTACTGGGACATAATGTTAAAGTGTATCAAAGACAATACTTATTATATTCAAATATAATTTAAAAGTCAACGTTTTTTTGAAATTTTATGAGAAGAGAGGTAAAAAACCTTCTCTTCTCCCTATATTTGGCTATATTATGCTGAAAGTGTACAGGTTAACTGCATGCTAGGAATATGTTTACCGCTTATATCGTAAAACTGCACGGTAGCTTCTGTACCATCCACTACTAGTATAGCATACGTACGTTCTTTTCTCATACGAGGAAGTAACATACTTCCTGGATTGATAAATAAAACTCCGTCCATGAGCTCAGCTCCCGCTATGTGAGAATGCCCAAAACAAACAACGTTTGCCCCGACTTCTCTCGCTTTGTAATGCAGATTCATCATAGACATTTTAACATTATATAAGTGACCGTGTGTAACCAGACACGTAGCTTCTCCAAGCGACTCTACTCGATCATTAACGTAAGATGCATCGTAGTCACAATTTCCTCGAACGCCTAAAAACGCAGACATTTCTTTGCTGTCTTGCGGCAACTCAGAATCCCCACAATGGATCATCTTATCTACATCAGCATGTCTCTCTCTGATAGTGAGCAGTTCTTCTTGTAACCCGTGGCTATCGCTTACAATTAATAGTTTCACACGTCATCACTCCTTCTAAAATTGCGCATCAATTAGCGGTGCTAGTTTTTGTAACGCATTTGCTCGGTGACTAATCTGATTTTTTTGCTCTTTGGTCAATTCTGCCATGGAGCAGTTCCATTTTTCTACAAAGAAAATAGGATCGTACCCAAAGCCGTTTTCGCCTCTTTTTTCTTCCAAGATGCGCCCTTCACACGTGCCCTCTACAATCTCTGTTCTCTTTCCGGGCACTGCAATAGCAAGGGCACAATGAAAGCGTGCCGTGCGCTTTTCAAACGGCACGTCATTTAATTTTTGAAGTACCTTCTCTATATTAGCATTATCATCTTTATTTTCACCAGCATAACGCGCGGAATAAACGCCCGGCTCCCCGTTTAAGGCATCAATAGCAAGCCCAGAATCATCGGCAATAACCGGCTTATTTAATGCTGATGAAATGGTCTCGGCCTTTAGCTTGGCGTTCTCCGCAAATGTAACGCCCGTTTCTTCCACGTCTTCAATCTCAGGAAAATCAAGAAGCGATTTTACTTTAAATCCCTTTGGTGAGAAAAGTGTTTCAAAATCTTTTACTTTGCCTGCATTTTTAGTTGCAATAATGATTTCACGCACGTTAATCCCTTACCTTTCTTTAACCGGAATGTAAGCAGCCAGGTGATCAAGAACTTCCTTTTGCTGTTCAATCAATTGATAAACACCCTGTTCCCCTAAATCTAGAAGATGGTTTAACTGTTCTCTCGAAAACGTCGATTCCTCTCCCGTTCCCTGTAATTCTACAAACTGTCCGCTTCCTGTCATCACAATATTCATGTCAACTTCCGCTGTCGAATCTTCTTCATAATTTAAATCTAAAATTGAATTTTCACCATGGATACCTACTGAAGTCGCAGCTAAGTAATCACGAATAGGAATTTCTGTTAGCTTATTCTCTTCAACCAGCTTTCCAAATGCTAAAACCATAGCCACAAAAGCACCTGTAATCGATGCTGTTCTTGTTCCGCCATCTGCTTGAATAACATCACAATCAATCCAAATTGTCTTTTCTCCGACCTTTTCCAGATCGACTACAGAACGAAGAGCTCGTCCGATTAGACGCTGAATTTCCATTGTTCGTCCTGTGACTTTACCTTTTGATGATTCACGTATATTTCTTTGTGCCGTAGCTCGAGGCAGCATAGAATATTCAGCTGTAATCCATCCTTTTCCTTGTCCACGCATAAAAGGAGGCACTCTGTCGTCTATGCTTGCTGTACAAATAACCTTTGTGTCTCCCACCGAGATTAATACAGATCCTTCTGGATGCTTTAAGTATGAAGTATGAAGAGATACAGGTCTCAATTCATTAAATTCCCTACCGTCCAAACGCATTAAGCATGTCCTCCTATTAATTCATTTATATGTAATAGTCTCTTCCATTTTAACTATAAAACAGCGGAAAGAGGTCGCTATTTCAGCAGACCTCTTTCTACTTAGTCCTTTACTAGTATAACAAAAATTTGTTTTTAAAAACTACCTGTGTTCACATTTTTAGGTCTTGAAACTGGTTCCGTTAATTTTTTCCCTTTTTCATCTTTTAGCGTTTTTTTGCCATTCACCTTAATGGCAACGCTGTCTACGGCTTTTTGTTCCGTCAGCGATAACACCAAGGAGTCGAGAACATGCTGAGAAATTTCCGTTCCTTTTAAATTCCCAAAGATGTTTTTATTAAAGTTCAGCGTTAACTCACCATCCGCATACTTTGGAGCTGCTACGAGCTTTGCATCAGGATTAAAATCTGTCACTAAACCTGATGCAGGCGCAGGTCCTTCTACAAGTTCGTTCACAATTGCAGTGTACATATCTTTGTCATCAGAAGCAATTCGTTTTGTGACAGGAACATAGTAAGTTTGTTTGCCCTCTTGAGCTAAGTAGTAAATTGTAACTGGCTTCGTTTGAGTTACGTCAACTACTCCAGTATTATCAAAGTTAATGCCGTCTGCTCTGCTTAACCCTTTACTGATTGGCGTATGATTTACAGGCATCTCATCTTTATCATAGCCGTTAATGCGAATTTTAACTTTATTTACGCCTTCAAACTGCGTCAGCGTCCAAGTGACGGCCTGCAGGATACGGAGTTCATCTTCTTTTTTATACTCAGCAAATTCAGGTGAAAAATCTGCTACCATCGTGCCGTCACTTTCCAGCTTTGTCCCTAAAACTCTTGTATCAGCAGGAAGAACCGCTCGGAAATTATTTGGCAATAAGTTTGTGACTGGTCCACCCTCTACTAAATATTCAAGAGACTGTTTAGCGACACCTTTTGATTTAGGAATTTCAAGCGTCTGGGGAACAACGTACCCGTTTTTATCAATTAAGTAGAGTTCTCTTTTTGTAGGAGCAGATGTTTCTGCCGCTTTACTTTGTTTTTTATTAGCTTCCGTTACTTTCGCTTCAGTCGCTAATGATTTTTCGTCTTTCACATAGGTGACATCCTTTGGCGGATCAATTTCCTTTGCTGCGTTATCCCCTCCGAAAAGTCCACAGCCGGATAACAACACAGATGTGGTCACCACGGCGGATATGAGAACAAATTTGGTCTTTTTGGACATTCCTTTCCCTCCTCAGACTGTTTGTACTACTATGTATACGAGCTTATTTGCATTTTAGACCAGCTCAAAAAAGTTTTTGACTACAAAAAAACCGAGCGTGATATGCTCGGTTTTTAAAGCTTGATATGTTCAACATTATATACAGGGTGCTCAAACCATTTAGATGCAATGGATTGAAACAGTTCTGTTGATCCTGTTGTATAGAAGTAGTGTTCGGGTTCCATGTTTCTAGGAGCTAGTAAATTGCTATAAGAAAGAATGGCACTTACCTCTATTGCCGTTTCTTCACCAGAACTGATTAGCTGAACTCGAGGCCCAATTGCTTCTTGAATAACTGGCTTTAATAACGGATAATGCGTACACCCTAAAATAAGGGTATCCATATCTGTATGATAAAAAGGTTTTAATGTTTCTTTTACAATTCGCTGCGCTTCCGGTCCTTCATAATTACCGCTCTCTACAAGAGGTACAAACAAAGGGCATGCTAAATTTTCCACTTCCACTCTCGTATGAAGAGCGCGGAGTGCATGTGTATAGGCTTGACTTTTCACGGTTCCGTTTGTGCCGATTACGCCTATTTTATGATTTTTAGTGACTTTAAGCGCAGCGCGTGATCCTGGTTCAATGACGCCTATAACCGGAATGTTGAGCTGTTCTTGAATTTCATCCAGTACAACTGCTGTAGCCGTATTGCACGCAATAACAAGCATTTTAATATCTTTAGCTATTAAATAATTAGTCATCTCCCATGTGAAAGCTCGTACTTCTTCACTAGGACGAGGACCGTATGGGCAGCGGGCTGTATCTCCAATATACATAATTTGTTCTTTCGGAAGCTGTCTCATAATTTCCTTTGCTACCGTTAATCCGCCCACCCCTGAATCTATAACACCAATTGGTCTACTCAAAACAATCGCCTCATTTTTCTTTCATTTCATCATGTAATTTTCGTAACGTTACTCGTAAAACTTCCGTTTCACTAGGAGAGAAGTTTGACAGTACGCCGTTTAAATATGTTTGTCTCTTTTCAATTACTTCTTCGATAACGCGCGCTCCTTCAGGAAGCAAATGGATACGTACTACGCGGCGGTCCTTGGGGTCTTTCACTCGAACTACCAGCTTATTCTTTTCCATACGATCTACTAAATCTGTCGTTGTGCTACAAGCGAGAAAAATACGATTTGATAAATCACCAATTGTCATATCTCCACGTTCAAACAGCCACTGCAAAGCAATAAACTGAGGTGGCGTAATCGTATAGTCTTCTAAAATTTCTCTTCCTTTTTGTTTCACAATCGCCGCAATATGTCGAAGTGACTTTTCTAATTCTGCCACTGTATCCTCATTATTTTTTACTGTCATACCATAATCCTTTCCACCTATAAGTCTTATTTTCTATCATTTTTATTAGTTAAGTCCGCCTCTGCTGTTTCTCTTTTCTATTTTATATTGTGCTCTTTTTTCAGTGATTTTTCAAGGTTAACATGAGGATTATCTAACGTTCATTATAAGTCTACACAATCTTATCCAACGCAAAAAACAGCTGTTCCATAAAAGGAACAGCTGTTTCTATTAATTATTGATATACAGCTCGAAAACTGAACTGAAATCTTTTGTTGTGTAAGCTGTTTTTTTATCTAATAACCAAGAAAACGTGGCTTCGTTAATTTCTTTAAATTCATCAGCGACACTTCCGCTTGTACTTCTTGTGCTGCTTAGCGTAGAAGAAGCTAGCTGAATGCTTTGTTTAGCAAAATCGAGCGCAATTTCATTTTCACGCGTTATTTCAGACATTTTAAACAGCGCTTTATATAAATCTTTTACCTCTTCTATGTGCTTTTTATGTACATCGATAGAAAAAGTCTCCCCGCCAATTTTAAATTTAATTTCTACATCTAAATCGACAGTTCCAGCCGTTTCTAGCATCACGTTTGAAATATGATGTGTGCTGTAGTTATAGCGGCGAAGCATTCGCTTTTTACTTGTAGCACTCGTTCCATCAAGGTGAATGAGCGCTTTATTGGTAAAGCAGTATTCATCTGACTTTGATTTGATTAGAAAATAAATCTTTTCTTGCTCTTCATGCATCACGTAATCATCTGCATCTACCTTGTCATAATCAACGGGCTTAATAACAGAACCAATATCACTTAGCCCCAACACATCAGCAGCTACTTTTCCAAACATTCTCCCATCTCCCTTTTAAAAATGATTGTGTTATTTTTATGTTTTAAGTGTACTGTGCAAATGATGGGATGTAAACAAAAAAGGAGCTTCTTTAAAAGAAGCTCCCCATTTATTAAAAGAACAAATTTAAAATCATATAGATAAGTGCAGCTAATGAAGCTGAAATTGGCAATGTGATAACCCATGTAATTACCATGCGCTGTGCAGTTCCCCATTTTACACCTTTCACTCGGTGAGCAGAACCTACACCTAAAATAGAAGATGAAATAACATGAGTAGTACTAACAGGTAAATGAATAAACGTTGCTCCAAAGATAATTGCAGCACCCGTTAAGTCTGCAGCTACACCATTAACAGGACGAATTTTCATAATTTTACCACCAACGGTTTTAATGATTTTCCATCCACCAATTGACGTTCCAAGCCCCATTGCAACCGCACAAGCCAGCTGTACCCACCACTGAATCTCAGTACCACTTTGCATATTGTTCGCAATAAGCGCTAGCGTAATGATACCCATTGCTTTTTGCGCATCATTGGTACCGTGTGTGTACGATTGTAGAGCTGCAGTTAAGATTTGAACGCGGCGAAAACGCTTATTCGTTTTCGTTAAGTTATGGTTTTTAAACGTTAGTTTGATAATCGTATAGACAATATAACCTACTACAAAAGCTAACACCGGTGAAATTAGAAGTGCTTCAATGATTTTAATGAAGCCTTTGTAATTTAAAGCACCAAATCCAGCTGCTGCAATAGCTGCTCCTGCAATCGATCCAATAATTGCATGAGAAGAACTACTCGGAATACCGAAATACCACGTGATTAGGTTCCACGCAATAGCAGAAATTAACGCAGCTAAAATAACGACAGAACCATTTTGAAGCGTATAAGGGTCAACGATATCCTTCGTAATCGTTTTGGCTACGCCCGTAAAGGTCATAGCACCAACAAAGTTCATAGTTGCGGCTAAAAGAATTGCATGTCGCGGTTTTAAAGCTTTGGTTGAAACAGAAGTTGCAATAGCATTAGCTGTATCGTGAAATCCGTTGATAAAGTCAAATGCAAGTGCACCAACTACGATTAGAATGGTTAATATTAGCATTGAATCCATTATAATGTAGCCCCGTTACGCATTCTTCATAATAACTGATTCTAAGTTGTTCGCAACCGTTTGACAATAGTCCGCAATTTCTTCTAGCGTTTCATAAATTTCTTTATATTGAATAACTTTAATTGGATCTTTACATGTTGCAAATAATTGTTTTAATGCACGACGATATAATGTATCACAATGTGACTCATACTCTTTAATTTTAATTGCATGCTCACTAATTTGAAGAAGCTTTTTCTCAGACAACAAATTAATCGTAATTAAAATCTCTTCAGCACAGCCTTGAATATTTTTAACAAATTCAGCTACATATTCATCAAATTTTGTAATTGAATGAATTTCCATTAAAGCAGCAAAGCTGTCGATGCCATCAAGTACATCATCCATGCTCATCGCTAGCTGTAAAATATCTTCACGCTCAATTGGAGTAATAAATGCTTTATTTAACTCAGTAATCACTGTATGCACGTATTTATCACCTTTTGATTCATAGGCTTTTAAAACGTTGGCAAATTCTTTTAGGTCAGATACATTTTGAAGTTCAAAGCTGCCTAAAAACTCCGCTGAGTCCTTAATATTTTGGGCAATGTCCATTAACATTTCAGAAAACTTGTCTTTTTTTCTTTTGATCACGTTGCAATCCTCCATCCAATTTATCGAAACTTTACCACTCGTTTTTTCTCTCTGTCTTTTTATATGTGTTCTAGTTTCTTTTTTCATTTAAAGTAATGGATAAAACATAGCTGTTCATTACTATAACGAGAGAAACCACCTCTCTTGTGTATCAAAAAATTCTAAAAAAACAAACGTGTACCAGAGCAAAAGTCCCAAAAAGTGGTTCTTTTCCTTGTAGGTTATGCGATTCATTTTTTTACGCCAAGTCAAAAATTACTCCTATTATTGTTAATTGTCAATAACTTTTCAAACACATTTTTTTAAGCCTCTTTACAATACTTTAACAATAATACGTTGATTCCTTTTAAAATAAGGGTTTTCAGAGTTTGTATAAAACTGGGATTTACAAAAACTTAACATTACTCCTCTTGTGTAAATAATAAAAGCCAGCTCTTTTAGAGCTGGCTTTTATTATTTACTTATTGTATTGCTGAAATACATTTTTTACTTTCGGCACCACGTAATGACTTCCACCTTTATCTTCTACTCCTTCAACCATCATTGAAACGAGTAAGTTTTTCTGTTTGGTGTCCACAGCTACAAACCAGCCGTTTTCCTGACCTTTTTCACCTTGAGCTTTCTTTAATTCTGCCGTTCCAGTTTTCCCAGCTAAGGTTAGCCCATCTACCTTTGCAGCATGACCCGTACCGTTTTTATCTTCAATGACACCCACTAAATCATTTTGAATTAATTGCGCCGTTTCTTTAGATATCACTTGTTTTTTCCATATTCCACTCTTATCACCGTTCATAAGAATAGGCTTTACTATGTTTCCATCGTTTACAATTGATGTATACATCAATGCCAAGTGGAGAGGATTCACTTGCAGTTTCCCCTGGCCATACCCAGAGTTTGCTAATACTCCCTCATCTTTAATATCTTGATCACCTGCAATTTTAGACGTTTCAAAAGGATAATTAACAGGCAATTTTTGATTAAATCCAAATTGTTTTAACCCACTGTTAAATTTGTCTAAACCTAGCTTCAAAGCAGTCTGCGCAAAATAAATATTATCAGATGTAACATAAGCATCACGTAAATTAACATTCGGTTTGCTTCCCACTCGTGTTACGTAGAAATTTCCCCAGCTTTTATCTTTTTGCCATTTCTTCCCGCTGATTGATATACTTTCGTTTGGATTTAGCACGCCTTCATCAACTGCTAAAGCTCCCGTGACTAACTTAAATGTAGATCCCGGAGAATACGTTTTGGTAAAGCGATTCATTAACGGCTTATCGGGATTCGTTGAAAGGGATTGATACGTATTAGCATCGATTCCAAAAGAAAAAGAATTCGGATCAAAAGCTGGCGTGCTTACAAGACCTAATATTTCTCCCGTTTTAGGTTGAAGAGCAGTAGCTACTCCTTTTTCATCTTTTAACTGTTCATAAAGGGATTTTTGAACATTCGTGTCTACCGTAACTTGAATGCTTTCCCCGTCTTTTGGATTCACTTTTGCAATTTCATTCTTTTTATTACCATCTTTATCTACAGTATAAATTGTGACGCCGTCTCGAGCACGAAGCTTATCTTCATATAAAGACTCTAAGCCAATCATTCCAGCTTTAGACTGAGCATTATAGCCTTCATCTTTATGCTCTTTTAAATATTCCGCTGTGACAGGCGCAACGTATCCAACTAAATGGGCACACGCTTCTTCACAAGGATATACGCGCGCATTTACCTTCTTTTGTTGAATGCCTTCTACTTTTTTCAAAGAGTTCTCTAAATTAGAGGCATCTTTTTGACTAACTGTTTTAATAGGAACAAATTGATTCTCTTTCACCCAAGAAGCGTTCAGTGCTTGATTAATACTTTTTTCTGAAAGAGCAAGAGTCTTGCTTAATTGTTGTATAGCTTGCTCGCCGCCTTTAGAAAACTGCTGGGGAACAACTCCAACTTGAATCGCTTCTCCGTTTTGAGCTAAATATTTCCCTGAACGATCCATAATTTCTCCACGCACAGCTGACTGAGTAGCTACTCTTACTTGCTCTCCTTGCTTAAGTCCTTTAAAAATCATATTAGGCTTCCAATTAATATACCAATTCTCTGCATCCCCTTGTTTTTCTTGAACTACAGCAGCATTTTCTTTAAATGAGATTTCACCGGCTACAGAGTTCATGTTTACTTCAAAAGGTAAAACAGCTTTATGGTCTTTTATTTCTAAGTCTTCTATTTTACTTGCCTTCACTTTAAGCTTGTCCGCTTCAATTGCATCATAGATATTTTTATATCGATTTACAAATTCTTTTTCTGAAATCGTCTTTTTAGCATCTTTAGACAAGTATCCATACATGCCTTTAAAATCTTCTTTATTCCACATGGCTACATATTTATCAAATCGATCCTGTGCTTTCTGTTGATCATTTGAGCAACCGGCAGTTATTAATAAGAGAATTGCCATAGTAAAAAATAGCCACCCAATTCGTCTCATGATGATTGTCCCCCTTTTTTCAATACCATTTCTCTATCATATAAAATTTTACATAAACTTTCCATTGGAAAGTTACAACTAGGAATTAATTGGTATTACAACCCATTTAATTTACATATCGACAAAAAAATCAATAGGTAAATAAGAAAAAAATTGAACATTTTGTGAATATTTTGTGTCTTTTTTGGAAAGTATTTGATATAATAATTGTAAGAAGAAAAAGAATAGGAGGCGACTAAAATGAGAAGATTCTTACAGTTTTACTTTATGTTTAGTTCTCTGTTCTGTTTTGGAAGCGTTTTCGTCCTACTTATGTCTCAAGAATATTATTTTGCACCGTTATTCCTCACACTGGGCTGTTTAAATATTTTTCTCTTTAAAGTATATATTCAAGAAAGTCGAAAAGATAAACAAGCTGCACCTGAAAAACCAAAACCAACAATTTAACGGACTCGTCTCTCGGCTGAGATGAATGTAAAAGAAGAACCGGTGAAAAATTCACCGGTTCTTCTTTTATGACGTTGAAGCTTTTGGAAACCTATCGTTTGCAATAATCTCACCGATGCTTTCACTCTTTCCTTCACCGTCATCAATATTTAAAAGCGGGAACAATAACTCTCCTACGTGATAAGCTTCTTCTAAATGCGGATAGCCTGATAAAATAAAAGATTCAATTCCTAAAGCTTCATATTCTTTTATTCGTTTCGCTATATTTTCAGCACTTCCTACTAGTGCAGTTCCTGCCCCTCCTCGCACGAGCCCTACACCTGCCCATAAGTTAGGGCTAATCGTAAGTTCCTCTCTGGTTCCTCTATGAAGGCTCGCCATTCGCTGCTGCCCGACTGAGTCATACCTAGCGAAAGTACGCTGTGCTGCTTGAATCGTGTCGTCGTCCAAATGCTGAATTAATCGATCGGCTGCTTGCCAAGCCTCTTCTTCTGTTTCCCGTACAATAATATGCAAACGAATCCCAAACTTAACGGTTCTGCCTTCTGCTTCTGCTTGCTTTCTCACAGCCGTTATTTTTTCTCTTACTTGTTCAGGAGGCTCGCCCCACGTTAAATACACGTCAGAATGTTTTGCTGCAACTTTTTGTCCTGCGGGTGAAGATCCGCCAAAATAAATAGGTGGAGAAGGTTTTTGAACAGGTGGATACAACAGCTCACTGTTCTCTACATGAATATGTTTTCCTTCATAATTAACTGTATCCCCAGCCAATAACCCTTTCCACACATCTAAAAATTCATCCGCAGCTTCATAACGTTCGTCATGTGATAAGAAAAGGCCATCTCCAGCTAATTCTGCTGGATCTCCTCCTGCCACTACATTAACTAGTAAACGACCGTTTGAAATTCGATCAAGAGTCGAGGTCATGCGCGCTGCCACGGAAGGCGCCATAATGCCGGGACGTACAGCTACTAAAAATTTCAAACGCTCTGTTTCAGGTATAAGTGAAGCAGCCAATAGCCACGGGTCTTCGCATGATTTCCCCGTTGGAATCAGAACTCCTTCAAACCCTAACCGGTCAGCTGCTTGAGCAACTTGCCGAAAATATGAATAGTCTGCTGAACGACCTCCTCGATTTGTTCCTAAATATCTTCCATCTCCATGGGAAGGAATAAACCATAACATTTTCATGATTCAACACTCCTTTTCGTTTGTTCTAGATGATACCCCAGCTCTTTTAATGAACGTTTAATTCTCGCTTCTGCTTCTTCCGCAATAAATTCAATTTCATTTTCTTTCGTATAGGCCACCTCAGAATCAACAATATAAACTCCATGAATAAGAGCAGTAGCTCCTAAAACGGATAAAGTCGGCTTAAATACGTAATCAAGAGCCAATAGGTGTGCAATGGTTCCCCCTGTAGCTATCGGCAGCACGGTTTTATTGTGCAAACCTTTTTCAGGTATTAAATCTAAAAATGTTTTTAAAATTCCTGTGTAGCTAGCTTTATAGATCGGGCTGACAATAATAACGCCATCAGCATCTGCTACTTTCTTTTGAGCTTCTTGAATCGCAGGGCTAGAAAAGTTAGCATATACTAAGTCTTCAGCGGGCAAGTCACGGACATGCACGGTTTTTACTTCATATTTTTCATCTTGTAGATATGCTGCAATATACTCGCTTAAAGCAGCTGACCTTGATTGCTTTGAAGGGCTTCCTGTAATAATTGTAACCTGGCTCATTATCATCTCTCCTTTTAACTTATAAAACTGATAGATTTACAAGGATTAATATCTATATAAATCCTTATTTTATTTTTCACCTGCGTAGCTGTCTCTCCATTTAAGAAGACGCTTTTCTAATACTCGGACAAATGAATCGGTTAATTTGCCTACAACAGCAAAAATGATAATTCCCACAAAAACTACGTCCGTTTGAGAAAACTGTCTAGCATCCATAATCATGTATCCTACACCTTCACTTGCTCCCATTAATTCAGCGACTACCAGTCCGAGCCATGCAATACCTAAAGACAATCGGACACCCAGTAAAATATTAGGAAGAGCGGCTGGTAAAATGAGTTTTGTGATTTGTTTCCATTTACTAAATTGAAGAACACGCGCAACATCAAATAGTTTCGAATCAACGCCGCGAATGCCTAGATACGTATTAACATAGATTGGGAAAAATGCACCGTTTGCAATTAGCAATATCTTTGAAATTTCACCAAAGCCAAACCATAAGATAAATAAAGGCGCCAATGCAAGGTGAGGAACGGTTCTAAGCATTTGAATAGATGGATCCATATAGTGCTCCGTTTTCTTTGAGAAACCGACAATTACACCAAATAGTAACCCTAGTCCGGCTCCAACGGCAAAACCTATGACAGCACGCAAAATACTGATTTGAAGATTAGCTCCGAGTTCCCCAGATACGATGAGCTGTTTAAAAGAAAGTACAATATCAACAGGTGTAGGAAGAACAGTTTTTGATACATATCCCGCAGAACCAATGATTTGCCACACCACGATAAGCAGAAGTGGCACGACAAGAGAACGAAGGAAAATTCCCTGCTTATTTTTCGCTTCTTCCTTTCTTTTTTTCACTTTTTGCAAGTGAGCTGCTGAAGACTGGACATGTCCTGAAACCACAGATGTTTTACTCATTTTCATCACCTCATTTTTCTTTTAATGCTTTTTCAATAAATGAATTATCAACGACATCTCCAGTATCAATTTTCTTTTTAATAACGCCTAAAGATTGTTGAAAATCAGCTGTTCGCTGTTGTTCTGCAATAATTTCTTTAGAGGTTGGGCGATTATAGGCAGGATTATTTTTTAACACTTGTCTTACTGCGTCTTTATCTAGATTTTTTTGCTTTGCTAAAATATCCACAGATTCTTCGAAGTGTTCGTTTTGCCATTCAAGCGCTTTTTGATAAACTTGTAAAAACTTAACGACTAACTCTGGATGATCTTTTGCAAAGCCTTCTCTTACAATAGTAAAACCTGGTGAAGCAACCTTTAACGAATCACCGTCTGCTAAAATACGAGCTTCATTTTTTAAGTTTTGCAGTGAGATAAACGGTTCCCAAATTGACCATGCATCCACTGACCCATTTTCAAACGCGGGCTGAGCTTCGTCTGGCTGAAGCTGAATAATCTTTACATCACTTGGCTTCAAACCATTTTGGTCAAGAGCTCTGTACAATAAATTAAAACCGCTGCTTCCTTTCGCAACCGCGATCTTTTTACCTTTTAAATCTTTTACGCTTTTAATCTTGCTGTTTTTACCTACTAAAATGGCATTTCCTTTCAATCCGTCGCTGGAATTAGCAATTTCTAAAAACGGAATGTCTGCGCCTTGACCAGAAATAACCGGCGAATTTCCAACTTGGCCGAAATCCAAATGTCCAGATGCTAAACCTTCAAATTGCGGAGGTCCACTTTGAAACTCTGTCCATTTAACATTTACACCTATTTTTTTAAATTCTTTTTCAAACCATTTTTGGTTTTGTGCCAGCATTAAAGGACCTAAGCTTTGTTGGATACCAATATTGACTGTAACGTCTTTTGAATCTTCTCCGCTTGCTTTTTCTTTCGTCCCGCACCCAGCCAATGCGAGCACAAGTACAATAGCTGCAGTTAAAAATAGCTTTTTCATCTGTTCTGTCTCCTTCTCTGTCTTATTGAATCTTTAATGTTCTCCTGCTTCTTCAAATTCTTTCAGCACTTGCTGCCTTAGCTGCTGAAAAGGTGGTTCTGTCTTTTTTCGCGGATGACTAATTTCTACTGGAACAACCCGGCTAATTTCTCCTGGTCTGGCACTCATAATCACAATTTTAGTACCCAAGTAAATGGATTCGTCTAAATCATGGGTAACAAAAATCATGGTTGTTTTTTCTTTTTTCCATATGTCTAGCAGCACATCTTGCAAATGAGTGCGAGTGAAAGCATCTAACGCACCGAACGGTTCATCTAACAATAAAACTTCTGGATTTCTTAAAAGAGCACGCGCAATCGCGACTCGTTGAGACATCCCTCCAGATAGTTCTCGAGGATAAGCTTTTTCAAATCCTTTCAGCCTGACAATATCAATTAACTCATCAACCCGGCGCCGAACGTTCGAATCTTTCAGCGATAAGTCAGCCGCTATATTTTGCTCCACATTAAGCCAAGGGAACAAGCGGTGTTCTTGAAAAATCATCCCTTGTTTAATGCTAGGGCCGGCTATATGCTTCCCATTGATTTCAATGCGCCCTTCATAGTCCATATCAAGTCCTGCAACCATTTTAAGCAGCGTACTTTTTCCGCATCCGCTCGGACCAATAACGGTAATAAATTCACCTTTATTAATCGTAAGATTTACATTTCGCAATGCTTGAGTTACCTGTTCTCCTTTTTGAAATGAGCGGTTAACAGATTGAATGACAACACTCACAGCAATTCCTCCTTGAATTTTTAAATCAAAAGCTATTTTACCTAAAAACATAAAAGCTCCTACCTAAAAAAGGTAGGAGCTTTCGGTTGACCGATCAGCCCGTTGCTATATTTAACTGATTTGTTATTGGATTATTTTGAATTTTATCATATTAATCCGATTTGTCAACTGTGTTTTATATATTTTATCCATTGGATTCTTGAGGATTTGGTTTTTTCCATTTAAATACTCGGTTTAAAAATCCGTATATATGCTTAGACTCCTTCGTTAACAAAGGACCAATAATAGCTAAAATCAATACATAAAGCGCAGCGAATGGCTGAAGGATAGCCGATAATCCTCCTTCAATTCCGATGTTAGCCATAATGATTGAAAACTCGCCTCGTGACATGATTGTTAATCCAATGTTGGTAGAAGCCTTGTGTGACAGCCCGCTTTTTCTTCCTGAGATCATACCGGCTGTAAAGTTACCAATAATCGTAAGCCCAACTGCTCCAAGTGCAAGCCAGCCTGCATCCCATAGCGTAAGAGGATCAATACTTAATCCAAAGCTGAAGAAAAAGATGGCCCCAAAGAAATCACGAAACGGTACGACAAGATGTTCAATCCGATCGCGATGTTCTGTTTCAGAAAATACAAGTCCAAGCAATAATGCGCCAATTGCTTCTGCCACGTGAATTGTTTCTGAGAAGCCTGCCACAAAAAACAATACCGCAAAAACCACGATTATAAAGATTTCATTTGATGAAATATTTAAAAGTTTATTTAGTAGGGGCGTGGCTTTTCGAGCAATGATAAAGAACAGCATCATATAGCCAAACGCAATTAAAATAGATGTTAAAGATCCAGCAAGCGATCCGTGGTCTCCAAGCACCAACCCTGAAACGACAGAAAGATAAACCGCTAAGAAAATATCTTCAAACATAATGATCCCTAATATCAATTCCGTTTCTGGATTCGCCGTTCGTTTTAAATCAACCAATACTTTTGCGACAATTGCGCTGGACGAAATCGTAATAATTCCAGCGATAATCAGCACTTCAAGAAGAGGGTTTCCTGTCAGGTATCCATACAATAATCCTAAAGTGAAGTTAATTAAAATATAAATAGATCCTCCCACCGCGATGGATCTACCTGATTTAATTAACTTTCCAACTGAAAATTCTAACCCTAAATAAAAGAGTAAAAAGAGAACTCCAATTCTCCCCATAAATTCAATAATCTCTTGGCTTTCAATAAACTTTAAACTGAATGAGCCAAACTCAGGAGCATGGGGACCAACCGCCATGCCCAGCAGAATGAGGAATGGAATAATTGTAAATTTAAATTTATGTGCTAGTATAGCCGCTAAAGCGACTAGTAACAAAGCTGTCCCAACTTCAAATACTAAATGATCCAATTATGAACTACCTCCTTGTGAAAGCAATTCTTTAATGAGCGTTTTTAAATTTCCTCTTTCACCAGAGATGACAAGCGTATCTCCTTCTTCAATTAACGTATCTGGTCCTGGGGTGGATAATTTTTTTTGCGTATTTTTAATGACGGCAATGATAGTAACATCATAGTTGCTGCGAACGTCAATTTCCCCAATTGTTTTGCTATGCGCTTTCGCTTGTTTTTCAACTTTGTACCATTCAATCACTAAGTCATTGAATGCCACTTCAATGGTTTCCATTGCTTTTGGCTTGTAAATCATGCCGCCTAAAATTGCAGCTAGCTGTCTTGATTCCGTATCTGTTAACGTAATGTCAAAAATGCTTTCTTCTAAATCTTTTTGATCGAAGTGGTAGATTTCACGTCGTCCATCATCATGAATAATAACGACCACGCGGTTTCCTCCGCTTGTCTCAATTTCAAATTTACGGCCGATTCCTGGCAATTCCGTTTCTTTAATCATCATTGAATGATCACTCCTATAAAGTTTTTAAGAAGAATTTTTTAATTTTGTGGCGTTATTTGCATAGAAAATCCGCATAGCAAATAAGCCTAAGAATAGTTGGTAATTTTAGGTTTGAAGAAAAGGCTTTGAAAATTTCAACCTTTTTATTTAATTGAGGTAACTTGATTGAAAGATTTTTGGATAAAAAAGTGTTTTCTTGAGGATAAAATACGCAATTTGATGCGTTGGAATGATGAGTTTGGCACTCACCCATACTAAAGCAAAAGTTACTATCACGCTTTGTATGAGAGATCCTATTTGTTTAACGCTGTGCTTAGCTCCTGGAGACATGTGCACAATATCCGTATAATGCTGAACCGAACTTTTTGTGACCTTCACTTTTTCAAAGTCGTTATCAATAAATTTATCTGGCAAACTCGCAAAAGGCAAACAGAATATCATGCATAACAATAAGCTCATCCATACATTTTTCATCATCTCACCTCTCTTTCTTCTGAACTAGTATCTCCTTACTTAAAAGTATACGTACTCTGAAATTCAATTTCAAGCAATAAGTTTTTTTTATAAAGATTTACCTTTTTTATAATATTTTCTTAACGTTATTCTTATTAGATATGTATGCGACACTAAAAAAATATATACAAAAAGCTGGCTTTCTAAGAAGAAAGCCAGCTCATGTTATAGTTCAAGTTCTCCCATTCGAAGGAGTTCTACGACTGCTTGAGAACGCCCCTTGACTCCAAGCTTTTGCATCGCATTAGAAATATGATTTCGAACTGTTTTTTCGCTAATGAATAGTTCACTCGCGATTTCTTTTGTTGTTTTGTCCTGTACTAAAAGCTCGAATACTTCTCGTTCACGCTTTGTAAGTAGCGGTTTAGGTTGAAACTCTTTTTCTTTCAATGTAACCCTCCTTGCCTGATCCTGAGTTGAACTATCGGATGGGTGTAAATTTAGTCAACATATCTTATGTGCGGTATGCCTACGCGGTTACTAGTTTTAGAAAAAATATGCAAAAAACTCTTTTTTACCTTTAAAAAAGAAAAAAAGCCTGAAGAAAGAGCCTTCAAGCCATTTTCATATATTTGATAAACACCTTTTCATCTCTTCATTCCAAGGCACGCTTTTTCCTGTTTCTTTAGAAATTTGCACCATTGTTCCTCTCCCGGTGAGGACAACCTCTCTTTGCTCATTTTGAATCATATAGTGTAAATCAACCGACGAACGTCCAATTCTATGAGCTTTTACAAAAACGGATAGCACGTTGCCAAAATACACTTGTTTGACATAATCGCACTGCAAATCAGCCACCACCGGTATCGTTCCCTCATGCTCACTCGTCCACTTTTGCATAAAGCCAATATGGTGAAAGAATTCCGTACGTATTTGTTCAAAATAAACAAAAGGAACCGTATTATTTAAATGTCCAAACATATCTGTTTCCGAAAATCTTACCTTGATCTCCTGCTTAAATAAAAATGAATCTTTCCATTGATCCATGTCTTCAATATACGAAATATTATTCATCTGTATTTCCTCCGTTCGTCATAGACAAAATAAAACCTCTCCGCGTGGAGAGGTTTTGAGTGATTATACTTGATCGCTACCAAAGAAACTTCTGAATGCTTGAATTGTTGTATCACGGTTCAAAGCTGCGATTGAAGTAGTCAATGGAATTCCTTTTGGACATGATTGAACGCAGTTTTGAGAGTTCCCGCAGTTCGCTAGTCCTCCATCACCCATAATCGTCTCTAAACGTTCTCCTTTATTTAACGCACCGGTTGGATGGGCATTAAACAAGCGAACTTGAGAAAGCGGTGCTGGACCGATGAAGTTTGACTTGTCGTTTACGTTTGGACAAGCTTCTAAGCAAACGCCGCATGTCATACATTTGGATAACTCATACGCCCACTGACGTTTCTTTTCAGGCATACGCGGTCCTGGACCTAAATCGTATGTGCCATCGATTGGAACCCAGGCTTTTACTTTTTTTAGTGAATCAAACATACGGCTGCGGTCTACTTGCAAGTCACGAACCACAGGGAATGTTTTCATTGGCTGCAAGCGAATTGGCTGTTCTAGTTTATCAACAAGAGCTGTACATGACTGACGAGGTTTACCGTTGATGACCATTGAACAGGCTCCACATACTTCCTCTAAACAGTTCATTTCCCAGTTTATCGGAGCAACCTCTTTACCTGAAGCATCAACAGGGTTACGTCTGATTTCCATCAGTGCTGAAATAACGTTCATATTCGGACGATACGGAATTTCAAACTCCTGATTGTAAGGAGCAGATTCAGCTGAATCTTGACGTGTAATAATGAAGCGCACTGTCTTTTGGACTGTTTGTTGTTCACTCATTGATTAACGAACCCCCTCTTGTTGTTTTTTTGGTTTTTCGTCTTTTTTCTTTGTGTAGTCGCGCTTACGCGGTTTGATTAACGATACGTCAACCTCTTCATAATGGAAAGAAGGAGCCGTTTTCTTATCCACAAAAGATGCCATTGTTGTTTTTAAGAATTCTTCATCGTTACGATCTGGGAAATCCGGCTTATAATGAGCACCGCGACTTTCGTTACGGTTGTAAGCTCCTAGCGTTACAACACGTGAAAGCTGAAGCATGTTTTGAAGCTGACGAGTAAATGTTGCCGCTTGATTACTCCATTTTGCTGTGTCGTTAATGTTAATACGATCATAGCGTTCAATTAATTCTTGAATCTTTTCATCTGTTTTTAACAGTTTGTCATTGTATCGTACGACTGTCACGTTGTCAGTCATCCATTCCCCTAGCTCTTTATGAAGAACGTATGCATTTTCTGTACCTTGAAGATTCATGATATTGTTCCATTTCTCTTCTTCTTCTTTCACATGACGATCATATACGCTTGAAGAAATAGCATCTGCGCTCTTTTCTAAACCATTGATGTATTCAACGGCTTTAGGACCGGCAACCATACCACCATAAATAGCTGATAATAATGAGTTTGCTCCTAAACGGTTCGCTCCGTGCTGTGAATAATCACACTCACCAGCTGCGAATAAGCCAGGAATATTTGTCATTTGATCGTAATCCACCCATAAACCGCCCATTGAATAGTGTACGGCTGGGAAAATTTTCATTGGTACCTTGCGCGGATCATCGCCCATGAATTTTTCATAGATTTCGATGATACCTCCAAGCTTAATGTCTAGCTCTTTTGGATCTTTATGTGAAAGGTCCAGATAAACCATGTTTTCTCCGTTAATTCCTAACTTCTGCGCTACGCAGACGTCAAAAATTTCACGAGTTGCAATATCACGAGGTACTAAGTTACCGTATGCAGGATATTTTTCCTCTAAGAAATACCAAGGTTTACCGTCTTTATATGTCCAAACGCGTCCGCCTTCTCCACGAGCAGATTCACTCATAAGACGAAGCTTATCATCTCCTGGGATAGCAGTTGGATGAATTTGAATAAACTCTCCGTTTGAATAGTATGCACCTTGCTGATATACGATAGATGCCGCTGAACCTGTATTAATAACTGAGTTCGTCGATTTTCCAAAAACAATTCCAGGTCCGCCTGTAGCCATAATAACCGCGTCAGCTGGGAACGTTTTAATTTCCATTGATTTTAAATTCTGTGCAGAAATTCCGCGACAGCTGCGCTCATCGTCAAGAACAGCACCTAAGAATTCCCATCCTTCGTACTTTGTCACAAGTCCGGCAACTTCATAGCGACGAACCTGCTCATCTAATGCGTACAATAATTGTTGACCAGTTGTTGCTCCGGCAAAAGCCGTACGGTGATGCTGCGTTCCGCCAAATCGTCTGAAGTCTAACAAACCCTCAGGAGTACGGTTAAACATAACACCCATGCGGTCAAGTAAGTGAATAATACCAGGAGCTGCTTCACACATTGCTTTTACAGGTGGCTGGTTGGCTAAAAAGTCTCCGCCGTACACTGTGTCATCAAAGTGTTCCCATGGTGAATCCCCTTCACCTTTCGTATTTACGGCTCCGTTGATTCCACCTTGCGCGCAAACTGAGTGAGATCTTTTTACCGGAACTAGTGAAAATAAATCTACTTGCTTGCCAGACTCAGCAATTTTTATTGTTGCCATCAAGCCAGCTAAACCGCCACCGACTACGATGATTTTTCCGTTACTCATCGGAACCCCACTCCTTCAAAACCTTAATTTTATGCAAATGCGAATAATGTACGAACACCTACAAATGTAAGTGCTAAGAAGATTGCTAATGTCACATAAGTTGAAATTCTTTGAGAACGTGGTGTTACAGTTAACCCCCAGCTAACTCCAAATGACCATAGACCGTTTGCAAAGTGGAAGATCGTAGATACAACACCAACTATGTAGAATGCAAGCATTGCCGGGTTGCTTAAAATTCGTTCCATCATTTGAAAATCTACTTCTTTTCCAAGCGCAGCTTGTATTCTGGTTTCCCATACGTGCCATGTGATGAAGATAAGTGTGATTACACCTGAAACACGCTGAAGGATAAACATCCAGTTACGGAAAAATCCATAGTTGTTAACGTTTGTTTTAGCAGTGAATGCGATGTAAAGACCGTATATTGCGTGAAAAACGATTGGTAAGAAAATAATGAAAATTTCTAGAGCATAGCGGAAAGGTAAGCTCTCCATGAAGTGAGCTGCTTGATTAAATGATTCTTCTCCCTTTGTCGCGAAATGATTCACAACTAAATGCTGTGTTAAGAAAATCCCGATTGGTATTACCCCAAGTAGTGAATGGATTCTCCGATATTGAAACTCTCTGTTTGCCGCCATCTGCGTAGACCCCCCTTAGTTAAATGAACATAGTTTGTGAAGAACTTTCTTACTCCCACTAGACAAATAGATTAATCGTGAATACAGGAAATGAAAACCTTTGCATTTCCTAATAAAGTATGTGACAGGTTAATTTTACTCCCATCGATTAAGAGCGTCAAGGCAAGATGTTTAAATCTTCTATAAAATATAAATTTATAAAATTTTATATTTGTTAACGCTTACTGCATTGATGTTAAAGATTTTTTCTTTCTATTATAATATCGCTTGCTACAATTAAGTAAGCGTTTACTTTACACTTTTATTGTAAACAAGTTCACAAAACATTTACACAGGTAAAAGTACCCTTTTAAAAGGTATATTATGGATTTTTCATCTTTACATCTAACTCTTTTTACCATAATAAAGATCCTCTTACATTTTATTTAAAAAATGCGTGAGAGGTTTTTTATATTTGTATATAATAGTAGTAAAGAAAGAGGGGAAAGCATGAGCAATTTACAAACAGAATCACAGCAAGAACTTGAAGAGACGATGGAAACATCAGAACCTAATGTCACAGCTGAAACAGAGAGAGCTCTTGATCACGTTTCATATTTCGGATACAGCCTTTTGCGTGACGTGTTAATTCCAGAGCTTCTTGGAGACGAAACGAATACCATTTCATACTGGGCAGGAAAACACCTTGCACGGAAATACCCATTAAATACAATGGATGAAATCGTTGCTTTTTTTAAAGCAGCTTCCTGGGGAACACTGACGCTTGCAAAAAAAGATAAATATTCACTAGAGCTTGAGTTATCAGGTGATGTGGTCAGCAAAAGATTTCAGCAGGAAACTTGTTCGTTTCATCTTGAGTCAGGATTTGTGGCTGAACAGATTCAGCGTCAAAACAACTGCCTAACAGAAGCCTACTTAACACCTAAAGAAAAGAACGGAAAAGTACTGATTTCCGTGCAGTGGGACCGAAAAGATATCTTACCTACCGAAACACGTGCGGAGCGTTATAAAAAGTAGGAAATACGTATATATAAAAGACGTGGAGATACCACGTCTTTTTTCTCTTCTTTATACTTGCACTGCCTGCTGCTCTTCTAATTCAAATGCTACGTGAAGCGTCTCAACAGCTTTTACCATATCAGCATGCGGTACAACTGTAGATACTTTAATTTCAGACGTGCTGACCATCTTCACTTCAATTTTCTCTCCTGCCAGCACTTCAAACATTTCCGCTGCAACGCCTGGATTAGAGATCATGCCAGAGCCGACAATCGATACTTTAGCCAGACCGCTTTCATGTTCAATACGCGTATACCCCAAAGTAGATTTATACTCTTTTAAGACGGCAAGAGCGGCGTCTACGTCTACAGTTTTAATAGAAAATGAGATAGATAAACGATTATTAGCCGTTACGTTTTGAATAATAATATCCACATTTAACTGTTCTTTTGCTAATGCTGTAAAAATAGTAGAAAGAGTTTGTAACTCGTTGTTTAACCCTTCAATTGTCACCCGTGAAATATTGTCTTCAAACGCAATTCCTCTTACGACTAAGTTTTGTTCCATTGAAACTTCCTCCTCAACAATCGTTCCATTCTCGTTTTCTAAGCTTGAACGCACTTCTAGCGGTACCTGATAATTTTTTGCAAACTCAACAGCGCGCGGATGCAGCACCCCTGCTCCCAAATTAGCTAATTCTAACATTTCGTCATATGAAATAGCGTGAAGCTTACGAGCATCTTCTACATAACGCGGATCTGTCGTAAACACTCCTGTTACGTCTGTATAAATATCACATTTTGCAGCTTTTAGTGCCGCGGCAAGAGCTACTGCTGTCGTGTCAGAGCCGCCTCGACCTAATGTGGTAATGCTTCCATCTTCTGAACAGCCTTGGAATCCAGCTACTACTACGATTCGACCTCTATCTAATTGACTTTGAAGGCGAGTCGTGTCAATGTGCTGGATTCGTGCATTGCTGTGAACTGCTTCTGTCTGGATACCAGCTTGCCAACCTGTTAGCGAAGTTGCTTCATATCCTTTGCATTGAAGAGCCATTGTTAGCAGTGAAATCGTCACTTGTTCTCCAGTTGTAAGAAGCATATCCATTTCGCGTTTGCTTGGACTGTCCGTAATATCACTTGCTAATTTCACCAGCGCATCTGTTGTTTTGCCCATTGCCGATACAACAACAACTACTTGGTTACCGCGCTCTGCTTCTTGAATAACACGATTTGCTACATGTTGAATACGTTCAACAGAACCAACAGATGTTCCACCAAATTTTTGAACGATTAATGCCATAATTTTGTTCATTCCTTTTCAATAAATTTGCATATGCAGGATGATGAGAAGCTAAATTTTTTTACTCAGACAATAAAAAAAGCAATGAGATGAGCTCTCATTGCTTAACGAACGAAAATTATAAAACATAACCGTCCACTGCCGTGAGATAGCTCTCCAAGAATCTACATCTTGACAATCCTACGTTTATTCAACGCAGAACCAGCAATCATTACTATGAGGTAATGTTCACTTCGGCAAATTTCCCTTTCCGCATCATTCATAAGGGCTCATACCCTTCCTGATACGTACTGATTAAATTTGCACCTCTATCTTCACTTCATTTGATGAAGTGTCGTATGAAATTAGTTAATAGCTTATCAAATATTTTCTATTATTTCAAGACTATTTTTGCAATGTTTCATAAATTTTTTCAGCAATGTTTTGAGGAACACCTGAATTTCGAATATCTTCAACCGTTGCTTCTTTCAATTTTTTCACCGAACCAAAATGCTTTAACAAAGCTTTTTTACGCTTTTCTCCCACTCCCGGAATGTCGTCCAGAACTGACTGAAAAGCGGACTTAGAGCGCACTTGACGGTGGAAGGTAATCGCAAAGCGGTGAACTTCATCTTGAATTCGCTGAAGCAAATAAAATTCTTGACTATTGCGTTCAAGCGGTATGATTTGAGGAGGCTCACCAATCATCAGATTCGAAGTTCTGTGCTTATCATCTTTGACAAGACCTGCTGTAGGCACTAAAAGTCCCAATTCATTTTCGAGAACATCCTGTACCGCAGCTAAATGCCCTTTGCCTCCATCTACAACAATTAAATCCGGGAGCGGAAGACCTTCTTTTAACGCTCTGGAATACCGTCTGCGAACGACTTCTCTCATGGAACTGTAATCATCTGGTCCCTTTACGGTCTTAATTTTATATTTGCGATATTCTTTCTTTTCTGGTTTCCCATCAACAAAAACAATCATCGCAGAAACTGGGTCTGTTCCTTGAATATTTGAGTTATCAAATGCTTCAATCCGATAAGGAGCGGCAATTCCAAGCTCTTCTCCTAACCGTTCAACTGCGCCAACCGTGCGCTCTTCATCTCGTTCAATTAAATAGAATTTTTCACAGAGCGCAATTTTTGCATTTTTACACGCAAGTTCTACTAATTCTTTCTTTTTGCCTCGTTTTGGATGCTGAACCTCTACTTCTACTAATTTCTCAGCTAACTCTGCATCAATCGTTGCTGGAACCATCACTTCTTTTGGCTTAATATTTTTGGCATAAAACTGACCGATAAAAGTTAAGAAATCTTCTTCTGGCTCTTTATAAAAAGGAAACATAGAAACTTCTCGCTCAATTAATTTCCCTTGGCGAATAAAGAAAACTTGAACACACATCCAGCCTTTATCATAAGAATAGCCAAACACATCTCGATTAACAAAATCATTAAACGTTACTTTTTGCTTTTCCATTGTCGCTTCGATATGAGCAATTTGATCTCGATATTCTTTAGCCCGTTCAAAGTCAAGTTCTTCTGAAGCTTTTAACATTTTTTCAGTTAACTCTGTTTTGACATGCTCATATCCACCATTTAAAAACCGCGTGATATTTTCAATAATTTGTTTGTTTTGCTCTTCTTTTACTTCTTTTACGCAAGGAGCTAGACATTGCCCGATATGGTAATACAAGCAAGGTCTGTCTGGCATGGTAGAGCACTTTCTTAATGGATAAATGCGATCAAGAAGCCGCTTTGTTTCATTTGCAGCTTGAACGTTAGGATAAGGACCGAAGTATTTTCCTTTATCTTTTTTTATTTTTCTTGTAATAACAAGCCGGGGCTGTTTTTCAGCTGTAATCTTAATAAAGGGATAGCCCTTATCATCTTTAAGCATGATGTTATATTTTGGATCATGCTTTTTAATTAAATTCATTTCTAAAATAAGCGCTTCTAAATTAGAAGATGTGACGATATATTCAAAATCGACAATGTCGTTTACAAGTCGAAGGGTCTTTCCATCATGAGATCCGGTAAAGTAGGAGCGTACTCGATTTTTTAATACTTTTGCTTTTCCTACGTAAATGACCGTTCCATATTTATCTTTCATCAAGTAACAGCCGGGCTGATCAGGTAAAATAGCCAGCTTTTCTTTTAAATAATCATTCATACTTTTCTCCTTCCTCTTCTCTTACTCTGTCCATCTATACATTCGCTTATGAAGCGTAACCTACATTCTTTCCTGCTTTACAATAAATGCACATAAGCCGGATTTATGACGGTGTTCCTTACATCTAGTATAAAACAAACGAACGCATATTCGCTAAATAAAAGTATTCCCAAAAGAGAAAAAGTGGAGAAAAAGAAAAAACCTAGCCTGAGCTAGGTTTTGACTTACGCGTGTTTATTAATTAATTCTGTTAATGCTTCTTTTGGTTGGAAACCAACTACTTGGTCAACTTTCTCTCCATCTTTAAATAATACTAAAGTTGGGATACTCATAACACCAAATTTTCCAGCTGTTTCTTGGTTTTCATCAACGTCTACTTTCACGATTTTAACTTTATCGTTAAGTTCGCCATCAATTTCCTCAAGAACTGGAGCAATCATTTTACAAGGTCCGCACCATGGTGCCCAAAAGTCAACAAGCACTAGGCCTGATTTAATTTCATCTGTAAAGTTTTTATCTGTAGCATGTGCAATAGCCATTTTAATTCCTCCTAAATATATGCAATATCCAAATTCTACTCACAGTATATCACCTTCAAATAAGGTTTGCTAACTTTTTGCTTACATTTATACTGTTTATTCTCCGCTCTAGTTTGTACAATTTGCCTAAAAATATGTGTAGAAAATTGCGTTTTCCATGAGGTTGAGGCATAACGAAATGAATGCAATCAACTGCTAGAAAGACCTACACACATGAAACCTACATTTACCCTAACAAAAAAAACGAACCACTAATCAAACATCTTGATCAATGGTTCGTTCTTCATTTCGTCTAAAATACGTTTGTCCCAGCCTCTTACGCAGACTGTACCTTCAGCTTTTTAAATTCTTCTGTTAGAAGGGGAACTACTTCAAATAAATCACCAACGATTCCGTAATCGGCGACTTTAAAAATGTTCGCTTCAGGATCTTTATTAATGGCAACAATAATTTTTGAATTTGACATGCCGGCCAAATGCTGAATAGCACCTGAAATTCCGCAGGCAATGTATAAATCTGGTGTGACTACTTTGCCCGTCTGACCGATTTGAAGAGAATAGTCGCAGTAATCTGCATCGCACGCTCCGCGAGACGCTCCAACAGCTCCATTTAACACGTCCGCTAGTTCTTGGAGAGGTCCAAAACCTTCCGTGCTTTTTACACCTCGACCACCTGCAATCACAACTTTTGCTTCGGATAAATCAACCCCTTGTGTTGCTTTACGTACAACTTCTTTTACAACGGTACGCAAGTTTTTGATTTCAACATTTAAATCCTCTACATCGCCTGTACGTCCCTCATCTTTTGCGAGCGGTGAAATGTTATTTGGACGAATCGTGACAAACGTAAAAGCATCGGTCATAATTTTCTTTTCAAATGCTTTACCAGAATAAATTGGGCGAGTGAAGACTACTTGATCCCCTCCAACTTCTACATCCGTCACATCGGAGATAAGTCCTTTGTCTAATCGAGCTGCCAGCTTTGGCGCTAAGTCTTTGCCAAGAGCCGTATGTCCAAATACGATAGCTTCAGGCTGTTCACTTTCAATGATGGCTAATAACGCCTGAGCGTAACCATCTGATGTGTAAGCAGCTAAATCTTCATGCTCCGTCACAACAACTTTATTCGCTCCGTACGCAATAAGTTCTTCACTTAAAACTTTTACGTCCTTTCCTACTAACGCTGCAACAATTTCTCCCCCGTCAGCTACAGTAGACGCTGCGGAAATCGCCTCAAACGATACGTTTCGTAATCCCCCATCACGTGCTTCTCCAAGAACTAACACTTTGCGTCCCATTACAATACCCCCATTGTTTTGACTTTTGACTTATTAAATGACTTTTGCTTCCTTATGCAGTAAATTGACCAGTTCTGTTACTTGATCTTTTATATCTCCTTGTAATACGCGCCCTGCATCTTTTTTCGGTGGTAAATAAATTTCAATTGTCTTTGTTTTTGCTTCTACATCATCTTCATCTAAATCTAAATCGTCTAATTCCACTTCAACCAACGGTTTCTTCTTCGCTTTCATAATCCCTGGAAGAGATGGATAGCGAGGTTCGTTAAGTCCCTGCTGAGCTGTTACTAAAATAGGAAGCGACGTTTCAATAACCTCGGAATCACCTTCCACATCTCGTACAACAGTCACTTTTTCGCCTTCGATATCCAATTTTGTAATGGTCGTAATATAAGGGATTTCTAACTGTTCTGCTACGCGCGGTCCCACCTGGCCCGAACCTCCGTCAATCGCTACGTTTCCTGCCAAGATTAGATCAGGAGATTGTTCTTTTAAGTACTGTGCCAGCAGCCTAGAAGTCGTGTACTGATCGCCATTTTCTATGTCATCTTCCGTATTGATTAAAACCGCTTTATCTGCTCCCATAGCCAAAGCTGTTCGGAGTTCTTTTTCTGATTCTTCCCCTCCTACACTCACGACCGTAATCTCCCCGCCATGCTTTTCCTTTAGCTGAATAGCTTCTTCAACTGCATACTCATCGTAAGGATTAATAATAAATTCAGCTCCATCTTCAACAATTTGACCATTTTTTAATGAAAGTTTCTCCTCTGTATCGAATGTTCTTTTTACTAACACATAAATATTCATTCAATTCCCCTCCTAAGCTTATTTTCCTAAAAATTTAGGCTGGCGCTTTTCAATAAAAGCGGCTACGCCTTCTTGAGCATCTCGGCTTTTGAATACGCTTCCAAAAAGATGCGCTTCTTTTTTAATGCCGCTGTAATAAGCATCTGTTTTTACATGCTGAAGCAGCTGCAAGGTAGCTTTAACAGAGATTGGACTTTTTTTGGCAATTTTTCTAGCAAGTAAAAATGTTTCATTGATAAGCTGACTTTCTTCAAAAGCTGCATTTGCCAATCCTAATTCCACTGCCTCGCTTCCGGAGATTGGATCACTTGTCAGCATCATCTCACAAGCCTTATGAACTCCTACATAACGAGGCAATCGCTGAGTTCCTCCAAACCCTGGTATAATTCCTAACTGAAGCTCTGGCAAGCCCAGCTTAGCATTCTCCGTTACCAAACGGATATGACAGCTCATAGCAAGCTCCAATCCTCCGCCTAAAGCAGCTCCATGAATAGCTGCAATCACTGGTTTTGGGTAATTTTCAATATACTCAAAGAGCTCTTGACCCTTAACAGCAAGCTTCTCATATTCTTTTTCCTGCTGAAGTGATGTGAATTCTTTTATATCAGCTCCGGCACAAAAGAATTTCCCTTCACCTTTAATAACGATAACCCTTGTCTCTTTACTATCTTCTAAATGTTTTAAAACACTTGAAAGATCTTTTAATAAATCTTGAGACAAAGCGTTAGCAGGTTGTCTATTCAACGTAATGAAGCTTATTGCATCAACAGTTTCAACCTGGATAATCTCCATTTGTTTACGCCACCCTTTCTTTCTATTTTCATTACCTTATTCTTTTCCCCTTGTAAGGGAGCAGCAGGCTCACTTACGATTATGAGCCGCTGCAGCCGTTTAACAGCAGGGAATGGACTTTATCTACCGATTCTATTAGACCGTATCGATGATCGTTCATTACCCATGTTGTGACAGTTTCATCAATCGTTCCAAAAATCATCTGTCGCGCAAGACGAATATCTATATTTTCAGAAAACTCACCCGTTTCGATTCCTGTCTGCAAAATAGAATCAATGAGAGTCAGATAATCTTTTAATACATCGTTAATTTTCAATCTTAAATCTTTGTTCGACTGACGCAGTTCGAGCTGTGTCACTGTAGCTAAATGATGATCCTCCGCTAGAAACGAAAAATGTTTGTCAATTAACACATGAAGTTTTTCTGCCGCGGTTTCAATTCCCGCCAGCTCTTCATAAATTTTTTCTACAAATTGTCCCATCTTCTCTTGAAACAAGGAAATCAAGACATCTTCTTTGTTTTTAAAATATAAATATATCGTACCGTCTGCAACTCCAGCTTGCTTAGCAATTTTAGAAACCTGAGCATTGTGGTATCCGTTTTCTGCTATTACTACTACAGCTGCATCGATAATCTGCTTATACTTTGGCTTATTTCTTCTCAATCTTATACGCTCCTTTAAAATATGAATGATTATTCATTCATATCTTTATAATAAAGAAACCGCAAGTATCTGTCAATTATGTTTCAGCAAAAAAATCAAAGGCGACGATCGACTACGTCGCCTTTTTATGCTTTTCATTTTCTTCTTCAATCAGCGCTCGTCGCAGAATCTTACCGACCGCTGTTTTTGGAAGCTCATTTCGAAATTCATAAAGGCGCGGAACTTTATAAGCAGCTAAATACTTTCTAGAAAACTCATTTAACTCTTCTTCAGTACATCTTACACCATTTTTTAATACAATGTAAGCCTTCACCGTTTCTCCTCTATACGGGTCAGGAACACCTACCACTACAGCTTCTTGAATTTTTTCATGCTCATATAATACTTCTTCAACTTCTCGAGGATAGATATTATACCCCCCGGCAATAATAATATCTTTCTTTCGATCTACTACATAAAAATAACCTTTATCATCCATATAGCCAACATCGCCTGTTAACAACCATCCGTCTCGCATAACAGCCTCCGTTTCTTCAGGCTGCTTCCAATATCCTTTCATGACCTGAGGACCTTTAACCGCAATTTCTCCTACTTCGCTTACAGCAGCCTCTTTACCTGTTTCAAACGAAAGAATTTTGGCATCTGTGTCTGGCCAAGGTACTCCAATGCTTCCTGGTATTCTCTCTTCCCAAAGAAAATTAGCATGAGTAACAGGAGAGGTTTCCGTTAAACCGTATCCTTCCACTAGTTTACCTCCAGTGAGCTTTTCAAACTGCTCCTGCACTTCCACAGGAAGTGGAGCCGAACCGCTCATACATGAATCAATGGAAGATAGGTTGTATTTTGCTAAATCAGGATGGTTTAATAATGCGATGTAAATTGTTGGAGCACCTGGAAATAAAGTAGGCTGCTGCTTATGAATGGTTTTGAGCGTCGTTTTTGCATCAAATTTAGGCAGAAGCACCATCTCGTAGTTTTGCAAAACAGATAGAACGAGAACTGTTGTTAAACCATACACGTGAAAAAACGGGATAATTCCAAGCACTTTTTCTTCTCCATGCCTGCAGCGGTACAACCAATGTGAACACATCGTTGCATTGGCTACCAAGTTTTTATGAGTAAGCATGACTCCTTTTGGAAAACCTGTTGTTCCCCCGGTGTATTGTAAAATCGCGATATCTTCGTCTGAAATTCCCTCAGCGTTACATACTGCTGGAGAGGATTCATTTATAATACGTTTAAATAAATGAGTAGTCTCCGTATGACTCACATTCACGCTTATCTTCTGCTGCTTGCGCTGAATAAATGGATACATTATGTTTTTGGGAAATGGGAGATAATCTTGAATAGAGGTGATGACTACGTGCTTTATCTTTGTTAACGCTTTCATTTTTACTACACGCGGATATAGCAAATCGAGTGCAATAATCATGGTTGCTTCTGAATCATTAAGCTGATACTCTAACTCTCTTTCCGTATACAAAGGGTTTGTTTGAACGACCACTCCTCCGGCAAGAAGAACAGCATAAAAGGAAATGACTGCTTGAGGACAATTTGGAAGCATAATGGCTACTCTATCCCCTCTTTTTAATCCCAGTTCAATAAGGTAAGATGAAAGTTTCAAAGAATCTTGATGCAGCTGGGAAAACGTCATTTTTTTCCCTAGAAAATAGATTGCGCTTTTTTTAGGATCCTTTTGAACTGCTTCTTCAAAAAGCTGTGCTAAATTTTTTTGTTCATAATGAAGCGTAGCAGGTATTTCATCCGGATATTGAGAAAGCCATATCTTTTCGGTGGATTCCACACGTATCCTCTCCCTCAAAAAAATAAAAAATTAGAATTTTCTAATTAAAATTATAGTTCATTCTTTTTTTAGATGCAATCGTTATTGAATGTTCTCTTTCCTGCCTAATCACTCTTTCATCCTGCAGCGTAATAAATAAAAATTGGATTTACCCCTGTACATTATCCGAATTTTTTGTATATAATAAAAATTAGATTTTTTTTAAGGAGCTGTATGAATTGATAACAACATTGACTAAAGGACCGTTCAAAGCAGATCACGTTGGAAGCTTTTTGCGTCCCGAGCGTATCAAGCAAGCACGATTACAAGTGGAAAACGGGGAAATGACAAAGAAACAGCTTCGAGCAATTGAAGATGAAGAAATTCGTAATCTCGTAGAAAAGCAAAAACAAATTGGATTAAAAGCAGTCACAGACGGTGAGTTTCGCCGTGCGTGGTGGCACTTTGATTTTCTGTCAGAACTTGTTGGCGTAGAACTTTACGAAGCAGAGTCGGGCATTCAGTTTCACGGGGTCCAAACAAAAGCTCACGGTATAAAAGTGACTGGAAAACTAGATTTTAATCACCACCCTATGATTGAAGATTATAAATTTCTTCATCAAGCTGCTGGAAAAGAACACGTAGCTAAGTTCACCATTCCAAGTCCTAATATGCTGTTTTTCAGAGGTCATATTGAAGAGTCTGCTTACTCGGATACGGATGTATTTTTTGCTGATTTAGTTAAAACATATCAAAAAGCCATTCAAGCATTTTATGATGCTGGATGCCGCTATTTACAGTTAGATGATACTGCGTGGGCAGTCTTTTTCTCAGAAAAAGGACAAGAACAAATCGCTTCAAAAGGTTTTACGCCCCAAGAATTACTGAAACGTTTTACGGATGCGATCAATGAATCCATTGCGCATAAGCCAGATGATATGGTCATTACAATGCATATTTGCAGAGGGAATTTCCAGTCTACTTATACAGCAAGCGGCGGATATGAAAATGCGTCAAAAGCTATTTTCAGTCAGTTAAACGTAGATGGACTATTTTTAGAATTTGATGATGAACGCTCAGGAGGATTCGAACCTCTTCGACATGTAAAGCGAGATGATCTTCAGATTGTCCTCGGCCTTATCACATCAAAATTTGGAGATTTAGAAGATCCTGAAGCAGTAAAAAAACGAATTGCTGAAGCGGCAGAATTTGTTTCTCTTGATCAAATTTGTTTGAGTCCCCAGTGCGGATTTGCTTCTACAGAAGAAGGGAATTTACTTACTGAAGAGCAGCAGTGGGATAAAGTAAAGCACGTGATTTCAATTGCTGAAGACGTATGGAAGTAATCATTAAAAAAGCTGACCTGCTTTAAGGTCAGCTTTTTTGCTGTCATCACAATGTTAGGAAAAGCTATATAGATAAATAGATAAGACCAATAAGCATAAACACTCCGCACAAAACGAGTAGAATTTTCGCTAACTTCTCCATCACTCTCTCCTATCCTATCCCTGCTCCTATTACATAGGACATACCGATTGAAATAACAAGTGAAATAAACCCAACGGCTCTGTTATCTTGTTCAATTTCATCATCGATTCGAAATTTCGGCGTCAAGAATTCGAAAATAAAATAGCTGACTAGTAAAAGAACGAACCCATATATTCCCCATCCAAGCATTCTTAACAAATTGTCGTTATGCTCAATCGAATAGCGAAAAATATTAGCTAATCCAAATATTTTCCCACCTGTTGCCATCGCAACAGCCATATTTCCTTTTTGAATCTCTTCCCAATTCTTATACTTAGTAACGAGCTCAAACACAACAAGAAAGACGACAATGCTCAAAACAACCACGCTGTAATAAGCGGCGGATTCAATATATGGGTCTTTCCAAAAATCCCTCATTTTTGCATCACTCCTAATTTATATTACACTTCACGTAATGAACTGACAGGTCTCTTTCCTTTACTTGTATCGTTCTTAAAAGAGATAGAAAACCCAGCATAGTCCATGAGCCATGTCGGATTTTCTATCTTCATATATGCTTGTTCAGCGCATCAACTGACACCTTTATGTCAGTATTCTTTTATTTAAATTCCACAACCGTAACGCCAGAACCTCCTTCAGAAGCTTCTCCGAAACGAATATTTTTAACAGAACGATGATTTTTCAAATATTCCTGGACACCTTTACGAAGAGCTCCAGTTCCTTTACCGTGGATAATCGAAACGCGTGGATAGTTGGCTAACAAAGCATCATCAATATATTTTTCAACTCGAATCAGCGCATTTTCATAGCGCTCTCCTCTTAAATCCAGTTCTAGATTTACATGATAATCTTTTCCTTTTACCGTAGCAAGCGGCTTCGTTTCTACAGGTTTTGGGGAACTGATATATTCGAGATCTTTTTCTTTCACCTTCATTTTCATGATTCCCATTTGTACTTGCCATTCATTATTGCTTACTCGTTCCACAAGCGTTCCTTTTTGTCCCCAGCTTAAGACTTTCACTTCATCTCCAGCTTGAAGAGTGCGCTCTTGTTTTTTCGGCACAGCCGGTTTCTTTTTACTTTTTTCAAGAGTTGGAACTGCATCTTCTAGACGCTTACGCGCTTCAATCAATTCATGCTCTTTCACAAGCGCATGATTTTTTTGACTCATTTTACGCAAATCGCTAATGATTTTTTCTGCTTCTTCAGATGCTGCTTTAACTGTGGCTTGAGCTTTTTCTTCGGCTTTTTCGTACAGCTTATCTCGTTTTTCATTAAACTCAATAATCTGACTCTGTAATTCTTTATGAAGCTTCTGAGCCTCTTTTCTTAGCTCTTCAGCTTCTTCTAGCTCGTGTTCAGATTGACGGCGGCTATCTTCAAGAGAGGCAATCATATTTTCTACTTTATTTGTTTCTGAGCCAATATAGCCTTTGGCACGTTCAATTACTTCAGCACTTAAACCTAAACGTTTTGAAATCTCAAAAGCATTGCTTCGGCCCGGTACACCAATCAGCAGCTTGTAAGTAGGGCTCAATGTTTCAATATCGAACTCTACGCTAGCATTGACCACTCCTTCACGGTTATAGCCGTACGCCTTTAATTCAGGATAGTGAGTAGTCGCAACTACGCGAGCTCCTCTTTCATATACTTGATCTAAAATCGAAATCGCAAGCGCTGCACCTTCTTGAGGATCAGTTCCTGCTCCCAATTCATCGAACAAGACCAGACTTTCGTGATCTACTTTTTGTAAAATATCTACAATGTTGACCATATGAGATGAAAAGGTACTCAAACTTTGTTCAATCGACTGCTCATCTCCAATATCAGCAAATACGTGTTTAAACACAGCCATTTCCGATCCATCCAGCGCAGGAATCTGCAAACCTGCTTGAGCCATTAACGTAAATAATCCAAGTGTTTTTAACGTTACGGTTTTCCCGCCGGTATTTGGTCCTGTAATAACGATAGACGTATATTGATCACCTAGCTCAATATCATTCGCAACGACGTCTTCCTGTGCAATAAGAGGATGTTTTGCCTTCACTAACTTAATATAGCCTCGGTCGTTCATTTTAGGTTTTGAAGCTTTTAGCTCATGGCTATAGCGCCCTTTAGCAAACATGAAGTCCAGCTCACCTAACAGATACACGTTTTGACGGAGTTCATTTGCCACTTCCGCCACCTGAACGGTTAAAGCAATAAGAATACGCTCAATTTCTTGTTTTTCTTTTACTTTTGCTTCTTGAAGCTCATTGTTTAACGTCACAATCGCCTGAGGCTCAATAAATAAAGTTGCTCCGGATGAAGACTGATCGTGCACAATGCCTCCATACGCACTGCGATATTCTTGCTTAACAGGAATAACAAAACGTTCGTTTCGAATGGTAACAATCGCATCTGACAACATTTTTTGAGCAGACGAGGAGCGAATAAGACTTTCTAGCTTTTCGCGAATACGAGACTCAGTTGAGCGAAGTTTTTGACGAATGCCTCTTAGCTGGTCGCTTGCACCGTCTAGCACTGTACCATTCTCATCAATGCTCATTTTAATTGTTTGTTCTACCTCAGGAAGAGGCATTAGTTTTTCGATATGTTCAGTTATAATTGGAAGCTGTAAATCTTCGTCGTCCACTACTTGCTCAATAAATTGCTTGATTTGTCTTGCAGCATAAATCGTGCTTGCTACATCAAGAAGTTCATTAGAGCTTAGCGTTCCCCCAATTTCAGCGCGCTTTACGCTAGGTCGAACGTCAAAAATGCCCCCTAGCGGTACGTTGCCACGCAATCGCAGTACGGTTGTAGCTTCATCTGTTGCTTCCTGCCATTTGACTACTTCTTCATACTGAGTTGAGGGAATCAAATTCGCTACTTTTTCTCGGCCTAAAGAAGAAGCTACTTTTTTCTGAAGCTGTTCCTTAACTTTATTAAACTCTAGTACATGAAAAATACGTGATTGCAAAACTGATTCCTCCTGTTGCTTATTTATGTCGATTTAAAAAGGCGGTTAATTCTTTGAGACTATACGTATTTAATACCGTTTCTGGTTTAAGCCAGCCTTTAATTCCCGTAGATATTCCAATTTCCATATGCTCTAGCATGTCTAAATTGTGAGCATCTGTATTAATAGCAATTTTCACTCCTGCTTCTTGTGCTTTTTTTATATGCTCAGCGGCTAAATCTAAACGGTTTGGATTCGCGTTTAGTTCCAGAGCCGTTTGTGTTTCTTTAGCTAATTCAATTAGCATATCAATATCTACATCATATCCGTTGCGGCGGCCAATCAAACGACCCGTGGGATGAGCGATTAAATCTACATGAACATTATTTAACGCTTGCTTTAAACGATTCATAATTTCTTCGCGGGATTGCGAAAAACTAGAGTGAATGGACGCAATAACAAAATCTAGCTCAGCTAGCATTTCATCATCATAATCAAGTGTTGCATCGGGCAAAATATCCATTTCAATTCCAGCTAGTATTGTAAAATCATCGAACTGTGCGTTTAAACGATTAATTTCTTCACGCTGTTTGCGAATGCGCTCAGGCGTTAGACCGTTCGCTACTTTTAAATACTGAGAATGGTCTGTAATCGCCATGTACTCATAGCCTCGCGCGCGACATGCTTCCGCCATTTCTTCAATCGAATACGCCCCGTCGCTCCACGTGGAGTGCATATGCAAATCACCTTTTACGGCACCGTAAGTCACAAGCGTTTGAGGTTTGATAAATGCATCTACCTCCGTTCCATCTTCACGAAGTTCCGGCGGAATAAAAGACAGCCCAAAATGTTCATAGAATGCTTGTTCAGACTCAAAGGTCATGACTTCGCCTGTCTCCGCATTTTCAACGCCATACTCGCTAATTTTCTCACCGCGTTCTTTTGCTAATTGACGCATGCGCACATTATGATCTTTTGATCCTGTAAAATGATGAAGCGTTGTGGCAAACGCTTTATCTTCTACAAGACGAAAATCCACGGACACATCGTACTCATAGGCTAACGTTACCGAGACTTTTGTATCTCCATTTGCAATGATATCCTTCACTTTTGGCAGCGATACTAGCTGTTCGCGAACAGCATGAGGTTCAGCTGTTGAAATAATAAAATCAAGATCTTTTACTGTTTCCCTCATGCGGCGAATACTCCCTGCTTGAGAAAAACGCTCAATGCTATGCATGTGTTTAAGGGCTTCTAAAATTTCGTCCGCTATTGGAAGCATAAAAGCAAGAGGCAAACGATCAGGACGCTTTCCAAATTCTTCGATAGCAGCGATGATTTTCTCTTCTGTCTTTTTAGCAAAACCGCTTAGTTCCTGCACTCGATTTTCCATACAAGCCTGATGCAGTGATTCCATGTCTTTAATATCTAGCTCTTTATATAATTTAGCTATTTTTTTACCTCCAAGCCCCGGCAGCTTAAGCAGAGGGATAAGCCCTTCAGGAACTTCTCGCTTTAGTTCTTCTAATACGCTCGACTCATTTGTTTCCATATACTCTGTAATGACTGCAGCTGTTCCTTTTCCAATCCCTTGGAGCTTTGTAAAATCCTCAATCTCTGTCAGCGTTCTCTCGTCAGTTTCTAACGCTGCAGCTGCTTTTCGAAAAGCAGAAATTTTAAAAGGGTTATCTCCTTTTAATTCCATATATGTAGCAATTGTTTCTAACAATTTAATAATATCCTTTTTATTCATCTCTTTTCACCAGCCTATTATCATAATAACGAAACTTTTGAAAACATGATAAGTTACATATGTACTCTTTCACATTTCCATCTAGACATACCTTTGTCCTCTTGAAAACCGCAGAACAGACTGCGATAAAAAAAGAGGGTATCTCAAAAGTATTATGACACTTTCGACACACCCTCTCAACAAGCTATTGTAATTTCATTACATTACGCCATACTGGGTCCACAAATCTTGAATGGCAGACGATAAATATGGAGTATTTTGTACGATATTGATTGCAATTGAAGACTGTTGAATTGGCGTTTGAATTTCACTTACAGGAATCACGGCTCCAATGTATAACAAAATAAAAACGATGATATACACTTCAACGAATCCAAGTGCACCTCCGCCCCATTTATTTAACTGGCGCAGAATTGGCAGTTCGGTTAAAGCCGTTAAAACAGAGCCTGCAAGGCGAAGTACAATGTGAGTAGCAAAAAATAAAATCGCAAATGCAATCATTCGATAAAAAGCGTCTTCTATCGTTCCAGAATCAAATACAAACGATGCGACACTTTGCTGCTGAATATTGTCCGGAAACGGAATCAACAAGCGAAGTCGGCTTGCCAAGTCTCCACTAAACATATAAGCGACGATAAACGAAACCGCAAAACTGACAATATGAATGAGCTGCAAAATAAATCCTCTTTTAAGACCTGTCACAAAGCCTAAAAGAAGCAATATAATTAAAATGATATTAAGCATTGACTCAGTCATTCCTCTTTTCCATAAAGTTTTTGTTCAAGTCTCTCATAGTCTTCTTTCAGTTTTATATATTCGTGTACAGCATTCACAGCTGTTAATACTGCTAATTTATTGATATCTAAAGAAGGGTTTTTAGTACTGATTTCACGCATTTTTTCATCCACTATAGAGGCGACAAGTCGAATATGGCTTGTACTTTCGCTACCGACGATGCTGTACTGCTGACCAAAGATGTCAACTGTCGCACGTGTTTTATCTTGTCTTGACACGAGAAAATCCTCCGTTCCACGAAAAATCCTAATCCCTATCATACCACGAAGAAGACTTCAATGGAAACATATCTATATTTAAGCTATCATAAGGGATAGTGCTTATAAAGTAAACTAAAATACCCCGAAAGGAGTGAAGCATTATGTCACATGCTGTTATTAAGGTATCAGCTGATCAAATAGCTAAAATGAAGCTTCATTACACATCCTATCTACAGCCCAAACTTCCACAGGGAAGTATTTTTGCAGCTAAAACCCCCGGCTGTTCTATCACTGCGTACCGCTCTGGAAAAGTACTTTTTCAAGGAAAAGAAGCTGAAACAGAAGCGGCTAAGTGGGGAGGCCCTTTAGATGCTGCGAAAAAGGCTCCTGCCTCACACCTCCCATCAAACTTCAGCTCACTATCGGTCATCGGTTCTGACGAGGTAGGGACGGGAGATTATTTTGGTCCTATGACCGTAGTTGCTGCCTATGTTCAAAAAGAGCAGCTTCCTTTGTTAAAAGAGTTAGGAGTACGAGATTCAAAAGAGTTAACGGATGCTAAAATCATTGAAATTGCCAAGCAGCTTGTTTCGTTTATTCCCTATAGTTTGCTTGTTTTACATAACGAAAAGTATAATGCATTTCAAGAAAAAGGCATGTCGCAAGGTAAAATGAAAGCTCTGCTGCACAATAAAGCTTTATCGAACGTGTTAAAAAAATTGGATCCTGAAAAACCTGATGCCATTTTAATTGACCAGTTTGTCGAAAAGAACACCTATTATAAACACGTAGTAAAGGAAAAAGAGATTATCAAAGAAAATGTCTTTTTCAGCACAAAAGGAGAAAGCGTTCATTTATCTGTAGCTGCTGCTTCCATTATTGCCAGATATGCATTTTTAAAACAAATGGATTTGCTGACGGAAAAGACCGGGATGGTTATTCCTCGCGGAGCTGGAGCACAAGTTGATATCGCCGCTGCTAAAATTATTAAAAAACATGGCGTGAATGCGCTGAACTCCTTAGCTAAAATTCATTTTGCTAATACAGAAAAAGCTTTAAAATTAGCTAAAAAATAAGAGATGTGGGAATCCACATCTCTTTTCTTATTCTTATGAACGAAGCGTTGCACCAAATTCTTTTTCTACAGCCTCTAACACTGCACCATGTGCTTTTGCTACTTCTTCATCAGTTAATGTACGTTCAGGATCTAAGTAACGTAAAGAGAAAGCTACAGATTTCTTGCCTTCTTCCATACGCTCTCCTTCATATAGATCAAATACCGTCACGTCTTTTAAAAGTTCTCCGCCCGCTGCATAGATGACGCGCTGAACTTCTCCTGCAAGAACGTTTTTATCTACAACAAGTGCAATATCACGTGTAATAGATGGGAATCTTGGAATAGCTGAATAACGAACTTCTTCAACATCTGCAGCTAATAGCTCTTGAAGGTGTAATTCAAATACGTATGTTTCACGAAGACCATACTGTTTCTGAGCAACAGGATGAACTTGACCTACGTATCCAATTTCTTTTTCATCTAACCATACAGCCGCTGTACGTCCAGGGTGCATACCGTCTTTTTTAACAGGAGCATATGAGATTCGTTTCTCTAAACCAAGCTGTGCAAATAATCCTTCTAGTACACCTTTAATTACATAGAAATCAACGACTTTCTTTTCACCTTGCCAGCCGTGAGCATGCCATAGACCCGTGATTGCCCCAGCTACGCGCTCCTGCTCATCCGGTAATTCTCCTTCACCTTTAGATAAGAACACTGAGCCTGTTTCGTATAGTGCAATAGAATCCGATTGGCGAGCATTATTATGCTTCACTGCTTCAAGCAAATGAGGCACTAAGCTTTGACGAAGGATACTGCGATCTTCACTCATCGGCATTGCTAAACCAATCGTAGTTGTTGCATTTAGTGCAAACTGAGTAGCTTTTTCAGCGCTCGTTAACGAATAGGTTGTTGTTTGCGCTAGCCCCGCTCCCTCTAAGAAACGGCGAACCTTACGGCGTCCAAGCTGATACTCTGTTAATTTTCCTGGAGTTGCCACTGTTACAGGAAGCGTTGTAGGAAGGTTGTCATAGCCATACATGCGCGCTACTTCCTCGACGATATCTTCTTCAATTGTAATATCGCCTCGACGAGTCGGTACTGTTACAACGATTGTTTCATCTTCGACTTTGCTTTCAAATTGAAGACGGTTCATAATATCTTGTACTTCTTCCATTGATAGTTCTGTACCAAGCACGTTGTTAATACGTCCTAGTGACACAGCTACAACAGCAGGTTCCACAGCTAGTGTATCTACTTCTACAGTACCGCTTACCACTTCACCTGAAGCGTATTCAGCCATTAATTCTGCTGCGCGGTCAGCAGCTACACGCGTACGGTTAGGATCAATTCCTTTTTCAAAACGAGCGCTTGCTTCACTGCGAAGACCGTGGTCTTTTGAAGCTTGGCGAACCGTTAAACCTTTGAAGTAAGCTGATTCAATAAGAACATTTACCGTATCGTCTTTTACTTCAGAGTTTGCTCCGCCCATTACACCTGCAAGAGCTACTGGTTCACTGCCGTTTGTAATAACAAGCTGATTACCTTTTAATACGCGCTCTTGATCATCAAGCGTTACAAACTTCTCGCCTTCTGAGGCGTGACGTACAACAATTTCTTTTGAAGCAAGACGATCATAGTCAAAAGCATGCAGCGGCTGACCGTATTCAAGCAAAATATAGTTAGTGATATCAACTACGTTGTTATGAGGTCGAATACCAGCTGCCATTAAACGCGTTTGCATCCATAGGGGTGACGGAGCAATTTTTACGTTTTTCACAACGCGCGCTACGTAAAGCGGATTGTCTTCTTTTGCCTCTACTTTAACGGAGATATAATCAGACGCTTGCTCATCAGACGTTTGCACGTTCACTGACGGATACTTCACTTCGCGACGTAAAATAGCCGCTACTTCATGCGCTACGCCTAACATACTTAAGCAGTCTGAACGATTTGGTGTTAGCCCTAGTTCTAATACTTCATCGTTTAAGTTTAATGCATCTAGTGCATCCGCTCCTACTTCAGCATCACTTGGGAAGACAAAGATCCCTTCTTGATAATCTTTTGCTACAAGCTTGCTTTCAATGCCAAGCTCTTGAAGAGAACAAATCATACCGTTCGATTCTTCACCGCGAAGCTTAGCGCGCTTAATTTTAAAGTTACCTGGAAGTACAGCTCCCACTTTTGCAACCGCTACTTTTTGGCCTTGTGCCACGTTCGGTGCTCCGCACACGATTTGAACGATTTCTCCTCCGCCAAGATCTACTTGACAGCGGCTTAATTTATCCGCATTTGGATGCTGTTCACGTTCTACAACATGACCAATTACCACTCCGCTGATGCCTTTATTTAAGTTTTCTACACCTTCAACTTCAATTCCACTTTTTGTGATTTTATCAGCTAACTCTTCTGCCGTTACGCCTGATAAGTCAACATACTCTTGTAACCAACGATAAGATACAAACATCGTAGTCCCTCCTTTATACTTGTTTAAATTGATCTAAGAAACGAACGTCATTTGTATAGAAATGACGAATATCATCCACGCCGTGTTTTAACATAGCAATACGCTCTACACCGATTCCAAAAGCAAAACCACGATATTTAGTTGAATCGTATCCAGCCATCTCAAGAACATTTGGATGAACCATGCCAGCTCCTAAAATTTCAATCCAGCCTGTTTGTTTACATACATTACAGCCTTTACCTCCACATTTTGCACACGATACGTCTACTTCTACAGACGGCTCAGTGAATGGGAAGAAACTTGGACGAAGACGAATTTCACGGTCTGCACCGAACATCTTTTTCACAAATACTTCAAGCGTGCCTTTTAAATCGCTCATACGAATGTTTTCGTCTACTACAAGACCTTCAATTTGCATGAATTGATGAGAATGCGTAGCATCATCGTCATCGCGGCGGTACACTTTTCCTGGGCAAATAATTTTAACAGGTCCTTTGCCTTCATTTTTGTTCATAACACGAGCTTGAACAGTTGATGTATGCGTACGAAGAAGCGTTTCTTCCGTAATATAGAACGTATCTTGCATATCACGTGCTGGGTGACCTTTTGGCAAGTTCAGCGCTTCGAAATTATAATAGTCCTGCTCTACTTCCGGTCCTTCTGCTACTTCATAGCCCATTCCTAAGAATAAATCTTCCACTTCTTCAACCACGCTTGTTAGCGGGTGATGCGTACCTGCTTTAACAGGGCGTCCTGGCAGCGTTACGTCGATTGTTTCTGAAGCAAGTTTACGCTCTACCTCGGCTGCTTCTAACGCCGTTTGTTTTTCTTCAATTTTAGATGCAATCGCTTCACGTACTTCATTTGCAAGTGCTCCCATTACAGGACGCTCTTCAGCTGAAAGTTTTCCCATACCGCGAAGTACTTCTGTGATAGGGCCTTTCTTTCCTAAATAAGCTACGCGTACGTCGTTTAATTCTTTTAAAGCACTTGCTGCTTCGACTTTTGCAATTGCTTCTTGTTGAAGTTCTTGTAAACGTTCTTTCATCACTTATTCCTCCTTTTAACGTAAAAAATGACAAATAAAAAAACCTCCTCCCAAAAAAGGGACGAGGATTAGTCGCGTTACCACCCTTGTTAACTATATACACAGACGTATACAGTTCACTTCATTCAAGTTAACGGAATCTCCGGAACACCTTTACATCTATGTAAGATGGTCTAAGTGTCAACTCAAGAGGTGAATTCACTTATTACATTTATAAAAATGCTTTCAGTCACGGCATTTTCTCCCTGCATAAACGGACATAAGCTACTGCTCTCTTTCATCGTTTTTTACATATGTAACTATTGTATTATTATAGTGAAAACACGTTCTCGATGCAACTACATTCCGCGTAAATAATAAAGTAAGATTCCAGAAGCGATGGCAACATTTAGCGACTCGCTCTTTCCATAGATGGGAATGTACAGATTCTGATCCGTTTGTTCCAACACTTTCTCGCTTACGCCGTTTCCTTCATTTCCCACAATCAGCGCAAATTCGTTTGAAGGTTTTACGTGTGTGTAGACTTTTCCATTTTGTAACGACGTGCCGTAAACTGCTATTCCTCTTTCTTTTAACAGTGAAATCATTTCGAGTAAATCGCCTTTTACAATTGGAAGGTGAAAAATAGCTCCTTGCGTTGAACGAACGACTTTTGGGTTGTACACATCCACGCTGCCCTCTCCAACGATAATAGCGTCCACTCCGGCAGCATCAGCTGTTCGAATAATGGTGCCGAGGTTACCTGGATCTTGCACCGCATCTAAAAGCAATACTTTCTGTGCTGTATGAATGATTTCCGCATGCTTTGTTTGAAAACACACGGCAATAATTCCTTGAGGTGTTTCTGTGTCAGATAATAACTTAATAATTGCCTCGTTTACAACCGTTATTTCGATACCGTCTATATCCCACTGTGCCGGCACTTCGATCGATTCGCGAATAATTAATTCCTTTACGCAATCCTTATTTTTGATAGCCTCTTCGACTAAATGAAAGCCTTCTACCATAAAAAGCCCCTGCTTGTCACGGTCTTTTTTATTATGCAGCTTTTTCCACGCTTTTACCTGCGGATTTTTAACTGAATCAATTTGTTTCACAAACATAACTCCTTTATCTATAAAAAAATAAATAGTTCAATTAGGTTTTTCTCAATAATCATTAGATAAGTTTCACTTTATTGTACATAGAAATCGCAAAGAAAACAAAAACTATTGGTAACTTTACGATAGCTGAGGTGAAAATGATGGATCTTAATTTACGAAATGCTGTTATTGCAAACGTTTCAGGAAACTCAAAAGAAGAGCTTGAGGCTACAATTTCTGACGCCATTCAAAGCGGTGAAGAAAAAATGCTCCCTGGACTTGGTGTTTTATTTGAGGTGCTTTGGGAAAAGTCTCCAGAATCAGAAAAAGAAGAAATTCTGACAACGCTTGAAAACGGTTTAAAATAAATAACTTTTTCCTATGTACAACAAAAAGCTCATTCTCCTAGGAGAATGAGCTTTTTTTAATTATACGTAATTGCGTTAACCGTATCACGGTCTAAGCGTTTAATAACTTCCGCAATTAATTTAACTGCATTTTCATAATCATCACGATGAAGCATCGCTGCATGAGAGTGGATATAACGAGTTGCAATTGTAATCGAAAGTGCTGGCACCCCGTTAGCTGAAATATGGATAGAACCTGAGTCCGTACCGCCTCCAGCGATTGCATCAAATTGATACGGAATATTTAATTCATCTGCCACATCTACCACTGTATCTCGAAGTCCTTTATGAGAAACCATGGAAGCATCATATAAAATGATTTGCGGACCCTGCCCCATTTTAGAAGATGCTTCTTTATCAGAAACGCCAGGTGTATCTCCAGCGATGCCGACATCAACAGCAAATGCAATATCCGGTTCAATAAAGTTAGCAGATGTTTTTGCACCTCGAAGTCCAACTTCTTCTTGCACCGTTCCTACACCATACACAACATTTTCATGTGCTTCATTTTTTAAAGCTTTTAAGACATCGATAGCGATTGCACAGCCTATACGGTTATCCCAGGCTTTCGCTAGCAGCATCTTTTCGTTGTTCATAACCGTAAATTCAAAATAAGGCACAACCTGATCACCAGGTTTTACTCCCCACTCCGCTACTTCTTCCCTGCTAGAAGCACCAATATCGATGAACATATCTTTAATGTCAACTGGCTTTTTGCGAGCTTCTGGAGGCAGGATATGAGGAGGCTTTGAGCCAATAATCCCTGTTACCTCTCCTTTAGATGTAACGATGGTTACGCGTTGAGCAAGCATAACTTGAGACCACCATCCGCCTACCGTTTGAAAACGAATAAAGCCGCGTTCATCAATTTGAGTCACCATAAAACCGACTTCATCCAAATGACCGGCTACCATAATTTTAGGCCCTTGTTCATTGCCCACCTTTTTCGCAATCAAACTGCCTAGACCATCTGTCGTTACTTCATCTGCATAAGGTGAAATATATTTCTTCATAACCTCACGCGGCTCACGTTCATTTCCAGGAATTCCTTTTGCATCTGTTAGTGCTTTAAGCATCATTAATGTTTCATCTAACTTTGTCATATGGATTACCCCTTTCATATGTATACCTCTATTATAGCTAAAAAGAGGTTGAAGTAAAATTTCCCATCCCTTTATTTCTAGTATCCTTGTTCTTGACGTTTAAAATTCACTTCATTTTTTGAGATGTACGCCTCTTCAATATGTTCAGCGGAAAAACCAAACATATCGCCAAGCGTCATGTAAGATACAAACATGTTCACATAGTTTTCTTTCGACAGATCCTGCTCGAAAGAAGCAACTTGTGCAAACACCTGTAAAAATTGTGCTGTTTTCGAATCACCTGCTTTTCCATTTGGTAACTCAGTTAAATCATCGTATCCTTTTTCAATCCCTAAAGACAGAATAAAATGTACGCCATCCACAAATTCTTCTAAAATAACAGCGTCTTCAGCCGGGGGTTTAACGCTCCAAAATTTGAAACAGCGCGTTTCGTTTGCCAGCTCTCCCATTTCAACAAGCAGAGCTAAAAGTTTTCTTGGAACCAAGTCTTCCTTATGAAGCTGATGCTTGTCCTCTATATGTTGATCTAGCTGGCGCTGCATGGTAAATAGCTGTTGTAAATTCAATGTAATCACTCCTGTAATTATGTATATCTTCTTCTTTTTAAACCAATAAAGAAATTATATCAAAAATCATGAAACTTTTTAGAGACTGAAACGTAAAGTAAGAAAACTGTGCCTTGTAAAGGAGGGAGCGTTATGTTTGTTATTGTTATCGTTCGCGTGTTCATTTTCGCGCTTGTTGCTTACACACTATTAAAGCTGGTTCAGCATTTTCGCAGTCCAAAGCGGAAGCTTGTAGCAGCTCAGGAACATCAGCAATTTTTTGTTGTTGACGAAAAAACGAATATCCGCAAAAATTTTCTATTAACGTATAAAGGTATTTTATTTGAAGGAGAAAAATACAGCAATCCCAATGAACCAGAATCTTTGTCAATTACAATGGTGTTAACAGATCCATCTCGATTGCATGAACTGCAAAAACAAGATTTCAAGCTGATCGAAAGCCACGTACACGACATGTATCCAAATGCTCCTATTCGCTGGAAAAGCCCCGTTCGAGAATTTTTACACTGAGCACAAAATCATTTGTGCTCAGCTGATAACAAAAAAGAAAAGTAAGTCAAGAGCAGCAAGAATAGGAAAACCTACTTTAAACGATGTGTGCTTCGTTTTATGACGATAGCAATACATGCCGATCAGTCCTCCAAGAGCTCCTCCGATAGCCGCTACCGTCCACAGTGTGCTTTCGGCAATTCTCCACTCATGTCTTTTCGCTTTTTGTTTGTCTCTATACATCATTCCTACCCCTACTATATTAATAACAATAAAATAGGTAAGCAGCAGTTCATTCATGATATGTCCTCCAATAGCAAAAAAGCCTCATCATCTAAAGATGACGAGACTTTATAATCAATTACTTATCTAAGCCTTTTTTAGCAGCAGTTGCTAATTCAGCAAATGCTTTTTCATCAGCTACAGCTAAGTCAGCAAGCATTTTGCGGTTAACTTCAATACCTGCTAATTTTAAACCGTGCATTAAACGGCTATAAGAAAGACCGTTCATACGAGCAGCTGCATTGATACGTGTGATCCATAATTTACGGAAGTCACGTTTTTTCTGACGACGGTCACGATAAGCATACATGTGAGATTTCATAACTTGCTGATTAGCAACTTTATATAATCTATGCTTCGAACCGAAGAAACCTTTAGCTAATTTTAAAACTTTTTTACGACGTTTGCGTGTTACTGTACCGCCTTTTACGCGTGGCATAATTGTTTACCTCCTGTATTGTTTCTATCTCAACCCAAATTACTTAATGTTATCTAATAAGTGACGGATACGTTTGAAGTCACCTTTGCTTACTAAAGAACCTTTACGTAATTTACGCTTTTGTTTTGTAGATTTGTTAGCGAATAAATGGCTTGTGTAAGCACGAGCACGTTTTAATTTACCGCTTCCAGTCTTTTTGAAACGCTTTGCAGCGCCACGATGTGTTTTCATTTTTGGCATGGGGTGTTCCTCCTCGTTCTATTACTTTTCGTTTTTAGGTGCCAAGACTAAGAACATGCTGCGGCCTTCCATTTTAGGAGCCGATTCAACTGAACTTACATCTTCGCAAGCTTGTGAAAAACGTTCAAGTACTTTTTGGCCAATCCCTTTATGAGTAATGGCACGACCTTTAAAGCGAATAGACGCTTTCACTTTGTCACCTTTTTCAAGGAACTTGCGTGCGTTACGAAGTTTAGTGTTAAAATCATGTTCATCAATTGTTGGACTTAAACGAACTTCTTTTAAGTTTACAACTTTTTGGTTTTTACGAGCTTCTCTTTCTTTACGTTGTTGCTCATAGCGGAATTTACCGTAGTCCATAATACGACATACCGGCGGTTTCGCATTTGCAGCAACCATTACTAAGTCAAGATTTACTCGTGAAGCAATTTCTAATGCTTCATTTTTTGATTTAATTCCTAATTGTTCACCGTTTTGATCAATTAGACGAACTTCGCGAGCTCGAATGCCCTCGTTTACCATCATGTCCTTGCTAATAAGTAGCCACCTCCAAGGTTTAATGAGCGAATACGCTTGCTTAGACCAATTATTAACTCACACAAAAAAGTGTGAGTACATACTGCACCCACACTTCTATCGTTTTAATTAAGATACGATGTACCTGCTAACTGCTCTATGCGTCACTCAGGTGAGAAGCGGGTGCTTCTTCTTCTGTATAAACAAGTATTCAATTACTTAAGCTATTATAGTATCAACAAAGACAAAAGTCAATGATTTCGTTCTTTTTTCACAACAAAAGTTATTGTATCAAAGGAAAAACATTTATGCAACAGTTTTTTATAAATGTTGCATAAAAAAGCAGAGAATTTTAATTCTCTGCTTTTTTCATTAACGAGATGCTTCTGCTTTTACATTTTGTAAAAAGGCTTGGAAATCCACTGTTTCTGAATTCTGCTCACCATATTTACGTACGTTTACTGCTTTATCCTCTACTTCTTTATCCCCTACAACAAGCATATAAGGAATTTTTTGCATTTGAGCCTCACGGATTTTATAGCCAATTTTCTCATCGCGAGAATCAAGTTCCACACGAATACCCGCAAGCTGAAGCTGTTCTTGCACTTCTTTTGCATACTCAAGGTGAACCGTCGGTGATACCGGAATCACTTGAACTTGTACAGGTGCTAACCACGTTGGGAAAGCTCCTTTATATTCTTCGATTAAGAAAGCTACAAAACGTTCCATTGTTGACACCACGCCGCGATGAATAACAACCGGTCGATGCTGCTTTCCGTCTTCCCCTACATACGTTAAATCAAATCGTTCAGGAAGTAAGAAATCCAATTGAACCGTAGATAGCGTTTCTTCTTTACCAAGAGCCGTTTTAACTTGAACGTCTAGTTTTGGGCCGTAGAATGCCGCTTCGCCTTCAGCTTCATAATAATCAAGATCAAGCTCATCCATTGCGTCTTTTAACATACTTTGTGCTTTTTCCCACATTGCATCATCATCAAAGTATTTTTCTGTATCTTCAGGGTCACGGTAAGATAGACGGAATGAATAATTTTCAAATCCAAAATCTTTGTAAACCGCTTCAACTAAGCGAACCACACGAATAAATTCTTCTTTGATTTGATCCGGACGTACAAAGATATGCGCATCATTTAACGTCATGCCTCGAACGCGCTGAAGTCCTGATAATGCTCCTGACATTTCATAGCGGTGCATAGTTCCAAGCTCAGCAATACGAATTGGAAGCTCACGATAGCTGTGAATACCTTGTTTGTACACCATCATGTGATGAGGACAGTTCATTGGACGAAGAACAAGGTCTTCGTTATCCATTTCCATTGCAGGGAACATGTCATCTTGGTAGTGCTCCCAGTGACCAGACGTTTTGTAAAGTTCTACACTTCCAAGCACTGGAGTATAAACATGCTGATAACCAAGGCTCACTTCTTTATCTACAATATAACGCTCGATAATACGGCGGATTGTCGCACCTTTTGGAAGCCATAAAGGCAGACCTTGTCCTACTTTTTGAGAGTTCGTAAATAAGTTTAGCTCTTTACCAAGTTTACGGTGGTCACGTTCTTTTGCTTCTTCAAGAAGACGAAGATGCTCGTCTAAATCTGCTTTTGTAAAGAATGCTGTACCGTAAATACGCTGCAGCATTTGATTATCGCTGTCTCCGCGCCAATAAGCACCCGCCACGCTTAATAGTTTAAATTCTTTAATTTTGCCTGTTGACGGCACGTGCACGCCTCGGCAAAGGTCAAAGAATTCGCCTTGTTGATAAATCGTAACCTTTTCACCTGCTGGAATCGCATCGATCAATTCAAGCTTTAGCTCATCGCCAACTTCTTTAAAAAGTTGAATGGCTTCTTCACGAGAAACTTCTTTTCGTTCAATTTCAATGTTTGAATTAACGATTTTTTTCATTTCTTTTTCAATTTTACCTAAATCTTCAGGAGTAATTGATTCTTCCATATCAATGTCATAATAAAAACCGTTTTCGATAACCGGCCCTACACCCAGCTGTACTTTTGTATCTTTGTATAAACGTTTGATTGCTTGAGCCATTAAATGCGCTGTACTATGACGCATAATTTCAAGCGCTTCAGGAGCATCTTGCGTAATGATTTCAAGACTACCATCTTGTTCGATTGGCGTACGTAAATCCAGCAGCTCGCCGTTTACTTTGCCTGCTAATGCTTTTTTCTTTAATCCCGGGCTAATAGAAGCCGCAATATCTTCTGTTGATGATCCTTTTGGATACTCTTTAACAGCTCCATCAGGAAATGTCATTTTGATTACTTCTGACACAACTTTCCACTCCTTTAACATAACTAATAAACTTTTTGTAAAAACAAAAAACCCGTCCCTTATAAAAAGGGACGAGTTGTGTATACACGCGGTACCACCCTTGTTTCCTCTTCGTATCTTGGATAACCCAAAGAACCCGAAGCGGCTCGAGGTTTTATAACGGAAATTCCGTCAGTAATTACTAGAGGCTCTGCTCGTTTACTACTGAAGTTTAGAGGTGGTAAGGATATATTCCGTGTTAGGAGATTTTCAGCCTGGATCTCCCTCTCTACAAACCGTAAATATACACTCATGTCCTCATCATAACTTGTAACATATAGCTGTTTTTCAATATGCATTTATTATATTCATTTTCAAAATAGAAATCAACCTTTCACGTTATATTTTGCTTTTGATCAAACGGAAATTCATTTTTTTCGTATAACATCACTTTTTCTTGAAAGATATTTTGAATGGTGTAAACAAAATCATGGTCATGCTCGTCGCTATACAGATGAATACCAGCTGGAGATAAACTTAGCAAAGGCGCGATAATAGTCGAGTCTATGTATAATGATTCTTGTTTAGATAAAAAGGCCTCTGCTAGAGCTGCACATTCACGTTCAGGAACATATCTACGGTTGTGGTCGTACAATACAAACTTGTTTTTATTCAAGTGCATCACGTACACATCACCGGTAGATGACTGTCTTTCGTTAGCCGCTTGACGCAGCTGATGAATAAGAATTTGATAGTCTTGTTCAAGCTTATATTCATCAATCGCCAGCTCAGCATAATAGCGCAGCCGATCTTGATATTCTTTTAAACGGAATTGGAGAAAAGACTCAAAGGTGAATGTTACATTATGAATGAAGAAGTCTTGAAGCGCCTGGCGGATAAGCAATTCTCTTGGAAGAGAAAATATTTTTTGCGGAATTTCGTCTCTCTCTCCTTCCATAATCCCCCCCATAATTTGAAGCAGCAAATCTTGCTCTTCCTCTTCCGAATAAAAAAATTGTTCTTTTAATATGTTTACCATCATCTTTTTTTCTTTCTTTTTTAAAATCACGTGCGTTAATACAGGTATCACCATGTCTTGTAAAATGGCCTCTCGATTGTATGTCTCATCAATAACTAAAAGCTGATTATTCACCAGCTTCAAGCACTGTGAACCATATGATAAAGCGCTTTGCTTCGCGCATAAAGACTCATATACAACGACTGCGTCTTCTACATATTTAAAGAATATTTTCATTCCTCATAGCCCCCCTTTGGACACGCTTTATTAATGTATATGGGGCAACATGCAAAAAAATGAGCAAGTCGTTACAAGAAATGTAAAACGACCTGCTCATCTATTTCGTTTATTCTCTCCATTCATTTCAACAGGAATGGCTAGAGACTTAATTCGTTCCATGACACGAGCGGCTTTGAGCTCTTCCTGCTCGCCTCTTTGGGTATAAGTCAAATGATGTTGAAGCTCTTTAAAATTTAAATTCGAGCTGAAAAATGTGGGCAAATTTTCGAGCATGCGGAATTGTAAAATGGTTCCGAGCACATCGTCTCGCATCCAGCTCGTTACGGATTCTGCTCCGAGATCATCAAGCATAAGAACCGGTACTTTTTTGACATACTCTATTTTCTCATTAAAGCTTTGATCTTGAAACGAACCTTTTAACTCACGCAAAAACTCCGGAACATACAGAATGGTAGATTTCACTTTCTTTTCGGCTAACGCATTGGCAATTGCTCCAAGAAAATACGTTTTTCCCACACCAAACGAACCGTGTAAATATAAAGCTTTCATTTTCTTGTTTGGCTCATATTCTCGCACAAAATCTCTTACTAGTTTAATCGCTTCAAATCTTCCCTGCTCAATTTCAATATCAGACATTGTTGCCTGTAAAATTTCTTTCGGCACGTACATACACTGAATAAAAGATTCTTGTTCTTTTCGCTCATCTTCTTGTACTTTTCTAGGACAGCGTTCATATTGCAAATCAATATTACGGCCTTTTACAACCAGCTGAGGGTGGTATCCTTTCACCATGTTGACACAGCTTTGCAGAGAAGGACACTTGTCACAGCATTTGCTTTGGTCGATAAATTCATGCATCTTCATCAGGCCTCGGTCAACCATTTGCTCATCTAACTCACGGCGATGCTCTTGCAAAAATGTTTTAACTTCAGGATTAGACAGGATACTGTTTCTTAATGCTTCTAAGCGTGCTTTAAAATCTTTTTTGTTCACTAACTGATTTAGTGAATCATTGATAGGCTTCATCTTTTTCACCTCATCTCTATCATACCTGCTTTTTATTCTTTATGCTTTTGTTTTAGCTCTTGATCTAACTGCTTGAGCTCTTCTTGTAGCTTTCGTTTTTCTTCTTCAAATCCGTCCACTTCTTTTGAAGGCTGCTTTTTCTCTTCTTTTTCTTCATCGCTCAGCCACTCTGGCACCATTTCTTTACGCACAATTTTTCGTCCGGTCGTTTTTTTATTTTGCTTTGCTTCGGTCCAGTTTTGATATTCTTTCTGTTCATTTTTAGCTAAATTCATGGCATCTTGAACAGTTTGTACCTTTTTGCGCGCCCAGTGTCCAGCAATTTTCTCTACATAGCTCTTAGATAATTTCATATCGGATCTTAGCATAACATAGTAAATTAGAACATTTACTACCCCTGGTGAAAGCTTTTGATTAAACATCACTTCTTCAATCATTTGCAAATCTGCTTTTGAAGGCTCTGCTCCCCCGGAAAACTCAATCAAAAGCTGTCGAGGAGAAGTCACTTCAAGCTGTTGAATGAGCTGCTCTTCTTTCGTCTGCGGCTGCTTTTCCTGCATAGTGCGAAGCATAGGCGGCTGAATTTGTTCGCTTAGATTTGGAAGTGCTTCTCCATTTTCAAATTGGTAAAAGGACTGTGCTGCTTTTCTAAGCAATTCAATATCAACTTGATCGTTCTCATTTAGCGAATCGAGCACCACATTTTTCATTTGAAGAGGATCGATACCATATAAAAAAGCTAGCTTTTCAATTGCTTGTTTTACTTTAGATGTAATGGACCTTTTCGAAATCATTGAATCTGTTAGGCCTGCTAAAAATAAATCAAAATCAAAGGAATCCGGGCTCATCTCAATAGAAGCACGGTTTGAAGAATCCATAAAGTCCGTTTGAGCATCAGGAGAAAATACATCCTTGCTTTCAGACTGAAAACTTGGAGCCAGCTCCGTTGCTTTAACTGATTTAAATACATCGTTAAATGAATGCGTCACATCTTTGAACGATTGGTCATCCACGAGTGAATCCGAAAAATAATTTTTTACTTTTTGAAAGATGGATTTTCCTAGTCGGTTATATAAATATACATTTAACACACCATCGTTAAAGAACTGATGGGGCGTAAGAGGAGGAATGAGCTCATAAATGAACACACGAACATCATCTTCTTCCTTAATATATGTTTTTAACAAACCAATGCCTTCTAATTTTAACCGCTCATGGTAAATAGCTTTCAAATTAATTTGCATCATCGACATTAGATGATGATGTGTAGACTCTTTTCCCCATAAACGATCTTGTTCCAGCTCGCTCCATAGCGTCATATACAAACCAAAACACGTCGTGCCCACCAGCGGCTGATAGAGCATGGTTAAAATCCTTCGGTCGTATTCCTGCAGTATGCCGTTCGAACGAACAACATAACGATCGACCGGTATCATTTCTTTCCAATGTTGTTCTTTCATGTCGTTCCCTACCTACTTTTAAAGTAATAGAAATGACAAAAAAAGAGCCTAAAGAATACTTCAATAGCTCTTTTACAGTCGTTCCTTCTTAATTAAATCTTTTAATTCATCAATAAATACATTGATGTCTTTAAATTGTCGGTATACAGAAGCAAATCGAACATAAGAGACTTCATCGATAGCAGCTAATCGCTCCATCACCATTTCTCCTACCACATCTGACTGCACCTCTGATGTACCCTGACTGCGCAGTTCTGTTTCAATATCGTGCACGGTATCTTCTAATTGTTTTAAGCTTACTTGGCGTTTTTCACACGCCTTAATTAACCCTCGAAGGATTTTGTCTTTGCTGAACTCTTCTCTCGCTCCATCTTTTTTTACAACAATTAACGGAAGTTCTTCTACTTTCTCAAAAGTTGTAAAACGATAGTGACACTCTTCGCATTCACGTCTTCTACGAATAGAGCGGCCTTCTTCTACAGGGCGCGAGTCCAGCACTCTCGTTCCATTGTAATGACAGGATGGGCACTTCATATTCTCAGCTCCAATAATAAACCTTGTTTTTCTTTTTATTTTCTCTTATACAAGTTAATTTCCATCTATGTTAGGCGGCTATTCGCCATTTATTATGATTTTTATCATCATTTCCTTTAACAAACACGCTGCTGTATTAAAGGATTTGCTTTATTCCATCTTATAGAAAACAAGGCTTGAATACAAGTAAAGGAAAAGGAATTTCCCCATTTTATTTCCTGAAATTCAAAAATGATAAGGAACTTACGAAGAAAGAGGAATAAGTTTTTGATCAAAGCTCTTATAAAGCGTACGTACAAGTTCTTTGCTAAAACCAAAATCAACCGGCATCACTTTTGATTCTGTTGTAGCAGAAAAATCGATAGCGGTTTCAAGAGGACGTACGTTAATAATGGTAATCACAACAAAAGCTTTTCTTCCTTTTACAACGTTTAAGCTAATTTCTCCTCGTTCTTCATACGCAGCAAGTATCTCTATCCCTTGCATGTGCTTCAACATTTCATGCACTTGCTTAAATGCATTTCCAGCCGTTGTTTTGTAATAATGCGTTTTTAGAGTCGGATCTGAATGGTGATCGCTTGTTTCTACATGATTAGAAAATAAAGATTTAACTGCTTGTACTACCCCCATGTTGTTATCCCCTTTGTTTTTGCTTATTAAAAATTTATATACTAAAAAGAGGTGTGTAATACACCTCTTAACTTACGTAATCAATCGACACTATTAAAGTGCATTCGCTTTAGTTTGTTTTACCTGAACAGGACCCATTCCACGTGGTAATTCAATTGTTTCACGTGTCTGTGCACTTAGAGCATCTGCAATATAATCTGCTGCGATTGTAGGATCTAAATGACCACAAGTATAAACATCGATACTTGCATAACCATGCTCTGGGAAGCTGTGAATCGTTAAATGTGATTCTGAAATAATAACAACGCCACTTACACCTTGAGGTGCAAATTTATGGAACGCTACTTCGCGAACTTCCGCACCAGATTTTAAAGCTGCATCAACAAACGTTTTTTCAATATAATCAATATCATTTAACTTATCGAAATCGCATCCCCATAATTCTGAGATGACATGACGACCCATTGTTTCCATAATGATATTTCCCCCTTTAACAATTTTTAATCGTTAAACATGAAGTTCTTTCGCCATATAGCATGTTAACTACCACGGGGGAAAGTTAGTCCAAAGAGGTCCTAACCCTTTAAGTAGCCACATCACCGAAAGGTACACAAGAAGTTCACGAAACATAGTATACTTTGTTTACATTTATTTTGCAATACGTGTTTTGATTTTATTAAAGATTGTTCTTGCAGATAGACCTATACAAATTACCCCTGTATTCTCGTGAGACAGTGTGTAAAAGCTGCTAAACGACTATTAATTTTTATTAAAATTGAGGAAAATAAACACCCCTTTGCATACTTATCTTATTGCTTTTCCCTATTCTTTTGAATAAAAACAAAAAAAACAGGGCGATAGCTCCCTGTTTTTTTAAAAGCAATCAATAGCTTTCTTAGCTTACTCTTATTTTTGATCCATTACGCATTTCTGCAGCAATATATCTTACCAAATCGACTACGCGCTGAGAGTAGCCCCACTCGTTATCGTACCAAGCTAACACTTTAATTTTATGATCTTCCATTACGATCGTGGATAGTCCATCTACAATAGCTGAATGAGGATTTGTATTAAAGTCAATTGATACGAGTGGTTCCATTGTTAAATTTAAAATATTCTTTAACGGTCCTTCAGCAGCTTTAATAAACGCTAAATTAACATCTTCCATCGTCACAGGTTTCCTTACATCCACAACTAAATCGACAAGCGATACGTTCGGCGTTGGCACACGCAGCGCCATCCCGTGAAGCTTTCCTTTTAAATGAGGAAGAACTAATGAAAGTGCTTTGGCTGCTCCAGTTGTTGTAGGAATAATTGATTGAGCACACGCACGGGCTCTCCGCAAATCTTTATGCGGATTATCGATATTTTTTTGATCATTTGTATATGCGTGAACGGTCGTCATTAAACCGTTTTCAATTGTGAACGCTTCGTCTAACACCTTGACAACTGGAGCTAGACAATTTGTCGTACAAGAAGCATTAGAAATAATGTTATGCTGGTTCACATCAAACTCTCGTTCGTTTACGCCCATCACAATAGTAATATCTTCTTGTTTACCCGGTGCTGTTAATACAACTTTTTTCGCACCTGCTTCAATATGTAACTGCGCTTTTTCTCTTGAATTAAATTTCCCCGTTGCTTCAACAACTAAATCAATCCCAAGCTCTTTCCAAGGCAAATTCAGCGGATCACGTGAATTTAATAGCTGAATTCTTTTACCATTAACAATTAGCGCATCATCATCACATTTTACATCTCCATTAAACGGTCCGTGTATAGAGTCATATTTGATTAAATGTGCTAACGTTTCTGCTGGATAAGATGCATTTATTGCAATAATATCTAAATTTTCCTCTGTGATCGCTGTGCGAAACACCATTCTTCCTATTCTCCCAAAACCATTAATGGCAATACGTGCTTTCATGGCTATACCCCTCTCTATATGTGTTATACTATTTAACTTTTTATATTGAATAGTATAACATAAATATTTAAAAAGTGAATAATATTAATTTTTTTTAATAAATTATTTTAATTAAGTTTTACTATATGTATATAGCGAGAACAGATATTTAACACATTCTTTTTTAGAAGCCCTTAAATATTCACAATAAAAAAATCCGAACGAGCTTAATTCTCCCTCAAGAATCAAGCTCGTTCGGATTTTCCTTCAGCTAACATACTTTTGTCCCAGCCTCTTTAATCTAGCCATAGGGCTAATATACTTAAAAGCTGTTGTTTTGTTTCCTCTACAGGTCCGTTGTTATTGATCACCGCATCGGCTAAGGCTACTTTTTGAATCAAAGGCAGCTGTGCGTGGATACGTGCATAGGCATCCTCCGTCGAGAGATCATTACGAGATTTTAACCTTTCTAGCTGCACAGGTTCATCGACATATACAACCACTACTTTATCGACTAAATGTGTCAAATCACTTTCAAACAGCAGCGGAATATCTAATACCACAGCATCGTATCCTTCCTCGATATACCTTTCCTTTTGAGAAAGCATTTCTTTTCTTACCGCAGGGTGTACAATTGCATTCAACTTTTTACGTTGTTCCTCTTGAGAAAACACAATTTCCCCTAAAGCCGCTCGATTGATCTCCGCATTTTCGTGAAGAACGGCACGGCCGAACGTCTCTACAATTTGGTTGTATGCTTCTTTTCCTGGTTCGACGACTTCTTTTGCAATGTGGTCAGCATCGATTACTGGAATATTAATATCTCTCAGCATTCCGGTTACCGTACTTTTTCCACTAGCAATTCCGCCCGTTAATCCAATTACAATTGACATTGGCCTCTCCTTTATCGCTTTATTTAAAATCTAAAAATACCTAAAATAATAAGCAGAACTCCCGGTAAAAAGGAAAACATTTTCATCCATGATAAACGTGAAAAAACTTTGCCAAACTGTATGCCCGCACTTAAAAAAAGTGAACTCATAAGAGCTACAGCAATTGCTAAAGCATACGGCGAATAACCTAATAAAGCTGCTCCAAACCCTGCTCCAAATGCATCAAGAGATAATGCAATTCCAAGTATAAATGCTTCAATTCCATTGATGGAACCTGAATTATCTAAATCTGCTGCAATTGGTTTTTTCAATACGTTAATGACTAAGCCAATTGACTTAATTTCAATTTTCACTAATGTTTTTTCTTCTTTCACTCGAGATGAATCTGCCGGACAAAAAAACTGGTATAAAATCCACATTCCAAGTAGAACAAGAATACCTCCGCCTACTTTATTTAGTACATCCACTGAAAATAGATGCGTAAGTACCTTTCCTAAAAACATAGAAAACATTAAAGAAAATGCTGAACAACATGAAATAATAAAAATGGATTTCAGCGGGATTTTCACCTTTCGAAGTCCGTATGTCAGGCCAACGCTAAAGCTGTCAAGACTTACGGCAAAAGCAAGAATAAGTAAAGAAAATGTTATCATGATGAGAGGACTCCTTTCCTTTCTGTCTATACGTAGTATATGAAAGGAGCCCATCCATTGTTATTTTTTAGCCGGCTGACAATTTGGGCAGATATGTGTTCCTCTACCGCCTACAACAAATTTTTCAATTGGGGTACCGCACATTTTACAGGATTCGCCTTTTCTTCCGTACACGTAAAGCTGCTGCTGAAACATGCCTATTTGCCCCTGTGTGTTTACATACGTGCGAATTGTGCTGCCCCCTTGTTTCACCGCTTCTTGAAGAGTCGCTACAATTTCTTCGTACAATTTTTCATACTCTTCGTCTGTTAATTGGCTGGCCACTCGTTCAGGGTGAATCCCTGCGCGAAATAGTGCTTCGTCTACATAAATATTCCCTAGCCCAACCACGACATTTTGATCGAGTAAAACCGGCTTGATTTTTCGAGAGGTTTTGCCGATTCGCATTTTTAACTGACTTGGATTAAATGTTTCGTCAAACGGTTCAGGTCCAAGGCCAATAAGAGGAGGAAACAGATCTTCCTCACCCTTTTTAAATAAGTGCATGGTACCAAATTTCCTTACATCCCGGTATCGTAATTCTGTTCCGTCGGTGAAGTGAAAAAAGACGTGTACATGTTTATCTGGTTCTTCTGCATTTTCATGGAGAGCATATTTTCCTTCCATACGCAGATGAGAAACCATCGTATAATCATCGAGTACAATTTTCAAAAACTTACCTCTGCGTTCAACATCTCGAATGGTTTGTCCAACAAGCGCGTCACAAAACTGCTCAACTTGCTCAGGACGTTTGATAATATTAGGCCATTTAACGGTTACACGCTCAATGGTCTTACCACTGGCTAATTCAATCAACGTACGTCTGACGGTTTCAACTTCTGGTAATTCTGGCACGTTTGTCACATCCTTTTTCCACTACTTTGCTTCGTACCAAGTCTTTCCGTAAGAATAATCTACTTTCAACGGAACTTCTAGCTCTAAAGCATGCTCCATTACTTCTGGTACGATTTTCTCTAAAATTTTAATTTCTTCTTCTGGGGCTTCAAAAATCAGCTCATCGTGTACTTGAAGCAGCAGCTTAGCCTGAAGATTTTCATCTTTTAAGCGCTTATCCATTTCAATCATTGCTTTTTTAATAATGTCAGCTGCTGTCCCTTGGATAGGCGTATTCATAGCCGTACGCTCAGCGAAGCTGCGGAGGTTAAAGTTTCGGCTCGTGATTTCAGGCAAGTAACGTCGGCGGTGCAAGAGCGTTGTTACATATCCCTTTTCTTTTGCATCGCGCACAATCGTATCCATATACTCCTGCACACCCGGGAAGCTTTTTAAATAGCGTTCAATAAAAGTAGCCGCTGCTTTTCTTGTAATCCCTAAACTTTGCGATAAACCGTAATCACTGATGCCATAGACGATTCCAAAATTAACTGCTTTAGCCTGACGGCGCATATTCGACGTTACTTCTTCTCTTTCGACGTGGAACACATCCATCGCTGTTTTCGTATGAATATCTAAGTCATGCTTAAACGCGTCAATTAACTTCTCATCATCTGCAATATGAGCCAGTACGCGCAGCTCAATTTGTGAATAATCCGCCGCAAATATTAACCAATCAGGCTGTGAAGGCACGAATGCACCTCTTATTTTTTTACCTTCTTCAAGACGAATCGGGATGTTTTGCAAGTTAGGATCTACTGAGCTTAACCTTCCCGTTTGAGTTAACGTTTGATTAAAGCGGGTATGAACTTTTCCATCGCTTTCATGAATAACTTTTTTTAAACCTTCAATATACGTAGACTGTAATTTTCCTAGCTGACGGTATTGTAAAATCTCTGGGATAATATCATGGGCGCTAGCTAATTGCTCTAATACATCGGCTGATGTGGAGTAGCCTGTTTTTGTTTTCTTTATGACTGGAAGCTGCATTTTTTCAAAAAGAACAACTCCTAGCTGCTTTGGTGAATTAATATTGAATTCTTGTCCAGCGTATTCGTAGATTTTCGCTTCAATTTTTTCAAGCTTTTCTCGGAGATCTTCCCCCATTTCATCCAAATGTGCACGATCAATTTTCACCCCTTGATATTCCATATCAGCAAGGACAATGGCAAGAGGCATTTCAAGCTTTTCAAACAGCTCAAACTGTTCATTTTCAACTAATTCTTTTTCTAACAATTCTTTTAAATAAGCTACGGCGGCTGCTTTTCTTGTAACATGCTCAGCTAGCTGATCAGCTTCCGCAATGCTTCGCTTAGCTCCTTTTCCATACACAGCTTCATCTGATTGCACTTGATGGTATCCTTTTAATTTTGCAATTGTCGCTAGATCATCATTTGATTCAGCGGGATTCAAGATGTAAGAAGCAATCATTACATCATGTTCAATTCCTTTAATTTCATGCCCCGCCCATTTTAACGATACAATCGTACGTTTCCCATTAAACACCGTCTTTTTTACACGCTCATCTTCTAACCATGCTTTAAATTTAGAAGATGAAAGAGCTGTATCTTTATCGATAAAATAGTGGCCATTTTTGTTGCTGATTCCAAAACCGAGCAGCTGATTGTGATGGTAGTTTTCTTCATACCCTTCTACGATCAGAGCTGCTTCGCTTGTTAACATATCATCATGAACTTCCTGCGCTATTTCAAACGCCAGGTCTTCAAAATCTGCTTCCTCTTCTGCTGATTCACCAAATTTAGCAAGCAGAGAATTAAACCCAAGCTCTTTAAATAATGAGATGACCTTTGAAGATTCAAACCCGTCATATTTTGCATCTTCTACAGATACTTCAAGAGGCGCTTCGCAATAAATAGTTGCAAGCTTTTTACTCATGATAGCTGATTCACGATTATCTTCTAGCTTTTCTTTTAATTTTTTACCGCTGACTTGATCGATAGATTCCAATACATTTTCAACCGTTTCGAACTCTTTTAATAGCTTTAAGGCTGTTTTTTCGCCGACTCCGGGCACGCCTGGAATATTATCCGAGCTGTCCCCCATAAGGCCTTTCATATCAATAATTTGTGCAGCCGTAATACCATACTTTTCATCAATGGCTGCAGGCGTATATGAATCGACATCTGTAATCCCTTTTCTCGTAATATCTACAGTTACATGTTCTGACACAAGCTGAAGTAAATCTTTATCCCCGGAAATGACTTTTACGGCCATTCCTTTTTGTTCAGCTTGTTTTGAAAGTGTACCGATAATATCATCTGCTTCATAATCAGGCAGTTCATAGCGCTTAATTCCATACGCATCTAATAACTCACGAATAAAGGGAAACTGCTCTGAAAGTTCAGGAGGCGTCTTCTGTCTGCCTCCTTTGTATTCTGTAAATGTTTTGTGGCGAAACGTTGTTTTCCCTGCATCAAAAGCCACCAGTAAATGCGTTGGCTTCTCTTCCTCTAAAATACGTGTCAGCATTGTAGTAAAGCCGTATATGGCATTTGTATGTATTCCTTTATCATTGTTTAAAAGCGGCAAAGCAAAAAATGCACGGTAGGCAATACTATTCCCGTCAATTAATACTAGTTTTTGTGTCATTCATGTTCCTCCATTTCGCTCTCTTCTTATCTTACCTTTATTTTAGCAAACAATAAGCTTTAAGGACAAAAAGTACTCTTGAATTCAACGTTTTATTTTCATGTGGTGATAAGATCTGCACGTCATAAAATAAAAACACCGCCTAGTTATTTTAGGCGGTGTAGCATGTGAATGGATAGAAATCGTCAAAAAGAATCGGCGAAAATAGCACGGTTAAAGCTATTTTCGCCTTACACATTGGCTCCTTGGATGAAGGGGTTTCCATGAAAAATTGTATCAATTAATTATTAAGCTACATTAAATAAATTGTAAAAGGAACGTAAACATTTTACATCTGCGGCAAATACTTGTGCAGCTTCACCGAAAAAGTTGTCCCTTTATTGACTTCACTTTTCACTTCAATTTCCCCTTTATGAGCTTCAACGAGATGTTTAACAATTGCTAATCCAAGACCTGTTCCTCCAGAATTACGGCTTCTTGCTTTGTCTACTCTGTAAAAGCGCTCAAAAATACGTGAAATTTCATCAGAATCAATACCGATACCTGTATCTTGAACATGAACCGTAATCGTTTCTTCTTCCTCTTCAAGCGAAACGTGAACAGTTCCTCCAGGCATTGTATACATGAGCGCATTGCCGATTAAGTTAACAAACACTTGCATAAGGCGCTGACTGTCACCATCAATCCACGCTTCTTCAGGAAGCGTATCTAACGTTAGCGTGATTTCTTTTTCAGTCGCTCGGTTTGATAGCACTGTCGTCACTTCGTAAAGAAGCGTATTCAGATCTACTGAATGAATGCTTAGTTTAAACCCTTGCTGTTCAACTTTAGACAAATCTAAAAGATCTTGAATCAAGCTCTCCATGCGCTGACTTTCCGTTAAAATGATAGATAGAAACTGCTGACGCAGCTGTGGATCTTCCATAGCACCGTCTAACAATGTCTCACTAAACCCTTTTATAGACGTAATAGGAGTTTTTAGTTCATGAGACACATTCGCTACAAAGTCACGGCGAACTTGTTCTAGTTTTTTCAGCTCGGTAATATCATGGAAAACAAGCACAATGCCTTTCCATTCATCGTTTAAGCCAATAATCGGCGCTCCGTAAACATCAAAATATCTTCGTTCAATATTTAAAGGCAGAACCACTTGTTTTCGAACCTTTACTTCCGTCATAAATATTTTTTCCACAAGCTTAATGATTTCTTTATGCTCAAATACCTCGTAATACAAATGATAAAGGAAGTCATCCGGATGTATATGAAACTGCTCTTTATAAGCTCGATTCACTAAATTTATATAGCCTCTACTATCGATAAGAAGCATGCCGCTTCCCATATTTTCAATTAGCGTGCGCAGCCTGTCCTGCTGCATTTCTTGATTAGTGATAGACTCTTGCAGATTACGAGCAAGTGCGTTAATAGACTGACTCAGCATCCCTGTTTCATCTACATAATCTTCATATGTACGAGCTTTATAATTCCCTTTTGCAAGTTCCATAGCCACCTTGGTTGCCGATTCAATAGGACGGGTATAGCGTCCCATAATCTTTACACCTAAGAGTAAAATCACAATCAAAGCTAGACCTAAGCTTCCAATAAGAAGGCCCCAAATTTGCTGATTTACTTGTTTTAATGAATCAAACGATGTACTCAGCACAACAAATCCCTCTTGCTTACCTTCTATAATAAGCGGGATACCATAGTAATATAAGTCGTAATCTTCTTTAATTTGATCAAAGCTTTTTTTACTGTTTAACTGCTTTTTTAATACTTGTTGGATTACGATACTTTTTTCGATTCTTTGCTGCTTGCTACCTGGATTTGAGTCAACTAATATTTTTCCGTCTTTTTGAACGATAGTCGTTCGTACACTTAGCGAATGGCTGATTTGATCAACTTTAGATTTTAAAGCAGGACTTGTGATACCTTCTTCGCTAATGTACATTTCTACAAGCTTTGCCTCTTTTTCCATTCGCTCTTGAAACGTCTGAAAATAAAAGTTTTTAAACAACTGTCCCAGCAGCAGGCCAAGACCTACTAATACAATAATAATAAGTACTAATAGAGCCAAAAGTAGCCTTGAACGAAATTTATTCATCTACCTTTGGTTCCTCCAGCTTATATCCTAATCCTCTAATCGTTTTTATATAAACAGGTTTTCGCGTGTTATGTTCAATTTTCTCACGCAAATGGCTGATGTGCACATCTACAATTCGCGTATCTCCGGCAAAATCATAATTCCACACTGCACTTAGCAACTGATCACGAGTTAATACCCGTCCTTTGTATTTTGCCAAATATAATAATAACTCGAATTCTTTCGGAGTAAGCTCAAGCTGCTCTTGATTAAAGTAGGCCTCATAATGATCTGGAAGAATTTTTAAATCACCAATCATGATGCGTTCGCCATCTTCCTCTTGTTCATTTTCCTGAGCAATAATTTGTGTTCTGCGTAAAATGGCTTTTACACGCGCTACTACTTCTCGAGGGCTAAATGGTTTCGTCATGTAATCATCTGCCCCAAGCTCTAGCCCTAATACTTTGTCGAACTCATCGTCTTTTGCAGTTAACATTAAAATAGGCGTCATCACTTTTTGCTGACGAAGCTTTTTACAAACTTCAATTCCATCCATCTTAGGAAGCATCAAGTCTAACACAATTAAATCCGGTTTTCCTTCTAGTGCCTTGTTGTATCCTTCTTCCCCGTCTTCAGCTGTTTCTACTGTAAAGCCAGCTTGTTGTAAATTATATTGTAATAATGTTGAAATTGATTGTTCATCATCTACGACTAATAATTTCTTACTCATATTAACGATATAAGCCTCCATCTAGTTAAATTAAACCGCAGCTTCATCCAAATGATATTATTTTCTATTTATCTTCTCTTATCATACAATGTTTTAGCCTCGTTCTCCAATATATTTCAACATTTTCAGAAAATATGGTCAAAGAGTTTCTTCTATATTTATAAATATTTAAGGCGTTTTAAAAATTTTCAAAGTCGTGTGTCTCTACTGATGGAAGTCTAAACGGCGGATACACAAGAAACCTTGCCGTTACTACTTTCTCTTTTTGCTCATTGACCGCTTCCACCTCAATCCTAACAGTTTTAGAAGAAACATCTACCTCTGTGACTTCAAACAAAAATTCAATCGTACTATAATGATGAATTTTTTTGGGGAAGGCAACCGTATGTTCTGCAACATGGCTTCCAGGTCCGGGCAAGTACTTTGAAATGGCTGCTGTCATAATACCGGTAATCATAATACTTGGCACAATAGGTTTCTTAAAAGGTGTCTGAGATGCGTAATCATGCTGAATGTATAAAGGGTTAGAATCATTTGTCAGCCCTAAGTACAATAAGATATCCTTATCTTCAATTCGTTCAGTTAGCGTTAATTTTTCTCCAACTTTGATATCTTCAATACTTCGGCCTATTTTTTGTTTTTTACCTAATACCATCATCATTCCACCTTTTGTATAAAGTAATAGCTTTTCTTTCTCCATATACAAGAAAAATTCGAGGTTTCCCCCGAATTTTCCTTGTGACTATTGTTTGAATATTGATAAAAACCTATACTCAAACCTATTTTATTGTATTAAGCTAATACACCCATGACAGTTTTAACTGATTTTGCTGATTGATCTAAAGAAGCTTTTTCAGAATCAGTCAGTTCTAATTCAATTACTTGCTCAATTCCTGCAGCTCCTAATACGGTCGGAACACCTAAGTAGATGCCGTTATAACCATACTCACCCTCTAGGTAAGCAATCGCTGGTAAAATGCGACGCTGATCTTTTAAGATCGCTTCTGTCATTTCAACTAAAGAAGCAGCAGGCGCGTAGTATGCACTTCCGTTACCTAATAAGTTAACGATCTCGCCGCCGCCTTTGCGTGTTCGTTCAACAATTGCTTCAAGGCGCGCTTTTGGAATAAGCGTTTCAAGAGGAATACCGCCAGCATATGAGTAGCGTACAAGAGGTACCATATCATCGCCATGTCCACCAAGTACAAAACCTGTGATATCTTTTACTGAAATGTTTAACTCCTGCGCTACGAACGTACGGAAACGTGCAGAATCTAATACGCCTGATTGACCGATTACGCGGTTTTTAGGAAAGCCAGATTCTTTAAATACTGTGTACGTCATAGCATCTACCGGGTTTGTTAACACGATAATATGACAGTTTGGTGAGTATTTAACAACTTCTTGAGTAACAGACTTCATGATCTTTTGGTTCGTTGTTACTAAATCATCGCGACTCATACCTGGCTTGCGCGCGATACCAGCTGTAATAATGACAATGTCAGAATCAGCTGTGTCTTCGTAGTTGGCTGTTCCTGTAATGTTAGCGTCAAAGCCTTGTACAGGACTTGCTTCTAACATATCCAGCGCTTTGCCTTTAGCTGGATTTTCTAATTGCGGAATATCAACTAATACAACATCAGCTAATTCTTTTTGACCAATTAAAAAAGCAGTTGTAGCTCCTGTAAAGCCCGCTCCGATAACAGATACTTTTTTACGCATATTTGCCATTATAATTCCTCCCCTAAATGAATAGCTATTAAACTGTTACTTGTTTTCCTAGATTGCTAATTAATTCATCAGCGAACTCTGAACACTTCACTTCTGTTGCACCATCCATTAAACGTGCGAAATCATATGTTACTACTTTTGAAGCAATTGTTTTTTCCATTGATTTCATGATTAAATCCGCTGCTTCGTTCCAGCCAAGGTGTTCAAGCATTAACACACCTGATAGTAATACAGAAGATGGGTTTACTTTATCTAAACCAGCATATTTAGGTGCTGTACCGTGAGTTGCTTCAAAGATAGCATGTCCAGTTTCATAGTTGATGTTTGCTCCTGGAGCAATTCCGATACCACCAACTTGCGCCGCTAACGCATCTGAAATGTAATCTCCATTTAAATTCATTGTTGCTACTACATCGAATTCACGTGGACGAGTTAAAATTTGTTGTAAGAAGATATCTGCAATTGAATCTTTTACAATAATTTTTCCTGCTGCTTCCGCTTCTGCTTGAGCTTTGTTTGCAGCCTGCGCACCTTCTTTTTCAACGATGCGGTCATATTGTGCCCAAGTAAATACTTTATCACCGAATTCTTTTTCAGCTAGCTCATAACCCCAGTTTTTAAATGCGCCTTCTGTATATTTCATAATGTTTCCTTTGTGTACAAGCGTCACAGACTTGCGGCCTTGTTCAATTGCATAGTTGATTGCTGCACGCACAAGACGCTCTGTTCCTTCAGAAGAAATAGGCTTAATACCTAACCCAGAAGTTTCAGGGAAACGGATTTTATTTACGCCTAATTCCGTTTGTAGGAACGAAACAAGCTTTTGTACTTCTTCAGAACCCTTCGCATATTCAATACCAGCATAAATATCTTCAGTATTTTCACGGAAGATAACCATATCTGTATCTTCAGGGCGCTTAATTGGAGAAGGTACGCCGTCAAAGTAGCGAACAGGACGTAAGCATGTGAATAAGTCTAATTCTTGACGCAATGCCACGTTTAGAGAACGAATGCCACCGCCTACTGGTGTTGTTAATGGTCCTTTGATTGCAATTATGTATTCGCGAATTGCATCTAACGTTTCTTCCGGTAACCATTCGCCAGTTTGATTAAATGCTTTTTCACCTGCTAATACTTCTTTCCAAACGATTTCTTTTTCACCATTGTATGCTTTTGCAACCGCTGCTTCTAATACGCGAGAAGCTGCTGCCCAGATATCCGGACCAATTCCGTCACCTTCGATAAATGGAATAATTGGGTTATTTGGTACGTTTAACACGCCGTTTGCTACAGAAATTTGTTCACCTTTTGTCATGAGAATGACCTCCTTAAAAAATTTGTCTACTTTCACTTATGGAAAAGTGCTCAACGAACGTGAGCACCTTCGTCACATTGTTTAGCTGCGCTCTTCAAGCGGAATGTACGTTTGTTTTCCAGGACCGATATAATCAGCTCTTGGACGAATCAAACGATTGTTTGAATACTGCTCTAAAATGTGAGCAATCCATCCTGATACGCGGCTCACGGCAAAGATCGGAGTAAATAGATCGTGATCAATGCCTAAGCTGTGGTATACAGAAGCTGAATAGAAATCAACGTTTGGCGGAAGCTTTTTCTCGCCTGTTACGATCTCTTCAATTTTCACTGACATATCGTATAGCGTTGTATCTCCTGCTTGTTTGGTAAGTTTTTCAGACATTTCTTTCAAGTGCTTGGCACGAGGATCACCCTGCTGATACACACGATGTCCAAATCCCATAATCTTTTCTTTTTTCGCGAGCTTTTCGCGAATGTAAGGTTCTGCGTTTTCAACTGTTTGAATGTCAGACAACATTTTCATAACAGCTTCATTCGCTCCCCCGTGAAGAGGACCCTTTAACGCTCCAATAGCGGCTGTAATTCCTGAATAAATATCAGATAATGTTGCCACACAGACACGAGCTGTAAAAGTTGAAGCATTTAGCTCATGGTCAGCGTGTAAGACAAGTGCCTTATCAAATGCCTCTACTTGGATATCAGTTGGCTCTTCGCCGGTTAACATATATAAAAAGTTAGCGGCAATGCTATAGTTTTCGTTTGGCTCAATTGGCTCTAATCCGTTACGGACTCTTGAAAAAGCCGTTACCACCGTTGGTAATTGTGCTTGCAAACGAACAGCTTTGCGATAATTTGCTTCTTCATCCATTAAATCAGCTTCAGGATCGTACAACCCCAATAGTGATACGACTGTTCTTAAAGCTGCCATTGGATGAACATCTTGAATTGGATAAGTTTTGAAATGATCTAAGACTTCTTGGGGTAATTTAGCGTTTTCTGCTAGTAATCTAGAAAACACAGATAATTCTTCTTTGTTAGGTAATTTTCCGTGCCATAGTAAATACACCACTTCTTCAAATGTTGCATAATTCGCTAAATCATCAATATTGTAGCCTTGATATGTTAAAGTGTCATCAATAATTGAACTTACTGCTGACGTTGTAGCGACTACCCCTTCTAGACCTCGAGTTGCTGTCATAAATCTCCACTCCTTTACAGAAAAAATTCCCCATACCTTTCTGTGTAAAACGTGAAAAACAAAATTGAGCCTCTGCTCAACTAGACATTAAATGATATACGAAGCGCCTCTTTTGAATATATATCTTGGAAGAACATTCCTTCACCCCACGTAAAGAAAATGCTTACATTTCCATTTGTTTCAATAACACACAAAATCAAAACATCTGCATGTGTCATTGCTTTGTTACAGCCCTATAGGTAAAACATACAATTGTATGTAAAAAGATGCGGCCTCAAAATATATTATAAACAATTATCTGACTTTTGTGAATCAAAAGAGAGAAGAAATTTTAAAAAAATTATTATTATACAAAAATTTCTACGAAAAAAGTTCAGTTAATTTCATAAATAAATAAGCGATTCCAGCACCGATTAACGGACCTACTGCTACCCCTTGAAACAGCGCCACAGCAAGAATTGTGCCAAAAACTAAAGCGGTCGTAATATGCGGATCATCTTCCAAGAGTGTAAGTCCATATTTAGCAATAATTGCTACAGCAATTCCTGCTCCTAGAGCAATCCAAGCATAAGAAGATTTCACAGCTTCTCCTAATTGTTTGAACCCTATGTCTCCTGTTGCAATTGGCACAAGAACGGCAATTGTAATAACCGTTACTCCAATATTAATTCCTTTTGATTGTAGAAACGGAAAAACCTTACCGTCTAACCCGATTAATTTTAAAATAAGTAAAAATGCAACTGCAATGATTAATGATTGATTTTTAGCCACTAATCCAATTACGAGTAAAACAGCTAAAAAAAGCATGGGTTGTGAGAACATTTTATTCATCCTTTCTTTTTTTATTGTGATAAATCTAAAGCGTATTACGTAAATATTTTATGAGTAGCTTTTTCTTTTGTTGACTATCGTTTACAAGGAGGCCTCTATTTATTGTGTACAAGCTTCATTTACATCGACTATTTCGCTTAGCTTGTGTGTTGGTAATTATTGCAGCATCTATATTTCTTAGTTATTATGTCTCTTCTCTCATATATCCATTTATTATCGCTTGCTGCATCGCTTTTTTCATAAATCCTATGGTTAATCTATTTGAATTGAAGCTGCGTTTACCCCGCTACTTAGCTGTTTTACTATCAATGGTTCTTATCTTCTCTCTTTTGGCCGGACTTATTACGTTACTTATCACAGAAATCATTGCAGGAAGTACGTATTTAGCGAAAGTTGTTCCCACAAATTTCAAAGAAGTGGTCATATTTATTGAAAATATTGCTACAGAACAAATACTTCCGTTTTATGAACGCATTACTTCTATGTTTAATAACTTAAATACCGGTCAGCAAGCAACTATTTTATCGAACATTAAAGGCGTAGGCAACCATATCGCTCAAACGGTGGGTGATTTTTTGCAAAATGTATTGCAAAGCATCCCAGTACTTTTATCCGTATTGCCTAATGCAGCTACTGTGATTATTTTTTCATTACTGGCTACTTTTTTTATTAGTAAAGATTGGTACAAGCTGATGACTAAAAGCAGCGTGTTTATTCCTAAAAAAGTAAGGGAAAATGGACAGACAGTTGTTGTGGAGCTTAAAAATGCACTGTTTGGTTTTATTAAAGCTCAGCTTACGCTTATTTCGATTACCACAATCATTGTTCTTTTTGGTTTACTTGTTCTTAGGGTTGATTATGCTATTACAGTCGCTTTATTGATTGGCTTGGTAGATATTCTTCCTTACCTCGGAACAGGACTGGTTTTTGTTCCTTGGATGATTTATGCCTTTGCAACAGATAACGTGTCATTTGCTGTAGGGCTTTCGGTCTTATATGCTGTAGTACTTGTGCAGCGACAAATTATGGAACCAAAAATTTTGTCATCAAGCATTGGTCTTGATCCTCTCGCTACATTAATTGCTTTATTTGTAGGATATCAACTGATTGGATTTTTCGGATTAATAGTTGGCCCTGTTATTCTTGTTATTCTAAAAACACTTCATACAACGGGGGTTTTTAAAGAAACGTGGCAATTTATTATAGGAAAATGAAAAAGCGTGTGAAAGAAGCTTCTTTCACACACTTTCTAGTTAACGAATAATCGTCATTCGATTACGTCCTTGAAAAAATCTTCTTAGCCACGTTAAAAGAAAAGGCTTAACGATTCTGCGTGTAAACGGCAGCAAAAAGATAAAGCCTACAACATCTGTCAAGAAGCCTGGAAACAGCAGAAACAGTCCGCCAAATAGTACACACATACCATCAAGGATTTCACCGCTTGGAACATGTCCCTGGCTCATCTGGCGCTGTGCTTTTTGAAAAAGAGATGTTCCTTGTTTTTTCGCTAGAAACGCACCAATAAAACTGGTAGCAATAATCAGTAAAAATGTTGACATTACACCAATGAGATGACTTGAATAAATCAAAATCATTACCTCAACAGCAGGTACAATAAGAAGGAGCGGAAGGAGCTTCCTCACCATCATCACCTCTTCGCTTATTGAATTGCCTAAACAAAAAGAGAAGGATTCCCCTTCTCTTTTTTCTATCATCTACGTGTTCTTACAGTACGCTTGCGTGTCCGTTGTATACAACACCACGTGAAGCATCAACTGTAATATCTTGATCTTCTGAGAATACGCTTGTTGCGTTTTCTACGCCTACAATGACAGGAATGCTTAAGTTTAACCCTACTACAGCTGCATGGCTTGTTAGACCGCCTTCTTCTGTAATAAGAGCCCCTGCTTTTTCGATTGCACTGATCATATCGCGATCTGTGCTGTTTGTAACAAGGATAGCACCTTCAGTCATTTTTGCATTTGCTTCTTCAGCAGTTTTAGCAATAACTACTTTACCAACTGCTGCTTTACGACCAATTCCTTGTCCTTTAGCAAGAACGTCACCTACAACTTGAACTTTCATTAAGTTCGTTGCACCTGATTCTCCAACTGGAACACCAGCTGTAATAACCACTAAGTCGCCGTGTGCTACAACGCCTGTTTTTACTGCATCATTTACAGCGTGATCTAACATATCGTCAATTGTGTTTACGCGCTCACCAACAACTGGTGTAACACCCCATACTAGAGACAGACGACGTGCAACAGAATCGTTTGCTGCAACAGCTACGATTGGAGATTGCGGACGATATTTAGAAACGATTTTCGCTGTATAACCACTTTCTGTTGGCGCTACGATTGCACTAGCGTTTAAGTTAAGCGCTGTGTGTACAACAGATTGTCCAATTGCATCTGTAATAGATGGTCCAACTTGCTTGCTGCGCTGTTGTAAAATCTCAGAGTAGTTTAGAGCTTGCTCAGCACGAGAAGCGATTGAATGCATTGTTTGTACAGCTTCAACGGGGTAAGAACCTGCAGCTGTTTCACCAGATAACATAATTGCATCTGTACCATCAAAGATAGCATTGGCAACGTCACTTGCTTCCGCACGAGTCGGGCGCGGGTTGCGTTGCATTGAATCAAGCATTTGTGTAGCTGTAATAACTGGTTTGCCAAGCGCATTACATTGTTTGATTAGATCTTTTTGTACTAATGGTACTTCTTCAGCAGGAATTTCTACTCCTAAGTCACCACGAGCAACCATTAAGCCGTCTGAAACTTCAAGAATTTCTTTGATGTTATCTACGCCTTCTTGGTTTTCGATTTTTGAAATGATTTGAATGTGAGCTGCATTGTGTTTTTCTAGTAGTTCACGAATTTCCAATACATCAGATGCGCGACGCACGAAAGAAGCAGCGATAAAATCAATGCCTTGTTCGATACCGAATACAATATCGTTTGCATCTTTTTCAGTGATACCAGGAAGGTTTACACTTACGTTTGGCACGTTTACACCTTTTTTATTTTTTAATGTACCAGGGTTAAGTACTTTTGTTTTGATTTCACCATCAGTTTTATTGATGTCTAGTACTTCAAGACCGATTAAACCGTCATCTAAAAGGATTTTTGATCCTACGTGTACGTCATCAATTAGACCTGGATATGTAATTGAGAATTTTTCAGTTGTTCCCACTACTTCTGTCATAGACACAATGATTTCAGAGCCTTCTTCTAGCTCAATTGCACCATTTTCCATTGTGTTTGTACGAATTTCAGGTCCTTTTGTATCAAGTAAGATACCTACTGTTTTACCTGTTTGTTTCGCAGCTTCACGAATGTTAACAATACGTGCGCCGTGCTCTTCAAAGTCACCGTGAGAGAAGTTTAGACGACAAACGTTTAAGCCTGAGTTAATTAGTTCAACTAATTTTTCTACACTTTCACTCGCTGGTCCAATAGTACATACAATTTTAGTTTTACGCATTCAAATTTCCTCCTATATATTTACTATTTACTCTTTAGGTAAAGCAAATAGCTATTTCTTTTACTAACCTTTTACTAGCAGGCTGTGAACAAGTATTGTGTTGCCTTACCTTGTCCACCTTGCTTTACGTGTAACTTATGAAATACCTACGTAGCGCTGAATCAAATAGCAAACAAATACACAGCACTTTAACGATGAATTTCTTCATCGTTTGCTTCATATTTTACTATTCCCTGCAATTCATACAGCAATACTTGCTGCCTGGTTTGTCTTATATATCTCACGTTTTAGAGAAAAGACAAACGCTCGCACAGCTGCCAATAACCATAGGAAATTAAAAAAAACACTCTTTTTTCTACTTCTACTTAAAGGTTTTTGCTGTCTATAAAATACCACGAAGAACTTGTAAACACAATAGAGAAGGGCTATACAAACAGCATAAAAACGCGCACCCTTATTTTTCAAGAGTGCACGTTTCTTTATTTTATAGTAATGGCATCGTTTTCAGCTGCAAATTGTCCGATTTTTTTGTATTTTAAATAACGCTCTTCCACTAGCTCGTCTTTTGATAAATTAAGCAGCTCTTTTAATGATTTCTTGATAACGCCCTCCATGTATCCAGCTTGTGCATCGATATCTCGGTGCGCTCCGCCTTTTACCTCTGAAACCACTTCATCTACAATACCAAGTTCTTTCAAATCTGGTGCTGTAATCTTCATCGTTTCAGCTGCTTTTTTCGCAAGAGAAGAATCTTTCCAAAGAATGGCTGCCGCTCCTTCTGGAGAAATAACTGAATACGTGGAGTTCTCAAGCATATGAAGGTGATTTCCTAAACCTAATGCTAAGGCTCCTCCGCTTCCTCCTTCTCCAATCACAATGCAAATAACGGGTACAGTTAAGCCAGCCATTTCGAAAAGGTTTTTCGCAATAGCTTCACTTTGTCCACGTTCTTCTGCCGCTTTCCCTGGATAAGCTCCTTTTGTATCAATAAAGCAAATAATTGGGCGGTTAAATTTCTCCGCTTGCTTCATTAAACGCAGCGCTTTACGGTAGCCTTCTGGATGAGGCATACCAAAATTACGACGAATATTTTCTTTCGTATCTTTACCTCTTTGATGTCCAATCACCGTAACAGGCACGCCATTAAACTTGGCAATTCCTCCTACGATTGCTTCATCATCTCCATAAAAGCGATCTCCATGACACTCTAAAAAGTTTGTAAACAAGCGAGAAATATAATCGAGTGTTGTAGGACGTTCAGGATGACGCGCAATTTGAACACGGTTCCACGGGCTTAGATGGTTGTAAATATCGTTTTCTACTTTTTCTAAGCGATTTTCCAACTTATCAATTTCGCTAGATAAATCCACTTCTGTATTTTTAGCAAACTCTTTAAGCTCTGCAATCTTGTTTCGCAACTCAACAATTGGACGTTCAAATTCTAATTCGCTTACCACTCGATGTCACCTCCTGCTACGTGTATATCTAAAATAGTTGTTAACGTTTCTTTTAAATCATGACGGTCAATAACTCCGTCTAGCTGACCATGCTTCAACAGAAATTCCGACGTCTGAAAATCTTCTGGAAGCTCTTCTCTAATTGTCTGTTCAATAATACGTCTTCCAGCAAAGCCAATTAACGCGCCAGGCTCGGCTAAATTATAATCGCCTAGCGAAGCAAAGCTTGCTGATACTCCTCCTGTAGTAGGATGTGTCATAATCGAAATGATTAAGCCGCCTTCATCACTGAACATTTTAAGAGCTGCGCTAGTTTTAGCCATTTGCATCAAGCTCAGAACACCTTCTTGCATACGTGCACCGCCTGAAGCTGTGAAAATAAGGAATGGAACATGCATTTCCTTCGCTTTTTCAATGGCGCGAGTAATTTTCTCGCCGACTACAGAGCCCATGCTTCCCATACGGAAGTGTGAATCCATAACAGCAACTACTACTTTAATGCCTTCAATATCTCCTTCACCCGTAACAATCGCTTCACTCAAATTAGTTTTCTCACGATCTTTTTCGAGCTTTTCAAGATAATCAGGGAACCCAAGAGGATTTTCTGACGTCATATCTTTGTCGTATTCAACAAACGTTCCGCTGTCGATCAAGCTTTCGATACGCTCTGGTGCTGTCATTTGATGATGATATCCACAGTTTAAGCATACTTTTAAGTTTTTATTTAACTCTTTCGTATACATTATTTTTTTACACTTTTTACACTTGGTCATAATTCCTTCAGGTACATCTTGTCTCATATGCTCAGAAGGAATCGTAGCATATTTTCGTTTTTTTGGAGTTTTTGTGTTTTTTGTAAATAAATCTCGTAACAAGGTGTAACCTCCTTTTGGTTCTTTTCTTTATCATAAGAACCTTTATTCTTCCTCTTCTTCTACTATTTACAAGTTGTGAAAATCCGCCTCAAATACAAATCAAGTGACGGATAGACAAAAATTGGACGAATTGTTCGCTTCACTTTATTAGTTACTATTTACTTTACTAGATGACTGTTTGATTTTGTGTAGAAAGATGGCATGTCTCTTTCGACAAATTCCTTCTTTCACACTTGTTTGTAGCACTGATGGTGAAGATTTAATACAGCTGCTTCATCTTTTTTAGCTAACGCCTCTACTAATTCACTTATCAGAGTGTCGCTTGGCGCTGAGTTTTGTTGAAAAGTTTGAGAAAAACGGCAAATAATCAGCCAGATTCGGTGTAATAGTCGATTAGGCTGCAAAGAAAACAAATAGTCAAACAAGTTCTTCAAACAATCGTCATTCTGCTTTTGAACTGCTTTCGAAACATTGATTTCGTCCTGTTCCGCTAAAACAAAATACAAACAGCTCTTTTCAAGAATATATCTCGTCTGAATTAAATCTGATTTTGTTTTACCGTCTTGTACTAAAAAAGTAGCTAATAAATCAATAAATTGATGATCCCCTACTTCTTTAATAAACGTACCTTCACCTCTTCTAGTTTCAATCAACCCAATTAGCTCTAACGCTCTGAGCGCTTCTCGAACGGAAGAACGTCCTGCGCCTAACCGTTCAGAAAGCTCTCGTTCTGACGGGATTTTATCCCCCGTAGTTAAACGATCGTCTTCCATTAGCTGGCGAATTTGTTTTAGAATTTCTACATATACTTTTGAACGTTCATTCTTCAAGTTTACTACCACTCACTTTACATTACTTTAACAGGCATGCTTGAAGCATCATGCCTGTCAAAGAACAGTTGATGTAACCTTATTCAATAATCGCTAAGCGACGTGTGTTTTCAGCTACGGTTTCTGGCTTTACTTTTATTCGGGCAACCCCTGTTTCCATAGCTGCTTTTGCAACAGCGGCGGCTACTGCCGGAGCCACTCGTGCATCAAATGGACCTGGAATCACATAGTCTGTATTCAAGTCCTCTTCCGTAATTAAATTAGCAATGGCCTCAACTGCAGCCATTTTCATTTTTTCATTAATATGAGTAGCACGCACATCTAGTGCACCTCGGAATATCCCCGGAAACGCTAAGACATTGTTCACTTGATTAGGAAAATCAGAACGTCCGGTGCCGATTACTTTCGCGCCAGCTTTTTTAGCTTCTTCTGGCATAATTTCAGGCACGGGATTTGCCATTGCAAAAATGATTGGGTCTGGATTCATCTTTCCAATCATCTCCGGTGTGAGTGCTCCTTCAACCGAAACTCCAATAAATACGTCAGCTTCTTCTAAAGCATCAGCTAACGTACCTTCTACTTTGCTTCGATTTGTATAGGCTGCAACTTCATCTTTTATACGGTTCATGCCGTGAGGACGCTTGTCATAAATCGTTCCTTTGGAATCACACATAATGATATCGCGCACTCCATAGCTGTATAATAATTTAATAATAGCAATGCCAGCAGCTCCTGCTCCATTCGCTACCACTTTGATTTGTGACATCTTTCTTCCTGTCAGCTTCAGGGCATTAAGAAGACCCGCTACCGTAACAATAGCCGTCCCATGCTGATCATCATGAAAAACCGGGATATTTGTTTCCTTTTTCAACCGCTCTTCAATTTCAAAACAGTTAGGAGCCGCAATATCTTCTAAATTAACGCCTCCAAAAGTAGGTTCTAGCAATTTAACAGTTTCTATAATTTTGTCCACATCTGTCGTGTTTAAACAAATTGGGAATGCATCTACGCCGGCAAAACTTTTAAAAAGGACAGCTTTCCCTTCCATTACTGGCAGAGCAGCTTCAGGACCTATGTTGCCCAAGCCCAATACGGCAGTGCCATCAGATACAACAGCTACCATATTTCCTTTCATCGTATATTCATATACATTGTTTACATCATCATATATTTCTTTGCAAGGTTCTGCTACACCAGGGGAATAAGCAAGGCTTAAATCCTCTGCGTTTCGAACAGGAATTTTGGACTTTGATTCTAGTTTACCTTTGTTAATGCGGTGCATATGCAATGCTTCTTCACGTAAAGACAATGAATTTCACTCCCAATAAACAAAATGATAACAAATACTGCGCCTGAACCATGTTCTTTCCCACACTCATATGATGTTATAAATCTAATTGCATTTCATTTCAAGAAAAACGCATCTAATTCGTATATTTCATAAAAAAACGGTGGTCAGACCACTTTTTTAACTATTTTACCATATAACATCACATGAAATCTGTAAAGACTATATCTTCTTGAACACAACGTGCTTCTCTCCTAGCATTGTTTTTAAAGTTTTTATTAACTCGTCGCTTCGTTCAATAGAATAGTGAACGGGAAGCTTGACCAATTGACGTTCTGCCTCATAATAAATTTTCACGGGGATTTTCCCTCTATGAGACTTAAAATGCTGGTAAATAGTATGAAGCAGCTTTTCTGTACCTTGCTTTGTTTCTATACGTAAGTATAATTCTTCCGACGGTAGTTTTTGAACCGCCTCGCTAGCAGCTTCCGCACGTTGACAAACAATTTGCTGCTGCCCATTTCTTTCATCTATTTTTCCTTGTATCAGTAAAACCTTCCCTTGTTCAAACAGCGGACGATTCTGCTCAAATACCCGAGGAAACGCAACAACTTCTCCTTCTCCACTTTCATCCGTGATGCGTAAAAAGGCCATTTGCTCTCCTTTTTTCGTTCGAATGACGCGAATTTCCAACACAAATACTAAAAGAGAGACCGCTTTTCCTGAAGCGTATTCTCTCATATCGTGAAGAGAAACAACAGAATAAAAGGAATTCAGTGCTTCATACTGAGAAGCAGGGTGGCTTGATAAATAAAAACCTAGCATATCTTTTTCATACTGAAGCCGATCTTCTATTTTCAGCTCCTCTTTTTCCATATATTTAGGCTTTAACGAAAATTCATCTCCAAATCCAAAGTCATCATCTGGGAGTACCAAGCTGGCATGTTCAAATGCTACATCAATCGTTGCTAATAAAGTAGCTCGATTTTCTCTAAACTCATCAAAGCCTCCAGACAGAATCAAAGCTTCAAGGGCCTTTTTATTCACAGCTTTTTGTGAAACACGTGCACAAAAATCAAATAAGTCTTCAAATCTTTTTTTCTTTCGCTCTTCTGTTATTTCCTGCATAGCTGCTGCACCAATATGTTTAATGGCTGCAAGGCTATACCTTATACTTTCACCTTCTACGTTAAACGAATACATGCTCTTGTTAATAGAAGGCGGGAGAACTTGTATTTTTTTTCTTTTTAGTTCATTAATATATTGAGCAATTTTTCCTTCATTTCCAATAACGCTCGTTAATAAAGCTGAAAAGAACTGTAGCGGGTAATGTGCTTTCAAATAAGCTAACTGATAGGCTACCATACTGTAAGCAACGGCATGGCTTCGGTTGAAGCCATAATCAGCAAAGCGCACAATAAGGTCATATACTCGATTAGCAACGGATAGGTCATATCCTTTCTTTTCGCTTCCTTGAACAAAATGAGCTCGTTCACGATCAAGCACTGCACGCTCTTTTTTACTAACTGCTCTTCTCAACAAATCTGCTTCTCCAAGAGAAAAGCCAGCCATTTTTGAAGCAATCTGCATAATTTGCTCTTGATACACGATAACGCCGTGCGTGGATTGTAAAATGTCTTTAAGCGTAGGATGATCATATATGACCTTCTCCACGCCGTGCTTGCGCTTAATATAAGTTGGAATATTTTCCATTGGACCAGGTCTATACAGCGCGTTGACCGCTACGATATCTTCTAGCTCTGTAGGTTTTAATTGCTGAAGCACTCTTCTCATGCCATCTGACTCTAGCTGAAAAATCCCTGTCGTATCTCCTTTGCTCAGCAGTTCAAAAGTTTTTTGATCGTTAAATGGTATATGAGAAAGTGACAGCTTTCGATTCATGTCCCGCTCAATTTTCTTTAAAATATGATCTAAAATGGTTAAGTTGCGCAAACCTAAAAAGTCCATTTTCAAAAGCCCAACGTCTTGCAGAGCTTCCATTGGATATTGAGTTAGATATACATCATCATGTCCTTCTTGTACAGCTACAGACTGCGTCAGAGGCTTCTCACTAATCACAACGCCTGCTGCGTGTGTGGAAGTATGCCTTGGCAGTCCTTCTATCTTCATCGCAATGTTATACCATTGTTTTCTGGCTTCATTTTCAGATAAATAGTCTTGAAGAACTCTTGAATCACGAAGGGCGCTTTTTAACGTTGTACCTGGTTTAGTTGGAATCGCTTTGGACATTTTGTTTAGCGCCTCTTGATCATATCCCATCACTCTCCCTACATCACGTACGGCTGCTTTAGCTGCTAATGTTCCAAACGTAATAATTTGAGCTACATGCAGCGCTCCATATTTTTGAGCCACATACTGAATGACTTGATCTCGTTTGTTATCAGGAAAATCAATATCAATATCAGGCATCGAAATACGTTCAGGGTTTAAAAAGCGCTCAAAGAGAAGCTGATGCTGAATTGGATCAACATTTGTAATTCGTAAGGCGTATGAGACCAGTGAGCCTGCCGCTGAACCACGGCCTGGCCCCGTTAAAATACCGTGTTCATGAGCATAATTCATAAAATCCCATACGATAAGAAAGTAATCACTAAAGCGCATATTTTCAATAATATTCAGCTCATAATCCAAGCGTTCCTCGTATTGTTCCGTGATCACTTGAACTCTTTCTTGCAATCCTTTTTCGCAGAGAGTGCGCAAGTAGGCTGATGATGTAACAGACGGAGGAACAGGGTATTTTGGAATAGACATTACGCCTAGAGAAATTTCGAGCTCGCATCGTCTTGCGATTTTTATACTTTCTTCTATTAAAAAATGCTGATCATGAAAGAGAACTTCCATTTCATGAGGTGATTTGAAATAGTACTCGCTGCTTTCTTCTTGCACCTGTTCACCGCTATGTAATTTCTCTCCGTCTCGAATAGCCGCTAAGCAATCATATGCGTCCCGATCTTCTTTTTTTAAATATTTCACTTGATTCGTCGCAACAAGCGGGACATTTTCTTCAGCAGCAAGCTCCGTTAACTGCTGATTTATCAAAGCTTCATCCTGTCCGTGGCGCTGTATGGATATATACAAAGAGTGCGAATATACTTTTTTAAAGAATTGAAGCACTCGCTTTGCATCTTGAAGCTTGTTTTCTGCTAGCAGAGTTTCTACTTCTCCCGTTACACCAGGTGTAATAGCAATCAGCCCGCTACTGTAATGCTGGAGCCATTTTTTATTTACACCTTGTTTTTCCTTGGTTTGAACTAAACTGCTTAGTTTTAATAGATTTTCATATCCCTTATCATTTTCCGCTAACAGAACTAAAGGGTACGCTCGCTCGCTTTCTTCGTGTTCTAGAATTGATAATGTGAGCCCAATAATTGGCTTGATCCCCGCTTTCACGCAGGCTTTATAAAAAGGAATGACTCCGTACATTACATTTTCATCGGTCAAAGCAATCGCTTCATAGTTCATTTTTTTAGCTATTTCTACAAGTTCATGAATACGAACGGAACTGCTTAGTAAGCTATAAGAACTTTGAAGCTGTAAGTGAACAAAAGGCACAGGACTTCCCACCTTTCTTTAATTCTTTATTTTCATTATAAATTTTGTTGCGGGCGTAGACAAATTACATAACTCTGAACGTTTGTCCATATATATGTAGGAAGCATGAGTTATCAATAAAATAGTAAAGGAGGACGCGTCATGACAAAAGAGCCTTTTATGTCTCTTTTCATTTGGAGTTACTTTACTTCATTAGGTATTATTTTAGGCGGTTCATTAATCGGAGCATTTGCGGGGTTTTTAATTGGAAAATCTCCCCTGTACGTCATGCATACCCTCAGCAATAGCTTAAAAATTTGGGCAATTGTCGGAGCTATCGGAGGAACATTTGATACGTTTTACAGCTTTGAGCGAGGACTCTTTGAAGGAGCCACAAAAGATGTATTCAAACAAATCCTTTTAATTCTATCCGCTATGGGAGGAGCTCAGACTGGGGCTCTGATCATCAAGTGGTTAACTCAGGAGCATTTTGTATGAGGGTACCCAGTGAGCGAATGTTCAAGCGCTCCGACTGGCAGCGTTTTTTTGCCGGTATAGTCATTGGAGCAATTGTCAGCTGGGGAGTGTTTTTAACGATTTATGGCGTTTCAAGAGATAGAGAGCTAGAGGAGATTCGAATTGCTAATGATAAGCTAAAAAAAGCAAATTTGCAAATTAGCGCATGGCAAGAAGATGTAAAAGCATTAAACAAGGAAATGAAGCAGCATTTGATTATTCAAAATGTGAAAGTAAAATTAGTAAACGGCCATCGTTATAAAGTAAACTCTGTGGTTGAATACAATATTCAAAAAAGCGTCGACGAAGAAGCGCAGCACTTAATTGCCCAAGATATTGAAAGTGCGTATCGAAGCAGGGATATCTTAAAAAAAGCAATTGAGAATAAAAAATACGAATTCGATAAAACGATTTATGAAGTTGAAGTTCATCAAATTTATTTTTATACAACGCTCTCGATTGAAGTTCGAATTAAAAAGATGGAAAAAGTACTCTAAAAAGCCGCTGATTTAAAATCAACGGCTTATTTTATAGATTACTTCTGACTGCAGAGCTCTTCTAAATCAAGTAGTAAAGGCTCTACTTCTTCCCATGAATAAATGGAAGCGCCGGACGCAAGAGGATGACCTCCTCCGTTGTATTTTCTAGCAATTGTATTAATGACAAGCTCTTTTGAACGAAGGCGAACACGAATTTGATTTTCTTCTTCCACAAAAAACACCCACGTTTTTACTCCATCAATTTGCCCTAACGAACCGACTAGCTGAGAGGCATCAGCTGGTGTAACATCATATTTGCGAAGAATTTCATTTGGAATTTTCATATGAGCAACTCCTGCTGGAGACATCGTAAAGTTTTGCAGCACATATCCATGTAAGTGAGCGACGTTTTCTTTTGTTTTGTATAACTGATCATATACATCTTTAAAATTGAAACCATATTGAATCAATTCACTTGCATAGCAAAACGTTTTCGGCTTTGTATTTGGAAATAAAAATCGACCCGTATCTCCGACGATACCGCTGAAGATCAGCTTTGCTCCTTCATCATTCAGAGATAACCCCTTTTCTTTTCCTTCCAAGTAAAATTCATAAATCATTTCGCTTGTTGAAGAAGCAGACGTCTCAACCCAAAGCAAATCACCGTAAGGAGTTTGGTTTGGATGGTGATCAATTTTAATGACCATTTTTCCATTTACGTAGCGCTGATCTGATACTCGTGCTTCATTAGCCGTATCACAAACAATGACAAGCGCATCCTCATAGGTCTCATCAGCGATATCATCCATACGGTATAAAAATTTTAATGACTCCGCTTCTTCTCCCGTTACGTATACCTTCTTCTCGGGAAAAGATGTTTTTAACAATTCCGCTAATCCGCACTGAGATCCGTATGCATCTGGATCTGGACGAATGTGCCGGTGAATAATGATGGTGTCAAACTGCTTAATAGCTTCTAATATTTGTGCTTTCATTTTCTCTCTCCTGTCAATACTGTTCTTGTTTTATGTACGTACCACGTGCACTTACATTTCCACAGCGCTGTATCCATATTATTTATTAAATCATATCTCTTCTCTTTTTTAAAAGAAGAATCAATCAATAGTAGAATTTTCTGTCATCGACCTGTAAAATAATAGATACTACTGTAAACACTTTCAACACTAACGGTTACTAGCATCTAGAAACATTACGGATAGAAATACACCGGACTGGAGGGGCGTTTGTGCCATTTTTTATGATTTTAATCGTTGTGTCCTTTGTTTTCTACATGTATTTAAAAGTAAAATACGTACGTTCGAAACGTCCGATGGAACGAAAGTGGATTTCCGCTAAATCGAGTGTTTGCCTCGGTTCTTTCGTGTTATTTTTCGGCATCAATCAATGGTTTATTTACGAAACAAACCTTTCGCTTATCATCGGCATATTATTTGTATTATTCGGTTCAGGCAGTATAATTGCAGGTGTCAAAGCTTATAAGCACTATCAGCCTTATGCAATAAAAGAAGCAGATCAAATGTAAAAAAGGCTGAGGCATAATGAGAGGAATCCAATCTAAAGACGAACAAATGGGAGACATGAGCTGAACCGCTTGAGACACCGCCGTTGATTTCCGTGCAAGACTTCGCTTTCCGCGGGCGGACGCTGAGCCTCCTCGTCGCTTACGCTCCTGCGGGGTCTCATCTATTCCGTTTTTCCCGCAGGAGTCTTCGTCTTGCCCTCCAATCAACGGCTAGAAGAATCTAAACAGGTGAAACCTACGTTTACCCTAACAAAAAAAACGAACCACTCATCAACATGGTTGATAAATGGTTCGTTTTTCACTTCGTCTAACATACTTTTGTCCCAGCTTCTTTTTTATACCCTGTCCAATAACTGAGCCATCATCATCGCTTTTCCTACTACAACTCCGGCGTTGTAGACTTCTACATCTAATTTAGCAAACTTCCGACCAAGTTCTAGCAGCTTAGGGCGAATTTCAATTACACTTTCAATTTGAACCGGCTTAATAAAATAAACGGTGATGTTTTCAATAACCAAATCACCTTTTTTATATAAGCGAAGAACGCAATTGGCAGCTTCCGTCACAATAGTAGTAAAAACTCCGTATGAAATAGTTCCCATATAATTCGTCATTTGCGGCGTTACTTCACAGCGATAGACCGGTGCTTCCTTTGTCTCTTGTACGTCCATAAATTGATTCGTTACAATGTCATCAATGGTTTCTCCTACCTGCGGTTGACGCTGAATCATTTGCAGCGCTTTTAAGACATCTTGACGGCTGATAATGCCTTCTAGTCGGTGGTAATCGTCCACTACAGGCAGCACTTCAATCCCTTCCCATACCATCATATGAGCAGAAGAAGCGACCGATGTTTTCCCGTGAACGGTCATCGGATTTTTCGTCATAACTTTTTCAATTGAAGTGGAAAGATCATATCCAATAACATCTTTTGAGGTGACCATACCATGAACTTTCATATGCTGATCTACTACAGGAAAACGACTGTGGTGCGTTTGATCGTTACAGTCGTGCCATTTTTCAATCGTATCGGTTAACTGCAGGCTAACCGCTTCAGAGACGGGTGTTAAAATATCCTCTACAAGCACAATTTCTTTTTTTATCAGCTGATCATAAATAGCACGATTAATCATCGTTGCAACTGTAAATGTATCATAGCTCGTTGAAATAATAGGAAGCTTAAGATCATCCGCAAGCTTCTTAACCCATTCTTCCGTATCAAAGCCGCCCGTAATTAACACGGCTGCTCCTGCTTCAAGAGCTAATTCATGAGCGTTTACTCGATTCCCTACGATAAGAAGGTTTCCGGCCTCGGTATATCTCATCATAGCATCAAGCTTCATCGCTCCAATAACAAACTTGTTTAACGTTTTATGCAAGCCTTCACGTCCGCCCAGCACTTGTCCATCCACGATGTTTACTACTTCAGCAAACGTGAGCTTTTCAATGTTTTCTTTCTTCTTTCGTTCAATTCGAATGGTTCCAACTCGTTCAATCGTTGAAACATATCCTTTATTTTCCGCGTCTTTTATTGCTCGGTACGCCGTGCCTTCACTGACATTCAGTTCTTTGGCAATTTGGCGCACTGAAATTTTTTCACCAATTGGAAGCGAATCGATATACTGTAAAATTTGCTCATGTTTTGTCGCCACGTGTACTTCACCCTTCTAAAACGTTTTTACGTTTCATATGTCTTTTCTTTTATTATACGGGGGAAGTGAAATGGATTCAATCTAACCTCTTTGACGCAAAGGCTTTCTCGCACTATTTTTTTGAATACCTGCCTTCTTGCGGCGCGGTGTATAAAGCAGTGATGACAAATTGCCTCCAGCTACAAAAAGAGCAAAAGTAAGCCAGCTTATACTAAAAATTCCTTGCAAACTCGAAGTTGTTAACACTAAGTGCGGCATTGCATAGTAAAGCATCCCCCCGCATAGTAAAAGCGATAAAATAACTCGATTTTTTTCCATAGCTCTCCCTCCTTATTATTACTATCGTATGCGGGAGAGTAAAAAAAGCAGAACGCTTCTTTGCAAATAAAAAGAGATTAAGACATATCTGCATCGATTCAATCTAAAGACGAACAAATGTGAGACATGAGCTGAACCGCTTGTGACACCGCAGTTGATTTCCGTGCAAGACTTCGCTTTCCGCGGGCGGTCGGTGAGCCTCCTCGTCGCTTGCACTCCTGTGGGGTCTCACCTATTCCGCTTTTCCCCCAGGAGTATTCGTCTTGCCCTCTAATCAACAGCTAGAAGCCGCTACATATACGAAACCTACGTTCACCATAACAATAAAAAAAGAACGAGTGATCGATATTATCGATTACTCGTTCTTTTTTAACTTTCAACTGAAATCGTTTTGTCCCAGCCTCTATTTAGGATTAAAGTTCCAATCCTTCTCCAGCTTTTAATACTTTTCCTTCAATACCGGATAAAGACTCAACAAATTGATGAGGATCTTGCTTAATTACAGGAAATGTATTGTAGTGAATTGGCACAACAAGCTTTGCCTGCACCCATTCCGCTGCGATAGCCGCATCTTCAGGTCCCATTGTAAAGTTATCTCCAATTGGAAGAAATGCTACGTCAGGCTCATGGCGACCAATTAACTTTAAATCAGAAAATAAAGCCGTATCTCCAGCATGATAAATTGTCTTTCCTTCAATCGTTAAAAGCAAGCCAGCTGGCATTCCTGTATAAATAATTTTCTCATTATTTTCTGTATAACTTGAACCGTGGAAAGCTTGGGTCAATTTCACCGTACCAAAATCAAATGTATAGGCTCCACCTATGCTCATTGGATGTACGTTTAAGCCTTGCCAGCTAAGATATGTAGCTAATTCTGCTACTGCCACAACAAGTGCACCGCTGCGCTTAGCAATTTCCACCGTGTCGCCTACATGATCATTATGGCCATGAGTCAGTAAAATCACATCTGCTTTTACATCTTCAGCATTTAAATCTGTTAATTCATTTCCAGTGATAAACGGGTCAATTAAAATTGTTTTTCCTTTTGTTTCAATTTTAACAACAGAATGTCCATGATAAGAAACGTGCATCATATATTCTCTCCTTTTACACTAACCTTTTCTGTATTCTACCCGTCTGTTTTGGTTACAAAACAAGTGAATACGCGGCTATCATATCACAAACTGCGCAAAAACATGCCTTATTATGCTTGCTCTAATAAAGTTGTTGCATCAGCGTAAGTTAGACCGTGTGCATCTGCTACAGCCGCGTAAGTGACAAACCCATTTAGGGTGTTGATGCCTTGAAGAAGAGAAGGGTTTTTTAAGCACGCTTTTTTATACCCCTGATTTGCTATTTGCAAAGCATAAGGCACCGTTACGTTGGTCAGCGCTAAGGTCGACGTGCGGGGAACAGCTCCTGGCATATTAGCAACAGCATAATGCAAGACCTCATGCTTCGAATAAGTCGGGTTATCGTGAGTGGTAATGCGATCAGTTGTTTCAAAAATTCCACCTTGATCAATGGCAATATCAACTACAACTGACCCTTTTGACATCGTTTGAACCATTTCCTCGGTGACAAGCTTTGGCGCTTTAGCCCCTGGTATGAGAACCGCTCCTATCACTAAATCTGACTCCTTTACAGATTGTGCGATATTGTAGTGATTTGACATTAATGTTGTCACTTCTTTACCAAATAAATCATCCAGCTGGCGAAGGCGATCAGCGTTTAAATCAATTATTGTAACATCAGCCCCTAATCCGACCGCAATTTTAGCAGCGTTGGTTCCCGCTACTCCTCCTCCAATAATTGTTACTTTTCCTCTTTGCACGCCTGGCACTCCACTTAACAAAATCCCTTTGCCACCTTTGGTTTTCTCCAAAAATTGAGCTCCAATTTGAGAAGACATTCTTCCTGCAACTTCGCTCATCGGCGTTAACAGAGGCAAGCTTTTATTTGGAAGCTGTACCGTTTCATAAGCGATACCCACTACCTTTTTATCAATCAATGCTTTCGTTAACGCTTCTTCAGCTGCCAAATGTAAATACGTAAACAAAATAAGTCCTTCACGAAAATATCCGTATTCTTCTGAAATCGGTTCTTTTACTTTCATAACCATTTCAGCATCCCATGCTTCTTTTGCAGTATTTACAATAGAAGCTCCTGCATTTGTGTAATCTTCATCATGGAATCCAGAGCCTTCTCCTGCCTGTGTTTCAATATATACATCATGCCCACCGTTAACTAAAGCTGTAACACCAGCTGGAGTAATAGCCACGCGATTTTCATTGTTTTTCACTTCTTTCGGCACTCCAATTTTCACCTTTATCCCTCTTTTCTTATATCAGTGATTAACTGAAAAAAGAACGCCACACCAAATCCTTTAGAAAACCGGATTTACTATGACGTTACCTTTCGATAGAGCTCAGCATAATCCTGCTTTTCTTAGTTTATATACAGTATATGCATGTAGTTATTCATATAGTTCGTTATCACTCTGTGCTTCTGGATTTTCAACTACAGAAGCCATAGCATCGCCAATAACGCCGCTTGAATAAGAATCCATTAGTTGTCTTGATGTCTCTTTTTCTCCTTCAAAATCATATTCATATACATGCTGCGGATGTTTTTTGTCTTTCATATGTCACTTCTCCTTTTTCACTCTATTTTCTTTACGAATGTGAACTTTATTTCATAATCCCTTACATGATCTTTTCTATTTTCTTCTTAATTGCTCTAGTTATACCATTTATCTCACATCAAAAAACGTCCGCAGAATTTTCTGCGGACGTTTTGAGAACTGTTTTATATTGAAGCTTTTTCATGCAATTCATCTTTAGCTAGCTGAATTGCTTTTTTCACTTGTTCAAACCCTGTTCCTCCCGCGCTGTTGCGGCGATTAACAGCTGTTTTTGGACTTAATACATGGTAGATGTCTTCCTCGAATAAATCTGACGCTTCTTTATATTGCTCGAGCGGCAAATCCATTAGGTAGATATTTTTCTGAATACAAACGAGAACCAGTTTCCCAACCACTTCATGTGCTTCACGAAACGGCATACCTTTTGCAGCAAGATAGTCAGCTAACTCCGTTGCATTTGAAAAATCTTGTTTCGTAGCTTTTTCCATAACATTTGTTTTTACTGTCATTGTTTCAATCATGCCAGCAAAGATCGTTAAGCAGCCTTCAATCGTTGTAACCGTATCGAACATGCCTTCTTTATCTTCTTGTAAGTCTTTGTTGTATGTTAAAGGCGTGCCTTTTAACACAGTCAATAAGCTAAATAAGTGACCATATACTCGTCCTGTTTTACCACGAATTAACTCCGCCATATCAGGATTTTTCTTTTGAGGCATAATACTGCTGCCCGTTGCGTACGTATCGTCCATTTCAATAAATTGAAACTCTTGACTAGACCATAAAATTAACTCTTCACAAAAACGAGATAAATGCATCATTAAAATAGAACTGTTGCTTAAAAACTCTAAAATAAAGTCACGGTCGCTGACAGCATCCATACTGTTTTGATAAATTCCATTAAAGCCTAGAAGCTCCGCGCTGTAATGACGATCAATTGGAAATGTCGTACCAGCTAAAGCTCCTGCTCCTAAAGGAGATAAATCAATACGCTTTAGTGATTCCGCATAACGCTCAGCATCACGCTTAAACATTGAAACATAAGCCATTAGATGATGAGCAAAAGAAACCGGCTGCGCGCGCTGTAAATGTGTGTAGCCTGGAAAAATTGTTTCGACATGCTGATCTGCTTTTGTAAGCAGCACATCTTCTAGATTTTCGATCAGTCCTACAATTTGTTGAACATGCTTTTTTAAATATAAGTGCATATCTGTAGCAACTTGATCATTACGGCTTCGACCCGTATGAAGCTTACCTCCAACCGGACCAATTTCATCAATTAATAGCTTTTCTAAATTCAAATGAATATCTTCATATTGAGCAGAAAATGTTAATTCTTTCTTCTTAGCTTTTTCAAGCAGTGTTTGAAGGCCTTTTTTAATTTGTGACGCTTCATCTCCAGAAAGAATGCTGCATTTCTCAAGCATTGTTACATGTGCTAAACTGCCTTCAATATCTTCTTCTACAAGATGCTGATCAAATGAAATGGACGCACCGAACTCGTCAATCCATTGTTCAGGGCGTTTCGTAAAACGCCCTCCCCAAAGTTTGGTCATACCGTTGTCACCTTCTTTTGATTTACCATGCTGCTCACTTGTGTTGGAAGACCCCATAATGAGATAAAACCAACTGCTGCATTGTGATCAAATTCATCTTCTTTTGTATATGTTGCAAGTTTTTCATTGTATAAAGAATTAGGAGATTTACGTCCCTCTACGATAGCATGCCCTTTAAATAGTTTTACTCTCACTGTTCCGTTCACATATTGCTGCGTGTCTTTTAAGAATGCAAGCAGGGAATTTGTTAATGGAGAGAACCATAAACCTTCATAGATAACTTCTGTTAATTTTTTCTCAATCACTGGTTTGAAGTGCGCTACTTCTTTCACTAATGTTAAATCTTCAAGCTCTTTGTGTGCTTTAATTAATGTCATAGCAGCTGGACACTCATATACTTCACGTGATTTGATTCCCACAAGACGGTTTTCTACATGGTCAATACGTCCCACTCCGTGCTTACCTGCAATTTCATTCAATTCTAGAATTAACTGAGCTAGCGTATAAGATTGACCATTTAATGCTACTGGAACACCTTCAACGAATTCAATTTCTACTACATCGGCTGTGTCCGGAGTATTTTCAAGAGAAGCCGTTAGGTCATATGCTTCTTCAGGTGGAGCTGCCCAAGGATCTTCAAGAACGCCGCACTCGTTACTTCTTCCCCATAAGTTTTGGTCAATTGAAAATGGGCTGTCTAAGTTAATTGGAATTGGAATATTCTTTTCTTTTGCATACTCGATTTCTTCTTCACGAGACCATTTCCAGTCACGAACAGGAGCTAAAACTTCTAAGTGTGGATTTAATGCTTTAATTGATACTTCGAAACGCACTTGGTCATTTCCTTTTCCCGTACATCCATGTGCGACAGCTACTGCATTTTCTTGTTCTGCTACTTCTACAAGCTTTTTAGCGATTAGCGGTCTAGATAGTGCAGATACCAATGGATATTTCCCTTCATATAATGTGTGTGCTTGAAGTGCTGCTAATGCAAATGTATTAGCATATTCTTCTTTTGCATCAATCACATATGACGATACCGCTCCAACTGTTAAGGCTTTTTCTTTAACGAACTTTAAATCTTTTCCTTCGCCTACATCTAAACAGCAAGCTACCACATCGTACCCTTTTTCCTGTAACCATTTAATTGCAACTGATGTATCTAAACCTCCAGAATATGCTAAAACAACTTTTGGATTACTCATTATCTATTCCTCCTACAAATTATATATATATTAATACAACCGTTTTAATTTTTATTCATTTAATCTACTATTACTTTAACAACTTTTTAATCTATTTTCAATAGTTATTCAAAAAAAAGTATATAAATTCACATTTATTTTAATTAAATAAGATAAAAACTCTTAAAATACTATAAAAATGAACACAACTGAATATTTCTAACTTAAACGCTGTGTATATTTATATGCATAAACTAGGTATAAATGATTTATTTTTTCACTTACAGTAGCTCTGGCTTTTATCATTAAGTAAAATGGAGGGAAAGAGGTGAAAAAATGGAGCGCTTTTTTACTTATAACAACAGACTCGGTATAAAAATTCCTGCTCTTGAAAGAGAATGGACATTCTATTCTGAAAAAGTTCAGCAGGATATCCTCCTAACATGGGAATCCATTCGGGGGCAGATTCCAGACAAAATTCAATCTTTAGAAAAGAGTATTAATCAAAAACAAGCAGCGTTAGAAGATGAGACTAATTTTATCCGCTCCTGTGAATTAAATAGCGAGATAGGAGAACTTGCTTCTATTATTAATGATTTGTGGATTTGGTATCGAACAAATGAGGAAATATCAAAAAAGGTTCACGGATAGACAAAAAGACGAGTCTCATGAAAATTAATGAGACTCGTTTTTCTTATCCAGTAAATAGCGGTATTGGTAAAAGCGCTTCGCATAATCTGTCACTTGTTTGGCCATTCGATAATTCATCCCTCCGCCAACCATCATACTCACAATTGGCAAACGATTATAAACTTTTCGCTTCGCAGCAAATATAGCTAGCGTTTTCCCAATTTGCACAACGATTTTTTGCAGCCACGTTTTATCTACAATTTGATCAACACCTTCATAAAAATACGGGTCAAATTCTTGGCTTAGCTCACTCTTTAATTGATGCCATCCCTCAGCCTGAAGGTGTCTAGGTAACGTTGCTGCATGGAAAACTTTTAGCGTTAGCATAAGCTCTGAAGGAGTCTGGATATGATAGCCGTAGCTCATTGCTGCCTGTTGCACCGCTTGAATATTCATGCATAAAACAGCAGGTATATCAATACCGACTAGCAGCGATTGTCCGGTTCCTGAAAGTGCTCCTTGACTCAGCGCATACAACCGAAGCTTGGCCATTTGCTGTTCGCATATATAAGAAAGCTGATCTACTTGAAGGGTATTCATTTCTGACAGATCTGTGATATCTTCTTTGAATACACGGGCGGTTTCAATAATTCGTTTTGTCGCTTGAGTTTGCATTTCCGCACCTTGAATTAATGCAGTTAGCTGAAAGAGTCCCTCATCAATTTTATGTAAATAGGTCTCACGAACAGAAGCAGGAATTAAATTAAGCCCTTTTTCTAACCATTCTTCGTACAATAACTCCATCTCAGTTGCTTCTACGCTCTGTAAGCTCTCTTCCCATTTATAGATTTCTTCTAAAAGCTGTTCTTCGCGATTCGTTAGTATCATCATGTCACCCTTTCAAGAAATAAGTAGTTTTATTTTTATTATAACAAATAATGCATCCGTTACATTTTGCTTCCTATATTATTTCTTTCTTCTATACGTTGTAAACCTTCTTTCAACCGTCAGCTCCTTACGCTATATAAAAAAGCTGATTTCCTAACAAGGAAATCAGCTTTTCGTTAGTTTGCCTGACAATTTATGAGAATTCATGCATTGAAGAGGCACTTTATGAACTTAAATATTCGCTAAACGAGTAACGTCACGTGCAATCATAACTTCTTCGTCTGTAGGAATAACCATAACTTTAACTGGAGAATGAGGGTAGCTAATAAATGCTTCTTCTCCTTGTACACTATTTAAAGCTGGATCCCAATAAACGCCCATGAACTCTAAACCACGAAGAACGCGAGCACGTACAACATCACTGTTTTCTCCAATACCTGCTGTGAAGATGATTGCATCTACACCAGACATACGAGCAGCATAAGAACCGATATATTTATGAATACGGCTAGCAAATACTTCAAGTGCTGTTTCAGCGCGTTCATTGCCTTCAGCGCTTGCTTTGATTAGATCGCGTAGGTCACTAGAAATACCAGATACACCTAAAAGACCACTTTCTTTATTTAATACATTTAATACTTCGTCAGCAGTTTTTCCTGTTTTCTCCATAATAAATGGAATTAATGCAGGGTCAATGTTACCTGAACGAGTTCCCATTGCTACACCAGCTAATGGTGTGAAGCCCATTGATGTATCAATTGACTTGCCGCCTTCAATTGCAGCGATACTTGCACCGTTACCTAAGTGACAAGAGATTAAGCGTAATTGTTCGATTGGACGGCCAAGAAGCTCAGCTGCACGCTCAGAAACATATTTATGAGATGTGCCGTGGAAACCGTATTTACGAACGCCATACTTTTCATAGTACTCGTACGGTAAGCTGTACAAGAATGATTTTTCTGGCATTGTTTGATGGAATGCTGTATCGAAGACTGCTACAGCTGGAACATTTGGAAGAATATCTTGGAACGCTTTAATTCCCACAATGTTTGCTGGGTTGTGAAGCGGTGCTAAATCAGATAAAGCTTCAATTTCCGCTAATGTTTCATCTGTGATTAAAACAGAATCAGCAAATTTCTCTCCGCCGTGTACGACACGGTGACCTACACCAGTGATTTCATCGTATGATTGAATGATGTTTTGAGAAAGTAACTTTTCAACTAAAATTTTAACTGCAACAGCATGGTCAGGGATTTCTGTAATATCCGTTTGTTTTTCACCATTTACCGAGATCGTGAAAACAGCGTTATCTAAACCAATTCGTTCTACTAAACCTTTTGTTAATACCGTCTCACTTGGCATTTCAAATAATTGAAACTTAAGTGAAGAACTGCCGGCGTTGATTGCCATGATTTTTGACATAAAAAAACAGCTCCTTCTTTATTATACGTGCATCATAAACATAACGAACAGAACATAAAAGTGTAATCTCTACAATATTCTATGCATTTCGACACGATTTCTATCCTTATTCATTTAATCATTCACGACAATAGATTTCAAGAGCTATACATCATGAAAACGCTACCGGCAAATATTCATTATTTTCGAAAAAGACTTACTTTTTATTAACGCGAAACCATTGGTCCATTTGAGCCATAATATCACTCATTGCTTCTCGATTACTGAACTTCGGCAAATTCACAAGCAGCGCGTTCTCAGGTGCCGTTACCCCTTCTCCTTGCTTTTGAAGAATGATAATACTCTTAGCAGCCTGCTCTTGTTTGAACATTGAAAGCGGCAGCTGAACGATTCCTTGAACGATTGCTTCCTCTTTTAGCAGCGGCTGTAATAAATGAGACTGTTCAGATTCGAACAAGTTATTTGGAATAAGAGCTACTACGTATCCTCCGTCTTTTACATGGCGCAAGCTTTGTTCAATGAATAAGTGATGAGCATAGGTATGACCTTCTTCAGCTCTTACTTTATAGTCTTTTGCCCCTTCATCGTTTGGATAATAACCAACCGGCAGGTCACAGACAACTAAATCAACAGGATCAATAAAAAGCGGCTGTAAGCTGTCTTGATTAAATAATTGAACGCCGTGCTTCTGTAAGTTTGCATTTACATATGTCAATTGAAGTAATAAATCATCCACATCTACACCGTATACGTGTTCAATTGACGCAGCGTGTGTATTTAAAATGGTTGTTAATAAGTTTCCAGCTCCTACTGCTGGATCTAAAAGCGTATACTTATCTTTTCCTGCCATGAATTTTCCAACTAAGTAGCTAACAAATAGTCCTACAGCATCAGGGGTCATTTGGTGGTTAGGCTGAACTGCTTCTTTCATCCCTTTTAAAATAGCTAGCTGATATGCTTTTCGAATCGTTTCTTTTTCAAAATGATCAAGCGTGATTGAATCGTATTCTTTTTTTAAACGTTTTTTGGTTACCTCATCTAGCTCTTCTTGCAAAATAGTTCCTTGAAACAAGTTTTCTCCCGTTTCAGCTACTGCTTCTAAATATACGCAGTTTAGTTCTTTTCTTAAAATAATAGCTGTTTGATCAATTACACCAAATAGCTTTTCCATACTAGCTAATTGACTCATATTCTGCCTCCTGTGTAATGAAATGATATCTATATAAATGAGTAAACGTCCTATTTGGAACATCATATTTTATCATAAAAGCTTCTTAAAACACAAAGAAGGCGAAAAACATTGTTTTCCGCCTTCTTCCGAACGCCATCGACAATCTTACTTAGCTGTTTTAGCTGCTTCGATTGCTGCTTCGTAGTTCGGATGCTCAGTTACTTCTGGTAAGTACTCAACATACGTTACGTTGTCATTTGAGTCTACTACAAAGATTGAACGAGCCAATAAGCGTAATTCTTGAATAGCTACACCATATGCTTCGCCGAAAGATAAGTCGCGGTGGTCAGATAAAGTTTGAACATTATCAATGCCATTAGCACCACACCAGCGCTTTTGAGCAAACGGTAAATCTACGCTCACTGTTAATACTTTTACGTTATCTAATTTAGCTGCTTCTTCGTTGAAGCGGCGAGTTTGCGCATCACAAACTCCAGTATCAATAGAAGGAACTACACTGATTAGGCGAACAGAACCCTTTGTACTGTCAAGCGTTACTTCTGATAAATCATTTGCTAAAACGGTAAAGTTTGGCGCCTTGTCTCCAACCTTTACTTGATTTCCTAATAATGTTACATCGTTACCTTTAAATTTAGTCACGAATAATTCCTCCTTTAAATAAGTATGTACACTGTTCATATTAGCTTGTCTGTCTCTATATTGCAATTAAATGACATACATAATATAACGCTGTATGCTAGAAAACATGTCCAATAAAAAAGCTTTGCTTGCTTCTTTGAACGTTCAAAGAAGCAAGCAAAGCTTTAGTTTATCCCTACAAATTAAAGTCATTTGCACCGTCATGATGCTGATTTTGTTGATTATGATGATCCTGCTGATGGTTATTTCGCTTGAACATTTGCTGCACGCGTTCAATGGCTTGAGGTGCTGTATCTAAAATCTTTTCGTATAAATGTGTGCTTTCGTTAAGGTGAAGCATTTTAATTCCGTTTCCACTCACAATTAAAAAGGCAATTGGCGTAATTGATACACCGCCACCGCTACCTCCGCCAAATGGATGACCTGATTCTTGCTGATGCTGTCCCGGAGAAGATGGTGCATGCCCTTCTACTCCAAACTCGCTTCCGCCCGCTGCAAAACCAAAACCTACTTTTGAGACCGTTAAAATGACGCTGCCATCAGGTGTTTCTACAGGATCACCAATGATTGTATTAACATCAATCATTTCCTTTAAATTTTCCATAGCTGTCGACATTAAACTTTTAATTGGATGTTCTGCCATTAAGATAACCTCCTTATGTTTTCACAGAGTGTGTCTTGTTCTTATTTGACGACTTCCATCTTTTGCGACGCTTTTTGGACGTATGCCGCCAGTATCTCAAGGTCCGTAAACCTACTAGAATAGCTTGACCAACTCGAAAAGAAATTATGCACTCAAATACCGTTTCTGACCAAAGATGTTGAAATACAGGAGTCACGCTCATGACAGGCATATCTTTTAGTTTCATATAACGGCTGATTATACCGACTATGCCCCCTTTTGCAGACCATACAGCCCCGGTAAGTACGCCTGTTAGCGCAGCATCACCTAAGCCGAAACGGCTGTGCCATCTAATATCCCTTACCGTCACTTTCTGTAAGAAACGACGAAAAATTTTATGAAAACCGACTACCTGTTCAAGGAATTGCTTCGCATTTTCTAACATGCTTAGTCCGTCTTCTACAGAATAATCACTCCATGAATTCTCGTCTTCTTTTCCTTGATCACCCATTCCTTTTTTCTTTTCAACAAGCAAACGTGGAGAATCTTTTTTTACTTTCACTACCGGAATTTCATATGTATAGCGAATAAGACCGAACCAAGCTCTGAGTCTCACTCTGTAATAATCGTTATCTCGGACATGATGAAGCTCTACAAATAGCGTGATTTTTGTCCATACAATAAGTACAATAACAATTAAAAGTGCTAGCAATATCCATAAAAGCCATAGCACATCCTTCACTCCTTCTTAGCTTCACATTATCTCCAAAACAGAGAATATTAAACCTTATGAAAACAATAAAAAGAGGTTGAGACATAACGAAATAAATCCAATCAGCTGCTAGAAAGATCTACATAAATGAAACCTACGTTTACCCTAACAAAAAAAACCGAACCACTAATCAAAAATCTTGATCAGTGGTTCGGTTTTCAATTCGTCTAAATACTTTTGCCCCAGCCTCTTTTTATTATCTGCTTATTGTACCTTCATGTATGACAGTTGTATCTGCGTAGTAATCATGCGCTCCCTGCTTCTTAGGTAAAAACGCAACTAATAAATAGCCAAGTAAAAAAACCGTTTTAGAAATATAACGTCCAACTCCTTCACGAAACAGCACAACAGGCCAAGTTAAGGTGGAGTCTTTCAGCGATACTACTTTAAGCCCAAACACCATCTTTCCAAGCGTTTGTCCAAAATACTTGGTCATTAAAACAAAATAACCATAAAAGATAATAACCGTTACAATCGTATAGGGAGAAAAAAATCCATCTCCTCGAGAAATACCTGCTAAATGGAAAATGGGCTTGATCAGCAGGGAGTTCAAGCTAGCTACCACAGCTAGATCTAAAAGATATGCCCAAAAGCGCATCCAAAAGCCTGCATAATGGAATTCACTACCTATTGGAGTACTTACCGCTGGCTCATGTTTTATATTGTCGTTCGATTCGGTTGAATGAGACTGATTTTCCATGTTCCCACCTCTATTCTGCATATAAATACATCAGACGCGGAGAGCTTGGCTGCGCAAATGTTTTTAACATTGCAGTGACTTGTTCATCTCCACCTATTACTTTTTGCATGCTCATTGAAAGCCAAGAAGGCAGTCCGAATCCTTGATTGTATTGAATTACTTGTGCACCTTTTAACTTATAATCTTTCTCCATTCCCGTTACCGCATCTTCAAAATAGCCTAGTTGATCGACCAGCTTCAGCTCTTTAGCCTGACGTCCATCGTACACTCGTCCATCTGCGATAGAACGCACTTTTTCTTTAGACAAGTGGCGTCCCTCAGAGATAACATTGACGAAACCATCGTACGAGTTGTCTACAAGTGTTTGCATAATTTCTTTTTCTTCTCCGGTCATTTCTCTTGTTGGAGACATAATATCTTTATGAGCCCCGCTTTTAATAACAACAGATTCTACTCCTAGTTTATCAGCCAGCTTGCCGTAGTTAACACTTTGCATAATTACACCTAGTGAACCTGTTAAAGTGTCCGGAATTGCATAGATTTTATTAGCAGCTGTTGAAATATAATAGCCTCCTGAAGCAGCCATTGATCCCATTGAAATATACACTGGCTTTTTCGTTTCTTTCTTCAGCTCTTCAATTTTTTTATGTATTTCAGCACTTTCAACGACGCCGCCGCCCGGTGAATTCACCTTAATAATGACTCCTTTAACTGCCTTATCATTTTTTGCAGCCTCTAGCTGCTTTAAAAATGCTTGGTGGTTATAACCATTTTGGGACATAAGCGGAGAGGAACTGCTTCCTGTATCTTGAATCGTTCCATTGACCTCTAGCACTGCAATTTTCTTAGCTGCATTCCCTTTTTCGATAACTGTTTCTGATAGTTCACTGTCGTCTCCTCCAAATATGCCTGCCAGACCGTCATCTTTTTCTTCTTTGACTGAAAAACCAATATTAACAATCGCAGAAAAAATGAATAAGCAGGCCGCAATTAAAAGAGCAATCCACCTTTTTTTGTTCATGAAAATCCTCCTTTTTAGGTGTCAGAATTAAAAGATTATTCTTTTAATTCTTAAAGCAATAATGCTATAATTATTGTAACAAACTTTTTTTAAAAAGTTTACTTTATCGCTAATATTTTACATATCAGACAAACAAGGGGGAACTATCTATGCCAAATCGTCGCAACGTTTATTTCTTTCATCCAAAAAACCAGGAATCAAAGGCGCTCGTAAGTCCACTTATTGAACTTGCAAAACAATATGACTTTCAAGTAGTAGATCATTTCGACAGCGCTAACATCATTGTAAGTATTGGCGGTGACGGAGCTTTCTTGCAGGCTGTCCGTCAATCTGGCTTTCGAGATGACTGCTTATATGCTGGTGTCACAACTTCAGATCAACTAAGCTTTTACTGCGATTTTCATATCGATGAAACGGATAAAATGATTGAAGCTATTACGACAGAAAATATAGAAGTACGTCGATTTCCCGTTTTACAAACTCAAATTGATCAAGGAACTTCTTTTTATTGCTTAAATGAATGTTCTATTCGATCAGGTGTTATAAAAACACTCAGTCTAGATGTTTTTATTAATGAAAATCACTTTGAAACATTCCGTGGGGATGGGATGATTATTTCAACACCAACAGGCAGTACGGCTTATAATAAATCGGTAAGTGGAGCCGTAGTTGATCCGTTAATTCCTTGTATGCAAGTCAGCGAATTGGCATCGTTAAACAATAATAATTATCGTACATTAGGATCTTCATTCATCCTAAGCGCTGAGCATACGCTCACTTTAAAACTATCCAATGACAACAACCACAGTCCAATTATTGGAATAGATAACGAAGCATTAAATGCACGTCAAGTCGATCAAGTTCAAATACGTTTAAGCGACCGTCAAATTAAAACGGTTAAGCTAAAAGATAACTCTTTCTGGCAACGAGTTAAGCGTACATTTCTATAATAAAAAGCGCCCAAGGGCGCTTTTTATTTTTGATATACAATTTTTCCATTAATAGCAGTCATCTGCACCTGTACCCCTGGAATATCATCTGCAGATATCTCAAACAGATCTTTTTCTAATACGGTAAAATCGGCCACATATCCCTTCTGAACATATCCTTTTTTATGCTCTTGATGAATGGCCTGCGCGCTTCCTAAAGTAAACAGCTGAACAGCTTCAAATACTGTGAGTCGCTCAGAAGGTATGTAAACGACCGAGCTATTTGGAGAAGTTTTTCTAGAAACCGCTGCATGGATCGTTAACATGGGATTGATAGGTTCAATAGGTGCATCCGATCCGCCTGCACACATAACCCCTTCGTCCAATAACGTTTTCCAAGCATAGCAATAATCCAAATGCTCTTCTCCGATTTTTTCAATGACCCATGGAAAATCACTGGCTAAAAACCGAGGCTGAATATCTAGCACAACCGGGAGCTTTTTTACACGATCAACTAAATCTTTTCGTAGAATTTGCGCATGGATGATACGATCTCTTTGCCCTGTTTGAGGAGGATATTGTTCGATGCTTTCCACTACGTATTGAAACGCTAAATCCCCAATCGCATGAATTGCAACGGTCATGCCCAATTCTCTCGCTTTCCTCACTAGCTGCTTTAATTCATCTAGTGATTGAATAGCTACACCTCTTGTAGAAGGGTCGCTTTTGTAAGGAAAGCTTAAAAGCGCAGATTGACTGCCGAGCGAACCATCAGCAAAAATCTTCATTGGCCCTATTTCAATAAAATCGGATGTGTCTTTCTTTTCTTCACAGTATGTATACATATCATCTACAGCTTCATGATGGACAAGTAAATGAGCACGAAACAGCTGCTTTTCTTTATGAATAACGTCTTGGAATGCTTGATATGTACGCAAAAAGCCTCCATAATAATTTAAATCTTCCGTATGTCCACCCGTTAATCCGTGCTGAACACAATCTTTAATGGCTACTGAAAGCGCTTGTCGAATGTATGCTTCTGATACTTGAGGAATATGAGCCGTTACTAATTCTTGCGCTTGATCAGCCAAAAAACCGGTAGGATTTCCAGCTTCATCCCTCTGGATAATACCTCCTTCCGGGTCACGTGTTTCAGCTGTAATCCCGGCTATTTTAAGAGCAGTCCCGTTTACTACTAATCCGTGACGACAGACTCGCTTCAACATAATAGGATGTTCAGTTGAAAGCTGATCAAGATCTTGATACTGAATCAAAGAGGAATCTTCCCACTGATTTTCATCCCACCCTTCTCCAATTACCCATTCTCCTTTTGGCGTACTCTCTACTTTTTTCCGAACGAGCCTTAACACCTCTTCCCGAGAAGTAGCTTGAGACAAATCAAGCCTAAGAAGCTTTTCACCGTGACCAATTAAGTGAAGGTGGCTATCGACAAAGCCCGGATACATTGGGTGTCCTTTGAGGTGTACTTCTTTGTCAATCTCAGCACCCCATTTGATTCTTAGCTCTTCTTCTGCGCCTATATCTTCAATGAATCCTTTTTCAACATATACGCTTTCTACATGCTCACCTTCTTTTAGCATCGTATATATTTTGCCGCCGTAAAATAAAGTCCCCATCGCCAACATCTCCTTTACTTTATAAAGCTTGATCTTGTCTCTATTATACGTGACAAAACAAACAAGACAAAAGAGTGAGGTTTCCCCCACTCTTTTTAGCCATCATTATTTAATTAATATGACTTATTTACCACCAAGTTGTTGCTCAGCCATTTGAACTAAGCGTTTAGTGATTTCTCCACCAACAGATCCGTTAGCGCGAGCTGTTGCTTCTGGTCCAAGATTTACACCGAATTCAGAAGCGATTTCGTATTTCATTTGGTCGATAGCAGCTGCTGAACCAGGAGCTACTAATTTGTTTGTGTTTGCCATGTGTTTTCACCTCCTTGTTGAATATAGATTGTGTCAAAACACATGGCATCATACATTATTTTTTTGGTAATTTTATGAAATTTTACTTTTAAAACAAATCTTCTACGCTGTCTGCGGTATTTGTAGCCGAAGAAGCTGTCATCTCAAGCGTTTCTACATTATTTACCGCTTCTTGAATTAATGTTTCAAAATCATAAAATTGTTCGTATCGATTGATTTTTTCACGCTTTGGCTTAGTTTTTGGTGAGCTTGGCGTAAAAATTGTACAGCAGTCTTCATACGGACGATTCGAAATTTCATGTGTGTCAATTTTACGAGCAATTTCCACAATCTCCGTTTTATCCATTGTCACAAGCGGACGCAAAATTGGCGTATTCGTCACTTCATTAATCGCATACATGCTCTCAACCGTTTGACTAGCTACTTGCCCTAAGCTGTCGCCAGTTACGATAGCTAACGATTCATTTTTTTCACGAATAAGGTCCGTAATTCGAAGCATCATACGGCGTGTAGAGGTCATGGTATAATTCTCTGGAATTTGCTTTTGAATCGCTTGCTGTACAGCTGTAAACGGTACAATGTGAAGCTTTACTTTTTCGTGATAAGCCGTTAATTTTTGCGTTAAATCAATTACTTTTTGCTTAGAACGTTCACTTGTAAAAGGCGGACTATAAAAATGAACCGCTTCTATTTCTAAACCGCGCTTCATAGCTAAGTATCCTGCAACCGGGCTGTCGATTCCTCCAGAAAGCATGAGCATCGCTTTTCCACTCGTACCAACTGGAAGACCCCCTGCTCCGCGATAATCAAAACATGTAATATACGTTGCTTCACTTCTCACTTCTACTCGTACATTTACGCTTGGCTCTTTTACGTTTACCTGTAGATGCTCTGTATTTCGTAGAATATGACTTCCTACTGCATAATTTAATTCGTTTGTATCAAGAGGAAATTGTTTGTACGCTCTTCGAGTAGATACTTTGAACGTTTTTCCTTCTATATCAAATTCTTTCATTGCTTCTAGCGCTGCTTCTTGAATGGCTTCAAGTTCATTTTCAACTTTTAATGCTAAACTAAAACTTTGAATACCAAAGATTTGCTGAAGACGTTCAATGATAGGCTCGTGATTTTCACCATTTAAGTGAATATACATACGGTCTCTTGTGTATTTTACGTGAATGTTTTGGAATGCACTAAGAGCCGTTACAATATTTTTTCTTAGCTGCGCAACAAATTTTTTTCTATTTTGTCCTTTAGTGGAGATTTCTCCGTATCGAATTAAAATATGGTTATATATCATAGTTATTTACCTCATTACTTTCTTTAGATCTTCAATTACTGTGAAAATAGCATTTATAATGGGCGTTACTTCATTATAGTCATTTAATCCTGACAAGCTCAAACGAATGGACTGATCGGCTTCTTCGTAATTTTTACCGATAGCTAAAAGCGTTTTACTTGGCTTTTTTCGTTTTGATGAGCAGGCAGATGTAGTTGATACAAACACTCCTTTTTCTTCAAGAGCGTGAACAAAAACCTCACCTTTAATACCTTGCGCTGTAAAATTTATAATATGGGGAGCTGAATGCTCATTCGGCGTATTAATCGTGATTCTTTCGTGAGCAGAAAGTTTGTCCATCAGTTCTGCTTTTATTTTCTGCATTTTTTGCTGATTCTGAGCTGCATGTTCAAGTGTTAAACGAAGTGCTTTAGCAAATGCTACGATTCCCGGAACATTTTCCGTGCCTGATCGATGCTGCATTTCCTGAGAGCCTCCGCTAAGCAACGGATGAAGCTGAACTCCATTTCGTTTATATAAAATTCCCGTTCCTTTTAAGCCGTGAATTTTGTGTCCTGATAATGTGCATAAATCAATTTTATGATTTGCTAAAGAAAGCGGAACTTTTCCAACCCCCTGCACATGATCGACATGAAAAAGCACCTTCGAATAGTTCGTGAGCATCTGTCCAATTTCTTCAATTGGCTGAATGGTGCCAATTTCATTATTTACATGCATAACAGATACTAAAATGGTTTCATCCGTAATAGCTGATTCAATAGCCGCAGGTGACACAAATCCACTTGAATCTACCGGAACATACGTAACGTTAAATCCTAGTGCTTCTAACTGCTTAAATGGTTCATGAACGGAATCATGTTCAATATTTGTCGTAATGATATGCTGACCTCGGCTTTTATATTGCATCGCTACGCCTTTAATAGCCAAATTATTCCCTTCTGTTCCTCCTGATGTAAAGATAATTTCATTTGACGATACGTGCAGCAATTCTGCTACTTGCTCACGTGAACGGCTCAACAAATTCTCCGCCTGTACGCCAAATTGATGGAGGGACGATGGATTGCCATAATAAGTTGTAGCTACTTTGGTAAAAGATTGTATGACTTCATTATAGGGTTTTGTTGTAGCGCTATTATCTAAATAAATCAAGGATGCGCGCCCCCTTCTTCATTTTTTCGGAACAACGTATTATCATACCACACCTTGGTATTTTTTTAAATTAGGCGTTCCTTTTATTATTAATAAACTATTTAGATTTTTTCAAAAAAACCTATATATGATTCCATAAATGTGGTAGTATGTATCACGTACTTTTAGTTTTTAAAAAGTCAGAAAATTTAATCATCAACATAAGAAACACTAGGAGGCATTATGAAAACCAAAGCACTCACTAACAAAGAAATACTTGCCATCGGTCTTATGCTGTTTGCTCTCTTTTTCGGAGCGGGAAATATGATTTTCCCTCCTTTGCTGGGACAGCAAGCCGGAACACACACTTGGAGTTCCATTATCGGTTTTCTCATTACAGGTGTAGGACTTCCGCTTATGGGGATAATCGCTGTTTCTAAAAGTAATGGAAACTTTACCGAAGTAGCTAAAAAAGTTCACCCTATTTTCGGGATTTCTTTTACTATATTGCTTTACTTAGCAATTGGCCCTTTTTTTGGTATACCCAGAACGGATACGGTAGCGTTTGAAATCGGTGTGACCCCATTTTTATCAGAAAATGCGGTTGCAAGCAAGATTCCTTTAATGGTCTATACCGTTATTTTCTTTGGCCTAACACTTTATTTATCATTGAATCCAACTAAAATTGTTGATCGCATAGGAAAAATTCTAACTCCTTTACTGCTCGCAGTATTAGCTCTTTTAGCTATCAAAAGTTTAATGACACCTATGGGTTCTTTTCAAGAACCTCACGCCAAATATATAGCCTCTCCATTTACGGGCGGCTTTATTGATGGATATTTGACAATGGATACAATTGCAGCTCTCGTATTTGGCATCGTTGTTATCAACAGTATTAAGGAAAAAGGCGTAACGGACGAACGAACACTTGCTTCGGTATGTATCAAAGCCGGGTTGATTGCTGCTGCTGGGTTAGCTATCGTTTATCTTTCTCTCGCGTATGTCGGCGCTTCAAGCGTAGAAGCAATTGGTATGAAAGAAAATGGAGGAGCTATTTTAACAGCTGTAGCTACAACATTATTCGGTTCGTTTGGCACCATTATTTTAGGACTCGCTATTACATTTGCTTGTCTAACGACAGCCATCGGATTAACTTCTGCTTGCGCACGATTTTTCACGCAGCTGGTGCCAAGCATGTCATATAAAACATTTGTTGTCATTTTAATGCTGTTTAGTGCTGTTATTTCAAATGTAGGGCTTACTCAATTAATTTCTATTTCCATACCTATTTTGACCTTTGTATACCCTATTGCCATTACGCTAATTGCTTTATCATTAATTGAAAGAGCCATTTCGTTTGGTCGAGAAGTATATGTGACAGCCGTAATCATTAGCTCGATTCTGAGCATTTTTGACGGGTTAAAAGCAGCAGGAATTATCCTAACAAGCATAGACAATTTTTTCAAAAACTATTTGCCGCTTTATAGCCAAGGCCTTGGCTGGCTTATTCCAACAGTTGCTGCTGCCTTCATAGGCTATATTATTAGTATTGCAAGAGGTACACATCACACAGATAGTATACAAAGAAAAGCGTCATAAAAAAGCTCGTGTCCTTTGGACACGAGCTTTTTAACTCTGTGAAGATACAATACGCTGTATACGATCCAGCGCACCAGGATCTACTTGCTCAATAGCTGCAGATGCCTGTTTTAATGCTTCTTTGTATTCGTAATGACGAAACGCTTCTTCTGCTTCTTCTAAAGACTGTGCAATCGAGTGATGAGTACTTCTATAACGGTTACCGTATTGAATCACTCTTTCAACGAGTCGCGCCTCTTCTAACATTGCCTCTGTTTCATCAAATGTATCCTGAACAAAACCAACAGCATCTTCAAGTAAAGATTGAACAGCTTGAATATTAAGCGGTTTTTCTTTCAGCTTAGCGGTTACTTCATTTAAGATATGAACCGTTTTTTCAAGCTGCACTTTGTATTCTTCAGGAACACCAGGAAGGTTGCTTTTTTGAATAAGGCGTCTTGCTTCAATCAACTGAGATTTCAGTTCTTCTATTTTGTCCTTAGCCGAGAGCTCATCTTTGCGAAGAGCTTGTAGCATATCGCTATAGGATTCCTGAGATTCTTTTAATTGGTTAAGCTGTTTGGAAACGTCTTCGAGTTCTTCTTGGATCACACTGTAGGCTAAATTGTGCTCCGCCACCTTGTCCGAAATATTATAGTACAAGTTAGTCAATCGTTTTAGTTCGCGGTCCATTTTATAATATACGTCTAAATCGCGCTCTTTAAAATGATAGCTTTGCTGTACAAATAGCGTTTCTTCACGAAGTTCACGGTTTCGTTCTTGAAGCATACGAAGGAAGTTAGATACCGTATGAGATTCACGGTTCATTTTATGATAGGAGAAAACCTCATGCTCAAGTGAGTCATATAACTGCTCTAAGCGTTCGTTCACATCATCTAGTTTTGTAATCGCTTCTTCCACATATAATTCTTCAATATCTGCAATAATTTCAGCAGTTTCTTGTTTTAAAAGCTCTACCGTTTCTTCTACTTGCAGATGATCTAACACATATCCCTGCTCACTCATTTCGCGGAACCCGTCAAGCAGTTCGTTGAACTGAACAGGAAGAGTGGTCTGACACTCAACTAACACTTTTGGAATTTGTTCTAAATACGAATCAATAGCTGTTAAATCAGTTTTTAATTGAAGAACAATCTCACGTGCTTGAAGATAGTTTCCGTTAATCGTCTCTTCCTCGTATTTTTTAAACTGCTCTTTAGATGTATTAATTGCGTATTCTAACGTTTTTTCAGCATTTCCATAGGAATACCGATGTGCGAGCAATTTTTTCTTCACGTGGCGGTGAAGCTGATTTAATTCCTCAATATCATATCGATTATCTTGTTCGCTACCAATTAAATTTTGAAGTTCAGTAAGTATGTTTTCAATATCTATCTTGGTTTGTTCTAAGGCTTGATCAATATGTATAGATAACTGCTTCGCTTTTTTAAACCGGTATTTATCTGCTGCTTCTTCCGTTTCAAACAGTTCTTTATCAATTTTCGGGAGATTAGTTGATATAATTTCATCCCACTGCTCACGCCAACGTTCAAATAGCTCTTCAGTTTGACCTGTCATGTTCAATTCTTTTACTTTTGAAATTTCCTCTGCAACTGGCGTATTTGCTAATTCGACTTTGATCGTTTCCAGGCGATCAATTTCTTGATAAATCTTTTTACGTGAAAACATTCCGTACACAACTAATCCGATAATAAGTATGATTAGTGCTATAATGAATTCCATACTAAGCCCCCTTACAGTGCGTTCTACATGACAAGTTTCTTATTTATAAAAAGGGTGAATTTAATCCTTTAAATTTTTTTGCGTCAATGTTTTTATGATACCATGTAAAGTCCAACTTTTGAGCAAAAAATTAAATTTTTTTATACAAAATATTGGCATGGAGTCACTTTGTGTCGTTACAATGGAAAAAGAAGAAAAAAGGAGGCATTTTTTATGAAAGTTGACAAACATATTCATACTCCATTTTGCCCACACGGTTCACCTGATTCATTGCAACAATATGTTGAACAGGCGATTTCCCTGAACTTTGGCGAGATTTCGTTTACAGAGCATGCTCCATTACCAAAAAGCTTCAGTGATCCGACGCCTGATCGCGACAGCGGAATGGATCCTGACAAACTTGATCGCTACATTCAAAACGTACAGCAAGTTAAAAAAGAATTTGAGCGCGATATTCGTATCAATGTCGGATTGGAAGTTGACTTTATTGAAGGATTTGAACAAGAAACAACAGATTTCTTAAACGAGTATGGTCCTTGTCTCGATGACAGCATCCTTTCTGTCCATTTCTTAAAACATGAAGAAGGATATGACTGCCTAGATTTTAGCGCTGACGTATTTGCACATATTGTACAGAAGTTTGGCAGCGTAAGCAAAGTATATGATAAGTATTACAACACGGTATTACGCTCTGTACAGGCCAATTTAGGCGTTTATAAGCCTAAGCGCATTGGTCATATGACACTCATACATAAATTTCAAGCTCAATTTCCATATGAAGACACACTTTCCCCTATTATTTTATCAATACTCGATGAAATAAAAATGAAAGATCTGGCTTTGGATTATAATGGTGCAGGATTGTTTAAGCCTTTGTGCAAGGAAGCGTATCCAGCTCCCTTTGTCGTAAAAGCAGCCCAACAGAAAAAAATCCCTCTCGTATATGGGTCAGACGCCCACTGTGCGAAGGATTTAGGCCAAGGCTATAGAGAGCTTCATTTAAGATAATTGAACGCGAAGTTTGTTTGTCCGTTCATATGGCAAACATACCGTTGTGTGCACCCATCGCTCAAGCTCAATCGCATATTGCTGAACAAAATACGGTTCGTGAGGCAATATATGAAGAACTTCACTTAGGTACTGAGGATGAAGATAAGGCATAGACAGCATGCCCTTAAGCTCAATGATTGTAAAGGAAACGTGCAGCTTTCGAAACTCCTTTTCTTTCATCCCTCTTTCAAGGATTGTTTTTAAGTAGTATTTTTCCTTGGTTAAATACGTAGTCATAACTTCTCGAATTAAAATCGTGTCAAGAGAGATTTCTCTATATACGAGCCGGGCAATATGCCTATTTTCGTGCTGGTAATGTAAGATAGCTCGAATCATTACGATCATACTTTCTGTTGAAGACAGCTTTTTCATTTCTTGGAATGCTTGCTCCAACACCCCAATATAACCTTCAAAATAAGAAATCACTAAACTTTCAAGCAATCCTTCTTTGCTATGAAAATAATATGAAATATTCGCTACGTTCACTTTCGCTTTTCCTGCAATCTCGCGCACCGACGTACCATCAAAACCTTTTACGTTAAAAAGAGAAACGGCCGCATCAATAATTTTCTCTTTCGTTTTTGACTGTACAGCCATCTATCTACACCTCATTTCGATTTATTTTTACAAAACACATATGATTGCAAAATTGTGTAGAAATCGTTACAGTATTTAAAAAGGATTTTAGTAGCCTCTCTACATAATTCGTGATAGGCTTTTTAGTTCCTGTAATCTTTTATCGACAAAGTAGCGTTAAAACTGACGTTTCCTGATAAAAATTCATTAAATCTTATGTTGAATGGAGGAGAATACATTGTTTAATGTCGAAAACTACAGCGGCTCAAAACAAAAGGATTATGAATTAGTAATTAAGCAATTACGCGCCTTATTAGAAGGAGAAAGCAATACGATTGCTAATCTAGCAAATGCTTCAGCTTTGCTAAATCAATTTTTAAATGAAGTAAACTGGGTAGGTTTTTATTTAATGGAAGACGGAGAGTTAGTGCTTGGACCTTTCCAGGGACTGCCGGCTTGCGTTCGTATTCCACTTGGAAAAGGCGTATGCGGTACAGCAGCTCAAAATCAAAAAACAGAGCGAATCGAAGATGTTCACGCCTTCCCTGGCCACATTGCATGTGATGCCGCTTCTCAATCTGAAATCGTTGTACCAATTGTAAAAGACGGTCAGCTTTTAGGTGTTCTTGATATTGACAGTCCAATCAAAAATCGCTTTGATGAAATCGATCAACAGTATCTTGAAGAATTCATAAAAGAACTTACTTCTTTTCTTTAAATATGAATAAGCAAAAAAAACCGCTGCAAATCAGCGGTTTTTGCTTATTAAACAAACGTTTGATTAGCCTATCGCTACCTTTTTCTTATGTTCTTTCTTCTCCCTTTATATTTCAAATGAATATATCCTTTCTTTTACATTCTTTTAATCTTCAATCTTCCTTGACTTTATACGAGGAAACACCTATAATACTCGTTGTGTGAAATATTGCAGCTTATACAATCTTCTTTATGTTTTTTCATTTTGTTCCTCATTAAAAGATTGTTTTACAGAAGTAGCAATCCTTTTAACAAGATGGTGTATCGTGTAACTCTCTGCTGCTAGAGCGATGGTACATGAAAACAAAATGAGCATATCGCTAGAATGTGTCTGTTTTTGTTTTGCATAAAATAAAAACACAAACAAGGAGGAGTCATCATGGCTCGTTATACAGGTCCAAGTTGGAAAATCTCTCGTCGCTTAGGTCTTTCTCTAAGTGGTACAGGTAAAGAATTAGAAAAACGCCCTTACGCTCCAGGTCCACACGGCCCAGGTCAACGTAAGAAAATTTCTGAGTACGGTTTACAATTACAAGAAAAGCAAAAATTACGCCACATGTATGGTGTAACTGAGCGTCAATTCCGTAACTTATTCGTTGCTGCTGGTAAATTAACTGGTAAGCACGGTGAGAACTTCATGATTCTTTTAGAAGCTCGTCTTGATAACTTAGTATACCGTATGGGTCTTGCACGCACTCGTCGTCAAGCTCGTCAATTAGTTAACCACGGTCACGTTTTAGTTGATGGTAAACGCGTTGACATCCCATCTTACCGTGTACAACCTGGTCAAGTGATCGGTGTTCGCGAAAAATCACGCAACCTTTCAATCGTGAAAGAAGCGCTTGAAGTTAACAACTTCGTACCAGACTACTTAACAGTAGACGCTGAGAAATTAGAAGGTACATTCACTCGCTTACCTGAGCGTTCTGAATTATCTGCTGAAATCAACGAAGCACTAATCGTAGAGTTCTACTCTCGTTAATAGTAAAAAGCCGTTCCTTATGGAGCGGCTTTTTTACTGTCTATATATAAAAAAAGGCCTTTCGGCCTTTTTTTATGCGTATTGAATAAGCGTATATTTTTTCTTACCTCGACGAATCACTGTGAATTGACCTTCAATACGGTCGTCTGCACCTACTGTTTTTTGTAAATCTTGCTCGCGCTCACCATTTAAGTAAATTGCACCGTTTGAAATATCTTCACGTGCTTGACGTTTAGAAGGAGAAATTTTGCTTTCTACAAGTAAATCAATTAAACCAATATCTTCACCTGTATGCGTGTAAGAAGGAACGTCCTTGAATCCTTGCTTAATTTCTTCTGCTGTTAACTCTGAAATGGTTCCACTAAATAAGGCTTGTGAAATACGAATGGCTTGCGAAAGAGCTTCTTCACCGTGTACAAGCGTAGTCATAGCTGCCGCTAGTGCTTTTTGTGCTTCGCGTTTTTCAGGAGCTTCTTTTGCAGACGCTTCTAATTCATTAATTTCTTCGTGCGATAAGAATGTAAAGTATTTTAAATACTTTATAACATCGCGATCATCTGTATTAATCCAGAATTGGTAGAATTCGTACGGACTTGTTTTTTCAGCGTCTAACCAAATTGCTCCGCCCTCTGTTTTACCGAACTTCGTGCCGTCTGCTTTTGTTACAAGCGGAACTGTTAATCCAAATGCTTTGGCATCTTCTTCTGATTTACGAATTAATTCTAAGCCAGCCGTAATATTTCCCCATTGGTCGCTGCCGCCAATTTGAAGCTTACAGTTATATGTTTGGTATAAATTCAAGAAATCGTATGACTGTAAAATCATGTAGCTAAATTCCGTAAATGAAATGCCTGATTCGATACGAGATTGAACAGAATCCTTTGCCATCATATAGTTAATACCAAAGTTTTTACCGATATCTCGTAGGAATGTAATAACATCTAACTTGCCAATCCAGTCATAGTTATTCGCAATAACTGCTGCATTTTCACCTTCTTCGAAATCTAAGAAGCGTGAAAGCTGACCTTTAATACGCTCACTAAACAGCGCAACCGTTTCTTTTTCGTTTAACGTACGCTCTGCTTTTTTACCGCTTGGATCTCCAATAAGACCCGTACCTCCACCAACTAATGCAATTGGTTGGTGTCCAGCTTGTTGAAAGCGACGCAAAATTAAAACAGGAAGCATGTGCCCGATGTGAAGGCTGTCGGCTGTCGGGTCGAACCCGCAGTATAAACGAACAGACTCTTTACTCAAAAGTTCACTTAAACCTTTTTCATCCGTTTGTTGGTTAATGAGCCCTCGAAACTCAAGATCTTGTAAAATATCCATGTTATATATTCTCTCCTTTATCTAATTGCTCGTTACAATTTGTTGAACAACATAAAAAACGCCCCTTCTTAAAAAAGAAGGGACGAAAATATCGCGGTACCACCCTATTTGGAAATGAATTATTTCCCACTTAAATGATGTAACGGTCTACCCGTCTTTTGCTACTGTAAGTTCACAAAAGATGCTCAAGGACGTATTTCATATTTGTCTATGTACTGATTTTCAGCAACCATCAGCTCTCTTAAACAGGGAGACAAGTATTACTTCTTCCTATCACTGCAGTTTATTTTATTTAAAAGTTTACACCCCACAATTATGAATGATTTCATTTTAAAATTCAAGTCCAAAAAAAAGTTCAAACAGCTGGCTGTTTGAACTTTATAAAAATCACTTATTTTCCCTACAAAGATTGAAACGTTTACTCCTTAGTCTTCCATAGTCGACAAATCGCCCGTTGGCAAATCTAATTCCCACGCTTTTAAAACGCGACGCATAATTTTACCGCTTCGTGTTTTAGGTAGCTTATCTTTAAACTCGATTTCACGCGGAGCTGCATGAGCAGCTAACCCTTTTTTCACAAATTGACGAATATCTTCAATCAGTTCATCTGAAGATTCATACCCATCTCTAAGTGCGATAAATGCTTTAATAATTTCCCCGCGAACAGGATCAGGCTTACCAATAACACCCGCTTCTGCTACAGCAGGGTGTTCAACAAGCTTACTTTCTACTTCAAATGGACCCACGCGTTCTCCTGCCGTCATAATAACATCATCGATTCGGCCTTGGAACCAAAAATAACCGTCTTCATCCATATACGCCGAATCACCTGATACGTACCAATCACCTGGCATAAAATAGGACTCATACTTTTCTTTGTTGTTCCAAATCGTATGCATCATAGATGGCCAGCCTTTTTTAATTGCTAAATTACCCATTCGATAAGGTGGAAGCTCTTGTCCTTGATCGTCAACGATTGCTGCTTGTACACCTGGAATTGGTTTCCCCATAGATCCTGGCTTAATTTTCATAGACGGATAATTACAAATCGTCTGACCACCAGTTTCAGTCATCCACCACGTATCGTGAATACGTTTTTGGAACACCTTCATTCCCCAGCGTACCACTTCAGGATTTAACGGTTCTCCCACACTTAATACATGTCTGAGATTGCTTAAATCATAGCGTTTAACTAAGTCATCACCAGCACCCATTAGCATACGAAATGCTGTAGGTGCACTGTACCAAACCGTTACGCCAAAATCTTCAAGTGCTTGATACCATGCATCTGGACTAAATCGTCCTCCTACAATCACATTCGTTGCTCCAGCAAGCCAAGGACCAAAAATCCCATAGGAAGTCCCCGTTACCCAACCGGGATCTGCTGTACACCAATACACATCGTCATCTTTTAAGTCGAGCACCCACTTAGCAGTTTGATAGTGCTGAAGCATGGCGTTGTGAACGTGAAGCACGCCTTTTGGTTTGCCAGTTGAACCTGATGTATAATGAAGCAGCATACCATCTGTTCTATCTACCCACTCAATTTCCACCTCTTTATTCGCCGCTTCTAGTCGCTTCAGAAAATCTAGTTGAATGCCTTCTTCTTCTACATTTTCCCCTACAAGGAGAATGTGTTTTAAAGCTGGCAAATCTTTCACCGGAACACGGCTCAGCAATTCAGGCGTTGTAATTAACACTTTTGCATCACTGTCTTGCAAACGATCTTTTACTGCACCTTCCATGAACGCTTCAAATAAAGGTCCAACAATAGCGCCAAGCTTCACCGCTCCTAACAAGGCAAAATAAAGTTCCGGAGAGCGAGGCATAAAGATAAACACGCGATCCCCCTTCTCTACGTCTGCTTGTTTTAGCACGTTTGCGGCTTTGTTTGACCATTCTTTCATTTCTTTAAATGTATATTTTTCATTGCGCTGCGCATCTCGATAATAAAGCGCAACTTTATTTTTACGCGTAGAGTTTGCGTGCTTATCAATTGCTTCATAAGCTGCATTTAATTTACCTGTTTCATGCCATGAAAATTCCTTCTCCACTTGTGACCACTCAAAGGTTTGATACGTTTTATCGTAGTCCTGTAAGTTGTATACCCCTTCAATTACAGGAAGCGCTTCCACCTTCATCACAAACTCCCCCTTATGTATAAAATTTACAAACCTATTATATAACAAAGATAGACTTTTCACAATTTTATAAAAATTATTTGTCGGAATTAGGATAATAGTCTCCCTTGTTATATGACAACCTTTAATATAAACGTGTCGAATTAACAAGAAAATCTTCTAATTTTCTATTCTATCTTTTTTAAAAAACTCCTTTTCTTTTATTTAATTTTTTGAAAACGCTTTAATCTAGAGTTTTTTTTGTATTATAATACAGATAAGACTGCTTGAAGGTGGTGATTCATGTGAAACATTCCCAAACATACAATATGAAAGAAGTAAAAACAGCTGTTGGAGCGATTGTTATTGAAGGACCTGTCTCCTCACATACCTTGCAACAACTTGATTTTCATGAGCAACTAACGGCATTTCGTCCACCTGAACAGCAAAAAGAAGCATTGATTGAGATTGCCAACTTGCCTGAAGGTAGAATTATTATTGCTCGCCATCATCATACAATCATTGGTTATGTAACCTTTTTATATCCCGATCCTCTAGAACGATGGTCGGAAGGAAATATGGAGAATTTAATCGAATTAGGAGCTATAGAGGTAGCCGCTCCGTTTCGTAGCTATTCTATTGGAAAAAACTTGCTTATCGTATCTATGATGGATGATGCAATGGAAGATTATATTATCATTACGACAGAATACTACTGGCATTGGGACTTAAAAGGAACAGGGCTAAACGTGTGGGATTACCGCAAAATCATGGAGAAGATGATGAATAGAGGCGGACTAACGTGGTTTGCCACCGATGACCCTGAGATTAGCTCTCATCCTGCTAACTGTTTGATGGTAAGAATCGGGAGCAGAGTCCCTCAAGAAAGCATGCAAGAATTTGATAGCTTGCGCTTTCGAAATCGCTTTATGTATTAGCTAACCTTTAAGAAAAGGAGCTGGGTTTGATGATTGTTGAAGAGATGATGAAAACGGATCTCGTTACCTTAACCCCCGACCATACGATTGCTGAAGCTATGAAACTTTTAGATACACATAAGATTAGACATATTCCCATCGTTAATGACCTTCATCATGTAGTTGGCATCATTTCTGATCGAGACGTAAGAGATGCAAGTCCATCTATTTTAGATAATACTTATACATCTGCTCTTCTATCCGAACCCGTGAGGATGATTATGCAAACAGAAGTCATTACAGCTCACCCTCTTGATTTTGTTGAAGAAATTGCAAGCATTTTTTATGAACATCAAATCGGTTGTATTCCCGTCACAAAAAATAAGCGTTTAGTAGGCGTTGTGACTGAAAGAGATCTATTACATACGTTTATTCAGCTTACCGGCACTAATAAACCTGGTTCACAAATTGAAATAAAAGTAGAAAACAAGGCTGGCGTGCTCGCTGAAGTTACATCCCTCTTTAGTTCAAAGAGGACAAACATCTTAAGCGTACTTGTCTACCCTGATATAGATGAAAGATATAAGATCCTTGTGCTTCGTATTCAAGCTATCAATCCATTGGTTAGTATAAATACATTAAAAGAAAATGGCTATGAGGTGCTATGGCCTAAATTACCGGAGATGACGTAATGACTAGTAATGCTGTATTTATTTATTCAGATGATATTCTTTCGTACAAATTCAGCAATAATCATCCGTTTAACCAGCTTCGTGTTCAACTAACATATGAACTGTTACGGGAATTTGGCGCTTTAGGCAATCAAGATATTGTATTACCGCGAATGGCATCTGATGAAGAACTTCAGCTTGTCCATGATACTAGCTATATTCAAGCGGTAAAATTAGCAGGAAGCGGCGAGCTTTCTGTTGAAAAAGCAGCGGATTTTGGCCTAGGAACAGAAGATACACCTATGTTTCCTAACATGCATGAAGCCAGTGCATTTTTAGTTGGGGGTACCCTTACTGCTGTAGATTATGTTATGACTGGAAAAGCTAAGCATGCTCTGAATTTAGGAGGCGGATTGCACCATGGCTTTCGAGGAAAAGCTTCTGGCTTTTGCATTTACAATGACAGCGCGGTAGCCATTAAATATATGCAGCAAAAGTACAATGCGCGCGTTCTCTACGTCGATACAGATGCTCATCACGGTGACGGCGTGCAATGGACATTTTATGACGACCCTTCCGTTTGTACTCTTTCCATTCATGAAACGGGACGCTACTTGTTTCCAGGCACAGGAAACGTTAACGAACGCGGGCACAGTGAAGGCTATGGTTATTCATTTAATGTGCCTGTTGATGCTTATACCGAAGATGAGTCTTGGCTCGACGTTTATAAGACCTCTTTAAAAGAGGTAGCTGCTTTTTTTAAACCAGATGTTATCTTGACACAAAATGGAGCCGATTCTCATTATTACGATCCGCTCACTCATTTATGCGGCACCACGAAGATATACCGTGAAATTCCTAAAATTGCTCATGAAATTGCCCATGAATACTGCCAGGGAAGATGGATTGCCGTTGGCGGAGGAGGCTATGATATTTGGCGGGTTGTTCCTCGAGCTTGGTCATTTATTTGGCTTGAAATGATTGAACGAAAGGCAGAAGGTATGCTTCCTCTGTCATGGCTTGAAAAATGGACAAAAATATCTCCTCACCCCGTTTGCACGCAGTGGGATGATGAACTCAATATCTATCAGCCAATTCCAAGAAAACCAGAAATAACAGAAAAAAACGCTCAAACTCTTGAGCGCGCTCTTTATCCTATTCGTTCTCATACATCTCATTCTTAAAAAAAGGCTATACAAGCGTATGGCCTTTTTCACTGTGCTTCGGGATCTGAAATAATAATTTCGACGCGTCTATTTTTTTGTAGATTGTCATTAGACGTATTCGGAACAAGCGGCTTTGTATCTCCGTATCCAATTGCTTCAAAGCGCTTAGCAGAAAGAGAAAAGTGGTTCGTTAAATAACGTATGACGCCGCTAGCACGCGCTGCCGATAGTTCCCAATTAGATGGATAACGATAGGTGTGAATAGGTCGATTATCGGTATGACCTTCTACTTTAATATCATTTGGAATAGTACTGAATAACCTTCCTAATTCATCCAGGAAAGGGGTACCTTTCTTCAAAATGTCTGCCTGTCCTGTTTCAAACAGCACCTGTTCTTGTAAAATAAGCACAACTCCGCGTTCATCTCGCTTAGCAGTAATAAAGTGCTGAAGCTTATTTTCCTTCAGGTAGTCCTGCACTTTCGCTAAAATGTTATCCAGCTTTTGAGACTGCTGGCTCTTTTCTACAGAAGCTACAGAACTACTGCTTGTAAGCGAATTGACAACGGTCTGAAACTTTTGATTATCAACGCTAGACATTGAAAATAGTAAAATAAAAAAAACTAATATTAACGTCACCAAATCAGCAAATGTTACCATCCATTTTGGCGACTGTGCCGAATACCTTTTTCTTCTACGCTTCACGAACGTGCTCTCTCTTTTCTTCCAGCTTTCGTTTTTCAACAGGGGCAAATACTTTTAGCTTTGCTTGCACAAAGCGAGAATTTTGACCCGCCTGCAAGCCGATGACACCTTCAATAATCACTTCTTTAACAAAAAGCTCATGCTCTGTTTTACCAGCTAATTTAGCTGCGATTGGCTGAAAAAACAAGTTTGAAAGCAGCGCCCCGTAGAAAGTCGTTAAAAGAGCAATTGCCATGTTAGGCCCAAGCGATGAAGGGGTATTAAGGCTTTTAAGCATTAGCACTAGCCCAACAAGCGTCCCAATCATTCCCCAAGCGGGGGCATAATCGCCTGCTTTTTCAAACATACTTCGACCTCTCGCATGTCTTTCTTCTACTGCAGCTATTTCAGCTTCAAGCAGCTCTCGAATCATTTCTGGTTCTACTCCATCAATGGCTAGCAAAATACCTTTTTTCACAAATGAATCATCGATTTGTTCAAGCTCTGCTTCTAACGATAGAAGTCCTTCTCGACGCGCTTTTTCCGATAAATGTACAAATGTTCCTACAATTTCTTCTACGTTTATTTCTTTCGATTGAAACGCTTGTTTCCCTACTCTTCCCATATTTTTTAATTGTTTTAAAGGAAAGCTCACGCACAGCGTACCAAAAACGCCTCCCAATACAATTAAAATCGATGGTACATCAATAAAAGCTAAAAAACCGCTCATTCCTCCACTTGAAATAACCCCAAACACAACCATAGAGATACCAATTAGTATCCCTATAGGTGTGAGCATATCAATTTTTTTCATATTCTATCTCCCCGTGTCTGAACTTTGGATTCGTTCTTATTCATTCACAGGTATTATTTTGTTGATTGTCTGAACTCGATGCGGTGAGGAAGCTGTACAATGCTGCTATCTACCGTTTCTTTGTTCATGTATTTCGTTAAGAGACGCATCGCTACTGCACCAATATCATACATCGGCTGTACAACAGATGTTAACTGAGGACGAACCATTGTTGAAAGTCTTGTGTTATCAAAACCGATAACTTCTAGATCGTTTGGTACATTCAACCCGCGATCTTGTGCCCCGTGAATAACGCCTAATGCCATTTCATCCGTTCCAACGAAAATAGCAGTTGGCTTTTCATCTTCTTCTAATAGTTTTTCAACTGCTTCAATACCTGAATCGTACGTGTAGTCTCCTTCTACAATATAAGAATCGCGTACAGGCAATCCGCTTTCAGTAAGAGCACGCTTGTACCCTTTTACTTTTTTCGCATGATTGATTGGTTCTTCTAGCGTACCTGAAACGAATGCAATATTTTTATGACCGCTGTCAATTAGTGATTGCACTGCATCAAAAGCTGCTTGTTCATAATCAATAGTTACAGATGGGATTTGGTTAGTTGATTCGATTGATGCTGCAAGTACAACTGGAACCGGTGATTTTTTTAGTTCTTCTACGTGTTCTTCCGTTACATTCCCACTCATGAAGATGATTCCGTCTACTTGTTTACCAAGCATGTTATTTAAAAGATGAAGTTCTTTATCTTGATTTTGATCGGAGTTACTTAAGATGATATTATACTTGTACATTGTTGCAATATCTTCGATTCCACGCGCTAACTCTGCATAGAAAATATTTGAAATATCAGGAATGATAACTCCTACTGTCGTTGTTTTTTTACTTGCTAATCCACGCGCTACTGCGTTCGGACGATAGCCTAGTCTTTCAATTGTTTCTAATACTTTTTTTCTAGTTGATGGTTTTACATTCGGATTTCCGTTTACCACACGAGAAACCGTTGCCATCGACACGCTTGCTTCCCTTGCTACATCATAAATTGTTACGTTCACAACAAACACTCCTTATCGAAAAACATTTCGTTTATTTTATCCTTATTTCATTTCTTGTATTTACGTATATAAATCCATCTTCCTTTATAGAATGGCTATTTCTAGCTCCTTCACTCTTACATACAGCTTAGATACCCTGTATGCATCTAAATCATTCCTGTTATGCCCTTATTATTACGTGGCAAAGACAATTTTACCAGTTTATATGTAACAATGTAAAAGACGGTGTATAGTAAGTAAATAAAAAAAGTGACTCGCGAATTTATATCATATGCAATCACAGAATGATAGCGAATATCTGTAACTACTATACGATACTATGTGCTTCATCGCAACGTATTTACCGCCTTTTTCCGACAAGTTTCACGAGAATTTCATAAATTCTTGTTTTTTGGATTTGCACTTATTCTTTCCTATTTTGACAAAAGTTATCGACTGTTTTCAAAATACGTGATAATTTCGCTTATCTTTATTATAACGAAAGGCAAACAAGCTTGAAACCATTAAGTGCCTCAAACTTGTCATAAAAGTATACGAATTTTTCATTTTTACGTTTTTTTATAAATTTAAGTTACATATAGGTTTTAACTGCTTCATAAATTCTGTAAATTGCGGGATATCCATTTGCTGAGCTGAGTCAGAAAGTGCTACCGCAGGATCGGGATGAACTTCTGCCATAATTCCATCCGCACCAATGGCAAGAGCCGCTTTAGCCGTTGGAACAAGTAAATCTCGTCTTCCCGTTGAATGCGTGACGTCGACTAAAACAGGTAAATGAGTTTCTTGCTTTAAAATAGGAACAGCTGAAATATCCAGGGTATTTCTCGTTGCTCGCTCATACGTACGAATTCCTCGTTCACACAAAATCAGCTGATCATTTCCTTTTGAAACAATGTATTCAGCAGCATTAATAAACTCATCAATCGTAGCGGCTAAGCCTCGCTTTAATAAGACAGGCTTCTTCACTGCACCAGCTTCTTTTAATAGCTCAAAATTTTGCATATTACGAGCACCAATTTGAATCACATCTACATATTCTACAGCTGTTTCAATATCAGCGGGGTCGACAATTTCACTAATAACGGCTAAATCATATTCGTCAGCTACTCTTTTTAAAATTTGCAGTCCTTCTAAGCCAAGGCCTTGAAAATCATAAGGAGATGTTCTTGGCTTGTAGGCTCCGCCTCTAAGCATCCGCACACCCTGCTGCTTCACGGCTTTTGCTACGGCTGCTACTTGCTCATAGCTTTCAACGGAACAAGGTCCTGCTACAAAACGCTGAAGTCCGTCACCAATTGTTTCTCCTTTTACCGTAACGATTGTATTTTCCGGCTTCTTTTTACGGGATACAAGAAGTGCTTTACGATGATCATCTTCTTGAAGCTCTAAATGAGCTTTGAAAATCTCTTTGAAAATATGTTGAAGCGTCGACGTTTGAAACGGTCCTTCATTCTTGCTTAAAATCGAGTCAAGCATTGCTCGTTCACGAACAGGATCAAACCGTTTAGTTGACTGCATTCCTTTTAACTTTCCTATTTCTTGAACAAGCTCTCCTCGCTCATTAATAAGCTTTAACAGTTTCATATTTACTTCGTCAATTTGAGATCGCAAATGCTGAAGATCTGAATTAGTCATGTACGTCCACCCTTTCACTGATTTTAAAAAATCCGTTTAGCAGGGTTACTACATAAGATGATAGATGATGGAGGATATATGTAAGGGGCTTCTCTGCTTTTATGTGCTAAACTACATCTATTGTACGAAAAAGTGGATGAAACCGCAATCAGCTTATAAAAAAAGAGGTTGAAACATAGCTACATCGCTCCAATCTAAAGAGTACCAAATGGGATAAATAAGCTCCTATAGATTGGTTGTTACAGAGAGGTTGATTTCCGTGCAAGACTTCGCTTTCCGCGGGCGACTGGTGAGCCTCCTCGTCACCTACGCTCTTGCGGGGTCTCACCTGTTCCGCTTTTCCCGCAGGAGTCTTCGTCTTGCCCTCCAATCAACAGCTAGAGGCCGCTACATATATGAAACCTACGTTCACTCTACCAATAAAAAAATCCGAACGATTGATCGTTCGGATTTTCCTTTAACTAACATATTTTTTTCGATTAATGAGCTACGTTTTTCGCTAATTCTTCTTCGTTAATGTTCCAGTGAGAAGCATGCCACTTCACTTTTCCATCTTCAAACAGAAGCGCTTGAGGTGATTCATGCTTCACTTCATACATCTCAGCGATATAGTTAGATACATCACGTGAATCTTGAACATGAAGATAATAAGAAGGAATGTCTTCATGACTAGAAGCAAATGCTGAAAATGCCTCATGACCCGCTGCACTAATTGGACACGTTGTGCTGTGTTTTAAAAATAAAAAGCGATTGTTTTCCTTTACAACTTTTTCGAACTCTTCAACTGTTGAAATTTTTTTCATTTTTTTCACCCTTTCTGTACTTACTCTTAAGTTTACATGGTTTGACCGTTTCCATACAAAAAGAGTGCTCAGCTTTGTGTATGATGCTACTAAATTCATTTATAAGGTGGAGTTTTTTTCTGCAATGAAACGATTATTTACTTGCTGTTATTCAACTTAATTTACATACAAAAAAAGCGTTCACCCTATAGGATAAACGCTTTTGATTCCTTATTATGAGCGTGGCACTGTGCTTTCCACTTCATCTAGTGCTTTTTGAGCTTCTGTTAGCTTCTGCTGAACGTCTTCGTTGCTTTGAGACTCAACTTCATCAGCAAGCACTTCTAAGCTTGTTGGCGGTAATGCTTCGTGTTCAGGATCTACTTTACGGAAGTTTTTCACCTTGTCCACTACTTGTGAAGATTGCTCAGACAGTGTTTGTGATAAACCAGCCGTTTTTTCTTTAGCCGTTTGAGCAAACCCTTGTCCTTTTTCAACAGCGCTGTTTTTCGCTTGCTCCGTTTTTAAACGAACGTAAGCTGCCTGCTCATTTAAATCAGAACGGAACTCTTTACCTGATTTTGGAGCAAGTAATAATGCCGTCGCAGCTCCTACAACTCCTCCGATCACTGTTCCTAATAAAAAGTCTTTATTTGAAGTATTGTTTGATTTGTTTGGTTTGTTTGACATATTCTTCTCCTCCTCTAAAATTCACTTTTATGAAAATGAACGTGAGCGTTGAACCGCTTTTTCTTCCTTAACAGGAACGACGGGTTCTACGCTTGTTTGTTTCTGTTTTCTTGATTTTACACGTTCCCATACGTCTAATGCAACATTGCTCCATTGAACGACTTGAGCAACAGTTTCTTTATTTTCTTCTACTTTCTCTGAAACGCTTGATGACACGCTTTTAATAGACTTATTTAGGTCTTGGATTGAGTCACCTACGCCTTTAACAGAATCCACCACTGTGTTCAGCGCTTCGGATTTACGCTGAATATCTTCAGCTAACAGATTAGTCTTATGTAAAAGTGCAGTTGTTTCAGTAGTGATTCCTGTCATTTGCTTTTCTACACCGTCTAAAGTACCTGCCACTGAATTTAATGTGTGCTGAACGGATTTCAATGTTTTGGACACGGAAACCACCAGGTAAAAAATCGCAATGGCAACAATAGCAGCGCTTAAGTAAAGAATAATAACCATCTGTGCAAGGCACCTCCTATTTTCATCTCTCTTGTTATAACTACTTTCCCAATTTTATAAACAATTAAACCTTCTATTCCCTATAGACTCTTTAACTTTACCATATTCTCTCTGCTTTTATTCATAAAAAGGGAAGATTGCTACATTATTTCGCGATATATGAGTTATTTCCCTTCCTAAAGAAAAAAAGGATTTTAAAGCATAAAAACAAACAAAATAAGCTCAGTGGGGTACAATAGAAAGTGAATCACCAATCATTGTTATTTTAAGGAGGCACTATTTATGAAAGACCCTAGAATTGCAACATTAGCTAAAAACTTAATTAATTATTCTGTTCGCCTTCAAAAAGGAGAAAAAGTATTAATCGAAAACTTTGGACTTCAGCGCGAACTTGTGACAGCACTTGTAGATGAAGCGTACAAGGCCGGTGGCTATCCGTTTGTACTGCTAAAAGATCATTCGGTAGACCGAGCTCTTTTAAACGGTGCACAAGAAGAGCAGTTCAATATGATGGCAGACTTCGAAGCAAATGTGATGAAAGAAATGGATGCTTATATTGGCTTGCGTTCTGGTTCAAACATTTTTGAACAATCAGATGTTCCAGCAGATAAAATGAAAATCCAAGGGAATACGATCGGTAAAAAAGTACATAGAGAAATTCGCGTTCCAAAAACAAAATGGGTTGTTCTTCGCTATCCAAACGATTCAATGGCGCAACTTGCTAAAATGAGTACAGAAGCATTTGAAGATTTTTATTTCGATGTATGCAACTTAGACTATGGCAAAATGAGCAAAGCGATGGATGCTTTAGTTGAGCTGATGAACCGTACGGACAAAGTGCGTTTAACAGGTGAGAATACGGACTTAACGTTCTCTATTAAAGATATTCCTGCAGTGAAGTGTGCCGGAGAAATGAATATTCCGGACGGTGAAGTATACACGGCTCCTGTACGTGATTCTGTAAACGGAACAATTTCTTATAACACTCCTTCTAACTATCAAGGCTTTACGTTTGAGAATGTATCCTTAACATTTAAAAACGGTAAGATTGTTGAAGCAACCGCTAATGATACAGAACGCATCAACGGCATTTTTGATACGGATGAAGGCGCTCGTTTTGTTGGCGAATTTGCGATTGGCGTAAATCCGTATATTCAACATCCAATGCAAGACATTTTATTTGATGAAAAAATTGACGGAAGCTTCCACTTCACTCCTGGCGAGTGCTACGAAGATGCATATAATGGAAACAAGTCAAATATTCACTGGGATATGGTGATGATTCAGCGTCCGGAATACGGCGGCGGTGAGATTTATTTCGATGACGTGTTGATTCGTAAAGACGGGCTATTTGTCATTGAGGAATTAAAAGCGCTAAATCCTGAAAATTTAAAATGAGTTTTGAAATAAAAAAAGGCACTCAGGAGAGTGCCTTTTTTTTATGATACGGTTTGCTGATATAGTTTTTCAAACTTTTGAATGTCTCCAGCACCCATAAATACTAATACAGCTTCATTATGGTCTTTTAACGATTCAATTGTTTCTTCATTAATTAATTCAGCTCCGCTGATTTTGCTTCGTAGATCTTCAATTGATAATTTACCTTGATGCTCACGAGCTGATCCAAAAATGTCACATAGATATACTTTATCAGCGTGCTGTAGGCTTGCTGCAAAGTCCTCTAAGAACGTTTGTGTACGCGTAAAAGTATGCGGTTGGAAAACAGCCACAACTTCACGGTTTGGATACTTTTGACGAGCAGCTGAAATCGTTGCATTAATTTCCGTTGGATGGTGTGCATAATCATCGATTAGCACTTGTTTGCCAACGTTCTTTTCACTGAAACGACGCTTTACACCTTGATATGTTTTAAAACGCTCTTGCAGCACAGCAACGTCAATTTCTTCATAATGACAAAGTGCAATAACAGAAAGTGCATTTAAGATGTTATGGTCGCCATACCCTGGAATTTCAAATGATGCGTGGAATGTATTACGAACGAACACATCAAATGTTGTCCCTGTTGTGCTTTTTACGATATTACGTGCTTGGAAATCATTTTCTTCGCCTAATCCGTAATAAAGAACAGGTACCTTCGCTTGAATTTGCTGCAGATGTTCATCGTCACCACAGGCAATAATTCCTTTTTTGACTTGAAGTGCCATCTCTTGAAACGCGCTGAATACATCATCGATATTGGCAAAATAATCAGGGTGATCAAAATCAATATTCGTCATAATTGCATAGTCTGGCGTATAAGATAAGAAGTGGCGGCGATACTCACATGCCTCAAACGCAAAATACTTGCTGTCTTTTACACCTTTACCCGTACCGTCTCCAATTAAATATGAAGTAGGTTCAGCTCCTTGAATCACATGCGCTAACATACCCGTTGTGGATGTTTTTCCGTGTGCTCCTGTTACGGCTACACTCGTATACTGTTTCATAAAGTCACCTAAGAAACGGTGATAGCGTACAAGCTTGACTCCTTCTTTTGAAGCTGCTTCTGCAATTTCTTCATGCGTATCAGGAAAAGCATTTCCTGCAATTACAGTCATGCCGTCTTTAATATTATTTTTATCAAATGGTAAAACAGGAATTCCCTGCTGCTCTAGTGCTTTTTGCGTAAAAATTTCTTTTTCAATATCCGATCCTTGAACTTGAAAGCCCATATCGTTTAGGATTTGCGCAAGCGCACTCATTCCTGTTCCTTTAATACCTACAAAATGGTAAACTGTCATATAAAGAACCTCCAACATTCGTCTATCTGTAAGACAGTATATGACGGTTATCTAGAATTGCTCTTACAAACGTATATAAATGTCGTTTGATTGCTGATTTCACGATAACATTCGTACATTATATCACTTCTTATAACATAACTCCATGACTCCATTTCTACTCTCTTCCCTTGCGAAACGGCCTTTTATTTTGGCTTCATCACATAGTATATAGCCTGCTGTTTTAAAAACGAGCGCCATGTCATTGCATTTTTTTTGTCATTATATTGCGTTACTAACTGTTCAATGCGTTGTTTATGTCCTAAAAAGAAAGAGTCAATTAACACGTCATATCCGATTGATTTTATTTTTCGAATCCAAATTACTTGTTGTTCCTCTAAATTTGCAAATCTTCCTCTTACATCTTTGATGATAACCTGCTCATTTGTCAATGGGGTATATCCTTTTAAGAAAAACGAATTAGGTACTTTAGACACAATAATTGGCTCTAGTACACTCGTCAAAAAAAAGGCTCCTTGAATCAAAAACGACTCTGTTTTCTGCTTCGCCTGATCAGCTAAAAAAAGCTGCAGCAAGGTTTTCCCCTGAATGGTTACATATTCAAATGCAAACCACTGAAAAAATAATTGTTCATGGGAATCAGACAGAGGCGCCTCATGAGGCAAGTTTACTAACTCTTTAAATAAATGTGAAGCCCGCACTTTTTCTCGTATATTCGTATAGCGGTTCACAAAAAAGAAATAGTGATTGTAAAAGTCGCAAATAGCATTATCAGACTGAAGCTGCTTTTGTTCACGAATTTCATTAAAGTTAATCAGTTCATGATTTTCTTCTGTCATTACTCTTCACTCGTACTCTAATTATTTTGGTTTGTCCTCTTTAAACGCCTTCAGCTCATATGTTTCTGCTGGTGAGAAATGATAGCAAACTATCACATGCTAAAAAAGCAACACACACATTATCCTTACATATAGTAAATCATTTTACTAGTTCTGACAAACCTTTTCCTTTTTTTCTTGATGGATTTCTTCCAAAATCTCTACTCAAATTCTGTATAAACGAACTTAAAGCAGGAAAAAAAGAGGCGACGGATACAGTGACAGAGCCTTAGCTCACACAATGCTGTATCCTGCTGATTTTGCATAGCCTCTTTTTTAACCTACATGTAAAAAAACAGCTTAAAATGTAGAAGTGGCTGTTTGACTTTCCATTTCCTGAAGCTCGTTTTCGGTAATGAGCACATCTCTCGGCTTGCTTCCTCTTGCTTCTGAAATAATTCCTTGCTGCTCCATCATATCAATTAGGCGCGCTGCGCGATTGTAGCCCATTCGGAAGCGTCTTTGCAGACTGGAAGTAGATGCACCGCCTTGATCTAGCACAAACTCGCATGCTTCATAGAAAAGCTCATCTTCTTCATTTGAAGCAAAGCTTTGCTGCTTTTTCAACAAATCTTCTTGATCAAATAAGTATGTTGGCTTCATTTGTTTTTTGACATGATCTACAACGCGGTCAATTTCTTCATCTGAAACAAAGTTCCCTTGAATTCGAACGCTTTTAGAAGAGCCGTTTTCAAGAAGCAGCATATCACCTTTACCTAGTAGCTTCTCTGCTCCCCCTGTGTCGATAATTGTACGTGAATCAACTTGCGAAGAAACCGAAAATGCAATACGCGTTGGCACATTCGCTTTAATTAAGCCTGTAATCACATCTACGGAAGGACGCTGCGTTGCAAGCAATAAGTGAATGCCACACGCTCTTGCCTTTTGTGCAATACGGCAAATAGCTTCCTCTACTTCCCCAGGAGATACCATCATTAAGTCGGCAAGCTCATCAATAATAATAACTAGATATGGCAGCTCCCCGCTTTTTTCATTATGTTCTTTTACACGTTCGTTGTATTTTGTAATGTCACGTACGCCCGCATGTGCAAACAATTCATAACGGCGCTCCATTTCCTCTACTGCCCATTTTAAAGCTGTAGTAGCTGCTTTAGCATCCGTGATAACCGGGCTGACTAAATGCGGAATACCGTTGTAAGGAGCTAGCTCAACCATTTTAGGGTCAATTAACATAAGCTTGACTTCGTGTGGCGCAGCTTTATAAAGCAAGCTAACGATAATAGTATTAATACACACGCTTTTACCAGACCCGGTCGCTCCGGCAATCAAACCGTGAGGCATTTTATTCAAGTCAGTCACAACCGGCGTTCCTGAAATATCTAACCCTAACGCCACCGTTAAAGGAGAGTTATCTTTTCTAAAAGAAGGATGCCTCAAAATTTCACGAATTAACACCGGCTTACTTTGACGATTTGGCACTTCAATTCCAATCGTATTTTTCCCTGGAATTGGCGCTTCAATTCGGATATCCCGCGCGGCTAGGCTCAGTTTAATATCATCTGTTAAATTCGTAATTTTGTTCACTTTCACACCGGGTTCAGGATGTACTTCAAATCTGGTCACGGTAGGACCTTGCGTGACGTTTACGACCTTAGCTCGAACGTTAAAGTTTTTTAATGTCATATCCAAAAGCTCACGCTGCTCATCCGCCCATTGATTATCTTCTTCAATAGCAGCTGGAGGAATGTTAAGCAAGTTCATTCCAGGAAATGTATAAGGAGAAGAAGCCTTTACATTTACAGGTTCTTCAGCTTTTAACGAAGCCTGTGGAACCGCTTCTTTGGTTTTTTCACCGTGAACTTCTTCTTGCCTACTTACTTCCGTTTTTTTTTGCAGAGATTGTGGCTCCTGCTTTTGGTGGGAAGTCTGTGACGGCTGACTTTTTTCACGAGAGCCGTTCTCCATCTTCGTGCGGTCTTTTTTCAGCATCATCACGTTAAAAGGCACTAATCGCTTACCGCGAGCTCGTTCAGCATTTCCTGGCTGTTCTGCAGGTACAAGAGGTTCTACAGCTGACTCTTGCTGTACTTGTTCTTGTAACTCTTGACTTTCCTGCTTACTGCTCTCTTCCTCTTTTATGACTGAATTTTCAAGCTCTTGGTGAACAACAGCCGAGGCTGCTTCTGGTTGCCATTCATCAGCTGCGGGTTGTGATGAATTTAAACTTTCAGAATTCACCTCATGTTCTGCTTCCATATGAACCCTGTGTGTTGGCTCTTCTAGAATGACGTCACTTTCTTTCTCAGCAGCTGGAGCTTCTTCTTTCTTTCTAGGCTTTAATGCTTCTACTTCTTCTGTTGCTTGTAAAAGCGCTTCGCCTTCGCCTCTCAACGTTTCTACTTCCATCTCTTCAGCTTCACTGCTCAGCTCTGGTTGGAGAGAAACTGATGATTCAAACGAGCGAATTTCCTCTGAAATTGGAGCTTCATTAGCTGCTTTCGATTCTTCCGCTAAGTCCCAGTCAATATTTTTTCCTTGTCCCACTAACGGTTCGACCGCGTGTGATTCTTCAAAAGCTGGAACCTCTTCCTGTTCTTTTACAGCTACTGAAAAACTTGTCTTTTCTTCAGAAAATGATAGCTTCTCTTTTTGATTTTCCTCATATTGCTTCCACTGAGCAAAACGCTGAGAAGACAGTTGCATCATTTCTTCTGTTTCTTGAATCGGTGCTTCTTCGGCTATAGGCTTAGAAACTGGTTTTCTTAACGGCTCTACAACAGCTGTATTCATCGCTCGTCGGTAAATTTCATCTTCAAACGCTGCTTTTGATAACTGTGTACTCGGAAGCTCATATTCTACTACTTCTTCACTTCCGTTTTGTACAACATTAGAAGGCCGCTTATTAAACCCATAGACAGGTGAAGGAATTTCAGTCGGACGAAACGGACGTTTTCTTACTTGCGGAACCGCTTCTTTCTTTTCAGATACCGTTTTTAACGGCTGAGATACTGACTTAGGCTGCGTTAGCGCCGACTTGCGAACAGGCTCTTGATAAAACGGAGCCGGTGCCTTTTTTGCTACAGGCCTTGGTTCATTTTTAGGAGCTGCTGCCTTTTTTACTTCTCTCGTATCATCAATTAAAGGGAAACGAAACGTTCCTTTTGGGTATTGATAAGCTACTTTTGTATGAACATCTTGCTGCTCTTCACTGTAATTCCGCTTTTGCGTTCTGGCCGAGTGTGGAACAGAAGGTTTTGGCGCTGCTTTCATCACTGGCTTTTGATGAACTGACTGCATTTGTTTAGGCTTAGGAGCCTTCTTTTTAGGAATTGTTTTTTCTCTATTTAAAGGGTATTCTTCCGTTGTATTTCCATGTTCGTCTACAACGATTTCTTTCACTTCGTATCCTAGTAAATAATCCATTACTTTTCGTACAAAACCCATTTTTATCACTCTTTCTATCAGACTATCTTACTTCGTTTAGCCTCTTATATCGCAGTGCTGCGACATCTACAAAAAGCTATCCATGCATCCTTTATTTACCTTTGGCCTCAAAGTATTCTCTGAGATGGATATATATACTATCTTTTCATTTATCATTCTATCACGTATGCTTGAACTCTTACTATAAAATCTACTATTTTGCTTCCCTTATTTATACAGTAAAATTCCTCTTTGCAAAAATATTTTTTCGCGTCTAGTTAGCACTCATAATTAAACGCGAAAAAAGCCACTAGTATATACTAGTGGCTTTTAATTTTATCAAACCTTTTTAAGAATTGACAATTGCTTTTCAGCAACTGTAACGCTTTGAAATATACGTGTAAAAAAACATCATGCTTTTGCCCTATAAATTAGTATGGCACTCTGCTTTTATGCTTGAAAAGGTTGACCTACTTCATATTTGTCTTCAAGTACTAAAATCCCTTTTTCTTGAGGAGCGTTCGGAAGCGCCAGCTCTTTAGCAGAGCAAATCATACCTGAAGAAGGTACACCGCGCAGCTCTGCATCTTTAATGATCATACCGCTTGGCATAACCGCTCCTACTTTTGCTACCACGACTTTTTGACCTGCGTCTACATTTGGTGCTCCGCATACAATTTGAAGTGTTTCTGTGCCAACGTCTACTTTACAGATGTTCAGCTTATCTGCATTTGGATGCTTTTCTTTTTCTTGAACATATCCCACTACAAATTTAGGAGATAAATCCACTTCAAGTTTACCTTCAAAACCGCTTTCGCTAAGTACACGATTTACTTCTTCCACCATTTCTTCTGTTAATTCAAGAGAACCATTTCCCTCTACTTTTAACTTAGAAGAAGCATGAAAGATGTTATAGCCAGCTGTTGTATTTGATTTTTGATCAAAGATACGCACAACGTCGCCTTTTGTTTCAAACGTGCGATTTTCAATTGCGATATCTTCTAGCTTGACGATTAACGTATCACCGATACCTTCTTTATTATAAAAAAGATTCATAATTAATCCCGTCCTTTACTGCGATTTTTTCCTAGAATAAAAATAGGTTCTAGCTCACCGTTTTCGTATAAAAATGAAAGAGCTGTGATGGGTACACGTCCACTTGCAAAAAAGCTCATGGTCATTTGCGCAAGAATATCATAACCCGTTTCGTTTTGGATATCAGCTAGAATCAGCACATCTTGATGCGGTACTGCTACAGCCATTGTGCCCGAAACACTAGAAGCAAAATCTTGCAAAAATGCCTCGTTAAGAATTCGGCTTGCATCGTATCCATCGTTTTGATTTACAAAATAAAAGTCATTGCCTGCTACCGTATCTTTTTTATGTGAAATCGGCAAAGAGCGAAGATTAAATTTAGCCATTTCCCGCACTGCGGATAGATCTAAATTTTCCTTACGAATTAGTTTCTCATCTAATAGACGATATGTATTGCCTAAATCAAGCGCATAATAAATGCGCGTTTCAGCTGTATGTTCATCATAAATCAACGGCACGTCTTCATTCGATTTATCCGGAAAAGACGTTGAGCGAATAACTGGATAAATGCGCTTTTCTTTTCCCGTTACCTGCTGTTCATCGTTCATAACACGAAGAGCTTCTTTTATATAATATACCATTTCATCTAGAGCCGCTTCCTTTTTTTCTTCCCATTTTGCAATTAGCCCAGGTAAAGAAATAGTTACACCTTTTTTCGTTTCCTGATGTTCAACGCGCAGCGTATCTTTTTCACGATCAAATAAAAATGACCAATCCGCACCCGTTAATCGCTCTTCTAGTAGTTTTCTCATCTTTTGACTATTCATTTTCGCCATATTTACGCCTCCTTTTCTCATTTTTATGTATGAAGACTGATAGCTGTAGATCGCTATCAGTCTTCACTTGATTTATGCATTTAAGCCGTTAATAAACTCTTCAATTTCTTCTTTTGTTTTACGGTCTTTGCTGACAAAACGCCCTGTTTCTTCTCCGTTGCTGTAACCAACAAAGCTTGGAATTCCAAAGATGCTTAATTCTGCACAAAGATCGATAAAGTCGTCGCGGTCGACATAGTGAAATGTATACTCGCTATGATTCGCCTCAATTTCTGGAAGCACAGGCTCGATTACTCGGCAATCTGGGCACCAGTCTGCTGAAAACATCATGATATGTTTTCCTTCTTTAATGATTTCTTTATATTGTTCAATTGTTTGCATTTTTTCCATTTTTCTTTCCTCCACTTTTTCTTTTACTTTCGTATTTAAACGGCTAAAGCCCTATACATTATTTAATCCTTCTACATCAAAACATAGTATATGAGTTGTTGCAACTATCATACACTGATGCTTTTCTATTATAAAGGGTTACAAAGAAATTTCCTATTGAACAGCTTGATTTTTCCTAAAATCAAGCTGTCCTTTTAGCATTAAAACAACCTGATAAAACATAGCGGTCCGATCTAAATTTCCATTGGTGAAAATACCGATTGCTCCTTCTTTTTTTCGAATATTCTTTTGGTTTGTATACACTTCCATAGCTTCGGCTAATTCTTTTTTATCATAACGAAGCATACCAGCTACCGCTTCAGGAAGCAGAATACGAGCCCCTCCACCTAAAATCGGTTCAAGGTCCTTAGAGGTAACAAGACTTCCCCAGTTGCAAAGGAACAAGCCATGAGGTGTTTCCTGCACCCCTCCTTCAAGCCCAATGCCAATATCAGCACCTGTCTTTTTGATAGCAGCACGCGCGCGGTTAATCGCTCCTTGGATGGTTTCTTCATCAGAAAAAGGCTGTGGCGACACCCCGGACTCCACGGCTACCTCTACATATGTAAAAGTATCTCCAAATACTTTTTTTACTGCATTTACTTTTGTTGGATTTTTCGTTCCGATTGCAATTTTCATTTTTTTCTCCTGTCATTACTAAACAAAGCAACCGCAAAAGCAGCTGCTTTGTTATTTTTTATCCGTTTTGCTTAATCGTATCGAGCGTTGTTTGGTCTGTAGAACGTACAAGTTTGACTAGTAATTCTTTTGCGGCTGCATAGTCATCTACATGAATCATAGACGCATGAGTATGAATATAACGTGAACATACGCCGATTACCGCAGAAGGAACTCCATTATTAGAAGTATGAACGCGCCCTGCATCCGTACCTCCTGGAGAAACGAAGTATTGATAAGGGATGCTGTTTGTCTCAGCTGTATCTAAAATAAATTCTCTCATTCCCCTATGTGTGACCATCGTACGGTCAAAGATACGAAGTAATACGCCTTTTCCTAATTGTCCAAATGCATTTTTATCGCCTGATGTATCGTTAGCAGGACTAGCATCTAGTGCATAAAACACATCCGGTTTAATCATATTTGCAGCTGATTGAGCACCGCGAAGCCCTACTTCTTCTTGAACAGTAGCTCCGGAATATAAAATATTTGGCAATTTTTCATTTTTTACTTCTTTTAATAATTCAATCGCAAGTCCGCACCCATAGCGATTATCCCATGCTTTCGCCAGTATTTTTTTTTCATTTGCCATTGGGGTAAACGGACAAATCGGTACAATTTGATCGCCAGGACGAATGCCCATTTCTGCTACTTCCAGCTTGCTATCTGCGCCCACATCAATCATCATATTTTTAATGGCCATTGGCTTGTTGCGCTGTGATTCGTCTAATAAATGGGGAGGGATGGAAGCAATTACGCCGGTGATAGGACCTTTTTTTGTAACAACATGGACGCGTTGAGCTAGCAGTACTTGACTCCACCATCCTCCTAGAGTTTGAAAACGAAGCATTCCTTTATCTGTTACAGACGTAACCATAAATCCTACTTCGTCCATATGTCCTGCCACCATTACTTTAGGACCTTTTTCTTCATTATAGCGAACGCCGAATAAACTTCCTAACCCATCCTGAATGACTTCATCTACAAGGGGTTCAATTTGCGAGCGCATAAATGAACGTACTTGATGTTCGTTTCCAGCGGCACCTGGTAACTCCGTTAATGTTTTAAATAAAGATAGCGTTTCATTGTTCATATATACTCTCCTTTATGTATCATTTTCTTTATTGTATCGAAAACCGGAAATAGTTGCTAGTTCCGTCCTTCTCTTCTATGACTCAACTTAACAAAGCATTCGACAATTTGATATAATGATGAAAACATATCCTTAAAAAGCAGGTGAATAACGTGAAATGGACTCAACTAATAGCAGGAGCTGCAGTCGGGTTTGCAAGCGCTTATATTATTCAAAAAAGAAAGTCGTCAATTTCCTCATCGGAAGCCCTTACGATTGTTAAAAGCGCTTTTAAACAAAATGGGGCAATCGACGGCTCATGGATTGAAACAACGACTAAAGTCATTCAAAAACATGGTCTCTCTTTTTATGGTTATACAGGTGGAATTATCAGAACACGTGATGCGAAACAGGAACATTACGAGTTTTTCATTGATAAAAAAAGCGGTGCTATTATTGAATTGACGCTGAATGCATCCGTTTAATTTCGTCAACTATTTCTCCTTTATTATCCCATTTTACAGCTCGATAAAAAGCATCATGATAAAAACTTAGCCAAGCTTGATGCTCATAGGCATAAGCTAGCCACTGCTGCTTTTGTTCAATCGAAGTCATTGGATAATCATCATATGCCATTACCCATAAGACATTTTGATGTGCATGTGTCGGCAAAAGATCGCCCATGTGCACTAAGATGTCATTGTTTCCTTTTAATACAACTACAGCATGACCATCGCTGTGACCGCCGGTATGATGAACCGTTACTCCAGGCACAATTTCATCTTTGTCGCTAAATGTTATTACTTGATGCTGAATAAATTCCCAATTTTGTTTCCAATACGTATTTTTTGAACGTATATTAGGATTTCTCATTTCATTCCACTCGATTTCACTAACAAAAATTCTTGCATTTGGAAAAGCAGAGGAAAAATGTCCGTTGCTACATTTTGTTAAGCCTGACACATGATCAAAGTGAAGATGCGTCATGATGACGTGAGTAATATCTTCGCATGTGAACCCTAACTTTTGTAAATCTTCAGGAATAAATGATTCTTCTGTTACACCAAAATGACGCTTTTTTTTCTCATCCAACATACCATTCCCTATGCCTGCATCAATTAACATGAGGTGTTTTTCAGTTTGAACCAGCAAAGGATCAGTCCTCATTGGAATTCGATTTCCCTCTGAGGTAGGATACTTTTTTGTCCAAAGCTCTTTTGGAACAACACCAAACATTGCTCCTCCGTCTAAATGGTTATTCCCTCCACGAAGCCATGTCACTTTTAATTCGCCTATTGTTAACGTTTCCATTTTACACCTCCATTATATTCCTTTTTATTTTATCACTATCTCCTTCTCTTTTTGAACAAAAAAAGACTGAGGAACTCAGTCTTTTTCGTTCAGGTATTTTACTTCACAGCGGTAAATGCGGCTGCCTTTTTGTGAAAATTTCTCTTCATATTCCGTCATAACATTGCCTTCAAAATCGCTTTTATGCAAATCTAAGCTCACGTATTTAAGAAGAAGCCCATATTCTGAAAAGCTTGTCAATGAATATTCAAATAGCCCTTGATTATCCGTTTTAAAGTGAATTTCTCCACCATCAACCAGCAGGTTTTCATACATGCTCAAGAACGTTTTGTATGTTAAACGGCGCTTGGCATGTCTCTTTTTCGGCCATGGATCAGAAAAATTGAGATAAACGCGATCCACGTCATTTTTTGCAAAAAACTCGCTAAGATGGTTAGCATCTACATTCAACAGCTTTAAATTTGGAAGCTCTTCTTCAATCAATCGTTCTAGAGCACTTAAGATGACACTTTCATACATTTCAATTCCAATATAGTTGATATGCGGATTTTGTTTAGCCATCCCTACTAAAAATTGGCCTTTTCCTGTTCCTACTTCAATATGAAGAGGATTTTCGTTTCCAAAAACCTCTTTCCAGTTCCCTTTATACTCTGCTGGGTTTGGAACCACGTATTGGGGATTTTCAGCTATTTTATCTTTTGCCCAAGGTTTGTTTCGTAATCTCATGTTGCACCTCTTTAAAGTATTTTGACGCATTGAAAATGTCGGTTATTCGAAACAACCGACATTCACATGCATAATTGTGTTTAGATAGAAAAAAATAAGAGCATCATACGAGAAAGGATGATGCTTAATGCCTTTAAATGCCGAACACCAAATGAATATATTAAAAGATATTTTATCTAATCATCAAAGTGATTGCTGCGGAACGGTTGCGGAATGTGAACAGGTTGAACGTTTAATTCAATCAATGTTAGCTAAAGGATATGCTAGCACGGACGTACAAGCAACACTACAAAACGTGTATAAATACACGCAAGATGCAAAAAGTGCTGCTCATTTAGACGAACATATTCAAACCAATCAACAAAATTTATCACAATGGGTCCAAGAACTATCTACCTTGTCATAATCTTTGCTACTGTGCTTGAATGTCGTTGAAGAGCAACATCCGAAGATATTCAAGCCAGTAATTCATTTCAGAATGTTCATTTTTCGAACGATGCCATTCAATGAATAAAATGGTTTGACTTATCACATACCACTTCATTCTCTTTTTCAAGTTCTCGGTTAGTTCAACCCCATAGTGCTCAAGCCATTCTTCCCACTGAGATGGATTGATGTACCAATAAAGCAATAAACCTAAATCAATAGCAGGATCTGCAATCATCGCTCCGTCCCAGTCGATTAAATATAGCTGCGTATTCTCTCCAAGCATCCAGTTATTGTGGTTCACATCACAGTGACACACAACATATTTATCTGTCTGAACGGACGGAAGCTCTGCTTGTAAATAACTGATTCCCTGCTCTACAATACTCTCTTTTTGAAGTCGCTCGTCCACATTCTCTACAATATCGGCTAGCACGTCTTCGGGAAGAAGCGGTGTTTTCCCCAACCTTTTCAACATATCTAATAACTCGTTTGAATGATGAATTTTACTAAGCAATTCTGTCACTCGACTCGAATTCATATCTTTTGGTTTTAATTCTCGACCATCTAGCCAGTGCTGAGCTGTGATCACATCTCCATTTTCCATTCGTCTTGTCCACACGAGCTTCGGTACAATTCCTTCAGCTGACAATACTGCTAAAAAAGGTGATGAATTACGCTTTAAAAAAAGCTTTCGGTCTTGAAATTTTGCAAAATAAGCTTCTCCTGTCGCTCCGCCAGCAGGAGTAATTTCCCATTCGCTTCCTAATATATCTTCCAACCAATTCACCTTCAATTTCAACACACACATTTCGTTTAAAAATTTCACTCAATAAAGCAATCTATTAAGACATCATGACGTTATTTTCTTAGTAAATAAAAAAGACGGCTATTGAGGATATGTATCAATAGCCATCCTTTATAAATATTATCTCCATCATACTTTTTTCGTCAAGTGGTTGAAGACAATAATTACGTTTGAAATAAAATAAGAACGCTAAGCTTTGAAACGTTTATAGCATTATCCTCTATAGTAGGATACCCATTTTTATATACTTTACAATGATCAAGCGCTATTTTCCATGGTCCTTCTGGCAAAACTACTTTTTCTTCCATTAGGCCTTGATTAAAAAACACGATAATATTCTTCCATGGACCGTAAGCTAATACGTTTGATAAGCAATAGCCAATAACCGATTGCGGCGTGTTTAGAAAAGAGACATGCTGCCTAATCGCTGAAGCATTCCCCAAGCGAAATGCACCGTGCTGTTTGCGAATACGAATCAGCTCTTGAACCCAATTCACATCAGGAGAAAATTTGATCCGTCGATTCCAATCAAGTGCGTTAATATCATCGGGTGAATTATAGCTGTTTTCTACGCCTTGTTTAGTGCGGTAAAACTCTTGACCACTATGAAGAAACGGTATGCCTTGCGAAAGAAGTACAATAGCAGTAGCAAGGCGGTGACGACTTCTACGAGTGTCTTCGTCTTCTTCTCCATTTGAATTCGCTAACTTATCCCACAGCGTATGATTATCATGTGATTCAACGTAATTAACTGATTGTGCTGGATTTATAAATAAAGCCCGACTGTCTTCTTTATCCAGAATGCTCCCCGCTATCACAGATTGCACTGCCTCTTTTTGATGAATATTTCCGCTGATAAAACCTTTTTCATACACATCAAACGTGCTTCCTTTTACAGAATCTCGAAAACGGTCATTAAAATAGCCGATTTGAGGCGTTTGGCGGGCATTCGCCATAATTGCTTTTTGATTGTAAGGAAGAGGAGTATTTAAATCCCAACCTTCGCCAAACACCAAAATAGTAGAATCAATTTCATTTATTTTTTCCCGAATGATGTTCATCGTTTCTATATCTAAAATCCCCATGAGGTCAAAGCGAAACCCATCAACTCCGTACTCTTTTATCCAAAACAATACCGAATCGATAATAAACTTTTGCGCCATTTTCTGTTCAGACGCAAAATCATTTCCTACTCCCGTCCCGTTCGAAGGCATCCCAAACTCATCGTGTCGAAAATAATAGCCCGGAACAATTTTTTCAAAAGGTGATTCCTCTCGTACAAATACGTGATTATAAACTACATCTATAATAACACGGAATCCCTGTTGATGAAGTGTTGATATTAATTGCTTTACTTCAGCGATACGAGTGGTAGGGTTCGAAGGGTCAGCAGAGTAGCTTCCTTCCGGCACATTAAACAACAATGGATTGTACCCCCAATTGTAAGAAGCATGAGGATTTAATTCATCCACTCCGCCAAAGTCGTTAATAGGAAGAAATTCAAGGTGGGTCACTCCTAGCTCTTTTAAATAATGAAGACCTGTTGTTTTGCCTGGCTGCCCGCTTGATTCAATAACAGCTAGGTACGTACCTTGTTTTTCTATTCCGCTTGAAGGATGAATAGAAAAGTCTCGAACGTGCATTTCGTAAATAATGGCATCCGTTGGCTGAAGGAAAGGCGGCTTTTCATGGAGATGAACATAGGCTTTATGAAGGTTTATCAGAACTCCGTATTCACTATTTGCTGTAGCTGCAACGGCATAAGGATCCACCGCTTCATTTGTCCGGCCGTTTACATCAATTAAAAATCGATAATAATACCCTTCTTTATCTAAGGGAAGTTCCTTTTGCCATACGCCTTTTCTTTGACGATCCATGACGTACAGCTCTTCTTCCCTGCTGTTCGCGTGTATTAATTTTAAAACTACTGCTGATGCAGTAGGAGCCCAGATTTTCACCGTAATATGATCTGAATAAAAGACCGCACCCAAATCTTTTTGATTATAATAAAATTTTTCATCAAACTCTTTAGTTCGTATAACAGCCCCTACCTGCAGCGGAACTTTCTCCCCGTAGTTATCACAGATAACGTACGAATGTCCAATTTCTACGATACCTTCAACCTTGCCTTCATATTTAATAAAACCTTCTAATTCATGTACGTTTTCAATAGAGATGGTCTCATGCATTTGTGTACTTGTAATCACAAAAGAATCAATTTGACCTTCATGATAAGAAGTTGGAACTAAAAGAGTAATACGATCTATTTGATCTAAATAAGCCTGAAACCTATTATCATCAGTCATCCTTTTCTCCTCCTTATGCCAATTATCTCTTTAGTAGCATTATATGTAGCAAACGCAAAAACGAAAGCACTTTCATAGCATCAGTGTTCGTATTATTCACCTGCTTCGAATTCCCGGTCAAAATAAATACTCTGGCTGTGTTCAAGCAAGACTTGAGCTGCTTTCATCTGATTAAACTTTAAAGGCGCTTTAGACTTCCGAAGTTCATAAAACCACTCTTCATACTTTCTAGCATCTACAAATTCAACCTGATAAGGCTCCGCAGCGTAATCAATGTATCCATTTCTACTCAGTAATATTTTCTTTACGTTACGTTCAATATCGTGAGTACGATAGATGCTCCGGACAATTTGCTCCGTTCGATTTAACCCAATTAAAGGATTTAATATCTTTTTTTGATCTCTTCCTCTTAACTCTTTCCAAAAATTCTCTTTTGAATACTGAAAAACAGCGCTTTTATATGTTTCTATTAAACAAATACAGAGGGTTTCCGTTGGAGTAACAATAATGATATCTCCTTCTACCGGAGCTTTATTAATCAGGAAAACAGGCTTGTACATCACGAGATACGTATCAGGAAAGCGCTGAATAAAATAACGGAGAGCTTCATCATGGTAATATTTACGATCTGCTTGTGAAAACTCAAATAAAGTGGATGTGGCCCATTTCATTTGAAAATCAAATACATTTTCTAAAAACAATATTTTCAAGTCTTCCGCTGTTTGTGGAAGAGTTGTAAACCTCAATAGCTCTTGATTTTCCGCGCTATCGCTAGAGAACGCTTCTTCCACTTCACACGTTTCTTTTTTTCTTGTAAACCGCTCTTTTGCTTTTTGCAAAAATGAACGTTGAGCTTTTGTTTCTTCTTGTACAGGCGGCTCATGTAATAGCCCTTCTTCAAATAATTGCTTTGCTTTCTTCCAATTATGCTTTTTTAAGTGATTAAACTGAGACGTGTAGTGATAAACGTCTTTTTCATAACGGGAAATATAATCTTGCACCTTAAGTAGCTGCGCCACGTTTACATCAATCCCCTAATTTTAAAATTCCTCTAAAACTTTGTTCACCGATGATTTCTCTATTATCATCGGCGTTTTCTTTCCTTTGATAAGAGTGATTTTTAAATAACCTCTCTCCATGCTTGTATGTTCATATGCTACTGTGACTGCAAGGAAAAAGATAGTATTTTTTTATATTTAGGCTTGCTAGCAGGATGAACTTCAAAAAGGGCAAACGAACTTACTTGAAACTGTTCTTCAATCGACGTTTGCTTTAACTGTTCTTCCAAAAGTCCGGCTTCCCCTCCCCACTTCTTTGCAATCGTAATATGAGGACGATAAGGACGTTTTTCGTATAAGCCGCTTAGATCTCCCCATAAGGCCTGTATATCCCTTTGCAGATTCATAAGCTTATCATTTGGCCTAAGGCTTACATAAAGCACTCTAGGCTTGTTATACGCACCGAACACATCGTACTGACCTGTCTGCAGTGAAAAACTTGAATGACGGGAAGCTACTTCTTTTAAGCGGGTAATCAGCTTTTCCTTTTTGTCACCTAAAAACCCTAAAAATTGTAGCGTTATATGATAATCGTCAGGGTATGTCCATTGTTTGAAAGGAAAAGGTATTAATTCCTTCGCCCAATTTTCTGCCTGATGTGCAATGGATACAGGCACGTTGATTCCAATAAAATAGTGTTTATCGCCTTTCATCAAGTCCCTCCTTTTCTTTTCATTATCTTTCCCCAATTTGTCATGTTCAAAAAGAGCTAGATTTATTTTAAAGGTTTTCTGGATAAAATAGAGAGGTTTTTCTGAAAATTTGTCGTGTGCTTAAAAAATAAGAATTTGTGTTATCATAGAAACAATACAGAGAATTTTTATAAGAAAAGGATGAGAAAAATGAAAGTTGTTAACAATATGGCTGATTTGATTGGCGAGACACCTCTTGTTAAGTTGAATCGTCTTCAACCTGCAGATGGAGCATCCGTTTACTTAAAACTAGAATTTTTTAATCCGAGCCGTAGTGTAAAAGACCGTGCTGCTTTTAATATGATCGTGGAAGCTGAAAAAGCAGGCTTGCTCAATGAAAATTCTACTATTATTGAACCAACGAGCGGAAATACAGGTATTGGCTTAGCTATGAATGCAGCGGCAAGAGGTTATCGTTCTATTTTAGTCATGCCAGATACCATGACTCAAGAACGAATTAACTTGTTAAAAGCGTATGGTGCTGAAGTTATTCTAACACCGGGTGATGAGAAAATGCCTGGAGCAATCCGCAAGGCAGAAGAGCTTACAAAAGAAATTCCAAATGCATTTATGCCCATGCAGTTTGAAAATAATGCAAACCCTGACGCTCATCGAAAAACGACTGCTAAGGAAATTATCGAGGCAATGAACGAGTTAGGCAAAGACCTATCTGCTTTTGTCGCTACTGCTGGAACAGGCGGAACGATTACAGGAACCGGTGAAGTCCTAAGAGAAAACTACCCAAATATGACCGTTCATGTTGTGGAACCAGCTGGGTCTCCTGTACTATCTGGAGGAAGACCTGGAAAGCACAAGCTTGTAGGAACAAGCCCTGGATTTATTCCTGATACGCTTAACGTAGATGTTTACGACGAAATTTTAAAAATTAAAGATGAACAAGCCTACGATATTACGCGACGCCTGGCTTCTGAAGAAGGAATTTTAGTCGGTCCTTCATCTGGCGCTGCGTGCTATGCTGCTATCGAGGTAGCCAAAAAATTATCTCCTGATCAAGTGGTCGTATGTATTGCTTGCGATACAGGTGAACGTTATTTATCAAGCGACCTATTCTCATTTGAATAATAAAAAAGCGAACGCAAAGGCGTTCGCTTTTTATTTAGCTAATTCGTAAATAGCTTGTGCATAGATAGCTGTTGCACGAAGTAAATCTTCAATTACCATGTACTCGTCTTTTTCGTGCGCTACTTCTTCACGGCCTGGGAAAAGAGGTCCAAATGCCACACCAGCTTCTAATGCTCTGGCATATGTTCCTCCTCCAATTGAAATAAGTGTAGGTTCTTCATTTGTTTGTTCTTGGTAAACTTTTTGAAGCGTTTGAATAAGCTCATGTTTTTGATCGACGTGATGTGGTTTAGAATCTGTAAAATGTTTGATGGTCATTTGATAAGATTCACTTTTTTCTTTAATCGTATCAATAATATCGTCAATATGAGCTGATACAGGATAGCGAATGTTTAAACCAAAGTGCCCCGCTTCTTCTTGATTGTAAGACATGATTCCAACATTTATCGTTAAATCACCCGTGACCTCATCTTTGCGATTTAAGCCCATTTTTTCTCCTAGTGAATCTTGGACTAAATACGCATTTGCATAACCTACAAACTGATTAGCTTGTTCATCAAGTTCTAATGTGTGTAAAAAGCGAAGAAGTGTAAGTCCAGCATTTTTCCCTTTATCAGGCACGCTGCCATGTGCTGAAACTCCTTCTAAAGTAAGTGTATACGCACCGCTCTTTTCGGTTATTGAACCTTTTAAAGACTGATCTTTTAAAAATTGATCATATTTATTTTTAATATCCGTTTCACTATGGAATTCAAGAACAGCTGTTGCAAGATCAGGAACCATATTGTAGCGTCGCCCAGAGACAAATGATGTAAGCTGGACACTTCCCTTTGTTCCTTCAATTGGCTGCTGGCGAATTTCTACATCTGTAATGCCTTTTTCAGCGTAAATTATAGGAAAATCTGCATCCGGCGCAAATCCCATAGTTGGCATCTCTTCATGGTTGAAGTAGTGATCCACACATCTCCAGTCACTTTCTTCATCCGTTCCAATAATCATTCGAACCCGCTTAGATAGAGGAAGCCCTAAATCTTTCACAATTTTCATCGCATAATAAGCAGCCATCGTCGGTCCTTTGTCGTCGATTGCTCCTCTAGCAAAAATTTTCCCGTCTTTTATTTCACCGCCGTATGGATCAACCGACCACCCGTCTCCTTCAGGAACAACGTCTACGTGACAAAGAATGCCAAGAAGGTCTTTCCCTTCTCCTGCTTCAATATGGCCTGCATATCCGTCTACGTTCTTGACGGAAAACCCGTCATTTTTTCCTTTATTTAAGAGAAAGTGAAGCGCCTGAGCAATTCCAGGTCCGAATGGCTCTTCTTGTTTTTCTGTGCTTGTCAAAACACTTTTAATTTGTAGAAAACGCTGCGTCTCAGCTAGAATCTCAGCTTCTCTTTTTTGAACTTCCTCTTTCCAATTAATTGCCGTCATCTGTTTGTCTCCTTTTCCTGCTTTTACAGATTGTATCTATCATTACTATTGGTAATTTTAACTTTATCATACCTTTATATAGAAAGAAATAATTGTCTCTTTCCTTTCATATCAAAGGTTTACAGAGTCAAAATTCCGGGAAATAATTTGTAGGCACAATCGATCAAAACGAATTCTATTTGTTTATTGTTTACATATACTATAAAAAACGTGCAAATAGAGGAAGGAGATGTTACGAAAGGATTACATATTTATATCATTTTTTGTAAATATTGTGTTAATTTGCGTTTTCTCTTTTATTTTTCTGTCGATTTTGTGTACAATAAGGATAAGGACTGAAATAGTGCTTGACATCTCAGAGTTATAAAGAAGTTGTGCCTTACGAAAAACGAATAAGGAAGTGGTTTTTTGAAACCTTCAACTAATCGAATGCTAACTCGTATCAAATCGGTCTATATGTTCATTTGTAAAAATGGAACAGTTACAACGCAAGAGCTCGTAGACGAATTTGGTATTACACCAAGAACCATTCAGCGTGACTTGAATGTGTTAGCATATAATGATTTAGTTCGCAGCCCAAGTCGCGGTACATGGACGACTACGCAAAAGAAGGTCAAGATGTCATCCTAGTAAGTTTATTTCAAGGGTAGTAAGTGATTTATATATAGAGATAAAATTCTACGCAGTAGAAAGTCAAGACTTGGACGAGTGCATAGTCCCCCGCTCCATTTGCACGTCAAGCAGAGTTGGTACTCGTTTAAGTGCTTTAACGTGAAATGTTTCACTTGTCTAATAAAGTGGACAAAAAAAGGAACCATTTTAGACTTAGGTTCCTTTTTCTTTCGCCTCTTCTTAGGCATTTGATTTTTGCAATAAAGCTAGTTCTTCTTCCGTTAACTCCCTATACTCTCCTAAATCTAACGACTCGTCTAATAGCAAGGCTCCCATAGATAAACGTTTTAAATACGTTACTTTTTTTCCTCTTGCTTCAAACATACGCTTCACTTGATGAAATTTCCCTTCAACGATCGTTAATTCAATTTCTGATTCCATACCGCTTGTTAGTATCTTTAACTCTGCTGGTTTTGTTACATATCCATCATCAAGAGTGACGCCTTGTCTAAATGCTTCAGCATCTTCTTCAGTCACCGGTGCATTAATTTTTGCAAAATACGTTTTAGGAACGTGCTTTCTAGGAGATAGCAGCTGATGCGCAAGCTGACCGTCATTCGTCAGCAGCAAGAGCCCTTCTGTATCTTTGTCTAAACGCCCTACCGGAAATGGCTCATACACAGCATCGTCAAGTTCAAGTAAGTCCAAAACTGTTTCATGAAGAGAATCTTCTGTCGCTGATATGACGCCTTGCGGCTTATGAAGCATAAAGTAAACAAATTCTCGGTAAGAAACGGCCTCGCCATGCACAGTTATTTCTTGTTCATCTGGATTAACGTGGACCTTAGCATCTTTAACCGCTGTACCGTCTACCTTAACAGCTCCAGTCTTCAAAAGACCTTTAACTTCTTTTCGGCTTCCGTACCCAATGGTAGAAAGCAATTTATCCAAACGCATGTAATATCCTCCTTTTTTTGAAAAGAAGATGACTCTAACGAGTCATCTTCTTAGGCACTGCGCTGTTTATTTCGGCGCAGTATCTTTCGTTCAATTGCACCTGTTACCCTCGCTCCCATTACTTTTTCAAGCAGGCTTGAACGATAGGTAATAATAAAGTAAATAAGGCCGCCTACTGCTGCTCCTATAATCGTAATAACAGTGGCAGAGAATCGTCCTGGCTCTGTAAACAGACCAATCACTGCTGCGACAATTTTTACGCTGATTCCCATAATCGCAACAAAAATGAGAATAAGCACAGAGCGTTTTATAAACTCACTGTAGTTGTATTTTGCGTGTTTTTGAATAAGCGCAAACATATAAACAAGAGATACGATATAGCCTAGTGCTGTCGCTAAAACTGAACCAATCTCGTGGAACATAAGAATAAATGGAACGTTCACGACAATTTTCACAATCAATCCAAATAATAGACTTAAAACAGCATATTTTTGTTTGTTGATTCCTTGTAAAATAGCTCCATTAACCGTGAAAAATGAGAACAATAAAGCTACTGGTGCATAGTAAAGCAAGACATTTCCACCCGCATCCGATGCATCTGTTCCAAAGAAAAACGTATACGCTGGGCCAGCCAAAGCCATTAATCCTACAGATGCTGGCAGCACAAGAAACATAATCGTTTGATATGTTTGATCAATTTGCTTTTGCAGTACGTTATAATCTTTATTCACAAAGGAACGTGTAATCGTTGGTACAAGAGTCAAACCGAACGCAGTAGCTAATGAAACAGGAATCATCACAAGCTTTGGAACATAAGACTGAACAATTCCGTTCATTGACTCTGCTATTTCTTTTTGTCCAGCCGCTACCATCGCACGGTTAAACGTGAATTGATCCACATACTGATAAAGCGGAATAGCTAAGCTGACAAAGACATATGGCAATGAATACGTAAGCAGCTCTTTAAAGATGGATACGGTAGAAATACGCGTCGGCGTTACCGTCTGCTCATTCACCATTTTATCGAGATGTGGCTTTCGTTTTTTCCAGTACCAAATTAATACGGCCAGTCCAGCAAGAGCTCCTACAAAAGCCCCCATCGTAGCAAATCCAACGGCTAGTGCAAGACTTCCATGGACAACTTTGATGACGATATAGGTAGATGCCAATAAAAAGACAACCCGCACAAGCTGTTCAACTACCTGTGAAACGGCTGTTGGCCCCATAGACTGGTGACCTTGGAAAAATCCCCGCATTAAACTCATCATCGGTACTACAATTAACGCAACACTAACCATTCGCATAACCATTACTACATCTTCTAAGGAGTTATTTAAATCAGAACCTCCCAGTGTAATTCTAGACATAACAGGAGCTAACGAATATAAAAGTAAAAATGCAAGTATTCCTGTGACAAGCATTAATTTCATGCCGGCCCGGTACATTCTTCTACTCGTATAGTAATCACCGAGTGCATTATATTTTGATACAAATTTCGATACGGCCATTGGCATACCGGCTGTAGCAATACTTAAATAAATAGCATATTGGTTATATCCGTAACCAAACAGTGCTCCCCCTACGGTTCCAACAAGGATCGCAAATGGAAATAAATAAATCATTCCCAAGATTCGGGATACATAGGTGCCAAGCGTCAGCACAAAGGTCCCTCTTAACAATTTTGAATCAGACATACGTTTGCCTCCGATACTTAATGTTACATACTGATAATAATGATAGAATTGAAAAGAAGCAAGTGACAGTATACACTAAGAAAGGTCTTATACTCACTCGCACTCGTCAACAAACTAAAAAAACAAAGACTATAGCCCATTTTATCCAATGTTGAGAGATTTGTCAGTGAACAAACTAAAATTTTTTAAGAATAGACAGGTTGGTGAAAGTATGATATATGATGTAGTCGTAATCGGAGGAGGACCTTCTGGTTTGATGGCATCGATTGCAGCTGGTGAGTCAGGTGCAAACGTATTATTAATTGATAAAGGCAATAAACTTGGACGAAAGCTGGCCATTTCTGGAGGCGGACGCTGTAACGTAACAAACCGCCTTCCGATTGATGAACTTATTAAACACATTCCAGGAAACGGACGCTTTTTATACAGTGCGTTTTCTGTTTTTAATAACGAAGATATCATCTCTTATTTTGAAGGCCTTGGAATTAAATTAAAAGAAGAAGATCACGGGCGTATGTTTCCGGTCAGCAATAAAGCGCAATCTGTTGTTGACGCATTAATTAGTGAACTTCACCGTCTTCGTGTGACAATTCGCACAAACACAGCCGTTAAACGCGTAAACTATGAGAATAACACGGTGAAAGAAGTAGTGCTTCAAAACGGAGAAGCAATCCAAACGAAAAGCGTTGTGATTGCAGTAGGCGGAAAATCAGTGCCTCATACGGGTTCAACAGGAGACGGCTATCAATGGGCAAAAGATGCAGGTCATAAAATTACGGAGCTTTATCCCACAGAAGTTCCTATTACATCTAGCGAACACTTTATTAAAACCAAGACGCTTCAAGGTCTATCGCTTCGCAGTGTAGGACTAAGCGTGCTTAATAAAAAAGGCAAGCCTGTCATTACTCATCAAATGGATATGATTTTCACTCACTTTGGGATCTCTGGCCCTGCCGCTCTTCGCTGCAGCCAATATGTTGTTAAAGAGTTAAAGAAACAAAAAAGCAACACTGTTCAAATGTCTCTTGATTTATTTCCTAGCCAAAACGAAGAAGATATTTTCCAAAAATTAGCCAAAATGACAAAAGAAGAGCCGAAAAAAGCGATTAAAAATGTCTTAAAAGGTTTTGTATCTGAACGCTATCTATTATTTTTACTTGAGCAAGCAGACATTGATAGCCAAGCTCTAGCGGGACAGCTTCAGCATGAGAAACTGAGAGAGTTCTCGAGAATGTGCAAACGATTTGAATTTGCTGTAAACGGCACGCTTTCTCTAGAAAAAGCATTCGTCACGGGAGGCGGCGTATCCGTTAAAGAAATTCACCCAAAGGAAATGTCTTCGAAATTTATGCAAGGTCTTTACTTCTGCGGGGAAATTCTTGATATCCACGGATATACTGGAGGATACAATATCACTTCTGCCCTTGTAACAGGCCGTTTGGCTGGCAGTAATGCAGGAGAATTTGCAACAAGCCTAGCATAATATGCTAGGCTTTATACATAACCATGGCTGAAAAACAGTACACCTGCTCATCACGATCAACATCCACTGTCACTTGATACTTAATATCAACGACGTCTTCATCCTCTAATTTCCGTAAAAATCGATTCACCGCAAATTCTAAATCTTTTTCATGCTCTTTATCAAACATTTTCACTTGTATCACAGCTTCTACCACCTTGTCCTATCAAATTTGTTTCAATCAGAATGGACTGCTTCTCTCAATGATGGCTTTCGTACTGATTTTCAACTTCTTCCTACCTCTATTTTTATGAAGACTTTTATAGATTTAGTCATCATTTGTTTTGCTACTATCATTTTAGTCGGATGGCAGAAGTTTAATTCAAAAAAAAAAAGCGCCTGTCAAAGGCGCTTTTTCTTATTTATTAACCGTTTTTCCTTCCCACTCTAACATACCGCCAACCATATTTGTTACTTTATAACCTTGTTCTTGAAGGTAGTAACATACGTTTTCACTGCGGCGTCCAGAACGGCAAATGAAAATATATTCTTTGTCTTTATCGAAATAATCCACATTAGTTGGAATATCATTCATGCGAATGTGTTTAGCAGTTGGAATCATTCCTTCTGCTACTTCCTCATCTTCGCGCACATCAACTAAATGAAGCTCTTCTCCATTTTCAACGCGTTTTTGAAGCTCTTCAGGCGTAATCACTTTTACTTCTTCCATCTTCGTCATTCCTCTCTATTCTTTCATTCAGCTTGCTATCGCTATTGTAGCAAATTCAAATACCTTTATGCCACTAAATAAGAAAAGCTTAAGCAGCAGCCTACCTAAGCTTTTCCAATCGTAGTTAAAGGTTTAACTAAGGGCCTGATGTCAACCCTGAAAGGGGGACATCAGACGCTTAGGTCTAGAACAGACCCCCTGACTTCTCTTTAGTCAGGGGGTCTGTTCTACATCAATACTTAATTAGCTACGATGTTTACTAATTTACCAGGCACAGCAATCACTTTGCGCACTGTCTTACCTTCAATGAACTCTTGAACATCTTCATTAGCCATTGCAATATCTTGAAGCTCTTCACGAGATGCTTCAGCAGGTACGTTTAATTTTGCACGTACTTTACCGTTAATTTGAACGACAATTTCCACTTCATCATCTACAAGTTTCGCTTCATCAAACGCAGGCCAAGCCTCATATGAAATTGTATCTTCGTGACCTAGTTTGCTCCATAATTCCTCAGTCGTATGAGGACAAATTGGTGCTAATAGCTTCACAAATCCTTCTACGTATTGCTTTGGCAGCACGTCAACTTTGTATGCGTCGTTGATGAATACCATAAGTTGAGAGATACCTGTATTAAAACGAAGGCCTTCGTAATCTTCCGTTACTTTTTTCACCGTTTGGTGATATACGCGTTCGAGTGTAGTGTCATTGCTTTCTTGAACCTTGCTGCTTAATTCACCGTTATCGTCAACAAGTAAGCGCCATACACGATCTAAGAAACGGCGTGCACCATCAAGCCCTTTTGTTGACCAAGCAATTGATGCATCTAAAGGTCCCATGAACATTTCGTAAAGGCGAAGCGTATCTGCACCGTGGCTTTCTACGATTTCGTCTGGATTTACAACGTTACCTTTTGACTTACTCATTTTTTCATTGTTTTCTCCAAGAATCATACCTTGGTTAAACAGTTTCTGGAACGGCTCTTTTGTTGGAACTACGCCGATATCATATAAAAACTTATGCCAGAAACGAGCATACAATAGATGAAGAACAGCGTGTTCAGCTCCACCTATATAAATATCAACCGGCAACCATTCTTTTAATTTGTCTGCATCTGCTAACGCTTCACTGTTTGTCGGATCAATGTAGCGTAAGTAATACCAGCAGCTGCCTGCCCATTGAGGCATTGTATTTGTTTCGCGGCGCCCTTTTTTGCCCGTTTCCGGATCTACAACGTTCACCCAGTCATCAATGTTTGCTAATGGAGATTCACCTGTACCTGACGGCTTGATTTCAGTTGTTTTTGGTAAAACAAGCGGAAGCTGATCTTCAGGAACTGCAGTTGTTGTGCCATCTTCCCAATGAATAACAGGAATCGGTTCACCCCAGTAGCGCTGACGGCTGAATAACCAGTCACGCAGACGGTATGTTACTTGTTTTTCACCTTTTTCATTTGCTTGAAGCCACTGAATCATATTTGAAATTGCTTCTTCTTTATCTAGACCATTTAAGAATTCTGAATTAACGTGCTCGCCGTCGCCTGTATAAGCTTCTTTCGAAACGTCTCCACCCGCTACTACTTCTTTAATCGGCAGTTCAAATTTAACAGCAAACTCATAATCACGCTCATCATGAGCGGGAACAGCCATAATTGCACCTGTACCATAGCTCATTAGAACATAGTCAGCAATCCAAATTGGCATTCTCTCGCCGTTTACAGGGTTAATTGCATAAGCACCGGTAAATACGCCTGTTTTGTCTTTAGCTAAGTCTGTACGTTCTAAATCGCTTTTGCTTTTAATTTGATCTAAGTACGCTTCTACCGCTTCTTTTTGTTCGGCTGTTGTAATTTTTTCTACAAACGGATGTTCAGGCGCTAAAACGGCATACGTTGCCCCAAACAGCGTATCAGGACGCGTTGTAAACACAGTAAATGTGTCATCATATCCGTCGATTGTGAAGTGAACGTGAGCTCCTTCAGAGCGACCAATCCAGTTGCGCTGCATTTCTTTAATACTTTCTGGCCAATCAAGCTCATCTAAATCTTCTAGTAAACGATCTGCGTAAGCTGTGATTTTAAGCATCCACTGCTTCATTGGACGACGCTCAACCGGATGTCCCCCACGCTCACTTTTGCCGTCAATAACTTCTTCGTTCGCAAGTACTGTTCCTAGAGCAGGACACCAGTTAACAGCTACTTCATCCACGTAAGCTAAGCCCTTTTTATATAGCTGTAAGAAAATCCACTGCGTCCATTTGTAGTAGTTTGGATCAGTTGTATTAATTTCTCGCTCCCAATCGTAAGAGAAACCTAACGATTTGATTTGACGACGGAAATTATTAATGTTAAGTTCAGTGAATTCAGCCGGGTCGTTTCCTGTATCTAATGCATACTGTTCAGCAGGTAGTCCGAATGCATCCCATCCCATCGGATGAAGCACATTGTATCCTTGCATACGCTTCATACGAGATAAAATGTCCGTTGCTGTATAACCTTCTGGATGCCCAACGTGTAAACCCGCCCCAGATGGATAAGGGAACATATCTAATGCGTAAAACTTACGCTTTCCTTCATCTTCTGTTGTTCTAAATGTTTTATTTTCTTCCCAAACTTTTTGCCATTTTTGTTCGATCTTTTCATGATTAAAAGCCATACATAATCCTCCTTGTACGCTCCAGCTGTATTTAATTAAACTAAAAAACCCCTCATCCCTCAAACAAAGGGACGAGAGGTTGAATAAACTTCCCGCGGTACCACCCAAATTAGCACAATTATGTACTCACTCATTTTCCTTAACGCGGATAGACGGTAAATGTTACTTTCCTTCACATTTACAACTCCAAGGTGAGTTCATGAACGCTCGTTTGCTGACTCGCACCACCCGTCAGCTCTCTTAGCTCGCTTCGTTCATTACTATTCCTTATCATAGTTTTTACATCATACTACCTTGTATTGTAAATAATATGTTCGTAAACTGCAAGTTGTTCAACGGATTTTGTAAAAGTTTCTACACTGCAGCACTGCTTTGTTGCTAAATCTTCTCTTTCATTCTTATATATGAACAACTTCTCCCAAAAACATACATCCACGGCCAAACAAAAAAGACAGTGAGACATAACTAAATCAATCCAATTTAAAGACGAACAAATAGGATAAATGCGCTAGTATGAATCTCTTGGTTACACCGCTGTTGATTTCCGTGCAAGACTTCTCTTTCCGCGGGCAGCCAATGAGCCTCCTCGTTGCATACACTCATGCGGGATCTCACCTATTTCAGGAGTCTTTGTCTTACCCTCCACTCCACAGCTCGAAGCACCTAAACAAATGAAACCTACGTTCACCATAAACATAAAAAAATCCGAACGATTCGTCGTTCGGATCTTCCTTCACCTAAAATACTTTTATTCCAGTCTCTACTTTCTTTAGCGGCTATTATTAAATGCCAAATCCAAAAGAAAACAGGATAATCGCAAGTACAAGACCAACAAGCGGAACAATTACCGTCATAGCGGCAACTGATCCATACGCATCTTTATGAGTTTCTCCGCAAATAGAATTAATTGTGGTGACGACATAACCATTATGAGGCAATGAATCTAATACTCCAGAGGAAATAGCTACTACGCGATGGAGAGCTTCTGGATTTACACCAGCATCTAGATAGTGAGGGGCTAAAATTGGCAGTGCAATCGCCTGACCTCCTGAAGCCGAACCTGTCATCCCCGCGATAACACTCACCGCAATAGCTCCCCCAATTAACGGACTTCCTGGAATATGCGTCATGGCATCTACAGCTACTCCAAACGCGGGAACAGCCTTAGCAACCCCTCCAAAACCTACTACAGCGGCTGTATTCCCAATCGCAATTAACGCACCCAAGGTTCCTTCTGAAGCTGCATTCCAAAATCCTTTAAAATGCTTTCGGTTCACAATATAAGTGACAATGATACCACTTAAAAGTGCGACAATCAACGCAGATTGCTGAAGTGGCTTATGAAGTGCAAAAGAAATAATGAGCACGACCACAAGGGGAAGCAAACTTAATAACGGATTAGGAAGAGACTGATTTTCCGTTACTGCTGGATCTTTCTCGCGTGATACAAAACGCTCTCCATTTTTAACTGCTTTTGAAATCAAGCGCTTTAACCACCAGTAGCCGAATACAGCCATCACTACCGCTACAACTAAACTAACTTCCCATCCTGCATACGGACTAGTCTTCAAATATTCAATTGGAATCCAGTTTTGGATTTCAGGCGATCCAGCCGAGGTCATCGTAAACGTAACGGAACCGAATGCTAAAGCAGCAGGGATAAATCGCCTCGGCAAATCAGCCTGTTTGAATAAGCTTAAAGCCATTGGATAGACAGAGAATGCTACTACAAACAGACTGACTCCTCCGTATGTTAAGACCGCACAGGCAAGTACAATCGCCAACACTGCTCTTTTCATTCCTAGTTTACTGACAATCCAGCGAGAAACACTATCAGCGGCCCCGCTGTCTTCCATTACTTTTCCAAAGACGGCGCCCAATAGAAACATTAAATACCAAGAAGCAATAAATCCTGTGAAACCAGACATGTAATTTCCAACAAAATTTGCTTCTCCTTCTTTCACCAGCTGTGGAAATAAAGGCATTCCGCTTGTTAACGCAACAACTAAAGCACTGAGCGGACCTGCTATAAATAAATTCATGCCTCTCATCGTTAGTACAATGAGCAGCAATAACCCTCCAATTAATCCAATCATACTAAGCATGTTTAGCCCCCCATGAAGTCATATAATTAGAAAACGCTTACATATTTACAGGTATATACTCCTTTCTTTGCTTGTCACAACCCTTACTATATTATTAAAGGAATACCGAAGACATTCCTACGTTTATTCAGCAGTCAAAAATAAAACCACCTCTATTTATTTAGAGATGGTTAGTGAACGCTGACGTTTTTCTTTTAATTTATAATCGTATATCCATGTTGTACACATGCTGAATAGCAATAGCCCAATTAATAAATAGCACAGCGTAGACATATTAAACGCATCGAAAATAACGCCTCCAAAGAGAGGACCAATCATTTTACCTGCAGTAGCCATGCTGTTAACTACGCCTTGATAAAATCCCTCTTTTCCAGATGGAGCCAACTGACTTGCAACAGCTGGAATGGCTGGCCAAACGAACATTTCTCCAATTGTTAACACAACCATTGCTGTTAAGAACTGCGGAAATGTTGTAGCATTCACCACGATAACAAAAGAAGCCACAAAAATAACCGTTCCAATTAGGACCTGTACTTTTAACGTTTTTGCTACTTTTTGAATGATGGGTACGATCAAAGGCTGACCGACTACAATTAAAATCCCGTTAATCGTCCAAAGCAAACTGTAGCTAGAAAGAGGTATATTCAGCTCACGCGTATGCGTAGCAATCGTTGTTTGCCACTGAACATACGCAACCCAGCATAAGACATACCCCGTACATAAAATAAGAAGAGCAGTCAGCTTCGTTTTATGCCCAATGCTTCCTGCTTCATTAAGGACATTCGTTTGTCCAACGGTAACCGAAATATGACGATATGAAAAAATAGCAATAAGCAGAAAAATAACGTATAAAATTGTATTAGCTAAGAAAATATACGTAAATGAATAAGACGCTACAATGCCCCCTACCGCGGCGCCAATAGCTACTCCTGCATTTTGAGCAACGTACATCGCATTAAATGCTTTTCTTCCGCCTTGTGGCCAAACGGACCCTGCCATTGCATACATAGATGGAAACACAATACCAGATCCAAACCCTACAACAACCAAGAGAACAACGTATGTAGGCCAACCATGGAAAAACACGAGTCCCACTAATGCAATAAGAGTAATAATAATTCCTGATAAAATGGATTTATATCCTCCTATTTTGTCAAAAAGCGTTCCTCCAAGCAAATTTCCTACTACGCTTGCAGCAGAATTCAGCATAAGAACCACTCCTGCTACGGATAATGACTTTCCTAAATGTTCATTTATATAAATTGTATTGAGAGGCCATAAAAATGAAGCTCCCGTTACGTTTACAAGCATACCAATAATCAAAAACCAAAGTGATTTGGGCATTGATCTCCCCCCCTATCTATTCGAATGCCAACGTACATTCTAGTCTTTTCTTAAAGGGTTCGCAATGCTTTTACATATAGACAATTTATTTGAAATTCGCTGACTATTTAAAAAGGTGATTTCACATGACAATATCATGCAAAATCACCTTTTTACCGCTTACTTTTGCTTCGAACGAACCGGCTGTGCACGCTTGCTGTTTCGTGCTTTTAATTCTTTTACCGGATCAAAATCTTTTCCTAGCTCAATGTCATTACTGTTGATCCCGTTTTTTGTTTTTTGTTCCGGATTATTTTGATTTGAACGCGTTGCCATAAAATCCTCTCCTTAATGCTGAGTTGTGATCAATTTATTTTGCAGCTGCTGAACTTGCAGGCGCATGCGATATAGCTGCTCTCTTTGCTGTGCATTTGCACTGTGAGAAAACTCTTCAATTTCTTTATAAGCATTTTCTAATTTTTCCTGTGCTTTTGTATATTCAGTGTCGTTATAATGTTCTTGCTTCATGCCTTCCTGCAACTGACCTTGTCCAAAGCGAATAGCATCTTCACACTGTTGCATAAGTTGATCCACTGCTTGACGAGTTGTCATTCTCTATTCCTCCTATTCGTTCATTTCTGTCTTATTTTGCGCAACTTTACTTCCCTTTACGACAAGAAGAACCTGTTAAATATAAGCATCCTTAAATTTGTTTGGCACTTTTTCACGTTTTTGATACAATTTGTTGATGTATATTGCATGTAAAAAGGAGGTTGCTGATTTGAATCAGACAAACCCATTTCCGTATAAATCTGAAAACAAACGTTATCATACCTGGAATTACCACTTACGTAACCACTTTGGCCATAAGGTATTTAAAGTAGCCTTAGATGGAGGATTTGATTGTCCAAACAGAGACGGCACGGTAGCTCACGGCGGCTGTACGTTTTGCAGTGCTGCCGGTTCGGGGGATTTTGCCGGAAACAGAGCAGATGACCTTGTGACACAATTTAATGAAATCCGTGAAAAAATGCATCATAAATGGAAAGACGGAAAATACGTTGCTTACTTTCAAGCATTTACTAATACTCATGCTCCTGTCGAGGAGCTTCGTGAAAAATATGAAGCTGTCTTAAAGCTTCCCGGAGTTGTTGGGCTTTCTATCGCCACGCGCCCTGACTGTCTCCCCGACGATGTGGTGGAGTACTTGGCTGAATTAAATGAACGAACTTATCTATGGGTAGAGCTTGGACTGCAAACTGTTCATGAACGAACTTCACTGCTTATCAACCGGGCACACGATCATCAATGCTATGTAGATGGCGTAGCAAAGCTTCGAAAACACGGTATTCGCGTTTGTTCTCACATCATTAATGGTTTGCCTTTAGAAACACCTGAGATGATGATGGAAACGGTACGGGAAGTAGCAAAATTAGACGTTCAAGGAATTAAGATTCATCTGCTTCATTTACTAAAAGGAACTCCTATGGTCAAACAGTATGAAAAGGGCCTTGTTGAATTTCTTTCATTTGAAGAATATGTAAAGCTTGTATGCGATCAGCTCGAAGTAATCCCTCCTGAGATGATTGTTCATCGTATTACAGGCGATGGACCGATAGACCTCATGGTTGGACCGATGTGGAGCGTAAATAAGTGGAGCGTATTAAATGCCATTGATCAAGAGCTCGAACGTCGCCAAAGCTATCAAGGAAAATATTATGAAAAAGAGTTGATGGAAAGATGAAAATAGAACGTATCCTGCCTTTTGCCCGCACGTTGCTCACTAATGCTGTGGCGGAAGGAGATGTCGCGATCGATGCTACAGCAGGAAATGGACATGATACATTGTTCTTAGCCAACTTAGTCGGAGATACAGGTCATGTATATGGATTTGACATTCAGCCCCAAGCCATTCAAGCAACTCAGCAGCGACTGACAGAACATCATGTAGAAAAACGAGTCACGCTTATCCAAGAAAGCCATAGCAATATAAACATGCTTCCCCACTCTATTAATGGACGAGTCACAGGAGCTGTCTTTAATTTAGGTTATTTACCAGGTGGAGATAAAGACATCGTCACCACTTCTGAAACAACAATCTCTGCAATTGAGCAGTTACTTGATTTGCTAGCACCTGAAGGAGTGATTGTGCTCGTTATTTATCATGGACACGAACAAGGGAAACAAGAAAGAGACGATTTACTAACGTATGTCCAAAACCTTGATCAAAAAAACGTTCATGTTTTACAATATCGCTTCATGAATCAGCAAAACAACCCTCCCTTCATCATTGCTATTGAAAAAAGATAAGCCGCATATGGCTTATCTTTTTAACATTCGGTACAAGCGTCCGTTGATATAGAAAAAGTAGCTGAGTGCTCCCCCCGCTTTGATTAATCTACGTGCATTCACATGGACGTGTTTTTGTGCCCGGACTTTTTGATCGGACAAATAAACGCCCAAGAGGCCCTTATAAATAAAGCAGTGAAAGTGATAATCTGGCAGTTTTTTAGCATACTCATCCGCTTTTACGACAAAATGCAAAAAACGATCCATCATTTGCTGATAATGAGGATAATAAAAACAAAAGTTCAAATCTCCTCCTGCTTTATCTTCTTCTTGGTCAATTAAATAATCGAGTAAAATATGTAAGCCTTGAATATAAGGAAAATATCCTGCTTTTATTTTCTGCGTCATTTCTTCGGTCATCTCTTCTTGAAAGCTATAAGCGACCAAACAAAAAATGCCTAACGTTGAACCAGAGCACGCTGAAAATTCATACCACTCCATTTCAGGAACACTGTGCCGGTGAGCATCGAACCAATTCTCTAATCGTGGAACTCTTTCCTTGATTTCAACATGCTTATGTATTTGCAAATCACAATAATAATTAGCTAGTTCTAATAAATGTGAAGAGACTATATGGTAATTACAAGCTTTTCGTAAGGACTGCTGACAAGTCTGGACAAGTCCGGCTAAGTATCCTCCGTCATCTTTATCCGTTCGAAAACGATAGTAATCGCCAAGGGGTGCATGAGGAGTCAACGCATCTGGCATCGATTCATGTAAGGCGGCAAAATCTTTAGGGTCAAGCGAATTGCTGCGGTCACATAAGTTGTCTAAGTAATCGCTGATTGTTTGGTAGGCAACAATAAATTTTATGCATTCCACCATGTTTTCTTTCGCTAAAATCGATAGGATACCGCCTCCTTCACAATGAAAAGTTTTTGTATCGATACTTGCCAATGCTTGAGTACGCAATTCTTTATTAGGAATCTCTTTTGCCCGTTCGCGCCAATAATTGAGCTCATGATGAACGACAGGAAACACTTCTCGATAAATTTTTCTCATTAATGAAATAGGACGAGACGGAATCTTCATTTATTTTCACCTCAACTTCTTACAGCACTCATTAAATGTGAAGATCAACAAAGCTTTTTGCATATGTAAAAACGTATTCTCTTTCAGGCTCATTAAAGATTTCGTGGTACAACTGAGACCATTCTTTGTAGATTTTTTCACTTAGTTCTATTTCATCAAACCACTGCCTAACAATCAGCTTTTCAATAATTTTGTCTTCTCCTGCCTGCATCACAAGAAGCGGGACATCAGGCAACCGATCGATATCTTTAAAAGCTAAGTTAACAGCTTGGATCAATTCCCGGTACCACCTTACAGAAACTTTTGTAACATACAGTGAGTCGTTTTCATCTTCATCTCGAACTTCTTGGTTTCTTGTTGCTTTTTCAACAGTGAGGCCTAAATCAAAAAGTTTGTTCGGCATAACTTTATTTAATCCTTTAGATAACATATCTAAATAAGCTGGTACTTGCTCTTTTAATCCTAAACAAGGTGAGGAAAGAATCGCACCCCATATAGGGAGATTTTTTGTCTGCAGCGTACGAATAACCGCCAGTCCTCCCATACTGTGACCTAACAGGAAAATAGGCAAATCATATTTTTGCGCTTCACGTACCCATTCTTCCACTTCATATACATATTCATCAAAGGATAGGATATGTCCTCTTCTTCTTGTTGTTAAGCCTTGGCCAGGAAGGTCTCCCATAATTACGTGCATTCCAACCGAACGCCACATCTCAATCAGCCAGCGATAGCGTCCGTGATGCTCCGCTGCTCCATGGACCATGACAATAACGCCTTTTGGATTTACTGCTTCCCATTTATGCATTTGAGTTACTCCTTCTTCCTTTTTTTGTTTACCTGCTTAAAAAACCTTTGTACACTTACATTAGAAGATTTACTACTTTTTTTCAACTAATAAAGGGAGATGATTTGATGATTTATCCGTATAAAGAAAAAATGCCTACCATTGCACCCAGCTGCTTCATCGCAGACTATGTCACGATTACTGGAGATGTCACCATCGGTGAAGAAAGCAGCATTTGGTTTAACACTGTTATTAGAGGAGATGTTTCACCTACGATTATTGGTAAACGAGTAAATATACAAGATCAATCAACACTCCATCAAAGCCCAAATGCTCCTTTGCTTATTGAGGATGATGTGACAGTAGGACATCAAGTTATTTTACATAGCTCCATCATCCGCAAACGCGCACTCATTGGCATGGGTTCTATTATTTTAGACGGTGCGGAAATTGGTGAAGGTGCTTTTATCGGTGCTGGAAGCTTAGTGCCTCCCGGTAAAAAAATACCGCCTAATACTCTTGCACTCGGCCGACCTGCTAAAGTGATCCGCACTCTGACAGAAGAGGATTTAAAAGATATGCAGCGCATTCGTACAGAATATGTAGAAAAAGGTCAGTATTATAAGTCTATTAAGAAATCTGATTCTTCATTATAAAGGGAACGTTCCCTCAGAAAGTCATACTGAGGGAATTTTTTTAGTATCTCCACAAACTCTCCAATCATGTTCTATTCTCTCCACAATTGTAAAGAAATTTCCATATTAATTTACATCGTTTTAGTACTGCCTCCACAATTAAAGATTAAACTGAATAATAAAGACGTATTTATTGAAAAGGGAGCGACTCTATGAAAGCCAAGTTAATTCAGTATGTATACGATGCCGAATGCCGATTATTCAAAAGCGTCAACCAACATTTTGATCGAAAGCACTTAAATAGATTTTTGCGTTTACTAACTCACGCCGGCGGAGCCACGTTTACCATTGTGATAGCGTGCTTGCTGCTATTTCTGCATCCTTCATCCGTCGCTTACGCTTGTGCGTTTTCTCTAGCCGTTAGTCATATTCCAGTCGCCATTGCTAAAAAACTATATCCGAGAAAACGACCTTATATTCAATTAAAACATACAAAAGTGTTAGAAAATCCATTAAAAGATCATTCATTTCCATCTGGACATACAACAGCTATTTTTTCGTTGGTTACCCCTCTTATGATTGTTTATCCAGCCTTCGCTGCTGTTCTTTTGCCTCTTGCAGTAACGGTAGGAATTTCAAGAATTTATCTCGGTCTGCACTATCCGACGGATGTCATGGTAGGTCTGATACTGGGCATCTTTTCAGGTGCTGTTTCACTGAACATATTTTTAACCTAATTGATAGGAGGAGTACTAATGAGAATTGCTTTATTTACGGATACATTTGCTCCAGAAGTTAACGGAGCTGCTAAAACACTTTATCAATTTACTCAGTATGTCAAATCAAAGCAAATTCCCATCCAGGTATTTGCTCCTGAATTTGCTCATGATCAGTCATTTTCAACGTATGTTCACCGTTCGCCCAGCATGCCGTTTTTCCTTTATCCAAACAGCCGCTTTTCATTGCCAAACGTTCTAAAAATTAAAAAGCAGCTGCGGGAATTCAATCCTTCTATTATTCATTTGGCCACTCCTTTTACAATGGGGCTTTGCGGCTCCTATTACGGGAAAAGATTAGGTGTTCCTCTTGTCGGCTCTTATCATACCAATTTTGATGATTATTTATCTCACTATGAACTTGAAAAAATGCGTGTACCATTGCAAAAATATATGAAATGGTTTTATAAACCTGTACAAAAAATATTCGCTCCCTCCGAAGTGACCAAACAGCAGCTAGAAGAACAAGGGTTTCACAACGTAGCTATTTGGTCGCGAGGGGTGAATCACAAATTGTTTCACCCCCACTATGACCGCTTTGATATTCGTATTAAATATAATATTAAAAAACCCTACATTTTAACTTATGTAGGAAGATTAGCTAAAGAAAAGAACGCTGATTTTTTAATGAAAATCGCACGATCTCTACCCGATCATATCCGCCATCAAATTCACTGGGTTATTGTGGGAGACGGCCCTTTAAAAGAGCAAATGCAGCAGCAAGCATCTGAGCATATGACATTTACAGGCTTCCTTGAAGGTAAGCAACTTGCTCATATCTATTCATCATCTGATTTGTTTGTTTTTCCTTCAGAAACAGAAACCTTCGGAAATGTTGTACTGGAGTCTCTTGCTTCTGGAACTCCTGTAGTGGCAGCAAATGCAGGAGGCGTTAAACAGATGGTTCAGCACGGGCGAAACGGCTACCTTTGCAAACCTCACTCCTTAGAAGAATTCAGTTCGGCTATTACAGATTTACTCGATGATTTGCATCAGCGGCTTCACTTTGGCCATGCAGCGAGACAATATGCTCTTACTCAATCATGGGACGCCATTTTTCAGCATTTGCTTTCAGAATATGAAGGTGTCGTAGAAAAATCTGCTGCAGGTATTCAGTGGGCATAAAAAAAAATCTCCGTTTTCACGGAGATTTTTTTTATTATTTAGCTAAAGCTTGAGTTTTTAATGCTTCCGCTTTGTCTGTGAACTCCCAAGGAAGCTCTACATCCGTACGACCAAAGTGGCCGTAAGCTGCTGTTTGCTTATAAATTGGGCGACGTAAATCAAGCATTTTAATGATGCCTGCTGGACGTAGGTCAAAGTTTTTGCGTACTACGTCTACTAGTACTTCTTCAGAAACTTTTCCTGTACCGAATGTATCAATTGAAATAGATACTGGCTGTGCAACACCAATTGCATATGCTAGTTGTACTTCACATTTATCAGCAAGATCAGCTGCTACAATGTTTTTCGCAACATAACGAGCTGCATAAGCTGCTGAACGGTCTACTTTTGTTGCGTCCTTACCAGAGAATGCACCGCCGCCGTGACGAGCATATCCGCCGTAAGTATCAACGATAATTTTACGACCAGTTAAACCAGCATCTCCTTGAGGACCGCCGATTACGAAACGTCCTGTTGGGTTAATGAAATACTTTGTATTTTCATCAATTAACTCGTTTGGAACAACTGGATTAATAACATATTCTTTTAAGTTACGCTGAATTTGCTCTAACGTTACTTCTGGGTGATGCTGAGTTGAAATAACAATTGTATCGATGCGAACAGGTTTGTTGTTTTCATCATATTCAACTGTTACTTGTGTTTTACCATCCGGGCGAAGGTAAGGAAGAATTTCTTCTTTACGTACTTCTGTTAGACGGCGAGCAAGTTTATGAGCTAATGAAATTGGAAGAGGCATTAATTCTTTTGTTTCGTTACATGCGTAACCAAACATTAACCCTTGGTCTCCAGCTCCGATTGCTTCGATTTCTTCATCTGACATTTGACCTTCACGTGCTTCTAACGCTTGGTCTACACCAGCAGCGATATCAGCTGACTGCTCGTCGATAGATGTTAATACTGCACAAGTTTCAGCATCAAATCCGTATTTTGCACGAGTATAGCCAATTCCTTTAATTGTTTCACGAACTGTTTTAGGAATATCCACGTAAGTAGAAGTTGTAATTTCACCACTTACTAAAACTAAACCAGTTGTTACGCTTGTTTCACAAGCAACACGAGCATTTGGATCCTTTGCTAGGATAGCATCAAGAATTGAGTCAGAAATTTGGTCACAAATTTTATCGGGATGTCCCTCTGTAACAGATTCTGACGTGAACAGACGACGTTGTGTTGACATCAGTTTTCCTCCTTATAAATACGATACATTGTGATACGGTACTCATTCCCTTATTTTCATTACACGTTAAAAAATATAAAAAAACCTTTCCTTGTATCGAGGAAAGGTATCAAATTCTACATAAGCCTTTCACTCTTATCGATCAAGGTTGTGCCCTTGCATCAGGTTAGCACCTTATCGTCTACACAAAAAAATGACGATGGTTGCTGGGTTTCATAGGGCCTGTCCCTCCACCAGCTCGGGATAAGAGAGTATCCGTTCAAGGACATATAATACATGAAAAAGCGCTTCACTGTCAACAACATTCAAATGGAAATCATCTCTTTATGTTTGAATCTGTTTTAATGTAACATACTCAAATTCTGAAATAGTACACCTTATTAAGAATCATCACTAAGTTTGGTTAATATGACAGATCAAAATGAGGCTTTCACTTAAAATAGCCTCACTTTTTTCGCTTCTAGCACATATACATGTGTCTAAAATAGGTATAACGTACATTTTTTTATAATGCACAAACATTTTTAGTTAAATAGTATAGAATAATTAAATAAATGTGTTATACTAATTATAAATTTCAAACATTAATGAATAAATAATAGCTAAAAAAGGAAGGTAGTGCACATGAGTACTGTTGATATGTCTATCGAATTAAATGGTTTGCTTCAATTAAAAACAACAAAACATCAATTATCTGTTCCACAACTTGTTGAAAAAATTCTAGCTCGACGCGAAGGAACGCTGACTTCTACAGGTGCTGTGTCAGTCGAAACCGGAAAATATACAGGTCGCTCTCCTTTAGATAAATTTATTGTAAGCGATGCTGTATCTTCAAAAACGGTTGAATGGGGACCTGTCAATCAGCCAATTTCTGCTCAGCGATTCGATGCGCTATACAAAAAAGTCTTAACCCACTTAAAGAAGCAGAATGAACTTTTTGTTTTTAATGGATATGCTGGAGCTGATAAAAAGTATCAGTTACCAATTCAAGTAGTTAATGAATTTGCATGGCACAACCTATTCGCTCAGCAGTTATTCATTCGCCCTTCAGCCGAACCAAAAACAAATGATGATGTGAAGCCGTTTACAATTGTAGCAGCTCCAACGTTCAAAGCTGATCCTGAAACAGACGGGACGAATTCTGAAACCTTCATTATTCTTTCGTTAGAGCGACGAATTGTGCTAATTGGAGGAACTGAATACGCTGGTGAAATGAAAAAATCTATTTTCTCAGTGATGAACTTCTTGCTTCCTCAAAACAATATTCTATCTATGCACTGTTCTGCTAACGTAGGAGAAGAAGGTGACGTTGCATTATTCTTTGGTTTATCTGGAACGGGTAAAACAACGCTTTCTGCTGATGCAAACCGTCGTTTAATCGGAGATGACGAGCACGGTTGGTCAAGCTCTGGTGTATTTAATATTGAAGGAGGATGCTACGCGAAGTGCATTCAGCTTTCTGAAGAAAAAGAACCGCAAATTTTCAATGCAATTCGCTTCGGCGCCGTACTAGAAAATGTAGTGTTAAATCAAAATACGAAAGTAGCAGATTACAATGATAATAGTTTAACAGAGAATACTCGTGCCGCTTATTCAATTGACTCTATTGATAATACGGTATTGCCAAGCGTTGCTGGGCATCCTACAGCTATTGTCTTTTTAACTGCTGATGCTTTCGGCGTCTTACCTCCAATCAGCAAGCTTACAAAAGAACAAGCGATGTACCATTTTCTGAGCGGATATACTAGTAAGTTAGCTGGAACAGAGCGCGGCGTAACATCGCCACAGGCTACTTTCTCTACATGCTTTGGTGAGCCTTTCTTACCTCTTGCTCCAACAACTTATGCAGAAATGCTAGGAAAGAAAATCGATGAACATAATGTAAATGTCTACCTTGTAAATACTGGATGGACCGGCGGTGAATACGGCGTAGGTGAACGAATGAAGTTAAGCTACACTCGAGCTATGGTTCAAGCAGCCCTTGAAGGAGAACTAGCTAATACCGAAACAGTAACAGATGCTATTTTTGGTTTATCGATTCCAACTCATGTTCCGGGAGTTCCTGATGAAGTGCTTCAGCCTTCTAAAGCATGGAACGATGCAACAGCTTATAACCAAAAAGCAACTGAGCTTGCTGCTAAATTCAAAGCTAATTTCAAGCGTTTTAATGATGTAGCATCTGACATTTCAACATTAGGCGGACCTAGAGTCTAATAAAAAACCGATCGTCTTATAGACGATCGGTTTTTTAATTAGTCGAATGTAATTTTGTCAGTTCATATGTGACAATAGTTTTTTCCTGCGCCATTTCTACCTTACGCACAACAGCAGTTCCAATACATTCTCCATTTTTCGTTTTGTGAATGTTTAATGGAATATCTAACGGATACAAGCGATATCCTTTTTTCTCAATTTGAAAAATGTTATCCGTTACACGCTTTTCGTTGCCTTTTGTCACAATCATTGTATTTAATTCTAGCGGCATACCCATTTTTTTCTCACTCCTCACTGTTATTCTACTTGTTTTCTCTATCGTAGCATATCTTTTATTGCGCTTTCATCCACTTCGTTAACTTCTTCACCGTTTCTCGGTTTTCTTTTGGTGGAAAAGCATGTGGAAAGTTTTCGAAGTACCAGCTGGTAACTTTTTTATTGGACTTCTTTAGTTTAGATTCGAGCTGATAGGAATGATCAACCGACACGTTTTTATCTTCTAAACCATGAATAAGCAAGACCGGCGGCTCGACGAGATGAGCACGGTTCAAAGGTGTCCTCCATTCGTATCTTTCAGGATATTTAGAAGGAGTTCCTCCAATCACCCGCTTCATCATTCTTCTTAAATCTTCTCTTTCTTCATATGTCAGCACCATATCCGTGACGCCTCCCCATAACACAAGAGAACGGCTGTCATTTTTTTCAATGGCTGTGAGTAAAGCCATCACTCCCCCTCTTGAAAACCCAAAAATATGAATGCGGTCATGGTGGACGTTAGGGAGCTGTTTCAGTAAATCGTAAGCAGCAAAAGCATCGTAACGATCATCTCCTGCAAAATCTTCGTTTCCTTCGCCTCCTTGATTTCCCCTATAGAATGGAGCCATCACAATAAAACCTTGAGAAGCAAATTGAATGAGTCGAGCAGGACGAACCGTTCCTACGTTCTTAATACCTCCTCTCAAGTATAAAAAGCCGTCATACATTCCTTGTTCTTTTGGTTCCGCGAGCATCCCTTTAATTTTAAGTCCTTGACATGCATATGTAATTATCCAAAGCGCCACGCGAGGGTTAGGTGACGGAAAACGCTGTTTATGTAGAATTGTTCCATCCTTCATTTTTTTCCTCCATTCTTTATATAACTGGCCTGTTTTTCACCCGGCAACCTATATCGGCAATCGTTGAACTATACTTCTTTGATTTTCCACACGATTATATAGGCACTCACCTTCTTCCACTTCCTTACATACATTATCATAAAATATTTTATTATTTTAAGGAGGTTTGCTTTATGAAACCAATCAAATGGCTTTTTTCTTTGCTTGCTATTATGATTTTACTCATTCCACTAATTAGCTGCAGCAAAACAACATCTGTACAAACGGTTCGTGTCGGCGAAGTAACTCGCTCTATCTTTTATGCTCCCCAGTACGTCGCTATTTCAAAAGGTTTTTTTGAAGAAGAAGGACTAAAGGTAGATTTAAAAACAACGTGGGGCGGAGATAAGACAATGACGTCACTTTTATCTGATGGCATCGACGTTGCCTTAGTCGGCTCGGAAACTTCAATCTACGTATATGCACAGGGTTCTAGTGATCCCGTCATCAACTTTGCACAGCTAACCCAAACCGATGGAACATTTCTAGTAGCGCGTAAAAAGGTCGATCAATTCTCATGGGATCAGCTTAAAGGCAAAACGTTTCTTGGTCAACGTAAAGGCGGCATGCCGCAAATGGTAGGGGAATATGTGTTGAAACAGCATAATATTGATCCTAAAAAAGATGTAAAACTCGTTCAAAACATTGATTTTGCTAACGTTGCGAATGCTTTTGCTTCTGGTACTGGAGATTACGTTCAATTATTTGAGCCAACGGCTAGTATTTTAGAGAAACAAGGAAAAGGACATATCGTTGCTTCCTTCGGAAAAGAATCAGGAACAGTTCCTTATACAACATTTATGGCCAAAGAAAGCTATTTAAAAGATAACCCTGAAGCAGCAGCTAAATTTACTCGAGCTATTTACAAAGCACAAAAATGGGTGAATACACATAGCACAGATGAAATTGCTGAAGTGGTTGCGCCGTATTTTGAAGATACACCTAAAGAAACGCTGAAAACGGTTATTGACCGCTATAAATCCCAAAAATCCTTTGCAACTAACCCTTTATTAGATCAAAAAGAGTGGGATCATTTACAAAAAATCATGGACGAATCTGGAGAACTTCCAAGACACATCGATCACAGCAAGCTAGTCAACACAAAATTCGCAAAAGATGCAATGAGTGAGTAATATGACAAAACTTCACATTCAAGATGTTCAGCATATGTATCTTACGACAAAGTCTGCTACCACTGCACTTGAACATATTAATTTGTCTATTGAAGAAGGAGAATTTGTTTCCTTTCTCGGCCCAAGCGGATGTGGAAAAACGACGCTTCTATCGATTATTGCCGGCTTGATTGAACCATCGTCCGGCTCTGTCACAATAGACGGTGAAAATATCGGAACATCAGTCCCGAACATAGGTTATATGCTTCAACAAGATTATTTGTTTCCGTGGAAAACCATTAAAGAAAATATTTTACTTGGGCTTGAAATTCGCGGACAGCTAACAGATAAAACAGAGAGTAAAGCACTTTTACTTCTAAAAGAAATTGGTTTACAGGGCGTAGATGACCTATATCCGCACCAGTTATCCGGAGGCATGAGACAACGCGTCGCTTTAGTCCGAACACTTGCGATTGACCCTGCTATTTTACTCTTGGATGAACCTTTTTCAGCACTTGATTTTCAAACAAAACTCAAGCTTGAAGAACTTGTCTCCAAAACACTGATGACTTATCAAAAAACGGCCGTTTTGGTCACGCACGATATCGGCGAAGCCATTGCTATGAGCAGCCGAATCTTTTTATTCTCAGCCAAGCCGGGGAAGATCGCAAAAACATTTACGGTTCCTTCTATTTTACGAACCCTTTCTCCGTTTGAAGCACGCCAGCACCCTGTCTATAACGATTTATTTATGGACATATGGAAGGAGCTTGATCAACTTGAAACCCACTAGCTCCCTAAATACTCTTCACGAAAGCTACCTTCGCAAGGTCCGCGGCGAAAAACGATTAGTACTGAGCGTGCAGATGATCATTTTCTTAGCCTTTTTTAGCTTCTGGGAACTAGCTTCTCGTTTAAAGTGGATTGATCCTTTAATTTTCAGTTCCCCTACTAAAGTATGGCATTTATTTTTAATTAAACTTGCCGACGGCTCGCTAGCAGAACATATTGGTTTTACATTATTTGAAACGGTTCTTGGCTTCATTCTAGGCACATTGCTAGGTATTTTACTTGCAACGGCCCTTTGGTATTCAACTAGGCTTGCAAACATATTAGACCCTTACCTCGTTATTTTAAACGCCATGCCCAAAGTAGCGCTGGGCCCTATTTTAATAGTAGCGATCGGTCCAGGATTTTTCTCAATTTTAACGATGGGAGCGATTATATCCGTTATTATTACATCCATCGTCGTTTACACAGCCTTTAAAGAAGTTGATCCAAACTATATTAAATTACTAAAAAGCTTCGGTGCAACGAAAACCCGCTGTTTTAAAGAAGCAATTCTGCCAGCTTCCATGCCTGCCATTATTTCCACATTTAAAGTAAATGTCGGCTTATCTTGGGTAGGCGTCATCGTAGGAGAATTTTTAGTTTCTTCAAAAGGGCTTGGGTATATGATTATTTATGGTTTCCAAGTTTTCAACTTTACTCTTGTTCTTCTCAGCTTATTGTTAATTGCCATTTTCGCTACGATTATGTACCAAGGCGTTGCTTATTTAGAAAAGAAATTGATCCGACGCTCATAAAAAAATCCCCCCGTACAAACGGGGGGATTTTTATTAATACGATGCTTTTACAAAAATGTTCGCTTTACATATTTCATTACATATTGTAAAACATTATCTTTCATGATGAAGCTGTATGCATCATCTTGTTGAATACCCGAAGGTAGTTCATCAATCATTACTGGACCATCTGTTTCCATGTAGTCTTCTTTTTCAATTACATTTCCAATAGTAGCAAAATAAATGTTTTTAATAATGGTCTTTCCTTTACTTACTACTTTGTACTGACCAATATAAGTTAAAGAAGAGACTTCTCCGCCTGTTTCTTCAAATACTTCTCGAACCGCTGCTTCTTCTGGTACTTCATTGCCTTCTAGTTTTCCTCCGGGAAATTCTAAACCTCGTTTTGAGTGATTCGTTAGCAACCATTGATTTTCATACCTGCATACGACCCAAACATGACGTGGAGTTTTCGAGAATGGATTTTTTTCAAATGATAAAAATACTTGATTATGATATGCATCCTTAAATGTGTACATGGTCGACTCAAACTCCATTTGATTTTTCCCTTATTTTATCATACATTACGCCCATACCTGATAAGAAAAGTATGCTCGTACTTTTTTTCTTTGCTTTTTACCCCTTACTCCGTTCTATCTGAAGATAAAATATTCATCTGTTTGATATGTGATTTTGTTTCATCGTCTCCCAGCTGATAAAGCATGGCATATATGTCAACTGTTGTTTTATCGTACATATCATTTTGAGAATCATGATGATATTCTAGATACGGAATATGTGATCGCCAAAAGCTTGACCAATCGCTTGAAGCGCGCTGATCTAAATAGGTTCTCAGCTGCTCCACTTCTTCATCTGTTGCTTCAATCGCATAATTCCAATCTGAAGCAGTATTTGACTGATTGATTTCCCCTGAACTCAGAGATACATAATATTTTTTTGTCATGAAAGATATTCAGCTCCTTCTTTCTAGTGCCAACTTATCTTTCTTATGTGTATCTTATTCTTTTTTTATACACTCTACGATTTAAAGCGGTCTTTTAAAATCGCTATTGCTTTTTTTAACGGCTCTGGAATGGGAACCCCTACAATTCTTGCGTTTTCTGTAATTGAGATCATTTCGTTTAAAATATAGAACAAAATAGCTCCATCTCGAATAATATGACCGTTTTCCCAAAATACAGAATCGATAAAGTTTGCTACAGCAATCATGGCAAAAATAAAAATCTTTTTGGCAATTCCTTTAAAACCTACTTTGCTAGATAAACGTTTATTTATAAAAGCTGCAATTGTACCCGTCAAGTAATCCATTGCCACTAATGCTACTAAAGCCATTAGTAAATAGTCCCACTCTCCAAATAAAAAAAAAGCCAGTGAACCTAAACTTGAGATTATCAAGACAGAAAGCTTCTGCATATCCACTTTTTTCACCCTTTCAGCAGTCATAAGCAGTCATATCCCTACAGTATATGCCGGTGAAAAAAAAGTGTTCGTCCATCTTATCATAAAAAAACCTGCGAGTACTCGCAGGTTTTACTTACTTGCCTAGGAATGATTTTAACATCCACGTATGCTTTTCTAAGCTTTGATGAATGGCTAACAGCATGTCTCCTGTTGTTTCGTCGCCCGCTTCACCGGCTGCATCCATTCCTTCTTTTAATTCAGCAGTTAGCGTATCAAAATCGCTTACTAAAGAAGCAACCATATCTTTAGCCGTTTCGCTTCCATCCGCTTCTTTAATAGAAGAAAGTTCTAACGATTCTTTCATTGTTGCCACAGGTTTTCCTTCTAATGCTAAAAGGCGTTCTGCAAGGTCATCAATAATTGTAGCTGTTTCCGTATACAGCTCTTCAAACTTTTCATGAAGAGTGAAGAATTGTTCACCTTTTACGTACCAGTGAAAGTTATGAAGTTTTATGTACATTACACTAAAGTTTGCCACTTGTTTATTAACGATTTCATTTACATTTGCTGCCATGTTTTTCGCTCCTTTGTGAACTCTTTGTATAGTATAGTTGTACCCTTTTTTAGTTGATTAAAACATTTTTTTCATAAAAAGAGACATTTCCCTTTCTTTAATCATTTATCTTTTCCAAATAAAATAAGCAGCCCCGCGGACTGCTTATTTTTAGCCAAATACTTTTTCTAAATCTTCTTTGTCCTGTTCTAACCAGAACTTCATCAAGCGTTTTGCTCCTTCTAAATCGTGAAGTTTCGCTTGACCGCACTGCTTTTCGTTTGCTGCTGGAATTTCAGTAATATTAATTGCATCTTTTAACGTATCGTCTAACAAGTCAATAATTTCACGTACAGTTGGCTCGCCGCTCACTACTAAGTAGTACCCAGTTTGACATCCCATAGGCGAAATATCAATAATATCAAAGTGATCATATTTTTCTACATGAGTACGAATGTTAAAAGCTAATAAATGCTCTAACGTATGAATAACGTCGGGCTTCATTGCTTGTTTGTTTGGCTGGCAAAAACGAATATCGAATTTATTTACAACACCGTCGCTTCCCACTTTGTGAACACCGCAGTGTCTTACGTAAGGTGCTTTAACCGCATTATGATCTAGCTCAAAACTTTCTACTGATGGCATAATACCACTCCTTTTTTCTTCTTTCACCTATCATAACATGCAATTCCGATATATTTCATCCATTTAATAACCTTTATTTCTTTTAGTTGCTTTTTATTCCTTCTATCCCTTATAGTATGAGCAAACACGAAAGAAAGAACGTGATAATAAATGATTGCAAAGCTTTTGCTTTTACTTATAAAAGGGTATCAAAAAGGAATTTCACCTTTTCTTCCGGCAAGATGCCGCTTTTACCCTACTTGCTCACAGTACGGAGTTGAATCCATTAAACGTTTTGGTGCCGTAAAGGGATCTTATTTGACTGTAAAGCGCATTTTAAAATGCCACCCTTTCCATCCGGGTGGCATTGATGAAGTACCTGAGAAAAAATCACACTAAGCTTTAGTTGTTTTCGATTGCTTCGTACCCATTTACAACAACATCTAGCTTTCCTGTATTTGGATCAATAACTAGTCCATGTACAGGAGTATCTTTTGAAAATAGAGGGTGGTTACGGATTGTCTCTACACTATGCTGAACAGTCTCTTCTACTGAATCAAAACCTGTTAACCATTGTTTCAAGTCCATAGAATATTCAATGGTATTAATCACTTCATCTGAGATGCCTTTTGCTCTTACTTTCTCTAAAAAAGGTTCCGCCTGAAGTTTACCTGCTCCGCAGTCATGGTGACCAATTACACATACCTCATCGGCTTGAAGCTCGTACACAGCTACTAAAATGCTTCGCATAATACTTCCAAATGGATGTGAAACAAGTGCTCCTGCGTTTTTAACAATTTTCACATCTCCGTTACGCAGATTTAAAGCGTGCGGAAGCAATTCTACCAATCTTGTGTCCATACACGATAAAATAACCATCTTTTTATCAGGGAATTTGCTTGTTTCGTAAAGTTCGTACTTCTTTTCTTCTACAAATTTTTTGTTGAATTCTAAAACATCTTGTAATAAGCTCATTTGCTGTCTTCTCCTTCATAAAAAAATTCTTTCTTGTATTATAATACTTTTTCCTATAAGATGAAAAGTGTTAAATCGTAATCATTATTATTTATAAACAAGAAAGTAGGTTATAACAGTGAAAAAAATTCCCGTTACCGTTTTAAGCGGATACCTTGGTTCAGGTAAAACAACGCTTTTGAACCATATTTTAAAAAATAAAGAAGGTTCAAAGGTCGCGGTTATTGTCAATGACATGAGCGAAGTAAATATTGATGCAGACTTAGTTAAACAAGGCGGGTTTTCTCGAACAGAAGAAAAGCTAGTTGAAATGCAAAATGGCTGTATTTGCTGTACGCTTCGAGATGATCTAATGAAAGAGGTAGAACGCCTAGCTGATAATGGTGATATTGATTATATTGTCATTGAATCTTCCGGAATTAGCGAACCTATCCCTGTGGCTCAAACATTTACTTATATTGATGAAGAGCTTGGCATTGATTTAACTCAGAAATGTTCATTAGATACAATGGTCACTGTAGTAGATGCCAATCGCTTTTGGGAAGACTTTTCATCCGGCGAAAGCTTATTAGATCGCAAAGAAGGAACGGATGAAAACGATACAAGAGAAGTAGTTGATTTATTAATCGATCAAATTGAATTTGCAAACGTCATTTTGTTAAACAAAGTTGATTTGTTAACAAAAGACGATGCAGATGAGCTGCAAGCTGTTCTTCACAAATTAAACCCAGAGGCCATTGTTATCCAAACCGTTAATAGTGAGGTAAAACTTGAGTCTGTACTTCATACCGACTTATTCGACTTTGAAAAAGCTAGTCAAGGAGCCGGGTGGATTAAAGAATTAAATGAAGAACACCATACGCCTGAAACAGAAGAGTTTGGTATTTCTTCTTTTGTATATAGAAGGAATCGTCCCCTTCATCCTGAACGTTTTATGAAATGGTTAGAGAATTGGCCGGTTGATATTGTACGTGCAAAAGGATTTTTCTGGCTTCCTTCACGCAACCATATGGCAGGACTTCTTTCTCAAGCAGGTACGTCTATTATGATTCAAGGAGCGGGTGAATGGGTGGCGACGTACACAGCAGAGGAAAGAGAACAAACCTTAAAAGAAGAGCCTGAATTACGAGCAAAATGGGATGAACAATTTGGAGATCGTATTAACGAGCTTGTGTTTATTGGTATTGATATGAATAAAGCTGAAATAATTGAAACTTTAGACCGCTGTTTGCTGACAAATGAGGAAATGAATCAGGATTGGGCTACTTTCAAAGATCCTCTTCCGAAGTTTACAGTAAGTGCGTAATTTTTTAGTTTTCAAATCGTAATAATTACGATATAATAACATAGGTCATAAATGGTTACGATACGAACGGAAGGAGCAACATAATGAAATTCAAACCACTTTTAATGGTGCTGGCATTAGGAATTGGAACAGCCCTTGCAGGGTGCAGTTCAAGCAGTGCAAATAACGCATCTGATAATAAAAACAAAAAATTAGAAGTTTACACAACAATTTATCCTTTACAGGACTTCACTGAAAAAATCGGTGGAAAATATGTAGAAGCTAAAAGTATTTTACCAACTGGTGTAGATGCGCACTCATTTGAACCTACCACAAAAACAATGGTCAAAATCGCAAATGCGGACGCATTCGTTTACTCAGGAATTGGGCTTGAAGGTTTTGCAGATAAAGCACAGTCTACACTTAAAAATGAAGATGTCGCTTTAGTAGAAGCTGCAAAAGGAATTGAACTAGCAAAGAGTTCTGAAGATGAGCATGCACACGAAGACGAAGACGAACATGCACATGAAGAAGAGCATAACCACGGAGATACAGACCCTCACGTTTGGCTTGATCCTGTTTTAGCTATTCAATTAGCAGAAAATATTAAGAATGAACTTATTGAATTAAAACCAGATAAAAAAGCAGAGTTTGAAAAGAACTTCCAAGCGTTAAAGACTCAGCTTGAAGATGTAGACCAAGAGCTAAAAACAACGATTGGCGACGCACCTCATAAAGAAATTTTAGTATCACATGCAGCCTATGGCTACTGGGAAAAACGATACGGCTTAAAGCAAATTAGCGTAGCGGGTTTATCTCCTACAAATGAGCCGTCTCAAAAACAATTAGAAAACATCGTAAAACAGGCAAAAAAAGACCATATCAAATACTTTATCTTTGACCAAAATTTAAAGCCTAAAGTGTCTACGCTTGTAAAAAATGAAGTGGGAGCTCAAGCTTTAACCCTTCATAACTTAGAGTCATTAACGAAAAACGATGTTAAAAATAAAGAAGATTATTTCTCCATTATGCAACACAACATTGATACGCTGAAAAAAGCATTATATTAATAAAAAAACTAGCCTCCCGGCTAGTTTTTTTATTGTAATTTATATTTTTGCTTAAAGCGTTCTACACGGCCGCCTTTATCAGCAAATTTTTGTTTTCCTGTATAAAATGGATGTGTATCCGAACTGATTTCAACTTTTAAAAGCGGATATGTGTTGCCATCTTCCCATTGAACGGTCTCATTTGATTGTTTTGTAGATCCTGATAAAAATGATGTTCCGCTATTTGTATCCATAAATACAACTTTACGATAGTCTGGATGAATATTTGTTTTCATTAAATATCTCTCCTTTAAAACAATATATATTTATTATAATCGTAATGATTACTATTTTCAAGTGATATGTTTTACCAATTCTGATGCATAAAGTGTGGTAAAAAGTGGACAATAAGGTTTATCAATACTTTACTGGAAAGGTTGAAAATGAATGGATCATTTAGTTACTGCACGTTCAATGTTTGGTCTGAACATGGGAGTACATATCATCTTTGCTACTCTTGGCGTCGGCATTCCTCTCATGATTTTATTGGCTGAAATTCTTTACTACAAAACAAAAGATAAAGATTATGAACTTATGGCACAGCGTTGGACAAAAGGAGCTGCTGTCCTGCTTGGAGTCGCTATTCCTACGGGAACGATTGCTGGTGTACAATTAGCGTTGCTTTGGCCGGGTTTTATGGAAATCGTAGGAAAAGTGATGGCTCTTCCTTTTCAAATTGAAATTTATGCTTTCTTTATTGAGGCTCTTTTTCTCTCTATTTACGTATACGCAGCGGACCGTATTTCTCGAAAAATGAGGATTATCAGTCTAATTTTAGTAGCAATAGGAGCTCTTGCCTCTGCCGTTTTAATTACAAACGTGCACGCATTTGAAGGAACACCTGCTGGCTTTCGAATTTTAAATGGCGAAATTGTAAGCGTAGATCCTTGGGCAGCTTTCTTTAATCCGAGTTTCTTTGTAACGTCCGGCCACGTAGCCGTTTCTGCTTATACAACTGGAGGCTTTGTCATTGCTTCAGTCGCTGCCTTTAAAATGCTTCGTGCGCGAAAACATAATCCAAGAGAATATAAATTTCATCATAAAGCGTTGATGATGGGATTAGTAATTGGCGGGATTTTTTCTTTTGTAACAGCTTTGAATGGACATGAATCGATGCAAAAAGTATACGAATATCAACCCGAAAAACTTGCAGCAGCTGAAGGTCTATTTGAAACGCAAGATCATGCGCCATTAGCTTTAGGCGGATTTACAGATGAAGAAGAACAGCGAGTTAAATACGGAATTGAGTTTCCATGGATGCTTAGCTTCTTGTCAGGTAATAGCTTTGACACAGTGATTACTGGGCTCAATGACTTTCCGAGGGATTATTGGCCGCCGCTTTTTGTGCATACCTTGTTTAACGGTATGGTCATTATCGGATCGATTTTAATTTTAGTAGCGCTAGTGGGCGTTGTTTGGTACAAATTTTTAAAGAAGAAAAGCTTCCCTAAGATTTTTATGTGGGCATTTGTCGCAACGGGTCCTCTCGCTATCATGGGCATTGAATTCGGCTGGATTTTTGCATGTACAGGAAGACAGCCTTGGGTCATTTACCGCATTATGCGTACATCAGAGGCGGTTACCACTTCTGCTAATTTGCATATTCTATTTTTTTTATTTTTGCTTGTTTATATCGTACTCGTGGCCGCAGTCGCCCTTGTACTGGTGTTTTATTTCAGAAGAAATCCGCTTTCTAAAGAGCTTGCTGCGCAAGCAGATTAAAAAGGATGTGAGAATATGGGTGATTCATTACTAGCAATTACTGTAATATGGGGCTTCATTTTTATCTATGCCGTAATGGGAACGATGGACTTTGGAGCTGGTTTTTGGTCGATGGTATATATTAACCGTACGAAAACAAATGCTACAGATGTAGCAAACAGATATCTATCGCCGACGTGGGAAGTAACCAATGTATTTATCGTTGCGATTGTTGTTGCGCTGTTTAGTTTTTTTCCTCGAGCTACATTTACGCTTGGAACAGTGCTACTAGTACCGGGAAGTATCATTTTACTTCTCTTATCTATTCGAAGCGGATTTTTAGTGTTTTCACATTATGCTAGCAGCTTCAAATATCGGAGAGCGTTGGTTTATGTATCCGGTATATCTGGCGTATTAATTCCTGCTTTTTTAATCGCCGTACTGCCAGTAAGTCAAGGTGGATTTATTGATGTAATTGACGGGACGCAGCGATTAAATTTAGCAAGAGTGTTTTCAAGTCCGCACGTCTATTCATTTATTGGTTTTGCCATTACCTCTTCCCTGTTTCTTTCGTCTCTTTTATTAGCAGATTACTCGAAGTCATCTGACGAAATGGAAGCTTATGCGGTCTATCGGCGCGATGCGCTCATTACAGGACCTCTTTCACTGCTAATGGCTATCTTTATTATGATTACAATGCAATCAGAAGCAAGCTGGTTATATGATAAAATGATGCAGTTTAAGCCCCTTCTTTACGGATCTGTAGGTCTATTTGTAGTAGCTGGTATTGCTCTGCTGCTGCCTTCTCAAAAAGGAAAAGGAATGCCTCGTTTAGCCGTGGTATCAATCGTCCTTCAATATTTCTTAGCAAGTTACGTATACGGACGAAGTCATTTACCGTATGTCGTGTATCCAAACGTAACGATTGAGAATGGATTTACACATCCCGATGCGTTTCATTCGTTATTTATTGTGTATATTGTTGGCTTTGCGATTTTATTTCCTGGATTCTTTTATTTCTGGCGTCTATTTATGAAAGATAATAAAGAATACAGCAAAAAGAAGCCATATTAAAAAACCCGGTCAGCACTTGACCGGGTTTTCTTATGAAGTAGCAGATTTTTCCACTACTTCAGCAAAGTCTTTAGCGAATACCTTACATTTTTCTACATCTTCTCCAAAGGGAGAGAGCTCGATTTTCAAACCAGGAACAGCTATATTTCCGTTGCGTCTCTTTATTTTTTCTTCAATTAAATCAACTGCTCCGCAAAAAACATCATATGATGAATCACCTGAACCAAATACAGCCATCTGCTTTTGACTGAGATCTATATCATCCATTTCATCATAAAGATCTAAAAAATCATCTGGCAGCTCTCCATCTCCCCACGTATAAGCTCCAAAGATAATAGATTCTGCGGACACAAGGTCAGAAGCATCAATATCATATACTTCTGCTCGTTTCACATGCAATCCATGCTTGAGTAATTCTTCTTCAATCAAATCGGCTATCGCTTCTGTGTTGCCTGACATACTCGCATAAGCTAGTAAGATTTCCTTCATGTAAATGACGCTCCTTTACACCAGCAGTGTTGGCCGCACATCCCCTTCTTCCCAACATTCTTGCTTAAGAGGACAGTTTTTACACTCACTGGATGCATAATTCTTTTGAAAATGTTTTGGTTCCATTAAGACACTTTTGACAATATGTAGTTGAAGTATGGCTTTTTTATAATCGCCTGGTGTAATATGATAAGTTGTTGTTTCTCCGGTTAATAATGAATAAAAACGAATTTGTTCAGGAACCTTTTTAAAAGCTTGTCTCGAAAAAACGATAATAAAGTCTTTCATTGCGTTCTTCACTTCTTCATGGTCATCTAGAATGAATTTTGTTACCGTATAAGACTTCTCTGTCCATGCAGCAAAATCAATGGTTAGAGAAAGGTTGCTTTGAATTTCTTCTACATAAACGCTGTATTTCTCAAACACAAAAAGCGGTAGCTCCACATGTGTTTTCTCGCCTAAAAACCTCAGTAAATAATCGCTTACTTTAGCTAACACATCGTAATAGTGAATGGGTGATGAAAACATATTTGGCTTTAGGCGCCAATATTTTTCAATAAGCTGTAAAACATAGAGGTTTGAGCGATACTCAACTGGCTTGCTATAGTATGTTTTAATGATTTGATGGACAGTTACTTGAACATGCTGTTTCCAATCTATAGATGTCTTTTTCAAAAGCAGCTGCTGCTGATAAAATTTGTACGGACATCGAATAAATTGTTCGATGTGGTCGTTAGAGAGTGTCTTTATGTGCACTTTTATCGGTTCCACCTATGTCTCACCACCCTAATTGAAATTCATTCTCAATAATGATTAAAAATTAAATCATGAAATTTGCTCAATCACTTTACGAATAGCACTCCATGAATGTTTGACGAAATAAATCGGTTTTTTTTGTTTTTTTGCTTTCTCTTTAATGACTTTTGCCATATTGTGATTAATAAAATCCGTAATAACTAATACAAACCCAATATGTTCGGGTATTTCTCGCTTCACCATATTGCTTTTACGGCCATCTAAATGAATTACTTCATTAAATCCTTCTCCCGCTAAACGATCTGTAATATGCTTTAACCTGTCTCCTCCTACAACCATAACTGATGACATGTTTGTTCCCTCCCAATTAATTATTCATTTAATGATTTGACAACAACCTGTATTCTTTACTATATACACAGTTTAATTGAGAATGATTCTCTTTGTCAATGTTTAATTGATAAAAATTCTCAATTAAAATGAAAGTCTACCACCTTTCTTATAAGTTAGTTGAATTTTGACCATACTATAGCTATCACATACAAAGGAGGGTTAACGTTGGAACAAAACATTCTTTGTGAAGTAAATAACTGTCACTTTTGGAAAAATGGAAATCACTGCAGCGCAGAAGAAATTTACGTGGTAAGTCATAGCGGAAAACATGCAGCAAGCAGTTATGAAACAGACTGTAAAACGTTCAAGCCAACTGAAGCATAACCCGCAAAAGGACAGCCTCTGGGTTGTCTTTTTTCTCTCTTCAAGATCATAAAAAAGGAGACTAGTATGAAAACTGAACAACTGATTCATTTTTTTAAAGAAGAAGCCATAAAAGCAAATGAACAAACCTTTCCAATCTATGTACAATCGTTTACTCATTTATGGACATACAAATGGGGAACACTTGAAAACATTCCAGAAGAAATTGATGACTTAATTACTACACGTGCGTTAGAACTTGGACTTATTCACTTAAAAAAAGCTGACTAATCAATAAGAAAATTAGTCAGCTTTTGTGTTTATAGATCATCAAATCCATTCGCATCTGATGCTTTTGTATATTGTCGTGATTTCTGTTCAAAGAAATCCGTTTTCCCTAAATCTACCTCTTGATAAGCAATAATCCAACGAAGAGGATTTTCAATCGGTGCTTCTGGGAAAGCAGCTCGACCGAAGCCTAACTGATTACAGCGTTTATTAGCCATGTATTCAATATACTGCTGCAGCTCTTTCATCGTGATGCCGTCGAATTTTTCTCCGATAACAGATTCCGCCCATTCAATTTCAAGACGAGCTGCCTCTTGGAACGTTTCAACTACAAACGTTTCTAGCTCCTCCGTACGATAAGCTGGATTTTCATTTAGTACTTCCTTGAAAATCTTTTCAAATAACCCAACATGAAGCTGTTCATCACGATTGATATAGTTAATCATAGTAGATGTCGCCACCATCTTTTGATTTCTCGCAAGATTATAGAAGAACGCAAATCCGCTATAGAAGAAGAGACCTTCTAAAATAACATCATATACCATAGACTTTAAAAAGTTTTCAACCGTTGCTTCTTCGCTAAATGCTTTATATCCGTTTGTAATAAAGTCATTTCTAGCGCGAAGCTTTTCGTCTGTGCGCCAGTATTCAAATACTTCATCTTGTTTTCCTTTTGGTACAAGACTTGATAAAACATATGAATACGAATGATTATGAACCACTTCTTGCTGCGCTAAAATAATCATTAGAGCATTAATCGAAGAATCGGTTACATAGTCAGCTACTTTGCTAGCATAATCTGATTGAATACTGTCCAGTAGCGCCAGCAAGCCAATAATTTTTAAAAAGCTCTCTTGTTCGTCAGCCGTTAACTGAGGGAACTGCTTAATATCTTGACCCATATTAATTTCAAACGGCGTCCAGAAGTTAGCTAGCATACGCTTGTATTTAGGGAACGCCCATGAAAATCGGACGTCATCCCAGTTTAAAATATTTGAGCTCTTGCCGTTGATGATTCCTGTCGAACGGTTCGGAGCTGTTTCGTTCATTAATTCTCGTTTTAACATGCTTGTCATCAATTATTCACTCCTTTTAACTATGACAGCTTTCACATTCTTCAATGACTTCACTTGATGTTGAACGTACGTAGTAGGTCGTTTTTAACTTTTCTTTCCATGCCGTCATATGAAGATCCAGCAGCTCTTTTGCTCGGATATCATTTTGCACATATAAGTTGAATGAAATGGATTGATCAATATGGCGCTGGCGCTTGGCGTTTTGCTTAATGCTCCAGTGCTGATCAATTAAATAAACGGACTTATAATACCAGTTTGTTGCTGGTGATAAATCTGGTGCCGTCACCGGGATTTTATAGTTTTTCTTTTCCTCTGAATAAAACTTACGGAAAATCGGATCAATACTCGCAGTAGAACCCGCGATAATAGATGTTGATGAATTAGGTGCTACAGCCATTAAGTATCCATTTCTTATCCCATTGTTTTGAACTTCGTTACGCAGTTCACTCCACGCTTCGCTTGTGTATTTACGTGTTTCAAAATAAGCGCCTGACTCAAAATCTGAGCCTTTAAATAATGGATATGCGCCTTTTTCTTTAGCTAAGTTCATGCTTGCCTGTACGGTTAAGTAAGCAATTTGCTCATACAATTCATCGCAATATGCTACCGCTTCATCTGTTTCCCATGCTATTTTCTTTAAGGCAAGCAAGTGGTTCCAACCAAATGTCCCAAGCCCTACTGCGCGGTATTTTTGGTTTGTTAGTTTTGCTTGAAGTACCGGCAAATCATTTAACTCAATAACGTTATCAAGCATGCGTACTTGAATTGGAATTAAACGTTCAAGCACATCTTCAGTTACGGCTCTCGCTAAGTTAATAGAAGAAAGATTACATACAACAAAATCGCCCGGATTCTTTGTAATAATAATTTTTCCGTCTTCCGTAATTTCCTCCGTTACGACCGTTGTGCTTTGATTTTGCGTAATTTCTGTACATAAGTTGCTGCAGTAGATCATGCCCTCGTGGCGGTTTTGATTAGCTCTGTTAACCGTATCACGATAGAACATATAAGGCGTTCCAGTTTCAAGCTGCGAAAGCATAATGCGCTTGAAAATTTCAATAGCAGGTACTGTTTCTCTTGAAAGCTGTTCATTATTTACACACTCAGCGTAACGAGTGCGGAACGAACCGCTGCCTTCTTCTTCATCATAAAAATCTTCTAACGAGTAGCCCATCAGCGTACGAACTTCGTGAGGATCGAATAAGTGCCAGTCTTCACGTGCTTCTACTTTTTCCATAAACAAATCTGGCAAACATACGCCAGTGAATAAATCATGCGTGCGCTGACGTTCGTCACCATTGTTCAAACGCGCGTCTAAGAATGAAAAGATGTCTTTATGCCATACGTCTAAATATACGGCAATAGCTCCTTGTTGTTGACCTAGCTGATCGACACTTACAGCCGTATTATTTAGCTGTTTCATCCATGGAATTGTTCCTGATGATACGCCTTTAAAACCTTTTATATCACTTCCTCGGCTTCTAATATGACCGAGGTAGACACCAATTCCGCCTCCATTTTTACTAAGCGTGGCCAAATCTGTATTGCTATCATAAATACCGCGTAAGCTGTCATCAATCGTATCAATAAAGCAGCTAGATAGCTGTCCATAGCTCTTTCCTGCGTTTGAAAGTGTTGGTGTGGCAACCGTCATATATAGACTAGAAAGCGCCCAGTACGCTTCTTTTACTAATGCTGTTCGATTTTCTTTCTTTTCTTGAGACATCAGCGTCATAGCAATGATAAGAAAACGTTCTTGCGGTAATTCGTATACGCGCTTATCATGTGATGTCGCTAAATAGCGATCTGCTAATGTCAGCAATCCAATGTATGTAAATAAACGATCGCGTTCAGGAATAATGACTGAGGCAATTTCATTAATTTCTTCTTCTGTATATGTTTTTAATAGCTGTTTATTATAAATGCCGATTTTTGTTAGTTCTTGAATAAGCTGATAAAACGAACCGTACTTCTCTTTTTTATCGTAACCTCGGTTGTCCGCTGCTTTTCGATATAGTTCGTTTAAGTAGACGTCTGCCGCTACGTACGTCCAATCTGGTTCTTCCATTGAAATACGCTCTAAGGCTGCTAAAATTAGGACGTTTGCAACCTTTTCGTCCGTCATATTTTCCTTTACTGTAACAGTTTGAATAACCTTTTCCTCATACAAAGAAAAATCAAGCTGCGTAAATTCTTTTTTTAAACGTTCAATATATGCAGTTAATTCATGTAGAATTGTAGGCTTTAATGTATTCACCATAAAGATGGCTCCTCTCTTCACTTCAAAATAAAAAAATCGCTCACCGTACCTCGGTGAGCGAATAGAACGAAGATAGAAGAAGACACTAAGTCTTTTCTCAATCCTCGCTCTACCCTCTCACCTCCCGAAGAAGATAAAACGACATAAAAAAGGCAGGTCTCCTGACTTATGCTTCTTTTTACTTTAAGGCCTTCCCATGATGTTTAATCACAGTGGATCTCCTTATTTCATCAGCATTCACAGTTGCGGGGACAGCTTTGGATTTTCACCAAATTCCCTTTTAAGTCTTTTTATCAGACACCTTTTTCACTGGAAAACACAAAATATAGTATTTTATTATCAATTTCAAAACAACATATTGTGTTATGTTATAAACACATTATATAGGACAACTTAGAAAACTATCAACCTATTTTCAAAAATAATTTTGTTTTTTACGATAAAATCCTTCGACTTTTTTCATCAAACTATTCCATCATAACATGTTTTGACACGCTTGATGGAACAATGTGCTCTTTTTAAAAAATTTGTCTTATTTTTCTACTAAACATTGACAACCTCAATAAAAAAACCGTTTTTCATAAAAAACGGTTTTTACTTATTTGTATTCTTTTTCAAATGCTGTGATTGTTTTGATAAACTTTTTATCAATATCGTATCCTATCCCCGGTTTTTCCTTCACCTTTATTACTCCGGCTTCTACCTCTACTTCGGGCTTAATAATATCTTTTTCCCAATAGCGAGACGACGCAGAAATGTCACCTGGTATCGTGAAAGAAGGCAGTGTGGCAAGGGCAATGTTATGAGCTCGTGAAATCCCGGCTTCTAACATTCCTCCAACCCAAAGCCTTACACCGTGCTGGGCGCATAAATCATGAATTTGCTTTGCTACGGACAGTCCGCCAACTCGACCGATTTTCACATTGATAATCTTGCAGCTTTTTTGTTCGATTGCATGACGTGCATCTTCATAGCTCACAATACTTTCATCTAAGCAAATCGGCGTCTTCATTTGCTTTTGTAACAATCGATGATCAAGGATATCATCAGAACTTAACGGCTGTTCAATCATCATTAAATTCAATTCATCTAGTTTCTTCAATGAATCACTATCGCTTAACGTATAGGCTGAATTGGCATCAGCCATAAGAGGAATGCTTGGAAATTCATCTCGAATTTGTTTCAGTAGCTCATAGTCGGCACCCGGCTTAATTTTCACTTTAAAGCGCTTATAACCATCTTTCATGTACGTCTTTATTTGTTCTTTCATGATGGAAATATCATTTAAGCCAACTACCACGCCAGCTTCTACAGCAGGCCTTACTCCGCCAATTACTTCAGCTAACGGCTTATTTTGCCGCTTTGCATACAAATCCCATACAGCACAGTCCAAAGCTGCTTTAGCCATGTTGTTCCGCTTTAGAGGTTTGAATAACTTTTGAACATCCTCTGGTTTTTGAAGCTGCTGATGAAGAAGCGAAGGAATTAAAAAATCCTCTAACATATGAAAACATGTCTGAATCGTTTCTTCCGTATACCAAGGAGATGAAAAAGCAACGACTTCTCCCCACCCTGTAAATCCTTTTTCATCTTCTACTTCAAGCAAAATCAATTCTCGATCCTGCACTGTACCATAGCTTGTTGAAAAAGGAGAAAGAAGCTTCATGTCAATTTTATAAAGATGTACTTTTTTTATAATCATCGATTAGCTTCCTTTCTGTATGAACGATGATAGCTTCCGGCGTATGATTTTATTAGAAGCCGTTCGCGGCAGCTCCTCTACTCGAACGAAATACTTTGGAAGTTTGTACTTTGCTAAAAATTGTTGAATGTGTAAAGATAATTCTTCATCTGAAACGTTCTCGTTTACAACAATACATGCAGCTGGCACTTGTCCCCATTTTTCATCAGCTACTCCCGTTACACCGGCCTCTTTAACAGCGGGATGCTTCAACAAAACATTTTCAATTTCAGCTGGATATACATTTTCCCCACCTGAAATAATAAGGTCCGAACGTCTGTCTAATACATATAGAAATCCTTCTTCATCCACTTTCCCAACATCTCCTGTATAGAACCAACCTTGTTGAATTGCTTTTTTAGTAGCCTCAGGTTTATTTAAATATCCTTTTGTAACATTTGGACCTTTAACGATGATCTCTCCTGCTTCCCGTGTTTCATTTCCATTCTCATCTACAATTTTCATCTCACACGGAAATAATGGTTTACCTGCTGAGCCAAGTTTTCGCAAACTGTCTTCAGGTGAAAGCGTAACGAACTGTGAAGATGTTTCTGTCATTCCATACGTTTGATAAACAGGAATTTCTTTATTCACACAAGCCTCTAAAATAGTAAGCGGTGCGGGTCCCCCTCCTAAAAGCATACAGCGAAATGTATTTGGATATTTACGTTCAGCTAATTCATCCAGCATATTCGACAGCATGGAAGTGACAACCGAAATAATTGTTACTCCTTTGTTTTCAATTGCTTCATTCACCGCTCTTGCTTCAAATCGTTCTTCTAAAATGATTTTCATTCCGTAAAAGACGCTTCGCATTAAAATGGATAAGCCGCTAATATGAAATAAAGGAACCGCTATAAGCCAGCAGTCTTTTTCATTTAATCCTAAATTAAGCGCTGAACCAACGGAACTCCACCAATGATTTCCATATGTCTGCAGCACTCCTTTTGGATTACCTGTTGTTCCAGACGTATACATAATGGTGAACGTCTCCTCGAGATTCCACGTTTTCTGAAAATACGTTTCTGTTTCTGGAGAACTTTTTAAAGAAGATGAAAGAAGCTGAGTAATGGAACTTTGGAACTCTCTCGTTAAAAATGCTTCATCCGTAACAAGCAACGACACGTTTGCATCTGTTAGCTGATAATTGATTTCGTCATTTGTCAAACGCGTATTGACGAGCAGTACCCGAGCGCCAATATAAGAAACCGCATGTAAAATCTCAATAAACTCCACGCTATTTTTCATGCATAAAGCAATGGTATCACCTTGCTTTACACCGTTAAACGAAAGCTGCTGCGCTACTTTTTGAACACGTTTATGAAGCTCTTGAAAAGTAAGCGACGTTTGCGGTGTTTCTACCGCCACTCGATTTGGCGTCAAATATGCTCTTTGCATAAGCCCATTAGGAATCGTTTGGCCACTCATAAATTTCTCTCCTTTTTATACTAATTAACTAAATCAAATTGAAAAAACAGCCTGATGATAATCACCAAGCTGTTTCAGCTGTTTAAGGGAAACGTGGGAACTGTTGGAAGTCTGGATTGCGTTTTTCCTTAAATGCATCGCGACCTTCTTTTGCCTCGTCCGTTGTGTAATAAAGAAGCGTTGCGTCACCCGCAAATTGCTGGATACCAGCTAAGCCGTCCGTATCAGCGTTAAATGCTGCTTTTAAGAAACGAAGAGCCGTTGGACTTTTTTCTAACATCTCTTCACACCATTGAATTGTTTCAGCTTCAAGCTGCTCTAGTGGAACGACCGTGTTTACTAAGCCCATGTCTAGTGCTTCTTGAGCATTGTACTGACGGCATAAGAACCAGATCTCACGCGCTTTCTTATGACCTACGATGCGAGCTAAGTAACCAGAGCCATATCCTGCATCGAAGCTTCCAACTTTAGGTCCTGTTTGTCCAAAGACTGCGTTATCCGCTGCAATTGTTAAGTCACATACAACGTGAAGAACGTGGCCTCCACCAATTGCATAGCCTGATACCATCGCAACAACCGGCTTTGGAATTACGCGAATTAAACGCTGTAAATCCAGAACGTTTAGACGTGGAATTTCATCTTCTCCTACATAGCCGCCGTGGCCGCGAACTTTTTGGTCTCCGCCTGAGCAAAATGCTTTATCTCCAGCACCTGCTAATACAATTACTCCAATGCTTGCATCGTCACGAGCATAAGCAAATGCATCGATCAATTCCATTACTGTTTTTGGACGGAATGCATTGTGCACTTCCGGACGGTTAATCGTAATTTTAGCGATTCCGTTATATGTTTCGTATAAAATGTCTTCATACTGACGTGCTGATGTCCATTCAACTGTCATCTTTATTTCCTCCTAATTATGTAGTAGCTAAGAACTCACTTACTATTCTACCAAAAATCTCGGGTTGTTCCACGTGAATTGCATGGCCTGTCCCTAAAATAATTTTAGAAGTAGCATTTGGTATTAATGTTTGCATTTCTTTGGAAATTAAACAAAACTTTTGATCTACTTCTCCTGTAATAAGCAAAACCGGCATCAACAGATCGTCCAGCTTCTCCCAAAGGGACGGCTGGACTCCTGTTCCCATTCCTTTCAAACTGTTGGAAAGGCCGATTTCTGTATGCGAAAGTCTTTCTTTACGCACCGCTTCTTGAACATGGCTAGGCAATTGCTTTTGAGAACTAAAAAGAGGGATGTCCTCCCAAAAGTTCACAAATTCTTCAATTCCATTTTTCATAATGCGGCTCGCCAGCTGCTCATCTTTTTCTTTTCTTAGCTTTTGTTCTTCTCGCGTTTTTAAACCAGGCGATGCGCTTTCTAATACCAACTTTTTCACAAGGTGTGGATATCGCTGAGCAAATGAAAGAGCAAGCCTTCCTCCCATCGAATATCCAATTACATTCACCTGTGATAGAGATAGCTGTTGAAGCAGCTCATGCAGTGCTTCAACAACTGCTTCCATCGAATATGGTTTGATTTCTTTCGGAGCTGCTGATTGGCCATGACCAATAATATCAACTGCAATCACCTGATAGTCTTTAACAAATTTCTTCATAAAGGTACGCCAGGTTTGAGAAGAACCGGTAAAGCCGTGAAGAAGCAGCAGCGGCTCTCCTTTTCCCTCGATGTGCACATAGTAAGATACACCATTTAATTGATACATCATTGCCTATTCCTCACCGTTTGACAAATTTATTTCCTCGGAAACAAGTTTCCACAAACTGCGATGAGTCTCTACATTTTCTGTACGAGTTGTACGAATCTCTACAACATGTAACCCGCCTTTTGTGAAAGCATGGTTCATTGCATGTCGAAATTCTTCCCAGCTGCTTGCTGAAGAAAATGTGCCATCATACAGACGAGTGGCATGCTCAAAATTTAATCCAGTTGGCGTACCGAATAAAAATTCAAAGTGCTTTTCTTGTTTTGACTGCGGTAAAAATGAAAAAATTCCTCCGCCGTCATTGTTAACTAGCACAACGGTTAAATTTAAATTATGCATCTTAGCTGCCAGCAAACCATTTAAATCGTGATAAAACGATAGGTCACCAATAAATAAAACGGTGTGATCGTAAGCCGTGCTTACGCCTAGAGCAGACGAAACCACACCATCAATTCCATTTGCTCCTCGGTTTACAAAGAGTGGAATATCTTTTTCCGTATTTAAGAAGAAAGAATCAATATCTCGAACAGGCATTGAATTTCCAGCAAACAAAGCCGTGCCTTCAGGTACTACATCCACAATTTCTTGAACTACTTGTCCTTCGAACCATTCCTGGCCAGAAGTTAATGTTCTCAGAGCCTGTGCAGTTTGAGCATTAATCTTTTTCCACAGACTAAGCCATGAAGTAGACTCCTCTTGATTCGCTGAAAGGCGCTTGATCAGTTCTTCACAAAATAATGTTTCATCGGCTTCAATCATCACTGTTGAACGTAAAGTAGGATCTCTCCAGCCTTTACCTTGGTCAACTACAAACATTTCTTTCGGCTCGTGTGCTTTTAAAAATTGCAATAGCGGTTTCGATACCGGCATCGCGCCAAAACGAATGACAACTTCCGGGTGAAAACGCTCATCAACCTTATCACTTTTTAAAAATGTATCATATGTCTCTATTACATTTTCTTTTGGATGCTTGCCGCTTCTTAATTGCGATAACGGATCTGCGAGCACCGGAAAGCTTAAAGATTCAGCTAAACGGCATACGCTGTTTACTGCTTTTAAAGACATTTGATCTCCGCATATAATAAGTCCTTTTGTTGTTCCCTCTAAGCGCTTCGCAATTTCTTCGAATCCTTTTTCAGATAGAGATGCTTCTCCATGGATAGCAGCCACATATGATTTACCGCGTTTTCCCTGACTCCATAAATCTTCAATAGACAAATCTGGTACAATCGGTTCACGTAAAGGTACGTTAATGTGTACAGGACCGCTCGGTATAGCTTGAGCTGTATGAACAGCCCTTGAAGCTACTGTTCGAATATAACGATTCATATCTGCACTTTCTTCTGGTAAAGCTGTATCTACAAACCACTTCGCATATTGACCGAAAAGATGATTCTGATTAATTGCCTGCGGGGCACCTATATCCCTTAACTCATGCGGCCGATCCGCTGTGATAACTACTAAAGGAATGCGTGAGTAGTGAGCTTCAATTACTGCAGGATAATAATTTGCTGCAGCTGTTCCAGATGTACATACAAGCGCCACTGGTTTTTTCTTTGCTTTTGCTATTCCTAGCGCAAAAAAGCCGGCGGAACGTTCATCAATATTTAAGTGCACATGAATATCAGGATGCTCAGCCATAAGCATCGCAATAGGCGTTGAACGTGACCCTGGACTGACCACTACTTCTTCAACATTTGCTTCTACTAATTCATCCACGAATGACGCAATATACGTTGTTAACGATTTAATGTGTTCCACGCATAATCCCTCCTAAAGCTGAAAGCATCGGGTTGAATTTAATTCTTGTTTCTTCATATTCACTTTCAGGCGTAGAATCTGCTACAATTCCACAGCCCGCAAATAAAACAGCTTCTTTTTGCTGAATAACAGCCGAGCGGATTCCTACTATAAATTCACCGTTTCCATTTATATCCATCCACCCTAAAGGAGCTGCATACCACCCTCGGTCAAAGGATTCTAGCTTTCGAATAATAGGCAAGGCCTCCTGTTGAGGATATCCTCCTAGCGCTGGTGTTGGATGGAGCTTTTGAATAAATGAAAATAGCGTCACATCTTCCTTTATACGCCCTTTCACAGGTGTATACAAATGTTGAATATGCTTTGTTTTATATAAACTTGGCTTACTCGGAATTTCTACTTCATAACAATAAGAATTCATCGCTTCTTTAATCATATGAACAACAACATCGTGCTCAATTAAGTTCTTAGGATCTTGAAGCAATTCCTCACCTAGTTCGTGATCTTCCTGCCTTGTCTTTCCTCTTGGAATCGAACCCGCTAAACATGTGGAAAACACATAATCTCCTTGTTTTTGTACTAGCCTTTCTGGGGAAGCGCCAATAAAATGCTGATGCTCTCCCTCTAAAATATATGTGTAGCTAGTTGGCTGTTCCTTTAACAGACGCTGAAGCACGTATTCAGTAGAAATATCTTCATTAAATTTTACTTTTAATTGACGAGCAAGAACCACTTTCTCTATGGCCTGTTGCTTAATTAAAGTAGTAGCTCTTTCAATATTTCCTTTAAATTTCTCTACCCCAATTTCCTCTTTTTCCAACAGCAAAGGTGAAATATGAGATTCCCCGTCGTACTCTTCACAAAGAACAAGTTTTTGGACCTCTTCGAAATAATTGATGTGCTTTTTAACAGAATCTTGTCCTTTAACCATCATATTAACGGTAAGGTATCCTTCTTTGTCTACCTGAGTATATAACACAGTTGGAATCATAAATTTTGAACTTGGGAAATCACTCCAATAGTTTTCTCGATACTGATTTGGGTCAAATGAAAATCCTCCAAATAAAAGAGGACCTGTCCCATCCGGGAAAATTTGGTTATTTTTATAAAAGTCTTCTTTTATAAAGCGCTTCCATTCATTTTCAATGTGGAAATAACGTTCTTTTGCCGCATTGGTGCAAATAGTATGCGCATATCCTAATCCAACAAATGTATAATAACTGTTGGGATCTTTCCAAAAAAAGCGTTCTTTATAAAACTGGTCATGTCCGTTCGCATAAAAAATAAGGGGGTCAATAGGTCTTACTTTTTTCACTAAACTGACCAATTTTGGCTGATTTTCATTTTTTGCACACTCAATCGCATCTTTAATGTATTCTTGTACTAACTGTTCGGTCGTTGCAATCACACTACGTCCCCCCGTTCATCTTTTTTCTTAAGTCTGTAACTAACTTATTATAAACTTTCAGTTCAAAAAAATCTAGCATCGCGATTCACGAGAAAAAAATTAATTTCGCTTATCTAAATTATGCCTTTTCATTAAATGAATCAAAAATCTTTATGATCTATTTAGTACTCCTTAGACCTCGAGAACGTTATTTTTATCATACCCTTTTCTATAACCTTTAACTTTCTTTAATTTTCCACTCCTTTTCTCTCTTAGCTTCATGAATACCCCAAATACTCCTAATATGAATCGTGTTTTTTTGAATTTTTAACACATACTACAAAAGCACAATAAATTTTTAAGGGGGAGCTTCATGACACTTTCAAAAGAAGAAATCAGTCAGTTAAAACAAAATTTACAGCAGCAGCAGGCTGATATTCAATCGCACTTTGACCAAAATGATCATTTTGGTCTAACTCGAAGCGACGCTCACGATGCTGTAGGAGAACTTTCAAGCTACGATAACCACCCTGGTGACACAGCCACGGAAACATATGAGCGTGAAAAGGACATTGCACTAAATGAACATGCAAAACAAGAGCTACATGAAATAGAAGAAGCACTTCAGGCAATCGCTCACAGCACGTATGGAACATGCAAAGCATGTGGAGCAGATATCTCGTTTGAACGACTTCAGGCTGTACCAACTACTTTATACTGTAGAGAACATAGCCCATCACAGGATATTCCAAAGCACAGACCTGTAGAAGAAAATGTTCTCCATCACCCATTTGGCCAATACGACTATGACGATACCGAAATGACAGGATATGACGCAGAAGATTCTTGGCAAGACGTTGCGCGTTACGGGACGTCTGAATCTCCTTCTGATTTTATAGAAGATACGGCTAACTATAGTGAAACCTATATTGAGGCAGATGAAGCTATCGGGTACGTTGAAGATTATGAAAACTTTGCTGCTACCGATTTATATGGACAGCCTCTTCCTATTTACCCTTCAAAAGAGCATGAGCGATATGAAAATGCACTGGATGAAGAAGGTACGATGACCATATTTGGAGATTTACCGGCCTATGAGAAAGATCCATACACTGAAAAGGAGTAGTTCTTCATACTACTCTTTTTTCTATTTTTAGTAGGAGCTATAGGAGATGACATCGAATGAATAGGAGATTAGAATTATAATGAGGTGAAAATGATGAATGCACATGAAATTGATTACAAATTGTATGGAGATGACATGCAGTTTGTTGAAATTGAATTAGATCCTTCAGAAAGTGTTATAGCAGAAGCTGGAGGAATGATGATGATGGAAGATGATATTGAGATGGAAACCATTTTTGGTGACGGTTCTTCCTCCAACAGCAGCGGGCTTTTTAATAAACTAAAAGGAGCTGGGAAACGCGTATTAACTGGTGAAAGTTTATTTATGACGGTATATACAAATAACGGCTATCACAAACGAAAAGTATCTTTCGCTTCACCTTTTCCAGGCAAGATTATTCCTGTCGATTTAGAACAGCTCGATCATAAAATCATTTGTCAAAAGAGCTCCTTTTTATGCGCTGCCAAAGGCGTATCCGTTGGCATTGATTTTCAAAAAAAACTAGGAACGGGCTTCTTTGGCGGTGAAGGTTTTATTATGCAAAAATTAGAAGGTAATGGCCTCGCATTTTTGCATGCAGGCGGGACCATTCATAAAAGACAGCTGCAGCCGGGTGAACGCCTTCGCGTGGATACTGGATGTTTAGTGGCCATGACCCGTGATGTAAACTACAACATCGAATATGTAGGGAAAATTAAAACAGCTCTGTTTGGAGGAGAAGGCATGTTTTTTGCTACTCTGTCAGGACCAGGAACAGTTTGGATTCAATCTCTTCCTTTTAGCCGACTAGCCGATCGCGTTTTATCAAGTGCAGTTTCGCCAACGGGAGGTAAAGGTGAAGGCAGTATCCTTGGTTCTTTAGGTAATTTCTTAAACGGTGACAACAGATAAAATAAAAAAGGTGTAGTCTTTGACTACACCTTTTCTATTTATTGATTTAATAAATTTTTAGTGGAGTGAATTCCCCAAATATCAGATGCATATTCCTCAATCGTTCGATCACTAGAAAAAAAGCCGGAATGTGCAATGTTCGTCGCACTCATTTGAAGCCATTTATTTTCATTTCTATAAGCTTCGTTTACTTTTTGCTGTGCCGTAACGTATGAGTCAAAGTCACGGAGTACATAGTATTCATCATTTTGCATTAATAATGAATCATATATAGGCTCGAATAAGTCATATGTGTCTGGTAGGAAGCCGTTTGTAAGCTGCTCGAGCACTTGTCGAATCCGCTTATCATGATGGTAATAATCATAGGCACGGTATCCCCCATTTTGCTGATAGCTCAACACTTCTTCGGCTTTTAATCCAAAAATAAAGACATTATCTTTTCCTACTGCCTCGCTAATTTCGACGTTCGCTCCGTCCAGCGTGCCAAGAGTTAACGCTCCGTTCATCATGAATTTCATATTTCCCGTTCCCGAAGCTTCCTTGCTGGCGGTTGAAATCTGCTCACTGACATCCGCTGCAGGAAAGATATACTCAGCAAGTGACACCCGGTAGTTTTCTAAAAAAACGACTTTTAAAAACGGTGATGTTTGTGGATCATGATTGACAACATCAGCTACAGAATTAATTAGCTTGATGACTTTTTTTGCATAATAATAACCGGGAGAAGCTTTCGCACCAAAAATAAATGTACGAGGAACGATTTGAAAATTAGGGTCTTCTTTTAATCGATTGTACAAATACATAATGTGCAGCACATTTAAAAGCTGTCTTTTATAAGCATGAAGCCTTTTAACCTGTACATCAAAAATAGAATGTGAATCTATTTTAATTCCCGTTTGCTCTTGAACAATATCCGCAAGCAGCTTTTTACGCTGTTGTTTTACTGTTTTTAGTCCTTGTAAAAAGCTTGGATCTTCCACATACTCTTGGAGCTTTATAAGAGAATGCGGCTGTTTAATCCATTTATCTCCTATCACCTCGGTAATAAGAGAGGAAAGCTGCGGGTTAGCTTTTAACAACCAGCGCCGGTGGGTAATCCCATTCGTTTTATTGTTAAATTTAGCAGGATAAAACTGATAAAAATCTTTCATTTCTCGTTCTTTTAAAATATCAGTATGAATCTTTGCAACGCCGTTTACTTTATAACTTCCCACAATTGCTAAATGAGCCATCTTTACTAACCCGTGCGCTAAAATAGCCATATTTTCAATCCGCTGCCAGTCTCCTGGATATACTTCCCATAATTCTTTACAAAAGCGTTCATTAATTTCTTCAATAATCATATAAACGCGTGGAAGCAAGGGCTGAAATAAGTCAATCGGCCATTTCTCAAGGGCTTCAGAAAGAGTCGTATGATTTGTGTATGATATAGTATTGGACGTAATATGCCATGCATCTTCCCATTCCATTTTTTCTTCATCCAGTAAAATTCTCATTAGCTCAGGAATCGCAAGTACAGGATGCGTATCGTTAATATGAATGGCTACTTTTTCGTGAAAGTTTGTAAGTGTTTGATAGGTATTTCGATGTGCTCTGATAATACTTTGTAAGCTAGCTGACACAAGAAAATATTGCTGTTTCAATCTTAATATTTTACCATCTTCATGTGTATCATCCGGATATAAAAATTCTGATACAGCCTCTGTTTGACGCTTATACTCCATCACATCTTTATGTACTGGAAATGATGAAGGCTCCGCATTCCAAAGGCGAAGTGTATTCACTGTATCTGTTTTATACCCGATAACCGGGATGTCATAAGGAACAGCAGAGACCGGTTCTCCTTTTACATGACGAAAAGAAAATTTCCCGTCTTCCTGTACCATTTCAACTTCGCCCCAAAAATTCACTTCGATAGCTTGATCTAATTTGCGTACCTCCCATGAATTCCCATGCCTTAACCACTGTTCTGGGAGCTCAATTTGAAAGCCGTTTACAATCTTTTGATCAAACAAACCGTGTTTATAGCGAATCCCATAACCATGGCCAGGAAGATTAAGTGAAGCAAGAGAATCTAAAAAACAAGCAGCCAGCCTGCCTAATCCGCCGTTTCCTAATCCTGCGTCTACTTCTATTTCCTCAATATTTTCAAGTGAAATATTCAGATCACTTAATCCTTCTTTTACAACTTCCCGAATTCCTAAGTTCAACAGATTTTGACCCAATAGTCTGCCTAATAAAAATTCGATAGAAAGATAATACACTTGCTTTGTATGTGAAGACCTATGAATTTCATTGGTTGAAATCCAATCGCTGCTAATATACTCTCGCACCATATTTCCTAATGTATGATAGTGATCTTGAACAGTAGATTCTTTAAAGCTCTTTCCATATGTCATTTCCAGCTTTTTTAAAAAAGCCTCTTGAAAGCTTTTTTTATCAGAGAACAATCTGCTCACCCTTTCACGATGGAGTAGATGTCAAATTTGAATACAATTGATTATATTTAAATGCCGATTGCCCCCAGCTATAATCCTGACTCATAGCATCCATCATTAATTTTTTCCATACATCTTTCTGGTGATAAAATGAAACAGCTCTTTCTAACGTATGAAGCATGTCATGAGCATTATAATTCTTAAAAGAGAAGCCATTTCCCTCTCCGCTATATTCATTATAAGCTTTGACCGTATCATTCAGGCCGCCCGTTTCACGCACGACTGGAATGGTTCCATATTTTAAAGCTATTAATTGTCCGAGTCCGCAAGGCTCAAAACGGGAAGGCATTAAAAATAAATCCGTACCGGCGTAAACTTTATGAGCAAGTTCCTCATTAAAACCAATAATGGCTTTCACTTGTTGCGGGTACGTATCTTCCATCTCACGGAAAAACTGCTCAAACTCGTGTTCGCCAGTTCCTAAAATAACAATTTGGGCTCCTAAGTTAACCGTCTCATGGAAAACGTGCTTAACTAAATCTAATCCCTTTTGCTGAGTTAACCTTGTAACCATCGAAATAATTGGAACATCCTTATTTTCTTCTAATTCAAGATAGCGCTGGAGCTCTTTTTTATTTTTATATTTTCCTTCAATCTCTTCTACCGAATAAGGATAAGATATAAGCTGATCTGCGTCTGGGCTATAAGCTTCTTCATCGATTCCATTTACAATCCCAATTAAATCTTGATTTCGCTGACGCAATAATCCATCTAAACTTTCTCCGTAATATGGCATTTGAATTTCATCTCGATATGTAGGACTTACCGTGGTAATTTTATCAGCTGATACAAGAGCCGCTTTCATAAAATTAATATTCCCATAAAACTCGAGCTGGCTTGTAGTAAAATAATAATCATTTAAATTTAATAACTCATATAAATTGCTCTTAGGGAAAATTCCTTGGAATTGCAAGTTATGAATCGTAAAGACCGTTTGAATATGATCGTACATATCATAATTAGCACGAAGTAAAAATGGAATCATAGCCGTATGCCAGTCATGACAATGAATAATATCAGGCTCATTCTCTAAAAATGGGATAGCTTCAAGCACGGCTCTGCTGAAAAAAGCGAATCGTTCAGCATCATCGTAGTGCCCATATAAGCTATCTCTTTTAAAATAATATTCATTATCAATGAAAATATATTTAACGCCATCCATTGTTAACGATTCAATTCCGCAGTATTGTCTTCTCCATCCAACCTGCACATGAATCACTTTTTCAAGCACCATTTCGTCTTGATAATGTTGAGGAATTGTTCCATACTTTGGCATGACTACACATACGTTCGTTCCTAACTTTTTTAATTCTTTAGGCAGAGCACCAGCTACGTCTGCCAACCCTCCTGTTTTAATAAAAGGGACACATTCTGATACAGCAAATAATACATTCACGACTTCATCAACGCTCCTTGAGTTGTTCCTTTAGCAATGACTCTAGGTAGTTCAGACTCACCTAGCAACGTTTCATTACTTCCTATTTTCACATCTTTGTCTAAAACAACATTTTCTAATACACTATTTTCTAAAATAACGCCTTTTTGCATCACAATGCTATTCTTAACGACCGTACCTTTTCCAATTTTAACGCCTCGGAAGATAATACTATTTTCCACATGTCCTTCAATCACACACCCGTTTGCGATCATTGAGTTTTTCACAACCGCTTTCTTTGCGTAACGAGTAGGCGGTTCATCTTTTACTTTAGTGAAAACAGGACGTTCGTTGATGAATAGCTGCTTCCAAACATCTGGAGATAAAATTTCCATACTTGTTTTATAGTAGGCATCTAAGCTAGAAATCTCAGCCGTATATCCATGGTGCTCATACTTTTCTACACGATGAGATTGTGCCATATATCGAACCATTTCTTTAATCGTATAAAAATCATGCGATTCATTTTGCAAAATATTAACTAGAATAGATTTATTAATAATATACATATTAAGCGATTTATCGCCCTGCGTCATTTCAGTAATATCTGCATTTGAAGCAATATGACGCTGCAGTGCATGCTCAAAGTCAACTGTACATACCGTATAACTATTAGCAATTAATACGTATTCCTGCTTACTTCTTAAAAAATAATCAATATGATAACGGAACTGCGTGAATAGTGATGGACTTTCTAAGTGTAAATCACTTGTCATAGGAGGGAAGATAAACAATCCATCTCGCTTCCGGTCCAAATCCCATTCTTTTCCTGAACCTATATGATCCATCAATGCGCGATAGCGATCACGAGGAAAAATGGCAACGCTCGAAATTCCAGAGTTCACCATATTAGAAAGCGTAAAATCGATTAATCGATAGCGCCCTGCAAAAGGAATGGCAGCAATCGATCTATAAAAAGTTAAAGGCTGCAGCGCTGTTGTGTTTGTACAAGCATCAATAATACCAAGCATTTGATTATTCAATGTCGTTCATCCTCTCTGTTCGTTAAATGCATTTAGCAACTGATTCAATCAATTCTTGAGTAACAAGAATTACTTCTTCGCTTCCTTTGGTCGGTCGAATAATAGTACCGTCTGGAACTTCAATATCCGATGGAACAATTGCGTTTTCAATATATACGTTAGAGCCTATCTTTGCAGTAGGCATGACAACCGTTTTCTTAACCTCAGAACCTGAGCCGATTTGTACACCTGGAAATAACACGGACTGCTCTACGTTTCCTTCGACAACGCACCCTTCATTTACTAATGACTCCACCACGCAGGCGTTTGGCGCGATATATTGAGGAGGCTGATTAGGGTTAACAGAGTATACTTTCCATGAAGAGTCAAATAAATTAAGCTCGTCTTTATCACATAACAAATCCATATTCGCTTCCCACAAGCTTTTTACAGTTCCTACATCTTTCCAATAACCTTGGAATGGGTATGCAATTAGCTTTTTCTTTTCATCTAGTAAAAGTGGAATAACATCTTTACCAAAATCATGGCTTGAGTATGGATTGCGTGCATCCATTTCTAAATATTCTTTTAAAATACTCCATTTAAAAATATAAATTCCCATAGAAGCTAGATTATTTTTAGGACGCTGTGGCTTTTCATCGAACTCCATTACGTCTAGGTCACTATTTGTATTTAAAATACCAAAACGGCTCGCTTCTTCCCAAGGTACTTCAATAACAGAAATCGTTACGTCTGCTTCTTTGTTTATATGATAATCAAGCATATTTTCATAGTTCATTTTATAAATGTGATCACCTGATAGAATCAGTACGTACTCAGGATCATATTGTGTCAAATAATTTAAATTTTCATAAATAGCACTAGCTGTGCCTTTATACCACTTTACTCCATCTGACTCCGCGTATGGAGGCAATACTGTGACGCCACCATTCCGTCGATCTAAATCCCAAGCGCTTCCAATTCCAATGTATGAATTGAGAACTAGCGGTTGATATTGTGTTAATACACCTACTGTTTCAATACCTGAATTTGTACAATTACTTAAAGCAAAATCAATAATTCGATACTTACCACCAAATGGTACAGCTGGCTTTGCTAGATTTTTTGTAAGCGAACTTAGCCGACTACCTTTTCCTCCTGCCAATAACATCGCTACGCATTTCTTTTTTAACATGTTGTTTTCTCTCCCCTCGTTTTCTCTTTGCTCGTAGTATACTAATGCCAAACGGCGGAATATTCATTTCAATGCAAAAAGGTTGGCCGTGAAACGATTCATCCACTGATTTTAATGCCTTTTTATTTACAATGCCTGAACCGCCGTACACTTCGTCATCACTGTTAATAACTTCAATGTACTCTGTCTCAACTGGAACTCCAACTTTGTAAGAATGATATGGATGCTCAGAAAAATTGCTAACAACTATAAAAATCTCCTGATTTTCTTTCGACTTGCGAATAAAGGAGAAAATTTGTTGATGATGATTGTTAACATCAATCCATTCAAATCCATCTGGATTATGGTCTAATTCATATAAAGGCTTGCTTCTTTTATAAATCTTGATGAGATCCTTCAAATATCCGTTAAGATTGCGATGCATGTCAAAGTCATAAAGCATCCAGTCCAACTCTTCTAAATCTTTCCACTCATCAAATTGACCAAACTCTCCGCCCATAAATAAAAGCTTTTTTCCAGGGTGTGCAAAGAAATATCCATATAGCAGTCGAAGCTGTGCAAACTTGCGCCAGTAATCACCTGGCATCTTATTAAGCAATGATTTTTTCCCATGTACGACTTCATCATGAGAAAGCGGCAAAATAAAATTTTCGTTAAACGCATACATTAGTGAAAAGGTCATTTTATCGTGAAGATAGGGACGTCTTTCCACACCAGCTTCCATGTACGTTAAAACGTCATTCATCCATCCCATGTTCCACTTATAATTAAAGCCTAAACCGCCCTCATACGTAGGTGCTGTAACAAGGGGCCAATCCGTTGAATCTTCTGCCATCATTAATATCGTTTCATCAGATTTAAAAACAGCTTCATTCAATTTTTTTAAGAAGCTGACAGCTCCATCATTTACTGCTTTTCCAGAAGAATTTTGCCAATAAAGCATATTAGCTACAGCGTCTACTCGAAATCCATCTATATGGAAGTACTCCAACCAAAACAAAGCGTTCGAAATGAGAAAACTTTGTACTTCAGGCTTTCCTAAATCGAAATTAGCTGTTCCCCAAACATAGTTTTCACGGTCGGGTTCTTTTTTGTATTCATAAGTAGGTTCTCCATCAAACATATACAGACCATGTTCATCCTTACAAAAATGCCCGGGTACCCAGTCTAAAAGAACGCCTATATTATTTTGATGACACTCATCTATAAAGTTCATCAACTCTTTAGGTGTACCGTATCGACTGGTAGCAGAATAGTATCCAGTTCCTTGATATCCCCAGGATCGGTCGAGCGGATGCTCAATGACTGGTAATAACTCAATATGTGTAAAACCTTGTTCAGCAATATAAGGAATAAGCTCCTGTGCTAATTCACTGTATGTATAAAGGCTGCCATCTTCATGAGTCCTCCAAGACCCTGCATGCAGCTCGTAAATACACAGTGGTCTTTCATATATATTTTGCTGTTTTTTCTTTCTACGCCAATATTGGTCGTTCCATTTGTACCCATCCAATGAGTAAACAATTGACGCAGTGTTTGGACGCACTTCACTGAAGAAAGCGTATGGATCTGCTTTTAATTTTTTTTGATTGCTTTGTGTGATGATTTCATATTTATAAATAGTCCCTTGTTCTAATTCAGGGATAAATGTCATCCAAATACCTTCTTCATTAACTTTAACCATTGAATGTTGAAAACCGTTCCATTTATTAAAATCACCTATAACGCTTACACCCTTTGCATGAGGTGCCCACACGCAAAATCGTACGCCTTCAATTCCTTCTACCGTTACCTGATGCGCACCGAAAATAGAGTAACTGCGAAATAAGTTTCCTTCGTGATACAAATGAACATCAAATTCAGTAGGCTGAACCGCTAGATTCACTTTTGCCACCCCTTTAACTTCAAACATGATATACGCACATAATATACGCTTCTTACCACTCATTCCCTTTTATAGTAAAAACATAAACCTTTTCTACAAATATAATAGAATAAATGTTCTTTAAAATTACTCTTTATTCCATGCTCTTCATACTTTATTACTTTATGAATAATTCCATATGATATAGGGAAAATCCTGCTTAAAACTTACTTTTTATTCTGAAAATTCATGGTAATTATTCCTAACTATTATTTCTGTTTACTTAATCTTTAAAAAAGCGCAAATAAAAAAAGGTTTGCAATATATGCAAACCTTTTTAAGATGACCCGTACGGGATTCGAACCCGTGTTACCGCCGTGAAAGGGCGGTGTCTTAACCGCTTGACCAACGGGCCATATTTAAATTTAAAACGACTGGCGGAGAAGGAGGGATTTGAACCCTCGCGCCGCTTACACGACCTACACCCTTAGCAGGGGCGCCTCTTCAGCCACTTGAGTACTTCTCCGTATGGCTCCACAGGTAGGACTCGAACCTACGACCGATCGGTTAACAGCCGATAGCTCTACCACTGAGCTACTGTGGAATATGGTGGGCCTAAGTGGACTCGAACCACCGACCTCACGCTTATCAGGCGTGCGCTCTAACCAGCTGAGCTATAGGCCCATTATTTGGAGCGGGTGATGAGAATCGAACTCACGACATCAGCTTGGAAGGCTGAGGTTTTACCACTAAACTACACCCGCGTTACTTAAGATGGGGCGACTGATGGGAATCGAACCCACGAATGCCGGAACCACAATCCGGTGCGTTAACCACTTCGCCACAATCGCCGTCTTAAAATGGTGGCTCGGGACGGAATCGAACCGCCGACACAAGGATTTTCAGTCCTTTGCTCTACCAACTGAGCTACCGAGCCAAACAAAATGGCGGTCCCGACGGGAATCGAACCCGCGATCTCCTGCGTGACAGGCAGGCATGTTAACCGCTACACCACGGGACCACTTTGGTTGCGGGGACAG